>NZ_CP137079.1:1320977-2641955 GCF_033170155.1 Raineyella sp. W15-4 | reverse complement strand
GCCGATGGCCGACGCGCTGGTAGACACCCTGCTCGGGATGGCCCGCCGGCTCATCCAGCTCGGGCTGGGCTACCTCACCCTGGACCGAGCAGGGGCGACGCTCTCCACCGGAGAGCTGCAGCGGGTCCAACTCGCCCGGGCCGTCCGCAACGAGACCACCGGCGTGCTGTACGTGCTGGACGAGCCCTCGATCGGGCTGCACCCGGCCAACGTCGACGGCCTGCTCGGGGTGATGCGTGACCTGCTCACCGACGGCAACTCCGTCGTCTTCGTCGACCACGACGTCCAGATCCTCCGCGAGGCCACCTGGCTGGTGGAGATCGGGCCGGGCTCGGGTACCGAGGGCGGCACCGTGCTCGCCCAGGGCCCGGTCGCCGCGGTGCAGCGGGACCCGGCGTCGCTGCTCGGCGGATTCCTGACCGGCGACCAGCCGGTGGTCGTCCGGGAACGGGTCACCGCGGCGGAGATGTTCTCGATCGGCCGGATCCGTCTGGAGACCGCCGCGATCCACACCGTCCGGCCGCTCCGGGTCGACATCCCCCGGGGCCGGCTGGTCGCCGTCACCGGCGTGTCCGGGTCGGGCAAGACCACCTTTGTGCTGGACTCGCTGGTGCCGGCCCTGGTCGCCCTCGCCGGGCGATCCGGCAACGGGAGATCCGGGCGGACCGGCCGGGTCCCCGGTCACGTCCGGACGATCGAGGCGGACGGGATCACCCGGGTGCACACCGTCGACGCGACGCCGATCGGGGTGAACGTACGCTCCACCGTCGCCACCTACTCCGGCGTCTACGACGACCTGCGCAAGGCGTACGCCGCCACCGACGACGCGACCCGGCTCGGGCTGACCGCCTCGGACTTCTCCTACAACACCGGGTCGCTGGCCTGCCCACGCTGCGAGGGCACCGGGCAGGTCTCCCTCGACGTGCAGTTCCTGCCCGACATCGACATCCCATGCCCCGACTGCGGTGGCAGCCGCTACGCCCCGCGGGCCCTCGAGATCCGCCGCGGTGGCATCGCGCTGCCCGAGCTGCTCGGCCACACCGTACGGGAAGCCCTCGGCGTGGTCGGCGACCTCCCGGCGGTGCGCCGCAGGCTCAGCGCCCTGGACGACCTCGGCCTCGGCTACCTGACGCTGGGGGAGGACACCCCGGCGCTGTCCGGCGGGGAGGCACAACGGCTCAAGCTGGCCACCGAGCTGCACCGCGACCAGTCCGGCGCGGTCTTCGTCCTGGACGAACCCAGTGTGGGACTGCACCCACTCGACGTCCGTACGCTGCTCGACGTCCTGCAGCGACTCACCGACCGAGGGGCCAGCGTCATCGTGATCGAGCACGACCTGGATCTGATCGCCAACGCCGACCAGGTGATCGACATGGGGCCCGGCGGCGGCGCGGCCGGCGGCCGGATCATCGCCGTCGGCACCCCCGACGAGATCGCCCGGGCCGACGCCAGCACCACCGGCCGGTACCTGGCCCGGCACCTCGGCCGGTAGGGTCGTCCGGCGTGACCGAGCACGATGACGATGACCTCCCCTGGGCGATGCAGCTCGTCGTCCGCCGCGACCGGCATGTCCCGACCCGGGAGATCGATGTGGCCGAGGCGGCCGCCCGGGCGGTCGTCTCGCTGCTCGCCGACGAGCGCGCGGCCCCGGGCGGGCCATGGCACGACGCTGTCGAATACTGGTCCGACGACCGGATCCGCAAGCTCGTCCGCCGCGCCGACGGCAAACGCTGGGACGACGTCCAGATCCTCGACGGCATCACGACCAGCCAGCCGGGACCGGAGGGCCACGCCACCGCCGCCGTCCGGGCCTTCGTCCCCGCACCGGTACATCCGCTGCCCCGGCTGCTCGACAAGCTGCAGGTGTCCGGCACGCAGTTCGAGACCGGCGGGGAGAGCCTCACCGTCGATCCCGTCGTCGTGATCGAAGTCAGCCCGCTGATCGAGCTGACCAGCGGCAAGCTGGCGGCGCAGTGCGGCCACGCCGCCCAGCTCGCCTGGGAAGCCATGGACGCGCCGATCCGGCGGCGGTGGCGGGCCGACGGCCTCCGGGTGCGGGTCGATCACCCCGACCCGGTGGCCTGGGCGGCCGCCACCCGCCCCGTCTCGGTGGTCGATGCCGGCTTCACCGAGCTCGACGGGCCGACCGAGACCGTCCGGGCCCGGTGGATGCCCGGCTACCGTTGGCCTGCGGGGGACCCGGAATGGAGGAACAGGTGACAGACGACGCCCGGACGGACGAACAGCTCGGCGCTGAGGACTTCAGGGCTGTCTTCCGGCGACACGCAGGGGGTGTGGCGGTGGTCACGGCGGTCGGGCCCGACGGTCCACGGGGCTTCACCGCGACCTCGGTGGTCTCGGTGTCCGTCGATCCCGCCTACTTCGCCTTTTCGGTCAACGCGACCTCCTCGTCCCGGGCGGTGATCGAGGCCGCGGACGGGGTGGTGGTCAACGTGCTGTCCGCCGCCCAGTCCGACGTCGCGGCCAGGTTCGCCGCGCCCGCGCAGGACCGGTTCGCCGGGATCGCCACCGAGGTGCTGCCCGGCGGGGAGATCGTCCTCTCCGGCGCTGTCGGGTGGGTGCAGGGCCGGATCGAACAGCGGATCGACATCGCCGGCAGCCTGCTCGTCATCGCCCGGGCCGTGCGTGCGGATCTGGGGCCCCGGGCCTTCCCGTTGGTGTACGTCGATCACGCCTACCATCGGCTGAGCGAGGACAGCAGGCTCCGCTGAGCCGGCTCACCAGGGGATCAGCGGCACGAAGGAGTACGGCCCGTGGCGGGTGTCGACGATCCGGCCGGAAATCTCCTGCCGGATCCGGTGCATCACCGAGGCAACCGGGATCACCATGATGCCGCCCGGGGCCAACTGGTGGACCAGATCCATCGGCAGCCGCTCGGCGTCGGCCGACACCAGGATCCGGTCGAACGGCGCCGCGGCGGGCCACCCGAGCAGGCCCGGGACGGCCTGGTGGATCTCGGCCCACGGCAGGCCCAGGGTCGCCAGCGTCGCGGCGGCCCGGCGGGTCAGGTCGGGGATCCTCTCGACCCCGGTCACCCGGCCGGACGATCCGACCAGCCGGGCGAGGAGCGCGGTGGTCCAGCCCGAGCCGGCTCCCACGTCCAGCACCGACCCGCCGGCCGGCACCTCGAGCAGCTCCAGCATCGCCGCCACGGTGGACGGCTGGGAGTTCGTCTGGCCGTGACCGATCGGCAGCGGGAGGTCGATGTCGGCGTACGGCCGCTCCGCCGCCCGGAGAAACGGGACACGCCCGAGGTCCCGCATCACCCGCAGGATGTCGGACATCGTCGCTGCTGTGCTCACAGGTCCATAATGGCCGCATGCCGGAAGCCCCCGAGCTCGACGCCGCTGCGGCCTTCCTGCGGGAGCGTGCCGCGGGCCGGCTGGTCGAGCGTGTCGACCTCGCCTCGTTCTCGGTGCTGAAGACTGCCGACCCGCCGCACACCGCCCTGATCGGCAAGCGGCTGACCGAGGTCGGGCGGCGTGGCAAGTTCCTGCTGCTCGGCTGCGAGGACGTCCACCTTGCCCTCCATCTGGCCCGCGCCGGCTGGCTGCACTGGCGCGCCACCACCCCGAAGACCCCGGTCCGGCCGGGCCGCGGCCCGCTGGCGCTGCGCCTCGTCCTGGACAGCGGGTCGGCGCTCGACGTGACCGAGGCCGGCACCAAGAAGGGCGTGGCGGCGTACGTCGCCGCCGACCCCGCGACACTGCCCGAGATCGCGCGCCTCGGACCGGAGGCGGCCGGCCTGTCGGTCGAGGAGCTCGGTGCGATCCTGGCCGGCACCGGCGCCCGGCTGAAGACGGTGCTCACCGACCAGATGCTGATGGCCGGCATCGGCAACGGCTTCTCCGACGACATCCTGCACGCGGCGCGGCTGTCACCGTACGCGACGGCGAAGACCCTCGGCGTCGACGAGACCGGTCGGCTGCACGCCGCGATCGGTGAGGTGCTCGGGCGGGCCGCCGAGGCGATGGCGGGACAGCCGCTGGACCGGCTCAAGGGCATCAAGCACGCCGGCTACCGGGTGCACGCCAGGACCGGGCTGCCGTGCCCGATGTGCGGCACCGACATCGCCGAGGTCGCTTTCGCCGACAAGTCGCTGCAGTACTGTCCGACCTGCCAGACCGGCGGCCGCCGGCTCAGCGATCGGCGGATGGATCGCCTGTTGAAGTGAGCCGGGGTCAGCTCTCGGCCCGTGGGTGACCGGCCCGGTCCCGCCGGGCGTGCCGCAGTGCCCGCAGGTCCTCCGCCAGCGGCCGGTAGGTCGCCACCAGCAGCACCAGCGCGGTGGGGACCAGGAAGGCGAACCCGATCCACAGATAGCCCGCGGCGCCGATCATCCCGCCGAGGAAGAACAGGCCGACCAACGAGGCGAGCATCGCCAGCTTGGTCCGGTCGCCGACCACCGGGTCCGCGTCGGGAAGCCGGTTGCGATAGGCGATCTTGCCGAGCTCGATGCCGATGTCGGTGACCATGCCGGTGACGTGGGTGGTGCGGATCGTCGCCCCGGAGATCTTGGTGATGGTGGCGTTCTGCAGGCCCATCGTGAAGCAGAGCACCGCGATGAACACCAGGTGCCGGTGGTCCCAGGTGAGCTCCTCGGCGAGCAGGCCGAACAGCAGCATCAGGCCGCCCTCGACCAGCAGCACGTTCGCGTAGCGGCTGTGCAGCCCCCGGCGGCGACCCCAGTTGAAGATCACGGCGCAGCCCATCGCGCCGGCGATGAACGAGGCCAGCGCGGTCACCCCGCTCAGCACCACCGCCGGCCGCCACAGCACGATGGCGTCGGCGACCGTGGCGGTGAGCCCGGTCATGTGTGAGGTGTAGACGCTGACGGCGACGAAGCCGACGGAGTTGAGGATCCCGGCCACCAGGGCGAGCAGCAGCGCGAGATGGCGGTTGAGCTCAGGCGTACGTCGCGCCCCGGCCACCTCCAGCAGGTAGTCGGCCACCCGGGTCCTCACGTGCTCTCCTCCCGCCGGTGTGATGGTGACGACATCTTGACCCCTGGCGATCCGCTGGCACAGCTACGCGTGCCACTGTGGTCGCTCGGCCGTCAGCGCCACCGGGTGAGGATCTCCTCCCGGTCGAAGGCGACCCTCGCCAGGAGGAACAGCACCACGTCGACGACGGCCAGCACTCCCGAGAGGGACAGCATCCCGACGGGATCGAGAGGGACGATCCCGACCTCGGAGAGGACGTAGATCGCGGCGAAGGGGAGCGTGATGAGTGCGGCCGCCTGCTGGGCCGCACGCGTCTCGGCGGCGCGCGTCGAGACCAGGACGCTGAACAGGACACTCAGCAGGGAGGACAGCGGGACGACCACACCGATGATGATCCAGGCCGCCGGGCCGGGCAGGTAGCCGACACCGAAACGGGCGGACGTCCGGAGATCGGCCAGGACGATGAACAGCGCGATCCCCAGCCAGGTGGAGACGACCGGAGGCAGGACCGCGGCGAGCGCCTTCCCCAGCAGGATGTCCAGATCGGTGACGGGCGTGGCGAGCAACGGCTCGAGGCTCCGCTCGACCTTCTCCCCGACGAAGGAATACGCGGCGATCGTCGTCGAGAGGATCGCGGCACCGACGGCGAAGAAGAACACGAAGGAGAGCAGCAGGTGTGCGACGACGTCCGTGGGGACCTCGGCGGCCCGTCCTACGTACCCGATGACGAGCGAGAGCCCGATGGCGGTGAGGACCGGGAAGAGGATGAGCGAGTACCGGAGGCTGCGGCGCCGGAGGGCCGTCCCGAGGTCCTTGCGGGCGATGGTGAGGACGTCGGTGGCGTTCACGGGTGGTCCTCGACGATCTCCAGGTAGGCGTCCTCGAGGGTCTCCCCCCGGGACACCGCGGTGACCCGGCCGCCGGCCAGCACGATGGCTGTGACGAGGTCGGGTACGGAGACCTCGGCGGGCAGGTGCGCCTCGAGCTGCGTGGTCGCGGCAGTCACATCGACGGCGCCGACACTCCGGGCCGCCTCGACGACGGCGTCCGTGACCTGCTCCAGCTCGACGGCAACACGACCGGCAGCCATGCTCACGCGCAGTTCGGCTGGCCGGCCGACGCGGAGGAGACGGGTCCGCAGGATGCCGACGCGATGGCAGATCCGCTCAGCCTCCTCGAGCCGGTGGGTGTTGATCACGACCACATGCCCACGTGCTCCGAGGTCGACGAGGAACTGCCGGACCGTGCGGGCCATCTCCGGGTCCAGGTTGGCGGTCGGCTCGTCCAGAAGGACGACCGGCGGATCGTGCACCAGCGCCCGAGCGAGGGCGAGCCGCTGTTTGAGGCCCTTCGACAGGTCGGCGACCGGCATGTCACGTCGCTCCCAGAGGTCCAGCCGGTGCAGCAGCCACTCGATCTGCTCGACCCGTCGCGGTCGGTCCACGTGGTGGAGTCGGGCGAAGAAGTCCAGCGTCCGGGCCGCGCTCAGATCGCCGTAGAGACCGACCTCCTCCGGTAACACCCCGACGAGTCTCCGCAGGCGGGGGCCGGCCGACCGGTCGGTGATGTCGACGCCCTGCACGGTCGCGCGGCCGCTCGTCACCCCGATCAGCCCGGCCAGCATCCGGATCGTCGTCGTCTTGCCCGCACCGTTCGGGCCGAGCAGGCCGAAGACCTCACTCTCACCGATCTCCACCGTGAGACCGTCGACCGCCAGCGTCTCACCGAACCGGCGCGTCAGTCCCTGCACCGAGATCACACCGGCAGGATACCCGGTCGGCCGGTCGGCCGACCGGCCGGGCGGAGCCGGCGGGAACCGGCGCCACGCGGGGGCGGACACCGGCCTCCCGTGGGTTTTCGTGGTGGACCACCCCGCAGACGATTACCGTGGGCGTATGCGGGAACAACAGGAGCGGCCGATCGGCTACTGGGCCAAGCATCTCGATTCCCTGATCAACCAGGCGTTCGAGCAGGCCCTCCACGAGGACGACGTGACGCGTCGTCAGTGGCAGGTGCTGAGCGCCCTGTCCTGGGGCGCCCGGACCGTCGCGAGCCTGCGCGAGACGCTCGGCGCGTTCCGTTGTGACCGGGACGACTCGCTGGAGGCGGCCCTGGAGATCCTCTCCGCCCGGGGCTGGATCGACGACGACGGGACGACACTGTCCCTCACCGAGACCGGTCTGGCTGCCCACGACCAGGTCCGCGGCCACGTGGAGCACGTCCGGCAGGACTTGGCCCGCGGCATCAGCGGCGCCGACTACCGCACCACGGTCGACACCCTGCGCCGGATGTGCGACAACCTGTCCTCCGGTCTTCCGGAGAGCGCCTGAGCCGAGCCGTCGATCGCCGTGCCGCCGGCCGACCGTCCGCGGGTCGGCCTGGTGCTCAATCCCGTCGGCCGGCGGGCGGAGCGCGCCCGCCGGGAACTCGCCGCGGCCCTGGCCGCCCTCGGCGCACCCGCCCCGACCGTCCTCACCACCACCGTCGACTCGCCCGGCGCCGACCAGACCCGGCGACTGCTGGCCGCGGGGGCGGACCTGGTGGTGGTCGCCGGTGGTGACGGGACCGTCCGCGAAGCGGCCCGGGTGCTCGCCGGGACCGGCGTTGCGCTGGGCATCGTCCCGACCGGGACCGCCAACATCGTCGCCCGCAATCTGCGGCTGCCCCGCCGGGACGTACGTCTCGCCGTGGCGACCGCGCTGGGCGGCGGCGAGCTGCGGATGGACGTCGGGTCCGCCCGGATGACCACCGCTCCCGGACCGGTGGTCGAGGCGGTCTTCCTGGTGATGGCCGGGATCGGCCGCGACGCGCAGACCGTGGCCGCCACCGGCGTACGCCTCAAACGGCGGCTCGGCTGGCTGGCCTACTTCACCGCCGGGATCCGCCATGCGCTGCTGCGGCCGCTGCCGATGGTCGTCGATCTCGACGGTCATCCGCGCGCGGTGCGGACCTGGACCGTGCTCTTCGGCAATCTCCCACGGGTCCCCGGGGGGATCACCGTGTTTCCCGACGCGGCCCCCGGCGACGGCGCCCTGGAGACCCTGGAGGTGCCGCTGCGCAGTCTCCTCGACTGGGTCGCCGTGGCCGGCACGGGACTGTTCCACCGACCTCGCCGGACCCGGGCGCTGGCGTACGGCCGGACCTCCGCCGCCCGGGTCACGCCGCCGAGCCCGCTGCCGGTCCAGTTGGACGGCGATGTCGTCACCGATGTCGTCGACCTCGAGGTGGGTGTGTTGCCCGGCGCCCTGACGGTCCGATGCCGGCCCGCTCGGCCCCGAATCCGGCGCACCGCCGCCGGCCGCGTCCTACACTGAGAAGTACGTACGGCGTCGTACTACGACCGTCCGGGTGCGCCTGTCGGGCACCGTGTCCACACCCGCACGGGAGGTCATCATGTCCGCCGTCATTCCCGACCGGTTCACCGGCCGGACCATCATCGTGACCGGTGCCGGATCCGGCATCGGCAGGGCCACCGCCGCCAGGCTGGTCGCCGAGGGGGCGACCGTCGTCGGGGCCGACCTGTCCGAGGAGCGGCTCCGGGAGGTCGCCGAGGAACTCGGCGCTCCGGGCTTCCGCTATGTCGCCGGGTCGATCACCGACCAGCAGGTCGTCGACCGGGTGGTCGCCGAGGCCGGCCCCGAGCTGTGGGGGCTGGTCAACAACGCCGGGATCATGGACGACTTCCTCCCCATCGCGGAGATCGACGACGCCACCTGGCAGCGGGTGCTCGACGTCAACCTGACCGCGATGATGCGGCTGAGCCGGGCGGCGATCCCGGTGATGCTGGCCCGCGGTGCGGGGGTGATCGTCAACGTCTCCTCCGAGGCCGGGATCCGGGCCGGAGCGGCCGGGGTCGCCTACACGGCGTCCAAGCACGCCGTGATCGGGCTGACGAAGTCCACCTCGCTCTTCTATGCCCGCAAGGGGATCCGGTGCAACAGCGTCGCGCCCGGCGGGGTCGCCACCAACATCCAGGCCCGGATGGACACGCCCGGGTTCGCCGAGACCATCGCCCCGCTGCTCGGCGCGATGATGCCGCCGACGGCGACCGCCGACGAGCTCGCGGCGGCCATCACCTTCCTGCTCAGTGACGACGCCTCCAACATCAGCGGCGCGGTGCTGATGTGTGACGGCGGGTGGAGCGTGATCTGAGGCCGGACGCGCCGGACGGCGCCGGGGATGTCTCCCCGACGCCGTCCTGGTCGGCACGGACCGGTGGCGTACGGACCTCGGTCCGGAGGCGTCGGCCCGGCCGCGCCGGTCAGCCCAGCTTGGCGATGATCTCGTTGAAGGCGGCCGACGGACGCATCACCGCGGTGGTCTTCGCGTCGTCGGGGCGGTAGTAGCCGCCCAGGTCGACCGGGTGGCCCTGGACCCCGATCAGCTCGGCGTCGATCTGCTCGGCGTGGTCCGCCAGCTCGGCCGCGACCGGCGCGAACGCGGCCGCCAGCTCGGCGTCCTCGGTCTGCGCGGCGAGCTCCCGGGCCCAGTAGGTCGCCAGCCAGAAGTGGCTGCCCCGGTTGTCGATCTGGCCGACCTTGCGGGCCGGGCCCTTGTTCTGGTCGAGCAGGGTCTCGGTGGCCTTGTCGAGAGTCGCGGCGAGCACCCCGGCCTTGGGGTTCCCGTTGGTCGCCTCGTGGCGGAACGACTCGGCCAGCGCCATGAACTCGCCCAGCGAGTCCCACCGCAGGTAGTTCTCGGCGAGCAGCTGCTGGACGTGCTTCGGGGCGGAGCCGCCGGCACCGGTCTCGAACAGGCCTCCACCAGCCATCAGCGGGACCACCGACAGCATCTTCGCCGAGGTGCCGACCTCGAGGATCGGGAACAGGTCGGTGTTGTAGTCGCGCAGCACATTGCCGGTCACCGAGATGGTGTCCTCGCCACGGCGGATCCGCTCCACCGAGTACTGGGTGGCCTCGATCGGGGACATGATCTCGATCGTCAGGCCCTCGGGGTCGAACTCCGGCAGGTAGGCCTTGACCTTCTCGGCGATGTTGCGGTCGTGGGCGCGCGCCGGGTCGAGCCAGAAGACCGCCGGGGTCTGCGAGGCACGGGCCCGGGTGACGGCCAGCTTGACCCAGTCCTTGATCGGGGCGTCCTTGGCCTGGCAGGCCCGCCAGATGTCGCCGGCCTCGACGGCATGCTCGATCAGCACCTCACCGGCGGCGTTGACGACCTGCACGGTGCCGTCGGCCGGGATCTCGAAGGTCTTGTCGTGGGAGCCGTACTCCTCGGCCTTCTGGGCCATCAGGCCGACGTTCGGCACCGACCCCATGGTGGTCGGATCGTAGGCGCCGTGGGCCTTGCAGTCGTCGATGACGGCCTGGTAGACGCCGGCGTACGAGGAATCGGGGATGACCGCGAGGGTGTCGGCCTCCTGACCGTCCGGGCCCCACATGTGGCCGCCGATCCGGATCATCGCCGGCATCGAGGCGTCGACGATGACGTCGGAGGGCACGTGCAGGTTGGTGATCCCCTTGTCGGAGTTCACCATCGCCAGCGCCGGGCCGTCGGCCAGCTCGGCGTCGAAGGAGGCCTTGATCTCCGCACCGTCCGGCAGCGCATCGAGGCCGGCGAGGATGGCGCCCAGCCCGTTGTTGGCGGACAGGCCGGCCTCGTCCAGGACGGCCCCGTACGCGGCGAAGGTCTTCGGGAAGAAGGCCTTGACGACGTGGCCGAAGATGATCGGGTCGGAGACCTTCATCATGGTCGCCTTGAGGTGCACCGAGAACAGCACGCCCTCGGCCTTGGCGGCGGCGACCTGCTCGGCGAGGAACTCGTCCAGCTTCTTCGCGCTGAGGAAGGTGCCGTCGATCACCTCACCGGCGAGCACCGGCAGCGCGGCCTTGAGGACGGTCTCGGTGCCGTCGGCGCCGACGAGCTTGATCTGCAGGGTGTCGTCGGCCGGGATGATCACGGACTTCTCGTTGGTGCGGAAGTCGTCGTGGCCCATCGTGGCGACCCGGGTCTTCGAGGTGGCCGTCCAGGCACCCATCGAGTGCGGGTGCTTGCGGGCGTAGTTCTTCACCGCCAGCGGGGCGCGCCGGTCGGAGTTGCCCTCCCGCAGCACCGGGTTGACCGCGGAGCCCTTGATCTTGTCGTAGCGGGCGCGAGCGTCCTTCTCCGCCGCCGTCTGCGGCTCGTCGACGTAGTCGGGCAGCGCGTAGCCGAGGGCCTGCAGCTCCTGCACGGCGGCCTTGAGCTGGGGGACCGACGCCGAGATGTTCGGCAGCTTGATGATGTTGGCCTCGGGGGTCTTCGCGAGCTCACCGAGTTCCGCGAGGGCGTCGGCGACCTGCTGGTCCGCGGGCAGCAGATCGGCGAAGGCTGCCAGGATCCGGCCGGACAGCGAGATGTCACGCGTCTCGACCTGCACCCCCGCCGTTGAGGCGAAGGCCTCGACGACCGGGAGGAGGGAGTACGTGGCCATCAAGGGCGCTTCGTCGGTGTGGGTGTAGATGATCGTGGCCATGTGCTGGGCATCTCCCTGGGTCGGACGGCTGCGTTGCGGACGCTCTTCGGCGGGGCCAGATTATCCGAAAGGCCTGGCGGGGGCCGTCGCGTTCGGCCGTGATGTGCCGTACCGCAGCAGCGAACGGGTGTGATGTTCCCGGCTCAGGTGCGGGATCGTCAGGCGCGGGGCGCGAGCACCAGGTTGTCGATCAGCCGTGGCGCGCCGACCCGTACCGCCAGCGAGGCCAGCGCGCCGACCGCCGGGTCGACGGTGCCCAGCTCGGCCAGGGTGCGCGGATCGGCGACGCTGACATAGTCGACTTTCGCCCGCGGCTCGGCGGCGAGGACCTCGCGGATGATCGTCCGCAGCGCTTCGGCGTCGCGTTCCCCGTTCTCCCAGGCCTGCCCGGCCGCCCGCAGTGCGCGGGAGAGCACCAGCGCGGCCGGGCGGTCCGTGGCGGTGAGATAGGTGTTGCGGCTGCTCATCGCCAGGCCGTCCGGCTCCCGGACGATCGGGCAGGCGACGATCTCGACCGGCAGCCCCAGGTCGCGGACCAGCTGCCGGATCACCGCGACCTGCTGGGCATCCTTCTGACCGAAGTAGGCCCGCCGGGGGGCGACGAGATGGAACAGGATGCTGATGATCGTCGCGACCCCGCGGAAGTGGCCGGGCCGGCGGGCCCCTTCCAGCACGTCGGCGACGCCGCCGGGGGCGACGTACGTGTCGAAACCGGCCGGGTAGACGTCCTCGACCCGCGGTGCCCAGACCAGGTCGACACCGGCCGCTGCCAGCAGGCCGAGATCGTGGTCGAGGTCGCGCGGGTAGGCCGCGAGGTCCTCGGCGGGCCCGAACTGGGCCGGGTTGACGAAGATCGACACCACGGTGGCGTCGTTCTCCTCGGCGGCCCGGCGGACCAGGCTGAGGTGTCCCTCGTGCAGGAAGCCCATCGTCGGCACCAGACCGACCTCACCGGCCCCGCCCAGCCCGGCCCGGGCGGCCCGGAGCTCCTCGCGGGTGGTGACGACCCTCATCCCTGTTCCTCCGTCCGGTGGTCCTCCGCCCGGTCCAGCCCGGCGAGGGCCTCGGCCAGCACCTGCGGGTCCATCCCGGCGCTGTTCCGCTCGGTCGGGAACACCCCGGAGCGTACGTCGTCGGCGTAGGCCTGCAGGCCGCCGACCACCTCCTCGCCGAGGGTGCGGTAGCGGCGGGTGTGCCGGGGGACGAAGTCGCTGAACAGGCCGAGCAGGTCGTGCCAGACCTGCACCTCCCCGGAACACCGGGGGCCGGCGCCGATGCCGATCGTCGGGATGTCGAGCCGGGCGGTCACCTCGGCGGCCAGCGGGGCGGGGATCAGCTCCAGCACCACGGCCCAGGTGCCGGCGTCCTGGAGGGCGAGGGCGTCCTCGACCAGGGCGCGGGCGGCCGCGGACTCCTTTGCCTGGACCCGCATCCCGATCTGGTTGACCGACTGCGGGGTGAAACCGAGATGGCCCATCACCGGGATCCCGGCCTGCACCAGCCGGCGGACCGTCGGGGCGACCGGCCGGCCGCCCTCCAGCTTGACCGAACCGGCGCCGCCCTCGGCGAGCAGCCGCCCGCCGTGGCGCAGCGCGTCGGTCTCGGTGGCGTACGCCAGGAACGGCAGGTCTGCGACGACCAGCGGGGTCGCGCAACCGCGGACCACAGCCCGGGTGTGGTAGACCATGTCGTCCACGGTGACCGGCAGTGTCGACTCGTGGCCCTGGACCACCATGCCGAGGGAGTCGCCCACCAGGATCATCGGCACGCCGGCGCGCTCCACCAGTTGGGCGCTGGTGTAGTCGTACGCGGTGATCATCGGGATGCGCTCACCGCGCAGGTACGCCGCCCGGATGTCGGCGATCGAGGTCCGCATCGGTCAGCTCAGCGCCGCCGGCATCGGGCCGTGCAGGGCCATCGGGTCGTCGACATCGGTGATGATCCGGGCGATCGAGTTGTCGTTCGAGTCGACCAGGACGACCCTGGGGTGCCAGCCGGCCGGGACCGGATCGGTCACCTGGGTGTAGGCCATGATGATGACGAGGTCGCCGGGCTGCACCAGCCGGGCCGCCGCGCCGTTGAGCTGGATCTCGCCCGAGCCACGGGCGCCGGCAATGGTGTACGTCTCGAGACGCTCGCCGTTGTTGAGGTCGACGACCTGGACCCGCTCGAAGGGGAGGATGTCCGCCGCGTCGAGGAGATCCTCGTCGACGGTGATGCTGCCGACATAGTCGAGGTCGGCCGCTGTGACCCGTGCGCGGTGGATCTTGCCGCTCACCATCGTCCGGAACCGCACGTGTGTACCTCTCTGCCGTGTGGTGTTCGGCACAAGTTTACGCTCCCGTTCCAGTGCCATCACCGGGGTCCCGCAGGGCGGCATCGACCGCGGCCAGGGTGGCCGGGCCCATCCCGCGGGCGACCAGCAGGTCGTGCGCCGCCCGTCCTGCCGCGCGGTAGAGCGCCGCGGTATCGGGGCGGTCGGCGAGCGCCGCGAGATGGCGCCGGATGGTGCCCACGTCGCCGCGTACGGCGGGGCCGGTGAGCCCGCCCGGCAGGCCGACGCCCTGCAGTCCGTCGAGACTGGTCCGGACCAGGGGGAGCAGGGCCTCCAGGGCGGCATCGGCGTCCAGCCCGCAGTCCTGCAGCAGCCGCGCCGCATGGTCGATCAGGACGACGGTGTAGTTGGACGCCATCGTCGCCGCGGCGTGGTAGCGGGGGCGGTCCTCCTCCCGGAGCAGCACCGGACGGCCACCCAGGGTGGCGGTGAGTCCGACCAGGACCTCCCGCAGCTCGGCCTCGGCGGTGATGCCCCAGGTGACGCCGGGAGCGATCGGGGTGTCGACGGTGGCGAAGGCCTGCATCGGGTGCCAGGCCCCGAGCCACCGGCCGGTGGCCAGCGGCGCCAGCGGAGCCAGGTCGAGCGCCCCGGAGCAGTGCACGACCCCGCTCGTCCCATCGGCATCGGCGGGCTCGCCCGCCTCGGCGGCCAGGGCGGCGGCGAGAGGGCCGATCGCGTCGTCGCTGACGGCCAGTACGGTCAGATCGGCGTCGAGCGCGCGGGCCCGGTCGGGGTCCCTGGCCGACAGCATGCTGGCCGCCACCCCCCGGGCGGTGAGGGCGCCGGTCAGGGCATGGGCGAGACGACCGGTGCCCAGCACCGCGACCGTGACACCGCTCACCGCCGCTCCCGGTCGTCGATCGCCGGCGGCCTCCGGGCGCCGAGGACGGCCGCCCGGATGTAGGTCGCCCCGGCGACGACGTGCAATGCCGCGCCGGCCCAGAGGAGCAGCCTGCCGAAGATCGTGGCCGGCGGGTAGAACGCCAGGGCGGCGATCAGCGCGACGATGCCGACGAAGAGCACCGCCGTGCGGAACTTGCCGAGCAGGTGCACCTTGATCCGGCCCCTCGCCGCGGCGCGCCCGGCGAGCAGGCCGGTGGCCAGGTCGGTGACGACGACGATGCCGACCGGCCACCACGAGACGTGGCCGCCCAGGGCGAGGGCCAGCAGCACTGCGCCGATGCCGACCCGGTCGGTGATCGGATCGAGCATCTCCCCGGTCCGGCTCACCTGGTGCAGGGCCCGGGCCAGGAAGCCGTCCACCCAGTCGGTGGCCGCCCAAAGGGCGAGCAGCCCGACGACCAACGGGCTGTCCCCGGGCGTACGCACCAGCAGCCAGCACACCGGCGCCAGCAGTAGCAACCGGAGCAGGGTGACGGCGTTGGGCAGGGTCAGCCAGTCGGGGCGGGTGGAGGTGGTGGTCGGCGGGGGGCTCACCTCTCCCCTCACGGGGTGCGGGTCCATGCGCCCATTGTGGTCCGTGGGTGGTCAGCCGGGGTCAGAGTTCCGGTGTGACCTGCTCGAAACGCTGCTGCCACTGGGTGTTCTCCCGGACCCACAGGGCGGTCCGGAGGGTGGCGGTGGTGGCCTGCGTGGCGCGGCTGAGCAGCAGCACCTCGTCGGGACGCAGCCGGCGCGCCTCGACGATGTCGAGGGTGCAGACGTCGGGGGAGAGCACCCCGCTGAGCACGTCGCCGCGGTGGTCGAGGCTGCCGTCCGCCCGTACCCGGAACCAGCCCGGATGCAGCAGGCCGGCCCACTGCGTCGGGTCCTCGGCGGGCTCGGCGCTGTGCAGCCAGCGCTCGAGCTCGGCGACCTGGTCGATCTCGGGCAGGTCGAGCTCGGGCTCGGCGCCGGAGAAGAGGTCGGGCTGCAGGTAGTCCTCCGGGAGGTCGGACTCCTCCTCGTCGGGCTCGGTGACCAGATCGTCGGGTTCGGTGACCACCGGAGCGGCAGCGACGCCGCCGGTCACCGGGAACCCCGGCCCGGCGTCGGGCTCGCGGCCCTGCTGGTAGGCGGTGGCGGCGGCCCGGGCGCGGGTGTCGGCCGCCTCGTTCAGGTTGTGGCCGTTGTGCCCACGGACCCACTCGAAGGTGACGTCGCGTCCCTGCATCGCCTCGTCGAGGGCCTTCACCAGATCGACGTTCAGGACCGGTTTGCCGTCGGCCTTCTTCCAGCCCTTCTTCTTCCAGCCCTTGGTCCACTTGGAGATCACGTTGATCGCGTACTGGCTGTCGCACAGCACGTGCAGCGGTTCGTCGGCGTGGGCGGTCTGGTGCAGCAGGTCCAGCACCGCCATCAGCTCCCCCATGTTGTTGGTGCCACGGGGCCACCCGCCGCTGGCCCAGCAGTCGTCGTCGACGTACCAGGCCCAGCCGGCCGGGCCGGGATTGCCGAGGGATGATCCGTCCGCCGCTGCTGTGATCGTCACGGGGCCGATTCTCACACACCGTACCGACGGCCGGTCGCGGCCGGGGCTCAGCCGTGTCCGAGCGTACGACGCAGCAGCAGTGCGGTGCCGACCTGGCTGACCGCGACGATCACCACCAGCAACGGCAGCGCGGAGGTGTAGAGGCCGCCGGCGAGGGCACCGCCACCGATCGCCGCGGCGCCCTGGATCGCCGCGAACACGCCGTACGCGGTCGCCCGGCGGTCCTTGCCGACCAGATCGGCGACCAGGGCCTTCACGGTGGAGTCCTGCAGCCCGTTCGCCGCACCCCAGGCGAGGACGCCGATGATCGCCACCCAGGCGGACCGGGCGAAGGCCAGCAGTGGGACGAGGGTGACCAGGATCGGCAGCACGTACAGCACGCGGGGGCCCCACCGGTCGTAGCCGTGGCCCGTCGCCAGGGCGGCCAGCGCGGACGCTCCCTGGCCGGCGGCATACACCACCGGGACCGCGGCCAGCGGCAGGACCGCAGCGGAGACCAGATGGAAGGAGATCACCCCGAAGGTCACCAGTCCACCGGTGGCCAGTGCAGCGCAGGCGGCGAACAGGAAGAACCGGCGCGGCAACCCGATGCCGAGGGTCCGGCCCCACCAGTGTCCCGCCGCGTCGCCGCGGCCCCGGTCGGGGGCGGGACGGGCGGCGGTGGCACCCGGCGCGGAGGGCGGTCCCGGGTCGGCGAACACCGAGGTGTCGGGGACCCGGAGCTGCAACACCACGAGGATGACGAGGGCGAACACCCCCGGCACAGCGAGCCAGGCCATCGCGGGGGCGATCATCGTGGTGGCGGCGATGATCGCGGCCACCAGCAACGGCCCGCTGAGGGCGCCCAGTTCGTCGAGGAACTTGTGCACCCCGAAGCCGCGACCGCGCCCCACCGCTCCGGCGGCGTCGGCGAGCAGGGCGGTCTTCGAGGGGCTGCGGACGGCCTTGCCGGTGCGTTCCAGCAGGATCAGGGTGATCGCGACGCCCAGCCCGGCTGCGCCGAGCCGCGGGGTGATGCCCAGCAGGGGTACGCAGACGGCGGTCAGCCCGTAGCCGACCAGGGTCAGTGACCAGTAACGTCCGGTGCGATCGGCGAGCGGCCCGAACAGCAGCCGCAGCACCAAGGCCATCGCTTCGCCGGTCCCCGTCACCAGCCCGACGACCAGGCCGGTGGCGCCCAACTGACCGAGCAGCGGGCCGGTGATCGATCGAGCCCCCTCGTACACCATGTCTGCGGCGAAACTGACCGATCCGAAGCCGATCACCACCTGCCAGGCCTTCGCCCTCAGGTCGCCGTACGGCCCGCCGGCCCGGTCGGTGTGTTCCCGGCTGGTACGCATGGCCCACTCCCTCCCGACGGTCCGCGGGGACGGTGCCATCGTAGGACCCCCGACGGGCCGGCCAGGGCGCAGAGTACGGCTCGACGTCGCCGACAGTTTGCGGACGGTTCCACCACTCTTAACGTGGATGTGGAAAGAATGTCGTGTGAGTAACCGTGGACCCGGCCGTTCGCCCCGACCCGTGGAGCCGACGGCGCCCGGCTCCTCCGGGGGGGCCGCCACGCGGGCCCCTGGGGCCCGGGCGCCCTGGCGCTGGACACAGCGCCAGCCATGGCGCAACATCCTGACCTCGATCGCCGTGGTGTGCATGGCGCTCGCCTTCTTCGAGTCGGTGGCGGGGATCCTCCCGGACGGGACGCTGTTCTGGCTCATCACACCGGTCCGGGCCGTGCTGATCGTCGGCCTGGTGGCGATGGCCCTCGTCGTCCCGCATCCGTCGGCGTGGCGGACCTGGCTCGACATCCCGCTGCTGGTCCTGGTCCTGACCAGTCTGGTCGCCTCGTTCGGCAGGACCGACAGCATGGCCGCCTGGCGGTGGCTGCTGACCGAGGTGGCGCTCTACTACCTGGTCGTGATGGTCCGTCGGCAGCATCGCGACGGTCACCGGGCCGCGCTGATCTTCGTCCTCGTCGGTATCGCCACGCCGGCGCTCATCGCCCTGCAGCAGGCGGCGGCGCAGACCCCGACCGGTTTCTGTCGGTCCCCGGGACAGGGCATGGCCGACGGCTGTGAGCAGCCCGGCGCCCTGGTCCGGGTGATCGGCACGATGACCAACCCCAACCTGCTGGCGGCCTTCCTGCTGCTCTTCCTGCCGCTCGCCTGGCTCGCCGTTGACGAGTGGCTGAACAGTGCGGCCCGGCTGGCCGGCTATGTGCTCCTTGCCCTGGGCTACCTCGCGTTGCTGCAGACCTGGTCGCGGGCCGGCCTGGCGGCCGGCGTGCTGGGGATCGTCGCCCTGTTCACGCTGGCCAGGCCGATCGGGCGGCGGCTGCGGATCGGCGGAGCGCTGCTTGCCGTCGGACTGGTGGCCGCGGTCGGCATGGCGGTCGTCTCCGGCGCCGGGGTCCGCACCAGGCTCTGGACGGCCGCGCTCTCCCTGGCCGTCCACCACCCGCTGGGCGTCGGCCTCGGCCGCTCGGGGACCCTGCTCACCCAGGCCATCCCGGACTCGCTGCAGTTCCAGCACGCCCACAACACCTGGCTGAACTGGCTGGTCGAGGCCGGCTGGCTGGGCTTCCTGGCGGTGATGGCGATCACCGTCCTGGTCTGCTGGCGGGTCTGGCGCTCGACCGCCGAGGGGTCCCGGATCGCCGCCGCGCTCGGCGCCGGCCTGCTCGGCTTCGGGTTGATGAGCCTCACCGATCACCCCGCCAACGCATTGCGGATCGCCCTGGCTCTCGCCTTCGCGATCGGTCTGGTGATGACCTCCCCGGTGGCGGACCAGCGGATCCTGGCCCGGCCCTCCGTCCCGGTGGCCGGACGTCCCGGACAACCTGAGCCGGTCGCCGGTCCCGAGCCGGTCGCCGCTCCGGTGCCCGCGGTCCCGTCCTTCCCCGAACCGGATCGCGGCGCCGTCGGTGCGGGGGACACCACCGTCGGTGGATGGGACCCGTACACTCCGGTCGGCTCCCAGGGCTGGGGCGAGCCGGCGCCGGCGGTCGAGCCCGCCCGAGCCGAGCCCGCCCGCGTCGAGACTCCTGCGCCCGTGCCGACGTACGCCTCGGCCTGGCGGGGCGCCCCGGTCCCTCGATCAGAGTCCGTCGAGCCGCCGCCCCCGACACCGGACCGGGTACCGTGGGCCCGACCCGACGGCGACCCCAATCCGTGGGCCCGCCGCGGCGCCGACGCCGACGACACCACGGAGGACGACGTGCCACGGATCGGCCGGGGCAGCCGGTGGCGGGGCTGACCGGCGAGGGTCCCACCGGAGAGGGGTGACGGACATCGAGATCAACTGCATCGCCGCGAGCCGGACCTGGCGAGGCGGTGTGGTCGTCGACGACGACGTCCGCCCCGATGAGGTGGCCGCCGAGATCCGCGACCCGGACAACATCGTCTGGATCGACCTGCTGCAGCCCGACGCCGGAGAACTCGGGGCGCTGGTGCACGAGCTCGGCCTGCCCCCGACGGCCGTCGAGGACGCCCTGGCGCCGTTCGAGCGCCCCAAGGTCTCGCGCCGCGAGGGTTACCTCTTCTTCACCGTGTACGCCACCCGCCTGCGGCCGCACGACCACCTCGACCCGACGAAGGGCCGGATGGTGTCCAGCCGGGTCTCCGGCATCATGACGCCGCACGCCCTGGTGACGATCCGCCTCGACGACGGTTTCGACATGACGCAGCCGGAACGGACCTGGCGCGAGGACTCCCACCTGCTGCAGTACGGCGCCGGGGCGCTGGTCCACGGCCTGCTCGACGTCATCGTCGACGGGCACTTCGAGACCATCCAGGCCCTCGACGACGAGACGGAGCGACTCGAGGACGTACTGTTCGCCGCCGGCCAACCGAAGGCCGGGTTCATCCGCCAGGTGTACGGGCTGCGCAAGGACCTGGTCGACCTGCGCCGGGTGGTGCTGCCGATGCGCGAGGTGGTGAACGGGGTGCTGCGGCACCGGACCGGCCCACACACCGAGCTCGACTCCTGGTACGACGACCTCTACGACCACGTCCTGCGTGCCGCCGAGTGGACCGAGTCGCTGCGGGACATGGTGGCGACGATGTTCGAGACCCACCTGTCGTTGCAGGACTCCCGGCTGAACCAGATCATGAAGAAGCTCGCCGGCTGGGCCGCGATCATCGCCGTGCCGACGGCGATCACCGGCTGGTTCGGCCAGAACGTGCCCTACTGGGGGTTCAACCAACCGTGGGGCGTCGGGCTCAGCGCGCTGATGATCCTGGTGTCCTCGATCGGGCTGTACCTGCTGTTCCGGCTCAACGACTGGGTGTAGCCGAGATGAGCACCGGACACTTCTACGCGGACGGGGACATCGCCGAGATCTACCGGTGGTTCGCCGCCGAGGCGGCACCCTCGTCGCCGACCTGGCGGGCGGTCTGTGACTGGGTGGCCCGGACCGGGGCGGTCGCCGACCGGCTCGCCGCCCTGCCCGGCATGAAGCGCCAGCCGCAACTGTTCCTGGCGGCGCTGCGACGGCTCGACGCACCGCTGACCCCCGGACCCGCCCTCGCGGACTGGGTCGCCGAGCACTGGGACGAGCTGGAGCGGACGATCCTCGGCCACTCCACCCAGACCAACGAGGTCGGCCGGTGCGCGGTGCACCTGCCACTGCTCGCCGGTCTGGCCGATGACGCCGGCCCGATCGCCCTGGTCGAGGTGGGGTCCTCGGCCGGTCTGTGCCTGCTGCCCGACGCGTACGCCTACCGCTACCGCTTCGCCGATCGGCCCGACCTGGTGGTGGGATCGGGGACGCCGGTGATCCCGTGCCGGATCGGCGGGGCCACCCCGGCCGAGGCGGCGTACGCGACACCCGCCATCGCCTGGCGGTGCGGGATCGACACCGCCCCCCTCGATCCGACCGACCCGGAGGTCGCGGCCTGGCTGCGGGCGCTGATCTGGCCCGGCCAGCAGGAGCGCGAGGACCGGCTCGCCGGTGCGCTGGCCACCGCCGCCGGCCTGCCGCCGGTGCCGGTGATCACCGGCGACGCCCTCGAGGCGCTGCCCGACGCGGTCACCGAGGCCCGCCGGCATGCGGACACCGTGGTGGTGATGCACACCGCCACCCTGTCGTACGTGTCCCGCGACCGGCGGGCCCGGTTCGGGGCGCTGGTCGGTGGGCTCGGGGCACGCTGGGTCTCCTGTGAGGGGGAGCGGGTGGTGCCCGAGGTCCGCGACCGGCTGCCCGCCGCGCCGTACGCCGGGCCGCCGTGCTTCGTGCTGGCCCTGGACGGTCGGCCGCTGGCCCGGGTGGGCCAGCACGGCGGCTGGATCGACTGGCTGACCGAGGCCGCGGCGGATCGGACCGTCGGCCCGGCCTGACCGGGCGGTTGGGGGACCGCCCGGGGGGACCCCTGAGTGCGGGATCGGTGCCTGGCGGGGATGATGGGGACATGATTTGGCGTTGGTTGGTGAACTCCCTCGCCGTGGCGGCCGCGACCTACCTGGTCGCGGGCATCACGGTGACCGCCCCCGACACGACCGGCATCGTGCTCACCGTCGCGCTCGTCGCGTTGCTGTTGGGCGCGGTGAACACGATCGTCAAGCCCATCCTCGGGACCCTCACCGGCTGTCTGGTGGTGCTGACCTTCGGTCTGTTCCTGCTCGTCATCAACGCCCTGATGCTGATGCTCACCTCCTGGCTGGCCGGACTGGTCGGCCTGGGCTGGCATGTCGACGGCTTCGGCCCCGCCTTCTGGGGAGCCCTGGTGATCTCGATCGTCAGCTTCCTGCTCGGCGCGTCCCCCTGGCGTCGGGAGCGCGCATGAACCGCCGCTGCGGGGCCGGGCCGCACCGTCCGGTGGCGGGCCACCGGACGGTCGGACCCCAACGGACCGGCCGGTGTGCCCACCGCGGTGGGCTCTACCACGACCCGGACGCGGTCTGCCGGCGCCACCGGCGGCTGCTCACCGGGTGGGTCAGGACGGATACCGAGTGGTCACGGGAGCGGGGACGCCGCTAGGGTCGGTGCTGCCGGCCGCCTGGCCGGTGGGTGCCCTGCGTGGGTGCCCGATCGGCAGGAAGGTGGCGGCATCGTGCTCGTGCTGTTCGACTTCGGGGAGGTCCTCGGACTACCCCAAACACCTCGCGATCGGGTCCGGATGGCCGCGGTCGCCGGTGTCGAACTCGAGGCGTTCAACCATCGCTACTGGGCGAAGCGACAGGCGTACGACAAGGGCGGCCTGACCGCCGGGGAGTACTGGCACGCGATCGCTGGCCGTGGCCTGGCCGAGGAGACCGTCGAGGAGCTGGTCCAGCGCGACGTCGACAGCTGGCTGCACCTGTCGGAGGAGGTCGTGGCGATCCACGCCGGTCTGGTGGATCGGGGGATCCCCACGGCGCTGTTCTCCAACGCCCCGGTGTCCATCGCCGCAGCGATCGACGAGTTGCCCGAGCTGTCGGCGATGAAGGGCCGCTGCTACAGCTGCCGGATCCACCTGGCGAAGCCCGATCCCACCGCCTACCACACGGTGTGCCGGGACCTCGGCGTCGCCCCGGAGACGGTGATCATGGTCGACGACCGGCCGGTCAACTGCGAAGGCGCCCGCAGCACCGGGATGCAGGCCATCCGGTTCCGCAACCCGAGCCAGCTGCGCGCCGACCTGGAGCCGCTCCTCGCCGCCTGACCGTCCGGGCCCCGATCGTGGGACACTCGGCACCATGACAGGAGCGGACAACGGTGGGGCCGTCGCCCCGACCCGTGCGGAGCGCCTCGACCGGCTGCCCTACACCCGGCAGCACCACCGGCTGCTGATCGGCTCGGGGATCGGCTGGGCCCTCGATGCCATGGACGTCGGCCTGATCTCGTTCGTGATGGCGGCCCTGGCCGTCGAATGGCACCTCGGCGCCACCACCCTGTCGGTGATCGGGTCGATCGGCTTCGTCGGCATGACGATCGGGGCCGCGCTCGGCGGCCTGCTCGCCGACCGGGCCGGGCGCCGGCAGGTGTTCGCGCTGACCCTGCTGATCTACGGCGTGGCGACCGGTGCCGCCGCCCTGTCCTGGTCGGTGACCGCCCTGGTGGTCTTCCGGTTCATCGTCGGACTCGGGCTCGGCGCGGAGCTCCCGGTCGCCTCGACCCTGGTCAGCGAGTACGCCCCCCGCCGGATCCGGGGCCGGATGGTGGTGTTCCTCGAGGCCTTCTGGGCGGTGGGGTGGATCCTTGCCGCGCTGATCGGCTACTTCATCATCCCGGCCTTCGCCAGCGGCTGGCGCTGGGCGCTCACTGTCGGCATCCTCCCGACCCTCTACGCAGTGGTGGTCCGGTTGGGGCTGCCGGAGTCCGTCCGGTTCCTCGAACAGCGCGGCCGTACGGCAGAGGCGGAGCAGGCGGTCCGGCGGTTCGAGACCTCACCGCCGATGCTGCGCCGGGTCCGGGCGCCCCGGGAGCCGGTGACCGACATCGACGACATCCGGGCCGCCTCGATCTGGGCCCGGCCGTTGGCCGGGCGGACGGCCGCGCTGTGGGTGGTGTGGTTCACCATCAACCTGTCCTACTACGGCGCCTTCACCTGGCTGCCCACCCTACTGCTCGGCCGCGGCTTCACCCTCACCCGTTCCTTCGAGTACGTGCTGCTGATCACCCTGGCCCAGCTGCCCGGCTACCTCGCCGCGGCCTGGCTGATCGAGCGGTGGGGCCGGCGCCTCACCCTCGCGGTGTTCCTGCTCGGGTCCGCCGCCGGTGCGGTGGCCTTCGGACTGGCGTCTTTCGGTGACCGGCCGGCGGTCGGGGCGGTGCTCGGCGCCGGGGCCGTGCTGTCGTTCTTCAACCTGGGCGCCTGGGGCGCGCTCTACGCCATCGGCCCGGAGCTCTATCCCACCCGGTTGCGGGGCACCGGCACCGGGGCAGCGGCAGCCTTCGGCCGGATCGCCTCGATCCTGGCCCCGTTGTCGGTGCCGGTGTTCCTCCGCTGGGGCGGAGCGTCGTATGGCTTCGTGCTGACCTTCGTGGTGTTCGGGGTGGCCTTCCTGATCGGGGCCGTCGCGGCGGTGACGCTGCCCGAGCAGCGTGGCAGGGTGCTGGTCTGAGCAGTGCCGCTTGTCGAAGGTATCCATGGCAATCGGGTAACAAAACGTGGTCCGGGGGGACAAAAACATCGACCCATGGGTTCACCGACGGTAATCTCCAGCAGGATCGAAGGGGCACGCGGGTGTACTACGGGTGACGTACGAATGTACTACAGTCGACGTACAACTCTCGTGCGTTTGCCGGGTCGTCACGGGACGATCCGGCGGACACGATGCAGCGCAGCAGCTCCGGCGGAGGGCCGGGAGTGCGGAATCGGCGCCGAAGGGGGTGCCGAACCTAGGAGGAAGTTCATGCGTCGAAATGTCCGTGTGGCCACACTCGCGACAGTGGCCGTGGTGTCGATGTTCGCGGCCGCCTGCGGCGGCGGAGGTGCCAACAGCTCCGCCGGCGGGGGGACGGGAGGCTCCATCACCGTTCGCGGGTGTACCCCGCAGGAGGCTCTGATCGGGGCCAACACCACCGAATCCTGTGGCCACATGGTGTTGAAGACCCTGTCGTCGCAGCTGGTGCACTACAACGTGGACACGGCGGCCCCTGAGCTGGATCTCGCCCAGTCGATCGAGACCTCCGACAACCAGAGCTTCACCATCAAGCTGAAGCAGGACCGGACGTTCCACGACGGCACCCCGGTGAAGGCGGCGAACTTCGTCAATGCCTGGAACTACGCCGCCTACGCCCCGAACGGCATGCAGGGTGGCTACTTCTTCGAGCCGATCGAGGGCTACGCGGATCTGCAGTGCCCCGACACCAAGTGCACGACGAAGCCGAAGACCGACAAGATGACCGGCCTGGCGGTGGTGGACGACTACACCTTCACCATCAAGACCAGCTCACCGGTGTCGAACCTGCCGATCCGGCTGGGGTACACCGTCTTCCAGCCGCTGCCGGACTCGTTCTTCTCCGATCCGAAGGCATACGAGGCCAAGCCGATCGGCGCTGGCCCGTACAAGTTCGTCTCGCAGGACGCCTCGAACATCGTGGTGGAGAAGGACCCGAACTACAAGGGTCAGTGGCCCGCCCACACCGACAAGATCACCTACCGGATCTACCAGTCGACCGACGCGGCCTACGCGGATGTGATCGCCAACAACCTGGACGCCAGCGATGAAGTGCCGACCGGCATGCTGGTCAACGATCAGTGGAAGACCGACGCCGCCGACCGTAACCTCGTCGCGAAGGAGGGGGTCATCCAGCTGGCGGCCTTCTCGCCGGTCGACGAGCAGCTGAAGAACCCGACGCTGCGCAAGGCGATCTCGATGGCGATCAACCGCCCGGAGATCACCAAGCAGGTGTTCATGGCGACCCGTACGCCCTCTGACTCCTGGGTGGCCCCCTCGGTGGACGGCTACAAGGCCGGCGCCTGTGGCGACACCTGCACCTACAACCCCGACCAGGCCAAGGCGCTCTACCAGCAGGCCGGCGGCTACCAGGGAACGCTGACCCTGGCGGTGAACGGTGACGGCAGCCACAAGCCGTGGGCCGACGCCACCTGCAACTCGATCAAGAACACCCTCGGTCTCGACTGCCAGGTGATCGTCACCCCGGACTTCAAGACCCTGCTCGACCAGATGAAGAACCGTGAGCTCAAGGGCATGTTCCGTTACGGCTGGCAGATGGACTACCCGTCGATCGAGGACTTCCTCACCCCGGTCTACGCCACCGGCGCCTCGTCGAACTACTTCAACTACTCCAGTGCGGAGTTCGACCAGCTGCTCAAGGAAGGCAACCAGGCCAAGACCACGGCCGACGCGAACGTGAAGTGGCAGGCCGCCGAGCAGGTGCTGGGCAAGGACCTGCCGACCCTGCCGCTGTGGTCCACCACCCGCCCGGTGATCTGGTCCACCAACGTCACCAATGTCAAGGTCGACCCGTTCGGCGAGATCGATTACGCCGGTATCCAGACGAAGTGACGCCGGGTCCACGGTGATCCCCTGATCGCCACCCACCGGCCCGCCGGGATCCCGGCGGGCCGGTGGCGTACGCTTCGCATCTGCGGCGGCGCCCAGGGGATCCCGCCGGTTCGAGAGGAGCACGCATGGGAACCTATGTCATCCGCAGGTTGTTGCAGATGATTCCGGTCCTGATCGGATCGACGTTCCTGATCTTCCTGATGGTCTTCGCCCTCCCGGGAGACCCCGTCTCCGGTCGCTGCGGCGAGCGCGCCTGCCCACCGTCGTACGTGGCGAAGTTCACCCAGGAGTACCACTTGGACCAGCCGGTCGTGGTGCAGTACGGCTACTATCTCGGCAAGCTGGTCCGCGGTGACCTGGGCACCAACTTCTACGGCAACCCGGTCCTGCACGAGCTCGCCGTCCGGTTCCCGACCACGTTGCGGCTGGCCGTCATCGCGATCGCGTTCGAGATCGTGGTCGGCATCGGCGCCGGCGTCTGGGCCGGGATGAGACGCGGACGGTGGCCGGACACCCTGGTGACGATCGGCAGTCTGCTGATCATCTCGGTGCCGGTGTTCGTCATCGGTGCCCTCGCCCAGCTGGTCTTCGGGATGAAGCTGGGGATCTTCCCGGTGACCTCGACCTCCGGCACCTGGTGGCAGCTGCTGTTGCCGGGCCTGGTGCTCGGCTCGGTCTCGGTGGCGTACGTCGCCCGGCTGACCCGGACCAATCTGGTGGAGAACCTGCGGGCCGACTACGTCCGGACGGCGAAGGCCAAGGGCCTGGGGCGTGGCCGGTCGATCGGTCTGCACACCCTGCGGAACTCGCTGATCCCGGTCGTCACCTACATCGGCTACGACTTCGGCGCGCTGATGGGCGGCGCGATCGTGACCGAGCGGATCTTCAACATCAACGGGGTCGGCAGCTTCATCTTCCGCTCCATCTCCCAGCGTGACGGCGTGTCGGTGGTCGGCGCGGTGGTCATGCTGGTGTTCATCTACCTGCTCATGAACCTGCTCGTCGACCTGCTCTACGGCGTGCTCGACCCGAGGATCAGCCATGAATGACCGTGAGGACCAGGCCATGGTCGAGCTGGAGGAGGACCGCCGGTCCGCCTTCGCTCCTCAGGATCCCGTTGCTGTGCTGGCGGATCCGGCCATCCCCGGCTCCGGCGACGCCGACCTCGGCCCGGCCCGGTCGCTGTGGTCCGACGCCTGGCGCGAGATGCGCAGCCGGCCGCTGTTCTGGATCTCGGCGGGGCTGATCCTGGTGGTCGTGCTGATGGCGATCGTGCCGCAGCTGTTCACCTTCTTCAGCCCCCAGCCGGATCCGCAGTACGCGGATCTGTCCAAGGCCCGGCTGGCGCCGTCGGCGCAGGCGTGGTTCGGGTTCGACGCGCAGGGCTACGACGTCTACTCGCGGACGATCTATGGCGCCCGGTCCTCGATCCTGGTCGGGTTGGGCGCCACCGTGGTGACCACCCTGCTCGGCAGCGTGATCGGCATCTTCGCCGGCTACTTCGGCGGCTGGTGGGACGTCGTGCTGTCCCGGCTGGGCGACGTCTTCTTCGCCATCCCGCTGCTGCTCGGCGGCATTCTCGCCCTGTACACGTTCCCCAACACCCTGGACACCCTCTACCTGGTGATGGTCGGCAAGGTCGTCCTGGCCCTGGGCATCCTCGGCTGGCCCAGCATCGCCCGACTGATGCGCTCCTCGGTGCTGCAGGTCAAGCCGCACGACTTCGTCCAGGCCGCCCGGGCCCTCGGAGCGAAGCCGGGCCGGATCGTCTTCTCGCACATCCTGCCCAACGCCGTCGCCCCGGTGATCGCCGTCGCGACGATCAACCTCGGCATGTACATCGCGCTGGAGGCGACCCTGTCCTTCCTCGGCATCGGCCTGGCGCCGCCGGCCATCTCCTGGGGTGTCGCGATCTCCGACGCCTCGGGGATCGGCCTGGTCCGGTCGACCCCGCACATGCTGCTCTTCCCGTCCCTGTTCCTGTCCGTCACCGTGCTGGCGTTCATCCTGCTCGGCGAGGTCGTCCGTGACGCTCTCGACCCGAAGCTGCGCTGAGAGGAGCGAACCATGACCACCATGAACCCCCCGGCCCCGGCCACGCCCGCGGTGCCCGTGACACCCGGGACGCGGGCCGCCCGGCGTCGGCAGCGCTTCGCCCGGAGCTGGACGCCGGTGGACCGTACGCTGCTGCAGGTCGAGGACCTGCACGTCGAGTTCCGCACCCGGGACGGCGTCGCCCGGGCGATCAACGGGGTGAGCTTCGAGCTGCACCAGGACGAAACCCTGGCCGTCCTCGGTGAGTCCGGGTCGGGCAAGTCGGTCACCGCCCAGGCGGTGATGGGCATCCTGGACACCCCACCGGCCTTCGTCACCGGTGGCGCCGTGAAGTACTGCGGCACGGATCTGCTCACCCTCGACGAGAACGTGATGCAGACGGTCCGCGGCGCCGAGATCTCGATGATCTTCCAGGACGCCCTCAGCTCGCTGAACCCGGTCTTCACCGTCGGCTGGCAGATCGCCGAGATGTTCCGCGTCCACCGCGGGATGAACCGGCGGGACGCCGAGGAGCAGGCCGTCCGGCTGATGGAGCGGGTCCGGATCCCTGCCGCCCGGGAGCGGGTGCACAACTATCCGCACCAGTTCTCCGGCGGCATGCGGCAGCGGATCATGATCGCGATGGCGATCGCGCTGGACCCGCACGTGCTGATCGCCGACGAGCCCACCACCGCCCTGGACGTCACCGTGCAGGCCCAGATCATGGAGCTGCTCAAGGAACTGCAGGTCGAGTCGCACATGGGGTTGATCCTGATCACCCACGACCTCGGCGTGGTGGCGGACGTCGCCGACCGGATCGCGGTGATGTACGCCGGACGGCTGGTCGAGAAGGCCGACGTGTTCGACCTCTACCGCGACCCCGCCCACCCGTACACGCTGGGGCTGCTGGAGTCCATCCCGCGCCTCGACCAGCAGGGTGAACGG
Source organism: Raineyella sp. W15-4 (assembly GCF_033170155.1). Taxonomy (GTDB): domain Bacteria; phylum Actinomycetota; class Actinomycetes; order Propionibacteriales; family Propionibacteriaceae; genus Raineyella. Next base: position 2,612,823 of record NZ_CP137079.1, on the reverse strand, counting down.
CTGAACGCCATCGGTGGGCTGCCGCCGAACCTCACCCGGATCCCGGCCGGCTGCCCGTTCCACCCGCGATGCCGGTTCGGCACCGACGTCTGCCGGGTCGGTGAGCCGCCGGCGCTGCTCGACGTCGGCCGGGGACGCCGGGTGGCCTGCCACCACTACGACCAGGTCCTCGGCCAGGGACTGCTCGAGGCCGACCAGCGCAGCGAGGAGAGCACCCGATGAGCGCCGCACCGATCCTGAGGGCCGAGGGCCTGAAGAAGTACTACCCGATCCGCAAGGGCATCACCCGCCATCGGGTCGGCGACGTCAAGGCCGTCGACGGGGTCTCCTTCGAACTGTTTCCCGGCGAGACGCTCGGCGTGGTGGGCGAGTCCGGCTGCGGCAAGTCGACCCTCGGACGTCTCCTGGTGCAGCTGGAGCAGCCGACCGCCGGGAAGGTGTGGTTCGAGGGCCGCGACATGTTCGCGCTGTCCGCCGACGCGCTGCGCCGGGCCCGGCGCGACATTCAGATCATCTTCCAGGACCCCTACACCTCGCTGAACCCGCGGATGACCGTCGGTGACATCGTCGGTGAGCCGCTGGAGATCCATCCCGACGTGCTGCCCCGCGGCGACCGGCGCAGGCGGGTCCAGGAACTGCTCGACCTGGTCGGCCTCAACCCGGAGCACATCAACCGCTACCCGCACCAGTTCTCCGGCGGGCAGCGCCAGCGGATCGGCATCGCCCGCGGGCTCGCGGTCAACCCCAAGGTGATCGTCTGCGACGAGCCGGTCTCCGCCCTCGACGTGTCGGTCCAGGCCCAGGTGGTCAACCTCCTCCAGGACCTGCAGCGCGAGCTCGGCCTGGCGTACGTGTTCATCGCCCACGACCTGTCGGTGGTGCGCCACATCTCGGACCGGGTCGCGGTGATGTACCTCGGCGAGATCGTCGAGCTGGGTGACGAGCACCAGATCTACGAACGGCCGACCCATCCGTACACCCAGGCGCTGCTGTCGGCCGTCCCGGTGCCCGACCCGGCGGCCCGGGAGACCAAGCAGCCGATCCTGCTCACCGGCGACGTCCCGTCACCGGCCGACCCGCCGGCCGGCTGCCGGTTCCACACCCGTTGCCCGCTGGTCAAGGCCCACCCGGAGTTCCTGCCCCGCTGCAGCACCGAGGAGCCGGCGCTGGACCCGCACGACGACGGGACCGGGCAGCACCTCAGCGCCTGCCACTTCGCCCGCCGGCTCGTCGAGGCCTGATCCGGGGGACCTAGGCTGGCCCGGTGACCGACACGACGCGCCCCGACCGCAGGCTGATGCTCGTCCACGCCCATCCCGACGACGAGGCGCTGATGACGGGCGCGACGATGGCGAAGTACGCCGCCGAGGGGGCGGCGGTCACCCTGGTGACGTGCACCCTCGGTGAGGCGGGGGAGATCGTCACCGAGGACCTCGCCCACCTCGCCGACGAGGGGCCCGACGCGCTGGGCCGGCAGCGGCTCGGCGAACTGCGCGAGGCGATGGCCGCGCTCGGGGTCACCGACTTCGTCCGGCTGGGGGGCGACCACCGGTTCCGGGACTCAGGGATGGCCTGGGCGCCCGACGGCACCGCGACGGTGGCGGACACCACCGACGAGCGGTCCCTCCACGCCGCCGACCTGCTGGTGGCCGCCGACGAGCTGGTCCCGCTGGTCCGCGACCGCCGCCCGCAGGTGCTGATCACCTACGACCAATTCGGTGGTTACGGCCACCCGGACCACGTCAAGGCGCACCGGGTGGCGACGTACGCCGCGGCGCTGGCCGCCGTGCCCAGCTACCGGCCGGAGCTGGGGGAACCCTGGCAGATCAGCCGGGTGCTGTGGACCGCGATGAGCGCCTCGCAGATCGCCCACGGCATCGCCACCCTCGACGAGCGGGGCCTGGCCGGGGTGCTCGACGGCATCCCCACCGACCCCTCGTCGCCGATGCTCAGCGGGGACGACGAGATCGCCGTCGAGGTGGACGCCCGGGATCACGCGGCCGACAAGCTCGCGGCCCTGCGCTCCTACCGCAGCCAGCTGCGCGCCGACGAGGGCTTCCTGAGCCTGCCCGACGACCTCGCCCGGGAGTTCTGGGGCCGGGAGCACTACCGGTTCGCCGGCGGCGAACCGCTGCCGGCGGGAGGCCCGGCCGCGGACGTCTTCGCCGGCCTCGGGTAGCCGCCGGGTTTCGTTGCGACTGGGTCACAAGTGGACCGTGCCCCCGCCCAGGCCGCTGGGGCGGTACACAGGCTCGCCTACGATGTGCCAGTCCAGAGTCGTCCGAGAGGATCCCCGCGCATGTCCACCGACCCGACCGCGAGAGCACGTCGAGTGCGGATCGCCGCCCTCGCCGCCGGAGGTGTCGTCGTCCTGCTGGGCGCGACGTACGTGGCGGCCTACGCCGCCGCGGGCGACTCCGTCCCGCGGTCCGCGACGGTCGCGGGGGTGTCGATCGGCGGGCAGGGCCACGACCAGGCCGTCCGTACGCTCGAGGAGAAGCTGGGGCCCCGGGCGACCGTGCCGGTGACACTGACCGCGGGTGACTTCACGGTCGCGGTCGCCCCGGCCGAGGCCGGACTGTCGGTCGACTACGCGGCCACCGTGACCGCGACCGGGACCGGCCGGAGCTGGGCCCCCGGCCACATCTGGAAGGTGCTGATCGGTGGCGGGCCGACCGCGCCGGTGCTCGTCGTCGACCGGGCGGCGATGGACCGGACGACCGCGCAGGTCGCCGACGGGGGCCAGCTCGATCCGCGCAACGCGACGCTGGCGTACGACGACAAGGCCCAGGCCCAGATCGAGCCGGGCGTGCCCGGCCGGACGATCGCCCCGGCCGCCGTCGAGCACGCCTTGACCGGGGCCTTCCCCGGCACCGACGCGGCGCCCCTCGACACCGAGTCGATCGATCCCGAGATCACCACCGAGAAGGCGGAGCAGGTCCGCCGCGACTGGGCGGATCCGGCGGTGTCGGGGCCGGTGACGGTCAACGCCGGGGACGCCGGTAGCTTCCAGGTGACCCCGGCGATGATCGCCTCGTCGACGTCGTTCGAGGTGCAGGACGGCAACCTGGCGCCTCGGATCGACGCCAAGCGTCTCGAGACGGCCACCAAGCCGGCGATGAAGCAGCTCAAGGGCGTCCAGGAGGGCCAGGACGCGACCTGGCAGCTCGGTTCGGGCAAGCCCACCATCGTCCCCTCCAAGGACGGCCGGGGCATCGCCCGCGATGATCTCGTCAAGGCGCTCCAGCCGGTGCTGACCACGCAGGGGGACCAGCGCCGGGTGTCGGTCGCCGTCACCGCCGTGCCGGCCTCGTTCACCACCGCCGATGCCCAGAAGGCCGATGTGGCGGGCGTCATCGGGCAGTTCACGACGTACTTCCCGCACGCCGACTACCGCAACACCAACCTCGGTCTGGTGGCCAGCAAGATCAACGGGTACGTGGTGCTGCCCGGCGAGACCTTCTCCCTCAACGACGTCGTCGGCCGGCGGGACGCCGCCTCGGGGTTCGCGGACGGCTGGGTGATCCAGGGTGACCGCGAGGTCAAGGAGGTCGGCGGCGGCGTCTCGCAGAGCGCCACGACCATCTTCAACGCCGCCTTCGCGGCGGGCCTGCAGGACGTCGAGCACCATCCGCACTCCCTCTGGTTCGACCGCTACCCGCCGGGTCGGGAGGCGACGGTCTACTACGGCTCGCTCGACCTGCGGTTCCGCAACGACACCGATCACGTCGTGGTGATCGAGGCCCACCGGGTGGCGTCCACACCGGGGACGCAGGGCTCACTGACCGTCAAGCTGTGGGGCGCCTCGCCGTACGACAAGGTGGTCACGCCGGATCCGGTGAAGTCCGCCTTCGTTACTCCGGGCAGCAAGACGATGAGCGGTCCGGACTGCACGCCGCAGCCGGCGTTCCAGGGCTTCACCGCGACCTTCTACCGCGCCTTCATCAAGAACGGCGTGGAGGTGAAGCGGCAGAACTACACCTGGAAGTACTCCGCCGGCGACGAGATCAAGTGCTCCTGAGGCCGAGGGCGGTGAAGCCGGGCAGGACCCGGTCGGTGCCGCGCACCTGGACGTTACGCGCGTCCCGGTAGGCCGCCCAGCGGGCCAGCGCCGCGACGACCTGCTCGGTCCGGTCGCCGTCGTGGGGCGGCTCGCCCTTGGCGAGCCGGATGGTCGCCCACTCGCCGACCGCGATCGCCCGGCCCTCCGCCGGGCCGAGGGTGCAGGTGGCGGTGCCGCCACCGGTGTCGTACGCCTCCGGCCCCTGCGCCGGGATCGCCGGGCCCAACAGGTCGGCCAGCCGGGCGACCTGGCACACCTCGCCCGGCCGCGCCACCCCCGGGTCGGGTTCCGCGCTGCCGCGCAGCCGGTGGTCGGCCGCCATCCGGTCGAGCAACGCCCGGTCGGCCGCCCGCGGGTCACGACCCCGGGGGACCTGCGGCACCCCTCGCCAGGAGTCGAGGCTCTGCCAGCCGAGCAGCCGCGGCGTCAGCGCACGGTCGAGCAGCGTCAGCCCCTCGGGGCCGATCCGCTGGACGTGGCCGATCAGTTCCCGCGGCCCGTCCCCGTCATGCCAGCGCAGCGCGATCCGCTGTCCCGGGACGGGCAGGTCACTCATGACACGCTCCTCTCGTACGTCGACGGCGCGCGATACTAGGGTCAGCATGACGGCTCTGGACGTTGCTCAGGTCCGTCACACCGATCGTGCCCCTCGGGCACTGCGAAATAGAGGAGCTCATTGTGACGTACATCATCGCGCAGCCCTGCGTCGACGTGAAGGACCGTGCCTGCGTCGACGAGTGTCCGGTCGATTGCATCTACGAGGGCGATCGCATGCTGTACATCCACCCCGAGGAATGCGTGGACTGCGGCGCCTGCGAACCGGTCTGCCCGGTCGAGGCGATCTTCTACGAGGACGATGTGCCCGAGGAGTGGAAGGACTACTACGACATCAACGTCCACTTCTTCGACGGGCTCGGCATGCCCGGCGGCGCCGCCAAGCTCGGCCCGCTGCCGAAGGACCACCCCGCGGTCGCCGCGCTGCCACCGCAGAACCAGGACTGAACCGTCGACCGACACGTCGCGCGGGGCGCGCACCGGCTCCACGGTCGTATGATCGGCGGTACCCGTTTCCGGCGTACGCCCCGCGGACGCCCGAGCGCCCCAACCCCAGGATCGAGCTGATATGACCTCCCGACCGAGCCCCGTGCGGACATCGACGCCGACGGGGCGGACGGGCCGGCGCCGCGTCGCCGACGTGCTGCCGGACTTTCCCTGGGACACCATCGCCGGGGCCCGGGCGACCGCCGCGGCCCACCCGGACGGGATCTGTGACCTGTCGGTGGGCACCCCGGTGGACCCGACCCCCGAGCTGGCCCGCCGGGCCCTGGCGGAGGCCGCCGACGCGCACGGTTACCCGACGACGATGGGCACGGCTGCGCTGCGCGACGCGATCGTCGACCAGATGACCCGGCGCTGGGGCGCCGTCGGGCTGGGCCGTGAGGGCGTGCTGCCGGTGATCGGCACCAAGGAACTGGTCGCCTGGCTGCCCACCCAGCTCGGCCTCGGCCCGGACGACACCGTCGTGGTGCCCGCGGTGGCCTACCCGACGTACGCGGTGGGCGCGCTGCTGGTCGGTGCGCGGATCGTCCCGGCCACCGACCTCGACTCGCTGCGGGCCACCCTCGGGGACGTCCGGCCCGCGCTGATCTGGCTCAACTCGCCGTCCAACCCGACCGGGGAGATCCTCGACGCCGCCGCGATGCGCGGTTGGGTCGGGTACGCCCGGGAGACCGGCGCGGTGCTCGCTTCCGACGAGTGCTACGGCGAGTTCGGCTGGGAGGCGGAACCATGGTCGGTGCTGCACCCCGACCTCTGCGGGGACGACCACACCGGGCTGCTGGCCTGCCACTCACTGTCGAAGCGGTCGAACCTGGCCGGCTACCGGGCCGGGTTCATCGCCGGCGACACCGGGATCGTGCAGGACCTGCTGGAGCTGCGCAAGCACACCGGGATGATGATGCCCGGACCCGTCCAGGCGGCGATGACCGCGCTGCTGGGCGACGATGCCCACGTGCGCGAGCAGCGCGAGCGCTATCTGGCCCGCCGCGCGATATTGCGCCCCGCGCTGGAGGCCGCCGGCTACCGGATCGACCATTCGGAGGGCTCGCTCTACCTGTGGGCCACCCGCGATGAGGACAGCCGCACGACCCTGGACCGGCTGGCCGCGCTGGGTATCCTGGCCGCCCCCGGCGACTTCTACGGCACTGCGGGCGACCGGCACGTCCGGATCGCCCTCACCGCGACCGACGAGCGGATCGCGGCGGCGGCGCGGCGGCTGACTGCGGCGGCCTGACCCGCGGGCTACGCGCCCGGTGTGGCCGATCCGGAGGCCGCGGTCAGGAACGTGACCGTGACCGTGCGCGAGCCGGTGGACGCCACCGTGGTCCACTCCGGCAGCTTGCCGGCCGCCCACTGCCACTGCCGATCGGCCAACGTGACCTTGTCCACCCCCGACGAGCTCGCGTTGATCACCGCGTGGGAGGCGATCGCCCAGGCCTGTGCGTCCGAGGTGCCGGTCGCGGTCAGCGTGCCTCCGTCCCCGCTAACCTTCGCCGTCACTCCCAACGCCTGGTGCATCGAGGTGGCCAGCCCGGCGGCGTCGGCCGCGCCCGGCGTCGAGTAGCCGCAGCTGACCCCGGCGGAGGTCTGGCCGGAGAGCACGCTGGCGATCACCCGGGCGTTCTGCTCGTGCTTGCGGTAGGCCTCGGGGTGGCCCGACTTCTGCACCGTCTGGGCCACCGTGGTGATGTCACCGGTCTCCCAGTCCGACACCTTGAGCAGGCTGGTGTAGAACGCGTCGCTCGCGTAGTAGGGATCGAGGATCTGGGCCCGGGTGCCCCAGCCCTGCGACGGCCGCTGCTGGAACAGCCCCACCGAGTCCCGGTCGCCGTAGTCGAGGTTGCGGATGCCGGACTCCTGGTAGGCGGTGGCCATCGCGATCGACCCGGCCCTGGCGGGCAGACCCCGGGCGACGGCCCGGCCGACGATGATGCCGGCATAGTGGGCCTGCTCCAGGTCCAGCACCGTCGTGTTGCCGCCGGCGACGAGCCGGCAACGGGGTTCGAACGGGGTGGGCTGGATGTACTCGTTCGTCCGCAACCAGACCAGGCCGCCGACCAGGGCGGCGGCCACCAGGAGCACCAGGACACCGGCCGCGATGCCGCAGCCGGTGCGTCCGGACCGTCGGGGGCGCCGCGCCCGGCCGGGCAGGCCGTACGGATCCTCCGGGTCGGAGAGTTGACCGGGGGCGGACATCAATTCGTGTGCAGCGCCGCGTTCAGCTCGACGGTGCGGCCCTCGCGGGACCGCACCTGCACGGCGCCGGTGAGTGAGTTGCGGATGAACAGCAGGCCGCTCTGCCCGGACAGCTCGGCGGCCTTCGCGGTGCCGCCGTCGGGCAGCAGGACCTTGGTGCCGGCGGTGACGTACAGCCCGGCCTCGACCACGCAGTTGTCGCCCAGCGAGATGCCGATGCCGGAGTTCGCACCCAGCAGGCAGCCCTTGCCGATCGACACACGTTCCTTGCCGCCGCCGGACAGGGTGCCCATGATCGATGCCCCACCGCCGATGTCCGAGCCGTCGTCGACGACGACGCCCTGCGAGATCCGGCCCTCCACCATCGAGTGACCGAGCGTGCCGGCGTTGAAGTTGACGAAGCCCTCGTGCATCACCGTCGTGCCCTCGGCCAGATGGGCGCCCAGCCGGGCCCGGTCGGCGTCGGCGAGGCGTACGCCCGGGGGAACGACGTAGTCGATCATCCGCGGGAACTTGTCGACGGAGAACACCGTGACGTGGCCGAGCCGGGCCCGCAGTCGGGCCCGGGTGGCCTCGAAGTCGTCGACGGCGCACGGGCCGGCCGAGGTCCACACGACGTTCGGCAGCACCCCGAAGATGCCGTCGAGGTTGAGCGTGTTGGGCCGGACCAGGGTGTGGCTGAGCAGGTGCAGCCGCAGGTAGGCGTCCGCGGTCCCGGCCGGGGCCGCGTCCAGATCGATGACGGTGAGCACCGCCTCGGTGCGTACGTCCCGGGCTCCGTCGGTCACGATGCCGGCGGTCACCGACTCCGGGGCGCCCGTGCCGTCGGGCTCGCCCAGTGCCGGTGCGGGGTACCAGGTGTCCAGGACCTGGCCGGAGGCGTGGACGGTGGCCAGACCCCAGCCGTGTGCCGTACGTACGGTGTCACTCATGGCTCCGACTCTACCGAGTCGGGGCCAACCCCCTCGCACCGCGAGCACCGCTCGGACCGGGATCGGCGGGTAGGGTGCAGCCATGGCCCTGGACCTGCGCGCGGACGTCATCGACCTGCTCGGGACGATCGTCGACATCGAATCGGTGAGCGGTCACGAGGGCCGCCTGGCCGACGAGGTCGAGGCGGCGCTGCGGGGCTGCCGCCACCTGGCGGTGGTCCGCCTCGGTGACACCGTGATCGCCCGCACCGAGCTGGGCCGGCCCGAGCGGGTGGTCGTCGCCGGCCACCTCGACACCGTGCCGCTGGCGGACAACCTGCCCGCGCGGCTGCGGACGGTCGACGGCGAGGAGCGGATGTACGGCCGCGGCACCTGCGACATGAAGGCCGGGGTGGCGGTGGCCCTCTCGCTGGCCGCGGAGCTCGAGGAACCGTGCCGGGACGTCACCTGGATCTTCTACGACAACGAGGAGGTGGAGGCCTCCCGCAACGGGCTCAACCGGGTGGAGCGGGAGCGGCCCGACCTGATGCAGGGCGACTTCGCCGTGCTCGGGGAGCCGTCCGGGGCCCGGGTCGAGGGGGGCTGCCAGGGCACGATGCGGTTCACCGTCACCGTCCCCGGGGTGGCCGCCCACTCCGCGCGGGCCTGGCAGGGGGTCAATGCGATCCACCGGGCCGGCGAGCTGCTGGCCCGACTGGCGGCGTACGTCCCCCGCCGGGTCGTCGTGGACGGACTGGAGTACATCGAGGGGCTCAACGCCGTCCGGATCGCCGGCGGGGTGGCCGGCAACGTCATCCCCGACCGGTGCACGACCGAGATCAACTTCCGCTTCGCCCCGGACCGTACCCCGGAGCAGGCGGAGGCGTACGTCCGGGAGTACTTCGCCGGGTACGAGCTGGTGGTGACCGACCTGGCGCCGGGGGCGCGGCCGGGACTGGACCTGCCGATCGCCCGGGACTTCCTCCGGGCGGTCGGATCCGAGCCGGCACCGAAGTACGGCTGGACCGACGTCGCCCGGTTCTCGGCGCGCGGGGTGCCGGCGGTGAACTACGGTCCCGGGGACGCGCTCAAGGCCCACCAGGACGACGAGTACGTCGCCCTCGCCTCGGTCCGCCGGGTCCGGGCCGCCCTCGCCGGATGGCTGGGCCGGCAGCGATGATGCCCTGGTTGCTGGTGGGCCTGGCGGTGGTCGTGCTGGGACTCACCGTGCCGGTCGCCCGGGGCGCCTTCGGGGAGATGCCGGAACCGCCGGTGCTCGACGACCCGCCGACCCCCGTCGACGACACCCCGGCCCTCGACCCGGATGCCCCCTGACTTGCCCGGTGCAGGATAATGGAAGCGGTTTGTACGTTTCCAACGAGGTGAGGATGCACGATGGCAGCTATGAAGCCCCGGACCGGCGACGGCCCCATGGAAGTCACCAAGGAAGGCCGGGGGATCGTCATGCGGGTCCCGCTCGAGGGGGGCGGCCGGCTCGTCGTCGAGATGAATCCCGCTGAGGCATCGGAGCTGGCCGGAGCACTCGCCGCGGTCGTCGGCTGATCATCCCCACCACCCGGCCCCGGGTCCCGCGCCCGGGGCCTCGGCGTGCCCGACCCCGCCCCGACCTGCCCCTGCCGGCTCAGCCGCGGACGGCCCGCAGCTCCGGGTGCGCGGCGTAGTACTCGATCGCCCGCTGGTAGACCTCGACGGTCTGTCGGGCGATCTTCTGCCAGGAGAACACTTCCACCGCCCGCCGACGACCGGCCTTGCCCATCGCCTCGGCCCGGGCCGGATCCCGCACCAACTCGTTCAGCCGGGCCGCGAACTGCGCCTCGAAAGCCTTCACGTACTCCACGTCGCCGGCCTGTGCCGGGTCGTACGGCACCAGCAGGCCGGTCCGGCCGTCCTCGACGACCTCCGGGATGCCGCCGACGGCACTGGCCACCACGGCCGTCTCCGAGGCCATCGCCTCCAGGTTCACGATGCCCAGCGGCTCGTAGATCGACGGGCAGGCGAACACGGTGGCGTGGGCCAGCACCTGCCGTACGCTCGGCCGCGGCAGCATCTCCTGCACCCAGGTGACGCCACCGCCGCGGGACTCCTTCAGATGGGCGAACGCCTCGTTGAACTCCGCAGCGATCTCCGGGGTGTCCGGGGCACCGGCCAGCAGCACCAGCTGGGTGTCGGGGTCGAGCTGCTCCGCCGCCCGGACCAGGTGCACCAGACCCTTCTGCCGGGTGATCCGGCCGACGAAGGCGACGTACGGACGGGACAGGTCGATCCCCAGACCCTCGACGACGTCGGTGTGCGGATCGGGGGTGAACTCCTCCGGGTCGATGCCGTTGAGCACCACGTGGACCTTCTCCGGGTCCAGCTCGGGGTAGGCCGCCAGGATCGACCGGCGCATCCCGTTCGACACCGCGATCACCGCCGAGGCGCCGTTGTACGCGGTCCGCTCCGCCCAGGAGGAGAGGTTGTAGCCACCGCCGAGCTGCTCCTTCTTCCACGGCCGGTCCGGCTCCAGCGAGTGGGCGGACACGACGTGCGGGATCTCACGGAAGATGCCGCCCAGGTGGCCGGCCAGGTTCGCGTACCAGGTGTGGGAGTGCACCAGGTCGAGCCGCTCCGGCAGGGCCGCGACCATCGACAGGTCGGCGCCGAACACCCGCAGCGCCGCGTTCGCCCCGGCGGGGTAATTCTCCGCGTGGGCGGTCGCCCCCTCACGGGGCTCACCCATGCACTGGACGTCGACGTCGATGAACGCGCGGAGCTGGGGAACGAGCTGCTGGACATGCACGCCGGCGCCCCCGTAGATGGTCGGTGGGTACTCCCTGGTCAGGACCGAAACACTCAGGCTCATGGGAGGATGCTCGCACACCTCGACCGCTCGGATGGTGCGGGTTGTGACACTTCCGGTGAGTCTCGGCAAATCGCTTGTTCGTGGCCTGCGCGGGCCATAGGTTCGGGTCATGACGTCCCGCCCCAAGGTCCTGTCCATCGTTCTCGCCGGTGGTGAGGGCAAGCGACTGATGCCCCTCACCCTCGACCGTGCCAAACCGGCCGTCCCCTTCGGAGGGACGCTGCGCCTGATCGACTTCGTGCTGTCGAACATGGTGAACTCCGGTCTGCTCCAGGTCGCCGTCCTGACCCAGTACAAGTCCCACTCGCTCGACCGTCACATCACGCTCACCTGGCGGATGTCGAACATGCTCGGCAACTACATCACGCCGGTGCCCGCCCAGCAGCGACTCGGTCCGCACTGGTACCAGGGCAGCGCGGACGCCATCTACCAGTCGATGAACCTGATCAAGGACGCCCACCCGGACTACATCGTGGTCTTCGGGGCGGACAACATCTACCGGATGGACATCAGCCGGATGCTGGAGGCACACATCGACTCGGGGCTCGGGGCGACTGTGGCAGGCATCCGGGTGCCGCGCGCCGAGGCCAGTGCCTTCGGCATCATCGATGCCGGCGAGGACAAGAAGATCCGCCAGTTCCTGGAGAAGCCGGCCGACCCGCCGGGGCTGCCGGACAGCCCGGACGAGTCCTTCGCCTCGATGGGCAACTACATCTTCGACAAGGACGCTCTGGTCGCCGCGCTCGAGGCGGACGCCGCCGACGAGAACGCCCGGCACGACATGGGCGGGGACATCATCCCGGCGTTCGTGGCGAAGGGCGAGGCGCAGGTCTACGACTTCACCGACAACAACGTGCCCGGCGCCACCGAGGAGGACCGCAACTACTGGCGGGACGTGGGCACCATCGACGCGTTCTTCGACGCGCACATGGACCTCGTCGCGGTGAAGCCCAACTTCAACCTCTACAACGACGACTGGCCGATCTTCAGCTACCAGCGCCAGTTGCCGGGGGCGAAGTTCACCCTGCGCGGCACCGCCGAGGACTCCATCGTGTCCGCCGGCTGCATCATCTCCGGCGGCGACGTCGACTCCTCGGTGCTGTCCCCGCAGGTCCGGGTCGACAAGTGGGCCAAGGTCGAGCAGTCGATCCTGATGGACAGTGCCCAGGTCGGCCGCAACGCGGTGGTCCGCCGGGCCATCCTGGACAAGAACGTGGTGGTCGAGCGGGGCGCCGAGGTGGGCGTCGATCACGAGGCCGACCGGGCCCGTGGCTTCACCGTCTCCGCCGGGGGGATCACCGTGGTGCCGAAGGACTTCGTGATCAGGGCGGTCTGATCGTCAGGTAGGGACGTAGGCGTGGGCTCCATCCATCCGGGTGGGGCCCACGCCTACGCCGTCCTGTCCGGAAAGGACCGGAAGGATTCAGGAGGCGCGCCGGGAGGCGACCAGCAGGCCGTTGCCGACCGGCAACAGGGCCGGCACCCAGACGTCCTCCATCGCCGCGACGCCCTCGAGCGCCTCGCGGATGACGATCGTCTCGTTGTCCTCGTTCTGCGGGTCGGCGACCAGGTTGTACCAGAGGGCGTTGTTGACCACCAGCACCCCGTCGGGCCGCAGCAGCCGCTGGGCCTGCTCGATGTACTCGCCGCAGTCCAGCATGTCGCCGTCGACGAACACCAGGTCGTACGCGGCGTCGGACAGCTTGGGCATCACGGTCAGCGCGTCACCGGCGATCAGCCGGATCCGGTTGGACGGCACCCCTGCGTCGCGGAACATCCGGCGGGCCACCCGCTGGACCTCACTGTCGGCGTCGATGCTGGTCAGCACCCCCTCCGGCACCATCCCGGCGTACAGCGCCAGCCCGGACACGCCGGTGCCGGAGCCGATCTCGACCACCGAACGGGCCCGCGCCGCGCGGGCGAGGAGGGTCAGCACGGTGGCCACCCCGGGGCTGACCGGCATGCTGTCCAGCTGTTCGGCGGCCTCCCGGGCGCGGGCGGCCTCCGGGCGTTCCCGGCGGAAGCCCTCGGCGTACGCCCAGGTTGCCTCGTCCGGGCCGAGTGCCGGCGCCCCGGTGTCGGACCGTGGGTCGGCCGGGGCGGGTGGCTCGGCGGGGCCGATCACCGGCGGGGTCTCGGGCGCGGTGGGGGCGAAGATGTCGTGCATCCGGTCCGAGCTCGCGGACTTCTTCGCCGCCGGACCCGGGGCGGCAGCCTTCTGGGTGGTCTTGCGAGTGGTCACGTACTCAGCCTAACCAATGAGCGCCGGTGTGGAAGGGGGACGCGCGCCCCGGCCTGTCTCCGGTGATGGTCCACCTGGCGCCCTCGACCACCCCTCCGGCCGGCCCCGCGGCATAGAATCGCGCCATGACCGACCCCACGCACACTGCCACCGAGCCGCCTTTCGGCCGCCTGTTGACCGCCATGGTGACGCCGTTCGACGACAAGGGCGACCTCGACCTGGCCTCCGCCCGGGCGCTCGCCACGCACCTGGTGGATGACCTGCGTCACGATGGTCTGGTCATCAACGGGACCACCGGTGAGGCCCCGACCACCACCGACGAGGAGAAGGCGGCGCTCGTCGCCGCCGTCGTCGACGAGGTCGGGAACCGGGCCCACATCGTCGCGGGGGTCGGCACCAACTCCACCCGGCACACCTGCGAGCTGGCCCGGCAGGCCGCGGCCGCCGGGGCGGACGGCCTGCTGGTCGTCACCCCGTACTACTCCCGCCCCCCGCAGGAGGGACTGCTGAGCCACTTCCGGGCCGCCGCCGACGCGACCGACCTGCCGGTGGTGGTGTACGACATCCCCAGCCGGGCCGGGATCCCGGTGCAGACGGAGACCCTGGTCAGGCTGGCCGAGCACCCCCGGATCGTCGCGGTCAAGGACGCCAAGGGACAGATCGTAGAGTCGGCGAAGGTCATCGCCGCCACCGGTCTGGCCTACTACGCCGGTGACGACGCCATCACCCTGCCGCTGCTGTCCGTCGGGGGGGTGGGTCTGGTGGGGACGTCGACCCACTTCACCGGACTGCTCGCCCGGCAGCTGATCGACGCCTGGGTGGCCGGTGACGCCGCGACGGCGCTGCGGCTCAACCAGCGGGCGTTGCCCGTCTTCACCGGGGTGTTCGCCGCCCAGGGGTGCAGCATGGTCAAGGCGACGCTGGCCCGGCAGGGACGCCCGGTCGGCGGGCTGCGCGCGCCGCAGGTGCTCCCGGCCGACGACCTCGTCGAGGCGTACGTCGACACGCTCCGTGCCGTCGACCTCTTCTGATCCCGGGTCGCCCGGTGGCAGCCGCGCCGGGACGCTCGTCCTCGCCGCGGTGATCGCCGTCGTCGTCGGGGTCCCCGCCGGGTACGCCGGCGCCCGGTTCGGGACCGCGCCGGGCGCCGGCGCCTCGCCGTCCGCCCGGGTCAGCACGGCCGCTTCCAGAGACGGCACCCCGGCCCCGGTCACCCTGGACGCCGCGGCCCTCGCTCCGGAGGCGCTGCGGTCCACCGTGTCGATCCGGGCCACCGGCGCCAGCGGCGAGGGGAGCGGATCCGGGATCGTGCTGGCCGGCGGCCGGGTGGTGACGAACAACCATGTGATCGCCGCCGCGGTGCGGGGCGGGCGGATCGAGGTCACCGTCGCCGACGGCCGGCGCACCACCGCGACGGTGCTCGGCGCCAGCCGGGCATACGACCTCGCCGTGCTCTCGGTGGACTTCTCCGGCCTCGGCGACGCGGTCGTGCCGGCGCAACTCGGCAGCTCCGCCGGGCTGGCCGTCGGCCGGCCGGTGATCGCAGTCGGCGCGCCGTACGGTCTGCAGGAGACCGTCACCGCGGGCATCGTCTCGGCCCTCGGGCGCCCGATGCAGGTCGCCGATCCCACTGCCGGGAGTGGCGACCCCACCGCCTACATCAATGCCATCCAGACCGATGCCCCGATCAATCCCGGCAACTCGGGCGGGCCGCTCTACGACGCCGGCGGCCGGGTGGTGGGCATCAACTCCGCGATCCTGACCGCCGACGGGGCGCCGGCGCGCAGCGGGAGCGTCGGCCTCGGTTTCGCGATCCCGCTGGACGAGGCGCTGCCGATCATCACCGCCCTCGCTGCCGACGGCATGGTGTCCTATCCGGTCCTCGGGGCCTCGGCGGAGGCGACCGCCGACGGGGTCGGCGTGCGGCTCAGCTCGGTCGATGCCGGGGGACCGGCGGCGGCCGCCGGGCTACGGGCCGGGGACGTGGTGACGACGCTGGGCGGGGTCACCGTGGCGGACGGCACCGCCCTGATCGTGCAGGTCCGTCGGCACCGGCCCGGGGAGACCCTGGTGGCCGACTACCGGCGGGACGGGTCCGCCGGGCAGGCACTGGTCACCCTCTCAGGTCGGGTCGGATAGGTTGGGCCCGTGTTCGGACTGGGTGCGGGTGAGATCGCGGTCATCGTCGTCCTCGCGGTGATCCTGTGGGGCCCCGACAAGCTGCCCGAGCTCGCCCGCAAGGCGGCCCGGCTGATCCGCTTCTTCCGCCAGGTGGCCAACGACGCCCAGGTCACCGTCCGCAACGAGCTCGGCCCCGGCTTCGAGGACTTCGACATCACCGACCCCAAGGGCTCGGTGCGACGCTACGTGATGAAGCAGGGCGGGCTGGACGGGGTCGAGGACCTGGTGCAGACCCTGCGCGACGCGTCTGCCGAGATCGACGAGGCGGCGGAGGACTTCCGCCGCTCCATCGACACCGACGGGGACGGGGTGATCAGCCCCGAGGAGGCCCGGGCCGCCGGGATCGCCGTGCCCGGCGCCCCGTTCGACTCCGAAGCCACGTAGGGCCGGCGGCAGTGCCCCGGCCGAGCCCCCTGAGGGCCGCCGTCAGTCGCCGACCGGGGTGACGCTCAGCGGGACGCCGACCAGTCCGCGGGACTGCTGCGCCAGCTCCCGGGCGACCCGCTCGATCACCGTGGCGGCCGGGCCGGCCACCGCCGACCCGACGACCGGGGTGCCCTCGTCGCCGCCGGCGCGCAGCGCCAGGTCCAGCGGGACCCGGGCCAGCAGCGGCACCTCGTATCCGAGCCGGGCGGTCAGCGTGCGGGCCACCGTCTCGCCGCCACCGGTGCCGAAGACGTCGACCTCGTGCACCTCACCGCAGTGCGGGCAGGTGGTCTCCAGGTAGGACATGTTCTCGATCACGCCGATCACCCGCTGGTGCAGCATGTCGGCCATCGTGCCGGCCCGCTCGGCGACCTCGGCGGCGGCCGCCTGCGGGGTGGTCACGACGATCACCTCGGCGTTCGGCAGTTTCGCGCCGAGCGACATCGCCACGTCGCCGGTGCCCGGCGGCAGGTCGACGACGAGGAAGTCGAGGTCGCCCCAGTACACGTCGGCCAACATCTGCTGCAGCGCCCGGTCGAGGATCGGGCCGCGCCAGGCGATCACCTGGTCGCGGCTCTGCTTGAGCATGCCGATCGACATCACCGACATGTCGCCGTAGGGGACCGGCATGATGTACTCGCCGACCATCGTCGGCTGGGAGTCGGCCAGGCCGAGCATCGGCGGGATCGAGTGGCCGTAGATGTCGGCGTCGAGGATGGCGACCTTCTTGCCCGCCCGGGACAGGCCGAGGGCGAGGTTCGTCGTCACCGAGGACTTGCCGACGCCGCCCTTGCCGGAGGAGACCAGCAGCACCCGGGTGAGGTTGCCGGGTCGGGCGAACGGGATCTCGTGCTGCTGCACGCCGCCGCGGAGCCGGACGTTGAGCTCCTTGCGCTGCTCGTCGGTCATCACGCCCAGGTCGACCCGCACCCCGCCGACACCGGGGATGCCGCCGACCGCCCGCTGCACGTCCTGGCTGATGGTGGTGTGCAGCGGGCAGAACTGGACGGTCAGCAGCACATGGACGGTGACCACGTCGTCGGCGTCGATCCCGATCCGGGGGATCATGCCCAGCTCCATCAGCGGGCGTTTGATCTCGGGGTCCATCACGCGTGACAGCGCGGCCTGGACGGCCGGCATCAGGGGGTGGTCCGGGGGTGTGGTCACGACATCAGGCATGATCCACAGGCTAACCGGTGGCCACAACGGTGCTCAGGGCCGGCCGGATGGCGTCCGGTCCTCGGCCGGCTCGCGTTCCTCGTCCAGTTCGGTGAGCAGCTCACGCAGCTCGTTGCGCAGCTCCGAGCGGACGTAGTCGCGGGTCGCCAGCTCGTTCACCGAGGCGCGCAGGGCGGCGATCTCACGGGCCAGGAAGTCGGTGTCGGCCCGGCTCTGTGCGGCCTGCTTGCGGTCCTCGGCGAGGCGTACGTGGTCCCGGTCGGTCTGCCGGTTCTCCGCCAGCAGGATCAGTGGGGCCGAGTACGACGCCTGAGTCGAGAAGAACAGGTTCAGCAGGATGAAGGGGTAGGGGTCCCACCGCAGGCCGAAGATGCCGATCACGTTGAGGGCGCACCAGACGACCACGAAGACCGTCATCCAGGCGAGGAAGGCCGGCGTGCCCATGAACCGCGCGAAGGTCTCGGCGAACCGACCGAAGGTGTCGCTGTCCTCGTCCGACCCGCGCCGCCATCGCGACCGGCCGGGCGTGTTGAGGCGATCAGTGCTGAGACGGTCAGTGGGATCGGCCATCGGAGGCCTCCTTCCCCGTGGACCGGGAGCGGCGCAACTCGAGATCGCGGGTCACCCGGTCGGCGGCCCAGTGCGCCTCGCTGGGGGCCAGCCCGTCCATCTGGTCGCCGCGCCAGTCGTCGGGCAGCATCGCGTCGAGCACGTCGTCGACGGTCACCGCGCCGAGCAGCTGCCGGTCCTCGTTGACGACCGGGGCGCAGACCAGGTTGTAGGTGGCGAAGTAGCGGCTCACCGTCGAGACGTGCGCCTCCGGCCGGAGTGGCTCCAGTTCGGTGTCGACCAGCCCGGACACGTAGAGGGACGGCGGCTCGCGGAGCAGCCGTTGGATGTGCACCGCGCCCAGGAACCGGCCGGTGGGAGCCTCCAGCGGGGACCGGCAGACGTAGACCATCGCGGCCAGCGCGGGGGTAATGTCCTCGACCCGGACCCGGGCCAGTGCGGTGGCGACGGTGTCGTCGGGGGCGAGGATGATCGGCTCGGGGGTCATCAGACCACCGGCGGTGAACTCGCCGTACGTCATCAGCCGGCGGACGTCCTGGGCCTCCTCGGGCTCCATCCGGTCGAGCAGCCGTTCGGCCACCTCGGGGGTGAGCTCGGCGACCAGGTCGGCCGCGTCGTCGGGATCCATCTCCTCGAGGATGTCCGCCGCGCGCTCGACCTCCAGCGCCTGGATCAGTTCGACCTGGACGTCCTCCGGCAACTCCTCGAGGGCGTCGGCCAGGGACTCGTCGTCCAGTGCGGCGGCGATCTCCTTGCGGCGCTCCCGGGTCATGTCGTGCAGCTCCCGGGCGACGTCGGCGGGCTTCATGTCCTCCATCCGGGCCAGCACCTCCCGGGTGGACCGGCCGGCCCCGACGACGAACACGTCGACATCGCTCCAGTCCACGATGGTGTCGTACGTACGCCGGGCGAACGGCCCGCTCGAGGAGCGCAGAGCCACCTCGTCGATCTCCCAGTCGTGGGACCGGGCCTGGCGGATCGACACGTCGTACACCCAGGACGGCTTGTCCGTCCCGCGGCGGCGGACCTGCGTGTCGAACAGGTCCTGCTGGACGAGGATCTCCGACTCGCGCCGCTCGAAGCGCCGGGTGTTGAGCACCCCCGAGATGGTCACCTGCAGTGCGGAGATCGTCCGGACCCGCACCATCGGCACGAACACCCGGTGCTGGGCGAACAACTCGACGACCAAGCCCTTGGCCCGCGGTGCCCGTCCGGCGGATCTGACCTGGACGACGACGTCGCGGACGGTGCCGAGCTTGTCGCCGGCGGTGTCCATGACCGGCAGCCGGCGCAGCCGGGAGACGAAGATCGAAGTGCTGCTCGCGCTCACGTGGGGGAG
The DNA here is from genome assembly GCF_033170155.1 of Raineyella sp. W15-4. Taxonomy (GTDB): domain Bacteria; phylum Actinomycetota; class Actinomycetes; order Propionibacteriales; family Propionibacteriaceae; genus Raineyella. The sequence continues at coordinate 2,593,794 of NZ_CP137079.1, read as the reverse complement.
AGTATCGTGCTCCTCCGCCCGGGGCCTAGGGTTGGGGTGTGAAGACCGCAGACAGTCCCGCCATCCGCCGCACCGTCCTCGCTGTGCCGGGTTCCAGTGACCGCTTCCTCACCAAGGCCCTCGGGATGGGGGTCGACGCGGTCTTCCTCGACCTGGAGGACGCGGTGGCGCCGGCGGCGAAGGCCGAGGCCCGCGGCCGTGTCGTCGAGTACCTGCACCGCGACTGGACCGCGCCGACGGTCACCGTCCGGGTCAACGACTGGACCACCGAGTGGACCTACGCCGACGTGATCGAGGTCGTCGGCGCTGCCGGTGCCCGGATCGACGCCCTAGTGCTGCCCAAGGTCCAGGGGCCGGACCACATCCGCGCCCTCGACCTGCTGCTGACCCAGGTGGAGCGTACCCATCACCTGCCGGTCGGCCGGATCGGCATCGAGGCCCAGATCGAGGACGCCCGCGGTCTGCTGGCCGCCGAGGCGATCGCCGGGGCTTCGCCGCGAATGCAGTCATTGGTGTACGGGCCGGGTGACTTCGCCGCCTCGATGGGCATGCCGAGCCTCAACGTCGGCGCCCAGCCCGCCGGCTACGAGATCGCCGACGCCTACCACCACGTGTTGATGTCGATCCTGGTCGCCGCCCGGGCCCACGGCATCGCCGCGATCGACGGGCCGTACGTCGCCATCCGCGACGTGGAGGGCTTCACCGCGGCCGCCCGCCGGTCGGCGGCGCTGGGCTACGACGGCAAGTGGGTGCTGCACCCGGGCCAGGTCGCGGCGGGCAACGAGGTGTTCTCCCCGGACCAGGCGGCGTACGACCGGGCCGAGCGGATCATCGCCCGCTACGCCGAGGCGACGTCCGCGGCCGGTGGCGCGGTGGGCGCGATCGTGGTGGACGAGGAGATGGTCGACGAGGCGGGGATGAAGCTCGCCGCGGTCGTCGCCGCGCGGGGCCGCGCCGCCGGGCTGACCCCCTCACCGGCCGGCGAAGGGGTCTGAGATGTCGCTGCCCGATCCCATCCGCCGGCTCGGATCGCCCTTCGAGCTCGAGTTCCCCCAGCTGTTGGGGACGTACGCCAGCTATGAGGAGGCCCAGCGGGCCGTCGACTACCTGTCCGACCATCACTTCCCGGTGCAGAACCTGGCGATCGTCGGCACCGACCTGCGGTCCGTCGAGCGGGTCACCGGCCGGCGGGACTGGGCCACGGTGGTGAACCGCGGGCTGGGCAACGGCCTGTCGATCGGCCTGCTGTTCGGCATCATGGCGATGATCTTCTACCCCCCGTCATCGAACCCGTACCTGCTGGCGGCGATCGGTGTCGGCGTGGGCGTGGTGATCAGCGTCGTGTTCGCGCTGATCGGCTACGCCTTCACCCGCGGCAGACGGGACTTCACCTCGATCAGCCAGACCTTCGCCACCCGCTACGAGGTGCTCTGCGAGCACAAGGTGACGATGAAGGCCCGCGAACTGCTGGCGCAGATGCCGGGTGGACGTCGCCCTTGACCAAATAGAACACTCGTTCGATCATGGAGAGGTGTCCTCTCGCCCTACGGTTGTCGCCTCGCCGTCCCCGGAGCTGATCCGGCAGCTGCGCGCCCAGGTGGACACCCAAACCGATCGGGCGCCGCAGCGGGTGTTCGCCGTGCCCCCCGGACTGACCGGGTTGCTGCCCGATGCCGGGCTGCGGTCGGGCTCCGCCTACACCCTGGACACCGCCGGCGCCCTGCTGCTCGCCCTGCTGGCCGAGCCCTCCCGGGCCGGTGCCTGGTGCGGCGTCGTGGGTCTGCCGGAGGTGGGCGTGGAGGCGGCCGGCCAGGCCGGGGTGGTGCTGGATCGGCTGGCGTTGGTTCCGCAACCGGGGGACCGGTGGCTGGCGGTGGTCGCCGCGTTAGCCGAGGTGCTGGGCGTGATCGCCGTCCGTCCCGGCGGTGCGGTGCGCCCAGCGGACGCCGCCCGGTTGTCGGCGCGGCTGTGGGACCGGGAGGCGACGCTGCTGGTGGTCGGGGAGTGGCCACGGGCCGAGGCGTCGCTGCGGGTGGAGGCGCCGCACTGGTCCGGCGTGGGGGCCGGGCACGGCTATCTGACCGGGCGGGAAGTGACCCTGACCGTCACCTCCCGGCGTACTCCACGGCCGCACAGTGCCAGGCTGCTGCTGCCCGGCCCGGACGGTCGACTGGAGCCGGTGGCGCCACCGGCTCCCGTCGCTGTGCCGTTGGAGGCCACCGAGCCGTTCAAGGCTGCCGGGCGGTTGAAGGCGGTGGGGTGATGGCGGTGACGGATCGGCCGATGCGCTGCTGCGTGCTGTGGTTCCCCGAATGGCCGGTGACCGCGTGGGCCCGGGCCGGAGGCGGCAGCGCCGATGACCCGGTGGCGGTGGTCGAGGCCAACCGGGTGGTCTCCTGCTCTGCGGCCGCCCATGCCGAGGGAGTGCGCCGCGGCCAGCGACGGCGGGAGGCCCAGGCGTGTTGCCCGACGCTGCGGGTGGTGCCGGCTGACGCCGACCGGGACCACCGGCTGTTCGCGCCGGTGCTGGACCGGCTGGAACAGGTCAGCCCTGGCATCCAGGTGATCCGCCCCGGGCTGGTGGCGCTCCGGATACGCGGCCCGGCCCGCTACTACGGCGGTGAGCAGCCGGCGGCCGCCGCCCTGCTGGCCGCGATGGCGACCACCGGCCTGGCCGGAGTGCAGGCCGGGATCGCCGACGGGGTGTTCACCGCTGAGCAGGCCGCCTACGATCCGGCCCTGCGCGGCACCGTGCCCGGATCGGGCCCGTCCGGCTCCGCCGAGCCCGAGCCGATCCGTATCGTGCCCCCGGGCACGTCGGCCGACTTCCTGGCCGCCCTGCCGGTGAACCGGCTCGGCGACGCCGAGCTGGCCGGTCTGCTGCCGAGGCTCGGTGTCCGCCGACTGGGGGAGTTCGCCGCACTCGACGCACAGATGGTGCGGGACCGCTTCGGCGACCGCGGTGCCAGGCTGCACGCGCTGGCCGGTGGCCGGGACTCCCGCGCCGTGCAGCCGCGCATCCCGCCGGTCGACCTGACCCGGACGGTCGAGTTCTCGCCCCCGCTGGAACTGGTCGACCAGGTCGCGTTCGCCGTCCGGGCGACCGCCGAGGAGTTCGTCGCCGGACTGTCCGGGCACCACCTGGTGTGCACCGAGCTGCGGGTGGGGCTGACGGCCGAGGAGGGCGAGCACGTCGACCGGGTGTGGGGGCACCCCGCCGCGTTCGACCCGGCGGCGGTGGTCGACCGGGTGCGCTGGCAGCTGCAGGCCGCGGCGGGCGGCCAGCTCGGCAGTCGCCTGGTCCGGGTCCGGCTGGAACCGGTCACGGTGGACGACAGCGCCCACCACACCCCGGGGTTGTTCGGCACCGGCCCGGACGAACGGGTACACCACGCCCTGTCCCGAGTGCAGGCGATGCTGGGGGCGGACGGTGTGGTCACCGCGACGATCGGCGGTGGTCGTCGGCTGGCCGAACGCCAGGTGTTCGTCCCGTGGGGGGACCGGGTGGAGCTGCCGCTGCCGCCGGATCGCCCGTGGCCCGGTCACCTGCCGGCCCCGCTGCCGGCGACCGTGTTCGAGGAGCTCCCGGGGGTGCTGGTCCTTGCCGCGGACAGTTCCGGGGTCGGTGTGGACGGGCGGGGCGCCGTCTCGGCTCCACCCGCCGTGCTGGTCGAGGGCGGTCGGCGGCGTCCGATCATCGCCTGGGCCGGCCCGTGGTCGCTGGACGAGCACAGCTGGGACCCCGTCCGGCGACACCGGGCCCACCGGTTCCAGGTGATCGACGACACCCAGACCGCCTGGCTGCTGCTGTGCGACGACGACGGTGGCTGGTGGGCCGAGGGGAGGTACGACTGATGGGGAGGGATGGCTGATGGGCTTCCACAACCCGCCGATGCCCTGGGCCGATCTCGAACGGACGCTGAGCGATCCCCGTCCGTCCTCACCGACCGGGGTGGACGCGCCGATCTCCCACAAGCGCGGCCGCTACCGCCCGCCGCCGGTCGTACGGCCCGAGGATCCCGTGCCGTACGCCGAGCTGCACGCCCACTCGTCCTACTCCTTCCTCGACGGCGCCTCCTCGCCGGAAGACCTGCTCATCGAGGCAGAACGGCTCGGGCTGTCCGCGCTGGCCCTCACCGACCACGACGGGCTCTACGGGATCAGCCGGTTCGCCGAGGCCGCCGAGCCCACCGAGGCCGCCGAACCCATCAAGGTGAAGACCGTCTTCGGTGCCGAACTGTCCCTGGGCCTGACCGTGCCCCAGAACGGCCGGCCCGACCCGGAGGGCACCCATCTGCTGGTGCTGGCCGCCGGCGAGGAGGGGTATCACCGACTGGCCCGGGCGATCACCGACGCCCAGCTCGCCGGGGCCGAGAAGGGCCGGCCGGTCTACGACCTGGACCGACTGGCGGAGGCCGCCGACGGGCACTGGGCGGTGCTGACCGGCTGCCGCAAGGGGGCGGTCCGCCAGGGACTGCTCGCCGGTGGGGCCGAGGCGGCCGGACGGGAGCTGGACGCCCTGGTCGATCTGTTCGGCCACCGCCGGGTGTACGTCGAGCTGACCGACCACGGCCACCCGCTGGACTCGACCCACAACGACGCGCTGGCCGGGCTCGCCGCCGCTCGGGGGCTGCCCACCCTGGCGACCGGGAACGTGCACTACGCCACCCCCGCGCAGCACCTGCTCGCCCAGACCGTCGCGGCGATCCGGGCCAACCGGAGCCTGGACGACCTGGACGGCTGGCTACCGGCCGCCGGGGCGGCCTTCCTGCGGTCGGGAGTGGAGATGAGTCGACTCTTCGCCCGCTATCCCGGAGCCGTGGAGCGCACCGTGGAGCTCGCCGACGAGCTGGCCTTCTCGCTGCGTCTGGCCAAGCCCGCGCTGCCGAAGCAGCAGGTGCCGGCGGGCCACACCCCGATGTCCTGGCTGCGGGAGCTGGTCCGGCGGGCGGTCCCGGAGAAGTACCCCCGGCTGGACGACGCCGGCCGGGCGAGGATCGAGCGGGAGCTGGCGGTGATCGAGGCCAAGGATTTCCCCGGCTACTTCCTGATCGTGCACGACATCGTCGCCGAGGCCCGGCGCCGTGGCATCCTGTGCCAGGGCCGGGGATCGGCCGCCAACTCCGCAGTCTGTTACCTGCTGGACATCACCGCGGTGGACTCCATCCGCTACGACCTGCCTTTCGAGCGCTTCCTGTCGGCGCTGCGGGACGAGGAACCCGACATCGACGTGGACTTCGACTCCGACCGTCGCGAGGAGATCATCCAGTGGGTGTTCGAACGCTACGGGCGGGAGCGGGCCGCCCAGGTCTGCAATGTCATCCAGTACCGGCCGAAGAACGCCGTCCGGGACGTCGCCAAGGCACTCGGCTACTCACCCGGCCAGCAGGACGCCTTCGCCCGCCAGGTCGAGCACCGATCGCTGCCGGACCCCTCGGACGAGTCCGCCGAGCAGCCGACGGGCGTCCCGCAGGGCGTCCTCGACCTGGCCGGCCAGCTGCTGAAGGCCCCCCGGCACCTGGGCATCCACTCCGGGGGGATGGTGCTCACCGAGCGCCCGGTGGGGGAGGTGGTGCCGATCGAGCACGCCCGGATGGCCGGCCGGACGGTGATCCAGTGGGATAAGGACGATGCCGAGTGGATGGGGCTGGTGAAGTTCGACCTGCTCGGCCTGGGCATGCTCGCCGCGCTGCAGCACTGCTTCACCATCATCCGCGGCGGCACCGGTGAGACCTGGCGGCTGGCGACCATCCCCACGGAGGAACCGGCGGTCTACGACATGCTCTGCCGGGCCGACGCGATCGGGGTGTTCCAGGTGGAGTCCCGCGCCCAGATGGGGCTGCTGCCCCGGCTGCGGCCCCGGAGGTTCTACGACCTGGTGATCGAGATCGCCCTGATCCGCCCGGGGCCCATCCAGGGCGGGGCGGTGCACCCGTTCGTCCGCCGCAAGCTCGGCCAGGAACCGGTCACGTACGCCCACCCCAAGCTCGAGCCGGTGCTGAAGCGCACCCTCGGCGTGCCGATCTTCCAGGAACAACTGATGCAGATGGCGATGGCGGTCGGCGAGTGCAGCGGTGAGGACGCCGACCTGCTGCGCCGGGCGATGGGCTCCAAGCGGGGGATCGAGCGGATCGAGTCGCTGAAGAAGAAGCTCTACGCCGGGATGGCCGGCAACGGGCTGACCGGCCGGGCCGCCGACCATCTCTACGCCCAGATCCAGGCGTTCGCGAACTTCGGCTTCGCCGAGTCCCACTCGCTGAGTTTCGCGCTGCTGGTCTACGCCAGCTCCTGGCTCAAACTGCACTATCCGGCGGCTTTCCTGGCCGGGCTGCTGCGGGCCCAGCCGATGGGGTTCTACTCACCGGCCACCCTGACCGCTGACGCCCGCCGCCACGGGGTCGAGGTGCGCCGGCCCGACCTGCAGTGCTCGGGGGTCGACGCCGACCTGGAGCCGCTCGACGGGCGCCGGGCCGCCACCGGCCTCGACTCCTGCCTCGACCCCGAGCAGCCGACGGTGGGGGAGTTCGACCCCGCCGCCCCCGACGTCGGTGCGGAGCATCGCCGGGACGGCCGGTTCGCCGTCCGGCTCGGCCTGGCAGCGGTCCGGGGGATCGGCCGGACGGTGGCCGAACGGATCGTCGCCGAGCGCGACACCGGCGGGCCGTACGCCTCCCTGGAGGACCTCGTCCGGCGGGCCGGCCTGACCGAGGAGCAGCTGTCGGCACTGGCCACCGCCGGGGCCTTCGACCGTCTCGGCCTGACCCGTCGGCAGGCCCTGTGGCGGGCCGGCACCGCCGCGCTGGACCAGGCCGGGACCCTGCCGGGCCTGGTGGCACCGCTGCAGCCACCGCTGTTCGACGCCCCGACCGGTCTCGAGGTGCTCGCCGACGACCTCTGGGCGACCGGGCTCTCGACCTCCGACCACTTGCTCGCCCATCTCCGGCCACGACTCGACGAGCACGGCGTGCTGACCTCGGCCGCGGTCCGGACCGCCGAACCCGGTCGCCGGATCCGGGTCGCCGGGCTGGTCACCCACCGGCAGCGGCCGTCCAGCGCCTCGGGGGTCACCTTCGTCAACCTCGAGGACGAGCACGGCCTGGTCAACGTCATCTGCTCCGCCGGGGTCTGGACCCGCTACCGGCGGCTGATCCGCGAGGCCCCGGGCCTGATCGTCCGCGGCATCCTCGAACGGTCACCCGAGGGGGTCACCAACCTGGTCGCCGACCACATCGAGCCGCTGCCGGTCAGCGTCCGGCACACCTCCCGCGACTTCCACTGACCGGCTCACAGCCAGTTGTTGCGCCGGAACAGCACGAACAGGGTGGCCATCAGGGCGAGGATGACGCCCCAGACGACGAAGTAGCCGTACGGGGAGTGCAGCTCCGGCATGTTGTCGAAGTTCATCCCGTAGATGCCGGCGATCAGCGTGGGCACTGCCGCGATCGCGACGAACGCGGAGATCTTGCGCATGTCCTCGTTCTGCCCCACCGACAACCGGTTGAGCGAGGCGGCGAGGATCGTCGACAGCACCTCGTCGTAGGACTGGATCGCCTCACGGGCCTCGGTGTGGTGGTCGGCGACCTCGCGGAAGTACGCCTGCGCCTCCGCCGGTATCGCCTTGTACGGCCGGGTGGCGAGATTGTGCAGCGGCACCCCGAGCGGGGCGACCGCGCGTTTGAACTCGATCAGTTCGCGCTTGATCTGGTAGACCTGCTCGACCGTCCCCGAGCCCTCCTCGGAGAAGACCAGCGCCTCGACCTCGTCGACGTCCTCCTCGAAGTCGTTGACGACCTGCTGGTAGGAGTCGACCACGGTGTCCAGCACCGCGTAGAGGACCGAGGCGGGCCCGTGTTCCAGGCGGTCCGGATGCTTCTCGAGGGACTTCCGCAGCCGCTTCAGCGAGGTCTGCTCCCCACGGCGCACCGTCATCACGAAGCCGGTGCCGGCGAAGACCATGATCTGGCCGGTGGTGACGATCTCCGAGGTTTCCGGGCGCTGGCGCTGCGGCACGTACGCCACCGTGGAGACCACCAGGAACAGGGTCCGGCCGAACTGTTCCAGCTTGGACCGGGTGTGGCCCTCGACAGCGTCCTCGATGGCCAGCGGGTGCAGGTTGAAGCGGCGGGCGAGACCCGCCATGTCCTCGTCGTCGGGGTCGTGCAGGCCGAGCCAGACGAACCCCTCGTCGGCCAGCGCGTGTGCGGTGGCCTCCGCCAGGCTCTCGCAGTCCTGCCGGGTCCCGTCGACGTACCAGCCCCAGTTCACCACCGAGTCGGGGATGTCGTCGGGGATGTCGTCGCCGGCCCAGTCGCCGTGCGGGCGTTCCGGGAGGGTACGTGGCGGGTCCATCGGCCCGGGGGACGGGTGGCCGGGGACGGCCGGACGGCGGGTGGGGAACAACGACCGGGCCATGTGCTATCCCTTCAGCAGTGGATCCATCCAGGCTTCGACGTCCTCGGGTCTGCGCGGCAGCTTGTCCGACAGCACCCGCGGGCCGTCCGCGGTGATCAGGATGTCATCCTCGATCCGTACGCCGATCCCGCGCAGCTCCTCGGGCACCAGCAGATCGGTGGACTTGAAGTAGAGCCCCGGCTCCACGGTGATGATCATCCCCTCGCGCAGGGTGCCGAGCCGGTAGTTCTCGTTGCGCGCCTGGGCGCAGTCGTGCACGTCGATGCCCAGGTGGTGCGAGGTGCCGTGCACCATCCAGCGGCGGTGCTGGCCGCCCTCCTCGGAGACCGACACCTCCGGCGGCACCGGCAGCAGACCCCACGCGTACAGGCGCTCGGCGAGGACGGTGATCGCGGTCCGGTGGACGTCGGCGAAGGTGGTGCCCGGGCGGCAGACTGCGATGGCGGCGTCCGCGGCCGCCAGGACGGCGTCATAGACCTTGCGCTGCGGGTCGCTGAACCGGCCGTTCACCGGGAAGGTCCGGGTGATGTCGGCGGTGTAGAGCGTGTCGACCTCGATGCCGGCGTCGATCAGGATCAGGTCGCCGTCACGGACCTCGCCGTCGTTGCGGATCCAGTGCAGGGTGCAGGCGTGGTCGCCGGCGGCGGCGATGGTGTCGTAGCCGACGGCGTTGCCCTCGTGGCGGGCGTACAGCCCGAAGACCCCCTCCACCCAGCGTTCCCCGCGGCCCTTCGCGACGGCATCGGGGAAGGACCGGACGACCTCGGTGAAGGCCGCGGCGGTGCGGTCGCAGGCCAGCTGCATCTGGTCGACCTCGAACGGGTCCTTGGTGAGCCGCAGTTCCGACAGGGCGGTGGCCAGTTCGTCGTCCGGGGAGGGCTGCTCGTCGTCGCTGGTCCCCCGGGTGCCGTACTGCTCGCGCAGCGCGTCCACCCGGGCGGTCAGCTCGGCGTCGGCCTCGCGGACGATCCGGATCCGGGTGGAGTCGGCGTTCTTGGCCAGCGCCGCGGGCAGCTGGTCGATCGGCGCGCAGGCCAGCCCGGTCATCGCCGACATCTCGTCCAGCGATTCGCGCTGGCCGACCCACATCTCGCCGTAGCGGGAGCTGGCGTAGAACTCCTCGTCGGTCCGCGGGGCGCGGGGCTTGACGTAGAGCGTCGCCCCGTGGCCCGCGTCGGTGGGCTCCAGCACCAGCACCGCGTTCGGCTCCCGGTCGGTGCCCAGCCCGGACAGGTGGGCGAAGGCGGAGTGGGGCCGGAACCGGTAGTCGCAGTCGTTGTTGCGGACCTTGAGCCCGCCGGCCGGGATCACCAGGCGTTCGCCGGGGAAGGCAGCGCCGATGGCCGCCCGTCGGTCGACCGCCGGGTCCGCGGCCGGCAATCGGTCCGGGAGATCCGAGGAGTACGGGGCCCACCCCTCGACGATGAACGCGCGGAAGGCCTCGGAGAACGGGCTCTGGCGGTTCGGCAGCTTCTCGGTGGTGGTGACCTCGTCTTCAGCCATGGCTCCCATTCTGGCACCGGGGCCGCGGGAGTGGCCCGGTCCGACCCTCGGTGCGGGCCTCACCCCAGGTATGCCGACAGCCGGGGCCGGACGACCAGGAACGCGGCCATCCCGACCAGGCTGGTGATCAGCAGGATCACCGCCAGCGGGGTGGGGCTGTCCCGGGTGACCAGGCCGACGACCGGCGCCAGGGCGCCGCCGACGCCGAACCGGACCGCGCCGAGGAGCGCGGCAGCGGTCCCCGCCGAGCGGCCCTGGCGGTGCAGTGCGATCACCGTCAGGTTCGCGTTGTGCATCGCCACCAGCGCCATCGCGAACGGCAGCGGGGCCACGAAGCCGACCACCCCACCCACCCCGGTGGCGACGACGAGGACCATCACCGCGGCGACGACCACCGACCCGAGGGTGGCGGCCAGCTCGGTCCGGGCCAGGCCGAACCGGCGCAGCAGCAGCGGGTTCAGCTGACCCCCGACCACCATGGACAGGCCGATCCCGCCGAACACCACGGCGTACACCGTCGGGGTGAGGCCGTACTGCACCTGGAGGATGAACGAGGAGCCGGAGATGTAGCTGAACAGGGTGCCTGCCGCGGCGGCGCTGCCGACGACCATCGCGATCACCACCGGGTCGCGGAACAGCCGGAGGTAGGCGCCGAGGGTCGCGCCGACATGCAACTCCATCCGCCGCTCGGCCGGCAGTGTCTCGGGCAGGAAGAACACTGCGGCGACCAGCAGCACCAGCCCGGCACCGGCGAGGAACACGAAGGTGCCCTGCCACGACATGATCCGCAGCATTGCCCCGCCGATCGACGGGGCGAGCACCGGCGCCAGGCCCATCACCAGCATCAGCCGTGACATCAGGGTCGCCGCCCGCTCGCCGGTGAAGAGATCGCGGACGACCGCCATCGCCGTGATCGCCGAGGCGGTGCCGGCCAGCCCCTGCAGCACCCGCAGTGCGATCAGGATCCGTACGTCGCCGGTCAGCGCACAGCCGATCGACAGCACGACGTGCGCTGCCATGCCGGTGATCACCGGCAGCCGGCGGCCCAGGGCGTCGGAGAGCGGCCCGGTGATCAGCTGGCCCAGGCCCAGGCCGATCAGGGAGCCGGCCAGGGTGGCCTGGATCTGGCTGTGGGTGGCGCCGAGCTCACGGGCCATGTCCGGGAAGGCCGGCAGGTAGACATCGGTGGACAGCGGCCCGATGGCGGCCAGCAGGCCGAGGACGACGACGAGCCGCAGGTAGGTGCTGCGGCCGATGGGCTCACCGGACGTGAGGGCGTTGGCCATGGGACCTCCGAGGTGGGGCGGGCGAAAACAGGCCGATCTGATCAGACCGGTCGTGGCCGTCGCCAGCGCGGCGTGCCACCGGCCGGGATGGTACGCCGTGGTCCTCGGAGCGCGGGACGCCGGTGCGGCGCGGCCGGGGTCGATAGAGTGGGAGACCACATCGGAACAGCGGAGGACGAATGGCGATGAAGGCCCCGGCGAGCGCACAGCGCAGGCTTCTTGACCTGAACAAGGTCGACACCACCCTCGTCCGGCTCGCGCATCGACGGAAGAGCCTGCCCGAGCACGCGGAGGTGCTGCGGATCCAGGCCGAGCTGGCCACCATCGACGACGAGCTGACCGCCGCGGAGACGGCGGTGGCCGACGGTGAACTGGAGCAGCGGCGGGCCGAGGCGGACCTGGAGCCGGTGCGGGAGCGCCGCCGCCGTGACCAGGCGCGGATCGACGCCGGTGATGTGGACGCCAAGGCGCTCCGTGGGTTGGTCGACGAGGTCGCCCATCTCGACCGCCGGATCGGCGAACTGGAGGATGCCCAGCTCGAGGTGATGGAGCAGCTCGAGCAGGCCACCGCCACCCGGGACGAGGTCGCCGGACGTCGGGCCGGACTGGACACCCGGCTCAAGGAGGCGGTCGCGGCCCGGACGAAGGCCGCCCAGGCGATCGACACCGAGGCGAAGGGCCAGCTGGCGGTCCGTGCCGGGTACGTGGTGGAACTGCCGCGGGACCTGTTCGCACTGTACGAGAAGATCCGTCAGCACGTCGGGTCGGGAGCGGCCGCCCTGGTGGCCCGCCGCTGCGAGGGCTGCGGGTTGGCGGCCAACGCGTCCGACCTGCGGGCGTACGCCGCGGCCGCCGCCGATGACGTGCTGCGGTGCGCCGAGTGCGGGCGGATCCTGATCCGGACCCCGGAGTCCGGCCTCTGAGCCCGTCCCCGGGCGAGGTCCGTGGCCCCACCGCAGCCCGCGCGTAGGGTGGTCACATGCCAGCGCGCCATCTCAACCTGCATGGCATCGTCCCGTCCGCGCTCGCCGAGGGGGTCGCCCGTCTGCAGGCGAGGCTCAACATCCCGGACGGTTTTCCCGCCGAGGTGCTGGCCGCCGCCGACGAGGCCGCCCGGGCACCCCGTCTGCCGGCCCTCGATCGTACGGACCTCGAGCTGGTCACCATCGATCCCCCCGGCTCGCGGGACCTCGACCAGGCGGTCCAGATCGGCCGGGACGGGTCCGGCTATCTGGTGTCGTACGCGATCGCCGACATCGCCGCCTTCGTCCGGCCCGGAGACCCGATCGATGTCGAGGCCCATCGCCGCGGCCAGACCTTCTATGCCCCGCACCGGCGGTTCCCGTTGCACCCGCCGGTGCTCTCGGAAGGGGCGGCGAGCCTGCTCCCCGGCGAGGTGCGGCCGGCGCTGCTGTGGCAGATCCGGCTGGACGCCGACGGGGCGACGGTGGAGAAGGAGGTCCGGCGCGCGCTGGTCCGGTCCCGCGCCCAGCTCAGCTACGACGAGGTCCAGATGGAACTGGACACCGACCGGGCGGACGACTCCCTCGACCTGCTCCGCGAGGTCGGGCTGCTGCGCGAGGAACGGGAGACGGCGCGTGGCGGGGTCAGCCTCACCATCCCGGAACAGGAGATCGAGGTCCGCTCCCCGGGCCGCTGGCGGCTGAAGTTCCGCCGCCCGGTCCGGATCGAGGACTGGAACGCCCAGATCTCGTTGCTCACCGGGATGTCCGCCGCCCGGATCATGCTCGACCACAACGTGGGCATCCTGCGCACCCTGCCGCACGCCGAGGAGACCGCGCTGTCCAAGCTGCGGCGTACCGCGGCCGCCCTCGAGATCCCCTGGCCGACCGGACAGCCCTACCCGGAGTTCATCCGGACGCTGGACATGCACCGCCCCGAGGACGCGGCGATGGGGTACGCCGCGACGATGCTGTTCCGGGGCGCCGACTACGACGCGTTCGCCGGGACCCACCCGCTGCTGGACGTCCACGCCGCGTTGGCCACCGAGTACGCCCACGTCACCGCGCCGCTGCGCCGGCTGGTCGATCGGTACACCGAGGAGACCTGCGTGGCGCTGTGTGCCGGGCGGCCGGTGCCCGAGTGGGTGCTGGCCGCGTACGAACGCCTGCCGGAGGAGATGAACGCCTCCAACAGCCGCGCCGCCACCTTCGAGCACTCGATCATCGACATGACCGAGGCACTGACTCTCTCCGGGCGGGTCGGCCAGGAGTTCGTCGGCACCGTGATCGAGCTGCGGGGTAAGTCCCCGGAGCGCGCCCGGGTGATGATCAACAAGCCGGCGGTCGAGGCCGATGTGGTCGGTACGCCCCAGCTGGGCGAGCGGCTGCGGGTACGACTCGACCGGGTCGACATCGCCCAGGGAAGGACCGAGTTCAGCCTCGTCGAGCGGGTGCTGGGGCCCGGCCGCGGCGGCCCGCACGAGTGAACCCGCCGGTCGTCCGCCGTCGGCGTGGGGGCAGGAGATGGCGTAGACTGGTGCGTCGGACGAGTCGAGCGGACGGCCGCGGCACGCGAGTGCTGAGGAAAGTCCGGGCTCCGCAGAGCAGGGTGGTGGGTAACGCCCACCCGGGGTGACCCGCGGGACAGTGCCACAGAAAGCAGACCGCCCGCCGCCACGGCGGGTAAGGGTGAAACGGTGGTGCAAGAGACCACCAGCACCCCAGGTGACTGGGGTGGCTCGGTAAACCCCACCCGGAGCAAGACCAGACAGGGAGCGTTCGAGGGCTGCTCGCCCGAGCTCCCGGGTAGGTCGCGTGAGGCCGCTGGCAACAGCGGTCCAAGACAGATGGTCGTCGGCGCCTTCGGGCGTTACAGAACCCGGCTTACAGCTCGACTCGTCCGCCAACTATCACCGCAGCCACGCCCGGATCGCCTGGACCCTCGGGGCGGTGTCGGCGGACATCTCGAGCTCCGATCAGCCGAGGTGCGCCAGCGCCGCGGAGAGGTCGTCGGGCGACAACGGCGAACCCTCGACCGTACGGGCGATCCGCCCCCGGTCCAGCACCAGCACCCGGCGGCAGCTGCGCACCAGTTCGTCGACGTCGGAGGAGACCAGCAGCACCGCGGCGCCGTTCTCGGCGGCAGCGGACAGCTTCTCCTGCATCACCGTGCGGGCGTCGAAGTCCAGGCCACGTCCCGGCTCGTTGACGATCAGCACGTCGGCGTCCTGGGTCATCAGTTCATCCAGCAGGACCATCTGCTGCTGGCCGCCGGACAACGTGGAACCGACCGTCTCCAGCTTCTCGCCATGACGCAGCGCCCGGCGGCCGCGCAGCCGCTTGGCGGCCGACTGGAGCTTCTCCAACGCCCCGAGGATCGTCGCGATCCCCTCGACCTCCGAATCGAAGCTGGAGCCGTCGGCCCACCCGCCGGTCATCATCGCACGGGCGACGGAACGCTTGTGCTCGTCACCGGTCTCCTCGTCCGGTCCGGCCAGGTAGGCGACCTTCAGCAGGGCGGCGTCCTCCGGGGAGGAGATGGAACGGTTGTAGCCGTTGATCCGCAGCGTCCGGAAGGTGCCCGGGGCACGGCCGTTGAGCGCCCCGACGATCGCGTCCTGACCCGCGCGGCGGGGCCCGGTGATCCCGAGCACCTCACCGGAGAAGACGCTGAACGCGATGTCATGGACGGGCTGGCCACTCATCCCCGGCGCGTTCAGGCCGGCCACCTCGAGGACGACCTGCAGGGATTCGTCGACCGACTCGTCGGCGTACGTACGCCCGTCATCGGAGGCGATGGCGCGCCGTCCGCGACCGGCGGCCGGAGCCTCGGTGGCGGACTCGTCGACCCGGACCGGCTCGGCCTTGGTCCAAGTGGTGGTCGGCGCGCTCGGGGTCGCCCACATCGTCGCGGACTCGGCAACCGGGGCCGGGGCGGGGGACGGTGCGTACGACGTCGACGAGGGCGGGTACGAGGGCGAGAACGTCCGTCCGAAGGCGGATCCGCGAGGCGACTCGGGGTGGGTCGGCTGCTCCACGTACGCCGCCGGGCCGCTCGCCGACGGGTACCCCGGGGGGATCGGCGGGTGATCGCTCGCCCCGGTCGCCGCCGCCTCCTCACGGGCGAACTCCTCGTCCATCCGGTCCGGGAACCAGGCGCGCCGGGCCGCGCGGCTGCGCATGTGCGCGGCGATGTCCTCGGTCGACACCCGCTGCGGGTCGAGGATCTCCGGGATCCGGCCGCTGCGGACCACGGCGATCCGGGTGGCCACCGCCTGCACCTCGTGGAGGCGGTGGGACACGTAGAGCACCGACCGGCCCTGCCGGGTCAGCCGGCTGATGATGAAGTGCAGCTGGTCGATCTCCCGGACGTTCAGCGTCGCCGCCACCTCGTCCATGATCACCAGCTGGGCGTCCTCGGCCAGCAGCCGGACAGCCTCGACGAGCCCCTGCTCGGCGTGGGCGAGGGCGCCCAGCGGCGTGTCCGGGTCCAGTCCCACCGCGGCGTCGTCGAGCAGCCATTGAGCCGGCCGCACCAGGGCCCGCTGCGGACGGTCCGCCTGGTAGGTGTTGCGGAAGATCGCCCGGGCGACGGTCAGCTCCGGATCCAGGACGAAGTCCTGCTGGATGATGCCGACACCCCGCGACTGGGCATCCGCGCTGTCCTTGGGCCAGTACGGCGCGTTGTTGAGGCGCATCGTCCCGCCGTCGGCCTGCAGGATGCCGGAGAAGACCGACATCAGGGTGGACTTGCCGGCGCCGTTCTCACCGACGATGCCGACGACCTCACCACGGCCGACGGACAGGTCGACCCCGTCGAGGACGCGGTTGCTGCCGAAGGACTTGGTGATGCCGACGATATCGAGGAGCGTGTCCACGCGTTGTCCTCCTGGGAACTGGAAGCCCGGAGCGGGGCCGGGGCGGGGGGCCTGGCACGGGCCGGGGTGCTGCCCGACGCGCGCCTCCCCAAATCTAGTCGACCCGGATCGGTCAGTGATCCACGACCGGGTCGTCGGCCACCGTCAGCACCTCGGCACCGTCGTCGGTGACGACGAGGGTCTGTTCGAACTGGGCACAGACGCTGCTGTCCTTGGTCAGCACGGTCCACCCGTCGTCCCACTGGTACCAGTCGTAGCCGCCCAACGTGATCATCGGCTCGATGGTGAACGTCATCCCGGGCTGCATCACGGTGGTGGCGAACGGCGAATCGTAGTGCGGGATGACCAGACCGGAGTGGAAGGCGGTGTGCACCCCGTGACCGGTGTAGTCGCGGACCACCCCGTAGCCGAACCGCTTGGCGTACTTCTCGATCGCCAGGCCGATGACGTTGACCCGGCGCCCCGGCCTGACCACCTTGATCGCACGGTTCATCGCCTCCCGGGTACGGTCCACCAGGTCGACCACCTCCGGGGCCACCTCGCCGCAGAGGAAGGTGTGACAGTTGTCACCGTGCACGCCGTTCTTGTACGCCGTCACGTCGACCTTGACGATGTCGCCGTCCTGCAGCGGCCGCAGGTCGGGGATGCCGTGGCAGATCACCTCGTTGACCGAGGTGCAGATCGACTTCGGGAACCCCCGGTAGTTCAGTGACGAGGGGTAGGCGCCGTGGTCGCACATGTACTCGTGGGCGATCCGGTCCAGCGCATCGGTGGTGACCCCGGGGGCGACCGCCCGGCCCGCCTCGTGCATGGCGTTCGCGGCGATCCGGCTGACCTCGCGCATCTTCTCGACGGTCTCGGCGCTCTGCACGTCGGAGCCCGTGTACACGTCGATCGTGGGGTCGTCCTTCGCCTTGTCGGCGTACTCGGGGCGGTCGATGCCGGCCGGCAGATGGAGGACGGGGGTCACGGGGTACTGCTTCACGGGCGTCACGTGGGACAGGGTACTCGGCGGGTCTCCGACCGCCCGGGCTCCGGACCGGGCCGACGCGGGACGTCCGGCCGGGTGGAGTGCGATGCTGGGGAGGCGGCCGCCGATGCGCCGTCACCCGTCGTCAGGAGGGCACCGTGACCCAGTTGGAGGACACCTGGTGGTACTGCATGAAGCACCATGCAGTGGAGCGCTATGAGGGCTGCCGGGCGGCGGACCGGCTCGGTCCGTACCCGACGCGGGAAGAGGCGGGCCATGCCCTCGAGCGGGTCCAGGAACGCAACGAGGCGTGGGACGAGGATCCGCGGTGGAACGACGAGGAGGACGAGGAGGATCGCGACGACCGGTAGGTCCGGATGACCAGTAGGTCGGACGGGCCCACTCCGGCCGTCAGTCGCGGGCCGTCAGTCGCGGGCCGTCAGCCGCGCCAGGGGGTGTCCGACCCGTACGGCCGTGGCGCGTACGACGGTCCGGACGGGGACGGATACCCGGGCGCCGGCGACGGGGTGTCCCGGATGGCCGGCATCTGGATGGTGGAGGCGGAGTCCTCGTCCCACTGGCCGACGGAGACCAGCGCCAGGCCTCCGCCCAACGGGACCACCTGCGGAGTGCTGCCGGTGGCCTCCGGCGGGCGCGGTGTGGGCGAAGGGACACGCTGCGGCGAGCGGGCCGGCGGTGCGGAGGACGGGGACGACGGGTGGGGGAAGGCCGAGGCGCGCAGCGCCCACGGCCCGATCACCGTCTCCCGGCGCTGTGCCCGGGGGCGCGGCAGGACCGCCCACGGCGCGGGACGGTCGTCCCGGCTGCGGCTCCATCCCGGTAGGCGCCTCTGGATCACGGCACGACTCTACCCGCGGTGCTCGTCGGGGGCGGTCACCGGGGTCGGATCGGACCACGCTCCGGCATGCTTCATTCCGCTGGTCGTCACACCGCTGAAACACGATTAGCGGCAGACTGTCAGCATGGACAAGCAGACCGAGTACGTGCTCCGTTCGCTCGAGGAGCGCGATGTCCGATTCGTACGCCTCTGGTTCACGGACGTGCTGGGGTTCCTGAAGTCCGTGGCGATCGCACCCGCCGAATTGGAGGGGGCGTTCGACGAGGGGATCGGCTTCGACGGCTCGGCGGTCGAGGGCTTCGCCCGCGTCTACGAGTCGGACATGGTCGCCCACCCCGACCCGTCGACCTTCCAGCTGCTGCCGTGGCGCGAGGAGGCGGGCGGGACCGCCCGGATGTTCTGCGACATCCGTCACCCCGACGGCTCGCCGTCCTGGGCCGACCCCCGCTACGTGCTCAAGCGGGCCCTCTCCCGGGCCTCGGACATGGGCTACACGTTCTACTGCCACCCCGAGATCGAGTTCTTCCTGATCGAGGCGGACCGCCAGCCGGGCCGGGAGCCGAGGCCGATCGACTACTCGGGCTACTTCGACCACACCGCACAGCCCCAGGGCACCGATTTCCGCCGGGCGGCGATCACCATGCTCGAGCAGATGGGCATCTCGGTCGAGTTCTCCCATCATGAGGCGGGGGCCGGGCAGCAGGAGATCGACCTGCGCTACGCCGACGCACTGTCGATGGCCGACAACATCATGACCTTCCGGGTGGTGGTGAAGGAAGTGGCGATGAGCAAGGGCGTCCGGGCCACCTTCATGCCCAAGCCCTTCACCGACGAACCCGGCTCCGGCATGCACACCCATATGTCGCTGTTCGAGGGCGACAGCAACGTCTTCCACGACGCCTCGGCGGAGTACAACCTGTCCAAGACCGGCCGGCACTTCATCGCCGGTCTGCTCGCCCATGCCGCCGAGATCACCGCCGTCACCAACCAGTGGGTCAACTCCTACAAGCGGCTGGTGCACGGCGACGAGGCGCCGTCGTTCATCAGCTGGGGCCGCAACAACCGCTCGGCGCTGGTCCGGGTGCCGATGTACAAGCCGACCAAGGGCAGTTCCGCCCGGGTCGAGCTGCGGTCCATCGACTCGGCGTCCAACCCCTACCTGGCGTACGCCCTGGCCCTGGCCGCCGGGCTGGACGGCATCGAACGGGAGCTCGACCTGCCGCCGGAAGCCGAGGACGACGTGTCCTCGCTCACCGAGCGGGAGCGCAAGATGCTCGGCATCCGCACCCTGCCGCGCAGCCTGGAGGAGGCCATCGAGGTGATGGAGGGCTCGGAGCTGGTCGCCGAGACCCTCGGCACCCACGTGTTCGAGTTCTTCCTGCGCAACAAGCGGGCGGAGTTCGAGGCCTACCGGCACCGGGTGACCGCGTACGAGCTCGACACCATGCTGCCCAACCTCTGACCGGCCTCCTGATCGCCTCCGCCTCGGGTCCTGCGGGCGGCTCAGCCCACCAGTGGCAGCAGCGGCGACAGGTCGGTACGCAGTCCTGACGCGTTGATCGCGTGGTCGGCGACCGCCCCGGCCCAGTCCCGGCGGTCGCTCATCACCCGCAGGAAGGTGGTCGGGTCGGTCTCGATCACCGCCGGCGGGGTGCCCCGGGTGTGCGCCGGCTCGGGAATGATCGGGGCACCCGGGGTGGCCCTCGCCGGGTCGCCGATCTGGACTGCGGCGTACGGCGGGATGCGCACCTCGATCGCCTTGCCCGGTGCCCGCACGGCGAGGATGTCGGCCAGGGTCCGGACCGCCGTCGCCGTCGCCTCGGCCGGCGCGGCCGACACCGCGCGGCCGGCCCGCTCCAGCGTCCGGGCCAGGTCGTCGTGGAAGAGCACGACCTCCAGCACGTGCACCCGGAGGAAGTCGAGCAGGCTGAGCTGGCCCGCGCCGGTGTCCACCAGCGGCGGCAGGTCGCCGTCGGCCAGCACGGCCACGATGTCCTCGATGACGGCGACGAGTTGGCGACCCAGCAACACCCCGGAGTCGCGGCCCGCGGTGTCCACCGCGCGGTCGAACCGGCGATGACCCATCGCCCGCAGATGCGCCGCGTAGCGCTCCAGGGTGACCGGCCGGGTCGCCGAGGGCCGCTGCAACTGGGCACCGACCTCGGTCAGCCGCCACAGCGATCCCGCGCACAGCAGGCGGACGTCCCAGCCGGGCTGGATCGCCGGCAGCCGGTGGTCCGCCGGTCCCAGCCCGGCGACGATGTTCTCCACGGTCTGCAGTGCCCCGGCGAAGGTGTGACGTAGCTTCTGGGTCTGGCGCTGGGCCCTCATCGTCGATGTCACCCGCTCGACGCTACCCCGGGTGGATGACCGCCATGTTGCGGTGCGGGAAACGGGGGCGGAACGATGTGCCGTACCCTGGCGTGCGGATTCGACTGCGGGGGGACGCGACACGTCAGGACGTACGATGCGAGGCATGGATCGGCTGGAAACCACGGTCGGACGGCTGGCGCGCCTCGGCTTCTCCGATGCGGACCGCGCGGAGAAGCTGCTGGGCGGGTGGCCGAGCGGGGCGGAGGCCTGCATCGACCTGCTCGCCGACGCCGCCGATCCGGACCTCGCGCTGACCGGCCTGCACCGCCTGGTCGAGGAGGACCCCGACCTGCCGGGGCGGATGGTCAACGATCCCGATCTGGCCCGCCGCCTCGTCCACGTCCTCGGGGCGAGTCTCGGCCTGCAGCTGCACCTGATCCGTTTTCCCGGCGACATCGGCGAGCTGGCCGGCCCGCTGGACCGGACCCCCGCCGCTGTCCTGCGCGGGGACCTGCTGGCCGCGGTCGGCGCCGACGAGGGGGCGACCGCCCCGGTCGCCGACCGGCTGAGCGGCGACGAGTTGCGGATCGCCTACCACCGGGCGCTGCTGAGGATCGCCGCCCGGGACCTGTGCGCCGCGGACCCCACCCTGATCCAGCCGTCCGTCTCCGCCGAACTGGCGGACCTTGCCGACGCGGTGCTGGAGTCCGCGTTGGCGATCGGCCGCGGCGAGATCGGCACCGAGGAATCCGCCCGGATCCGGCTCGCCGTGGTCGCCCTCGGCAAGACCGGTGCCCGGGAACTCAACTACGTCTCCGACGTCGACGTGCTGTACGTCGTCGAGCCGGCCGGTGACGCCGACGGCACTCCGCGGATCGGCGGCGACGCGCTGGCGGTGCTCGGGACGAAACTGGCCTCGGCTCTGCAGCGGGTCTGCTCGGCCCACTCCGGGGTCGGCACCATCTGGCCGGTGGACGCGGCGCTGCGGCCGGAGGGCAAGGCCGGTCCGCTGGTCCGGACGCTGGCCAGCCACCGCAGCTACTACCAGAAGTGGGCCAAGGCGTGGGAGTTCCAGGCCATGCTCAAGGCCCGCCCGGCCGCCGGTGACCGCCGGCTCGGGCAGGCGTTCGTCGACACCGTCTCGCCGATGGTCTGGCAGGTCGGCGGCCGGGAAGGGTTCGTCCACGAGGTGCAGGCGATGCGCAAGCGCGTCGTCCGGCTGATTCCCGCCAAGGAACAGGGCCGGGAGATCAAGCTCGGTGAGGGTGGCCTGCGCGACACCGAGTTCACCGTGCAGCTGCTGGAACTGGTGCACGGCCGGGTCGACGACCGGGTCCGCGAGCCGGGCACCCTGCCGGGGCTGGCGGCGCTGGTCGAGCACGGTTACGTCGGCCGGGAGGACGGCGCCGAGATGGCGGCGGCCTACCGGTTCCAGCGCACCATGGAGCACCGGGTGCAGCTCTACAAGCTGCGCCGTACGCACCTGATCCCGGAGGACGAGGCGGGCCTGCGCCGGCTCGGCCGGTCCCTCGGCTTCCGCCGCAACCCGGCCGAGGAGGTCGTCAGGGCCTGGCGGGACAGCACCCGCCGGGTGATCGGGCTGCACCAGCGGGTGTTCTACTCGCCCCTGCTGGAGGCGGTCTCCCGGATCACCACCGAGGAGCTGCGGCTCACCGCGGCGAGCGCCGAGGACCGGCTGCGCGGTCTCGGCTACGCCGATCCCAGGGCGGCGTTGACCCACCTGGCGGCGCTCACCCAGGGGATGACCCGGCAGGCCGAGATCCAGCGCCAGATCCTGCCGGCGATGCTCGGCTGGTTCGCCGACGGCCCCAACCCGGACGCCGGGCTGCTGGCCTTCCGCAAGGTCTCCGAGGGACTCGGCCGGACCTCGTGGTACCTGCGGGCACTGCGCGACGGGGGCGCGATGGCCGAGCGACTGGCGCTGGTCCTGTCGACCAGCCGCTACGCCACCGGCATGCTGCTGCGCTCACCCCAGTCGGTGCAGATGCTCGCCGACGAGGGGGAGGAACTGCCCCGGCCGCTGGAGAAGCTGGTCGCCGACTTCACCGCCGCCGCGCTGCGCCACGACGACGCCCAGTCCGCCACCGACGCGATCCGGGCGCTGCGGCGCGCCGAGCTGCTGCGGGTGTCGATGGCCGACATCCTGCACCGGATCGACGTGGAGGACGTCGGTGACGCCCTGACCAACCTGGCCACTGCCACCCTGGAGGCGACCCTGCGGATCGTCGCCCGGGAGGCGGCGGAACGCGGTGAGCCGTTGCCGGCGATCGCGGTGATGGCGATGGGCCGGTGGGGCGGCGGGGAGATGTCGTACGCCTCCGACGCCGACTGCATGTTCGTGATGGCGGACACCGACGATCCGGAGCTGCAGCGCCGGGCGATCACTGCGGTCACCCGGCTGCGCGAGGTGCTCCGCCAGCCCGGCGCCGATCCCGCACTGGAGATCGACGCCGATCTGCGTCCGGAGGGCAAGGGCGGGCCGATGGTGCGCTCGCTGGAGTCCTTCCGTGCCTACTACCAGCGATGGTCGTCGACCTGGGAGGCGCAGGCGCTGGTGCGGTGCGCCTTCGGGGCGGGGGACCGGGACCTCGGGGAGCGGCTGCTGGCGGAGATCGAGCCGCTGCGCTGGCCCGAGGGCGGGCTCACCGAGACCCAGGTGCGGGAGATCCGCCGGCTCAAGGCCCGGATGGAGGCCGAGCGGCTGCCGCGCGGGGTGGAGCGGTCCCGGCACACCAAGCTCGGCCCGGGCGGACTCAGCGACGTGGAATGGGTGGTGCAGCTGATCCAGCTGCAGCACGCGTACGAGCATCCGGGGCTGCGGATCACCCGGACCCTGCCGGCGCTCCGGGCCGAACGCGACCTCGGGCTGATCGCGGCCACGGACGCCGCGGTGCTCGAGGAGTCGTGGCTGCTGGCCAGCCGGATCCGCAATGTCATCATGCTGGTCCGGGGCCGCGCCTCCGACACGTTGCCCACCGACGGGGCAGACGCGGCGGCGGTGGCGGCCGCGATGGGGTTCGACGGTTCCGGCCCGCTGCGGGCGCACTACGGTGAGGTCACTCACCGGGCGCGGGGCGTGGTCGAGAGGCTGTTCTGGGGCGAGTGAGGGTGGACCTGCATCGGGGGCCGGCACCGGTCGTACGTGTCGTACGACGGCCCGGCCCCCGATGACTGACGTCGGAGAATCAGGACTTCGCCCTGTGGTCGCAGTTCGGGCAGGTGCAGGCGGCTACCGTCGCCCCGCATCCGCACTCACACAGCGGCTCGGCGCTCTTCGTGCTCTCGCTCATAGGGTCTCCTCTCGCCGTCCTGCAGTTGTCCCAGTGTGCCTCAGATTCCGGGTCCAGGGGTGGGAATGTGACCCGAAACTCCTCCGGTGATTCCGCTGGTCCGCAGGTCGAAGCCCAGATCGAGCACCGTGGCCGAATGGGTCAGCGCTCCCACCGAGATGTAGTCCACCCCGGTGGCGCCGTACGCCGCCGCGTCCGTCAGGGTGAGTCCGCCGCTCGCCTCGGTCCGGACACCGGCCGGCCGGGCGAGTCCGACGGCCGCCCGCACGGTCTCGGGGTCCATGTTGTCCAGCAACAACAGGTCGGCGCCCGCCTCGATCGCCTCGGCCACCTGGGTGAGGGTGTCGCACTCGACCTCCACCGTGAGTCCCGGGGCATGGCGGCGGACGGCGGCGTACGCGGCGGCCACCGATCCGGCGGCGGCGATGTGGTTGTCCTTGATCAGGGCCGCGTCGCCGAGCCCCATCCGGTGGTTCACCCCGCCTCCGCAGCGCACCGCGTACTTCTGCAGCACCCGCAGGCCGGGCACCGTCTTGCGGGTGTCCCGGACCCGCGTCGGGGTGTCGGCCAGCGCGTCGGCCCAGGCCGCGGTGCCGGTGGCGACCCCGGACAACTGGCAGAGCAGGTTGAGCATGCTCCGTTCGCCGGTCAGCAGGGTGCGCAGCGGGCCGGTGGCGGTCAGCACCAGGTCACCGGGCCGGACCCGGTCACCGTCGGCGCGGACGGTCGCGACCTGCACCGCGGTGCCGTCCCGGTGCGCCTGGGTGTGCAGCACCGCGGCTGCGACCGGCACCCCGGCCAGGCAACCGGGCCGACGGGCGACGACATCCGCGACGCCGATGGCCCCGGCCGGCAGGGTGGCCTCGGAGGTGACGTCCGGCCCCCAGGAGAGGTCCTCGGCGAGGGTCCGGTCCGCCACCTCGGCCACCCGCCGCGGATCGAGTCCCGCGGCGGTCAGGGCTTCGGTGATCGCGGCGGGCCAGGGGAGTGATGCGGTCATGCCAGCGCCTCCACGGGGAGCGTACGGGCCGGGTGGGGTGTGGTCGTGCCGCCGGGGGCCTCGCCGAGCGGCTGCTCGGTCACCGTCGGGGTGCCGTCCGGGCCGAGGGCCAGGCACAGGTGGTGCCGCCAGTGCTCGGCGGTCTCCGGGTGGTCCGCCCGCCGGTGGCAGCCGCGCGACTCGGTGCGGGTGATCGCGGCGGTGGCGACCAGGGTGGCGACGGTGTGCAGGTTGGTCATGTCGAGGATGCTGTCGTCGAGGCCGGTCCCGGTCGACAGCTCACCGAGCGCGGTCAGGGCGCCGTCGAGTGCCTCGGCGGTGCGGGAGACCTCCACGCCGCGGTCCATCACGGCGCGCAGCCGGTCCCGGTGAGCGGGGTCGAGCAGGCGGGCGGTGCCCGGTGCACCCTGCCGGGCCCCGGCGCCTGCCGGGCGGGTCGGTGTCGCCGGGGGCCGCAGGGTTCCGGCGCGCCACGCGGTGGCCAGCAGCGCACCGACCCGGTCGCCGGCGACCAGGCCCTCGGTCAGCGAGTTCGAGGCCAGCCGGTTGGCACCCTGGACACCGGTCGCGGCGACCTCGCCGACGGCGTACAGGCCGGGTACGGTGGTCCGGCCGTCGAGGTCGGCCGCCACCCCGCCGCACAGGTAGTGGGCGCCGGGCCGGACCGGGATCGGGTCGGTGACCGGATCGATGCCGCGTTCCCGGCACATCGCCAGGATCGACGGGAAGCGCTGCTGCCAGGTCTGCTCGCCGAAGGCGCGCGCGTCGAGGAGCAGGTGGTCGGCGCCGGTACGGGACATCTGTGCCTGCATCGCCGCCGAGACGACGTCGCGGGGAGCCAGGTCCGCCAACGGATGGAGTCCGGCCATCACCCGGCGACCCTCCTGGTCGATGATCACCGCCCCCTCCCCGCGGACCGCCTCGGAGACCAGCACGCCCCGGTCGCCGGGCACCCGCCGGGCCGGGTCGATCCACAACACGGTGGGGTGGAACTGGGTGAACTCCATGTCCCGGACCACGGCGCCGGCCCGGTAGGCCATCGCGATGCCGTCGCCGGTGGCCACCGCCGGGTTGGTGGTGAGCGGCCAGACCTGGCCGATGCCGCCGCTGGCGAGGACGACCGCGGCGCCGAGCCAGTCGCCGACGGTGCCGTCGTCCTGACGGACCCGGACCCCGCGGGCCCGCCCGGCCGGATCGGTGAGGACATCGACGGCCCGCAGGTGCTCCAGCACCTCGACCGACGAGCCGGATGCGCCGACCGCCCGGCGCAGGGCGGCGGACAGCGCCCGCTCCACCTCGTGGCCGCTGGCGTCACCGCCGGCGTGCAGGATCCGGCGGGCGTGGTGGCCGCCCTCCAGGTGCAGGTCGTACGCCCCGCCGGCGTCCCGGTCGAACCGGGCGCCGAGCCGGACCAGCCGGCGGATCGCGGCGGGGGCACCGTCGACGAGCTCGCGGACCGCGCCCGGCTCGCACAGGCCGGCCCCGGCCACCAGGGTGTCGTGGATGTGGGAGTCGGCCGAGTCGGCCGCGTCCCACACCGCGGCGAGCCCGCCCTGGGCCCAGTCGGTCGATCCGTCGGCGA
The DNA here is from genome assembly GCF_033170155.1 of Raineyella sp. W15-4. Lineage (GTDB taxonomy): Bacteria > Actinomycetota > Actinomycetes > Propionibacteriales > Propionibacteriaceae > Raineyella. Next base: position 2,567,718 of record NZ_CP137079.1, on the reverse strand, counting down.
CGCCCGCCCGGGTGAGCAGCACGGTCGGCACGCCGGCGGCGGCCAGGTGGACGGCGGTGGACAGGCCGGCGGCGCCGGACCCGACGATGACGACCCCGGTCGAGCGCTGCCAGGCGGGCCGGGGAGTGGGGAGGCGTACGGTCATCTCCTCACTCACCCCGTCCGGTCCGGCCGATGGCGATCATCCGCTCCACGGCAGCGCGGGCCTTCGCCGCGACGCCGGCGTCCACGTCGACCTCGTCGGTGCCGTCACGCAACGTGGTGAGCAGCTTGTCGGGGGTGATCATCGCCATGAACGGGCAGGCCGCTTTCGGATTGACCGGTTCGAAGGTGGTGTGCGGGTTGGCGCCCCGCAGCTGGTGCAGCATGCCGATCTCGGTGGCGACCAGCACCTTGGCGGCCGTCGCGGTGCGGGCCAGGTCGAGCATGCCACCGGTCGACAGCACGTGGGTGCGCTCGGCGGGGAGCTCGCCGGACTCGGCCAGCCACAGCGCGCTGGTGGTGCAGCCGCACTCGGGGTGCACGTAGAGCTCGGCGTCCGGGTTGGCGTGCACCTTGTCGACCAGCGCGGAGGGCGAGATGTCGGCATGGACGTGGCACTCGCCGAGCCAGACGTGGATGTTGTCCCGCCCGGTCATCCGGCGGACGTGGGCGCCGAGGAACTGGTCGGGGCCGAACAGCACCGGGGTGTCGGCGGGGATCGAGGAGACCACCTCGACGGCGTTGGACGAGGTGCAGCAGATGTCGGTCTCGGCCTTCACCTCCGCGGTGGTGTTCACGTACGACACCACGACCGCGCCGGGATACTCGGCCTTCCAGGCCCGCAGCTGGTCGGCGGTGATGGTGTCGGCGAGCGAACAGCCGGCCGCCGCGTCCGGGATCAGCACCCGCTTGGCCGGGGCGAGGATCTTCGCCGTCTCGGCCATGAAGTGCACTCCGCAGAACACGATCGTGCTCGCGGTGGATGCCGCGGCGATCCGGGACAGCGCCAGGGAATCGCCGACATGGTCGGCGATGTCCTGGATGGGGGCGACCTGGTAGTTGTGCGCCAGGATCACGGCGTTCTGCTCGTCGGCGAGTCGCCGCACCTCCGAGCGCCAGGCCTCCCACTCGGGGGAGGTCCACGCGCGCCAGTCGGTGCCGAGGGCGGTGGTGGTCAAGGGGGGCTCCTTCGTCAGGTTTTCGACCATGAGGCGAAAACTGAAGAAACTGTAGCATGCCCTCCGTGGGTGTCGACAAGGGGCCTGGCCGCGGGCCGTTGCGGGACGACGCGGGGGTGGCGAAGTACCGGCACGAGGCGATCGCCGCGGTGCTGCAGGTCCGTACCGATCCCGCGACCGGGACGATGATGCTGTCGGTGCTGGCCACCCGCCGCCGACGGGCGCCGTACGAGCGACAGTGGGCGCTGCCGAGCGGATCGGTGGAGGTCGACGAGACGATCGGGCAGAGCGCCCGGCGGCATCTGGCCGCCAAGGTCGATCTCGCCGAGGTCGCCCACCTGGAGCAGCTGGAGACGCTCAGCGATCCCGGGCGGGATCCGTACGACCGGACGATCGCCACCGCCTATCTCGGTCTGGTGCCGTGGACCAGCGACCCGGAGCTGCCGGCCACTGCCGGCTGGCTGCCGGTCGAGGAGCTGCCGGCGATGGCCTTCGACCATGCCGCGGTGGTCCGCCACGCGGTGGCGCGGATGCGGGCGAAGCTGTCCTACACCAACATCGGCTTCGCCCTGGCGCCCGAGGAGTTCACCATGGCCCAGCTGCGGGACGCGTACGCCGCGGCGCTCGGCCACGAGGTGAGTGCGACCAACCTGCAGCGGATCCTGGTCCGGCGCGGTCAACTGGTCGTGACCGGTTCACTGTCCGTGCCGGGCAGTGCCGGTGGACGGCCCGCGAAATTGTTCCGGTTCACCAGCCGTGGGCTGACCGTCACCGACCCGTTCGCCACTCTGCGGCCGACGGGGGCGCCACAGACCGAGTCGCCCGGCCAGTGACCTGACCGCTGTGCGGACGGCCGGCGGCGTACACCGTGGCGGCGCCGCCGGTGGGGTGGAAAGATTGGCCCATGGCGGACAGTACGGGTGCGGATCGGAACAGGCCGGTGGGCAACGACCCGGCGGCGGACAGGCCTGCCCGGGCAGCGCGGGCAGGCACGGGCCAACGCGGCTTCGGTGCCGCCCTCGCACTGCGGAACTCTCCGTCCAGCGCCTTCGTCAAGGCGCTCAGGAACGGGCAGGACGGCGTGCGGGACAGTGCGGGCGGGAACGAGGGACCGATGGGTGCAACGGCGGGGAACGGCAAGTCGGGCAACGGAAAATCGGAAAACGGTAAATCCGGCAACGGGAAGTCCAACGGCAAGTCGGGCAATGGCAAGCACAAGGCGATGGACCGTAAGGTCTACGAGTCCGAACTGCTGCGCCTGCAGGGCGAGCTCGTCGAGATGCAGGAGTGGGTCAGGACCACCGGGCAGCGGATGGTGGTGATCTTCGAAGGCCGCGACGCTGCGGGCAAGGGGGGCGCCATCAAGCGGGTCAGCGAATATCTCAACCCCCGCCTCACCGAGATCGTCGCCCTGCCCGCGCCCACCGAGCGGCAGCGGACGCAGTGGTACTTCCAGCGCTACGTCGAGCACCTGCCCGCGGCCGGTGAGATCAAGCTGTTCGACCGGTCCTGGTACAACCGCGGTGGTGTCGAGCGGGTGATGGGCTACTGCACGCCCGACGAGTACGTCCGGTTCCTGCGCCAGTGCCCGATCTTCGAGCGGATGCTCATCGAGGACGGGATCATCCTGCGCAAGTACTGGTTCTCGGTGTCGGCGGCGGAGCAGTACCGGCGGTTCGAGTCCCGGCTCACCGATCCGATGCGGCGGTGGAAGCTGTCGCCCACCGACATCGAATCGCTGACGAAGTGGGAGGACTACTCCCGGGCCAAGGACGAGATGTTCGTCCACACCGACCTGCCGGAGGCCCGCTGGCACGTGGTCGAGTCCGAGGACAAGCGGGCCGCACGGATCAACATGATCGCCCATCTGCTCGCTTCGGTGCCGTACGAGCACATCGAGCACCCGAAGCTCACTCTGCCGAAGCGTCCCGAGTCGACCGGCTACCAGCGAACGGACCGTGAGCTCCAGCATGAGGTCCCGGACTATGCCGCGAGTCTGACCGACGAGAACGTCCCCTCGCCGTACGAGGATCCGGAGGACTACCGATAGCAGGTCGGTGAGTATTCGACCCCGACAAGGGGCGTGCCTGCCCGGTTGACCCATTGGGGCTGGTGAATGGTTCCCATCGCGTCTTGGACTTGGACCGATGACGGCCGTGCGTGACATGCTGCTGCGGCGGACATAAGTCCGCCATTTGTCACCGAGAAGATTCCCTTATGTCTTTTCAGCTGATTGTCGAACCATATACGTGGCGAGCCATATACGTGGCGAGCGACGGATGAGTGACCCGGCGGGACGCCACGATCTGGTCGAACGCCTTCGCCGGGTTTCTCCGTCCACCTTGGGGCACCTGCGTGACAATGGGTTGATCGCCGGGCTGGAGCCGATAGTGCGACCCCTGCGGATGGCCGGTGTCGCAGCGACCCTGAAGGCAACGGAGTACGGAGCCCCCGGACTCGTCGAATTGGCGGAGGCGAGCGGTCCGGGAACGGTCATCGTGATCAGCAGGCCCGCGGGAAGCCGCCGCACCAATTTCGGAGGAGTCGTGGCGACGCGACTCGTCAGGCTTGGCATCACCGGTGTCGTTGTCGACGGTCGTGTGACGGACTACGAACAGCTCGTGGAACTCGGGCTGCCGGTCTACCACCGCGGTCTGACGCCTATTGTCGGTCGCCGCACCGCAGAACCTGCTGTCACCGGTGTCCCGCTCACGGTCGACGGCGTCGTCATCAATCCCGGGGACTACGTCTTCGGGGACAGTGACGGCATCGGTGTGCTCACGCCATATGAGGCTCCCGGTGTTGTGGAGCTGTTGGAGGAAGCCGAACGACGTGAGCGCGAGACTCTCGGCTCGTTGGGCGTCGGGGCGGACTCCGCTCACCGAGTACTCCTTTCCAATTTTTCGAATTGATCTTCAGATGAGGTCACAGATGGCTACTCCCCGAGGACTCCGCGCGTATATCGCCGCGGCCATGGCCCTCTTCTTGGCATTGCTGGTGGTCGGCTGCGCTCCGCCGGCAGCCAATCCTGAGGCGGATCTCGCGAACGGCAAGGCATCCGATACGGTGAAGGTCGGGGTCCACGGGCCGACCCTGGTCAGTCTGCATCCTGCCAAGACTCTTCGCACCGGATCGCAGAGCATTGTGTGGGCCATCTACCCCCGACTGACCGAACTCGACGGCCAGGGCAAGGTGGTGCCGTCCTCTGCGACGTCATGGGAACGGACCTCGGACAACCAGTGGGTCTTCACGCTGCGCGACGGAGTCGTCTACGAACAGGGTCAGCCCTTCAATGCCGATGTCGTCGTGTGGAACTTCGAGCGATACCTGGACAGCACATCAGATTGGACCGCGGCATCGAGTTGGCGGTCGTACATCCAGAGTGTGAAGGCCTCGGGTGATCACCAGGTCACCATCACCACGAAGACCCCCTTCCTGCATCTCCCCGAAGCGCTGGCCACGATCTTCTTCCTGCAGCCGGAGTGGGCACAGACCCACAACCCCGATCTGGAGGCGATGGGTACCGGGCCTTACCGCCTGGAATCGTACCAGCAGGAGAATAAGGGTGTTCTGGTCGCGAGCGACACCTATTGGGGGAAGAAACCCGACTTCACGCGTGTCGAGGTCATCGGGTATGCCGAGTCCGCCACACGGCTGGCGGCTCTGAAGAATGGTGAGATCAACCTGACCATCACTATCGACCCGGTCGATCTGCCCGATCTCCGATCGAGTGGGAACCTTGTGGTCGGTGGCTCGCCGGGACAGCGGGTGCAGACTCTGCAATTCAACTTCAATCGAAAGCCGTTCCAGGACCAGCGGGTACGGGAGGCTCTCAACTACGCGATCGACCGCAAGTCCATCACCGACTCGATCTATCTCGGCACCACCGAGCCGAATCGGACCCAGGTGATCAGCCGCTGGTATCCGGGGTACGAGCAGAATGCTCCTACCTGGGACTACGACCCGGAGAAGGCCAAGCAACTTCTGGCTGAAGCCGGGTACGCCGGCGGCTTCACCGTCAACGTCAATGTGCCGACTGCCACCTACGCGGGCGCCGAACAGGCTATCCAGGTCATCGCCCAGAGCTGGGCGAAGCTCGGCGTGACGCTCAACATCAGCGTCCTACCCTCCGGTCCGTGGGGTGACCGGAATGTCACCACCAATCTCGACGAGGCGCCCGATCTCATCTACTGGGGGATCCAGTATCCGAACCTCATCGCTGCCTACAACCTCAACTCGTGGACGAGTAACTACCGCACCAATGATGGTGCCCTGCCGAACCAGTCCGAATTCGACAAGATAGTGAAGGACGCGTTCGCAGCCACCGATGAGACCGGCTACCTCGGCAAGATCACCGAGGGCTCGGGCTGGCTGCGGAACAATGCCGCCCTCGTCTATCTGTGGGACCAGCCGCAGACGTACGCCTACCAGAAGACCCTCGACTGGACCCCTCGCTACGACGACTGGATCGACTACGTCAACATCAAGAAAGCGAAGTCCTGACATGCCCAAGCCTCTGCACTTCTCGGCATTCACCATGATCACTCCGGGGGCGGATGGTGCCTGGCGGGATCCGGAGAACACTCGTGACTACCTGAGCCTGTCCTATTGGCAGCAGCAGGCGCGGGTGATCGAGGCGGCCGGCTTCGACGCGATGTTCTTCGCCGACATTCTCGGCGTCTTCGAGACCAGGGAGAGCGGGATCGAGCTGTCCGTACGTGATGCCCACGTGTTTCCGCTGGCCGACCCGTTCGTGCTGGTGTCGGCGCTGGCCGCGGTGACCGAGAAGCTGGGATTCGTGGTGACGGCGTCGACGACCTACGAGCCGCCGTTCCTGCTCGCTCGACGGTTCAGCACGTTGGACCATCTCACAGACGGACGTATCGGCTGGAACATCGTGACGTCCTATCTGGACAGCGCGGCGGCGAATTTCGGATTGCGGGAACAGGTGGACCACACCGAACGGTACGTCCGTGCCGATGAGTACATCGATGTGGTCGAGAAGTTGTGGCTGCGCTCCTGGGATGACGAAGCTCTTCGCAAGGATGCGACATCCGGGGTCTACGCCGACCCGGCCCACGTTCACCCGATCGATCACAGCGGAAAGTACTTCTCCGTCCGTGGCCCGCATTCCCTGGAACCGTCCCCGCAGCGCAAGCCGGTCTTCTTCCAGGCGACCGCCTCGGCGACCGGCCTGAGCTTCGCGGCCCGGCACGCCGAGGCGGTCTACACCCAGGGCGGGAGCATCACTCAATTGAGGGATGTGATCGAGCGGCTCCGGACGGCTTCCGAGGAGGCCGGTCGTTCGGCGCCGAAGGTGTTCGCCGGGGTGAACATCGCGGTGGGCCGCACCGGGAGTGAGGCCCGGGCGAAGGCGGAGCGGGCCCATCAGTTCAAGAGCGAGGAGAGCGCGTTGGCCTGGAACGGTATCGACATCCGTCAGTACCCGCGTGACACCCTGCTGTCCGCCCTACAGACTTTCGGCACCACGCGTCCCCTGCGGTCGGTCGATGGGCGTCTCGACGTGACGATCCAGGAGTACATCGACTACAGCCGCACCCGGCGATCCCCGCTGTCCGCGGTCGGGACTCCGGACGAGGTGGTGGATCGGTTGATCGAACTGCGGGACGAAGCGGGTCTGGACGGCTTCAGTATCTCCGCTGACGGCCGTCCCGGGTTGTATGAGGATTTCGCCGAGTACCTCACTCCGGTGCTGCGTGAGCGGGGTCTGCTGGCGGAGACTGCGGACCAGCCGACACGGCTGCGCGATCGTATCCGGGCCGATGAGATCGCGTTGCAGTCATGACCGTCGTCGTCGAGAGTCCCGGATCCGATCAGGACTCCACTCTTGTGTCGTTCCGGCCTCGACTGGAACGGAACTATCTCCTGCGGCGCTTGTTCCACTCGGTCATCGCGGTCGTCGGTGCGCTGAGCATTGTGTTCTTCATGACTGCCGCAACGGGGAATCCTGCCCGTCTGATGCTGCCGGACGACGCCACGGAAGAGCAGGTGGCCGGGCTTGCGGCGGTCTACGGGTTCGACCAGCCGCTCCTGGTCCGGTACGTGAAGTTCATCGGCCAGACGGTGACGGGACACTTCCCGAATTCGATTCGCTACGGTGTCCCCGCTATCGACCTCGTTCTGGCGCGGATCCCGGCAACTCTCCAACTGTCGGGCAGTGCCCTTCTCCTCGGGACGTCCCTGGGGCTGTTGCTCGGGTACTGGCTTTCCTCGACCAACCGGATCCTGCTCAGCACGGCGGTGCTCCGCCTGGTAGTGGTCCTGCAGGCCGTGCCGCCGTTCCTCCTTGCACTGATCCTGATCCTCGTCTTCTCGCTCGGTCTGCACCTGCTGCCGACGAGTGGCGCGGGAACGTACGCCCACTTGGTCCTTCCGGTCTCGGTCTTCGCCATCACCGTGGTTCCGGGTGTTGCGAGGGTGTTCCGGGCCACTCTCCTGGACCACTACACGGCGGACCACGTCTCCACTGCGCTGGCGAAGGGCATCCCGCTCGGGTCGGTGAGAGTGCGGCATGTCGCGATCAATTCCCTGGGGCCGGTGCTGTCCTACATCGGGTTGCAGATCGGCGGCCTGCTCGGCGGGGCGGTGGTCATCGAGACCGTCTTCGCCTACCCGGGGGTGGGCCAGTTGCTGGTCAACAGCGTGAATGCCAAGGACTTCCCGGTGACGCTGGCGGCTGCCACTGTCATCGCGGTCGGCTACGTCGTGACCAGCTTCGTTGTCGACGTCCTGCATCAGCAGATCGATCCTCGCGTACGTCCGGAGTGAGTCCATGACCGTGAATCTCGTCCAGCGTCTGTCCGGCGCCGCGGTCTTCTCGCGACGTCAGGGGGGACCCGGCCTCGCGGTCGCCTACCTCGCGGTCGCCGTGATCGTCCTGGCAGCGGTGCTCGCTCCGGTACTGGCTCCGTACGATCCCAATGCGATGGATCTGACCGCGACCTCTCGACCTCCGTCGTTCGGTTCCGGCCACGTCCTGGGAACCGACACGCTCGGTCGCGACATCCTCTCCCGGGTGCTCTGGGGAGCTCGCCCTCCGCTCCTGATCGCCTCGGCCTCGGTGCTCCTCGGGGTAGTGATCGGAGTGTCGCTGGGGACCCTGGCGGGCTACCTGGGGCGGGGTGTCGATGAGTCGTTGGCGCGCTTGGCCGATATCCAGCTGTCCATTCCCGGGCTCGTGCTGGCCCTGGTGTTCCTTTCGCTGTTCGGCAGCAGTTCGGTCAACGTGGTCGTCATCATCGGTGTCGAATCATGGCCGTTGTACTTCCGCGTCGTCCGCTCCCAGGTCCGATCGGTGCGTTCGCGTGGCTACGTCGAAGCCGCCAGGCTGGCGGGCCTTCGCGTTCCGAAACTGCTCCGGCGCCACGTCCTGCCCAACTCGTACGCTGTTCTCATCGTCGCCGTGACACTCAATTTCACCAGTGCCGTGCTCGCGGAATCGAGCCTCAGCTTCCTCGGAATCGGTATCCAGCCGCCCACTCCGGACTGGGGTGTGATGATCGCCGAGGGCCAGACCCAATTGGCAACAGCCAGCTGGATCGCATTGGTCCCGGGAGCCTTTCTGGTGATCCTCATCCTGTCGTCCCAGGTGTTGGCCGATGAACTGGCTGCCCGACATGCCCTCAAGGACCTTGTCGGGGGAGGTGCTGCGTGATGTCGCTGGTTGAGGTGGTCGATCTGTCGGTCTCCTTCGGCTCCCCGCACGGCGAGGTGCACGCCGTGGACCAGGTCTCGTTCACCGTGGAGGCCGGAGCCACCCTGGGTCTGGTCGGGGAGTCGGGGTCGGGCAAGAGCGTGACAGCCCTGAGCCTGGTCGGGCTGGCGCCTCCCGGCGGACGGGTCAGTGGTCAGCGCATCTCGGTGGCCGGCGTCGACGTGCTGGCTGCTTCTGTCGGCGATCTCCAGGGTCTGTTGCGCCACCACGTGGGGCTGGTCTTCCAGAACCCGCTGACGGCGCTCAACCCCAGACTCACTGTGGGCGAGCAGGTGGTGGAGGCTCTGCCGAGGAGCGTCGGGAACCGGAGCGCACGCCTCGAACGTGTCCTGTCCCTGCTTGCTCAGGTGGGCATGCAGGACCCCAGGGCGCGCCTGCGTCAGTACCCGCACGAGCTCAGCGGCGGTCTGGCCCAGCGGGTGGTGATCGCGCTGGCCCTGGCCAGAGACCCGGAATTGCTGATTGCGGACGAGCCGACCACCGCCTTGGACGCGCGGATCCAGGCCCAGATCCTGGAACTGCTGGACACCCTGCGGCAATCCCTCGGTCTGGCCGTCATCCTGATCTCCCATGACCTGGCCGTCGTGGCCCAGCACACCGACCGGATCGCCGTGATGCAGCGCGGCCGCATCGTGGAGAGTGGGGAGACCGCCGCGGTGATGGCAGCTCCGGCGCACCCCTACACCCGGGATCTTCTGGAGGTCATTCCCCGCCTCGAGGATGTCGTCGGGACTGGTCCCCGCGACTGCGAACCGGCACGTCTGGCGGTGCCTTCGGGCTTTCCGCCCGACGACGTTCAGCGGGACGTCGTGGTGACGGCCTCGGAGGTGAGCAAGATGTTCGGGGGTCCTCGATCCGCTCGGTTGGCTGTGGACGGCGTGTCCCTCGAGGTGCGGGCCGGCGATGCCGTCGGTCTGGTCGGGGAGTCCGGCTCGGGCAAGACCACGCTGGCCCGGATCCTGGTCGGTCTGGAGCGGCAGTCCGAGGGGCTCGTGACCTTGGCACCGACGCTGGCCGAGCGTGGCCGCCGGCGTGCGCCCTCTGCGGTGCAGTACGTCTTCCAGGACTCCACGTCATCCCTCAACCCGCATCTGCGTGTCAAGGACGTCATTGCAGAGTTCCTGGAGTTCCGTGTCGAGGGCCGGGCGGCGCGCTACCGAGAAGTCGAGAGGCTCCTCGCCGAGGTGGAACTCCCCGCGCAGTTTCTCGACAGATTTCCCCGTCAGCTGTCAGGTGGGCAGCGGCAACGGATCGGAATCGCCCGTGCCCTCGCCGCGGACCCCGTCCTCCTGGTCGCCGACGAGCCGGTGTCCGCCCTCGACGTCTCCGTGCAGGCCACCGTCATCAATCTGCTCAACAGGCTCCGCGAACGGCGGGGGCTGACCTCTCTCATCATTTCGCACGACATCGGTGTCATTGCCTACCTGTGCAATCGCATCGTGGTGCTCCATGACGGTCGGGTGGAGGAGGCTGGGACGACCCGAGAGGTGATTCTCAGTCCGCGGGCCCGCTATACGCGGGAACTGCTGCGGGCAGTCCCGGGAGTCCCGGACCCGGACCGGAGGAGGGCTGTGGTGCGGGGATCCTCACGCCCGACCGGTGCGGCCTCGCCGGCGTGAATCGCTCGGCGTGACCGCCCGACAACCCGCGTGGTGCCGGATCCCGGAGTTTCCGGCACCACGCAGCCTTCGTTCAGGAGATGCGTTCGGTGGTGCGGTGGGAGAAGACGTGCACGTCGGCGGGGTCGACGTGCAGGCGCACCTGGGAGCCGCGCTGCGGCGGGCGTCGGGTGGCCAGCCGGACGACGATCCGGGGCCCGTCGAGATGCTCGGAGGCGGCGTCCCCGGCGAGCGTGCCGTAGACGTAGGAGTCGGCGCCCAGTTCTTCCACCGTCTCCACGTCCAGCAGGATCCCGGTGTCGGTGTCGGACAGCCTGATCGCCTCCGGGCGGAAGCCGACGGTGAGGGTGGACTCGTCACCGGCCTTGGCCAGCACCTCGCGGGGGAGGTCGATCAGGTGGTCACCGATCCGCAGACCGCCTTCGGCCACATGGCCCTCGATGAGGTTCATCGCGGGTGAGCCGATGAATCCGGCCACGAAGATGTTGGCGGGCCGGTCGTAGAGGGCCAGCGGGGAGTCGATCTGCTGCAGGACGCCGCCCTTCATCACGGCGACCCGGTCGCCCATCGTCATCGCCTCGATCTGGTCGTGGGTCACGTAGACCGTGGTCACCCCGAGACGTTGCTGCAGTTCGGCGATCTGGGTCCGGGTGGTGACCCGCAGTTTGGCGTCCAGGTTGGACAGCGGTTCGTCCATCAGGAAGACCCGGGGATGCCGGACGATCGCGCGTCCCATCGCCACCCGCTGGCGCTGGCCACCGGACAGCGCCTTCGGCTTGCGGCTCAGGTACTCCTCCAGACCGAGCAGCTTGGCGGCCTCCAGCACCCGCTTGTCCCGATCCGGCTTCGAGACCTTCTGCATCTTGAGCGCGAAGCCCATGTTCTCGGCCACCGTCATGTGCGGGTAGAGGGCATAGTTCTGGAAGACCATCGCGATGTCGCGGTCGGCTGGGGCGAGGTTGGTGACATCACGCTCCCCGATGAAGATCTGGCCGGAGGTGACCTCCTCGAGTCCGGCGAGCATCCGCAGCGAGGTCGACTTCCCACAGCCCGAGGGGCCGACGAGGACGACGAATTCCCCGTCACCGATCTCCAGGTCGAGGCCATCGACGGCCGGATGGTCCGACCCGGGATAGATCCGGGTGGCAGCACGATAGGTGACTGTAGTCATGACTGTTGTCCTTCCACGGGCAGGTACGTGCCCGACGATCCGTAGTGGAATGATCCGGGACCAGGGTCGGACCCGGACGATCAGGTGGGGCACCGCTCTGATGGCGATGCGCAGGGGACCGGCGAGGGCATCTGGACCGCGGCATGCACAGGCCTCGGTTCAGCCGACCGTCGAACCGCGGACGACAACTCGGCAGGCCACCTTCTCGGTCCCCGCCGTGACCCGCCCATCCATGGCCTCGCTGAGACGCAGCGCAGCACGTCGGCCCAGCTCCTCCAGATTCATGTCCACGCTGGTCAGCGGGGGGCGTGAGCCTGTCGCCAGGATCTTCCAGTTGTCGTGGCCCATCACGGCGACGTCGTCGGGGACCCGTCGGCCCAGCTCACGCAGCGCGTCGATCGCGCCGCGGCCGATCTGGTCATTGCCGCACAGGATGGCGTCCGTGTCCGGGTGCTGGGCCATCAAGGCCTGGGTGGCTCCGCGACCCCACTCCTCGGTCCATGAGCCGAAGACCGCGCTGTCACCGGAGATGGCCAGGCCCGCGGCCCGTAGTGCCTCCTCAGCACCCCGGACGCGGTCGATCGATGCGCCGTAGCCGGGGTCCCCACTGATGATCCCGATCCGTCGGCGCCCACAGGTCAGCAGATGCTCCACTGCCAGCCGACCGGCGCCCACGTTGTCGGAAATGACGGACAGGTCGTCGGGATCCGTGGACGGAGCGTAGGCGTAGACCACGGGAACGGGCAGGTTGCGCCCCAGGGACGGGCGGGGGTCAGGACGTGCACCGACGATGATCAGACCGTCCACGCGTCGTTCCAGCAGGACGCTGAGGTGATGCTGCTCGCGGATGCCGTCACCGCGGGCATCGCACAGCAGGACCGAGACCTTGTTCATGCCGAAGGCGTCCTCGGCGCCCATCAGCATGGGGATCGAGAAGCGTCCTTCCAGATCGTGGGTGATCAGTCCGACGGTTCCGGTGCGCCCACTGATCAGGCTGCGGGCCAGGACGTTCGGTGAGAAGTCCAGCTCCTCGGCGGCCCGCAGCACGTTGCGGCGGGTCTGCTCGCTGACATCGGTCTTGCCGTTGATGGCCTTCGACGCCGTCGACACAGAGACTCCGGCTCGGTGCGCCACATCGGACAGAGTGGCGGTCCGGCGGCCGCGATGCGCCTCCGATAACTTTTTCGCTGGTCGGACGTCACTGGGTACCGACATCGAATCACCCATGTCGCCAACCATAACACCCGGCGGGGAGCCAGACCCGAGCCGAGCAGCTCAGAGTCGCGAAGACACAAGCGATGGCCGGCAGAAGGCGCCGTCCCTGTGGCGCCGGACACGGCCATCTCGTACGCCTTGACACCCCGCCCGGATGGTGCTTGCATTATCGCAATCCTTTTCGAAGATTTTCGAGGACGGGGCAGCCGTAGATCACCGCCGGCCGGTCCTCGTCCAGCGCAGAAGGGATGGATCTCAATGGAGAGAGAGGAAGAGCGATGATCATCAGACGCTCGAGGAGGCTCGCCGCCATCGCTGCGGTGGCCGTGCTGGCCACCATGGTGACGGCCTGTGGCACCGGATCGACCGGCAGCGGCGCGGGTGCATCCCAGAGTCAGTCGATCCCCGAGGCCGGAGTGGACGACGGGACCACGCTGACCATGTGGTCGCGTGCCCCGCTGGAGGCTCAGGCGAAGCACGCGGTGGAGGCCTACAACTCCACCCACAAGAACCAGGTCAGCCTGGAGCTGCTGCCCAACGACGACGTCGAAGGCAAGGTGGGGGCGGCCCTACAGACCAACACGCTGCCCGACATCCTGGCCGGCGACGTGGTACGGGTCCCCTACTGGGCCCAGCAGGGCATCTTCCAGGACCTGACCACCGAGATCAACGGCCTGCCCAACAAGGCCGATCTCCAGCAGGGCCACATCGACGCCGGGACGGTGAACGGGGCCGAGTACACGCTGCCCTTCGTCACCGACATCTCGGTGATGGTGTGGAACAAGGACCTCTACAAGCAGGCGGGCCTCGATCCGGACAAGGGTCCCAGCACTGTCCAGGAGTTCCACGACCAGGCCGCGGCGGTCGCCAAGCTGAACAAGAGTGGTGTGGCCGGCACCTATGTCCCCGGTCAGTCCGGCGGCGCCCTCGTGTTCCAGCTCTTCCCGATGCTGTGGGGCAACGGTGAACAGGTGCTGAGCCAGGACGGCAAGCAGTCGCTGATGGCCTCGGACTCGGCCAAGAAGATCTACACCGTCTATCGAGATCTGGCGAGCGCCCCCAACGGTGTCGGTGCCGGCTCGAAGGAGGAGACCGGCGCTACCTGGACCGCCCCGTTCCAGGACGGCAAGATCGGCGTGATGCCCTACCCGTACACGGCGGTGAGCTCGCTGTTCAAGAACTCCCCGTTCGACGTGGGCGTCGCTCCGATCCCTGGCGTCAACGGCGGATCATCGACCTTCCTCGGCGGCGACGCCATCGGTGTCACCCGCAGCAGCAGCCATGTGGCCCAGGCATGGAACTTCATGGCCTGGCTGATGACCGAGGACGCCCAGCAGAAGGTCTTCGCCGACAACAACGACACCGCCTCGAACCTGAAGGTGCTGGAGAGTGGGTACTCCAAGGCAGATCCTCGGACGGTCGTGGCCAACAGCACCATCAAGACCGGCCGGACACCGGTCTCGGTGAACTTCAACGAGGCCTTCAACGCAGCCGGCAGCCCGTGGCAGCTCCTCATCCAGCACGCCATCTGGGGTGACGGTTCCACTGTCGACGCCGACAACACGGCGATCACCACGGTCCTCGGGCAGTAGTCCGCCGCGTCCTGACACTCTGCGCGGTCGCCCGCGCCTGCCAGGCAGTTGTGGGCCGAGTCGGGTCGGTGAACCACCGGACCACTCGGCCCCGCGCCGATTCTAGGAGATTCGATGTCCGCGCAAGCGACACAGGTCATGACCGGCACACGGGCCACGGTGCGCCGGTCCTCGGCGGAACGCCGGGACAATCAGCGTGGCTGGGCCTGGGCCATGCCCACCACCCTTTTCCTCCTCATCCTCTTCATCGCCCCGGTCATCCTGGTGGTGGTCATGTCGGTGTCGAAGTGGACACTGTTGGGGGGAGACACCGGGACCAACTTCCCCGACAACTTCACCAAGGTCCTCTCCGACCCGCTGCTGCGCCAGTCCACCTGGTTCACCCTGAAATACACGCTGCTGACCACCGTGGTGCTGATGCCGATCGCTCTCGGCCTGGCGTTGCTGGTGCAGGAGGCCCGGCGCTGGAACAACATCCTGCGCACCGCCATCCTGTTGCCGTCGGCACTGGGTATCGCCTCGGCATCGCTGCTGTTCTACGCCCTGTACTCCCCACAGATGGGGCCGATCAACCCGATCCTCGCGAGGACCGGCCTGATGGACCTGAGCTCCTCGGTGCTGGGCACGCCCGGCGGCGCGCTGTGGGCGACCGTGATCCTGGTGGTGTGGCGATTCGCCGGCTACTACATGCTGCTGACGATGGTCGGACTGCAGGCCATCCCTGCCGACGTCTATGAGGCGGCCAGGATCGACGGCGCCAACCGGTGGAACACCTTCCGCAGCATCACCTTCCCGCTGCTGCGGCCCACGATCGCGATGACGATGATCATGTCGATCACCGGCTCCCTCCTCGCCTTCGAACAGTTCTACATCCTCACCAAGGGCGGGCCGAACAACTCCACGATGACCGTGGTCCTGCTGATCTACAAGTACGCGTTCGAGACCAAGAAGGATCTGGGGATGGCTGCCGCGCTGTCGGTCCTGGTGCTGATCGCCCTGGTGGTCCTCAACGCTCTCCAGCTGCGCGCCATGGGCGTCGAGGACGAGGAGGACTGAACGCCATGAAGAGCCTGTCGTACCGTCGCCTGCTGTTCTATGTCCTCACCGGCCTGCTCGCCGTGATCTTCGTCGCCCCGCTGCTGTGGG
The DNA here is from genome assembly GCF_033170155.1 of Raineyella sp. W15-4. Classification (GTDB taxonomy): domain Bacteria; phylum Actinomycetota; class Actinomycetes; order Propionibacteriales; family Propionibacteriaceae; genus Raineyella. Next base: position 2,552,080 of record NZ_CP137079.1, on the reverse strand, counting down.
CGGTCATCAGTTCGGTGTCCCCGCATGCGGGCACCTCCCAGCTCAATGGTGTCGGATTCAGCAACTATCTGACTCTTGCCGGTTATGGGCTCGGGATCGGTGTCTACCTGAAGAACTCTCTCGTCGTGTCGACCGTCACTGTCGTGACGAAACTCGTACTCTCCTCGACCGGCGGCTATGCATTCGCACGGTACCGGTTCAGAGGAAAGCGGACCCTGTTCGTCCTGGTCCTGTCGATCATGATGGTGCCGTACGCCGCACTCCTCATTCCGCTGATCGTCTGGATGCAGACCATCCACCTGCAGAATTCGCTGGTCGGTGTCGGCCTGGTGCTCGCCCTGTTCCAGCTCCCGTTCGCCGTCTTCATGATGAGGAACTCCTTCGCCGCAGTCCCGAAAGAACTGGAGGAAGCGGCCTTCATCGACGGCTGCAACTCCTTCAGTGCTTTCCTCCGGATCATGCTTCCCCCGGTGCTGCCCTCGCTGGTCACGGTCGGCCTCTTCTCGTTCCTGGCTGCCTGGAACGACTTCATGGTGTCGCTGTACCTGCTGAGCATGCAGCACGCCCCGCTGCCGCTGGCCCTGGTCAACATGAGGCAGCAGACCATGGGGGTCATCGACTACGGCTTGACGACGGCCGGCGTGGTCGTCCTCACCATTCCTGCCGGCATCCTCTTCCTCGCCCTCCAGAAGTACTACATCAAGGGTTTCACCTCCGGCGCTGTCAAGGGCTGACGCCGTCCGTACGGACCGTCTCCCGGGCACTGTCGCCGTCTTCTTCCAGGAAGGTCAATCAGTCGTGAACGCACCCATTCGTCGCGTGGCATCCCCCGTTTCCCCGTCAGTGGGCACATTCCACCCGGTCGGTATCGATGCCGTCACCATCTCCGACGGTTTCTGGCGAGAACGCCAGGAGATCAATGGCCGAACGACCATAGCGCACTGCCGATCGTGGCAGGAACGCCTCGGCTGGATCAACAATTTCACTCTGGTCGCCGCGAAGGGAGGCGGCACCCGTCAGGGCAGGGAATTCTCGGACTCGGAGATCTACAAGCTGCTGGAGGCGATGACCTGGGAGTCCTCCCGACCGGGGGGAGAGAACCATGAGGAGTCCGTCGCCGAACTCGCCGCGGTGATCGCGGGGGCTCAGCAGCCCGACGGCTATCTCAACACGCGATTCGGCACCCCGGGGGAGTCACGATACCGAGACTTCGAGTGGGGTCACGAGCTGTACTGCTACGGGCATCTCATCCAGGCGGGCGTCGCCCGGCTCCGCACCGGGCACGATGACGGGCTCGCCGAGGTGGCACGCCGGGCCGCCGACCACGTGTGTGCCACGTTCGGCGACACCGGGGTGCAGGCGATCTGCGGACATCCCGAGATCGAGACCGCCCTGGTCGAGCTGTCCCGCGCCACCGGCGAGTCGCGGTACCTGGACCAAGCCCGACTGTTCGTCGAACGCCGCGGGCACGGCCTTCTCGCCGAGGGCGAGTACGGCACCGCGTACTGGCAGGACGACGTCCCCTTCCGGGACGCCGACGCACTGCGGGGGCACGCGGTACGAGCGCTCTACCTGACGGCCGGCGCGGTCGATGTCGCCGTCGAGACCGATGACACCGAGCTGGTGGACGCCGCCCGTCGGCAGTACGACGCGGCGGTGGCCCGGCGCACCTATCTCACCGGCGGGATGGGCTCCCACCACCAGGACGAGGCCTTCGGTGAGGACTTCGAGCTGCCACCGGATCGGTCCTACTGCGAGACCTGCGCCGGTGTCGCCTCGATCATGGTCGCCTGGCGGCTGCTGCTCGCAACCGGCGACGAACGGTACGCCGACCTCATCGAGCGGACCCTGTTCAATGTCATCGCCGCCGCGGTCTCCGAGGACGGCCGGTCCTTCTTCTACGCCAACCCCCTGCAGGTGCGAACCGCCGCAGCGCCCGCCGACCCGGACCGGGTGAGCAAGCGGGCCAGCGCCCAGCTGCGGGCACCCTGGTTCGACGTCTCCTGCTGCCCGCCCAACATCGCCCGTCTCCTGGCATCGCTGGGGACGTACGTCTTCAGCACCGGCTCCGGCGGCGTGCAGGTGCACCAGTACATGCCGTCCCGGCTGGACACCCTCCTCGACGACGGACGACACCTCGTGCTGAGCGTGGACACGACCTACCCCCTCCAGGGCCGGATCACGATCCGGGTGGAACAGGCGCCGGCCGGCCGGCTACGACTGGACCTACGGATCCCGTCCTGGGCGGAGGGCGCCACCCTGGACGGGCGGCCGGTCACCGGAAACGTGGCCAGCGTCGAACGGGAGTTCCACGACGGTGACGAGATCGATCTGGTACTGCCGGTATCACCGCGCGTCACGGTGGCTGACGACCGGATCGACGCGGTCCGGGGATGCGTCGCGGTCGAACGCGGCCCGGTGGTGCTGTGCCTGGAGTCGGTCGACCTGCCCGACGGACAGCCGATCGACGGGGTCAGACTCGACCCCCGGCTCGGCGTGGCCGACCGCGACGGTGGCGCGATCGGGCATGGGCATCTGATCACCCGGGAGCCCGCCCGATGGCCGTATCCGTCGGATCCGACCAGTCGGACCGGGAAGCGGATCGAGGTCCCTCTCGTTCCCTACCACCGGTGGGGCAACCGGGGACCGGCCACGATGCGGGTGTGGATCCCGGCCGACCAACGCTCCTGAACGCCCACGACGACCGGGATCCCACCGGTGGAAGATGTCAGCGGGTCACTGGGCAGGGGCCGTTGTGTTGCCGAACTCCTGGTCGAGCAGCTCGCCGACAGTGCCCGCCGGCCCCCACCCGAAGGCGGTCCGGAAGCGGGTGTCGTCGACGAGGAAGTCGCGGTCGCTGAGGTAGGCCATGTCGTTCGAGGCCTGCGCCAGCGGGCTGACCCAACCGGCCACCGTCAGCACTGCCTTCGGGAGCGCCATCGCGGTGATCTCGTGGCCGGAGCGTTCGGACAGCAGCCGACAGATCTCCCGGCCGGTGACCGGCTGGAGGGCCGGCAGCAGCCAGGTCGGCTGCGCCGTACGGTCCTCGCGGGTGGCGAGGGTGACCAGCGAGCGGGCGACCTCGTCGGCGGAGGCGTAGCTGTGGGCGGTGTCAGGGTCGCCGATCCACGGCAGCCGGGTACGGCGGTCGCCGGCCCGGGCGGCCTTCTCCAGGGCGCTCCAGCGGACCAGGGTGGTCTCGACGCCCCGGCCGAGGAAGTCGGCGGCCCGGGCCACGGTGATCGGTGTCCCGGCCCCACTGGCCTCCTCCAGGATGTCGTTGACCCCGGCGCGGACCCGCCCCATCCGGGAGCAGGGCGCGATCGGGCTCTCCTCGTTGATCGGCGTCGTGCTCACACCGTACGGGTAGCAGTTGTCGAGCCAGACCAGCGGGACCTCGGCGGCCCGCACGGCAGTGACGGTGGATCGGGTCAGCGGCACCCAGGTCTTGCTCCAGGCAGCGATGGTGTAGGGGAGCCCGAGGGTGGCGATGACCACCTCGGCGTCGCGGAGGGCCGCGGTGAGCTGTTCCGGGTCGGAGGCGTCGGCGGTCCGCCAGTCGACCGGTGGGGTGGCCGGTGAGTGTCGGGAGACCCCGACCACTTCGTGGCCGTCCCGGTGGGCGACCTCGACGACGCGGGCGCCGATCTGGCCCGTGGCGCCGATGACGACGATGCGCATGGTGTTTCCTCTCAGGGGTTGGCAGTGGGGCTGGGAATCGCTACACAGCAGGTCAGGTCGCCGAGACACCGGTGGGTCAGCGACACGCCTGCGGCGAGCGGTGGGCGGAGGGACGTGAGGCGGGGCCGGCCGGCGGGGGAGAGCAGGCGTCCGCGGGCGAGTTTGGTCAGCGCCTCCACCGCGGTCCAGACTGCCAGCTGAGTGGGTCCATCCCCGAGGGGGGAGGACCCTGGTGTTCCCCCCGGATCCGGCAGCAGGGCCTGTTCCGCCGGGGTGAGCACCAGGGGCAGCGCCGAGCGGATCGAGGCCACCCGCCGGTCGGCGCAGAGGTCGAAGCCGATGGCGCTGTCCGGGCCCGCCGTGGGGTGCACCGCCAGCCCGACCCGGCCGGCCTCGTGGGACGCCGAGACCCGGCGCTGCTCGGTGCCGACCCGGCCGGTGACCCGGACGAGCGTACGGTCGACGACCTCGACCCGGCCCCGCCGGGCGCCCGGGGCGGCCAGGGCCGCGGCGAGACGCTCCAACAGGGCCGGGTTGTCGGTCCAGTGACCGGGCCGGTCGGGAGCGATCACCACGATCGCCCGACCGACCCAGGTCACCGCGGTCACGCGGTCGCGCCGACGAGGGTGGCCTCCGAGATCTCCGCCAGCGCCTCGAGCGCGGCGTCCAGGTCCCGCCGAGTGTGCACGGCGGTGATGAACACCCGCAGCCGGGCGAGTCGTTCGGCCACCGCCGGCGCCAGGATCGGGTTGATGCTGAGCCCCTTGCGGTAGAGCTCGTTCGCGACTCGGAGGGTGCGGGCGGAGTCGCCGTAGATCACCGGGACGATCGGCGTTCCGGCGCCGTCGCCCCAGTCGAGGCCGAGCCGGTCGACGCCGGCCCGGAAGTAGTCGGCGTTCGCCGCCAGCCGCCGGACCCGCTCCGGCTCCCGGCGCAGGACCCGCAGGGAGGCCAGCGCGGCGGCGGTGTTGGCCGGCGAGAGCCCGGCGCTGAAGACCAGGCTGGACAGGTTGTAGCGCAGGAACTCGACGAACCGGTGGCTGCCGCCGATGTACCCGCCGCAGCTGGCCATCGACTTCGACAGGGTGCCCATCAGGATGTCCACCCGGGCCGGCGAGACGCCGGTCGCCTCACAGATGCCGCGTCCGGTGGCCCCCATGGTGCCGAAGCTGTGTGCCTCGTCGACCATCAGCAGCGCCCCGTAGCGCTCCTTCAGCGCGACGATCTCCGCCAGCGGGACGGTGTCGCCGTCCATGCTGTAGGCGCCCTCGACGCAGATCAGTGCCCGCCGGTAGCTGCCCCGCCGACGCGCCAGTGCCGCGCCGAGGGCCTCCATGTCGTTGTGCGGGAAGCTGTGCCGGGCTGCCCCGCTCGCCTTGATGCCCTGCTGGATGCTGTCGTGCGCCAGCCCGTCGTGGAAGACGATGTCGCCACCGGCGACGACCTGCGGCACGATCGAGGCATTGGTGGCGTGTCCGCCGACCAGCACCACCGCGTCCTCGCTGCCGAGGAAGTCGGCGATCTCGCGCTCCAGCTCGTCGTGCAGCGGACGGTTGCCGGACAGGATGCGCGCGGCGGAGACCGAGGTCCCGTACCGGTGGACCGCGTCGACGACCGCGGCCTGCACCTCCGGGTCCTCGGACATGCCGAGGTAGTTGTACGAGCTGAACGAGATCATCGGGTGCCCCTCGATCTCGGTGTGGTTGGAGATGATCCCGTCGTGCGGCAGGTAGTAGGGGATCAGCGTCTCCGCGGCCTGGAACTCGGCCTGCTTGCGTTCGAAGGCCGCCAGCTCCGGGAACGACGCCAGGGTCCGCTCGCAGCTGTCCGGCAGCACGAATGCCTCCGGCGTGGGTCGGGTGACCGTCGCGACGGCCGGTCCGGCGGAGGCGCCGACCGCCCGGGCCAGCTCCTGGGTGAGGTCGTCCAGCGTCCGGACGTTCTCCAGGGCGAGCTCCCCGACCCGCAGGTCCGGCACCTGCTGGGACAGCCGGCGCAGGGTGTCGGCCATCAGCAGCGAGTCGAAGCCGAGGTCCTCGGCCAGCCGACCGCCGCGGGCGATCTCGGCGACCGGGGAGGAGGAGGCCTCCGCCATCGCCGTCAGCAGTGCGGTCCGGATCGCCTCCGGCGAGACCGCCGCGGACTGTGCGGCCGGGGCCGTCTGCGCGCCCGGGGTCGGGGTGGTGCCGGTGGTGTGGCTGGGGCTGGTCACGCTGGTGGTCCTGTTCGTGGTGGGGGCGGCGTGCTGCGGTGCGACGGCGGGCAGCTTGATCACCGAGTGCCGGTCGAGGCGTACGTCCTGCAGGCGCCAGCGGGCGGCGACGCCGTTGTGGGCCAGCACCGGGGCGAGGTGGATCCCGGGCATCGTCACGAACAGCCGGGCCAGGTGGTGCAGCACCGTGTCGCGGCTGTCGCTGGTGCCGCCGAAGCCGACACCGACGAAGGACAGCTCGGGGTGGTCGTGGCGCAGCATCCTGATCAGCGACTCCCCGCCGGACAACTGGACGACCACGTCCGGCGCCTGGGCGAGGATCTCGGCGCCGGCGGCCCGGAAGTCCACCGGGGTGGTGACCTGGTCGGCCAGCAGGTCCCGGATCGCGGCCGGGTCGGCCTCCCGGCGTCCGGACACCGTCGAGACGAAGTGTCCGACCGGCGCGGCCATGGTGGCATCCGCCAGCAGCGCGGCGAAGCCCTGCTGACTGCCGGCCATCAGCGGCGTGTGGAAGGGCCCCTGGGCGGGGAGCGGGGTGGCGACGATGCCCGCGGCCCGGCAGGCGGCCACGTACGGCTCGAGCGCCGCCTTGGTGCCGCCGTACACCGTCTGGTGGCCGTCGTTCCAGCACGTCGGGTAGACCTCGGGGGCACCCTCGGCGAGGGCGCCGGCCTCCTCCCCGGAGCACCGCAGCGCGACCATGCCGTACTCGCCGTCCGACAGCTGGGCGCGCATGATCCGGCCACGGTCCGAGGCGAGGCGGACGGCATCCTCGGCGGACAGGCTGCCGACCGCGTGGAGCGCGGAGAACTCGCCGACGCTGTGCCCGGTCGCCAGGTCGGGGCGGACACCCAGTCGGGCGAAGAGCTCGGTCGCCGCGACGCCGAGCACGGTCAGTGCGGTCTGGGCGGCATCGGTCAGGTTGATCGCGGTGCTGTCGAGAGGCGTGCTGTCGACGTCGGTGTGGTCCGGGGCACCGGACCAGCCCGCCGTCACCAGAGGCTGCAGCCCGGGGACGACCGAGGAGTCGAGCAGCTGGACGCAGCGATCTGCGAAGACCGGGTCGAGGTCGGCCAGGACGTGCTGGTCACCGACCCGCTGGGCCCCCTGACCGGGGTAGACGAAGGCCACCCGGAGGGGGCTGTCGGTCACCGTGGCGGCGTACCAGTGCGCCGGGTCGGCAGGGTCGTCGGTGAGGTCGGGGAGCAGGTCGGTCGCCCGGCGCAGCGCCCGACGGGCCTCCCCGACGGTGGCTGCGACGATGGCGAGGCGGTGCGGTCCGGGCGTGACGACCGCGAGCCGGGCCTGCAGGTCGGCCAGGGAGATGTCGTGATTGGCGTGGTCGTCGAAGGAGTTCAGGACGGTCTCACAGCGGGCCCGGAGATCGTCGGCGGTGGTGCCGGAGAGGAGCAGCAGGGAAGGGTTCATCACGTTCATCACAGGGTTCCTTCGGGATGGGAGACGAGCAGGTGGCCGTTGGCCCCGCCGAATCCGAAAGAGTTGATGGCGATGCGCCGTACGTCGCGGTTGCGGTCCCGGTGGCCGGCCACGTGCAGCCGGGTCGATTCGAGGCCCGGGTGCACCCCGGTGCGCACCGGGGGCTGCGGCGGGACGGTCTGGTGGCGGATCATCTGCACGGCCTTGACCATCGAGAGGGCACCGGAGGCGGCCAGGGTGTGGCCGGCGATCGCCTTGACCGAGCCGATCGGCAGGCCGGGTCCGGCGGGATCGGGATCGGTGCCGGCGACCGAGAGGATCTCCTGGGCGTCACCGACGGTGGTGCCGGTGCCGTGACCCTCGATGTAGTCGACCGGCAAGTCCCCGCCGGCGCGCCGCCGGGCGGCCCGGATGGCGCGCACCTGTCCCTCGCTGGTCGGGGTCATGATGCCGGGGGCACGGCCGTCGGAGCTGGCTCCCCATCCCTCGATCACCGCGTAGATCGGATCGTTGTCGCGCCGCGCCAATTCGAGGTTCTTGAGCAGCAGGAGGGCACCGCCCTCGCCGAGGGTGAAGCCGTCGGCCGCGGCGGTGAAGGGCTGGCAGCGCCCGGTGGGCGACAGGGCACCGACCTGGGCGAAGGCGATCAGGACGTCGGGGGTCAGCGCCACGTAGACGCCGCCGGCCAGGCATTCGTCGACCTCACCCGACTCGATCAGGGTGCAGGCGAGGTGGATCGCGGTGAGTCCGGAGGAGCAGGCGCTGTCGACAGAGAACGAGGGCCCGTTGAGGTCGAACTGTTGTTGGACGACCGATGGGATGATGTTGTTCAGGACGCCGGACATCGAGTAGCCGCCGATCCGTTGGATCGCGGACGACGCCCCGGCCATCAGGCGTTGCTTCACCTCGGGGTCGTCGACCCCGAAGGACCCGTCGGTGGTCATCCGGGCGATGACCGGTGCGACGGTGACCATCCGGTAGTCGTTCGAGCTCACCCCGACAATGGTCCCGATGCCGCGTCCGGCGACGGACTCTGGGGTCCGCCCGGCGCGGTCGAACGTCTCCCGGGCCAGGGTGAGGGCGAGGCGCTGCTGGGGGTCCATCCCCCGTGCCCGCGCGACCGGGATCCCGAAGCCGGCCCGGTCCCAACCGTAGGGATCCTCCAGGGCGGCCATGGTGTTGGTGTACGAGGTGAAGGGACGGCTGCGTTCGTGCGAGAGCACGGAGTCCTCCCGCCATCGATCGAAGGGGGCGGGGGCGAACTGTGGCACTGCACCGGCCACGATCTGCCAGAACTCGTCCGCATCGGAGGAACCGGCGGAGCGTGCGGAAAAGCCAACCACTGCAATCATGCGATTCTCGATTCTGGAGCGCAACAAGCCACTCCTGCGCACCGCGGTGGTGGTTCCGGTAAATATTGCGGAACATGCACGCCACTCGGTGTGGCCCTGCACCGGAGGCGACGTCGCAATCCACATACGGGTCTATCGAGGCAAGGTGAACGTACTCAACCCGAAGTTGACGTCCTCGTGACGGGCGTGCGAACGCGGAAATACCGCTGACCTAACCGAAAGTATACATTCCGGGGCTGGGGGAACAGGGCCGGCGGGGCTCCTCGACGTCCGTCATCGGCCGTTGTTACGACGAGGTCACGGCCAGCGGTGGAGAGCCGGTGCCCGGTCGGCGGATCCCGGTACGGGGCTGCCGGTACGCCTGTGAACGCGCTGGGAATCTCTCCGAGGCCGCAGTAGGAGTGCCGAAGACCCGGAGGGCAGGGAGCGGCGAGCTGGTCCTGGGCCCGCGGAGTGGCGCGTCGAACTGATCAGATGCCGGAGTAGTGACTGGGTTACCCCTGCTGACCTGCGGAAACGTCGCTGATCATGGCGCTGGGTACGCTCGACCGCCGACAGATCCGTCGGGGGCATGATGAACGAGTTCGCGTTCCTCGCCGACGTACAGCGCAACAACGGCCCAGGCGGCCTCGACCTGGGGGAGTTGTCCCGCGACCTCGCCCGTGTGCCGTGCGGCCCGCTCTGCGAGTCCCACACCTACCCCGACGCCGAGCTGCACGCCTTCCTGGCGAGCCTCGGGGACGCCTGACCGCCGAACCCTTTTGGGGGTGCACTGGGTACGCACGACAACGAAAAACGGCGCCTGCCGTTGGAAAACGTCGAAAGGCGTTTCCGCAGGTCAGGCGCCGTTTTCGGCGACTACTGACAGAGGCTGAAAAGCCCCAAATCAGATGTCGAAGTAGAGGTCGAACTCGTAGGGGTGCGGGCGCTGACGCAGGGCGGCGATCTCGCCCTCCTTCAGCTCGATCCAGGTCTCGATCAGGTCGGAGGTGAACACATCGCCGGCGAGCAGGTACTCGTGGTCGGCGCGCAGTGCGTCGAGGGCGCCCTCCAGCGAGGCCGGAACGGTGGCGATGTCGGCGTGCTCCTCGGGCGGCAGCTCGTACAGGTCCTTGTCGATCGGCTCCGGCGGCTCGATCCGGTTCTGGATGCCGTCGAGGCCGGCCAGCAGCATCGCCGAGAAGGCCAGGTACGGGTTGGAGGACGGGTCGGGGCAGCGGAACTCGACGCGCTTGGCCTTCGGGTTCGGGCCGGTGATCGGGATCCGGATGCAGGCCGAGCGGTTGCGCTGGGAGTAGACCAGGTTCACCGGAGCCTCGAAGCCCGGCACCAGGCGGTGGTAGGAGTTCGCGCTCGGGTTGGTGAAGGCGAGCAGCGACGACGCGTGGGCCAGCAGGCCACCGATGTACCAGCGGGCGATGTCGGAGAGACCGCCGTAACCGTTCTCGTCGAAGAACAGCGGCTGGCCGTCCTTCCACAGCGAGGAGTGCACGTGCATGCCCGAGCCGTTGTCGTTGAAGACCGGCTTCGGCATGAAGGTGGCGGTCTTGCCGGCCTCCCAGGCGGTGTTCTTGATGATGTACTTGAACTTCATCACGTCGTCACCGGCGGACTGCAGCGTGTTGAACCGGTAGTTGATCTCCTGCTGGCCGGCGTTGCCGACCTCGTGGTGCGCCCGCTCGAGGGTCAGGCCGGCATCCTCGAGATTACGGACCATGTCCTGGCGCAGATCGGCGAAGTGGTCGACCGGGGCGACCGGGAAGTAACCCCCCTTGGTCTTCACGTGGTAGCCGCGGTTGCCACCCTCCTTGGCGGTGCCAGTGTTCCAGGCAGCCTCCTCGGAGTCGATGTGGTAATAGCTCTCGTGTGCGTTGGTGTCGAAGCGCACATCGTCGAAGATGTAGAACTCGGCCTCGGGAGCGAAGAACGCGGTGTCGGCGACGCCGGTCGACTTCAGATAGGCCTCCGCCTTCCGCGCGATGTTGCGCGGGTCGCGGCTGTAGGGCTCCTTGGTGATCGGATCGTGGACGTAGAAGTCCAGGACCAGTGTCTTCGCCTTGCGGAACGGGTCGATGTAGGCCGTGGTCGGGTCCGGGAGCAGAGCCATGTCCGACTCGTGGATCTTCTGGAAGCCCGTGATCGAGGAGCCGTCGAACGCCAGGCCTTCCTCGTACGCGTCCTTGTCGAACGACTTGGCGGGGACCGCGAAGTGCTGCATGACGCCGGGGACATCGCAGAACCGGACGTCGATGACCTCGACGTCCTGTTCCTTGACGTAGGCCAACAGGTCGTCAGCTCCCTGGAACATAGCGCCTCCGAAATGGTAGGTAGTGGTGAACTGCGTGATCAGCCTAGGAATGACGGATTTCTCGGCCGTTGCATGGCTATTGCGGACATGTTACGGCTGGCACGTCGTGGCGCGGCCGGCGGGGGACCCTGATCAGCGCGGCAACGATCGGGGAGGACCGTGATCGGCGACGTACGGGTCGCCGCCGGCGGACGGTAGCCTGTCCGGGTGACGAACACCACCTCGGGACCCACCCGCGATCAGGACTACCCGGGCCGTTCCCTGGGGCTGCCCGCCGAGGGGCGCGGTGCGCTGGCCTCCTGGGGGCAGCGGATCACCGCCCTGATCGTGGACTGGGCGGTGGCGATGCTGGTGGCCGCGCTGATCACCTGGGGGGCCGTGCTGTCCAGCACCGGGCCGGAGAAGTTCGCCACGCTGATCGTGTTCTTCATCGAGAAGGCATTGCTCACCGGGCTGACCGGCTCCAGCCTCGGCCAACGCGTCGTCGGGATCGGGGTCACCCGCGTCGACGGGCGCCCGGTCAGCTTCTGGGCGGCGATCGTCCGCACCCTGATGGTCTGCCTGGTGCTCCCCGCGGTCGTCATCGGACCGGATCGGCGCAGCCTGAACGACATGATGCTGCGTACGGTCGTGGTGAAGCGGCGCTGACCGCCCGGCCCGGGCCGGGGGCAACGCCGCTTCGCTTCAGATGGTCGGACTCGGATCGGTCAAAGGGGGCGGATCAGGACTGGACGTACGCGACGAGGTGGTCCCGCTCCCGGCGCAGTTCGTCGAGGTGTGCCTTCACGACGTCGCCGATGCTGACCAGCCCGCTGAGCCGGCCGTTCTCGACCACCGGCACGTGGCGGACCCGTTGGTCGGTCATCAGGGCGGCAAGGGCCTCGACGTCCTCGTCGGGTGGGCAGGTCCGTACGTCTCTGGTCATCAGGTCGCTGACCGGGGACTCGGCGGCGACGGCCCCGAAGGCGTGGGAGATGTCGCGTTCGGAGACGATGCCGGCGATGGCGCCGGTGGAGTCGGTCACAACGACGCAGCCGATGCCGTGGTCGCGGAGCACGTTGACGGCGTCGGCGACTGTCGCGGTCACCGCAAGGGTGAGTACGTTGTTCCCCTTGCGTCGGAGCAGGTCGCGGATCTTCATGGCTCAGGGTAACCCGCCGCTCCTTCTGTGGTCCAGATCACATTTCTGTGAGGTTGGTGCCGCCGTCCGACCTCACCCTCCTTGGGGTGGCGGTGGCCCCCTGCCCCGATAGGCTCCGCAGTGCCTGGGAAGCACGCCTCCGCAGTGTCTCCGGGGTCAATGGGGCTTCGCGGACGGGCGCGTGTGCACACCGGGAGTGACCGGCACCATCAGCCAGGAGGTCTCAAGCGCATGTCCACCGAAGCTATCGACAACGAACTCGACAGGGCCAGCACCGTGATCCGCACCGCGTGGGGGGTCGGCGGGCTCGTCGCCCTCGTCATCGGTGTCCTGATCCTTGTCTGGCCCGGCAAGACGGCGGCCGTCGTCGCCGCGATCATCGCTATCTACGCCATCATCACCGGTCTGGTCTATCTGGGTCTGGGGATCTTCGCGAAGCGCTACGGCGTCTGGGCCCGGATCGGCCACCTCGTTCTCGGCGCGCTGTTCATCATCGGCGGGGTGATCGCCCTGGCCAATCTGCGCACCGCGACCATGCTGCTCGCCATCGTGCTCGGGGTCACCGTCGGCATCCTGTGGATCATCGAGGGTGTCGCCGCGCTGACCCTGCTGCGCGGGGTGCCGTCCAAGGTGTGGGTGATCATCTACGCCGTGATCACCATCGTCGCCGGGATCATCCTGCTGTTCTCCCCGCTCTATGTGGTGGCGTTGTGGTGGTTGCTCGGCATCTCGCTGGTCGTGATGGGCGCGGTCCAGATCGTCCGGGCGCTGCGGTTCAGTGCCGAGCGCCTCTGATTGCCCATCGCCGTCCGCACTGTCGCAGGGGGTGCCCGTCCGGGTGCCCCCTGCGACGTGTCTCCTCCGGTGGACCACGATTCTCCGGTGGATCACGATCCGGTGGGTGGATCAGGGCCTGGTGGTGATGCGGACCATAGTGCTGTCATGGGGTCTTTATTGACAGGACATTTTATCCATATGTAACATGTAAGTCATCGGGGTCCCCGGTGTTAGCCAGGTGTGGCAGCCTGTACCGCGAAGGAGATCCCACCATGAGCGGAGGAGATCGACGATGATCGACGCGGGCGCGGGCTACCGGCAGCTGACCCCGGAGGAGCTGGTCGGCGAACTGGCCGCGGAGGAGACCGACCTGGACTTCGTGCGGTTCGGCCTGGCGGACGCGTGGGCCGTCGGGTCCTGGCTGCGTCGGGTGGCGATCGATCGTGGCCTGGGAGTCGCGATCGCCGTGATGCTCGGTGAGCAGCGTGCCTTCCATGCCGGTGTGCAGGGTTCGGCGGCGGTCAATGACGCGTGGCTCGACCGGAAGTTCCGGGTGGTGAAGCACTATGGGCGGTCCTCGCTCGCGGTGCGGGTGACGTACGCCGCGGCCGGGGAGTCGTTCGACACGCACGCCGCCCTGGATCCGCTGTTGTACGCCGCGGCGGGCGGCGCCTTCCCGCTCCGGGTGCAGGGCGCGCTGGTCGGCGCCGTCGGTGTCAGTGGCCTGGAGATGCACGACGACCATGCCCTGGTCGTGGAGGCACTGCGTGCACACAGGGACGCACTCCGATGATGTACCAACACTGGCCGGGTCAGCACCAGCCGTCGCTCACCCGACAGGCGGCCGACCGCTGCACCAGGACCCGGCTGACGCGCGGCCACTCGCTCGGGATCCTCGGCTGTGATCCGCTCGGCCGTGACTCGGCGACCGGTTGGGGTGGCTGGGATGCCGAGCCCGGCGGGGGAACGGACCGCTGGGCGTCACACCGCCGACAGTCGGGCGACCTCGTCGGTGCTGAGGGTGAGATCGATCGCCTGCACCGAGTCCTGTACGCTCGCCGGTCGGGAAGCGCCGGGAATCGGGATCACCACCGCGGCTAGTGCCAGCTCCCAGGCCAGCGCCACCCGCTGTGGGTCGACCGGGCGAGCATCTCGCCCGGCTCGCGTGGCGAGGAACGAGAATGTCCCGGTGAAGTATCGAGAGTCGGGCATGCCGACCGAGGAGTGGTGGACGACCTACTTCGATCCCCGCGGGGTCCTCGCCGCCCTCGGCGTCGATGACACCGTCGGCGACCTCCTCGACGTCGGCTGCGGCTACGGCACCTTCCTGATCCCCGCGGCCACGATGATCTCCGGAACGGCCATCGGGGTCGACATCGATCCGGAGATGATCGCCGCCTGTCGACGGAAGACCGCCGAGCGGCAGCTGGCGAACGTCGTCCTGCTGACCGGCGACGTCGCCTCACCGGAGGCTGCGCAGGCCCTGGCGCCGTACCGGGGCCGGATCGATTACGTGACCCTGTTCAACATCCTCCACGCCGAGGAACCGGTGACCCTGCTGCGCCGCGTCGCCGCACTGCTCAGCCCCTCGGGGCGGGTGGGGGTGATCCACTGGAAGCGTGAGGACACTCCGCGCGGGCCGTCGATGGAGATCCGACCCACCCCGGAGCAGATCGCCGGCTGGGCCGCTGCCGCCGGCCTGGCGCAGGAGGCGTACACGGAGCTGCCCCCGTACCACTTCGGTCTGGTGCTCAGGCGATCGGCCTGAGCCGGCCGGAGGACGGCGCCAGGTCCCGCGGCATCGACTAGTCGAAGAGCACCGACAGCTCCAGCCAGCGCTCCTCCAACGACTCGGCCTCGTCCTCCAGTCGGGTGATCGCAGCCATCTCTGTCCTGAGCCGCTCATAGTCCGACTGGTCGAGGTCGGCGAGCTTCGTACGGGCCTCGGCGGCCTGGTGGCGCAACCGTTCGACACGCCGTTCGAGGGAGGAGAGTTCCTTCTCCGCCGCGCGGAGTTCCCGGCCGGAGAGGGTGCCCGATGCCGTCGCGTCGGGGGTGCCGCGCTCCGGGGTCCGGGGAGCGCCGGGCCGGTCGGCGGTCGCCGCCTCCTGCGCCGCCCGCAACCGCAGGTATTCATCCACCCCTCCCGGCAGGTGCCGCAGGTGCCCGTCGAGGATGGCGTACTGCTGGTCGGTGACCCGCTCCAGGAAGTACCGGTCGTGCGACACGACGATCAGCGTGCCCGGCCAGGAGTCGAGCAGGTCCTCCAGGGCGGCGAGCATGTCGGTGTCCAGGTCGTTCGTCGGCTCGTCGAGGATCAGTACGTTGGGCTGGTCGAGCAGGATCAGCAGCAGCTGCAGTCGCCGCTGTTGGCCGCCCGAGAGGTCCCTCACCGGTGTCGACAGCTGGGCGCCGGAGAAGCCGAGCCGCTCCAGCAGTTGGGCCGGGGTGAGCTCCTGGGCCCTGGATCCCGCCCCGAGGGTGTAGGTCGTCCGCAGCCGGCCGATCACCACCCGGACCGGTTCGTCGAGGTGCTCCTCGAGCTCGTCCAGCCGTTGGCTGAGGGTGGCGATCTTCACCGTCGCGCCGCGCTTGACCCGGCCCGAGGTCGGTGCCACCGACCCGTCGATCAGCCCCAGCAGGGTGGACTTGCCGGCGCCGTTGACCCCGAGGATGCCGGTGCGTTCGCCCGGCGCCAGCCGCCACTCCACGTCCCGCAGCACCTGGTGCTCGCCGTACGCCACCGAGGCGTCCAGCAGATCGACCACGTCCTTGCCGAGCCGGGAGACCGCCAGCGACTGCAGGGCGACGGTGTCGCGGATCGGCGGGACGTCGGCGATCAGGGTGTTGGCCGCGTCGATGCGGAACTTCGGCTTCGAGCTGCGCGCCGGCGCCCCGCGGCGCAGCCAGGCCAGCTCCTTGCGGGCGAGGTTCTGCCGGCGGGCCTCGGCGGCGGCCGCCTGCCGGTCCCGTTCCACCCGCTGCAGGATGTAGGCGGCGTACCCGCCCTCGAAGGGCTCGACGATCCGGTCGTGCACCTCCCAGGTCGCCGTACACACTTCGTCAAGGAACCACCGGTCGTGGGTGACCACCAACAGTCCACCGGCGTTGGCGGCCCACCGGCGCTTGAGGTGCTCGGCCAGCCAGGTGATCGCCTCGAGGTCGAGATGGTTGGTCGGCTCGTCCAGGGCCAGCACGTCCCAGTTGCCGGTCAGCAGGGCGGCCAGCGCCACCCGCCGCCGTTGCCCGCCGGACAGTGTGGCGAGAGACGCGTCCCAGTCCAGATCGCCGAGCAGGCCGGCGATGATGTCGCGGATCCGTGAGTCGCCGGCCCAGGAGTACTCCGGCGTGTCCCCGACGACGGCGTGACTGACGGTCTCCTCGTCGGGAAGGGTGTCGGCCTGGTCCAGCACGCCGATCCGCACCCCGTTGCGGACGGTCACCCGGCCTCCGTCGGGCGTACGTCGCCCGGCCAGCATTGCGAGCAGGCTGGACTTGCCGTCGCCGTTGCGGCCGACGATGCCGATCCGGTCGCCCTCGTTCACCCCGAGGGTGACCGCATCGAAGACCAGCTTGGTCGGGTATTCCAGGTGAAGGGCCTCGGCCCCGAGCAGATGCGCCATAACCCCTCAAGCCTAGTCAGGCTGCGGCGACCTCGGATCTCAGACGTGGTCGGTGACCGGCGCCCCTGCCGTACGGGGTGGCCGGCGGATGAAGAACGCGGTGACGATCGCCAGGGTGCTGAGGATCGCCCCGACCAGGAAGGCGGCCCGGATCCCGGCCGCCTCGGCGACGATCGCGGTCGTGCCGCCGGCGGTCCAGCGTGCCGCCGTGACTGCCATCGTGGAGACGAACAGGGCGGTGCCGGCCGCCCCGGCCACCTGCTGGACCGTCGACACCGTCGCCGATCCGTACGCGTAGAGGTGCTGGGGGAGCGACCCGAGGCTGGAGGTGAACAGCGGGGTGAAGATCAGTGCCAGACCGATGCTGAGCACCACATGGGCGGCCAGGAACACCGGCCAGGGCGTGGCCGGTGAGCTGACCAGGGCGAGCGTCCACAGCACGCTGGCGACCAGGATCGTGCCGGGGACCAGCAGGGGGAGCGGGCCGACCCGGTCGAAGAGCTTGCCCACCGGCGGGGCGAGCAGTCCCATCACCAGCCCACCGGGCAACAGCAGCAGGCCGCTGTCCAGGACGGTCATGCCCAGCACGTTCTGCAGGAACAGCGGCAGCAGGATCAGGGTGCCGAAGAGCGCCATCATGCTGACGACGAACATCACCACCGAGACGGCGAAGGTCGGGTTGCGGAAGGTGCGCAGGTCCAGCAGCGCTCGGTCGCTGCGCTGCAGCACCAGCTGCCGCCACACGAACAGGGCCAGTCCCACGGCGCCGGTCGCCAGGGTGACGATCAGAGTGGTCGGCACCCCCTGACCGGTGGCACCGCCGAGACTGCTCAGGCCGAACACCAGCCCGCCGAATCCCAGGACGGACAGGATCACCGACGGCACGTCGATCGGTGCGTGCACCGGCTCGTTGACGTCGGGCATCCGGAGCGCGCCGAGCACCAGGACGGCCAGCGCGATCGGCAGCACGAGGACGAACATGAACCGCCAGCTCAGCACGCTGAGGACCAGACCCGAGATGGTCGGGCCGATCGCGGGCGCCACGGAGATGACGATGGAGATGTTGCCCATCCGCTGCCCGCGGACCTCCTCAGGCACCAGGGTCATCACCGTGGTCATCAGCAGCGGCATGATGATGGCCGTCCCGCAGGCCTGGATGATCCGGCCGGCCAGCAGCACCTCGTGCCCGGGCGCGGCGGCAGCCACCGCGGTGCCGAGGGAGAACAGCGACATCGCGGTGATGAAGAGCCCCCGGGTGGGGAACCGCCGGATGAGCATCCCGGTGATCGGGATGACCGTGGCCATCGTCAGCATGAACGCGGTGGTCAGCCATTGCGCCGCCACCGCGGTGACGCCCAGATCGGTCATCAGGCGCGGGATCGCCACGCCCATCACCGTCTCGTTGAGGATGACGACGAACGCGGAGACGAGCAACAGGTTGATCACCAGGTTGTCGCGCCGGGTGGTGGAGCGGAGGTCGGTGGGGGTCGCCGACCCGGAACGGATGGCGGTCTGGGACACGAGCTTCCTCCAGGATGTCGGGCCACACGGGAATCCGGCCGCACCGGGCCGGGTGCACGAGCAGGGTCCTCGACGCTGAGGGAAACGGTCACCACGGCCGGTGTGGCGGTGGTCAGTGTGACGCGGGCAACTCTACACGCCGTGTCCCAACCCACTCCGGAGCGGGTGTCACCCCCGCTCCGGAGCGGTGATCAGCGACCGCGCAGGGCGCGCTTGCTGCCCTTCACCTGGCGGGCATTGGTCGGTATCGGGCCCTTCGGCATCGCCATCCGCGGCCGGACGGCGTCGAGGGCCTTGACCCGCGACGTGACCTCGGTGACCTGATACTTGTCCAGCGACTTCGGCAGCTTCCTGATGTGCTTGGCGAGGTCGTCGAGGGAGACCTGACCCTCCCGGTCACCCATCTGGACCACCCACACCGGCAGGTCGCTGATGAGCTGGGCATGCTTGCGCTCCTCGGAGGCGAGCAGGGTCTTGAGCCGGCCGGGCTCCCCCTCGCCGATCAGCACCACCCCGGCCGGGCCGATCACCCGGTGCACCAGGTCCTGCTGGCGGGTTCCGGTGATGCCCAGTTCGTGCGCCCACACCTTGTCGTTGAGCATCCCGAGGGCCGCGGCGGCGGAGCCGACCTGCCCGCGGGCCTGTTCCAGGGTGGCCCGCTTCATCCGCTGGGTGAGGACGAACACGGCCAGCGCCAGACCGGCCATGACACCGGTGATGATCCACAGCACCCAGCCGCCGCGGAGCAACGCGGCGATCAGGACGGTGACCAGGATCGGTGCCACGAACGCGCCGATCATCCACGGGGTGAGCCGCTTGTCGATCTTGGCCGTCGCCTTGTAGGCGTACGTGATCTGCTTCCACCAACCCCAGTCGCGGGGGTCGTCGCTGGAGCGCTTGCGCTCCTTCTCGGCGCGGCGCGCAGCCTTCTGCCGGGCGGCCAGATCCTTCGCGGCCTCACTCTTGGCCATCAATCATCACCTTGCTGTCGTGCTGTCGGTTCGGTCGTCGGCGTGCCCGCCGGTGCCGGGCGCGCGCCGCGGTCGGTCAGGCGTGGTGCAATGGAGCCCCGGGTGCCGCCCCGATCGTACGGGATCCGCCTCCGTCAGGCGTGGTCGCCGCTGGTCGGATTGACGCCGTGGATCTTCATCACCGCACCACCCTGGCCGCGTGCCTCGGTGGCCTGACGATACAGCCGCCCGGCGCGGTAGGAGGACCGGACCAGCGGGCCGCTCATCACACCGGTGAAGCCGATCGCGCGGGCCTCGTCGGCGAACGTGTCGAACTGGTCCGGGGTCACCCACCGCTCGATCGGGTGATGCCGCTCGGAGGGACGCAGGTACTGCGTGATGGTGATGATCTCCGCACCGGCGTCGTGCAGCTCGCGCAGCGTCCGGGAAACCTCGTCGTCGGTCTCGCCCATGCCGAGGATCAGGTTGGACTTGGTCACCAGCCCGGCCTCGCGGGCCCGGCTGAGCACGCCCAGCGACCGCTCGTAGCGGAAGGCGGGGCGGATCCGCTTGAAGATGCGCGGGACGGTCTCGACGTTGTGGGCGAACACCTCCGGGCGGGCGTCGAAGACGGTCTGCAACGCCCGCGGGTTGCCCTGGAAGTCGTCGACCAGGAGCTCGACACCACAGCCGGGGATCAACTCGTGGATCTGGCGGCAGGTCTCGGCGTACAGCCACGAGGCGCCCTCGGGCAGGTCGTCACGGGCCACGCCGGTCACGGTCGCGTAGTGCAGGCCCATCGTCCGGACCGATTCGGCCACCCGGCGGGGCTCGTCACGGTCGTACCCGGTGGGCTTGCCGGTGTCGATCTGGCAGAAGTCGCAGCGCCGGGTGCACTGGTCGCCGCCGATCAGGAAGGTGGCCTCGCGGTCCTCCCAGCACTCGAACTGGTTGGGACAGCCCGCCGACTGACAGACGGTGTGCAACTGCTCGGTCGCGACGAGGTCCTTCAGTTCGCGGTAGTTGGGGCCGAACTTGGCGCGGGTCCTGATCCACGACGGCTTGTCCTCGATCGGGGTCTGCGCGTTGCGGACCTCGAGGCGGAGCATCTTGCGTCCCTCTGGTGCGATGGTCACCCACCGGAGTCTACCCGGTGGCGCCGGATCGACCCGCTCTGCCCGAGGGCGCCGCAACACCCGCCGAGGTACCCGGAGCCGGTCGCCGGCGGTCGGGGCAGCGACCCAGACGGTCAGTCCATAGGCTCAGACGGTCAGTCCGTACGTCACCGCCGGAGCGTCGTCGTCGGCCGGGGTGGCCGAGGTGGCCGGACGCCGGCGGTGGGCGGTCTGCGGATTGTCCGCGTGCTCCTCGCCGACGTCGGGGGAGGCCTGGTACGGCTCGTAGGCCAGCATCGCGTCGATGTGCGGGCGGACCATGGCGGCCAGTTCGGCGAGGCTGGGGGAGGATCCGAGCTCCTGGGCGATGCTGGTGACGCCGGCGTCGCGGATGCCGCACGGGATGATCCGGTCGTACCAACTCATGTCCATGTCCGCGTTGAGGGCGAAACCGTGCATCGTGGTCTTGCGGGACACCCGGATGCCGATCGCGGCGATCTTCCGCTCCGGCTTCGGCGCGATGCCGTGGGACGGGTCGCCGGCGGTGGCGCCGAGCCATACGCCGGTGCGGTGCGGCACCCGGCCGGCAGTGATCCCCAGTTCGCCGAGCGTACGGATCAGGGCCTCCTCGAGGCGGCGGACGAAGTCGACGACGCCGATGCCGTTGGCCGGCAGCTTGACGATCGGGTAGCCGACCAGCTGGCCGGGGCCGTGGTAGGTGATGTCCCCGCCGCGGTCGACGTCGATCACTGGTGTCCCGTCGGTCGGCCGGTCGGCCGGATCGGTGCGCTTGCCCGCGGTGTAGACCGGGTCGTGCTCGAGCAGCAGCACGGTGCCGCGATCGCGGCCGTCGACCACCCGGGCGTGCAGTTCACGCTGCAGCTCCCAGGCCTGCGTGTAGTCGGTCGTCTCCGTACGATCGGGCCACAGACCGAGCATGCGGTAGGTGATGCCGAGCGGGGAGACGACCGAGACGTCGGCCCCGGGGACGTTGATCGGGGAGTCGGGCATGCGGCCGAGTGTACGCGCCGGCCCTCCTGCGGCCCGAACACGCGGACTGCAACGGCACGCCGGTGGGGCCGACCGAGCATCTGCGCAGGAGGGCGTCTGCACAGAGGCCTGCGCCGTGCCGTCCGCCGGGCGCGGTCCGCGAGGGTGCCGTAGCCTGCGACTGTGCTGATGATCGGGCTGACCGGCGGGATCGGATCGGGCAAGTCGACCGTGGCCCGGCTCCTCGCCGAGCGCGGGGCGTTGGTGATCGACGCCGACGCCCTGGCGCGGGAGGTGGTCGAGCCGGGGACATCGGGCCTGGCGGCGGTCCGGGGCCGGTTCGGCGCCGGCGTGGTCCGGGCCGATGGCTCGCTGGACCGGGCCGCGCTGGGGGCGATCGTGTTCGCCGACCCGACTGCGCGCCGCGACCTGGAGGCGATCACTCACCCGCTGATCAGGGACCGCACCCGCGAGATTATCGCCGCGGCACCGCCCGGCACTGTCGTGGTGCACGACATCCCGTTGCTGGTCGAGACCGGCGTCGCGGCGCATTATCACCTTGTAGTGACGGTCGACGTGGGCGTCGAGGAGCGGATCCGTCGCCTGGTCGCCCTGCGCGGCCTGGCCGAGGACGACGCGCGCGCTCGGATCACCCACCAGGTCTCCGACACGGAACGACGCGCCGTCGCCGATGTGGTGATCGACAACAACGGGGCGCCGGACGCGCTGGTGGCCCAGGTCGAGGCGTTGTGGCGGCGGGCGGTGGCTTTCGAGGACCACCTGCGCCGGGGTGAGCCGGTCCGCCGGCCGGAGCGGCCGGTGCTCGTCGCCGTAGATCCGACCTGGCCGGACCAGGCACGCCGGCTGCTGGGGCGGCTCCGGTACCGGCTGAGCCCCCTGCTGGGTGAGGGGCTGGCGCTGCACCACATCGGATCGACCGCTGTGCCCGGGCTGGCCGCGAGGAATGTCATCGACCTGCAGATCGGCCTGTCGGCGCCAGCGGATGCCGACCGGGCAGAGGTTCGTGACGCGCTGGGCCGGCTGGGGTTCCCCCGCGCCGAGGAGGCACGCGGGAACCCTGCCGTCACCGGAGGGGTGTGGCCCGAGCGGCTGCATCTGTCCTGCGATCCGGAGCGGACTGTCCACCTTCACCTGCGCCCGGCCGGTTCGCCGGGCTGGCGATGGGCACTGCTTTTCCGGGACTGGTTGCGGGCCGATCCGGATGCACGCCAGGAGTATGCGCAGTTGAAGCGCGATCTGGCGGCACGGGAGGCCACCATTGCGGCGTACACCAGGGCCAAGGAGCCGTGGTCCCAGGCGCACGCCTCGCGGGTAGAGAGCTGGGCTGCCACCACGTCGTGGAGGATCCCCGCGGAGTGAGGGCTTCCGGCCTGGTGGGACCCGAACTCGGACTCCGCACACGGCACAGGGCCCCGGGATCACTCCCGGGGCCCTGCTGCGTCGTCAGTGCGAGGGTGTCGTCAGCGCGTGTCCTGTCGGTGCAGGGATCAGGCCTCGACGCCGAACTCCGCGCCGAAGTCGCCATCCTCGAGGCGGTCCTTGATGGCCACCAGGAAGCGTCCCGCGTCGGCACCGTCGATGATGCGGTGGTCGTACGACAGGTTGAGGTACATCATGTCGCGGATCGCGATCGTCTCACCGAGATGCTTGTCCACCAGCACCACCGGGCGCTTGACGATGACGCCGGTGCCCATGATCGCGGACTCGGGCTGGTTGATGATCGGCGTGTCCCACAGAACACCGACCGAGCCGTAGTTCGTGATGGTGAAGGTGCCGCCCGACAGTTCGTTCGGGGAGACCTTTCCCTCGCGAGTGCGGCTGCCGAGATCGGCGATCGCCTTGGCGAAGTCGGTGACGGTGAACGCGCCGGCGTTCTTGAGCACCGGGACCATCAGGCCCTTCGGGGTGTCGACGGCCAGGCCGAGATTCTCGTTGGCCGGGTAGGTGATCGTCTTGTCGTCCATGTTCACGGTGGCGTTGACGATCGGGTACTGCTGCAGTGCCTCGACGGTGGCCTTCGCGATGAACGCCAGGTAGGTCAGGCCGACGCCGTGCTGCGCCCGGAAGTCGCCCTTCACCTGGGCGCGCAGCCGCGAGATCAGGGTCAGGTCGACCTCGACGGTCGCCGTCAGCTGTGCGGCGACGTCCTTCGAGTCGCGCATCCGGCGGGCGATCGTCTGCCGGATCCGGGACATCTTCTCCGTGGTGCCGCGCAGTGGCGAGACCTCGCGGGCGGCGGCCGGGACCGGGGCGGTGGCGGCAGGTGCTGTCGCGGCCTTGGCGGCCTCGGCAGCGTCCAGCACGTCTTGCTTACGGATCCGGCCGCCCACACCGGTGCCGGTGAGGGCGGTCAGGTCGACGCCGTGTTCGGCGGCCAGCTTGCGGACCAGCGGCGTGACGTACGCGGCCTCGGCGACGTCACCGCCGGTGGCACGCGGGGCGACGCTGGAGGTGGACACCGGGGCGTGGACAGCCACCGGAGCCTGGGCGGCGGGTGCGGCCGGAGCGGCCGCCGGGGTTGCCGGGGCAACGGGTGCCGGTGCGGGTGCGGCGGGAGCCACCGGGGCGGGTGCAGCCGGAGCAATGGGTGCCGGTGCGGGCGCCGCGGGTGCCACTGGGGCGGCGGGTGCGGCGTTGGCGTCGCCGATGATGGCGAGGATGGCGCCGACTTCGACGGTCTCGTCTTCCGCGACGCGGATCTCGAGGACCGTGCCGGCGACGGGGGAGGGGACTTCGGTGTCGACCTTGTCGGTGGAGATCTCGACCAGCGGTTCGTCGACGGCGACGGTGTCGCCGACCTTCTTGAGCCAGGTGGAGACGGTGCCTTCGGTGACGGATTCGCCGAGGGCGGGCAGTGTCACCTGGGTGCCCTGCGCCGGAGCGGCCGGAGCCGG
Organism: Raineyella sp. W15-4; assembly: GCF_033170155.1. Classification (GTDB taxonomy): domain Bacteria; phylum Actinomycetota; class Actinomycetes; order Propionibacteriales; family Propionibacteriaceae; genus Raineyella. Next base: position 2,528,058 of record NZ_CP137079.1, on the reverse strand, counting down.
AGCGGCCGCCGGGGTTGCCGGGGCAACGGGTGCCGGTGCGGGTGCGGCGGGAGCCACCGGGGCGGGTGCAGCCGGAGCAATGGGTGCCGGTGCGGGCGCCGCGGGTGCCACTGGGGCGGCGGGTGCGGCGTTGGCGTCGCCGATGATGGCGAGGATGGCGCCGACTTCGACGGTCTCGTCTTCCGCGACGCGGATCTCGAGGACCGTGCCGGCGACGGGGGAGGGGACTTCGGTGTCGACCTTGTCGGTGGAGATCTCGACCAGCGGTTCGTCGACGGCGACGGTGTCGCCGACCTTCTTGAGCCAGGTGGAGACGGTGCCTTCGGTGACGGATTCGCCGAGGGCGGGCAGTGTCACCTGGGTGCCCTGCGCCGGAGCGGCCGGTGCAGGAGTCGGTGCAGCCGGGGCCGCCGGTGCGGGAGCCGGGGCCTCCGCGACCGGGGCGGGCGCCGCCGGAGCGGCCGTCGCGCCGGCCTCGCCCGGTTCGCCGATGATGGCGAGGATGGCGCCGACTTCGACGGTCTCGTCCTCCTGTACCCGGATCTCGAGGACCGTGCCGGCCACCGGCGAAGGAACCTCGGTGTCGACCTTGTCGGTGGAGATCTCGACCAGCGGCTCGTCGACGGCGACCGTGTCACCGACCTTCTTGAGCCAGGTGGAGACGGTGCCCTCGGTAACGCTTTCCCCCAGGGCCGGGAGAGTTACAGAAGTCGACATGATCGCTTTGGACTCCTTCAGAACGATGACGACGCAGTCAGGTACGTCGTTACCCTACCTGTAGGTGCCCCCACCGGGAACGACGTTCCGACGACTCACCCGGGCCGTCCTGCGGCCCGGCACACCGCGCCGTGGCGCCGGATCGACGTCGGTCATTCCATCGTCAGGGCGAGGTCCACCAGGGTCCGCACACCGGCACCCGTGCCGCCCACCGAGAGGTGACCGTCGGCGGCGCCCTCCCGCCAGGCCGGGCCCGCCACGTCCAGGTGGGCCCAGTTGCGATCCCCGGCGAAGTGCTCCAGGAACGCCGCGGCCACCTGCATGCCGAGATATCCGTCGGTGTTCGACGATGCCAGGTCGGCGTACGGCGTACGCAGCTTGTCGCGGGCCTCGTCGGTCAGCGGCAGCTGCCACATCGCCTCCCCGCTGGTCTCGGCGGCATGCAGCAGCCGCCCGGCGACCACGTCACCGCTGGCGACCAGACCGATGGTGTTCAGCCCCAGGGCGCGCATGCAGGCCCCGGTGAGGGTGGCGATGTCGACCACCAGGTCGGCGTCATCGGCCGTCGACAGGGACAGACAGTCGGCCAGCACGAGTCGGCCCTCGGCATCGGTGTTGGTGACCTCCACCGTGGTGCCGTCGTGCATCGTCAGCACATCCGAGGGGCGGTACGCGGTCGCGGACGGCAGGTTCTCCGCCATCCCCGCGTACGCGATCACCTCCACCCGCAGCCCCAGGTCGGCGATCGCCCGGGTGGCGGCCATCACGGCCGCCGCGCCGCCCATGTCGCACTTCATCGTCAGCATGTGACCGGCCGGCTTGATGTCGAGACCGCCGGCGTCGAAGGTCATCCCCTTGCCGACCAGCACCAGTCGCTGACTGGCGTTGTCGGGGAGGTAGGCGGCGCGTACCACCCGCGGGGCGTGCACCGAACCACCGCCGACTGCGAGGATCCCGCCGAACCCCTCGGCGGCCAGCTGCTGCTCGTCACGGACGGTCACCTCGACCGGGGCCCCGGCGAACCAGTCGACGACCGCCGAGGCGAACGTCTCCGGATAGAGCAGGTTGGCGGGGGTGTTCACCCAGTCGCGGGCCCGGGCGACGGCGGTGCTGATCGCCGCGGCGAGACGGACGGCCGATGCGTGGTCGTCGGCGTACGCGTCCAGCACCACGACCTCGGTGATCGTGGCGGCGGCGACCTCGCCGACCGGGTGGAGTGGCTCGTACGTGCCGAGCAGCGCGCCCTCGGCGATCGCACGGACCGCGTCGAACACCGACATCGGCATGGTCACCGCGTCCTCGTGCAGGGACACCGCGACGCGTACGCCGGCCCCGGCGCCCACCGCCGCACCGATCGCGCGCAGCGCCGCACCGGCTGCCCGTCGCAGCACCTCGGAGGTCGGCGTGGCCGCACCGAGACCGACCGCGAGCACCCGGGTGTCACCGGCCAGCCGGCCCAGCGCGGTGACGCTACCGACCTCGGTGCGCTTCTTCGCCCCCACTGCGAGCAGGTCCAGGTCCAGGGCCGAGGTGTCCACCCCGTCGGGCAGGCCGTGGACGGTTCCCCGGTCCGCGGAGAGTCGCGTCCCCACGACCAGGTAGTCGATGCCGTCGGGCAGTTCCTCCGCCAGGCGCAGCCCGGGCAGGGTGGTGATGTTCACCGTGGTTCCTTTCACGTCAAGCGGTCGTCGACGTCCGCCGGGTCCGCGCCCCGGGGCGTACGGCGGTGCAGGCGGGATCGCCGGCACACCGCTCCGCCACGCTAGTCGGCCGTCCCGACGGGCTCAACGGCTCCGGCGGCGGGTCAGGCGCGGCGGGTCAGGCGCTGAGGGCCATCGGCCCGTACACGACGGTCTCCCCGTCGAGCAGGGTGACGGACTCGACGCCGGCCTCGTCCAGATCGGTCCAGTGTTCGGAGAACCACGCCTCCGCCGCCGCCTGGGTGGGGAAGGGGGTGTCGAGCCCGAGGGTGGCGGTGGTGTCGGCGTCGAGGGTCGGGTCGGTCGTCCAGGTGAAGGCCATGGTCAGCTCAGATCTTGTCGCCGCGGTTGACGCGGGGGGCGGGGATCCGCCAGCGACGGATCTGGAGACAGCGGTTCATCCCGTACATGAACAGGCCCCGCTTCGGGTGCCCGGGGTGGCGCTCGTCGAGGAGCTTGGTGAATCGGCGCCACATGAAGGTGATGTCGACCAGCACCGCCAGCACGATCAGATAGAAGGCGGCCATCACGTAGTTGGCCAGCTGCGGGTTCTTGCCGACGAGGAGGCTGGTCGCCAGGGTGACCAGCAGCAGAGGCATGACGACCTCACCCAGCCGGAACCGGGAGTCGACCACGTCCCGCATCAGGGTGCGCCCGACATCGGAATCGCGCTTGCGCATCTCCTCCTGGCGGGCCCGGCGATCGGCGTCGGCATCCCGCCGGCGGCGTTCCTTCTTCGTCAGGGAGGGGTTGACCCGGGCGCGACGGGCGGCCTCCGCCTCCTTGCGGGTGGGGGTGGGGCCCTCCTTCTTGCGATGTGCGGTGGGGACCTCCGGGACCACCGGTGCACTCTGCCCGGCGTCCCTCTTGGCGGAGTCGTCCTTCTTGCTGAACAGTCCCACGTCGGCCCTTCTCGTCCGTCCTGCGCACCTCGGACGTACGCGACTGACGTACGTCCTGCCCCGGCCCCGCCACCGTCGGTGGATGGTCCGTCCTCAAGAGTAGCGGGACGGCCACGGAGGGTCGTAGTCAGACCAGTGCCGATGCCGAGGGACACCCGGCGACCGATCCCTCAGGGACCTCACCCTCTGGGCCCCTAACCAGGGTCCGGGGACTCGTGTCCCGACACCGGAGCCCCTAGGCTGGACGGCGTACGCACGACCCGAGTGCCCAACGGAAGGACCAGGGACCGTCTATGAGTGGCATCTTCCAGAGAATCTCGACGATCTTCAACACCAAGGCCAACAAGGCCCTGGATCGGATGGAAGACCCTCGCGAGACCCTCGACTACTCCTACGAGCGTCAGCTCGAGCTGCTCCGCAAGGTCCGCCGGGGCGTCGCCGACGTGGCGACCAGCCGGAAGCGCATCGAACTGCAGGCCAACCAGCTCGGCCAGCAGGTCGACAAGCTCGACCAGCAGGCGCGTCGGGCGCTGGAGATCGGGCGGGAGGACCTCGCCCGCGAGGCACTGACCCGCAAGTCCGGACTGACCTCCCAGCTCGCCGACCTGCAGGCCCAGCACGCCCAGTTGCAGGAGGAGGAGGAGAAGCTCGTCCGGGCCTCCCAGCGGCTGCAGGCCAAGGTCGATGCCTTCCGGACCAAGAAGGAGACCATCAAGGCCACCTACTCTGCTGCCGAGGCGCAGACCCGGATCAGTGAGGCGTTCTCCGGGATCGGGGAGGAGATGGGTGACGTCGGCCTCGCCATCCAGCGCGCCGAGGACAAGACCCTGCAGATGCAGGCCCGGGCCGGTGCGGTCGACGAACTCCTCGCCTCCGGTGCACTGGACGACGTCACCGGCTCTGCGCAGGACGACCTCACCCGAGAGCTCGACCAGCTCGCCTCCAGCTCGCAGGTGGAGAACGAACTGGCCGCGATGAAGCAGCAGCTCGCCCTGGGGGGCGCCCCGGCGTCGGCCCAGCAGGCCATCGGGCAGGGCGTCCGGCCCGGTCAGCCGCAGCAGCTTCCTCCGGGGCAGGCGCAGCAGGTGCCGCCGCCGGCCCAGCAGGCACCGTCCCCGGCCGAGCAGGTGCGGCCGCCGGCCCCGCAGGTCCCCCCGCAGACCGAGCAGGTCCAGCAGGTCCCCGCCCCGGAGCAGCAGTGGACCGTACGCGCCCAGCAGGTGCCCGACAGCACACTGCCGGTCCAGAGCCAGCCTTTCGGCCAGCCCACCCCCGCCTCCCCGAATCCGCCGCGGCAAGAGGAGCAGCAGTGATCGTCCGGATCCTGAACGAAGGCCAGTTCCGCCTCACCGAGCAGGCCCTGGCCTCGCTCAACTCGTTCGACGACGACGTCGAGCAGGCGGTCAACGGTGGCGACCAGGCTGCCCTGACCGCGGTGCTGCAGGCCCTGCTCGAGGACATCCGGACCAGGGGGGAGCGGGTGCCGGACGATGAGCTGGCCGATTCCGACCTGATCCTGCCCGACGCCGACGCCACCCTGGCCGACGTCCGTGCCTGGCTCAGCGACAGTGAAGAAGGGCTGATCCCTGACTGATCCCGCCGCGGGCGACCCGATCGGTCCCACCGCGGGCCGTGGCCGTCCGCTGCGGGTCGCGTTCGTCCCCGACCGGATCGGGGGACTGTCCGCGGCCGAGGCCGGGACCGCGTTGGCCACCGGGTGGCGATCCCGGCGGCCGGACGACGAGCTGGTGGTGGTGCCGTTCGGAGCCTCGGGCGCCGGCCTGCTGGATGCGTACGCCGCGCTGGCGCAGGCCCCGGTCTCGGTCGCGTCGGCGGTCCCGTCCCCGGCTGTCGACCCGGTCTCGACCGAGAGCACCCTGCTGCTCGAAGTGGCCGGCCCGGAGACCCTCCTGGTCGGCGTCGACGCGGCACCTCGGGCCGCGCTGCCGGGTGCCGATCCCAGCCGGGACGCCAGCTCCTGGGCCTGGGGCGAGGCGATCGCCCGGGCCCTGACCGGGCGGACGGACGTCCGCCACCTCGTCGTCGATCTCGCCGGTGGCGGCGCCCGGGACGGCGGCGCGGGGCTGCTCGGTGCCCTCGGGGCGACCGCCGATGTCCCGCTCGATCGAGGGATCGCCGGCCTCACCGGGATCACCGCCCTCGACCTGACCGCGCCCCGGGATGCGCTGGCCGGGATCGAGCAGCTCGTCGCGGTCGTCCCGGCCGATCAGGCCGACCGGCCGCTGTTCGGCCTCCGAGGGATCGCCTCCCTGCACGGGGTGGCCCTGCGCGAGCAGGGCCTGCCCTGGGACCCGGCGGACCTCCTGGCGGCCGACGCCACGTTGCAGCGACTGGCCGGACTGGCCTCCCCGGGGCGGGCCGACGCCGCCGGCCTGGGAGCTTGCGGCGGCGTGGCGTACGCCCTGGCCGCGCTCGGGGCCAGCGTCAGCACCGGTCCGGCCTGGCTCGCCGAGCTGACCGGGCTCGAGGAGACCCTCGCTGCGGCCGATGTCGTCGTCACCGGCAGCGGGGCGTACGACTTCGCCCATCGCGGCGGAGAGACGGTCGAGACTGTCGTCGGCCTGGCCGGACGGGCGATGCGGCCGGTGATCGCGGTCGCCGGGTATGTGACCATCTCTTCCCGCGAGATGCGGGCGTACGGCCTCGACGCGGCCTACGCCGTCCATGCCGGGGTGCCGGGGGAGACGGTGAGCGTGGACCGGGCCGACCTTGAGGAGATGGGTCGGCGGGTGGCCCGCACCTGGGCCGGCGGCTGACCTCCCGCGCGTCCTTCCGGACGACCTGTCGGCCCGCCCGGACATCGGGGGGTTGGAACCCCCGGCAGCTCGGCCTAGACTGATCCCGGTTGCTCTGTCAACCAGATTTCGTCACCACACCGGACGCACACACGACACCGGAAGCACCACCGATGACGGCCAGCCCCGTGATCGTCACGACCGCGGCGCGGGGAGCCGGAGGAGAAGCGATATGACCGTGCAGAACGAGACCCTGACCCAGCAGGGCGTCATCCTGACCACCGAGGCCGCCGCCAAGGTGAAGTCCCTGCTGGCGAGCGAGGGCCGCGACGACCTCGCCCTGCGGATCGCCGTGCAGCCGGGCGGCTGTTCCGGCCTGCGCTACCAGCTGTTCTTCGACGAACGCGAGCTCGAGGGCGACATCGTCAACAGCTATGACGGCGTCAATGTGGTGACCGACCGGATGAGCGCCCCGTACCTGAGCGGCGCCACCATCGACTTCATGGACACCATCGAGCAGCAGGGCTTCACCATCGACAACCCGAACGCGCAGAGTTCCTGCGCCTGCGGCGACAGCTTCCACTGATCCAGGCCATTCCGGTACGTGCCGGATCCCGGCACGTACCGTACGCGGGGCCCCGTCCTTCTGGACGGGGCCCCGCGTCGTCCAAGTCACAGTCCGGCGGTATTCCCCGTCATTGACAGTGATTCACGTCACTCCTGAGGGGTACGGTGATCGGGACCCATTACGAGTGAGTATCGGCGCCAGCCGCCGATGCCCGACTCGGTTACTGTGGGACAGACCGAAAGTGGCAGCAGGGTTGCGCCCTGCCGCCTGTGTGTGATCGGAAGGGTGTGACGTGGGTCTGAAGGGATGGCGGCGGCCACGAACGTGGGCTGCCCTCGGTGCCTCGGGGCTGGCGATGCTGCTGGCCGGGTGCGGCGACGTGCAGCAGGGGGCTGGTCAGGGCCGGAACTTGGGTCTGCCCGAGGCTGCGAGCGATCGTGCTCCCGCCATGGGCCAGATGTACGTGGGCTCCTGGATCGCCGCTTTCATGGTCGGTGGCCTCGTGCTGGCGATCCTGATCTACAGCCTGATCCGCTTCCGGCGGCGCGACCCGCAGGAGGTGCCGCGTCAGGTCCGCTACAACCTGCCGCTGGAGTTCGTCTACACCCTGGTGCCGATCATCATCGTCTGCACGCTCTTCTTCTACACGGTGAAGACCCAGAACCTGGTCCAGGCGAAGGCGGACTCCACCAAGGTCCACCAGATCGACGTGGTCGGCTTCAAGTGGTCCTGGGCGTTCAACTACATCGAGCAGAAGAACCCCGCGGTCGGTGCGGACGTCAACGCGATCGGCACCATCGAGTCGCCGCCCACGCTGGTGCTGCCGGTGAACGAGCCGGTCCGGTTCAACCTCTACTCGCCCGACGTGATCCACTCCTTCTGGATCCCGGCCTTCTACTACAAGCTCGACGTGATCCCGGGGCGGTCGAACTCGTTCGACGTCACCCCCACCAAGGTCGGGACGTACGCCGGTAAGTGCGCAGAGCTCTGCGGCACCTACCACTCCGCGATGATCTTCAACGTCAACATCGTGCCGGTCGAGCAGTACAACGCCTATCTCAAGGGGCTCCAGGCGCAGGGACGCACCGGCACGTTCTACGGTCCGCTGCAGGCCAACCCCCAGCTCCAGAAGGAGGGCAACTGACGATGACGACACTCGCACGCGTCGCCACGACGTCCGAGACCCGTGAGAAGCCTGCCGTCTCAGCCGGCGCGCGGATCATGGAGTGGCTCACCACCACCGACCACAAGCTGCTCGGCCACATGTACCTGATGACGGCGCTGTTCTTCTTCGCCGTCGGCGGTGTCCTTGCCCTGTTCATGCGGGCCGAGCTGGCCAACCCGGGTCTGCAGTACCTGAACTACGAGACCTACAACCAGTTCTTCACCATGCACGGCACGATCATGCTGCTGATGTTCGCGACGCCGGCCTTCGCCGGCTTCGCCAACGCGCTGATGCCGCTGCAGATCGGTGCCCCGGACGTCGCCTTCCCGCGGCTGAACTCGTTCTCCTACTGGCTGTACGTCTTCGGCTCGGTGACCGCCTGCCTGGGCTTCTTCACCCCGGAGGGGGCGGCGAGCTTCGGCTGGTTCGCGTACGCTCCGCTGTCGAACTCGATCAACACCCCGGGCGCCGGCGGTGACCTGTGGACGGCCGGCCTCTACCTGCTGGGCCTGTCCTCGATCATGGGGTCGGTCAACTTCGTCACCACGATCATCACCCTGCGGGCGCCGGGGATGACGATGTTCCGGATGCCCATCTTCACCTGGACCATCCTGGTCACCGGCATCCTGGTGCTGGTCACCTTCCCGGTGCTGGCCGCCGGCCTGATGGTGCTCTTCGCGGACCGTACGCTCGGGACGCAGATCCTCGACGCCGCCAACGGCGGCCCCTTGTTGTGGCAGCACCTGTTCTGGTTCTTCGGCCACCCCGAGGTGTACGTCTTGGCACTGCCGTTCTTCGGCATCACCTCCGAGATCGTGCCGGTGTTCAGCCGCAAGCCGCTCTTCGGGTACGTCGGTCTGGTCATCGCCACCATCGCCATCGGCGGTCTGTCCTTCACCGTGTGGGCGCACCACATGTTCACCACCGGGGCGGTCAGCCTGCCCTTCTTCTCCTTCATGACCTACCTGATCGGCGTGCCGACCGGGGTGAAGTTCTTCAACTGGTTGGGCACCATGTGGGGCGGCTCGATCTCGCTCGACACCCCGATGCTGTGGGTCGTCGGCTTCATCACGACGTTCCTCTTCGGCGGCCTGACCGGCATCATGCTGGCCTCCCCGCCGCTGGACTTCCAGATGCAGGACTCCTACTTCGTGGTGGCGCACTTCCACTACACCCTGTTCGGCACCGTCGTGTTCACCTTCTTCGGCGGCCTCTACTTCTGGTGGCCGAAGTTCTTCGGTCGGATGCTGAACGAGACCTGGGGCAAGATCCACTTCTGGCTCACCTTCATCGGCTTCCACACCACGTTCCTGGTGCAGCACTGGCTGGGCATCGAGGGCATGCCGCGGCGCTACGCGGACTACCTGGTCACCGACCACTTCACCACGCTGAACCAGATCTCCACCGTGGGTGCCTTCATCACCGGCATCTCGCTGCTGGCCTTCATCTGGAACCTGTGGATCTCCCGCAACAACCCGCGGGTCCAGGTCGACGACCCATGGGGCTGGGCTCGCTCGCTGGAGTGGGCCACCTCGTGCCCGCCGCCGGCGTTCAACTTCACCTCGCTGCCGAAGATCCGTTCCGAGGCGCCGGCCTTCGACCTGCACTACCCCGAGATCGCTCGCGCCGTCCACGGTCACAGCCTGGATGACGAGCCCGTCGCGACCAAGGAGGTCACCAAGTGAAGGCCGAACAGTGGGTGTTCTGGGGGATCGCGATCTACCTGGGCATCATGGCTCCGGTGTACGCGTTCGCCACGATGCGGACCGAGGGCTATGTCGAGATCATCGGCACCGTCGTGCTGATCCTGACCTTCCTCTTCACGGTGATGATCGGGGGGTACATCGCGATCACCGGCCGGCGGATGGATGCCCGGCCCGAGGACCGGGCGGACGCCACCATGGCCGAGGGTGCCGGCCCGGTCGGCTTCTTCGCCCCGGCGAGCATCTGGCCCTTCTGGTGCGCCCTGGTGGTGGCGCTGATCTTCATCGGCTGGATCTTCGGCTACTGGATCACCATCATCGCCGCCGGCATCGGCGTGTGGGCGGTGGCCGGCTGGTCGCTGCAGTTCTACCGTGGGGACTACGCCCACTGACGTACGCCCGCCGCCGGCCGGCCCACCGGCCGGCGGCACACGCACTGCACTGACAGACGCTGCACTGACAGGCGAGGGGCCCGGACGGTCGATCCGTCCGGGCCCCTCGTCGTCCCGCCCTTCGTCGTCCTACGAGCGGCCGGGGAGGACGGGAAGAAGCAGGCCGGGTCACCAGCTCTGCAGCAGCGGGCGCCCCTCCTCGTACCCGGAGGTCGACTGGACCCCCACGACGGCGCGGTCATGGAACTGGGCCAGGTCGCGGGCGCCGGCGTACGTGCAGCTGGACCGCACGCCGGAGGTGATGAAGTCCAGCAGGTCCTCCACGCCGGGACGGCGCGGATCGAGGTACATCCGCGAGCTGGAGATCCCTTCCTCGAACAGGCCGGCGCGGGCCCGCTCGAAGGCACCCGAGCCGTGCGTACGGCTGCGGACGGCCCGCGAGGAGGCCATCCCGAAGCTCTCCTTGTAGAGCCGGCCCTCCGGGTCCACCTGCATCTCGCCGGTCGACTCGTGCGTTCCGGCGAACCAGGAGCCGATCATCACCGAGCCGGCGCCGGCGGCCAGCGCGAGAGCGACGTCGCGCGGGTGGCGTACGCCACCGTCCGCCCAGACAGCCCGGCCCTCGGCGCGAGCGGCCTCGGCGCATTCCAGCACCGCACTGAACTGGGGACGGCCCACCCCGGTCTGCATCCGGGTGGTGCACATCGCACCCGGTCCGACGCCGACCTTGAGCACGTCGGCGCCCGCGGCGATCAGGTCGAGCACCCCGGAGGTGGTGACGACATTGCCGGCGACGATCGGCACCCGGACGCCGGTACGCCCCGCCACCTCGTCGCGAACGGTCCGGACCGCGGCCAGGGCCTGCAGCATCCGGTCCTGGTGGCCGTGGGCGGTGTCGACGACCAGGACGTCGGCCTCGGAGGCCAGCAGGTCGTGCGTACGCCCCTCGACGTCCCCGCTGATTCCAACGGCGGCACCCACCATCAGCCGGCCTCGGGCGTCGACGGCGGGCTGGTAGATGGTGGCGCGGACGGCACTCTTCCGGGTCATGATCCCCAGCAGCAGGTCACCGTCGGCGATCACGGCCACGTCGAGGTGATGGTTCTCCAATGCCTCGAACACCGCGGTGGGGTCGGTGTCCGGCGGGAGGGTGAGGAAGTCGGTCCGCATCACCTCGTGCGCCTGCGCGAACCGGTCCACGTCGGAGGCGTTCTGCGGTTCCAGCAGCCCGATGACCCGGCCGTCCTCGATCACCACCGCCACGCCGTGTGAGCGCTTGTGGATCACCGTCATGGCCTGTCCGACCGTGGTGTCCGGGGTGATGTGGATCGGCGTGTCGAACACCGTGTGGGCGCCCTTGACCCGGCGGATCGACCGGTCGATCTGGTCCGTCGGGATGTCCTGCGGCAGGATCGCGATACCGCCGCGCCGCGCCACCGTCTCGGCCATCCGGCGACCGGCGATGGCCGTCATGTTGGCCACGACGATCGGCAGGGGAGTGCCGATGCCGTCGGTGCTGGTGAGATCGACATCGAAGCGTGACGTGACGTTGGACCGGCTGGGCGCCATGAACACGTCGCTGTACGTCAGATCGACGGTGGGCGGGCTGGTGAGGAATCGCACGGCCCCATTGTCACCCATCCACCGAAGGGCGCTGCGCCGCGCGCGCCGGGGGGAGACTCCTCTGCGCCACGCGAGTGGGGATCAACCGTACGCTGCGCCGCCCGCGCCGGGGGGGAGACCATCAGGGGCCCCCGCCGTTGTGGCGGGGGCCCCTGAGGATGGCGTGGCGAGACGGATCAGTGCTTCTCGGAGCCCTCCAACTCGGGCTCCGTCGAGGTCTCGACCTCGCCGTGCGCGTGCGCCTCCTCGAGCTCCTCACGGGTGGGAGTGGGCAGGTTGCTGTCGGACCACCAGTGGGAGGCCCGGGCCCGGGCCCCGGAGACCTGCTGGCCGTCCCGCTGGACCCCACGGGCATCGGTGTCGGTACCCCGGTCGAGCGCCGGCACCTGGTCGAGCGAGGTGAGGGCGTACGCCTCTTCCTGACTGATCGGCACGTGCTCCTCGTAGTAGCCGCCCTCGGCATTGCGGTGCATGTCGCCGGACGGCGAGCCGTGCAGCAGCCGTTCCTGGTCGTGCTTCTGCCTGCCCAGGCAGATCCGTTTGGTGACCCAGAAGGCGATCACCGGCACGACGAAGATCGCGAACCGCAGGAACCAGGAGATCGCGTTGAGCGACAGCTTGAAGTGGGTGGCGATCAGGTCGTTCGCACCACCGAACTGGAGCAGCAGCATGAAGGTGATGATCGCGACGCCGAACGCGGTCCGGGTCGGATTGTCCTGCGGGCGCTCCAGCAGGTTGTGCGGCTGGGTGTCACCGGTGTACCACTGCTCGATCCACGGCCAGAGCGCCATCAGGGTGAAGAAGGCACCGAGCAGGATCACGCCGGGGATGAAGATGTTCCATGACCAGGTGGTGTGGCCCCAATGGGACTCCCAGCCCGGCATGATCCGGACCGCACCCTCGACCCAGCCCATGTACCAGTCGGGCTGGGAGCCGGCGGTGACCTGCGCCGGATTGTACGGGCCGTACGTCCAGACCGGGTTGATGGTGATCAGGGCGCCGAACAGGGCGAGCGTGCCCCAGGTGAGGAAGAACAGGCCGCCGGCCTTGGCGATGTACACCGGGAAGGCCGGCTCGCCGACGACGTTGTTCTCGGTCCGGCCCGGGCCCGGGTACTGGGTGTGGTGGTAGTAGGAGACCAGCCCCACGTGGGCGGCCACCAGGGCCAGGATCAGCGCCGGGATCAGCAGGATGTGCACCATGTAGAGCCGGGAGACGATCAGGTCGCCGGGGAACTCGCCGTTGAAGACGAAGAACTCGACCCAGGTGCCGACCAGCGGGATGGAGCGCATCAGGCCGTCGGCGAACCGCAGGCCGGTGCCGGACAGCAGGTCGTCCGGCAGGGAGTAGCCGGAGAAGCCGCCCATGGTGGCCAGGAAGAGCAGCGCCACCCCCAGGATCCACTGGATCTCGCGAGGCTTGCGGAATGCGCCGGTGAAGAAGACCCGGGCAGCGTGGACGAAGGCGGCCGCGACGAAGAGCAGGGCGGCCCAGTGGTGCATCTGGCGCAGCAGCAGGCCGCCGCGGATGTCCATCGAGATGTTGATCGTCGACTCGAACGCCTGGGACATCATCATGCCCCGCATCAGCTGGTACGAGCCGTTGTACTCGACCTCGGCCATCGAGGGCTTGAACCACAGGGTCAGGAAGACGCCGGTGATCAGCAGGACCACGAAGCTCCACAGCGCGATCTCACCGATCAGGAACGACCAGTGGTTCGGGAAGACGTAACGCAACGCGGCCTTCCCGAGCCCGGCGATGCCGGCCCGGTCGTCCAGCCACCGGGCCTTCCCGCCCTGCTTGACCAGGGCCGGGGGCAGGTCGATGTCCTGCGCCGAGGCGGTGCGCGTGGTGGTTGCCGCGTCGCCCGGATCGCGGGGTTCCGAGACGGATGTGGGCTTGGCCATCACGCGTCACCTTCCTTGAAATCGTTGCGCGAGTCACGTTCGAAGAAGCTCGGCCCCACCGGGACGGTGAAGTCCTGGGTCGCGATGAGGTAGCCCTGGGTGTCGACCCCGATCTTGAGCTGGGGCAGCGAGCGGGCGGCCGGCCCGAAGACCACCCGGCCGGAGTTGCCGAGGTCGAAGGTCGACTGGTGGCAGGGGCACAGCAGGTGGTGCGTCTGCTGTTCCCACAGGGTGATCGGGCAGCCGACGTGGGTGCAGATCTTCGAGTAGCAGAGGATGCCCGACACCTGCCAGTCCTTGCGGGAGGCGGGGATGTTGATCGAGGCAGGATCCATCCGGACGAGGATGATCGACGACTTGGCCTTCTGCTGCTGGTACTCCACGTCGTGATAGTTCTGCAGGTTCTCCGGCTGGGCGTTGACCAGCTGGCCGATCTCGACGTCGGAGGCCTTGATCGGCTTCCAGGTGATGTCGTTGACCAGCCGGATCGGCTTCTGCGGCGTCGCCTCGGCGAAGATGGTCCGCTCGATCGTCTGGGCGCGCTTGCGGCCGGTCGGCCACGGGCCCATGCCGGCGAGGGTCACCACCAGCGGCAGGGCGAACAGACCCAGCGCACCGCCGAGGCTGCCGAGGAGGAACCGGCGGCGAGCCACACCGGAGGCGCGGACGCCCTCACTCAGCGTCACCAGGGCCTCGGTGCGATCCTCCTCGGACGAGGACGGGGCATGCCGTTCCTGGGTGACCTCGTCGTCGTCCATCAGGTTGCGACCCCAGGTGACGGCGCCGACCCCGATCAGGAAGATCGCCAGGCCCATCGTGGTGCCGAAGACCACGTTGTGGAGGCTGCTGTGGAAGGAGCCGATCTCGATCTGGACGCCGAGCGGGATGGCGAAGTACGCCACCACGGAGGCCAGGGCGGACAGTGCGGACACGGCGAACGCCACGACGACGCGGCCCTCTGCGTGCTTCGCCGCGTGCGGATTGGTGGAGACCCAGCTGGGCACCTCGTCGAGGCCCGGATCGTCCACCGGCCGCTGCTGAAGCTGGTTGGTCGTGTTGTCGTTCACTTGGAGCGTGCTCCCTTCGAGGTGACCCAGACGGCGAGCACGATCAGGCCGCCGATGCCCACGACCCAGGCCCACAGGCCCTCGGTCACCGGGCCCATGCTGCCGAGGGACAGGCCGCCACCGCTGCTGCCGGTGCCCCCGTTCACGCTCTTCAGGTAGCCGATGATCTCCTGGGCGTCCTGGTCGGAGATGACGTTCTTGGAGAAGACCGGCATCTGCTGCGGGCCGATGCGCATGGCTTCGTAGATGTGCACCGAGTCCACGTTGGCCAGGGAGGGGGCGAACTTGCCGTTCGGCAGCGCGCCGCCCTTGCCGGTGATGTTGTGGCAGGCCGAGCAGTTGGTCCGGAACAGCTCACCGCCGCGGGCGAGTTCCTCGTCGGTCAGGTTCGTCGGGTCGACGACCGAGGCGGACGGGATCGCCGGGCCGGAGCCGAGGGTGGCAACGTACGCGGAGATAGCGGAGATCTCGTCCTGGGAGAACTCGGTCTTCTTGCGCGGCGCCTGCTGGCCGGGACGCGACATCGGCATCCGGCCGGTGCCCATCTGGAAGTCGACGGAGGCGGCGCCGACACCGACCAGGGACGGACCCTGGGTGGTGCCCTCGCCGTTCAGCCCGTGGCAGGAGGAGCAGGAGACCTGGAACAGGGCCTTGCCCTGTTCGACCTGCTGGGACAGGCCGGGGGCGGCGGAAACCCGGGTACCCGGCATGACGAGCGCGTACACGGCTCCGACCAGGAACAGGGCGAGCACCAGGATGAGTGGCTTGGCAGCCGGGTGTCGCCTCCGCGTGGACAGATACTTCACAGCAATGTGCCTCTCTGTGGGGTGGGGTCCGTGACGCTCGTCAGTGCAGGAAGTAGATCACCGAGAACAGGATGATCCACACCACGTCGACGAAGTGCCAGTAGTACGAGAGGGCGATCGCGCTGACCGCCTGCTCGTGCGTGAAGGTCCGCGCGAGGTAGGTGCGGGCCATGATGAACAGGAAGCCGACGAGGCCGCCGAGCACGTGGAGGCCGTGGAAGCCCGTGCCGAAGAAGAAGACCGAGCCGTAGGCGAACGACTGCGGGGTGAGGCCCTCGGAGAACAGTGTCGCGTACTCCATGATCTGCCCCGAGATGAAGAAGGCACCCATCAGGAAGGTGAGCGTGTACCACTCACGCATCCCCCAGCCCGCGACGTTCACCAGCGACCCGGTACGCTTCACCCGTCCGTGTTCGGCCGCGTGCACCCCCAGCTGACAGGTGATCGACGACGCCACCAGCACGATGGTCACCACCGTTGCCTTCGGGACGTCGAGCCACTCGGCAGGGGTCCATCCGCCGGTACCGGCCGCCGCGTGGATGTTGCGCATGTTGAAGTACGCCGCGAAGATCGCGGCGAAGAACATGAGCTCGGACGCCAACCAGATCCACATGCCCACGGCGAGCGGATCAGGCCGGCCCTGCAGGCCGCGGAGTCGGGTGTTCGGGACGGAATGGAGGGCTCCGGTGGGAATGGCCCGCCCGGCGCCCAGCAAGTCAGATGAAGAAGCCACGTGTGCATTATGGCCGGATTCAGTGTCCGGCGCTTCCCGTCACGGACCTCGGGCCGGTTTGGTTGGGTGATCGTTACGTGGACCGGTGCGATGAGAGTGGATCCCGGTGATCACGACGGGTGCAATGTGTCTGCCGTCACTTCCGAAGGGTCTTGACCTTTTCCGTCAGACGGCACGGGAAGGAATGCGGGAGGCCTGGCGGCGGTCGGCGCGGGGCGGCTGCGAGGCTGACGCTACGATGCATCTGTTTGCTGGAGCCGAGTCCCGAGGAGGGCAGATGAGCGCAGACGCGTCCGCCGCAGACAAGACGGTGACGGTCCTGCTGTACTCCGATGACCGTCAGGTGCGTGAGAACCTGAAACTGGCGCTGGGGCGGCGAGTGGCCGCCGATCTGCCCGAGGTCGTGATCGTCGAGACGGCCACGCACGCCGCGGTCGACCACGCCATCCGGCAGGGGGGCATCGACCTGGCCATCCTCGACGGAGAGGCCGCACCGGCCGGCGGGATGGGCATCTCCAAGCAGTTCAAGGAGGAGATCGCCGACTGCCCGCCGATCCTGCTGCTGGTGATCCGCAAGGACGACGCCTGGCTGTCCGCCTGGTCCCTCGCGGACGCCGTCGAGCGGTACCCGATCGACCCGGTCACCTTCCCGGGGACCGTCGCCGAGTTGCTCCGCCGGCGGCTGCAGACCACCGGGGTCTGAGGCCCAAGGCCAGCGGGGTCCGAGCATCCCGCCCGACCGTCCACGCGACCCCGTCCGGGGTCCGGAAGAAACCCGAGGAGGAGTGAGATGACCACGAGGAGTTACCGCTGGCCGGACGTACTGACCGGCCTGCTCAACGGCGAGAGTATGACGTCCGAGGCCACCGAGTGGGCGATGCGCGAGATCCTCGGGGGCAATGCCACCCCGGTGCAGATCGCCGGGTTCGCGGTGGCCCTGCGTGCCAAGGGGGAGACCGTCGAAGAGGTGACCGCCCTCTCCGACGTGATGTTGCAGTTCGCCCGCCCGGTCCACGTGGCGAATCGGGCGGTGGACGTCGTGGGGTCGGGCGGGGACCGAGCCAACACGGTGAACATCTCGACCATGTCGGCGATCGTCGCCGCCGCGGCCGGGGCCAAGGTCGTCAAGCACGGCAACCGTGCGGCGTCGTCGCTCTGCGGGACCGCCGACTGTCTCGAGGCCCTCGGTCTGGTCCTTGACCTGGCGCCGGAGAAGCAGCAGCAGGTGATGGACGAGGAAGGGATCGTCTTCCTCTTCGCGCCGCTCTACCACGGTTCGCTGAAGTACGCCGCCAGCTCCCGCCGGGAGCTGGGCATCGCCACCATCTTCAACTACCTCGGCCCGTTGTCGAACCCGGCCCACCCCCAGGCCCAGGCCATCGGGATCGCCAACGAGGCGATGGCCGGTCTGCTGGCCGGAGTGCTGGCGCGGCGGGGCAACCAGGGCAT
The DNA here is from genome assembly GCF_033170155.1 of Raineyella sp. W15-4. Lineage (GTDB taxonomy): Bacteria > Actinomycetota > Actinomycetes > Propionibacteriales > Propionibacteriaceae > Raineyella. The sequence continues at coordinate 2,510,570 of NZ_CP137079.1, read as the reverse complement.
GGTCTTCTACGGCGGCGACGGGCTCGACGAGCTCACCACCACCACGTCCTCGAAGATCTGGCTGATCCGGGACGGCCGGGTCGTGCCCACCCGGCTCGACCCGCTCGACCTGGGCATCCCGCGGGCCGAGAAGTCCGACCTGGTGGGCGGCAAGCCCGCGGTGAACGCGGCGATCGTCCGGGAAACCTTCGCCGGGAAGACCGGACCCGTCCGCGACATCGTCGTCCTCAACGCCGCCGCCACCATCCTGGCGTACGACGGACCGGATCTCGACGCGGCGGTGACCGAGCAGTTCCGGACGTACGTCGAGCGTGCCCGGGAGGCCATCGACAGCGGTCGCGCGCTGGCACGTCTGGACAGCTGGATCGCGACCACCCGTCGGCTGGCCCAGGACTGACCCTCGCGGCGGCCGAGGGGCCTCGTCACCCGAGCGGCCCCGCTGCGTCGAGCAGGATGGACGCGGCGGGGCCGAGCCACATCCACGGACCGTACGGGAACGGCCCACGGCGTCCGGTCAATGAGCGGACCGTTCCCCACAGTGCCCCGAGGACGCTGCCGGCGAGCAGCGCCACCCACCAGCCGGTCCACGACACCGACGCCCCGAGTGCCCCGATCAGCGGGCTGATTCGGACGTCCCCGAAGCCCAGGCCGTGGCCGACCCGCCACAGCAGCAGGTAGAACGCCGTTGCGGCGAGCGCCCCGAGCAGCACCCGGACGGTCTCGGCGGTCCGGACGCCGGCGCCGCCGGGCCCGGACAGCGCGGAAATGACGATCGCCACCGCCGCCACCATCCAGACACCGCGGGTGAGCCGGAGCGGCAGCCAAGTGGTCCGTGCGTCAACAGCCACCAGCACGGCGAACAGGGTGGACCAGACCAGCCACAGCGGCAGCCAGCCTGCCGGGGCCAGGGTGAGGACCGTCACCGTGGCAGCGGCGCCGAGGCCGCCGCAGGCCAGCGTAAAGCCGGGGGTGGCGAGATCGGGGTAGTGCGGAGGGACGTCGTCGGGATCCCCGGTGCCGGCCGGGCGCTCCGCGCCGGCGGTGGGATCAGTGCCTGACGGGGCCTGCGTCGGCAGCCGACGCAGCATCGGGCCGGTCAGCGCGGCGACCAGCCCGCCGATCGTCAGTGCCACGGCGACAGGAAGCAGCATCGGCATGATCGCGGTCATCCCGCCCCGGGACGCGCGGCGTCGCGGGGGCCGGGTCCGCGCCGGGGGAGGATGCACGAGGGGCGGAAGGTCATCATGCCCCTTCCGCCCCTGGTGACAGCCGGCCCGCCGGTCAGCGGGTCGCCTTGATGAACCCGGCGGCCGAGGCCGCCTCTTCGGTGGCGAACCACACATCGGTGACAGTGCGCTCATAGGAATCGGAGCCGGGCAGGTGGTACTTCATCGAGCGGGGGTTGCCCTTGATGACGTAGCCCTCCGGCGGCTCGGTGCCCACGTACGAGTCGGCACCGTAGCTGGTTGCGGTGTCGGTGGACACGGTGCTGTCCGCCTCGGTGACGGCGCCGCCCTCACCGATCATCTCCGCCTCGACCTCGGCGGTCTCGTCGTCCATCTCGTCCGGTTCCGTGGCGTCCGGTTCCGTGGCGGCCTCCTGCTCGGCAGGGGCGGGAGCGCTGGGAGCGGCGGGTGCCGGCGGGGTGGGCTGGTAGTTCTGCCAGGCATCCTCCTTGGGGGAGCCGAGCTTCTTGGCGACCAGGATCCCGATGCCGATCAGACCGGCCAGGATCAGCAGCACCTTCCAGGTGCCACCACCCTTGCGGCCCGCGCGGGCGGCGAGCTTCTCCTCGGCCACGGCCAGCTTGGCCTGGGTCTTCGCCAGCTTCGCGGCCGCCTTGGCCTCCTTGCGGGCCTTTCGTCCCTTCGGAGCGACGGCTGCCGGCTCGGGTTCGGGTGCTGCGGCCTCGGCGGCGACGGCCTCGGCCGCCCTGTCCAGGAACTTCTCGGCGCGGGGCACGACGTCCTCCTTGATCCGGGTGGCGGCCTCCTCGGCCAACGGACCCACCGCGAGCAGGGCCTGCTCGAGGCGGGGGGCGAGGGTGTCCAGAGTGCCGCGGGCGCCGGCGACGCCGCGGACCTTCGCCTCGTGGGCGACCGGGGCGAGTCGAGCCTGCGCCTCCTGGGCGACCGGGGCGAGCCGGGCCTGGGCCTCCTGGGCATACTCGGTGAGGATCTCCTGCGCCTGGGTGCCGCGCTCCCGGGCCTGCTCGGCGAACGGAGCGAGCTTGGCCTGCGCCGTCGCGGTGAACGGGGCGATCCGGGTCTGGGCGTCCGCGACCCGGGCGGCGCCGATCTCACGGGCCTGGTCGAGGTAGGGGGTGGCCGCCTTGATGGCCGCGTCGACGGCATCGACACCGACCTCGGTGAGGGACTTCGGCACCTCGGCCTCGATGACGACCTTCTGGGTGTTGCTCTTCACTCTTGCCTCCGAATTCGTCTGTCAGCGCCTGTCACACCCGGGCCGCTCGGCCCGGGGACGGGCGGCGCCCCTCCGGCGTAGCTCCAGCCTAGCGACCGCCATTCCACATCTGACAGATTCGGGGAGGGTTCTTCGTGGAAGCGCCACAGACCGGTGCCCCGCCCCAGTCGACCCGGAGGTCCCCGGTCGTCACCATTGTCCGCTGCGGCGGGCGTGACAAGATGGACAGGACATGACCGTGTCGTCGGGTCGCCACCCGTCGACCCGACGAAAGGCAGCTCGTGGGCAACTCCACCGCAATCCTGCACACCAATCACGGGGACATCACCCTCACCTTGTTCGACGACATGGCCCCGAAGACGGTGGCCAACTTCGTGGGCCTCGCCGACGGCACCAAGGAGTACGTCGACCCGACGTCGGGCGAGCGGGTCACCGGGCGGTTCTACGACGGGCTCACCTTCCACCGCGTCATCCCGGGCTTCATGATCCAGGGCGGGTGCCCGATCGGGAACGGGACCGGCGACCCCGGCTACAAGTTCGCCGACGAGTTCCACCCCGAACTCGCCTTCAACAAGCCCTACCTGCTGGCGATGGCCAACGCCGGTCCCAACACCAACGGCTCGCAGTTCTTCATCACCGTCGATCCGACCCCCTGGCTGAACCGGAAGCACACCATCTTCGGTGAGGTCGCCGATGAGGCCTCCCGCAAGGTCGTCGACGAGATCGCCGCGGTCCGCACCGGCCGCGCCGACCGCCCCACCACCCCGGTGGTGATGGAGACCGTCGAGATCGTCGCGGGCTGACCCGACCGTGACACAGCCGATGGGGAGCCCGGGCCTCGACGGCCCGGGCTTCCGCCCCTGCTACCGGCACCCTGACCGGATGACCGGCATCACCTGTCAACGTTGCGGACGGCCGATCTGCGGCGAGTGCATGATCCCGGCCTCGGTCGGATTCCAGTGTCCGGAGTGTGTCGCCCGCGCCCGGTCCCGGGAGCGGGACACCCGTACGACCGCGCGGCGCACCCGCCCGCGTGGCTCCGGCGCTGGCCGGCTCGCCACCCTGCGCTCGCAGAGCGCCACTGTGCTGCTGATCGGCCTGATCGTCGTCATCCAGGCCGTCGACTCCGTCTCGCTCGGTCTGGTCCAGGGTCTGCTGGCCTACCAGGGCCAGGCTGTGCTGGCCGGTCAGGTGTGGCGGCTGGTCACCCACGTGCTCGTCTCCGGCGGGATCCTCGCCCTGGTCATCAACGGCTTCGTGCTGTGGATGTTCGGCCGGACGATGGAGACGATGTGGGGTCGCTGGCGCTTCCTGGCGACCTATTTCCTCGCCGGTCTGGGGGCCGCGGTGCTGATGCTCGCCGCCGGCCCCACGATGGTGGTCCTCGGTGGCGCCTCGACCTCGATCATCGGGCTGCTGGCCGCGAACGCGGGCGCCAAGTTCCACGACCGGGAGGATGCCAGGGCGGACCTCGTCCTGCTGGCGGTCCTGATCGCCTTCAGCATCTTCAGCTACCCCGCCATCGTGCTCGCCGATGTGGGGGCGATCCTTGCCGGCGGTGCCTGCGGATGGTTGTGGTCCACCACGCCCGGTCCCCGCGCCGGGCGCCGGCGCGGGTCGATGACCCGATCCGACCAACTGCACCTGTGGGGTGCGGTGGCGATCCTGGGGGTCTGCGTCGTGGTGGCGGCGGTGGCCTTCCTCGTGCGCTGACCCCGGTCTGCCGGCGGCCGCGCCGGCAGACCGGCGGGTCGGGCGCCGGGTGGCCGGGATCAGTTGCCGAGGCTGAAGGCCGCCTCGAGGTCGTGCTTGGAGAAGGCCCGGAAGGCGATGTGGGTCTCGGTCTCGATGATGCCATCGACCTTGTTCAGCCGGTCGGAGACGACCGCCGACAGGTCGTCGAGCTCGCGGACCCGGACCATCGCCACCAGGTCGATCGTGCCGGTGACGGAATAGACCTCGGTCACGCCGTCGAGGTCGGCGATCTTCTGGGCGACCTCGGGGATGCGGTCGGTCTCGGCGTTGACGAACACGATTGCGGTGACCATGGCCGTCATCCTAGTGCGCGGTCCGCACGCAGACCGGCCAGCACCCGGGGCAGAGCCGCCGGTGTCACCGTGGTCCGCAGCGGCCACATCCAGTCACCCCGGATGTCGATCAGGCGTACCCCCGGCTCCTCCAGCCACGACGCGATCAGCCCGGTCTCCTCGGGGACGGCCGCGCCGCCGTGCCGGGGTGCCGGGACGGACTCGGCCAGCAGGACCGCCTCCTCGGCCACCCGGACCGCGGACTCGCCGGGGCGGGTCCGGGCGGCACCGGCCAACCGCCCGTACCGCACCACATGGATCTCCCACCCGGGCCGTCCGGCCGCGCCCGCCGGTGCGAAGGTATCGGTGGTCCGCCGGGCGGCGACGAGTTGTGGGCAGCCGGCCAGCGAGGCGATCCGGTGGTGCCGGCGGCTGGTGTCCAGATACCCCTGCAGCCGCGAGCGCACCTCGTCGGCCTCCTCGAACCGCTCCTGGTCGCTCAGCGGCCCGATCCGCGCGGCATGGGCGTGCACCACGGCGGTCACGTCGCCGGCCATCGCGGCCGCCACCTCGCCGATCAGCGCCCGGTAGTCCTCCCGGGAGATCCGGTGGTCGCACGGTGCCGGACACCGCCCCATCTCGGCGAGGGCACAGGCGCCGGTGGGGCGTCGTACGCTCAGCCGGGTCGTGCACCGGCGGACCGGGAACGCCTCCTGCAGCGCCTCCAGCACCGGTTGGGCGGCCTCCCGGCCCGGGAACGGGCCGAACCGCACCTTGTCCCCCGGATCCCGGACGACGGACAGCCGCGGATAGGCCTCCTCGGTGAGCGCGATCCAGACCGGGTGCGCCGCCCGCTTGGAGCGGCGGTTGTAGCGCGGCTGGTGGGCGGTGATCAGGCGCACCTCGCGCACCTTCGCCTCCAGCGGCGTACGGCACTCGACGCAGCCGACGCCCTCGGCCTGCCGGATCATGTCCTCCATCCGGGCGCGCCGCTCCGAGGCGGTGAAGTAGCCCTGCACCCGGCGGCGGATGTCGACACTGGTGCCCACGTAGAGGACCTCCAGTGGCGCGTCCTGGTGGTCCTCCCCTGCCGGGTCGGGCAGTGGCGGGTCGGGCGCCGGCGGCGGGTCTGCGGGCTCCGGTGTCGGCCCGGCGGTCCGGGGCGTACGCCGGTCGCTGCGGTAGAACCAGTAGACGCCCGGGGCGTGCGGCAGGTCCTTGGCCCAGGGGGCGCGCTGCCGGCGGGCGGGGGAGACCGGGCGCATCATCGCGATCAGGTCCTCCAAGGTGGTGACGCCGCGGTTGCCGACCCGGGCGATCAAGTAGTGCAGCAGGTCGACGGTCGCCCGGACGTCCTCCAGGGCCCGGTGTGTCGGGGTGGTGTCGGCCCGCACGTGGGCGGCGAGGGTGCTCAGCGCGTAGTTGCGCACCTCGGTGCGCGGGATGATCTGGCGGGCCAGCGCCAGCGTGTCCAGCACCTGGCGGGGCTGCCAGGGGTAGCCCAGGCTGTCGCAGCCGCGCCGCAGGAAGCCCATGTCGAAGCGGGCGTTGTGGGCGACCAGCACGCAGCCGTGGCTGAACTCCAGGAAGGCCGGCAGCACCGCCGGCAGCGTCGGTGCTCCACGCAACAGCGCCGGGGTGATCCCGGTGAGCGCGCTGATCTCCGTCGGGACGGGGCGTCCGGGATCGATCAGGGTCTGGAACTCGCCGACCGTCTCACCCGCCCGCACGTGGGAGGCACCGATCTCGGTGATCGCCGCGTCCCGGCCGGTCCCGGTCGTCTCCAGATCGACCACGCAGAAGTCGACCGCGACCAGGGGCTCGCCGAGGTCACCGAACGACGGCTGCAGGTCGTCGGTCGTCCGGGGCATGCCGTCGAGAGGCAGCTGGCTGATCACGGACAGCAGGCTAGGCGGGGCCACTGACATCGAGCCGGACGCCGGGCGCGGGGCGCGCCGATCAGGTATCCGCGGTCACGCGGCCACCTATCCTGGGGCGGACGTGGCGATCGGGGCGGAGGTGGCGACCGGCCGCCCGGCCGGCGGCGCCGAGCAGCCGTACGGCGAGGAGGACGGGTGCAGGGCGCAGGAGCATCGGAGGTCCGCGGGGCGTGGGCGGCGGTGGCCGGGGTGCTCGCCGCCGCAGCGGTGTTGCTCACCCTCGCCGCCCCCGCCCCCGCTGTCCCGGGCCGGTCCGCCGCGCCGGCCGCCCCGTCCCGGCCGGCCGCCTCGCTGCGGCTCGCCGACGGCACCCTGGTCAGCTGCGCCGCCCGCACCGACTGCGCGGTGTGGGCCACCGCGTTGCGCCGGGCCGAGGCCGCCCTCGACCCGCTGCTGCCGGCACAGCCTCCGGTCGGCGATGTCACCGTGGTGGCCCCGACCACGGCCGGTCAGGCGGCGCTGCTCGGTGTCGCGACGACCGACCGCCCGGCGGCGACCACGCTGGTGGTCGGGGCCGGCCTGATCGCACGCGGTCTCGCTCCGGCGGACCAGCGGGGACGGACCTGGATCGTGGTGAACCCCGACGTGGCCCGGGCCGGTGGTGACCTGCCGACGCAGGTGTTGACCCATGAGCTGGTCCATGCCCGCACCCGGTCGGCCGAACTCGCCGGGCCGCTGTGGGTCGAGGAGGGTTACGCGGTGGCGCTGACCCACCGGGCCCTCGGTCCTGGCGCCGGGCCGGTGCCGCCGCCGTCGGCCGCCGGGGCCGAGGCCGCCGCTCTCGCCGCGGCGGCTGACTCCGCGACCGTCCCGGCCGGGGCGTGGCCGTCCGACGGCTGGCTGCCGCGGACCACCGACGAGTACGGCGTGGCCGGGCAGATCGTCACCGATCTCGCCGCGCGCATCGGCTGGGACGGCGTGGCACGCTGGTACGCGGCATCGGAGGCGGGCACCGGATCGCTCGCCGCCGCCCGGGCGGAGCTGACTCGCCCGGACGGCCTCGACCAGCGGGGATGAGGGAGACGGACATGTCCACAGCGGACCGGCAGCCGGCGATCGGGATCGACATCGGCGGTTCCAAGGTCGCCGCGGCGGTGGTGGACCCGGACGGACGGATGCTGGGGCGTCGTACGATTCCCACGCCGACGGATCGGGCGGACGCGGTCGAAGAGGTGATCGTGGAGCTGGTCGACACCCTGGCGGCGGAACATGCCGCCTGCGCGGTCGGGATCGGCGCCGCCGGCTGGGTGGACGAGACCCGCCGGCTGGTCAGGTTCTCCCCACACCTGGCCTGGCGCAACGAACCCCTGGTGGACCGCCTCGAGGCGCGGCTGGCTCTGCCGGTGGTGGTCGACAACGACGCCAACGCCGCAGCCTGGGGCGAATACCGGTTCGGTGCCGGCCAGGGCAGCGGCACCTTCGCGATGATCACCCTCGGGACGGGGATCGGCGGCGGCCTCGTCCTCGGCGGCGAGGTGCATCGCGGCCGCTGGGGGGTGGCCGGCGAGTGGGGCCATCTGTGCGTCGTCCCCGACGGCCAGATCTGCCCGTGCGGCAACCGGGGCTGCTGGGAGCAGTACTGCTCCGGCGAGGCGCTGCGCCGCGAGGCCGTCGCCCTGGCCGGGACCGGCTCCCCGCGGGCGCTGCCGCTGCTGGACCGGGTCGGGCACGACCCGGCCGCAATCCGGGGACACCACGTCACCGCCGCTGCGCTCGATGGCGACCCGGCCTGCGAGGAGATCCTCACCGGGGTCGGCGAGTGGCTCGGCCGCGGTCTGGCCGGGCTGGCCGCGGTCCTCGATCCGGAGCGCTTCGTGATCGGCGGTGGCGTCAGCGAGGCGGGCGACAAGCTGCTCGGTCCGGCCCGGACCTCCTTCGCCCGGCACCTGACCGGTCGCGGCTTCCGGCCGATGGCCGAGATCCTGCCGGCCCGGCTCGGCAACGACGCCGGGCTGATCGGCGCCGCGGACCTGGCCCAGCGCGGACTGGCCGGGGCCTGAGCCGGCCGGCGGACACCGCCGGTCCGGCCGGGTGGGCCGGCGGCCGGGCGGTCAGCGCCGGGTCGGGAACCGGTCGAAGAAGTCGGCGGTCCCGGCCTGGATCTGTGCGGAGTCGTTGTCGAGCGTCGCCACGTGGTAGGAGTCCTCGAGCATTCGTACGGTCAGGTCGCACGGCGCGCGTCGCAGCAGCTCCAGCGAGCTGTCGTCGACCACGTGGTCGACGGTCGAGCGGAACACCAGCGTCGGCGCCGTCAGCCGGTCCAGCTGCGAGGCCACGTCGCGCCACAGCCGACGCATCGAGTTCGCGGCCGCCAGCGGCGTACGGTCGTACGCGTACTCGCGGGGCCCGGGCTTCTTGATGTCACCGGAGATCCCCGGGATCGACCCGACCAGCCGGGACAGCACCGGCAGCAGCAGGTAGCGAGGGTCGGCGGTGCCCAGCGACGGGTTGACCAGCGCGACGGCGGGGATCTCCGGGTGCTGCTCGGCCAGCCGGACGGCCAGCGCCCCGCCCATCGACATCCCGCCGACGAACACCACCTCGTGGTCGGCCGCGAGTCGCGCGTACTCCTGCTCCTCCCGGTCGTACCAGTCGGTCCAGGCGGTCCGGTTCATCTCCTGCCAGGTCGTGCCGTGCCCGGGCAGCCGCGGCACCGAGACGTCGTACCCCCGGGCGGCGAGCCGGTCGGCCCACGGCCGCAGTGACGACGGGGTGCTGGTGAAGCCGTGACAGAGCAGTACGGCGCGGGAGCCGGCTGCCGCCGTCAGGCGGTACCCCCGGGACTCGGGGTTGACGGTGACGACCGGCCGGACGGGGCGGTTGACCATGCTCCGACTCTAGCCGGATCGTCCCGCCCGGGGGCAAGGCCGAGGCCGGCCGGACGACGATCGCGAGCCCGCCGAGCAGGCACGATTGGGTAGGCTGAGCTGTCCGCAGATCCGTGGCCGCAGCGGCGTACGGGTCGGTCCCCGACCACCGGAGGTGCCCGTGTCCGAGATGGCGTACTCACTGTTCAAGCGCCTGTTGTTCCGCCCGGCGATCGTCGGGCTGTGGCGTCCTTGGGTCGAGGGTGACGAGAACATCCCCGCGGTGGGGCCGGCGCTGCTGGCGAGCAACCACATCTCGGCCGGTGACACGGTGATGCTGCCCGCGATGATCCGCCGCCGGATGGTCTTCCCGGCCAAGTCCGAGGCCTTCCACGGCAAGGACCTGAGGTCCCGGGTGGTGGCCTGGTTCCTCAAGGCCGTCGGGATGCACCCGATGGACCGCTCCGGGGGGCGGGCCAGCGCCGAGAGCCTGACGGACGTCTCGGAGGTGCTCGAGCAGGGGGACCTGCTCGGCATCTACCCCGAAGGCACCCGCTCGCCGGACGGCCGGCTCTACAAGGGCAAGACCGGCGTCGCCCGGCTCACCCTGCACTCCGGCGCCCCGGTGATCCCGGTCGCGATGATCAACTCCCAACTGGTCAAGGGCCCCTTCGGCATCCCACTGATGCGCAAGCCCGGGATCCGGATCGGCCGGCCGCTCGACTTCTCGGAGTACCGCGGACGGGACAACGACCGTGAGGTGCTGCGCTGGATCACCGACCGGGTGATGGCCGCCATCGCGGAGCTGTCCGGTCAGGAGTACGTCGACGCGTACGGCACCAGCGTGAAGTCGGGCAACTTCACTGCTGAGCAGCTCGCCGCCAAGGTGTTGGCCCGCCCCGGACTCGGCGCCCGGAAGCCGCCGGCGGAGGTCCCCGGCGCCTCACCGCAGGACTGAGCGGCTGAGCGCCGATTCCGCGGGACGACGGAGGAGCGTTGGTGTTTCCGCCTAGACTCGTCCGCGTGTCTGATGCATCACGGATCCCCTCCCTCGGCCAGCTGCACGCCATGAATCCGGCCCAGCAGCCGAGCTATGCGGATCAGGCCGAGCTGGCCGACGTCATCGCCCGGCTGCGGACCCGCCCGCCGCTGGTCTTCGCGGGGGAATGTGACGAGCTGCGGACCAAGCTGGCGGCCGTCGCCCGCGGCGAGGGGTTCGTCCTGCAGGGCGGGGACTGCGCGGAGACCTTCGCCGGCGTGACTGCGGCCAACATCCAGAACAAGCTGCGGACGCTGCTGTCGATGGCGGTCGTGATGACGTACGCCGCGCAGGTGCCGATCGTCAAGATCGGCCGGATCGCCGGGCAGTACGCCAAGCCCCGCTCCAAGGACACCGAGACCCGCTCGGGGGTCACCCTGCCCGCCTACCGCGGCGACGCGGTGAACGGGTTCGACTTCACCCCGGAGTCCCGTCGGCACGATCCGAAGCGGCTGTTGGAGACCTACAACTCGTCCTCGGCGACGATGAACCTGGCCCGTGCCCTGCTCACCGGCGGGTTCGCGGACCTGCGCACCGCCCACTCCTGGAACGCCGACTTCGTCCGGTCCGCCCCGGTGAACGAGCGCTACACCGAGCTGGTGCAGGAGATCGAGCGGGCGCTGGCCTTCATGGTCTCCTGCGGCATGGACGACGAGGCGATGCACACCGTCGACTTCTACTCCTCCCACGAGGCGCTGCTGCTCGACTACGAGCACGCGATGACCCGGATCGACTCGCGCACCCACACGCCGTACGACGTGTCCGGCCACTTCATCTGGATCGGCGAGCGCACCCGGCAGCTCGACGGTGCGCACGTCGAGTTCCTGCGGCACCTGCGCAACCCGATCGGGATCAAGCTCGGCCCGAGCACCTCGGCGCAGGACGCGCTGGCCCTGGCGGACAAGATCGATCCGGACCGCGAGCCGGGCCGGCTGACCCTGATCACCCGGATGGGCGCCGGCAGGATCCGTACGGTGCTGCCGCCGGTGATCGAGGAGGTGATGGCCTCGGGACGCCAGCCGGTCTGGATGTGCGATCCGATGCACGGCAACACGTTCACCACCGACAACGGTGTCAAGACCCGCGCCTTCTCCGATGTCGCGGACGAGGTCGACGGCTTCTTCGGGGTGCACGAGCAGTGCGGCACCTGGCCGGGCGGCATCCACATCGAGCTCACCGGTGACGACGTCACCGAGTGCGTCGGTGGCGTCGACGAGCTCGGCGAGGACGACCTGGGTGAACGCTACGAGACCCTCTGCGATCCGCGGCTCAACCGCAACCAGTCCCTCGAACTGGCGTTCACCGTCGCCCAACGGCTGACCGAGGGGCGGATCAAGCGGGCCAACCCGGTCCAGGAGTACACCCCGAAGACGTTCTGAGTGCGCGACCGGTCAGGAGGGGACGCCTGATGTCCGAACCGTTCCGGATCCTCACGGTCTGCACCGGCAACATCTGCCGGTCCCCGGCCGCCGAGTTCCTGCTGCGTCGGGAGCTCGGCGCCGGGGTGGCGGTGACGAGTGCAGGCGTCGCGGCGCTGGTGGACGAGCCGGTGGATCCGCAGATGGCCGACCGGCTGCGCGCCGACGGCCTCGGCACCGAGGGATTCCGAGCCCGGCGGCTCACCCCGGCGATGATCGAGGCGGCGGATCTGGTGCTGGCGATGACGCGCGCCCACCGGGCCGAGGTGGTGACCGCGGTGCCGCGGGCGCTGGGACGGGCGTTCACCCTGACCGAGTACGCCACGATCCTCGACCAGTGGGTCGAGTGCGGTCGCCGGCGGCCCTTCTACACCGTCCGGACACCGGACCGGCTCGCGGAGTTCACCGCCGTGGCGGCCCGGTTGCGGGGCACAGTGCGGTTCGCCGCGCCGGAGGAGTACGACATCCCCGACCCGTTCCGGGCTGCGCCGGAGGTCTACGACGTGGCGTACGGCCGGATCGGTGCGGCCGTCGCTGCGGTGGCCGCCGGACTGAGGGGAGGCGAGCCGACGGCCGGAGTCCCCGTCCGGGCGACGCCGATGCCGTCCTTCCGTCCGCCCGCGTCCGTTCCGGGGGCCCAGGTCCAGCGGCCGGCTCCCACGTGGCAGGCGCCGGGCGGTGCCGATCTTCCGGCTCCGCGGGCCGAGACGCCGTGGGTACCGGAGCGGGACCGGCGGGAATCAGGCCAGCGCGGGCTTCGAGGTCTGTTCCGGCGCCGTCGTCCGTGACCGGGTCTGGGCGGCGACATCGGACGCGGCCTGACGTACGGCGGTCGGGTCGGTCAGGTAGCTGTTCATGTGGATGTCGAAGCCGCGCAGCATGTTCGAGGGCGAGGCGCTGGACACGGTGAAGTCGCACACCGAGTCGCCGGCATTGCAGATGGTGTGCCAGCGGTCCGGGTGGTCCCAGAAGGTGTCCACGTCCGAGGCGGTCGGGCGGTAGCGGTTGCCGGCCATGAACGGCGCCGCGTACGAGATGCCGTAGTGGTCCGTGCCGGTGGCGGTGGTGCCGTAGAGATGACCCGAGTCGTCGGGGAGCCGGTCGGGGTCGGCGATCTCCAGCACCCCGTCGATCCGGTCCATCAGCCCCGGGCCGTACGCCGAGGGGTGGGCGGCCATGTCGGCCATCGCGCGGTGGGTGACGATCGCGCCCTGCGACTTCCCGGAGAGTACGTAGTGCTCGGTGGGGCAGTTGACCGATCGCTCGGCCAGCACCGCCTCGAGCTTGGTCACCCCGGTGTCGATGCTGCGGAAGAAGTCCTGGGAGGAGTACGGGGAGGCGAGAGTGGTGACCGGCGTCGAGGGATAGTCGATCGACATCGCCGAGGCGGAGTGGCCCGGGATCTCCATCCGGTACTGCTGCCAGGCGAGGGCCGACTCCGGGCCCATCCCGTAGAGGCTCGACTCCGGGGTCTCACCGGATCCCCGGACGCCGATGAACATCACGTCCTGGCACGGGATGACCGTGGTCATCTGGGGATCGGGAGCGGTCCGCGTCGCCGCATCGGCGGGCATCCCGACGATCGCACCGTAGAGGGCGAGACCGGCGCCGAGGCCGGCCGCCACGCGGCGACGCCGGCGGCGGCCGAGGGACTGTCGGGCGAAGACGGGGGATCGGTCGGGACGGAGCATGCCGGCGAGGGTGGCGAGGCGGGTCAAGCGGGGGAAGCGCACGCAGTGTTCCTCGGGTCGGGCAAGGGCGGTGTTCCGGGGGCGGAGGCCCCGGCGCCCTGATGAAGGTCTGTGATCAGGGTACGGGGGCGGTCCGCCGAATAACGAATCGTTATCGTCCGGCGGCACAGGCACGGCTCAGGAAGGACGGTCGACGGGGGTGGGTCCGTCCCGGGCCACCGCCCGGGACCTGGCCCCGGGACGTGGCACGAATCACGCTCCCCGGCCGGGGGCGGCTGCAGACCGGGAAGGGCATCAGACCAGGAAGAGGGTGATGGTGCTGCCCTTGGCGACCATCGTCCCGGGGTCGGAGGAGGTGCGGGCGACGTAGCCCAGGCCGAGGTAGTTGACGTCGACCGGTTGGGTGGTGGTCTTGAAGCCGGCCTTGGTCATCGCGTCCTGGGCGTCCTGCACCGACTTCCCCTTGACGTCCGGCACCGCCACCTGTGGCGGCCCCTTGGAGATGGTGAGTGCCACCGTGTCGCCGCGGTACAGGGTGCCGTCGGCCGGGGTCTGGCCCATCACCTTGCCGGCCGCCACCTGGTCGGAGAAGTCCTCCCCGGTGACCACCCGGAGGCCCTTGCCCGCCAGCATGGCCACGGCGTCCTTGGCGTCCCGGTTGTACCAGGTGGTGACGGTGATCGGCTGGCGGCCCTTCGACACGGTCAGGTCGACGGCCGTGCCGGGCTTGACCGAGGTGCCGGGCTGCACCGACGCCGAGATCACGCTGCCCTCGGCCACGTCCTCGCTCCAGGCCTCGGCGACGGTGCCGACGGCCAGATGCGCGGCCCGCAGCGAGTCCTGGGCAGCGGCGCTGTCCGTGCCGAGCACCGGTGGCACGTCGTAGCGCTCCGGGCCCTTGGACAGCACGGCGGTCAGGGTGGCCCCCCGGGCGATCTCCTCGCCGGGGCCGGGCACCGTGGCGATCACCCGGCCGGTCGGCACGGTCTCCGAGAACTCCTCGGTGGTGGCGAACGCCAGTCCGGCGGCCTTGACGGCGGCCGCCGCCTCCGGCTGGGTCAGGCTGGTCACTGCGGGGGCGGGCAGATAGCGTCCGGCGGCCAGCCACCACACACCGACGGTGAGCGCGAGGACCGTCACCAGCGTGATGACGATCGACACCGCCCGGCGGGTGCGCCGGCGGCGCGTCTCGCGGGCGATCTCGTACGCCCCGGAATCGGCCCATTCGGTGTCCACCGGCTCGACCGGCTCAGATCCGGCCTCGACGGTGGGGGTCCCGGACCGGGGCACCGCCGGTGACGATGCCGGGGCGGGGGCCGGCGCCTCGGCGGTGGTCGCGTCGGCTGCCTCGGTCGTATCGACCGGCGGTGCCGCCTCGGTCGCGTCGGTTGCCCCGGCGGTGGCCGCGGTGGCGATCGTCTCCGCTGCCCCGGCGGCCGCGGCCGCGTGCGCGTCGGCCAGCGCGGCCATCGCCCGGCGGGTGGGGGTGTACTCGATGTCGACCGGCTCGGTGTCGTCGAGGGAGTTCGGGTCCGCGAGCAGGGTGGTCAGGTGCGGGTCGTGCATGATCCCGGAGGACAGCGCCTTGCGGGCGCGCCGGACCCCGTCGAGGAAGGCCCGGGCATCGCGGGGACGCCGGTCCGGGTCGCGTGCGGTGGCGGCGCCGACCAGGGCGTCCAGGTAGGGCGGGATGCCGTCCGGGGACCGGCGCCAGTCGGTGTCGACCCAGGCGGACGGCTTCGGGACGTCGCGGTGGACGTGGGCGTACGCCACCTGGATCGGGGTGTCACCGGTGTGCGGCTTCCTGCCGGTCAGCATCTCGAACAGCATGATGCCGGCCGAGTAGACGTCCGAGCGGGTGTCGGCGTAGCCGTGCTCGACCAGCTCGGGCGGCAGGTAGGAGACTGTGCCGACCAGCAGTCCCTGGGTCGCGGCGGCGGACTGGGCGGTCACCGCCCGGGCGAGACCGAAATCGGCGACCTTCAACAGGCCGCGGCGCGAGATCAGGACGTTCTCCGGCTTCACGTCCCGGTGGATCAGCCCGGAGTCGTGCGCGGCCGCGAGGGCCGACAGGATCGGGTCGATCAGGTCCAGCGACCGGGTCGGGGTCAGCGGAGCGTCGCGACTGACCAGTCGCCGCAGGGTCGAGCCCTCGACCAGTTCCATCACGATGTACGGACGGCCGAAATCGTTGCCCTGATCGAAAACTGAGACTATGTTGGGATGCGACAGGTGCGCGGCCGCCCGGGCCTCGCGATCGAAGTTCGTCGCGAAGTCCTGGTCGTCACCGAGGCCCTCGTGCATGACCTTGACCGCGACGGTGCGGTCGAGCCGCCGGTCCTCCGCGCGGTAGACGGTGGCCATGCCACCGCGGGCCAGGCGCGCGATGATCTCGTAGCGATCATCGAGGGCTCGGCCGATCAAGGGGTCGACGACAGTGCTGGAATGGGTCACGTCTGCTCCTAACACGGTCGAATGGGGAAGGGGCCGTGTCAGCCTCGGCACATGAGTCTAGAGGTGGGGTCGAGGGTTTCCGGGGTAGCGACACGGCGGAGTTCACAGCGTTCACTCAGCTGCCGGCCTCCGTTGGCGATCGGCTGCCCCGCCCCGCCCCGTGCCGCGCTCCCGCCGGCGGGCGGGTCAGTGGCTGCGGCGCACCGCGGCGTGAGCCAGCCCGATGAGCGCCTGGCGACCATCGTCGCTGATCGGCGCCCCCTCCAGCGCGGCGAGAGCCCGGTCCAGGTGCGACTCGATGTCGGCCTCGACCTTGTCCCGGGCGCCGCTGGCGACGATGATCTCACGCGCCTCGGCGATGCCCTCCTCGCTGAGGTCGGGGGAGCCGACCAGGCTGAGCAGCCGGTTGCGGCCGGCGTCCCGGGACCCCGCCAGCGCGTACGCGAGCAGGAGGGTGTGCTTGCCCTCGCGCAGGTCCCCGCCGGCCGGCTTGCCGATCACGCCCTCGTCGCCGAACACCCCGAGCAGGTCGTCGCGGTACTGGAAGGCCCGGCCCAGCGGCGAGCCGTACGCCGCCAACGCCTCCTGGGCGTCCTCGCCGGCGCCGCCCAGTGCCGCGCCGAACTGGACCGGCCGGCGCACCGAGTAGCGGGCCGACTTGTACTCCACCACCCGGCGGACCTGCTCGACGTTGTCCTGCAGCCGGTCGGGGCGCAGGTGCTGGGCCTGGGCGACCACGTCGAGGAACTGCCCGCAGGTCACCTCGGTGCGCATCGCCGCGAGGTAGGGCAGCGCGCGCTGCAGCACCTCGAGCGGCAGTCCGGCCGCGTGCACCATCTCGTCGGACCACATCACCAGCAGGTCGCCGAGCAGGATCGCCCCGGCCCGGCCGAACTGCTCACCCGAGCCGGCCCAGTCGTACGCGTCGTGCAGCGCGGCGAACTGCAGATGCGCCGCAGGGACGCCGCGGCGGGTGTCGGAGTTGTCCATCACGTCGTCGTGCATCAGCGCGGACACGTGCAGCAGCTCCAGGCTGGCGGCGGCCCCGACCAGGGCGGCGTACGCCTCGTCGCCCGGCCGGCCGGCCGCGGCCACGTACCCCCACAGGGCGAACGCCGGTCGCAGCCGCTTGCCGCCGCCGGTGAACACCTCGGCGAGCTCGGCCATCGGGTCGAGCTCGGTGCCGATCCCGGCCAGCACCTGACGCTGCTCGGTGAGAAAGCCGGTGAGGGCGTCCTGGACGTCCTGGCGGAACTCGGCGGCGAGCGGCTGAGCGGGATCGAGACGGTTGACCACGGATTGAGCCTAGGGCGTCGGCCGCAAATCGGCCACATTATGGTGAGCGCCATGGAGCCCCGGACGATCGACGAGATGCTGCGCACCGGTGACCGTACGCTGCATTCCTTCGAGTTCTTCCCGCCGAAGACGCTCGAGGGCGACGCCCTGCTCTGGCAGTCCCTGCGCGAGCTCGACGACCTGGCGCCCGACTTCGTCTCGGTGACGTACGGTGCCAGCGGCTCGCGGCGGGACATGACCGTCACCATCACCGCCCGGCTGGCCCAGTTGATGAACGAGCGGCTGGCCCGTGACCCCGGGGCCCACGTGATGCAGGTGATGGGCCACCTGACCTGCGTCAGCCAGCCGGTCGACGAGCTCGCCGAGGTGATCGACAGGTATGCCGAGGCGGGGATCCACCACCTCCTGGCGGTCCGCGGTGACATGCCGGGTGGGCCGACCGTGCCGTGGGTCCGGCACCCGCAGGGGCTGGACAACGCCACCGAACTCGTCCGGCTGATCCGCCGCCGCAATCCCGCCGCGGTGATCGGGGTGGCGGCGTTCCCCGACCTGCACCCCGACCGGCGCGACGCCGCGCTGGACGCCCGGATCCTGGTCGAGAAGCAGGAGGCCGGCGCCTCGTTCGCGATCACCCAGCTGTTCTTCGAGCCGGACCGCTACTTCGAGCTGGTCGACCGGGTCCGCGCCCTGGGCTGCGACCTGCCGATCATCCCCGGTATCCAACCGGTGACCAACCTGGGGCAGATCGAGCGTTTCGCGGCGCTGTCCGGTGCCGCGCTGCCGGTCCGGATCGTCTCCCGGCTGCAGGCCGTCGGCGACGATCCCGATGCCGTCCACCGGGTCGGCGTGGAGATCGGGGTGGAGCTCTGCGAGCAGCTGCTGGCCGGCGGCGCCCCCGGGCTGCACTACTTCACCCTGAACCGGTCCCGGGCGACCCGGGAGATCTTCTCCCGGCTGAAGGAGCGCGTCCCCGGCGCCTGACCCCGGCCCGCGCCTGGCCCCGGGTCCCGGGCGCCGGCGACATCGGTGCGGGTCAGGCACCGGCCAGCACAGTCACGTAGTTCGCGACCGCCAGCCCACCCATGTTGTGCACCAGACCGAGATGTGGATGCGGCAGCTGCAGCTCGCCGGCGGTGCCGGAGAGCTGCCGGGCCACCAGCACGTGTTGCGAGACTCCTGTCGCGCCGACCGGATGTCCCTTCGCCTTAAGCCCTCCGGACACGTTCACCGGCAGCCTCCCGTCCGGCTCCACCCAGCCCTCCTCGATCGCCCGCCGGCCCTGGCCCGGCGCAGTCAGACCGAGCATCTCGTAGGCGACGAGCTCGGCGATGGTGAAGCAGTCGTGCACCTCGGCGAGGTCGAGGTCGTCCAGTGTCACCCCGGCCATCGTCAGGGCGCTCGCGACGGCCCGGCGGCCGGCGGTAAAGTCGGTCAGGTCGCGCCGTTCGGGCTCGAGGGCGTCGTTCGCGTGCCCGAGGCCGGCAATCGTGGCCAGAGCATGGTCCGGGTCGCGGCGCAGGACGAGCGCGGCCGCTCCGTCGCTGACCAGCGAGCAGTCGGTGCGGCGCAGCGGGGCGGCGACGATCGGGTTCTTGTCCGAGACCGTCCGGCAGAACTCGAAGCCGAGGTCCTTGCGTAACTGGGCGTACGGGTTGGCGCAGCCGTTGCGGTGGTTCTTCGCGGCGATCCGGGCGAGCACGTCACCGAGCCACTCGTCGGCGTGGTGGCGGGCCTGGTAGGCGACCGCGACGTCGGCGAAGCTGCCGGCGAACCCGGTCGGTGAGTCGGTGCCCGCCCGGTGGATGTCGGCGCCGAGCAGGGCGCGGGCCACGGTCGGTCGATCGGCGTGGGTCATCTTCTCCACCCCGATCACCAACACGGTGTCGGCGAGGCCGGAGAGGATCGCCCGGACGCCCTGGTGCACGGCTGCGGAGCCGGAGGCGCAGGCGTTCTCCACCCGGGTCATCGGCTTGCCCCACAGCCCGGGCTCCCGACTCAGCGGCAGCGAGGACGGGAAGGCGAACGGGGTCAGGCCACTGTTGAAGTGCGAGACATACACCTCGTCGATGTCGGACGGCTCGAGGCCCGCCTGTGTGATCGCGTCCACGGTCACCTGCCCGACCAGACTGGCGACGGTCTCGTCGGCCAGCTTGCCGAACGGGGTGTGGGCGGTGCCGACGATGCCGATGCGGACCGGCAGGGTGGTCGAGGCGGACATGGTGCTCCTTCGGGCGCGGTGATGTCGTCCCGGCCGATGTCTCGGGCGGGCGTGTGGTGTCGGGACCCGGCGGGTGACCGGGCTCAGAGCGTGATGCCGTAGCGGTGGAGTTTCCGGTAGAGGCTGGAGCGCGACACCCCGAGCTGTTGGGCCGCCGCCTGCCGATTGCCGCCGAGATCGTGGAGGGCGGCGGTGATCGCGTCCCGCTCGGCGGTTTCCAGCGGGGTGAGGGGGCGGTTCTTGCTGGTGTGGCAGTAGCTCGGCAGGTCGTCGGCCCGGATCTCGCCGACCGGGCGTCGCTGCAGGGCGTACTCCAGCGCTTCACGCAGCTGGGAGACGTTCCGCGGCCAGGAATAGCGGGCGATGGTCCGCTGGGCCTGGGGGGCGAGGCGGACCTGGCGGTTCGGCTCGAGCTGGGCGAGCAGCCGGACGACGATCGCGTCGAGGTCCTCCGGGCGACTTCGCAACGGCGGCACGGTCACCGCGGTGGTGAAGTGACCGAGCAGGGCCCGGAACGGGAGATCGGCGTCAAGGCGGGCATCGGAGAGCGTGACCGCCACCGTGGCCCGGCCGCCGGATCGGGCCAGTGCCGGGAGCAGCCGGTCGAGGAAGGTGACGCCGGCGGTGGTCGCCTGGTCGATGTTGGGGACGATGCACAGCGTCGGCTGGTGGGTGGTCGGCAACGTGACGAGATCGAACGGGGCCGCGTCGTCCAGTTGGCCCGGATCGATGGTCATGCTCCGCCCGCCGGGGTGGGTCGCGTGGAAGACCTCGGCCACCAGGGTGAACTTGCCCGACCCGGTCTCGCCGAGCACGATCGTGGGCTCGCCGTTCGCCAGTGCAGTCTGCAACTGCTCGCCCGCCCGACGCCAGGCAGGGGCTCTGCCGTCGGCGATCGGGACGTACGGTCGGCGCAGGTCACCGACGAGCTCGCGGGCCGCCGGGTCCGGTGCCGCGGCGGCGACATCGGGCAGCCGCTCGATGGTGAACGGTGTGCCCTGGGGCTCGGCGTCGGCACCGGTCTGTGCCGGTCCGCTCGGGTGGGGTGCGGTCGGGTCGATCAGCTCGACGATGACGACGAGGCCCGCGGTCTGTCCGCCGGTGAGGATGCGCGTGCCGCGCAACCGGATCCGGCGTCCCGAGGCGAGGTCGACCGTGTCGCTGGCGCGGTCGCGGCGGGTCATCACGAATGCGGCGTGGCGGCGGATCGCCCGCTGCTCCTCGCCGGAGAAGAGGCCCTCGGCCGCCGCGTTCAGCATGCAGGTCGACTCGCCGAAGGCGAACACCGCCTGCCGGGTCGCCCGGGCGTCGGCCCGTACGTACGTCTCGAACAGCGCCTGCTGGGCCTGGCTGCGGTCGAGCAGCAGGTTGCGGCTGATGTCCTTCGCGGCCGACTTCACCAGCGTGTGCATCAGCGGGGTCCAGGCGTCGGCCAGGGTCGACAGGTCGAGGATGCCCTCGACCCGGCCGGTCAGCGGGTCGATGATCGGCGAACCGGTACAGGCGAACTGCTGTAACTGTTCGGAGTAGTGCTCCGGACCGACGATCGACAGCGGCCGCCCCGACTCGATCACCGTGCCGATGCCGTTGGTCCCGACCGAGTCCTCGGCGTACGCGAAGCCCGGCACGAAGTCGACCCGGTCGAGCAGCCGGCCCACCTCGCGGGAGGAATCGCGACGCTGGACGAGCCGGGCGTTGCGGTCGGTCAGGGCGATCACCACGGCGACGTCGGCGGTGTCGTCGTGCAGCTGGGCCAGCACCGGCTCGGCGCACCGGGCCAGTCGGGAGCGAGGATCGAAGTCGGGGGTGAACGGCGCCTCCCAGCGTGCCGCGTCCACCCCCGCGGCCCGGCTGCGCTGCCAGGACGCGGCGAGCAGCTCGGAGACGCCGAGGTCGGCGGGATCTCCCCGCTCGAGGAAGTCTGCCCGCGCCGACGCGATCCGCAGCAGGCGTCTGTCACGATCCGGCATGTGTCACCTCCTTGTGACGGAACCGTCCCGCACTGTGAGGTGCGGCACATCCATGGTGACTGTCCGACGCCCGATCGGCCAATCGTACGGGTGTCCCAACTTGGGACATGGTGCTCGATGTGAATCACATCACGCTGGTGATCACCGTCACAGACGCCGGTCCGCCGAGAGGGCGCCGCGTGCCGACGGTTCATCCGACCTGAGGAGAGGGCATGGACACCCTGATCAACATCGACAACGGCGGTACGCTCACCGACATCTGCGCGTGGGACGGCGAGGCGTTCACCTTCACCAAGACCCTGACGACGCCGCAGGATCTCTCGGACTGCCTGTTCACCGGTCTGGAGAAGGTCTCGGCCGCGCTCTACGGCGAGGCCGACCTGGAGCGGCTGCTGCACTCCACCCAGCACATCCGGTACTCGACCACGCAGGGCACGAACGCCCTGGTGGAGCGCCAGGGCCCGATGATCGGCATCCTCACCACGATGCCGGCGCTGGGCGGCCTGATGCGCGGGACCGAGCCGGAACGCGACCTGTTCGAGGGACTTGTCGGCGACCGGTGTGTCCGGATCGACCTGGACGAGGGCAGCGACGAGGACGTCGACCGGGAGGCCGTCCGCCTGGTCACCCGGCTCACCACCCTGGGCGCCGGGCGGGTGGTGGTGGCGGGCCGTACCCAGGAGGAGGAGCGCCGACTCCGCCACCTGCTGCTGCGCCGGTTCCCCCGGCACCTGCTCGGTTCGGTCCCGTTGCTCTACAGCTGGGATCTCGCCGGCGATCGCCACGACGCCCGGCGGGTGTGGTCGTGTGTGATCAACTCCTTCCTGCACCCCACCATGGAGCGGTTCCTCTACGGTGCCGAGAGCCGGCTGCGCTCCTACCGGGTGGTCAACCCGCTGCTCGTCTACCGCAACGACGGCGCGTCCTCGCGGGTGGCGAAGGCGGTGGCGTTGAAGACCTACTCCTCCGGGCCGCGTGGCGGGCTGGAGGGCACCGCGGCACTGGCCCGGGTCTACGGGCTGACGCACACCGTGATGATGGACATCGGCGGCACCACCACCGACGTCGGTGTGGTGCAGGGCGGCCGGGTCTCGCCGGACGAGCGGGGCACCGTCAAGGGCGTGCCGATCTCCTACCCGATGAGCAACGTGCACTCCAAAGGGGTCGGCGGGTCCTCCGTCATCGCCGTCCAGGACGGGACGATCACCGTCGGCCCGCGTTCGGTCGGTGCCACTCCCGGACCCGCCTGCTTCGGCTTCGGCGGACGGCAGGCGACCATCACCGACGTCAACCTCCTGCTCGGGGTGCTCGACGCCGACACGTACATGGACGGCACCTTCCGGCTGGACCCGGAGCGTTCCCGCACCGTCATCACCGAGACGATCGCGCAGCCGCTGGGTATCTCCCTGGAGGAGGCCCTGGTGCGGATGGAGCAGGCCTACTTCGCCGCCCTCGCCGACAGCTTCGCCCACCTGATTACACCGGACACCACCCTCGCCGCATTCGGCGGCGCCGGACCGATGAGCGCCGCCGGAGCGGCCCGGATCGCCGGCGTGCGCGATGTGCTGATCCCGCGGACGGCCGCCGTGTTCTCCGCCTTCGGCATCTCCTTCTCCGACATCGGCAAGTCGTACGAGGCCGGCGTCCCCACCCCGACGACCGCGGCGGTCTGTGCCGCCCACCAGGACCTGGTGGCGCGCGCCGAGCGGGACATGTTCCAGGAGGGGTACACCCTGGGCGAGTGCCGGCAGGCGTGGGCACTGACGGTCGAGGAGGCCGACGGCACGCTCCTCGAGTCCCGGCCCTACCGGCCGGGCGACCCGGTCGAGGCACCCGGCAAGCAAGTGTCGCTGCGTCTCACCGTCACCGCTCCGCTGTCACATCCGGTGTTGCCGGACGACCGGCAGGTCGCGTCACGGCCCGCCGCCGTCGTCGGCACCCGCCGGGTGCGGACGGCCACCGACCGGGTCGACGAGGTGCCGGTGCACGTGCTCGACGCGCTGCAGCCGGGCGATGCCGGCGAGGGACCCGCGATCATCGAGGGCCCGTTCTTCACCGCCCGCGTGCTGCCCGGCTGGGACTTCCGGGTCACCGCCGTCGGCGACCTGCTCCTCCACGACGCCCGCTGACGGTCCCGATCCGTCAGCTCCGACCCGAAAGGACCACTCCGATGCGAGTGCCCATGACCGAATACCTCGTCATCGACCTGGACACCGAACGCTGGGTGTGCCGCGTGTGCTCCCAGGACCTCGGCGACGCCCGGGGTGACTACAAGCGCGGCACCCTCGTCCACGACCGCGACCCGCGCGAGATCCACCAGCCGATCATCGACCCCGACCGCTACGAGTACACCTTCTCGCCCGACCCGGCGTTCTGCCGCATCCTCGAGTACTACTGCCCCGGCTGCGGCACCCAGCTCGAGGCCGAGTACCTCCCGCCGGGCCACCCGCCGACCGTCGACATGCTGATCGACGTCGATGCGCTGCGGGGCCAGTGGGAGATCCGCGGCGTGGACGCCGAGGCCGTCCACACGTACGGCCCGGGCGACGATGCCGCGGCCGCCGCCCAGCTGACGTCGCCGGGCCACACCCACTGACCCGGGCACACCCCGACAACCTCCAAGGAGACCCAATGAAGCGCATCTCCGTCGACATCGGTGGCACGTTCACCGACTGCTTCTTCGTCTGGGACGAGCAGTACGTCGAGGCGAAGGCCCTGACCACCCACCACAACCTGGCCCTCGGCTTCAACGAGGCGCTCGACCTCGCCTGTTCCCGGGCCGGGCTGGACCGGGCCACGGTCCTCAGCGGCGTCGACTCCGTCCGCTACGCCACCACGCTGGGCACCAACGCGCTGATCGAGCGCAAGGGCCCGAAGGTCGCGGCGATCGTCACCCACGGCTTCGAGGACACCATCCCGTTGTCCCGCGGCCGCGGCTACGGCGAGGGCCTGGACCAGTCGCTGCAGCAGAACCTGCCGGCGGCCGAACGGCCCGAGCCGATCGTTCCGCGCCGGCTGATCCGCTCGGTGAAGGAGCGGGTGAACTCCGCCGGCGAGATCGTCGCCCGGCTCGACCCCGACGACGTGCGCCAGGTGCTGCGGGAACTCGTCGACGCGGGGGCGGAGGCGATCGTCGTCTCGCTGGTGAACGCCACCGAGAACCCGGCCCACGAGCTCGCCATCCAGGAGATCTTCCTCGACGAGTTCCCGGCCCACGAACTCGGCGCCACCCCGATCCTGTTGGGTCACCAGGTCTCCGGCCGCAAGGGCGAGTACGTGCGGTCGACCTCGACCATCATCGACGGATTCCTGCACGAGATCATGTTCCACGCCCTGTCGCAGCTGTCGAACAACCTTCGCGGCTCCGGCTACGACAAGCCGATGCTCGTCATCCACAACTCCGGCGGGATGGCGCAGATGAACTCCACCGACGCGCTGCAGACGATCCACTCCGGGCCGATCGCCGGGGTGGGTGCCGCCGAGCACCTCAGCGGCGAGACCGGTCTGGGCCACGTCATCTCCACCGACATGGGCGGCACCTCGTTCGACATCGGCCTGGTGCCGGAGGGCGGGGTGAAGCACTACGACTTCCTGCCGACCATCGACCGGTGGCTGGTCTCGGTGCCGATGGTGCACCTGGACACCCTCGGCGCCGGTGGCGGCTCGATCGCCAGCTACGACCGGATCCACCACTCGATCAAGATCGGCCCCGAGTCGGCCGGCTCCAATCCCGGCCCGGCCTGCTACGACCGCGGCGGGCTGCGGCCGACCGTCACCGACGCCGACCTGCTGCTCGGCTACCTCGACCCGGACAACTACGCCAACGGCTACATCAAGCTCAACCCGCGACGGGCCCGGTTCGCGATGGAGGAGGCGCTGTGCGACCCGCTCGACCTGGACGTCCTCGACGTCGCCCGGTCGATCAAGGACGGCGTCGACGAGCAGATGGCCATCGGCATCGGCAAGGAACTGCGGGTGCGCGGCTACCTGCCGGAAGACTTCACCATGCTCGCGTACGGCGGCAACGGTCCGCTGCACGCCTGCGGGATCGCCCGGCACGCCGGCATCTCCCGGGTGCTCGCCCCGCCGTTCTCCTCGGTGTTCTCCGCCTGCGGCGCCGGCAACATGAAGCAGCTGCACTTCCACGAGCGCGGCGTGCACGTGACGCTCTACAACGCCACCACCCGGCGGCTGTACGACGACTATGCCGAGTTCAACGCGGTGGTCGAGGAGCTGGAGTCGGCCGGCCGGGAGGACCTGATCCGTCAGGGCTTCACCGCCGACCAGGTGCGCTACCGTCTCGAACTCGACATGCGCTACGGCAACCAGCTGCTCACCCAGGCGGTCACCGTCGAGGACCTCGACCGCGTCCGCGGCGTCGGCGACGTGCTGCACATCATCAAGAAGTTCGGTGACGTCTACAGCCATCGGTTCGGGGCGAGCAGCGCCGCCCCGGAGGCCGGGATCCGCTGCAACACCATCCGGGTCGCCGCGTACGTCGCCGGCGATGTCGTCGAGTTCGCCTCGCTGGACAGCGGCGGCCCGCGGACCGTGCCCGAACCGGTCTCCCGGCGCGAGGTCGTCTTCATCGGCATCGAGGGCCACATCGACACACCCGTCTACGACGAGACCGCGCTGGAGCCCGACCGGGTCATCCCCGGTCCGGCGATCGTCACCACCCAGAACACCACCTTCCTCGTGGAGCCCGGCTGGCGCCTCGAGCCGACCCAGCAGGGCGCGGTCTGGTTCCTCACGGACTGACCGCCCTCCATCACCGCAAAGGAGCCTGTGATGACTATCATTGACGACACCCCGACCACCCGGCTCACCCCACAGGAGCAGCAATGGGTGGACGACTTCATGGACGAGACCACGCTGTTCCTCGGCCCCGACCCGCTGATCATGCGGAGTCACCGGATCGCCGGACGTACCGCACGGGAGGACGAGGCGGTCGCCGCCGGCGTCGACCGGCTGCAGGTCGAGCGGATCCGCAAGCGGATCGCCGGCGCCCTCGACGAGGGCTACGAGATGTGCGAGGCACAGGGCGCGGCACCCGGTGCCAAGTGGGGCGACCTCACCACGGCGATCTACACCGCCCAAGGCGACGTTTCCTACCTGTCCTGCCACGGCGTGATCGCCTTCAGTGCGATCCTCCACCACCCGATCCGCTACATCATGAAGTACTGGAAGGACGAGCCGACCGTGGGCATCCACCCCGGCGACGGCTTCATCCACAACGACGCCCGATTCGGCAACGTGCACAACACCGACCAGTCGATGATCATGCCGATCTTCCGTGACGGTGAGCTCGTCGCCTGGGTGGCCGCGACGATCCACGAGGGCGAGAACGGTGCCTGCGAGCCGGGCGGGATGCCGTCGGGTTCGGAGACCCCGTTCGACGACGGGCTGCGGATGAGCCCGTTCAAGATCGTCGAGCAGGGCCAGTTGCGCCGCGACCTGCTCACCTTCCTGCAGCATTCGGTGCGCGACCCGAAGCTGCAGCTGGCCGACCTCAAGGTGAAGATGACCGCGGTCCGCAAGATCATCGACCGGATCGACAGGGTCATCGACGAGGTCGGGGTGGACGCGTTCATCGCCGCCCTGCGGATCACCGTCGAGGACGTCGACACCGAGGTGCGCCGGCGGATCGCCGAACTGCCCGACGGCACGTACCGGATGGACCAGTTCATGGACTCCACCCTGAAGGAGAACATCCTGATCAAGTTCGCCTGCGCGATCACCGTGAAGGGCGATCACATGACGATCGACCTGCGCGGCACCGGCCCGGAGATCCTCAACCGGGCCATCAACTCGCCGCTGTGCTCGGTGAAGTCGATGATGATGCAGGCGATCCTCGCCTTCTGGTGGCCCGACCTGCCCCGCTGCACCTCGGCGATGAGCTGCATCGACATCATCTCCGACGAGGGCACCTGGGCCGACGCGTCGTACGACGCGCCGATGGGCCAGTCGCTGCAGGCCTCGTTCCGCGGCTTCTCCGCGCTGCAGGCGCTCTACAGCCGGATGTCGTTCTCCACCCCGCATAAGTACAGCAACGTGGTGGCGAACTGGTTCAACCAGATCAACACCTTCCTGTGGGGTGGGATCACCCAGCACGGCGACGTCGTCGGCAACCTCTGCGCCGACCTCAACGGCATGCCCGGCGGCGCCAAGCCGTTCCGGGACGGCGAGGACGCGGTCTCCCCGCTGTTCTGCGCGATGGCCGACACCGCCGAGCAGGAGGTGATGGAGGAGGAGGTGCCGTTCATGCAGCTGGTGTCGAAGCGGCTGGTGCGCGACAACATGGGCTTCGGCAAGTTCACCGGCGGGATGGGCTACGAGATGATCGTGGCGGCCGAGGGCACCCCGCAGTGGGGTTTCATGACGGTCACCTCCGGGGCGAAGTTCTCCTCGATCTACGGCATGTACGGCGGCTACGGCTGCGGCACGTACCCTCTCGCGATGGTGAAGGGGACCAACGTCTACGAGCACATCCGCCAGGACAACACGAAGTTCGACCTGTCCATCCCGAAGGTGATGAACGAGCAGCCGTTCCCGGAGGGCCGTTACTCGACCTACCACATGGGTCTGCAGTTCGACCTCGCCAAGGACGGGGAGCTCTACATGATCAGCCAGGGGGCGGGCGGCGGCTACGGCGATCCGCTCGAGCGAGACCCCCAGGCCGTCATCCGCGACCTCGAGCTGGACCGGATCAGCCGGACGGTCGCCGAGGACATCTTCGCGGTGCGCTACGACCCCGCCACCCTGCGGCTCGACGCCGAGGGCACCCGCCAGGCGCGGGCGGAGGCCCGCCGGGCCCGGCTGCGGCGAGGCAAGCCGTACGACGAGTTCGTGGCGGGGTTCGTCACCGCAGAGCCGCCGGTCGAGCTGCCCTACTACGGCTCCTGGGGCGCCGACCACGCCACCATCACCGCGACCGTCTACGGCATCGACGGGCCGCAGCGCGTCACCGGGCCGTTGGCGGAGCTGCCGCCGGTGATGGTGCCCGACCGTCGCGAGGTGAAGATCGCCCAGCTCGAGCGACGCCTGCACGAGCTCGAGACGAAGCACGGCGAGCGCGTCCACCGGCTCGCCTGAGCCGTCCCCCGACAGGTGCCGCCGGGACGGCCTCCCGGCGGCACCCAGCCCCACCCGTCCGACACCGGAGGAACCGTGTCCACTTCCTTGCAGTCCCTCATCACCGAGCGTCCCAGCGGCCGCCGCCGGCCGCTGCTCCTCGACCACGACGCGTACGCGACGGCGGTCATCCGCCAGGGCGCCGCCATCCCGTGGACCGACACGCCGGCCCTCGCCGGCCATGTCGGCCAGGTCTCGGGCCTCCTCGACCCGGACGTCGCCTGGGTCGACATCGAGGCCCTCTACCGGGCCCGCCTCGGCGAGCGGCCGGAGCTCGTCGCCGCGATGGGTGCCCGTACCCGTGCCGGCACCGCACTGCGCACCCTGCTCGGCGACCAGGAGAGCAGCCGGCTCGTCGTCGACACCCTGCAGACGATCGCCCGGACCAGCCACCGCCGGCTCGTCATCGCCGTCCCCTCGCCGGCCCGCCTGCTGCTGCGTGCCCACGAGATCGCCGGCACCCCGCTCGACGAGGTCGACGAGGACCGTGCCGACGCCGCGTCGGTGTATCTCGCGGAGTGGCTCGGCCACCTCGGCGAGCTACCGGTCGCGCTCGTCGTGCTCGACGCCCGGGCCCGGGGTACCGAGCCGGAGCCGGTCGTTCCCGAGGTGCTGGGCGGCTACACCGCGCTCGGCAACGTCGCCGGGCACTTCGGCTGGTCGGTCGCGCTGCGCTCCGAGGAGGGGATCGCGCTCGGGGCGGACGAGCCGCGAGTGGCGCTGCTCGCGGAGTCGTTCTGGACCGGCGTCGTCGAGGCACCCGAGGCGGACGCGCTCCTTGCGGCGATCCCGCCGTCCGCGGTGCCCGAACAGGTGCTCGAGCGGCTCGCGCAGCTGGCCTGACGGCGCGTGACCAGACCCAGTGACAGACCCCGGGCGACCAGACCCGGGCGACCAGGAAGGAGTGAAGGAGATGGACAAGGTCGTGGCCGCGGCCGCCCAGGCGGTCGGTGTCGTCCGGTCCGGCGGGATGATCGCCGCCGGCGGATTCGGGGTGTGCGGCATCCCCGCGGTGCTGCTCGCCGCGCTCGGCGAGACCGGGGTGGGCGAGCTCACCGTGGTGTCGAACAATTGCGGGATCGAGGGGATCGGCACCTCGATGCTGCTGGAGAACCGGCAGGTGCGCCGGCTGATCGCCTCCTATGTCGGGGAGAACAAGGAGCTCGAACGCCAGTACCTCGCCGGAGAGGTCGAGATCGAACTGAACCCCCAGGGCACCCTGGCGGAGCGGCTCCGTGCAGGGGGCGCTGGCATCGCCGCGTTCTACACCCGGACCGGTGTCGGCACCGTCGTCGCCGAGGGTGGCATGCCGATCCGCTACGCCTCCGACGGATCGGTGGCGGTGGCGTCGGAACCGAAACCCACCCGGCTGCTGCCGTGGGACGGCGAGGAGCACCTGTTCGTCCTCGAGCTCGCTCTGCGACCCGACGTGGCGTTCGTCCGCGCCTGGCGGGGAGATCGGTTCGGCAACCTGGTGTTCCGGCAGGCGGCGCGCAATTTCAACCCGCTGTGCGCGATGGCCGCCCGGTACACCGTCGCAGAGGTGGAGGAGTTCGTCGAGCCGGGCGAACTGGATCCCGACGCGATCCACCTGCCGGGGGTGTTCGTCGATGCCGTGCTGCCGCTCACCCGGGAGCAAGCCGGTGACAAACCGATCGAACGCCGGATCGTCCGGCCCCGCCCGGACCGGGCCGGCGGCATCCGGGACAGGGAACCGCGGAGCACGGTGGGGGTCGCATCATGAGCTGGACGCGTGAGGAGATGGCGGCCCGCGCCTCCCGGGAGTTGACCGACGGCGACTACGTCAACCTCGGCATC
The DNA here is from genome assembly GCF_033170155.1 of Raineyella sp. W15-4. GTDB lineage: Bacteria > Actinomycetota > Actinomycetes > Propionibacteriales > Propionibacteriaceae > Raineyella. The sequence continues at coordinate 2,480,334 of NZ_CP137079.1, read as the reverse complement.
GGTCTGCCGACACTGGTGCCCGGGCAGCTCCCGCCGGGAGTTCACATCGTGCTGCAGTCCGAGAACGGCATCCTCGGGCTGGGACCCAGTCCGTACGACGGCGAGGAGGATCCCGACCTGATCAACGCCGGCAAGGAGACCGTGACCACGGTGACCGGGGCGAGCTTCTTCGACTCGGCGCTGAGCTTCGGGATGATCCGCTCCGGCCGCATCGACGTCGCGATCCTCGGCGCCATGCAGGTGAGCGAGCGGGGGGACCTGAGCAACTGGGTGGTGCCCGGCAAGCGGGTCAAGGGCATGGGTGGGGCGATGGACCTGGTGCACGGTGCCCGTCGGGTCATCGCGCTGATGGAGCACGTGGCCAAGGACGGCTCGCCGAAGCTGCTGCGGGAGAACACCCTGCCGGTGACCGGGCGCGGGGTGGTCGGCCGGATCGTCACCGATCTCGCGGTGCTGGACGTCACTGCGGAGGGACTGCGCCTGGTCGAACTCGCCCCGGACGTCGGTCTCGAGCAGGTCGTCGCCACCACCGGGGCGCCGGTGCTGGCCTGATCCGGACGGGCTCAGCGGGGCGTCCCCGGCAGCGCGGTGCGCCAGGCACCGGGCTCCAGCGGCGCCCCGTTCGGCACCAGGTCGACGGTCACCAGTCGCTGGGTCGGCCGGGTGAGCGCGACATAGAGGATCCGGATCCCGCCGATGTGCTCGGCGACGATCTCGTCGGGGGCGATCACGATCACCCCGTCGTACTCCAGACCCTTGGCCTGCAGGGTGTTGACCACCGCGATCCGGTCCCGGAGGACCTCGGCCAGGCCCAGCCCGTCGACCATCTCCTCGATGTCGTACAGCCGCGACGGCGGCGTGATGACCCCGATCGTCCCCTCGACCTGCCGGCCGAGCTCGTCGAGCACCCGCTCCAGGGTCTCGGACAGCTCACCGCGGTGGATCGTCCGCAGGTCGGGGGCGACGCCGGTGGAGCGGACGGCCCTCGGCAGATCCGCCTCGGGCACGTCCCGGGTGACCACCCGCGCCGCCAGGTCGAAGACCTCGGACGGGGACCGGTAGTTGGTGCTCATCCGGAACGTCCGCCGTTGGCCTAGCCCGACCAGCGCGTCGACCTCGGCGTCCAGCTCGTGGTGGTCCGGCCAGGAGCTCTGGGCCGGGTCCCCGACGATGGTCCAGGAGGCCTGCGCCCCGCGGCGGCGCAGCATCCGCCACTGCATCGGGGTGATGTCCTGCGCCTCGTCGACCAGCACATGGGCGTACGTCGCGAACCGGTCCGCGTACGGGTCCTCGGTGTGCCGGCGGGTGAGGCGGTCGGAGACCGTCACGATCTCCTGCACCGTGGCGCCGGCGGAGAGGAACAGCGGCTCGTCGGGGTCCTCGTCGAGCGGGGTGCCCAGCAGTGCGACCAGCTCGTCGAGCAGCGCCGCATCGGCGACCGACCAGTCCTCGTGGCCCTCCTCACCGAGTTCGGCGAAGGACTCCAGCAGGGTCCGCTGCTCCGCGGCGTCCAGGATGCCGTCGGCCACCCGGGCGACCACCTCCGGATAGGAGAGCCGGCGCAGCTCGCCGGTGGCATGCTGGGTGGGCCACCAGGTGTTGAGCGCCTCAAGGAACGCCGGATGGTCGGTGACCAGGTCGGGGAAGTCCTCCCGCTCGATGTCGTGGTCGGCCGGCATCAGGTCCCACAGCGCAGCCACCATCGCGTCACGGCCGGCCCGGCGGGCGTGGTTGGCCTTCGTCTGGCGGATCGTCTGCCGCCGCAGGCCGAGCAGCGTACGCCCGGTCAGCCGCAGCGCGTTGCCCTTGACGGTGAGCAGCAGGTCCCGGTCGAGCTTCGGCTGGTGACCGGTGCGGCCGATCACCTTCACGGTGGCCGGCACCTGGATCAGCCGGGTGAGCACGTCGACCATCCGGACCGACCCCTTGATCGCCGCCGCGGCGGAGGCATCCGTACGGTGTGCCTCGATCGGCAGCACGTCGGAGGGGATATTGCCCACCGACCGCAGCGTCACCGCGTCCTCGCCCAGTGACGGCAGCACCCGCTCGATGTAGGTCATGAACACGTCGGAGGGGCCGACGACGAGCACGCCGCCCTGCTCGAAGCGCCGTCGGTGGGTGTAGAGGAGGTAGGCGGCCCGGTGCAGCGCCACCACGGTCTTGCCGGTGCCGGGGCCGCCGGCGATGATCGTGACGCCCTGGTGCGGGGCCCGGATCGCCTCGTCCTGTTCGGCCTGGATGGTGGCGACGATGTCGCGCATCTGGTGGCCGCGGGCCCGGGTCAGGGCGGCCAGCAGTGCTCCCTCACCGATCACCGGCAGGTCCGCCCGCGCCGAGGCGCCGTCGAGCAGGTCGTCCTCGATGCCGATCACCCGGTCGTCGCGGCAGCGCAGCACGCGGCGGCGGATCACGTCCATCGGGTCGGCGGCAGTGGCTCGGTAGAAGGGCTCGGCGGCGCGGGCCCGCCAGTCGATCACCAACGGCTCGTAGTCATCGTCGTGGACCCCGATCCGACCGATGTAGTCGGTGTCGCCGTTGGTGAGGTCGAGCCGGCCGAAGACCAGGCCCTCATGCTCGGCCTCCAGGACCGCCAGCCGCCGGGCCGCCTGGTAGGCGAAGACATCCCGCTCGTAGACGCTGGTCGAGTCCTCCTCCCGGAGGTAGTCACCGCGGTCGCTGGTGTAGTGCGAGGCGCCTGCCTCAGCGGCACGCTGGGCGTCCTGGGTGGCGATGGCCAGGCGTACGTAGACCTTGTCCACGTGGGCCTGTTCGACGGCGAGCTCGCGGGCCAGGTCCGACGAGATGTCATGAGAAGTCAAGAGCGTTTCGTCCTTACCGGGAGTGACTCTCAAGTCTATCCCGACGGGTCGACGGCAGGTCGCCGCGGTCCGCCGCGGCACCGGTGGCCGGCTCACTGGTCCTTGTTCGACGGGTGGGTGTCCTGGCCGGTGAGGTCGAGGTGGGCGTCGTACGTGGCCAGGGCCGCGGACATCAGCACTCCCGCCAGGTCGTCGCCGCCGCGCCCCCACGGGCCGGCCGAGTACAGCCGCTCACCGAGCCGGACGGGCAGCCGGCGCAGCCACGACCCCGGCCCGTCCCAGCCGGGACCGGCGCCGGGGTCGGGGGTGGCGGCCCCCCAGTCGTGGACGAGGATCCGGTCCGTGGTGGCCCAGCTGACCGTACGGGCGGCGTGGTCGACGGTCTCGGCGACGCCGTGGCCCGGCGACATGGCCGGGAAGCCCGCCGGTGCCCCCTCGGCGGGTGCCGGGCCGGACGTGCGCCGGGGGCGCAGCACGGGGGCGAGGGTCCGCACCCGCCGGGCCGCCCGGGTGTGCAGGCCGTACGTCGCCACCGGGTCGTGCAGCCCCGTGGTGAGGATCACCGCGTCCGGGCGTGGTCCGGAGGGGAGCAGGTCGCGGACCGGTCCGGCCGCCAGCGAGCGCCCGTCCGGGTGTCGCGCCGATCCCCGGAACCTGATCGGCCGGTCACACCGGACGAGCTCGACGCCCCGGGTGGCCAACCGCGCCTCGAGCAGGTCGAGCAGCCGTTCGCTGCCGGCGGGCCGGCCGCGGTCGTCGACGATCATCCAGCGGCCGAAGGTACGCTCCACGTTCAGCCGGCTCGCGACGAAGGCCGGGGCCCGGACCGGGTCGTGGCCCTGCCGCCAGGCGCTCGCCTCGACCAGCGCGCGCAGATGGGGATGCGGCTGGGCGGCCGCCAGGTCGGCGACCGTCCGACCCCACATCAGCGTCCGCCGGTGGGCGCGCAGCTGGCGGCCGGACAGCAGGGAGGTCTCCAGTCCGAGCTGGCGGAGCTGATGCCAGACCGGCTCCAGGGAGTCCACCAGATCACGCCAGGACGCCGCGACGGGCTCCCCGTAGGCGGCGGCCATCCGGTGGAACTGCTCTCCCCGGTCACCGCCCAGGTCGAGCTCCGCGCCGTCGGCGAAGAGGTGCCGGGCCGGCGGGGCAGGCACCAGGTCGAGCCCGGCGCGGGCCAGTTCCGCCGGCAGGATGCGGCCCGACTTCTTGAACAGGTCGCGCCATGGTGCCGGCAGGGTGAGGACCTCCGGCAGCCGGCCCGGGCCGTCCGGGTGGTCGGGCCGCCAGTCGGCGCCGAGTCGCTCCGTCCGGTGCAGCAGCATCACCCGGTGGCCCCGCTTGGCCAGCCGGGCGGCCGCCGCCATCCCGGCCAGGCCACCACCGATGACCACGACGGACTGCCCGGTGCCGGGGCGACCGGACGCTCCGGGGGTGGCCCGGGTCACTTCAGTGCCGCGGTGACGGTCGCCACCCACAGCTCGGCGCCCTGTTGGGTCGGGCGGGCGCCGATCACCAGCTGGGTGAGCGGCACGGTGGCCTGGGCGAAGGCCGTATGGACGTCGACGGTGGGCAGTCCCAGCCGGTCGGCGGTGCGGGCGAGGTTCTTCATCCGGGTGTCCTGGAGACTCGTGGTGGCGGTCTCCGGGTTCTGTAGCATCACCAGGCCCAGCGGGGTCTGCTGGGCGGTGACCGCCTGCCACAGGGTGCTGACGTCGGTGTCGAAGGTCGCCGGGTCGTCCTGGTGGCCGAGGTTGAGGATCACGATGTCGGTGGGCTGCGGGTAGAGCTTGCCGAGGTCCGCGGTGTCCTTCGGGGCGGTCGCGCTCAGGTAGGAGGCGTTCCACACGTCGATGGTCGGCCCGTTGGTCGACAGCGTGCGTGGGGCGGTGTAGCCGCCGGTGCTCCGGCTGTACTCGTGGTAGACGACCGTGTGATCGGCGCCGAGGGTGTCGCGGGCCCAGAGGAACACCCAGCCGGCATCGCTGACGGAGGAGTCATCGCCGAGCACGGTGATGGACAGCGGCTGGCCGTCGGTGAGCCGGGCCTTGATCTGGCCGAGGCCCTGACGCCGCGCACCCGTCCCGGACGAGGCGTCGCCCGGGGACGGGGTGGCGGTCGCCGAGGCGTCGGGGGTCGCCGGGGAGGCGGCCGGTGTCCCGGCCGCGGTCACCGCGGCGGAGGGCGCTGCGGTGGCGGGATCCGCGGAGGCGGACCCACCGACTGCTCCGCCGGTCGCGAGTGCGGTGGCGGCCACGACGACGGCGACGACGACGGTCCCACTCAGGGCGAGGTTCTTGACGTTGTCACCGGGATGCATGGCTCCGATCGTACCCAGTGGTCCGGACACTGGTCCGCCGGCGAGCCGGCCGTGGGGTGCCGATGGGTACCGCTACGCCGGCCTCCCGAGGAGTGTCCGAGGGGAGCCCTACACTGCTTCTGGTCGAACAATTGTTCGATAAAATAGGGATCCGTCCGGTCCTCGAGGATCGGACGGACCGGACCTGAGGTGAACGGGCCGGACCTGAGGTGAGGGGAGCCGACGATGAGGACGTACGACGAGCCGATCGAGGCGTGTTTCGGTGCCGGCAGCTTCTCGACGCTGGAGGACGAACTTCCGGGGCTGCCGGCGGAGTTCCGCTGGCGGAGCCACACCTGGCGGATCCGGGAGGTCGAGGGCCACTGGGTGCTCGCGGATCCCCGGTGGGCGGGTGACCGGGTGGGGGTGCTGGCCGAGCAGCGCGACATCTGGCAGGTCCGGGCTCGCGATCCCTGGCAGGGGCGCGAGGGTGTCTTCCAGATCTACCGTCACCAGCACAGCGACCGATGGTCCCTGCTCGCGGTGCTGGACTGAAGAAGCTGTCGGACCGAAGGAGGTGACGCGACCCGCGAGCTGTGGCACTCCGGCCCGGGGAGTCCGGGACGATGAATGGGTGACTGGGTAGGCTCGGATCATCTGCACCACCGCGGTGCCTCTTCCGACGAAGGACTCGCCATGACCCGATCCGACCAGCCGACTGCGGTACCTCCCACCCTCGCAGTCGACAAGAAGCGTCGGTCCCTGGGCGGTCTCTTCACCCTGCGGGTGATCCTCGAGCATGCGCAGGTCTGGCAGGGGGATCGGCCTGCGGCGGACATCCGGATCGTCGACCTCGGCGGTGGCGCCGGGGGGATGGGAGTGCCGCTCGCCCGCGAGGGATACGACGTGACGGTCGTCGACCCGAGCCCCAACGCCCTCGCCTCCCTGCAGCGCCGGGCGGCGGAGGCAGGGTTGTCCGGCCGGCTCCGTGGGATCCAGGGCGACTCGTCCGACCTCGTCGACCTGATCGGGCCGGGGGCCGCTGATCTGGTCACCTGTCACGAGGTCCTCGACGTGGTCGAGGACAAGCCGGCGGCCATCCGGGCGATGGCCACGGTCCTGCGCCCCGGCGGGGCGGTCAGCCTGCTGGTCCGCCAACGCTACTCGCGGGTGATGCGCAAGGCGCTCACCGGCAACTTCGCGGAGGCCCGGGCGGCCCTCGCCGATCCCGCCCGACTCGACCAGAGGCGGATCCGGGTCCTGCTGGAGGACGCAGGCTTCACCGTGGTCGAGACCCGGGGAATCGGCGCCGTGCTCGGCGCGGTGAACGAGGAATTCCTCGACGTTCCGGGTGCCCGGTCCGAGTTGCTCGCCCTGGAGGACGAGATCAGTCGTACGCCGGACATGTGGTCACTGGCGACGCAGTTGCACGTCCTCGCCGCTCTCGGCTGACCCGCCGCGCTCCGCTGCGCCGCCGGGTCGGAACCAGGCCGCCGGGTCGGAACCAGGCCGCCAGGTCGGAACCAAACCGGCGGGGGACCCCGGCGGTGCCGTCCGCGCGTCACACGCCGGACCGTTCCGGGCCGCCGCGTGGTGGTCCCGTTAGGCTGGGGATCCGCGATGTCGTTCCGGTACGGCGTGGCGGGCACTAAACTGTAGTCAGAAGGCACCGGGGGGCGGCGATCGCCGTTCCTCGCAAGCACCCCAATAGGACGGTCGGAGGTAGTGGTGGCCCTGTCAGAACACGAGCAGCGGCTGCTCGAACAGATGGAAGCTGCCTTTGCCGCCGAGGATCCCAAGCTCGCGGACACCCTCAGCGGCAATAGCGGACGACGCCTCGAGACCCGTCTGGCCATTGGTGCCGGTCTCGCTTTCGTCGTCGGCGTCGTTCTGCTGTTGGTCGGTATCAGCGTCCCGCATCTCTGGCTGATCAGTGTGTTGGGTTTCCTGGTCATGCTCACCGCCACGGTCGTGGGGCTGAGCGCATGGCAGAAGCAGGATGCCCTCTCCCGGCGCAAAGGGCGCACCAAGGTGCGGGTGAGTGCTGATGACCGGCGGATCATGAACAAGTTCGAGGAACGGTGGAATCGTCGCCAGGAGGGCAACGATCAGTGATCGTGTGCCGGGTACACCGGCCGACGAGGATCCACCCGAAGACGTAGAGCGTACGGTGACCTGAGCACCGTACGCTGCGCGTGGCGTCCCGTCGGGATCCCATCCCGGGCCCGGCGGGACGTTTGCGATGCCCTGACCACCCCTGCGCCCTGACCACCCCTGCGTCAGGATCGGCCCGCGCGTCAGGATCGGCCGGCGCGCCTCCGGGCGACCATCGCCGCCACCCGGGCCCGTAGCGCCGACCAGGTCAGCGCCTGTCCGAGGGCCTGCCACCACGACCTCGGCCACCACTCGCCGATCAGTCTGGCGTCCCATCCCTTGTCGGCCCGCAGGCCGTCGCGGATGGTCCCCACCAGCGCGGCCAGGTCGCCGGAGTGCACCGCGTCCAGCGCGTAGCGGGACCGCTCGACCTGCCGGGACAGGGTGACCAGCGCCACGCCGGCGTCCTCCGGAAGCACCACGGCGGCCTGCTTGCCGGCGGCCCGCGGTGAATCCGAGGGCCAGGTGTAGCCGTAGTCCACGAAGCTGTCCCGGACCTCGGCCCAGGCGGCGTCGACCGCCTGCTGGGACGCGTCCAGGGCGCTGCCCGCCGACGGGGCCAGCCGATGCGTACGCAGCCGGCGGCGGAGCAGCCCGGGCAGGGCGAGGACGCCGGTGACCAGGGCCAGCAGCACGATCGCCACCCCGATCCGGGCGAGGATCGCCAGGACGTCCACCACGGGCTTCGCCGGGGTCACCGGGACGGGCGAGGCCGAGGCGGTGGCCGACGGGACGGCGGTCGGCTCCGGGGTGGCCGATTCTGCCGGCGTCGGGGTGGGTGACGCGGTCGGCTGTTCCGGAGCGGTCATCGTCCAGGCCGGCGGCACAGCCACCCCCGGGGTCGGCTCGAACCGCACCCAGCCGACGCCCTCGAAGTAGAGCTCCGGCCAGGCGTGCATCTCGTGCATGGTGACGGTGTACCCGTCGCCGGACCTGGTGCCGGGCAGCCAGCCGACGGCCACCCGGGAGGGGATCCCGACGACCCTGGCCATCGCCGCCATCGCCCCGGCGAACTGTTCGCAGTAGCCCTTGTGGTCCTGCAGCAGGAAGCGCTTCAACGCGTCGTAGCCGGTGCCCGGCTGGGGCTCCAGGCTGTAGCTGAACGGGTCGCTGCGGAGGAACTTCTGGATCGCCGCCGCCTTCAGCGCCGGGGTCGGCTCGGACTGGGTGATCTTCAGGGTCAGGTCGACGATCTCCTGCGGCATGTCCTGCGGCACGGTGGCGGTGAGGTTCGCGTCGCTCGGCTGCCCGGCCATCGCCGTGGAGAGGGTGGCGCCGTCCGGGGTCGGATCGATGCTCGTGACGTCGTACGACAGATTGCGGGTGGCTGCCGTACGGTCCTGGCCGGTGGCGACCACGACGAGCGAGTCGGTGCCGTAGGCCCATTGTCCGGCGGCGTCGAACCGCTTCGGGGCGTACGGCAGCGGCAGGTACTCCGACCGGAAGTCGCCGATCTTCACCTGGGTACGGATGTCCTGGCCAGGAGTGTCCTGGCCAGGGGGAGCGGGCAGCGTGTTGCCCTGGGTGAGGTGGAACGATGCGTTCTGCCAGCCCTTGCTGTCGAAGACCGACAGCGACGCCATCCGCAGGTACTCCCCGTCGGGGGCGGTGGTGGTGTACGTCAGCACCTCGGTGTCGGCGGGCTGGGACAGGTTGCGCCGCATGTCGAGCATCGGGTCGGCGAGCTGGACCGGGCCGGTGTCCTGGTTGAGCTGCCCGCCGTTCAACTGGTGGGTCGGCGGCAACGGGACGACCAGACCGACGAGCAGGGTCAGCGCGAGCGCGGCGGCCGCGACCACGGCGCCCATCCGCACCGCCAACGGCGTGATCCGCCCGGTGAGCCGTACGGTCCGCTCCAGGTGGCGCGGCCACCTCTCGGCGGAGTTGATCCCGTCGGCCAGCAGGATCCACAGGTAGCCGATCGCCACCACGACGACCGTCCACCAGGGGATGTCGCGCAGCAGGCCGACCGCGCCGATGAGGTAGAGGGTGAGGGAGGGCAGGATGGCCCAGGCGGGCCGGTCGACGCCCTCGGCCAGCAGGTCGGTGAGCACCGTCGTGACGCCGACCGTGGCCACCAGGAGCATCGTCAGGCCGGGGTTCGCGATCATCGGCGTGGTGTGGGTGGCCATGTGTCGCACGCCCTCGGCGAACAGGCCCGGCATCCCCTGGCCGGGCACGGCCAGGGACAGCGAGATCGCGAAGAGGTAGACCGCCAGCAGCACCAGCTGGGCCGGGAAGACGATCCCGTCGTGCACCCGCAGCCGGCGCAACCCCAGGCCGATGCCGCCGATCAGCACCGCGAGCGGGATCGCGCTGATCAGGTACGACGGGTCCTGGGTGAACGGCAGCAGGATCAAAGACGAGAGGACCGAGGCACCGATGATCGCTCCGCCGGTCCGGTCGAGGGGGCGGATCACAGTAGCTCTCCCATCCGCGACATCCGCGCCCACGCGTCGTCGACGGTCATCTCCGAGGTCACCCGGACGACCCGCCAGCCGGCGTCCTGCAGCAGCGCGACCGCCCGGTCGTGGTCTGCGAGGACCGCTGCGGGCGTACGGTCGACGCCGGTCCGGCCGGCTGTTTCCGGGCGGTCCGCACCGTCCGCGGTGTCCGCCCAGCCGTCGACGTCCAGCACCCAGGCCATCGCGTACGCCTGGTTGCGGTGCATCTCGACCAGCTGCGCGGCGTCGGCGGAGGACATCAGGCCCAGCACGGCGATCGTCATCTGTGAGCCGACCCCCCGCAGGGTTGCCTCCGCGGCGCGGCTCAGGTCGGTGCTGTCCGCGAGCGTGACGTCGGTCAGCTGGGCGATCGCCTCCCGCCGGCTGGTCGCCTTGCCGAGGTCACCCAGCTGGGGGTCGGCCAGCGGACCGTCGGCGCCGAACAGGGTGATCGCATAGCCCTCGGTCAGGAAGTGCACTGCCAGGGAGGCCGTCAGGGACACCGCCCATTCGAACGAGCCCCGCGGCCCACTGCCGCGGTGGGCCTGTTCGCGGGAGTCGAGCAGCACCGTGGCGCTGGGGTCCCAGGCCTGCTCCTCCTGGCGCACCATCAGTTCGCCGTGGCGGGCGGTGGAGCGCCAGTGGATCCGCCGGACGTCGTCGCCCCGGACATACTCGCGGACCAGGATGTCGTCCTGTCCGGACAGGCCGAGCCGCTGCGGCCGCGCCTCACCGGTGCTGCCGGTACCACCGGCGTTGCCCATCGAGTCGAGCGGGACGATCCGCGGCGTCACCATCACCTCGCTGGTCGCGTTGAACCGGCGGTCGAGCGCGGCCATCCCGAACGGGTCGGACACCCGCACCAGCAACGGGCCGGTGCGGAACCGGCCGCGCTGGCTGCCGGTGAGGGTGTAGCTCACCTCCCGGCTCCACTCCGCGGCGAGGTTCTGCAGCGTGAACCGGGGCCGTGGCCCCAACGCCGGGGGCACCTGGTCCTCGAACCGCAGCACCCCCACCGGCAGCTTGCCGTGCCGGTCGAGGGCGAGGGTGCCGGTCATCTGCTCCCCGATCGCTGCCCGGCCCGGGGCGACCTTGCGCTCACAGGAGAGCTTCAGCCGGGTCCGGTCCACGAAGACCGCCGCGGCCAACGGGAGGAACAGCAGGAGCAGCCCGAGCAGCAACGCGTCGCGCTGGCCGAACAGAACGGACACAGCGGCGAGCACGGCACCGACGACGAAGGTCACCTTGCCGCGGAGCGTCATCAGGACCCAGGGATTGCGCAACTCCAGGCGCATCAATCAGCTCCGGTCGGGGATCGGGACCGACCGTACGCAACTGCCGATGATGTCCTCGACGGAGCGCTGGGCCAGCTGGGCCTCGGTGGAGGCGAGCACCCGATGGGCCAGCACCGGGACGGCGAGGGCCGCAACATCATCGGGGGTGATGTAGTCACGCCCCGAGATCGCCGCCAGGGCCCGGCAGGCGCGCAGCAGCTGCAGGCTGGAGCGAGGCGAGGCGCCGAGCCGCAGGTCCCGGGTCGACCGGGTCGCACCGACCACCTGGACGATGTAGCGCTCCAATGCCGGGGCGACGTACACCGTGCCGACCGCCTGGACGAGACCGCTGATCGTCTGCCCGTCGGTCACCGGCTTCAGGTCGGCCAGCGGCGGGCGGCCGCCGTGGTTGCGCAGCATCGCCACCTCGGCGTCCTCGGCCGGGTAGCCCATCTCGATCCGGGCCATGAACCGGTCACGCTGGGCCTCGGGGAGGGGATAGGTGCCCTCCATCTCGATCGGGTTCTGGGTCGCGATCACCATGAAGGGGCTGGGCAGCTTGTAGGTGGTGCCGTCCGCCGAGACCTGGCGCTCCTCCATCGCCTCCAGCATGGCCGACTGGGTCTTGGGTGAGGCCCGGTTGATCTCGTCGCCGAGGACGATGTTGGCGAAGATGCCGCCCTGCTTGAACTCGAACGCCCGGGTGGCCTGGTTGTAGATGGACACCCCGGTGATGTCGGTCGGCAGCAGGTCGGGGGTGAACTGCACCCGGTTGACCCGGCAGTCGATGGCCCGGCCGAGGGCCTTGGCGAGCATGGTCTTGCCGACCCCGGGGACGTCCTCCAGCAGCAGGTGGCCCTCGGCGAGCATCACCACCAGGGCGGTGTCGATCGCACCTCGTTTGCCCTCGATGACGGTCTCCACGGCGTCACGGACCCGCCCCATCACGGCCGCGACGTCGGCCAGGGTGTGGGTGCCCGCGGCGGCCGGCACGGCGGGCCGGGATCCGGTTGGGTACCCCGCGGTGGCCCGGGTCGTGGTGCTGCTCGGATACGTGGAGGTGGTGGGCCGGCCGGCGCCGGTGGGTGGGGTGCCGCCGGCGGGTCGGGCGGTGCTGCCGGTCTGGCGGGGCGCGCCGGCCTGCGGCGCCGGGGAGGGCTGCTGCGCCGAGGAGTACCCGGTGCCGGTCGGCCGGGCGGCACCGGCCGACCGGCTCGCACTCGTCTGGAACGTCGGTGCTGTCGCGCCGGAACCGTAGGGGGTCGCCGACGGTGGGCTGTTCAGTCGGCCCGCGGACGACCCGGTCGGCGCCGTCCGCCCGGAGGCGGACGCCGGAGAGGTGAAGCGACTCGATGGTGGGGTCGCGGACCCGGCGGAGGTCGGCGTCCACGGCGCCGCCGGGGTGGCGGAGCGTTGCGGAGCGGGGGTGGCCGAGCGCTGCGGGGCAGGGCTCGCCGACCACGGGGATGCCGGGGCCGCGGAGCGCTGCGGGTTCGGGCTGGCCGAGCGCTGGGGAGCCGGGGACGCCGAGCGCTGCGGGGCTGGCTGCCCCTGATCGCCGAACGGGGTGGAGCTCACTGTGCCTCCCAGGGTCGTGACTTGTGTCGCCCACTCACCCTACATGCCCGGCCCGTGCCGGAACCCGCCCCGATTCCGCCTCCCAGGGCCGTCGCCGCGGCCACGACGGCGGGCCGACACGCCGGAGCATCTCGCTGTTCCGGCCGGGAAGCCGCCCGCATCCGGTCACCCATCGGCGGGGACCGGCGGGGGGAAGGTGGGGAAAGGTGGAGCGGAAGGGTGGCTGGGTGGAGGGAAATGGCATAAGGTGGGGGAAAGTGGAGGGCAGTGGTCCAGAAGGTCGGGTCAGGGGGTGGCCGAAATGTTCCTCGGCACATTCACCCCGAAACTCGACGAGAAGGGCCGCTTCGTCCTACCGGCGAAGTTCCGCGAGGAGCTCCAGAACGGGATCGTCGTGGCCCGGTCGCAGGATCGGTGTCTCACGATCGAGACCGTCGAGGCGTTCACCGCACGGACGAAGGAGTTGGCAGACGCCCCGATGACGGTCCGACAGGTCCGCGAGTACCAGCGCATGCTGGCCGCGACAGCCTTCGACCAGGTCCCTGACAAGCAGGGACGCGTGACGATCCCGTCGAACCTGCGCGCCTACGCAGGGCTCGACAAGGACATCGTCGTCACCGGAGTGATCAACCGGCTCGAGATCTGGGACGCCGCCGCGTGGGAGGAGTACTCCACCGAGCACGAATCGGCGTTCGCCGAGATGAACGAAGAAGTTTTCCCGGGGGCCTAGGCCGCCGGGGGATCGGGACAGGCCGTACGGTCCGGCCCCGACCCGAGGGGTGAGCACCCTGACACAACTTCCCCTGTGTCAGGTGGCACTTCCCGCACCTCTCGGGTCGGAACCAGGTCGTACGGCCCTCCGCGTCGAGGGCGCGGAACGACACGAGCGAGGGCAACCGAAGGGCAGGACCGGACACCATGGCTTCGACGCGGCGACCCGACGTGACCCCTGATGACGACGCAACCCCCGATCGCGACGCGGCCGCCGGCGAGGCGACCCCCGATGGCGCGGCCGAGGCCGGCCGGACCCGCCCCGAGGCGGTGCACCTCCCGGTGATGCGTGACCGGATCGTCGCCCTGCTGGCCCCGGCACTGGAACGCCCGGGGTCGGTCCTCGTCGACTGCACGCTCGGCCTCGGCGGCCACACCGCCGCACTGCTCGACGCCTGCCCCGGTGCGCGGGTGGTCGGGCTGGACCGGGACCCCGACGCGTTGGCGACCGCGGGGGAGCGCCTCGCCCGCTACGGCGACCGGGTGACCCGGGTCCGGGCGGTCTACGACGAGATCGGGACGGTCCTGGCCGACCTGGGGATCGCCCGCGTCGAGGCGGTGCTGGCGGACCTGGGGCTCTCCTCGCTGCAGATCGATGCCCGCGACCGCGGGTTCGCGTACGCCGTGGACGCCCCCCTCGACATGCGGATGGGGCAGGAGGGGCCGACCGCCGCCGACGTCGTCAACACCTACCCGGCACCACAGTTGGCCCGGATCCTGTCCCGGTACGGCGAGGAGAGGTTCGCCGGCCGGATCGCCCGGGCCATCGTCGCGGCGCGGGAGGAGGCGCCGTTCATCACCTCGGCCCGACTGGTCGAGGTGATCGCCGGGGCGATCCCGGCGGCGGCCCGGCACACCGGGGGCCACCCCGCGAAACGCACCTTCCAGGCGCTGCGGATCGAGGTGAACCGCGAGCTCGAGGCACTGGAGGGGATGCTCCCCGCCGCGCTGGACAGCCTCGCGGTGGACGGGCGGATCGCTGTGCTCGCCTACCACTCGCTGGAGGACCGGCTGGTGAAGCATGCCCTCCGCGACGTCTCCACCAGCCGGGCCCCGCGGGACCTGCCCGTCGTGCCCGACGAACTGCAACCCACCTTCACCCTGCTGACCAAGGGGGCCGAAAGGCCCTCCGACGAGGAGATCGCCACCAACCCGCGCGCCGCCTCGGCGCGACTACGAGCCGCCCGACGTATCAAGGAGTCCCGATGAGTGCCCTGCTCTCCCCGGCCGCCTGGGGGTCCCGTACCGGTTTCGCGGCAGCCGCCCAACGGCGGCGTGCCCAGCTGCAGGTGGTCCCGCGGCTCGCCGCCAGGATCTCCCAGCGATCCTTCTGGACGCTGCTGATCGGTGTCGTCGTGGTCGGCACCACGCTGCTGCTGATGCTCAACGTCACCCTGCAGAACCAGGCCTTCCAGCTGCGGACGCTGGCCGCGCAGGAACAGGTCCTCACGAACGAGCAGGCCGACCTGCAACAGCAGCTCGCCCGCACCTCGTCGTCGGCGCAGCTGGCCCAGCGCGCCGTCGACATGGGCATGGTCCCGGACACCACGCCGGGGTTCGTGACGGTGCCCAGCGGCACGGTGGCGGGCGACGCCAAGCCGGCGACCGGCGGTGGTCCGTACGCCGGGCTGAAGTCCCAGGCCACGACGGCCGCCCAGCCGCAGCCCTCCAGCCAGCCTTCCGCGCAGTCCTCCGCGTCACCGGAGGCCGCGGCGTCCTCCGCAGCGTCGGGGTCCCCGTCCCCGTCCACGCCGACCCCACAACCCGTCGCACCGACCCAGGGGTGATGACCATGCCGGAGAACCGCCGCCGCAGCGCCGACCGCGACCAACCGCCCCGGGGACGCCCCCGGGACGCCGATCGCGACCGTGGGCGCAGCGCCGACCGTGCGGACCGCCGGCCGGCCCCGGCCGGACAGGGCCGCTCGGCCCGGCCCGCCCCGGCTCCCGGGACCCGGCACCACGACGGCGCCCGGCGTGACAGCGGGACCCGTCCCGGCACCGCCGATCGCGGCCGGCCCACCTCGCGCCGCGCCGCCGCAGTCGACCGCACCACGGCGGCCACCCGGGTCCCGGGGACCCGTGGTGGCTCCGACCGTCGGTCGGCGGGGGAGCACCGCCGCACCGAGCGGCCGCGCACGGATCAGCGCCGTGCAGATCAGCGCCGTGCAGATCAGCGCCGTGCAGATCAGCGTCGCGCGGACCAGCACCGAGCCGGCCGGCACCGGGCGGGCACCGACGCGCCCCGACGGTTCTCGCTGCAGGCGCTGCTCCGCAAGCCCCTCGGCCGGGGCCGCACCCCCGGCCGGATCAAGGTGCTGGTCGTCCTGGTCGTCTGCGCCACGCTCTTCTCCAGCGCCCGGCTGGTCCAGATCCAGGGCCTCGACCCGCAGGCGTACGCCGCCCAGGCAGCCTCCCTGGTCAAGCGCAGCCAGCCGCTGCCCGCGGTCCGGGGGACGATCACCGACCGCAACGGCCAGGTGCTCGCCGAGTCCAGCCCGGCGGTCGACATCACCGCCGACCCGACGGCCACCGGCCCGCACGCCGATGCCATCGCGGCGATCCTGGCCAAGTACCTGGGCGGCAACGCATCCGACTATCTGGAGCCGCTCACCCGGGCGAACACCCGCTACGCGATGATCAAGCGCCAGGTGCCGGCCCACACGTACGACCTGATCCGGGCCGACCTGGCCACCGCCGGGGACAACAAGCAGTACGCGGGGGGGATCTGGACCTCGACGAACTCCATCCGCAGCTACCCGGGCGGTTCCGTCGCCTCGAACGTGGTGGGCGTCCTCAAGCAGGACGACGACGGTGTCTACCGCAGCGGCGCGTACGGCTTCGAGTACGCCCAGGACAAGCAGTTGGCCGGCAAGGACGGCGTGGAGGTCTACCAGAGCTCCCCGGCCGGCACGAAGATCCCGCTGGGCACCAACGAGATCACCCCCGCGGAGAACGGGGTCAGCTACCAGCTGACCCTGGACTCGGAGCTGCAGTGGACCGCCGAACAGTCGCTGAAGAAGGTCGTCGACGCCAGCAAGGCCCACTTCGGGTACGCCATCGTGATGAACATCAAGACCGGCGAGATCCTCGCGATGGCCAACTACCCGTCGTTCGACTCCTCGGACCTGAAGAACGCCAAGGCCGACAACATGGGCAACCGGGCGATCAGCGACTCCCTGGAGCCGGGCTCGGTGGAGAAGGTGCTGACCTTCGCCGCCCTCGCCGACGGTGGCTGGATCACCCCCGACACCCAGGTGTACGTGCCCTCCACGCTCAAGTCTGCCGACCTGACCATCAACGACTCGGAGTCCCACGGCGACCTGCGGCTCACCGCCAGCGGGGTGCTCGCCCAGTCCTCCAACATCGGCACCGTGCAGCTGGCCCGGCAGATGCCCAAGGCCGACCTGATCAGCCACCTGCAGAGCTTCGGGCTCGGCCAGCAGACCGGTGTCGAGCTGCCGGGCGAAGCGTCCGGCTGGGCCCCGAAGTCCACCCTGGCGGACTACTCCCGCGACCAGGTGGCCTTCGGCCAGGGCCTGTCGGTGACCGGCCTGCAGCTCGCGGCCGCGGTCGCCGGGATCCTCAACGACGGGGTCTACAACACCCCGACCATCGTGAAGTCGGCCACCGACGCGGACGGCAAGACGGTCGCCCTCGACCGGCCGCAGCCCCGGCGGGTGATCAGCGAGCAGGCCTCCCGGACGGTCACCCAGATGATGGAGGCGGTCACCGGCAGCGGCGGCACCGGCGCGCAGATGGCCCTGCCCGGCTACCGTTCCGTCGGCAAGACCGCGACCGCGCAGCGCTACGACCAGACCTCCGGCAAGTACGTCGGCTACACCGCCGGCTACATCGGCGCCGCCCCGGCCGAGGATCCGCAGATCCTCACCTACGTCGTGGTGGACAACCCGGTCAACGGCCACTACGGCTCCACCGTCGCCGGCCCGGCGTACAAGGAGATCATGCAGTACGCCCTGCCGCGCTACGGCGTGCTGCCGTCGACCACCAAGGCCCCCGTCGCCAAGCTCGACTGGTGAGGATGCCACATGCCGTACGTCCCCGCCGACCACTGGTCGGATCGCGTCGGCCGTCCCCGGATGGGTACGGTCTGACTGTGCCGCTCTCGACCGGACCGCTCCGTCCCCGCTCCACCTGTCCCACCACGGTGGCGGCGCTCTGCGCGCTGTCCGACGGCCTCGGCCACCCGGCCGCGCTGCACGGTGCCGACCCGGAGGTGGTCATCGGCGGTATCACCCTGGACTCCCGGCAGGTCCGCGCCGGGGACGCGTACGTCGCCCTGGCCGGCACCCGCACCCACGGCATCCGGTTCGCGGCCTCGGCCCTGGCCCAGGGGGCGCTGGCCGTCCTCACCGACCCGGCGGGGGCGGCCGACCCGGCCGCCGACGGACTGCCGGTCGTCGTGGTGGACCGGCCGCGGACGGTGATGGCCCACTGGGCCGCCGAGGTCTACGGCCGGCCCGCGGAACGGCTGACCATGTACGGCATCACCGGCACCAACGGCAAGACCACCACCGCCGTCCTGCTTGCCGCCGGCCTGACCGCCGCGGGACGTACCGCCGGCACCATCGGCACCCTCGGGTTCCGGGTCGGCGAACGCTCCCTGGACGCCTCCCGCACCACCATCACCACCCCGGAATCGGTCGACCTGCACGGCCTGCTCGCGATGATGCGCGAGGCCGGGGCGGACGCGGTGGCGATGGAGGTGTCCTCGCACGCGATGGTCTTCGAACGGGTCGAGGCGGTGCCGTTCGCCGTCGCCGCGTTCACCAATCTGGGTCGTGACCACCTCGACTTCCACCCGACGATGGAGGACTACTTCCGGGCCAAGGCGAGCCTGTTCCGTCCCGAGCACACCCGTACCGCGGTGATCAGTGTCGACGACGAGTGGGGCGCCCGGCTCGCCCGGGAGACCCGCGGGGTGCTGGAGCGGGTGTGGACCACGAGCTTCGCCGATCCGGCCGCCGACTGGTACGCCCACCGGGTCGTACCGCTGCCGGCCGGCGGGTCCCGGGTGGCGGTCCGCACCCCGGCCGGCCCGCTCGACCTCGAGGTGGGGCTGCCCGGGCTGTTCAACGCCCGCAACGCCGTCACCTGCGCGGCGATGCTGGCGATGACCGGCGTCGACGTCCGGGCCGCGCTGCCCGGTCTCGCCACCGCCCAGGTGCCCGGCCGGATGCAGACCGTGGACCTCGGTGCCGACGCCCCGCTGGCCGTCGTCGACTTCGCCCACACCCCCCAGGCGGTCTCCTCGGCCCTGGAGGCCCTCGCCCAGCGCTCCACCGGGCGGGTGATCGCCGTCCTCGGCTGCGGCGGCGACCGGGACCACGAGAAGCGCGGCCCGATGGGTGCCGCCGCCGCCACCTGGGCCGACCTCGTCATCGTCACCGACGACAACCCGCGCTCCGAGCAGCCCCCGGCGATCCGCGCCGCTGTACTGGCCGGCGCCACCGCCGCATTGCGGTCCGGGGCGGTCGACGCGGCCCGACCCGGCCACGCCCGCACCGTCGAGGTCCTCGACGGCGGCGAGCGCGCCGACGCCATCACCACCGCACTGCGGCTCGCCGGACCGGACGACACCGTCGCCGTGCTCGGCAAGGGCCACGAACAGGGCCAGATCGTCGGGGAACGCGTCATTCCCTTCGACGATGTCGAGGCCATCCGTACCGCCTGGCGCACTGTGGAGGACTGACGTGCAACCCCGTTCCCTGACCGAGATCGCCACCGCGATCGGCGCCCACCTCGTCCCGCCGGAGGGGGTGGACCCGGCGGCCGTCGAGGGCCTCGTCGTCGGTCCGGACGTGGTGATCGACTCCCGGCGGGCCACCCCGGGCGCACTGTTCGTCGCCTTCCCCGGGGAACGCGTCGACGGCCACGACTACGTGGCCGCTGCGGTCGCCGCCGGAGCGGTCGCCGCCATCACCCAGCGACCGGTGCCGGGCGGCGGCGTGCCGTGCCTGGTCGTCGACGACCCGCAGCGGGCCCTGGCGGCGCTGGCCCGGCACGTGGTGGACACCAGCCCGGAGCTGTCGGTGGTCGGCGTCACCGGCTCCTCCGGCAAGACCTCGACCAAGGACCTGATCGCCCAGGTGCTCACGACCGCCGGCCCGACGGTCGCCCCGGTGGGCTCCTTCAACAACGAGATCGGCGCCCCGCTCACCGCCACCCGGTGCGACGACGCCACCCGTTACCTGATCGCCGAGATGGGTGCCCGCGCCCTGGGCCACGTCGCCTACCTCTGCTCGATCACCCCGCCGACGGTCGGTGTGGTGCTCAACGTCGGACACGCCCACCTCGGTGAGTTCGGCTCCCAGGACACCATCGCCCGGGCCAAGGGCGAGCTCGTCGAGGCGCTCGACGAGCACGGCTGGGCCGTCCTCAACGGGGACGACCCCCGGGTGAGCGCGATGGCCGCCCGCACCCGCGGCCACCTCGCCCGGTTCGCCGTGGGGGACCGGCCCGCCGACGGCGGCGAGATCCTGGTCTGGGCCACCGACGTCGAGGCCGACGAGCTGGACCGGCACCGCTACACGCTGCACCTGGAGGGCCGCGGCGCCACCGCGGAGTTCCCGGTCGCCCTGAGCCTGCTCGGCGCCCACCAGGTGCCGAACTCGCTGGCGGCCGCCGCGGCAGCGTACGCCCTGGGGCTGGACGGCGCCCGGATCGCCGCCGCCCTGTCCGCGGCCCGGGCCCGGTCGCCGTGGCGGATGGAGCTGCACGAGCGCGCCGACGGCCCCGTCATCCTCAACGACAGCTACAACGCCAACCCGGACTCGATGGCCAGCGGGCTGCGGACGCTCGCCCGGCTCGGCACGGCCCGGCGGGCGCGCGACCCGCGTGCCCGGACCTGGGCGCTGATCGGCGACATGCGTGAACTCGGGCCCGACGCGGCCGGGGAACACCGCCGGATCGGGGCGTTGGCGGCCGAGTTGGGCATCACCGACGTGGTCGCCGTCGGCGACTTCGCCGGCGACGTCGTCCGTGGCGCCACCGCCGCGAGCGGTGGCATCCGGGCATCGGTGGCAGCTGATAGGTTCGCCCTGGTCACGGCCGCGACGCCACTGGGGGCCGCGGACGTGGTCCTGGTGAAGGCCTCCCGCGGCCTGGCCCTGGAGACCGTGGCCGACGAGCTGGCTGCCGCCGGCGGAGCCACGGCGAGTCAGGACGCCGCCGGCGGTGCCACGGCGAAGGATGCTGACGAGACTGGAGGCGTACGTTGACGACGATCCTGCTGGCCGGTGCCATGGCCCTGGTGGGCACGCTGCTGGGCACCAGGGCGGCCATCGGGGTGCTGGTGCGGAAGGGCTACGGACAGTTCATCCGCGACGACGGGCCGACCTCGCACCACACCAAGCGTGGCACGCCGACGATGGGCGGGATCGTGATCATCATCGCGGTCGTCCTCGCCTACGGCCTGGCCCACCTGGTCACCTGGAAGCCGCCGTCGGTCAGCGCGCTGCTGGTCCTGCTGCTCTTCGTCGGCACCGGCATCGTCGGCTTCCTCGACGACTGGATCAAGATCTCCAACAAGCGGTCGCTCGGTCTCACCCCGTGGCAGAAGCTGGCCGGCCAGACCGCCGTCGCGGTGCTCTTCGGAGTGCTCGCCCTCAACTTCCCCGACGAGCGCGGGGTCACCCCCGCCTCCCCGTTCGTGTCCTTCCTCCGCGACATCCCCTGGCTGGGCCTGCCGTTGGTGCTGGCCGCGATCTGGTTCCTGCTGCTGATCCTCGGCACCTCCAACGCGGTCAACCTCACCGATGGGCTGGACGGTCTGGCCGCCGGGGCCTCGACGATGGTCTTCGCGGCGTACGCGCTGATCAACCTGTGGCAGTACAACAAGTCCTGCGCCTGGGGCGGGGCCGCCTCGGCGACCTGCTACAACGTCCGCAACCCGCACGACCTGGCGGTGGTGGCGGTGGCTCTCGCCGGCGCCTGTTTCGGCTTCCTGTGGTGGAACGCCAAGCCGGCGAAGATCTTCATGGGCGACTCCGGGTCGCTGTCCCTCGGTGGCGCGCTGGCGGGGCTGGCGATCTGCAGCCGGACGGAACTGCTGCTGGTCATCCTCGGCGGCCTGTTCGTCATCATCACCCTGTCGGTGATGATCCAGACCAGCTGGTTCAAGTTCACCCGGTGGCGGACCGGCACCGGGCGGCGGGTGTTCAAGATGGCGCCGCTGCAGCACCACTTCGAGATGCTCGGCTGGTCCGAGGTGACCATCGTGATCCGGTTCTGGATCATCGCCGGCTGCTTCGTCGCCCTCGGCATCGGCATCTTCTACGGCGAATGGGTGACCGGATTGGGGCTCCAGTGACCCGCGTACGTCCCGACTGGATCGACACCGCCGACCGGTTCTCGCCCTGGCCGCAGGCCCACGTCGTGGTGGCCGGGCTGGGCACCTCCGGGTTCGCCGCCGCCGACGCGCTGCTGGAGTTCGGGGCGCGGGTGACCGTGCTGGACGACTCCGCGAGCGAGAAGACCACCGACCGGGGCCGGATCCTCGAGGTGCTCGGCGCCGTCGTCCGGCTCGGCCCGGGCGCCACCGCCGCCCTGCCCGACGAGGTCGACCTGGTCGTCACCTCGCCCGGCTGGCGGCCGACCACCCCGCTGCTGGCCCAGGCCGCGCTGCGCGGGGTGCCGATCTACGGCGAGGTGGAGCTCGCCTGGCGGCTCCAGGACCCCGAGCGGGCACCCGCCTGGCTCGCCGTCACCGGCACCAACGGCAAGACGACCACCACCCAGATGCTGGAGTCGATGCTGCAGGCCGCCGGTCTGCGGGCGGTCGCCTGCGGCAACATCGGCAAGCCGGTGATGGAGACCGTGCTCGACCCGGAGCCGTACGACGCGCTGGCTGTCGAGCTGTCCAGCTTCCAGCTGCACTGGTCGAACAGCCTGGCGCTGCACTCCGCGGCCGTCCTCAACGTCGAGCAGGACCACCTCGAGTGGTACCCCTCGATGGCCGAGTACGCCGCCGACAAGGCCCGGATCTACCAGCGGGTCACCCACTCCTGCGTCTACAACGTCGCCGACCCGGAGACCGAGCGGATGGTCGAGGACGCCGAGGTCACCGAGGGCGCCCGGGCGATCGGCTTCACCCTCGGCATCCCCGGCCCGTCGATGGTCGGCGTGGTCGACGACCTGATCGTCGACCGGGCCTTCGTGGAGCAGCGCCGGACCTCCGCGCTGGAGCTCGCCGCGGTCTCCGACGTGCAGCCGTACGCCCCGCACAACGTGGCCAACGCGTTGGCCGCCGCCGCCCTGGCCCGCTCCTACGGGGTGCCCGCCCGGGCCGTCCGGGATGGCCTGCGGGCCCTGCACCTCGGTGGCCACCGGATCCAGACCGTGGCGGAGGTCGGCGGGGTGCGCTACGTCGACGACTCCAAGGCGACCAACCCGCACGCCGCCCACGCCTCGTTGATGGCCTTCGACCCGGTCGTCTGGGTCGCCGGCGGGCAGGCCAAGGGGACGGAGTTCGACGACCTCGTCGCCGGCGTCGCCGGGCGGCTGCGCGGTGCGGTGCTGCTCGGTGTCGACCGGGAGGTGATCGCCGAGGCGCTGCGCCGACACGCCCCCGACGTCCCGGTCGAAGTCTTCGATTCGACGGACACTGAGGTCATGGCCCGGGTCGTGGCCGCCGCCTCACGGATGGCCCGGCCCGGCGACACGGTCCTGTTGGCGCCCGGCTGCGCCAGCAGGGACATGTGGCCGGACTACGCGGCCCGCGGCGACGACTTCGCCCGCGCGGCACGGGGACTGGGCCAGGCCTGACCGCTCGTCGGGCCGTCACCACCGGACGACCACCACGACGGGAGGAAGCAGAGCATGGCCTTCGAGACACGCGACCTGGCCGACGGCACCCGGGACTGGGTGGCCGACACCACGGCCACCGTGCGTGGCTGGCTCGACCACCCGCGGGGGAGCCAGGCGCTGTTGCTCACCTCGGTGGCGCTGCTCCTCTTCATGGGCTCGATGATGGTGCTGTCCGCGTCCAGCGTCCTGTCGTACACCCGCTACAACGGCAACTCGTACATGATCTTCCTGCGTCAGGCGGCGTTCATCGTCGTCGGGGTGGTGCTCGCGGCGATCCTGGCGGTGGTGCCGCCCGAGCGGGTCCGCCGGGTCTCGGTGCTGCTCGTGCTGCTCAGCTTCGCCGGCCTGCTGTTGACCTTCACCTCCTTCGGGATGACCGTCAACGGCAACCGGAACTGGCTGGCGATCGGGCCGTTCCAGGGCCAGCCGTCCGAGTTCGCCAAACTGGCCATCGTCTGGTGGGGGGCCCGGATCCTCGCCGACCACGACCGTGAGCTCGACCAGCTGCGCCGGATCCTGCCCTACCTCACCGTCTCCGGGCTGCTGATCGCCCTCACCGTGCTGCAGGGCGACCTCGGGTCGTCGGTGGTGATGGCGGCGATCGTCGGCACCGTGCTGTGGGTCGCCGGTGTCCCGCTCCAGGTCTTCGTCGGCATCGGCGGCACCGCGGCGGTCGCCGTCGGCATCCTGATCGTCACCACGCCGTACCGGGTGATGCGGATGGTCGCGTTCCTGCGGCCCCAGCCGGGCGTCAACGACGCCAACTACCAGGCAATGATGGGGACGTACGCCCTTGCCTCCGGCGGCTGGTGGGGACACGGGCTGGGCGGCAGCGTGCAGAAGTGGGGCGGCCTGCCGGAGGCCCACACCGATTACATCCTCGCGGTGATCGGCGAGGAGCTCGGGCTGTGGGGCACCCTGTCGGTGGTCGCCCTCTTCGCCCTGGTGGGCTGGGCCGGCATCCGGATCATGCGGCGCTCCGTACGCCCCTACCAGCGCTTCCTGGCGGCTGGCACCACCGGCTGGATCCTCTTCCAGGCCTTCGTCAACATCTCCGTCGTGCTGCGGGTCTGGCCGGTGATGGGGGTGCCGCTGCCGTTCATCTCGGCCGGCGGGTCCGCCGTGGTGGCTACGCTGATGGCGGTGGGCCTGTTGATGTCGTGCGCCCGGACCGAGCCGGCGGCCATCGCGGAACGGGAGCGGCGCGCCCGCGCCCGGGCCCACCAGCACAACATCGGCCGGGTCAGTGCGGTGGTCGACGGCCGGGGCGGCCCGGTCGACAGTGCCACCGCTTCGGCTGCGGAACGCAGGGGACGGGCCGAGGGACGCGGCGGAACGGCGCCCGGAGGGCGTCGCCAGAAGGGAACGGAAAGATCCAGATGACCACTGTCGTGCTCGCCGGGGGCGGCACCGCCGGCCACACCTCACCGCTGATCGCCACCGCCCACCGCCTCCGGGAGCGCGAGCCCGGTGTGTCGCTGGTGGCGATCGGGACCCCCAAGGGCCTGGAATCCAGGGTGGTGCCGGCCGCCGGTCTCGACCTCGAACTGATCGATCCGGTCCCGCTGCCGCGCCGGCTGACCCCGGACCTGGCCAAGGTGCCGTACCGGTTGCGGCGGGCGGTGAACCAGGCCCGCCGGATCCTCAGGCACCATCGGGCCGACGTCCTGGTCGGGTTCGGCGGCTACGTGTCGATGCCGGCCTATTTCGCCGCCCGCGAGCTGCGGGTGCCGATCGTCGTCCACGAGCAGAACGCCATCCCCGGGCTGGCGAACAAGGTCGCCACCCGGCTGACCGACCGGGTCGCGGTGACCTTCCCCGGCACCCCGCTGCGCCACGCGCGGGTGATCGGGATGCCGCTGCGGAGCGAGATCACCGGCCTGGACCGGGAGGCGGCGGCCCCGCCGGCCCGCGCGGAGTTCGGCCTGGAGGAGGGCCTGCCGACCGTGCTGGTCAGCGGCGGCTCCCAGGGCGCCCGCAGCATCAACACCGCGATCGCCGACGCGTTCCCCGAACTGATCGCCCGCGGCATCCAGGTGCTGCACGTCCTGGGGCCGAAGAACTTCCGTGAGGGCATGGTCCCGGTCGTCGACGAGGCGACCGGCGCGTCCTATCGTCCGGTCGCGTACGTCGACGCGATGGAGAAGGCGTACGCGGTGGCCGACCTGATGGTCGGCCGGTCCGGTGCCGGCACCGTGATGGAGACGATCGCCGTCGGCCTGCCGTCGGTGCTCGTGCCGCTGCCGCACGGCAACGGCGAACAGGCCCGCAACGCGGACGCCCTGGTGGCGGCCGGCGGGGCCATCCGGCTGCCCGACGAGCGGTGCACCGGGGACGCCCTGGTCGATCTGGTGGCCCCGCTGGTCACCGACCCGGACCGGCTGGCCCGGATGCGGGCGGCCGGCCGCGGGATGCTGCCCGGCAACGCCGCCGACCTGCTCTGCGAGATGATCCTCGAGGCGGCGCACCGATGAGTCTGGTGACGCCCGTGGCGCTGGTCGACCCCCGGGAGCTCGGGCCGGTCCACTTCATCGCCATCGGCGGGGCCGGGATGTCCGGTGTCGCCGCCCTGTACGCGGACCTCGGGCTCGCCGTCACCGGCTCCGACCGGGCCGACTCGGCCAACCTGGAGATGCTGCGTGGCCACGGCGTACGGACCTACGTCGGCCACGACGTCCACCAGTTGGGCGAGGCCCGCACCGTGGTGATCTCCTCGGCGGTGAAGGAGGACAACCCCGAGCTGGCCGAGGCCCGCCGCCGCGGCCTGCGGGTCTGGCACCGCAGCGCCGCGCTCGCCGCGCTGATGCTGGGCCGCCCCGGCGTCGCCGTCGGCGGCACCCACGGCAAGACGACCACCTCCGCGATGATCGCGCACCTGCTCGGCGCCACTGGCGCCGACGGCGGCTACGTCGTCGGCGCGCCGCTGGCGACCGGGGAGAGTGCGCGCCTCGGCGCCCCCGGCAGCCCGTTCGTGGTCGAGGCCGACGAGTCCGACGGCTCGTTCCTGCAGTACCCGGCCCGGATCTGTGTGGTCACCAACGTCGAGGCCGATCATCTGGACAACTGGGGCACGCCGGCGGCGTACGCCGCCGGGTTCGTCCGGTTCGCGGCCGGGGCGGCCGACCTGGCCGTGGTCAACGTCGACGGCCCGGGCGGTGTCGCCCTTGCGGCCGCGCTGGCCGACCGTCCGCACCTGACCTACGGCAGCTCCCCGGCCGCCGACGTCCGGATCACCGACGTCTCCCACGACGCCGGCGGCGTCCGCGGCACCGTCCGGCTGGCCGGCGGGCCGGTCCGGGTCTCGCTCGGCGTCCCGGGCCTGCACAACCTCGCGAACGCCGCGGCCGCGCTCGTCGCGTCGACCGCCCTGCGGATCGACCCGGCCGCGGCCGCGGCCGCACTGGCCGGCTTCCGCGGCGCCCGTCGCCGGTTCGAACAGGTCGGGGAGGCCGGTGGGATCCGGGTGGTGGACGACTACGCCCACCACCCCACCGAGATCGACGCCGTGCTGGCGGCGGCCCGTGACGCCGTCGGGCCGGGCCGGGTGCTGGCCTGCTTCCAGCCGCACCTCTACTCCCGGACCCGGGACTTCGCCCCCGCGTTCGGTCGTGCCCTGGCAGCCGCCGACGAGGTCGTGCTGATGGACATCTACGGTGCCCGCGAGGACCCGATGCCCGGGGTGACCACGGCACTGATCGGAGACGTGACAGCCGCCGCGCTGGGCACTGCCCGGGTGCACCCGGTCCACTCGCACCGGGCGGCGGCCGAGACCCTCGCCGCGTTGGCCCGTCCCGGTGACCTGGTGCTGACCATCGGGGCCGGCGACGTCACCACCGTGGGTCCCGAGGTGGTCCGGGTGCTGACCGGCACGGGACGCTGATGGCCCGGGAACCGGGCAACCACCCCGGATCCCACCACGATCCCGACCGGGAGGCCCACCGGGACGGCGTCGCCGACCTGACCGGGCCGATCCGGCTGCGCCACGAGCGTGCCGTCCGGCGGCAGCGGCGACGGCTGGCGGTCGGCCTGGTGATCAGCGTCCTGGTGGCCGCCGGAGTGTGGGTGGTGGCGTACTCGCCGGTGCTCGCCACCCGGACCGTGGACGTCCGCGGCACCTCACTGCTCACCCCCGACCAGGTCACCCGCGCCGCCGCGGTGCCCAGCGGGGTGCCGCTGCTCCGGCAGGACACCACCGCGATCGCCTCCCGGGTGCGCACCCTCGCCCCGGTGCGCGACGTCACCGTCGTCCGGTCCTGGCCCGACACCATCCGGCTGGAGATCACCGAGCGCACCCCGGTCGTCGTCTTCCCGGTGAACGGCAGCTACCTCCTGGTCGACGCGGAGGGCCAGGCGTACGCCCAGGTCGCCACCGCGCCCGAGGATGTCCTGCAGGCCGCCGGCCGGGCCGGCGACCCGGCTGTCACCGCCGCGGTGGGGCGGACCGTCGCCACCCTGCCCGCGTCGATCCGCGGCCAGGTGCGCACGGTGACGGCCGATTCGCCGGCGGCGGTGACCCTCGGGCTGGACAAGGGCCGGACCGTCGTCTGGGGCGGCCCGGAGGACGCCCAGCTGAAGGGCCAGGTGCTCGACGCGCTGCTCACGAAGGTCGGCGGGGCGAAGGTGTACGACGTCTCCGCCCCGGCGTTCCCGACCACCCGCTGAATCCGGCGACGGCCGCGTTCCTGGCCCGACAACGGCGGACATGCCTAGAGTTGAGGTTGAGACTCTCGGCGAGTCGTGGGGGGCTTGTGGACTTTGCCGTCGCGATCCTCCTAGCCTGAACAGCAGCCTGGGGCGGCAGCATGTCCCAGTGTTCGGACAGGTGAACGGTGTCCGGCCCAGCCTCCGGGGCGCGTCGGGCTTCCCATCACCGGGAGACCTGTTGGAGTCCGATATCAGAAGCGAGGCGGGAACCCCGTGGCGAGTGCATCCCAGAACTACTTGGCCGTGATCAAGGTCGTCGGCGTCGGCGGCGGCGGCGTCAATGCCGTCAACCGGATGATGGAGGCCGGGCTCCAGGGTGTCGAGTTCATTGCCATCAACACGGACGCCCAGGCCCTGCTGATGAGCGATGCCGATGTCAAGCTGGACATCGGCCGTGAGCTGACCCGCGGGCTCGGGGCCGGCGCGGACCCGGACAAGGGCCGGCAGGCCGCCGAGGACCACGCCGACGAGATCGAGGAGGCGCTCAAGGGCGCCGACATGGTCTTCGTGACCGCCGGGGAGGGTGGCGGCACCGGCACCGGTGGCGCCCCGGTCGTCGCGCGGGTCGCCCGTGCCCTGGGCGCGTTGACCATCGGTGTGGTGACCAAGCCGTTCAAGTTCGAGGGCAAGCGGCGCAGCCGCCAGGCCGACGACGGCATCGCGACGCTGCGCGAAGAGGTCGACACCCTGATCACCATCCCGAACGACAAACTGCTGGACATGACCGACCAGCAGGTCGCGATCCTCGACGCGTTCCGCCAGGCCGACACCGTCCTCTACCAGGGCGTCTCCGGCATTACCAACCTGATCACCACCCCGGGCCTGATCAACCTCGACTTCGCCGACGTCAAGTCGGTGATGGCCAACGCCGGGTCCGCGCTGATGGGCATCGGCATGGCCCGCGGCGAGGACCGGGCCCGGATCGCCGCCGAGATGGCCATCTCCTCCCCGTTGCTGGAGGCCAGTGTCGACGGTGCCCACGGCGTGCTGCTGTCCATCGCCGGCGGTTCCGATCTGGGCCTGTTCGAGGTCTCGGCCGCCGCCGACCTGATCGAGCAGGC
The DNA here is from genome assembly GCF_033170155.1 of Raineyella sp. W15-4. Classification (GTDB taxonomy): domain Bacteria; phylum Actinomycetota; class Actinomycetes; order Propionibacteriales; family Propionibacteriaceae; genus Raineyella. The sequence goes on along the minus strand of NZ_CP137079.1, from coordinate 2,451,403 downwards.
CGCCGCCGACGACGCCAACATCATCTTCGGCACCATCATCGACGACTCCCTCGGCGACGAGGTCCGGGTCACCGTCATCGCCGCCGGCTTCGACGGGGGTGAGCCGCCGAAGCGCGAACAGGGCGTGACCCGGCGGACCCACGACTCGGCCCACCCGGCGACGGCCGCGCAGCCCGGTCCCGCCGCGCCGCAGCCGGGGCCGGCCGCCGACCGGTCCCAGCCGGCCCCCGCACCGGCCGGCCCGGCGCACAGCGAGGTGCGCAACGGGTTCGGTCCCTCGCCGGCGAAGCCCGAGAACGACCTGGCCGACATCGACCTGCCCGACTTCCTCGGCTGAGCGTCCGCGGTGTGGGACTTCCTCAAGCGACCCGACGACGGGCCGGCGCGCGGGATCGGCATCGGCTTCACCGACCGTGACGGCGGGGTCACCTTGGCGCCCGGATCGCTGAGCTTCGGCGCCCTCGACGGGGGACCGGAGACCCGCGCCGAGAACCTCCGCCGGGTCCGCGCCGATGCCGGCCTGGACCGGGTGGTCACCCTGCACCAGGTGCACTCCGCCACGGTGCACGTCGTCGACGAGGACTTCCTCGCCGGCTGGCGGGAGGACGCCCAGCCCGAGGGTGACGCACTGGTCGCCGGGCCCGGACTGCGGAGGACGGCCATCGCGGTCCGCGCGGCGGACTGCGTCCCGGTCCTCCTGGCTGATCCGGCCGTACGGGTGATCGGGGCGGCACACGCCGGCCGGGCGGGTGTCCTCGGCGGGATCGTCGCCGCCACCGTCGCCGCGATGCGCGACCTGGGGGCGCGGGAGCTGACCGCCTGGGTGGGCCCGCACATCCACGGGGACTGCTACGAGGTGCCGGCCGAGATGGCCGAGGCGGCCGCCGCCCTGGTGCCCCAGACCCGGGGCACCACCCGCTGGGGCACCCCGGCGATCGACCTCACCGCCGGGGTGGCGGCCCAGCTGCGGGCCGCGGCCGTCCCGGTGGCGTACATCGGGCCGTGCACCCTGACGACCTCCTCCCTGCACAGCCATCGCCGCGACGGGGCGGCGGCGGGACGCCAGCTCGGCCTGGTCTGGCTGGACTGACGCCGCTCGGCGGGCGTGTCGCCGGCCGGTTTCCCCGGGTGATCGGGGCCGCACGGTATCGTCACTGAGTGACCGGACGCCCTGCATGCCCGGGTGCATCCCGCGGTGGACGACACGGAGGAAGGAGCTCGGATGGCTCAGTGGGTCAAGCGCGCCAGCGAGTGGATCGGCCTGGGTCCCCGGGAGACCGATCGCTACGACGACTACGACCCGAGTTCACTCATCTCGTGTCGATTCGGCAGTGAATGCTTGTCTGGCTAGGTGATTCTCCCGTCCGGGGTGGTGAAAGGGGTTACTAAGAACTCCTTGGGGGCCGGTAGTCTGCCCGGGTGGGGTCCCGGTTCGTACGGAAGGTCCGGACCGCGTCGGGAGCCGTCGCGGTTCAGATCGTCACGCGTGAGGGCCGCCAGGTCGTCGCGGTCGATCACGTCGGTTCGGCGCATACCGACGCCGAGTTGGGGTTGTTGATGGCCGCGGCCCGCGAACGGCTGGTCCCCGATGGTCAGGACATGCTGGACCTGGGGCCGGTCGAACAGGCTGGGGCGCGGCTGGGCGATGTTGCCGACTGGACCCGTCCCGCCGACACGCTGTCGGTCGAACCGACCGGTGGGCGGCCCCGCCAGACGGCCGCCGGCGGGCGGGTCTCGGGGACGGCCTCACTGCTGTTGTGGGATCTACTGGTCGAGGCCTATGGCCGGCTCGGGTTCGAGGCCTTGGCGGACGACACGTTCCGGGCGTTGGTGTGCGCGCGGATCATCGAGCCGACCTCGAAACGCGACACGCTGCGCGTGTTGGACGACATCGGTGTCGCGGCGCCGGCGTTGAACACGCTCTACCGGTGCCTGCGCCGGGTCAAGGAACGCGACTACCGCGACCGCCTGGCGCGCGCTTGCGCCGCCTACTCGGCTGCCGTCAAGGGCACCGGTGGCCTGATCCTCTACGACGTCACGACCCTCCACTTCGAGAACGACAACGAGGACGACCTGCGTCGGGTCGGGATGAGCAAGGAGCACAGGGTCGATCCGCAGGTTCAGGTCGGGCTGCTGGTCGACCCGTCCGGGTTCCCGCTCGAGGTCCACCTGTTCGACGGCAGCATCGGGGAGACCAAGACCCTGATCCCGGTCCTGAAGGCCTTCCGGGACCGTCACGGACTGGCCGAGCTCGTGGTGGTCGCCGATGCCGGGATGTTGTCGGCGGGCAACCTGAACGCCCTGGAGGACGCCGGGTACTCGTTCATCGTCGGCTCCCGGCTGACGAAGGCGCCCTATGACCTGGCCGACCACTTCGAACGTCACGGAGACTGGTTCGCCGACGGGCAGATCCTCGAATCGAGTCGGGTGATGGGGACCGGGTCGGCGGCCAGGGAACGCCGGATCGTCTACCAGTACTCGTTCAAGCGCCGTAAGCGTGACGACAAGGCGATCGATGCCCAGATCGCCCGGGCGGAGAAGATCGCCGCCGGCAAGGCGCCTGTCTCGCGGGCCCGGTTCCTGAAGGTCGCCGGTGCCGACAAGCAGCTGAACCAGGACACCATCGACCGGGCCCGCCGGCTCGCCGGCCTGAAGGGCTACGTGACGAACCTGCCGGTCGCCACGATGGACGGCCAGGCCGTCATCACGGCCTACCACGACCTGTGGCAGGTCGAGGCGTCGTTCCGGTTGACCAAGTCAGATCTGCGGGCCCGCCCGGTGTTCGTCCAGACCCGGGACACGATCGAGGCCCACCTGACCATCGTGTTCGCCGCGCTGGCGATCAGCCGTCACCTCCAACAGGCGTCCGGGGTCACCATCCGCAAACTCGTCCAGACCCTGCGCCCGATCCGGTCAGCGACCGTCACGATCAACGGCCAGCACCTCACCCTGGAGCCCGAGATCCCCGACCACGTCCAAGCCATTCTCGACAAAATCAGGGGTCACTAACCCCAATGTGTGAACTCGGGTGGCGTACATCGGGCCGTGCACCCTGACGACCTCCTCCCTGCACAGCCATCGCCGCGACGGGGCGGCGGCGGGACGCCAGCTCGGCCTGATCTGGCTGGACTGACGCCGCTCGGCGGGCGTGTCGCCGGCCGGTTTCCCCGGGTGATCGGGGCCGCACGGTATCGTCACTGAGTGACCGGACGCCCTGCATGCCCGGGTGCATCCCGCGGTGGACGACACGGAGGAAGGAGCTCGGATGGCTCAGTGGGTCAAGCGCGCCAGCGAGTGGATCGGCCTGGGTCCCCGGGAGACCGATCGCTACGACGACTACGACGACGAGCCCGCCCACGGCCGCGGTGACGAGCGGGTGCTCGGCGACGACTACGGCGACGAGTCCGGGACGTACGAGGACAGCGGGGCGTACGACGACCTGTACCGCCACGACACGGACGAGTTCGACGAGCCGTCCCACGAGCACACGGAGGTCACCGAGATGGTCCCGGCACGTGGTCCGCAGGGGCGTACCCCTGCCGCGGTGTCCTCCCCGGTGCGTCCCGAGGAGCCGGTGCCCTACCGGGAACCGCCGGTCGAGCCGGCTCGGACGGCCGACATCAACCGGATCATCTTCATCACCCCGAAGACTTTCAACGAGGCCCGCAGCATCGGGGAGAACTTCCGCGACGGCTTCCCGGTGATCATCAACCTGTCGTTCATGGAGCACGACCACGCCCGCCGGGTGGTCGACTTCGCATCCGGGCTGATCTTCGGGCTGAACGGCTCCATCGAGAAGGTCGACAACGGCGTCTTCCTGCTCTCCCCGCACAATGTGCGGGTGACGACCGAGGACAAACAGCGTATTGCGGAGGGCTTCTACAATCAGAGTTGACCATCCACTCTGTTGATCGGAACCCCATGCTGACCACCATCGGTCTCATCGTCCACGCCGTCCTGTGGCTCTTCATGGCGCTGCTGTTCGTCCGGATGATCCTGTCCTGGGTGCCGGTGCTGGCGCCGCAGTGGCGCCCGAAGGGACTCGTCCTGGTGGTCGCCGAGACCACCTACAGCATCACTGACCCGCCGCTGAAGTGGCTGGGCCGGTTCATCCGCCCGGTCCGGATGGGCAACATGGCCTTCGACGTGTCGTTCATGGTGCTGTTCTTCGCGGTGTGGCTGCTGATGCGGCTGAACGCGGCCTTCCTGATCGCCGGCTGACCGTGCCTTTCCGGGTGCCGGCCGGGCCGCCGGGGAGCGGCGCGGGGCGCCGAACCTTCAGGTGCTGCGTGAGGGTTTCCGGCGGGTGTGGTTGCGGCCCGCGCCGGGGCTGAATACGGTAGCCACGTACAGACGGACGCTACCGTTGGGGTAGGCTTTTTGGCCGACCGCAGTAGCCTCGCCGAGGCGGGCCAATGCTTTCCGTTGGACATCCGGTCCACTGGACGATTTCGAGGTGAACGTATGACCACACTGACGCTTGACGAAGTGCGCAACACCAAGTTCCACATGGCTCGGCGTGCTGGCTACGAGGTGACCGACGTCGACCTCTTCGTCGATCGGGTGGAGGCGTCCTTCGCGAAGTTGGTGGAGGAGAACGAGATGCTCCGGCGCCAGGTCGAGGCGCTCCAGCAGGCGGCGGAGAACGCCGCCGAGGCCCAGCAGGCCACCTCCCAGTTCCAGCCCGTGGCCGAGATCCCGGCGCCCGAGCCGGTGCTGGCCCCGACACCGATCCCCGCGCCGGTCCCGGTCGCGCCGGCTTCCGTCGTCCAGGGCGGCGTCGAGCGGGTCGTCGTCACCACCTCGGCCGAGGCCAGCCCGGCGGTGGTCCGGCTGGTCCAGATGGCCACCGAGCAGGCCGAGCGGCTGGTCACCGAGGCCGAGGCCGAGGCGCACAGCACGATCGAGAGTGCCAACCGCCAGGCGGCCGACACCATCGACACCGCCAACCGGCAGGCCAACGACACCATCGCCTCGGCGAACCGCCAGGCGAACGAGACGGTCGACATGGCCAATCGCCAGGCGCACGAGATCAGCACCGACGCCCAGACGCGCGCCGACCGGACCGAGTCCGAGGCCCGGATCACCGCCGAGCGACTGTTCGCCGAAGCCCAGTCCCGGGCGAACAACCTCGACAACGAGGTGAACATGCGCCGCGCCGAGCTGTTCAGCGGTCTGGAGGACGAACGGGACCAGCTGCAGCGCAACGTCAGCGAGCTGCGGGCCCACGAGAGTCAGTTCCGCGCCACCTTCACCGACCACCTGCACAAGCAGCTGGCCGCCCTGGAGGGCACGGCCTTCGAGTCGGACAACCGGCCGATCCTGGCCCAGAACCACGACCAGCGCCAGCCGGTCGGCCAGCCCAGCTCGTCGACCCCGCGCCTGGACGCCCTGATGGGTGGCAAGTAGCCCCCGGCCGACGGCCACCCGGACGTACGATCGGCCTCCCGGCCGACGGCGTCCGGTGGCCCACGACACCGACGACAGACGAAGCCGGTGACACACGATGAAGGGCCCCGCAGCTTGTGGGGCCCTTCGTGTACTCTCGGCCCACGAGTTCGTACGGAAAGAGACGAGACCTTACTATGCCCACCACTGACGCAGCGTTGCCGGCTGATGACATGGCCTGGCGCGATGCCCTCGATCCCGCGGCCTTCCCCGTGGAGCCGGACGAGGAGCCCTGGACCCTCGAGGAGCTCCAGGAGGTGGTCGACGAGCTGGTGTCCGACATCAAGCGCCAGCGACTGATCATCGAACAGACCCAGGCGGAGCTGGTCGGCATCCGTGACGGTTCCGACGTGACCGGCCGTGATCCCGCCGACGTCGGCTCGGCCAACTTCGAGCGCGACCACGAGATGTCGCTGGTGCGCAACTCCGAGGAGCTGCTCGACCAGTCCGAGCGTGCGCTGGCGGCGATCAAGCGCGGCACGTACGGTCGCTGCGAGAACTGCGGACAGCCGATCGGCAAGGGCCGGCTGCAGATCATCCCGCGGGCAACCCTGTGCAAGCCGTGCAAGGAACGGGAGGAGCGGCGATAGTGCCGGACCCGGAATCCACCGGGGTCGTCTCGCCGTGGCGCGCCCGGGCGATCCTGCTCGGAGTCGCCGTGGTGGGCGTCGCCCTCGACCAGGCGGCCAAACAGGCCGCGGTCACCGCTCTCGTCCCCGGCCGGCCGGTGCCGTTGCTGGGTCGGCTGCTGCAGCTCTACCTGATCCGCAACTCGGGCGCCGCGTTCAGCCTCGGCGAGGGCGCCACCTGGATCTTCGCGCTGCTGGCCAGCCTGGTGCTGATCGGGCTGCTGGTGATCGCGTTGCCGCGGGTCCGGCACTGGGGCTGGGCGGTCGCCTTCGGGCTGCTGGCCGCTGGGGTGGCCGGCAACCTCACCGATCGGCTGGTGCGCCCGCCGGCCGCCTTCCGCGGCCATGTGGTCGACTTCCTGATGCTGCCGTACTGGCCGATCTTCAACGTGGCCGACATGATGATCGTCGCCGCGGCAGTCGTCGTCATCGCCCTCAGCTTCTTCGGTCATCGCGGACCGACCGGCCGTCCGTACGAGCGGGACGACGCGCGGGTCTCGGCATGAGGTCGCGGGTGCTGCTGGTCCCGGACGGTCTGGAGGGGGACCGGGTCGACGCCGCCACCGCGCGGATGCTCGGCCTGTCGCGCAGCTACGTCAGTGACCTGATCGCGGAGGGGGCGGTCCGCCTCGACGGCGACCCAGTCGCGAAGTCCGACCGGGTCCGGGGTGGGGCCATGCTGGAGGTCGACCTGCCGGACGAGGATCCCGGCGTCCGGGTCGTCCCGCGGGTGGTCGAGGACATGCGGATCGTCCACGACGACCGGGACATCGTCGTCGTGGACAAGCCGGCCGGCGTCGCCGCCCACCCGTCCCTCGGCTGGGACGGTCCGTCCGTGGTGGAGCATCTGGCCGCGGCCGGGTTCCGGATCTCCACCTCCGGATCCCCCGAACGGCAGGGCATCGTGCAGCGCCTGGACGTGGGCACCACCGGCCTGATGGTGGTGGCCAAGAGCGAGGTCGCCTACACCGTGCTCAAGCAGGCCTTCCGGGACCGTACGGTCGACAAGACCTACCACGCGCTGGTGCAGGGGCATCCGGACCCGTTCTCCGGGACGATCGAGGCTCCGATCGGCCGCCACCCCGGCCACGAGTGGAAGATGGCCGTGGTCGCCGGTGGCCGGCCCAGCATCACCCACTACGAGACGCTGGAGGCGTTCCCCGGGGCGACGCTGCTCACCGTCCACCTGGAGACCGGGCGGACGCACCAGATCCGCGTCCACATGGCCGCGATCCACCATCCGTGCGTCGGTGACCCGCTCTACGGCAGCGATCCGGTGCTGGCTGCCCGGACCGGACTCGATCGACAGTGGTTGCATGCGGTGCGGCTGGGGTTCACCCACCCGACCACGGGGGAGTACGTCGAGTTCGACTCGCCCTATCCGGCCGATCTGGCCCGGGCGCTGGACGTCGTGGCGCGCGACTGACCATCGACTGGGCCGGCGTATTTGGGTGCAGCGTAAGACAAATGATGCCCCGGTATCCCTGGGCCCAGGGTCCTCCGATAAGGTCAGACCGTGCGTAGAGCAAAGATCGTGTGTACCTTGGGCCCGGCGTCGTCCGACGCCGACCGGCTCTTCGAGATGATCACTGCGGGCATGGACGTCGCCCGTTTCAATATGAGCCACGGCTCCTATCCGGAGCACGAGGAGCGGCTCAAGAACCTCCGCGCGGCGGAGGCCAGGGCGGAGCGGCCGATCGGCCTGCTCGCCGACCTGCAGGGCCCCAAGATCCGGTTGGGGACCTTCGCCCACGGCACCGTCATCCTGACGGCCGGCCAGGAGTTCATCGTGACCACCCGGGACGTCCCCGGTGACGAGCACATCGTCAGCTGCACCCACAAGGGTCTGCCCCATGACGTCCACGCGGGCGACCAGATCCTGGTCGACGACGGCAAGATCCTGATGGTGGCCAAGGAGGTCACCGACACCGACGTGATCTGCACCGTCATCGTCGGTGGCCCGGTCTCCGACCACAAGGGCTTCAACCTGCCCGGCGCGGCCGTGTCCGTGCCGGCGATGAGCGAGAAGGACGCCTCCGACCTGCGGTGGGCGTTGCGCAACGGCTTCGACATGATCGCGTTGTCCTTCGTCCGCAACGCGGCCGACGTCGACCTGGTCCGCCAGGTGATGTCCGAGGAGGGGCGTACCGTCCCGGTGATCGCCAAGCTGGAGAAGCCGCAGGCGATCGAGAACCTCGACGACATCATCGACGCCTTCGACGCGTTCATGGTCGCTCGCGGCGACCTCGGCGTGGAACTCCCGCTGGAGGAGGTCCCGCTGGTGCAGAAGCAGATCATCACCAAGGCCCGCCGGTGGGCGAAGCCGGTGATCGTCGCCACCCAGATGCTGGAGTCGATGATCGGCAATCCGCGCCCGACCCGCGCCGAGGCCTCCGACGTCGCCAACGCCATCCTCGACGGCGCGGACGCCGTGATGCTGTCCGGTGAGACGTCGGTCGGCAAGTATCCGGTCGAGACCGTGGGCACGATGGCGAAGATCGTCGACTCCACCGAGGTCCACGGGATGGAACAGATCTCCTCCATCGACTGGGACCCGCACACCACCGGTGGGGTGATCTCCAAGGCCGCCGTGGACGTCGCCGAGCGGGTCGGCGCCGCCTACCTGGTCGCCTTCACCCAGTCGGGGGACACCGCCCGCCGGATGGCGCGGCTGCGGCCGCGGATCCCGATCATCGCGTTCTCCCCGTTGCTCAAGACACAGCGCGAACTGACGCTGTCGTGGGGCATCCGGACGGTGCTCACCCCGACCGTCGAGACCACCGACGACATGGTCCGGTTGGTCGACCGGACCCTGAAGGAGCAGGGTGTCGTGCAGGACGGCGAGCGGGTGGTCATCGTCGCCGGTACGCCGGCTGGGCGTCCGGGGCGGACGAACTCGCTGCGGGTCCACAAGATCGGCAGCGTGTAGGAAGATACGGCATGTAGGAAGATGAAGAAGGACGCGGGGCCCTGGGCCCCGCGTCCGGTTGTGCCGGGAAGGGGAGTCGAACCCCTACGTCCTGTGAGGGACAGACGGGTTTGAGCCGTCCGCGTCTACCATTCCGCCACCCCGGCGCACGAAGGATCACTATACCGGATCCACTCCACCGCCCCGGCATCCCCGCCGGGGCCTCATGACAGGTGATTCACGATGACGACAAGCGACAACACGCCTCTCGACGACGAGGAGGGCGTCGCCGCGGCTGCCGAGGAGACGGCCCCGGAGCAGACCGCGAAGAAGGCACCGGCCAAGAAGGCCGCGGCCAGGAAGACCACCGCGAAGAAGGCCACCGCCACGAAGACGGCGGCGAAGAAGACGACGACCCGAAAGGCGGCGACCACGGAGCCCGCCGCCACGGCCGAGGAACCGGCCCCGGAAGCGGCCGATATCGCTCCGGCGGCCGGCACGGCCAAGAAGAGCACCCGGAAGGCGGCCTCCCGGAAGGCCGCCACCGCGGCGACCGAGTCGGCGACCGAGACCGACACGACGAACGCCGGGGAAGCCGGATCAGCACCGGCCGACATCGTCGCCGAGAGCGTCCCCGCCGCCCCGGTGGAGCAGCCTGCCCCCACGGTGGCCGAGACCGCTGCGGCCGAGCCGGCGGCGGAGGAGGCTCCTGCGGCCGAGCCGGCGCCGGACGAGCCGACGGCGTTGTCGGTCGAGGACCTGATCGCCGCGGGGTCCGCCGGCGCCGGCGCGTCGTCCGAGGGTGCCCCCCGGACCCGGGTCGTGGTGGCCGAGGACGAGGCACTGATCCGTCTCGACCTGGTGGAACTGCTCCGGGACGAGGGCTACGACGTGGTGGCCGAGGTCGGCGACGGCCAGGCGGCCGTCGAGCAGGCCCGGGAGCTGCGGCCCGACCTGGTCGTGATGGACGTCCAGATGCCGCGGATGGACGGCATCTCCGCCGCCACGATCATCGCCGGCGAGCGGATCGCACCGGTGGTGATGCTCACCGCGTTCAGCCAGCGCGAGCTGGTGGAGCGGGCCCGCGAGGCGGGCGCGATGGCGTACGTCGTGAAGCCGTTCGAGGCCTCCGACGTGGTGCCGGCGATCGAGATCGCGTTGGCCCGGTTCCAGGAAATCCGTGCCGTCGAGGCCGAGGTCGAGGACCTGGCGGAGCGGCTGGCCTCCCGCAAGGCCGTCGACCAGGCCAAGGGCCTGCTGCAGACCGGCATGGGGATGACCGAGCAGGAGGCCTTCCGGTGGATCCAGAAGACCGCGATGGACCTGCGCAAGCCGATGCGCGAGGTGGCGGAGGGCATCATCTCCCACGCCAAGAAGCCGAAGAATCAGTAGCGCCGCCGGTGGCCACGGGTAAAGTCGCCGCGTGGCCACCACGACAGCACCCAGTACCTCCCCAGCGACGAGCCCGGCCGAGGAGGGCCGGCCGAGGCTCCTGCTGATCGACGGTCACTCCGTCGCCTACCGGGCGTTCTTCGCGCTGCCGGTGCAGAACTTCTCGACCAGCACCGGCCAGGTGACCAATGCCGTCTTCGGCTTCACCTCGATGCTGATCAACCTGCTGCGGGACTGGCGGCCCACCCACATCGGCGTCGCGTTCGACGTCTCCCGGCGCAGCTTCCGCACCGAGGCGTACGAGGACTACAAGGCCACCCGCGACGCCTCCCCGGCGGAGTTCCGTGGTCAGGTCGAGCTGATCAAGGAGGTGCTCGACGCGATGCGCGTCCTGCACCTGGAGAAGGCGGGCTTCGAGGCGGACGACCTGCTCGCCACCCTCGCCACCCGGGCGGAGCGGGAAGGGATGGACGTCCGGGTCTGCACCGGCGACCGCGACACCTTCCAGCTGGTCACCGACCGGGTCCACGTCCTTTATCCCCGCAAGGGCGTCTCCGACCTGCTCGATCTCGATCCTGCCGGGGTCGAGGAGAAGTATCTGGTCGCCCCCGAGCGCTACCCGGAGCTGGCCGCCCTGGTGGGAGAGACCTCGGACAACCTCCCGGGCGTCCCCGGCGTCGGGCCGAAGACCGCGGCGAAGTGGCTCACCCAGTACGACGGCCTGGACAACCTCCTCACCCGGGTCTCCGAGGTGAGGGGCAAGGCCGGGGACAGCCTCCGCGAGCACCTGGCGGACGTCCGCCGCAACCGTGATCTCAACCGGCTGGTCCGCGATGTGGAGATCGACGTCACTCCCGCGGAGCTGGAGTGCCACGCCGTCGACCGGGAGGCGGTGCACCAGCTGTTCGACCAGCTCGAGTTCCGGGTGCTCCGCGACCGGCTCTTCGACCTGTTGCCCGCCGACGAGGGAGCCACGGACGACGACCGCCCGGCGGCCCTCGAGGTGGTCGACGACACGCCCGCGGCGGGCGCGCTGGGGGACTGGCTGGCGGCCCACACCGCGACCGGTCCCAGCGGCCTCGACGTGACCGGCCGGTGGAGCGCCGGCACCGGCGACATCGTCGGTCTGTCCGTCGCCGGTCCGGACGGCCATGCGGTGACGGTCGACCCCACCGAGCTGACGCCGACCGACGATCGGGCGTTGGCCGACTGGTTCGCCGATCCGACCCGGCACAAGGTCATCCACGACGGCAAGGGCCCGCTGCTGGCCTGCTGGGCGCGCGGCTGGGCTCCCGATGGCCTCTGGTCGGACACCGCGCTGGCCGCCTACCTGCTGCGCCCCGACCAGCGGACGTACGATCTCGCCGACCTGGTCAGCCGGGCGCTGCACCAGGACCTGGTCGTCGACGAGGCCGGCGGGGCGCCGGCACAGCTGGCGCTGGACCTGGGGGACGAGTCCGACTCGGCCGGCCACGAGGCGCGGATCCGGGCCGAGGCGGTCCGCCGGCTCGCCCGGGTGCTGGAGGAGGAACTGGAGAGTCACCAGGCGACGCAGTTGCTGCACGACGTCGAGCTGCCGCTGATGCGGGTGCTCGCCGGGATGGAGCGGACCGGCATCGCGGTGGACACCGACCTGCTCGACGACCTGCACGGCGATTTCGACGCCCGGGTCCGCCGCGCCGCCGCCGAGGCGTACGACGTGCTCGGCCACGAGGTGAACCTCGGCTCGCCCAAGCAGTTGCAGGCGGTGCTGTTCGACGATCTCGGGATGCCGAAGACCCGGCGTACCCGGACCGGCTACACCACCGACGCCGAGGCCCTGCAGACCCTCTACGAGCAGACCGACCACCCCTTCCTGGCCCACCTGCTGGAGCACCGCGACGCGATCAAGCTGCGCCAGACGGTGGAGGGGCTGCAGAAGGCGGTGGCCGACGACGGGCGGATCCACACCACCTTCCTGCAGACGGTGGCTGCGACCGGGCGGCTGTCGAGCACCGACCCCAACCTGCAGAACATTCCGGTCCGCACCGAGGAGGGCCGGCGGATCCGTGAGGCGTTCGTCGTCGGAGCAGGGTACGAGTGTCTGCTCACCGCCGACTACTCGCAGATCGAGATGCGGATCATGGCCCACGTCTCGGGCGACGACGCACTGATCGAGGCGTTCCGCTCGGGGCGGGACTTCCACGCGGTGACCGCCTCGCACGTCTTCGGCGTGCCGGCCGACGAGGTGACCGGCGCCCAGCGGGCCAAGATCAAGGCGATGAACTACGGCCTGGCGTACGGCCTGTCCGCCTTCGGACTGTCCAACCAGCTGCGCATCCCGGTGGCCGAGGCCCGGGAGCTGATGGCGGACTACTTCGCGATCTTCGGCGAGGTCCACGAGTACCTCACCGGGGTGGTCGACGAGGCCCGCCGATCGGGCTACACCGCCACCCTGCTCGGCCGCCGCCGCTACCTGCCGGACCTGACCAGCTCCAACCGGCAGCGTCGTGAGATGGCCGAGCGGATGGCCCTGAATGCGCCGATCCAGGGATCCGCGGCGGACATCATCAAGTTGGCCATGCTCCGGGTCGACGCCCGGCTGCGGGAGGCGGGCCTGGCCTCGCGGATGCTGCTGCAGATCCACGACGAACTGATGTTCGAGGTGGCGCCGGGGGAGCGGGACCGGGTGGAGACCCTGGTCCGGGAGGCGATGGGGTCGGCGATGGAGCTGGACGTGCCGCTTGACGTGTCGGTCGGCAGCGGCCGGTCCTGGCACGAGGCGGCCCACTGAGCACGCCGACCGGCGCCACGTGGAGGCACTGGGCGAGTCCTATCGGATTGACCTCTCCGAGAACCCCGCGGTAGTCTTGTCTCGCGCTGTGGCCTGCGTGTCTTCGGACGGAGTGGGACACGCTCGTACGGGGTTCATGAGTTTGACCGACAGAAGTTGTCCGCGTTTGTTGAGTTGATCGCTGGCCCGGTGTGAACAGGGTCGCCAGCGTGACGCATCACCATCCACACCGGAGCCCTACTACATGACCTCCTCCCTTGAGGCTACGCCTCAGGTCGCTGTCGACGACTTTGCTTCTGCAGACGAGTTCGCCCAGGCAGTCGACGGCACTATCAAGTACTTCAACGACGGTGACATCGTCACCGGCACCGTGGTCAAGGTCGACCGTGACGAGGTCCTCCTCGATATCGGTTACAAGACCGAGGGTGTTATCCCTTCCAAGGAACTCTCCATCAAGCACGACGTGGACCCCTTCGAGGTCGTCCAGGTCGGTGACGAGGTCGAGGCTCTCGTCCAGCAGAAGGAGGACAAGGAAGGTCGGCTGATCCTGTCCAAGAAGCGCGCCCAGTATGAGCGCGCCTGGGGCACGATCGAGCAGATCAAGGAAGAGGACGGCGTGGTCACCGGCCGGGTGATCGAGGTCGTCAAGGGCGGTCTGATCGTGGATATCGGCCTGCGCGGCTTCCTGCCTGCGTCCCTGGTCGAGATGCGTCGTGTCCGGGATCTCCAGCCGTACGTCGGCCAGGAACTCGAGGCGAAGATCATCGAGCTGGACAAGAACCGCAACAACGTGGTCCTGTCGCGGCGTGCCTGGCTCGAGCAGACCCAGTCCGAGGTCCGGCACAACTTCCTCAACCAGCTCCAGAAGGGCCAGATCCGCAAGGGTGTGGTGTCCTCGATCGTCAACTTCGGCGCGTTCGTCGATCTCGGCGGTGTCGACGGCCTGGTGCACGTCTCGGAGCTGTCCTGGAAGCACATCGACCATCCGTCCGAGGTCGTCGAGGTGGGCCAGGAGGTCACCGTCGAGGTCCTGGACGTCGACATGGACCGCGAGCGCGTCTCGCTGTCGCTGAAGGCGACCCAGGAGGATCCGTGGCAGGCGTTCGCCCGTCTGCACCAGATCGGCCAGATCGTCCCCGGCAAGGTCACCAAGCTCGTCCCGTTCGGCGCGTTCGTCCGGGTCGAGGAGGGCATCGAGGGTCTGGTCCACGTGTCCGAGCTGGCCGAGCGCCACGTCGACATCCCGGAGCAGGTCGTCTCGGTCAACGACAAGGTCATGGTCAAGATCATCGACATCGACCTCGAGCGTCGCCGGATCTCGCTGTCCCTCAAGCAGGCCAACGAGAGCATCGACATCAACGCCGAGGACTTCGACCCGACGCTCTACGGCATGGCCGCCTCGTACGACGACCAGGGCAACTACATCTACCCCGAGGGCTTCGACCCGGAGACCAACGACTGGAAGCCGGGCTTCGACGAGCAGCGGGCCGCCTGGGAGTCGCAGTACGCCGAGGCACAGCGTCGCTGGGAGCTGCACAAGCAGCAGGTCGTGGATGCCGAGAAGGCCGAGGCCACCGCGGCGGTCGACGCCGGCACCTCGTACTCCAGCAGCGCCGTCCAGGAGTCCGATGAGCCGGCCGAGGGGTCGCTGGCTTCCGATGAGGCCCTGCAGGCCCTGCGTGACAAGCTGACCGGCTCCCACTGAGCGTACGGTCCGGCTGTGCCGGCCAGTGCCCTGACGCTGACCGGGTGCACGGCTGAGTGGTGTGCATGAACGACGAAGGCCCCCGCCCTGTGCGGGGGCCCTTCGTCGTTCTGATGGTCCGGCGGATCGTGGCGTGGTGCGGTCCGCTGCCAGATCTCCGCTGACTGTGGTCGCGCTGTCGCTCGGATCGGCGTTGTCGGTGCCACCGCGTACGCTCGGAGCATGCGTCCGGTCAGTCACATCACCCGTCGTGTCGCCCCGTTCCACGTCGTCAGCGATTTCGCGCCCGCCGGTGACCAGCCGCAGGCGATCGACGAGTTGCAGCACCGGATCGAGGCGGGGGAGAAGGACGTGGTGCTGCTCGGCGCCACCGGCACCGGCAAGACCGCCACGGTCGCCTGGCTCGCCGAGCGGCTGCAGCGGCCGATGCTGGTGATGCAGCCGAACAAGACGCTGGCCGCCCAGTTCGCCTCCGAGCTGCGCAACTTCTTCCCGGACAACGCCGTCGAGTACTTCGTCTCGTACTACGACTACTACCAGCCGGAGGCGTACGTCCCGCAGACGGACACCTACATCGAGAAGGACTCCTCACTGAACGAGGAGGTGGAGCGGCTCCGGCACTCCGCCACCAACTCGCTGCTGACCCGCCGCGATGTCATCGTGGTCGCCACCGTCTCTGCCATCTACGGCCTCGGTACGCCGCAGGAGTACGTCGACCGGATGCTCACCCTGACCGTCGGCGAGGAGTACGAACGCGACGACCTGATGCGCCGGCTGGTCGAGATGCAGTACGCCCGCAACGACCTGGCCGGCACCCGCGGCACCTTCCGGGTGCGCGGCGACACGGTCGAGATCTTCCCGATGTACGAGGAGTACGCGGTGCACGCCGAGTTCTTCGGCGACGAGCTGGAGTCGCTGTCGACAATGCACCCGGTGACCGGGGAGGTGCTCAGCGAGGACCACGAGATGTACGTCTTCCCGGCGACCCACTACGTCGCCGGCCCGGAGCGGATGAACCGCGCGTTGAAGGGGATCGAGGCGGAACTCGACCACCGGCTGGTGGAACTGCACGACCAGGGCAAGCTGGTCGAGGAGCAGCGACTGCGCCAGCGGACCGGCTACGACACGGAGATGATGCGCCAGATCGGCACCTGTTCGGGGATCGAGAACTATTCCCGGCACATCGACGGCCGCGGGCCCGGCACCCCACCGAACTGTCTGCTCGACTTCTTCCCGGAGGACTTCGTCCTGGTCATCGACGAGTCACACGTGACCGTCCCGCAGATCGGCGGCATGTACGAGGGCGACATGTCCCGCAAACGCACCCTGGTGGACTTCGGGTTCCGGCTGCCCAGTGCGATGGACAACCGGCCGTTGAAGTTCGACGAGTTCGTCGAGCGGATCGGGCAGACCGTCTACCTCTCCGCCACCCCCGGCACGTACGAGCTCGAGCGGTCCGCGGGCGTGGTCGAGCAGATCATCCGGCCGACCGGACTGATCGACCCGGAGGTCATCGTCAAGCCGACGAAGGGCCAGATCGACGACCTGATCGGCCAGATCCGGGAGCGCACCTCGCGCGGCGAGCGGGTGCTGGTCACCACCCTCACCAAGAAGATGTCCGAGGACCTCACCGACTACCTGCTGGAGCACCAGATCCGGACCCGCTACCTGCACTCGGAGATCGACACCCTGAAGCGGGTGGAGTTGCTGCGCGACCTGCGGCTCGGGGCGTACGACGTGCTGGTCGGCATCAACCTGCTCCGCGAGGGCCTCGACCTGCCCGAGGTGTCACTGGTGTCGATCCTTGACGCCGACAAGGAGGGCTTCCTGCGCTCCGACCGGTCGCTGATCCAGACGATCGGTCGCGCCGCCCGCAATGTGGCCGGTCAGGTGCACATGTACGCCGACCGGATCACCCCGTCGATGCGACTGGCGATCGACGAGACCAACCGGCGTCGGGACGTGCAGATGGCCTACAACCGGGCGCACGGTGTCGATCCGCAGCCGCTGCGCAAGAAGATCTCCGACATCACCGAGATGCTCGCCCGGGAGGATGCCGACACCGACGAGCTGATGGCCCGGACCGCCGGCCGGGGCTATCACACCCTGGACGGCCCCACCTCACCCGCCGTCGAGTCCGGGGCGGTGCGAGACCTGTCCGGGGTGCCGTCGATCGAGCTCGCCCAGCTGGTGCAGGACCTCACCACGCAGATGCACGACGCGGCCGCGGAACTGCAGTTCGAGGTGGCGGCCCGGCTCCGCGACGAGATCGCCGAGCTGAAGAAGGAACTGCGCCAGATGGTCGAGGCCACCCGATGACCACACCGGACGCCGCCACCTGGGACCGTCGCTACGCCGAGCGCGACCACCTCTGGCGGTCCGATCCGCATGAGATGGTGCCCACCGTCGTCACCGGTCTGGCGCCCGGCCGGGCCCTCGACGTCGCGGCGGGGGAGGGGCGCCACGCCGTCTGGCTCGCCGAACGCGGCTGGGAGGTGACTGCGATCGACTTCTCCGCCGTCGGCCTGGGCAGGGGCGAGGCGGAGGCCCGGCGCCGCGGCCTGGACGTCACCTGGGTCGTCGACGACATCACCACCTGGGCGCCGCCGCACGACTACGCCCTGGTGCTGGTCTCCTTCATGCACCTGCCCGCCGACGTCTTCGGCACGCTCCGCCGATACGTGGCGCCGGGCGGGCACCTGCTGGTCGTCGGCCATGCCCGGCGCAACCTCACCGACGGGGTCGGCGGCCCGCAGGACCCGGCCATGCTGCTGGACCTCGACCAGCTCCGGGCGGCGGCGGGGGAGCTCACCGTACTCCGCCTGGAGGAGACCGAACGGGTTACCCCGACCGGGACGGCCATCGACATCGTGCTCGACGCCCGCCGGGACTGACGGGGCTCACCGGATCCGTCTGAGCCCGCGGTCACCAGCCGCGGCGGCGCCATTCGTCGAGATGTGGTCGCTCCCGGCCGATCGTGGTGCTGTCCCCGTGTCCGGGGTGCAACACGGTCGGGTCGGGGAACCGGTCGAAGACCTTGCCGGCGGCGTCCGAGAACAAGGAGTCGAAGTCGGCCGGTGAGCTGGTCCGGCCCAGTCCGCCCGGGAAGATCGCGTCCCCGGTGAGCAGGTGACTGGGCCCGGTCCCGGGGGAGACGACCAGCGTGATCGATCCTGGGGTGTGGCCGACCAGCCCGATCACCGCCAGGTCGAGGTCGCCGCACCGGACCCGGTCACCGTCCCACAGTCCGGTCTGGACGGTGCCGGTCCGTTCCTCGATGGCCGTACGGTCCGGTTCGCCGCAGACCAGCCGGGCCCGGGTACGCTCGGCCAACTCGCCCAGCGCCCGGAGATGGTCCGGATGCCGGTGGGTGGTGACGATGACGCCGACCGTACGGCCCGCCAGCACCGCGGTCAGCCGGTCCGGATCGGCCGCGCAGTCGACCAGTACGACCGGGCCGTCGCCGCGCGCGACGACGTACGCGTTGTTGTCGGTCGGCCCCACCGACACCTTGGTCAGGGTGAGGTCCGCCAGCTCGATCAGCCGCGCCGGCCCGCCGGGCGTGACGTGGAACCCCGGGGCGGGGGTGTTATCCGGGTGGGCCCGGTCCGACGGCGCCACCGGCGTCACCATGACGGAACGGCCACCGCGTCGGCACCGGCGACCGCGTCCGCGCCCAGCCGGCCGGCCAGCCAACCGAGCAGCCGCTGGGGAGCGCCGGAGACCTCGGTGGGGGTGACGGCGGATCCCGCCGAGTCGTGCTCCGCGGCCTCGGCGGCGGGGGTCCGCCACTGCCGACCGTCCGGCCCGACGAGCCGCAGCGCCGGTGCGCCGGGCTTGCGGCCGATCCGGTCGACGGCCCAGTCCAGGACGATGGCGGCGACCACCGGATCCAGGTCGTCGAAGCCGGTCCCGATCGCCAGGTCGATATGGTGGATGACCACCTCGGCCAGCCGGCCCAGCGGCAGCGTCGCCACCGGCACCCGGCTGTCCCGGAACGGCACCGGCATGGCCCAGTCCCGCACCTCGTCGAACGCGTGCTCCAGCCGACCGCAGGCGGTGTCGAGGTCCTCCTGGATCTGCAGACCGGTGCGATCGGCCCCGGCCCGGATGCCGGCGTCCCGGGCGTCGGGGGACGGGTACAGCGGGACGTCCTCGCCGCGCAGCGCGCCCTCCACCACGCCGCGGAGGGCGTCGGCGTGGCGGGCGAGGTGGGCGGCCAGTTCGGCGCGGCTCCATCCGGGGAGAGCACTGGGCCGGGCCCAGTCCTCGTCGCTCACCTGGATGGTGGCGCCCAACAGGTCGTGCGTGGCCGTGCTGAGGGCGGGGCGGACCTGGGACAGGGTCTCGAGGCCGGGGGTGTCGGTGCTCACCGGTCCACGATAACCACGGCGGGGGGATCGGCGACAGGATTCGGGGCGACGACGAGGGCGGCGACGATGAGGGTGGTGGTCCCCCGACCGGTCAGCCCATCCGGCCGGGGGCCGCGTACCGCCGGGCGTGGGCCAGGGCGATCCCCAGCAACTCGCCGGCGAGGTCCGGGGGCCGGCCGCCCTTCGGCCAAGCGACCTGCAGCGGCCGGGACAGCGCCAGGTCCGCGACGGCGACCGTCGTCACCCGGCCGGTCCGGATCCACCCGGCCGCGTCGAGGCTCCCGACCACCCCGGGGGCGATGCCAGCCGCCACCGCGGCCAGCACGGCGGCAGCCGACGCATACTCCTGCCGTGGCGACACCGGGTCGTACGCCGCCAGCGCGCGGTCCACCACCCGTCGGGTCGATGCGTCGGTCGACTGCAGGACGAGCGGCGTACGGGCCACCTCCGCGGCGGAGACCGGCGACTCGCGCCGGGCCCACCGGTGGTGCGGCGCGACGGCGACGACCAGCCCCTCCGTCCCGAAGGTGAGCACCTCCAACCCGGCCGCCCGGGCCGGTTCCTCGGTGAAGCCGAGACTCACCTCGCCGTGCGAGACGAGGTACAGCACCTGACCGGAATCCGCGACGGTGAGGTCCACCTCGACCTCGCCGGCCGCGGTGAAGGCAGGGGTGTCCTTCGGCGCGCCGCTGCGGTACCACTGGGGTGCCCGGGCCCGGGCGGTGCTGCGCAGTTCGGCCACCCACATCGGCAGCAGGTGCTCGGCGATCAGCGGGGTCGCCGCGACCGCCACCCGGGCGGTCCGCTCCCGGCGCAACAGCGCCACACCGTCCACCAGGGTCTGCGCCTGGCCGAGCACGGCGCGGGCCCAGGTCACCACCAGCGCGCCCTCGGGGGTGAGCGACGAACCGTGCGGCGTACGCTGCAGCAGCTCCAGCCGCAGCTCGCGTTCCAGACCGCGCAGGGTGCGGGAGGCGTTCGGCTGGGCCATGTCGAGGGCCCGCGCGGCGGCCCCCACACTGCCGTGCTCGGCCACCGCGACCAGGAGCTCGAGGGCATCGGGATCGGGCCAGCGGTGTGTCATCGCCGTCCCTCCGACCCGCATCGTGCACCGGGGACGCGGCGAACGGGCCGGTCCTGTGCTGCGGGGCGGCGACCCGTCACCGACGGCCGATCGCTGCGCACTCCGGCCCGGGTCAGCGCCACTGCCCATCGACGAACGAGGTGGCCGAGGTCCTGACCTCGACGATGCCGTACGTCGCGCCGGGGCACTTCTCTGCCCAGGCCAGGGCGGTCGCGCGATCGGGGACATCGAGGACGAACACGCCCATCAGCGGTTCGGTGGCCGGGGCGAACGGCCCGTGCCGGGCGTCCACGGCCCAGGTCCGCCGGGTCAGGCTGGTCCCCTCGGCGGGCGCGGTGAGGACCTCGGCGGCGACCAGCACGCCAGCCGCCTCCAGCTCCCGGCCGTACGTCCCGAACGCCTCCTGCATGGCCGCGATGGCCTCCGGCGACACCTCGCCGGGCTTCGGCTCGGCATTGTTCAGCAGCAGCACGCAGCGCATGATGGGCTTCTTTCTCCAGGCGTCTCCCCCGGGTGGCCGACCTCGGCGTTCTTCTCCTCCCAGAGTGGCCGACGCCGGCGACGCTGGCAATGGCGGCCACGGGCGCGGTCGCCCCGGATCGCCCGATCCTCGGACCCGACCGCCGGATCACGACCATGATGGTGGCATGACTGTTCCGCTGCAAGGACCCGACGTGGTCCAGTATCCGGTCATCGTCGAAGGCGCCGCGGTCCCCGCAGCGTCGCGTGGGTTGTGGCTGGTGAAGTGGCTGCTCGCCATCCCCCACCTCGTCGTCCTCTGCCTCCTCGCGGTCGGCGCGGTCGTCGTGTGGATCTGGGCGTTCTTCGCCGTCCTGATCACCGCGCAGTACCCCAGAGCGGCGTTCGACTACCTGCTGGGTGTCATGCGGTGGGCCTGGCGGGTGCAGTACTACCTGTACGACGTCGCCGCCACGGACGCCTACCCGCCGTTCACCCTCGCCGACCGACCGGACTACCCGGCCCGACTCGACGTCCGCTACCCGGAGCGGCTGTCCCGTGGTCTGGTGCTGGTCAAGTGGTGGCTGCTGGCCATCCCGCACTACATCATCCTGGCCGTCCTGTTCGGCACCTCGAACGGGAACACCAGCAGCGAGGAGACGGTTCGGCTGAACTGGCCGGGGGTCGTCCCGATCCTGGTGCTGATCGCCCTGATCGCCCTGCTGTTCAGCGGCCGTTACCCTCAGCAGCTCTACGCGCTGGTGATGGGGTTCAACCGCTGGGGGTGGCGGGTCGCGGCGTACGCGGCGCTGATGACCGACCGGTATCCGCCGTTCCGGCTCGACCAGGGATCGTACGAGCCGGGTGGTCCCCGTCTCGGCCAGGGTGCCACGACACCGCCCGGCGTCCTTCCCGGCGGCGACGTCACGGCACCGCCCGGCCGGTGACCGCAGGGCTCACCCGCTCTCCCCGGAGGGACCGCCCGGCCCGAGGAAACCGGACTGTCAGAGCCATGTGCATAGGATTGCCGGGTGAGCACCCGCCCAGTCCGCCGAGTCGATCCCCTCGACACCCGCTCCTCCGAGTCCGCACCGGCGTCCGACCGGAGCGCCCTGGGGGAGCTCGAGGTGCTCGGCCGAGCGGCCGGTCACCCTGCGGGCACCGGCGGCCTGGACCGCATCGTCGTGCGCGGGGCGCGCCAGCACAACCTGCGCAACGTCTCGTTGAGCCTGCCGCGGGACGCGATGATCGTGTTCACCGGGCTGTCCGGGTCGGGCAAGTCGAGCCTCGCCTTCGACACCATCTTCGCCGAGGGCCAGCGCCGCTACGTCGAGTCGCTGTCCTCGTACGCGCGGATGTTCCTCGGTCAGATGGACAAGCCGGACGTCGACTTCATCGAGGGGCTGTCCCCGGCCGTCTCGATCGACCAGAAGTCGACCAGCCGCAATCCGCGCTCGACGGTGGGCACCATCACCGAGGTGTACGACTACCTGCGTCTGCTCTGGGCCCGGGCCGGGCACCCGCACTGCCCGGTCTGCGGGGCGCCGATCAGTCGCCAGTCGCCCCAGCAGATCGTCGACCGGCTGATGGCGCTGGACGAGGGCACCCGGCTGCAGGTGCTCGCCCCGGTCGTCCGCGGTCGCAAGGGCGAGTACGCCGACCTGTTCCAGCAGCTCACCACCCAGGGCTACGCCCGGGTCCGGGTGGACGGCGAACAGCACCAGCTCACCGACCCGCCGAAGCTGACCAAGCAGAAGAAGCACGACATCGACGTGATCGTCGACCGGGTGGTGGTGAAGCCGAGCGCCCACCGGCGGCTCACCGACTCGATCGAGACCGCTCTCGGGCTCACCCAGGGGGTGGTGGCGATCGACTTCGTCGACCGCGACCTCAAGGACCCGGAGCGCGAGATCCGCTTCTCCGAGCACCTCGCCTGCCCCAACGGGCACGATGTCAACATCGACGAGCTCGAGCCGCGCCAGTTCTCCTTCAACTCGCCGTGGGGTGCCTGCCCGCAGTGCGGCGGCATCGGCACCCGGATGGAGGTCGATCCGGACCTGGTCATCCCGGACGACCAGTTGTCCATCGCGGAGGGGGCGATCGCGCCGTGGGCCGGCTCGCACACCAGCGAGTACTTCATGCGGCTGCTGCAGGGGATGGCCAAGGAGGAGGGGTTCAGCCTCGACGCGCCCTGGCGGGATCTGCCCGCCGAGGTCCAGGGCCTGATCCTCGGCGGCCACGGGGCACCGGTCTACGTCTCTTACCGCAACCGGTTCGGCCGGGAGCGCAAGTACACCACCTCCTACGAGGGCGTGGTGCACTGGATCGCCCGCCGCCACGACGACGCCGAGACCGACACCGCCCGCGAGCGGTTCGCCGGCTACATGCGCGAGGTGCCCTGCACCGCCTGCAAGGGCGCCCGGCTGAAGCCGAGCTCGTTGGCCGTGACCGTCGGCGGCAAGTCGATCGCCGAGGTCGCCGACATGGCGATCACCGACGCCGCGGACTTCCTGGCCGGCCTGCGGCTCAGTGAGCGGGAGACACAGATCGCCGAGCGGGTGGTCAAGGAGATCGGGCTGCGGCTGCAGTTCCTCGTCGACGTCGGCCTCGACTACCTCACCCTGTCCCGGTCGGCCGGCACGCTGTCCGGCGGCGAGGCCCAGCGGATCCGGCTGGCCACCCAGATCGGCGCCGGCCTGGTCGGCGTGCTCTACGTCCTCGACGAACCGAGCATCGGCCTGCACCAGCGCGACAACGCCCGGCTGATCCAGACCCTGGAGCGGCTCCGGGACATGGGCAACACCCTGATCGTCGTCGAGCACGACGAGGACACCATCCGGGCCGCCGACTGGGTGGTCGACATCGGCCCCGGGGCCGGTGAGCACGGCGGCGACGTGGTGGTCTCCGGACCGTACGAGGAGCTGCTCGCCAACCACCAGTCCCTCACCGGCGCCTACCTGGCCGGGCGCCGCTCCATCCCGATGCCGGGGGTCCGCCGTCCCCGCACCGCCGGCCGGGAGCTGATCGTCCGGGACGCGTACGAGAACAACCTGCAGCACGTCACGGTGACCTTCCCGCTCGGCACGATGACCGTGGTGACCGGCGTGTCGGGGTCGGGCAAGTCCACCCTGGTCAACCAGATCCTCTACCGGTCGCTGGCCAAGCAGCTCTACGCCGCCAAGGCGGTCCCCGGCAAGCACCGCGCGGTGCAGGGGGTGGACCAGATCGACAAGGTGATCCACGTCGACCAGTCGCCGATCGGGCGGACGCCGCGTTCCAACCCGGCCACCTACACCGGGGTGTTCGACCAGATCCGCAAGCTCTTCGCCGAGACTCCCGAGGCGAAGATGCGCGGCTACGGCCCGGGCCGGTTCTCCTTCAACGTCAAGGGCGGCCGGTGCGAGGAGTGCCACGGCGACGGCACGCTGAAGATCGAGATGAACTTCCTGCCCGACGTGTACGTCCCGTGCGAGGTCTGCCATGGCGCCCGGTACAACCGGGAGACGCTGGAGGTGCACTACAAGAACCGGACCATCGCGGAGATCCTCGACATGCCGATCGAGGAGGCGCTGGAGTTCTTCGAGCCGATCAAGCGGATCTCCCGGCACCTGCAGACCCTGGTCGACGTCGGCCTGGGCTACGTACGCCTCGGCCAGCCGGCCACCACCCTGTCCGGCGGCGAGGCCCAGCGGGTGAAGCTGGCCGCCGAGCTGCAGCGCCGGTCCACCGGGCGGACGGTCTATGTCCTCGACGAGCCCACCACCGGCCTGCACTTCGAGGACATCCGCAAGCTGCTCGGGGTGCTGGGCCGGCTGGTCGACCAGGGCAACACGGTGATCGTCATCGAGCACAACCTCGACGTGATCAAGACCGCCGACTGGATCATCGACATGGGCCCCGAGGGCGGACGCCGCGGCGGCTCGATCGTCGTCGAGGGCACCCCGGAGCAGGTCGCCGACTGCGAGGAGTCGTGGACCGGCCGCTACCTGCGCCCGATCCTGGCGCCCGGCGGGGGCGCGGCGGGCGCGCCCGCGGACGTCGCGGTGGGACAGCCCGAGCCGCTGCCGGCCAGCTGACCGACTACTTGACGCCCTTCACGACGATCTCGTCGCCCTCCGCCACGAAGGTCGCCCGGGCCAGGCCGGTCGGTGCCGGCCCGTCGAGGACCGTGCCGTCGGCGATCGCGAAGTAGGAGTTGTGGCAGAGGCAGTGGATCCGGTTGTCGGAGGTGATCTGCCGGACCGGGCAGCCCTGGTGCGGACAGACATCGGAGAAGGCCTCGAACTGGCCGGCGGTCGGCTGGGTCACCACGTAGCCGTCGTCGGGGTAGATGACCCCCGAGCCGACCGGGATGTCGGTCTTCTTGACCCGCAGCTGACGGTTGTTCGTGGTCCGCGTCCGGGCGTTGCCGCCGGTGGGATCCGCGCTGCAGGCCGACAGGCCCAATGGGGCCGACACGGCGAGAGCGCCGGCTCCGGCGAGCTTGAAAACGGTGCGGCGCTGCGGGTGCATCCAGTTCCTCCTGGGTGGGTGGGGCGGCCGGGTGCCCGGCGGCGTGGCCCCGATGCTAGCCGGGAGCGCCGGACCGTGCGGCGCCCGGACCGTGCCGCGGCATCCCTGTGAAAAACCTCACGTGAGAGAAATGTCACCAGAGTGTCTACTACGCCCTGTCATAGACTGAGAAAGCCATAAACCGTCTGACATCTCTCGCAAGGAAGCCAGGATCATATCATGACGGACCACCATCGCGGACCACTGCCGCGGGCTTCGGCCCGCCGGTCAACCCTGAGTTCCCCTCCTCGTGCGCGGATCGCGCTCGTCGCCACCTTGGCCGTGCTGGCCACCACACTGGCCGGTTGCAGCGCCGGCGGTGGTGCTGCGACCAGCGGTGACCACCGGATCGGTGGCGAGGCGAACCTGACCCTGCCGGACCTGTCCCAGGTCGGGTTCTTGGGCGGCATCGACGGGAGGATCCTCCTCGCCGTCGGGCTGGTGGTGTGTCTGTTGGGGCTCCTGTTCGGCGTCGTGACGTACGCCCAGCTCCGCAAACTGCCCGTGCACCGCTCGATGCACGAGATCTCCGAACTGATCTACTCCACCTGTCGGACCTACCTGCAGACCCAGGGCCGGTTCCTGCTGATCCTGTGGGCGGTGATCGGCGCCGTCATCTTCGCGTACTACAAGTTCCTGGTCGGCTTCGGCTGGGGCCGGGTCGCGGTGGTGCTGCTGTTCAGCCTGATCGGCATGGCCGGGTCGTACGGCGTCGCCTGGTACGGCATCCGGGTCAACACCTTCGCCAACTCCCGGGCGGCCTTCGCGTCCCTGCGGGGGAAGCCGCACCCGGTGCACTCCATCCCGATGCGGTCCGGCATGTCGGTCGGCATGGTGCTGATCTCGGTCGAACTGTTCATGATGCTGTTCATCCTGCTGTTCCTGCCGGGGGAGATCGCCGGCTCGTGCTTCATCGGGTTCGCCATCGGCGAGTCCCTCGGCGCGTCCGTGCTGCGGATCGCCGGCGGCATCTTTACCAAGATCGCCGACATCGGTTCCGACCTGATGAAGATCGTCTTCAAGATCAAGGAGGACGACGCCCGCAACCCCGGCGTGATCGCCGACTGCACCGGTGACAACGCCGGTGACTCGGTCGGCCCGTCCGCCGACGGCTTCGAGACGTACGGCGTCACCGGCGTCGCACTGGTGACCTTCATCCTGCTCGGCGTCCACGACGTCGCGACCCAGGTGACCCTGCTGGTGTGGATCTTCGTGATCCGCGCGGTCCTGGTCATCGCGTCCGCGGTGTCCTATTTCATCAACGCCGCGATCACCCGGTCGCGCTACGCCGACGCCGACCGGATGGACTTCGAGGCGCCGCTGACCAGCCTGGTGTGGCTCACCTCGCTGATGTCGATCGCCTTCACCTTCCTCACCAGTTGGGCGCTGATCCCCGACCTCGGCTCCGGCCTGTGGTGGAAGCTCGCCATGATCATCTCCTGCGGCACCCTCGCCGGCGCGCTGATCCCCGAGCTCGTCAAGGTCTTTACCTCGACCAAGAGCCGCCACGTCCAGGAAGTGGTGAAGTCCTCCCGGCAGGGCGGAGCGTCGCTCAACATCCTGTCCGGTCTGGTCGCCGGCAACTTCTCCGGCTACTGGCTGGGCATCGCGATCATCGGCCTGATGGCCGTCGCATACGGCATCTCGACGACCGGTCTGGACGCCCTGATGCTGGCCCCGTCGGTGTTCGCCTTCGGCCTGGTGGCCTTCGGCTTCCTCGGCATGGGGCCGGTGACGATCGCCGTCGACTCGTACGGCCCGGTCACCGACAACGCCCAGTCGGTCTACGAGCTGTCGACCATCGAGGAGATCGACGGGATCGACGAGGAGATCGAGCGTGACTTCGGCTTCCGGCCGGAGTGGGAGAGCGCGAAGCTGATGCTGGAGGAGAACGACGGCGCCGGCAACACGTTCAAGGCGACCGCCAAGCCCGTGCTGATCGGCACCGCCGTGGTCGGCGCCACCACGATGATCTTCTCGATCATCATGGGCCTGACGCAGGGCATGACCCAGGGGATCGAGAACCTGTCGTTGCTCCATCCGCCGTTCCTGCTCGGCCTGATCACCGGTGGCGCGGTGGTCTACTGGTTCACCGGCGGCACCATCCAGGCGGTGACCACCGGCTCGTACCGGGCGGTGGAGTTCATCCGGGACAACATCCGGCTCGACGACACCGTCACCCGCGCCAGCGAGACCGACTCCAAGAAGGTCGTCGAGATCTGCACCCAGTACGCCCAGAAGGGCATGCTCAACCTCTTCCTCGGCATCTTCTTCGCCACCCTCGCCTTTGCCTTCGTGGAGCCGTACTTCTTCATCGGCTACCTGATCTCGATCGCCGTCTTCGGCCTCTACCAGGCCATCTTCATGGCCAACGCGGGCGGTGCCTGGGACAACGCGAAGAAGATCGTCGAGACCGACCTGCACGCCAAGGGCACCGCCCTGCACGATGCGACGATCGTCGGGGACACTGTCGGCGACCCGTACAAGGACACCTCCTCGGTCGCCCTCAACCCGGTGATCAAGTTCACCACCCTGTTCGGCCTGCTGGCCGTGGAACTGGCGGTGGCGCTCAGCGGCCGCGGGCTCGGCGTCCTGGTCACCGTCCTCGCCGTGGTGTTCTTCCTCGCTTCGGCGTTCTTCGTCCGCCGCTCCTTCTACGGCATGCGGATCACCTCCCGGCTGGACGACACCGGGGCCGAGGAGCAGCAGGACGAGGAACCGATCGCCGAACGTGCGGGGGCCGCCGCCCTCGGGACCGGTGCGGAGTCCGTCGCCGAACCCGTCGGGACGGACGGCGAGCCCGCCCCCGTTCCCCGGCGCGGAGTGCCGGCCGACCGTTCCACCGACCAGGTCCGGAAGGGGTGACCACGATGTCCGTTCCGCCCAAGGCACCCGCCAACGCGACCAAGCGGATCGCGATCAAGTTCGGCGCGCTCAGCCACGAGCCGTTGGTCGACGCCGACGGTGACGTGATCGGGCGGGGCGCCGGCCCCACCCTGGTCCGGCGCCTGCTCCGGTTGTTCCCCGACCCGATCCTGGTCGGGCCCGAGCCGCGCCGCTGCCGCGGGTTCGTCCAGCAGCCCCTGCAGTTCCTCGACGGCGACGACACCGTGGTGATCAACATGGACGTCCTCGACTCGCCGCTGGTGTGGACGGTGCTCAAGGAGGGTGCGCGCCGACCCCAGGTGATGAACTTCATCTGGCAGAACGTGTCGGAGTATCCGGAAACCGTCCGGCAGGCCTCCCTGGGGCTGTCGTTCGGGCTCTTCCCGACCTTCGCGAACTCGGAGCGCACCGCCACGGAGGTGCGGGCCGTCCTGGACACCTGGACGGTCCCGGCGCTGGCGGAGAAGGCGGTGATCGGGTGGGAGAACCTGGGCATCCACCTGCAGCGGGTCCGCCCGCACACCACCACCAAGATCCCCGTCGTCCTCTACCCGGCGGTCACCCTGGCCGCCCGCAAGCGGCCGGACCTGTTCCTCCGGGTCGTCTCCGCGGTCGCGGCCCGGACGCCGATCACCCTGGAGATGCGCCTGCTGGAGAAGGACCTGATCACCGAGAAGGCGATGCGGATCTCCCGGGAGAAGTGGACCTGGGTCGGCCCGATGGCGACCCGGGAGGACTACTGGGACCGGCTGGCCCACACCACGGCATTCCTGGCCACCTCGGCCGACGAGTCGTACGGCCTGCAGTACCTGGAGGCACTGGCCGCCGGCGCGATCGGCGTCTTCCCGGACCTGCCGTGGGCCCGCGCCCTGCTGCCGGAGGGCTACCTCTACTTCTACGACACCGAACAGCAGGCGGAGGAGATGCTCTTCCACGCGGTGACCGACCCGGAGGGCTGCCGGCGGGAGACCGCGGCCGCCGCCGGCGACCTCGACGCGTGGATCCGCAGCCGGCACAGCGACGACAGCTTCGAGCGGGCGATCGCCAGTTGCACCGCGAAGTGGTTCGGCGCCTGAGACGCGGGTCGCGGTCCGGAACGGACGGTGACCCCTGACGGAGGGGGTGGGCGGGGTCGGTCCTGGCGGACCGGCCCCGCCCGCGCGTCCCGGTCCGGGGGCGCCCCCGGACCTATGCTGGGCGGTATGGCCGATCCGTCCAGCTATCGCCCGGCGCCCGGGTCGATCCCCCTCGAACCGGGGGTCTACCGGTTCAGCGACGCGCACGGCCGGGTGATCTACGTCGGCAAGGCCAAGTCGCTGCGGCAGCGGCTGAACTCCTACTTCGCCGACCTGTCGAACCTGCATCCCCGCACCCAGGCGATGGTCACCACGGCCGCCCGGGTCGACTGGACGGTGGTCCAGAACGAGGTGGAGGCGCTCGGCCTCGAGTACACCTGGATCAAGGAGTACGCCCCGCGGTTCAACGTGATGTACCGCGACGACAAGTCGTACCCCTGGTTGGCGGTGACCTGGTCGGAGGACTATCCCCGGGTCTTCGTCGGGCGGGGCAAGAAGCGTCGCGGCTGGCGCTACTTCGGGCCGTACGGTCATGCCTGGGCGATCCGGGAGACGGTCGACACCCTGTTGCGGGTCTTCCCGATGCGGTCGTGCACTGCCGGGACCTTCCGGACCGCCCGCGCGGCCGGCCGGCCCTGCCTGCTCGGCTACATCGGCAAGTGCGTCGCCCCCTGCGTGGACCG
Source organism: Raineyella sp. W15-4 (assembly GCF_033170155.1). Taxonomy (GTDB): domain Bacteria; phylum Actinomycetota; class Actinomycetes; order Propionibacteriales; family Propionibacteriaceae; genus Raineyella. The sequence goes on along the minus strand of NZ_CP137079.1, from coordinate 2,421,436 downwards.
GGTCACCGCCGAGGAGCACCGGGCGATCGCCGACGACTTCTGCCAGTTCATGGCGGGCCGGGCCACCGGCCTGGTCCGACGGCTGGACCGGGAGATGGCCGAGGCCGCGGCGAACCTGGAGTTCGAGCGCGCCGGAGTGCTGCGCGACGACATCGCGGCGCTCAACCTGGCGATGGAGAAGAACGCCATCGTGCTCGGTGACGGCACTGACGCCGACGTGATCGCGATGGTCGCCGAGGAGTTCGAGGTCTCCGTGATGGTGTTCCACGTCCGCGGTGGTCGGGTGCGCGGGCGCCGTGGCTGGGTAGCCGACCGGACCGCCGACCAGACCGAGCCGGAGCTGGTCGGGACCTTCCTCACCCAGCTCTACGGTGCCGCCGGGGAACTGGAGGTGACCGACGGCGAGGTCAACGGCGAGGCCCGGCCGATCCCCCGGGAGGTGCTGGTGCCGGTGCTGCCGGACGACGCCGAGGTCTACGCCGACTGGCTGTCGGAGCGGCGCGGCAGCCGGGTCTCGCTGCGGGTGCCGCAGCGCGGCGACAAGCGCACCCTGATGGACACCGTGACCCGCAACGCCGAGGAGGCCCTGGCCCGGCACCGGACGAAGCGCTCGGTCGACCTCACCGCCCGGACCAGGGCGCTGGAGGAGATCCAGCAGGCGCTGTCGCTGCCGACCCCGCCGTTGCGGATCGAGTGCTACGACATCTCCAACCTGCAGGGCACCGACGTGGTCGCATCGATGGTGGTGTTCGAGGACGGGATGGCCCGCAAGTCGGAGTACCGTCACTTCACCATCAAGGGGGTCGAGGGGCAGAACGACGTCGCCTCGATGTACGAGGTGATCACCCGCCGGTTCAGCCGGATGCTGCGGGAGCAGGAACTGCTCAAGGGTGCGCACGCCGGTGGGGGCGACGGTCCGGCCCTGGTGGACCCGGCCACCGGCCGGCCGTTGAGGTTCGCGTACGCCCCCTCGCTGGTGGTCGTCGACGGTGGCCCGCCGCAGGTCGAGGCGGCCCGGCGGGCGCTGGCCGACCTCGGCATCACCGAGGTGGGGTTGTGCGGCCTGGCCAAGCGGCTGGAGGAGGTCTGGGTGCCCGACGAGGACTACCCGGTGATCCTGCCGCGCACCTCCGAGGGTCTCTACCTGATGCAACGGGTCCGTGACGAGGCGCATCGGTTCGCCATCACTCACCACCGGACCCGCCGCAGCCGGTCCATGCTGGAATCCATGCTCGACGACATCCAGGGCCTCGGCCCGGGGCGCCGGGCCACCCTGCTGAAGGAGTTCGGATCGGTGAAGAAGCTCAGGACGGCCACCGAGGACGAGATCCGCGCCCTGCCGGGCTTCGGACCCGCCACCGCGCGGGCGGTCGTCGAGGCCGTCGGGTCCGTACCGCAGCGCGAGGTGCTCAACACCGCCACCGGCGAAATCACCGAGGAGTGAACGGGATGGCCACAGAAACCGTGGGTCGCGGCCCGGTATTGGATAATGGCGCCGTGGCAGCACAGGAACAGCGGGTCCTCATCGTCACCGGCCTCAGCGGAGCGGGCCGGTCCTCCGCGGCGAACGCCCTGGAGGACGCCGGGTGGTACGTCGTCGACAACCTGCCACCGAAGCTGCTGCCTGAGCTCGCCCGGTTGCTCGGTGCCGCCGGGATCCACAACCTCGCCGCCGTCCTGGACGTCCGCAGCCGGGCCCTCTTCGCCGACGTCATGCCGGCGCTGGCCGAGATCCGATCGACCGGACTCGACATCGACCCCGAGATCCTCTTCCTGGAGGCGAACGACGAGGTGATCGTACGGCGCCAGGAGTCGGCCCGCCGCCCGCACCCGCTGCAGGGCGACGGCCGGCTGCTCGACGGGGTGAAGGCCGAGCGGGCCCAGCTCGGGGCGCTGCGGTCGGTCGCCGACCTCGTCATCGACACCTCCAACCTCAACGTCCACCAGCTGCGGGACCGGGTGTCACACGCGTACGGGGGAGAGGAACGGAAGTTCCGCGCCACCGTCGTCTCGTTCGGTTTCAAGCACGGGGTGCCGGTCGACGCCGATCTCGTGCTGGACGTACGTTTCCTGCCCAATCCGCACTGGGTCCCGGAGCTGCGGCCGATGACCGGGATGGACAAGCCGGTCCGCGACTACGTGCTCTCCCAGCAGGGGGCCGCGGACTATCTGGACCGGGTCGAGGGGCTGCTCACCGAGATCGTCATCCCCGGCTACTGCCACGAGGGGAAGTGGCTGATGACCATCGCCATCGGCTGTACCGGCGGACGCCACCGGTCCACCTCGATGGCCATCGACCTCGGCCGTCGGTTGGGCCTGCGCGGCATCCCCACGTCGGTCGTGCACCGGGATGTGGAGCTGCCCTGACATGCTGGCCGCAGATCTCGGATTCGACCGTCGTCCCGCCGTCACGGCGCTGGGCGGTGGGCACGGACTCTTCGCCAACCTCTCCGCCCTGCGGCGGATCACCGACCGGCTGACCGCCGTGGTGACCGTCGCCGACGACGGCGGCTCCTCCGGCCGGCTGCGCCAAGAGTTCGACATCCTGCCGCCCGGGGACCTGCGGATGGCCCTGGCCGCGCTCTGCGGCGATGACTCCCAGGGCCGGCTGTGGGCGGAGATCCTGCAGTCCCGGTTCGCCGGCCACGGGCCGCTCGGCGGGCACGCCATCGGCAACCTGCTGATCGCCGGCCTGTGGCAGCAGGTCGATGCCGTCACCGGGCTCGACATGGTCGCGTCGCTGCTCGGCAGCCGCGGCCGGGTGCTGCCGATGTCGGCTGTCCCGCTGGAGATCGAGGCCGACGTGATCGGCTACGACCCGCTGCACCCCGACGAGATCAGCGTGCTGCGCGGCCAGGCCCGGATCGCCACCACCCGCGCCGAGGTGGCCGGCATCCGGCTGCTGCCGCAGGACCCGCCGGCGGTGCCGCAGGCGCTGCAGGCGATCCACGAGGCGGACTGGGTGATCCTCGGGCCCGGCTCGTGGTTCACCTCGGTGATCCCGCACCTGCTCGTCCCCGAACTCGCCGACGCCCTGGTCCGTACCCGGGCCCGCCGGATCCTCACCATGAACCTCAGGCCCGCCGGCGAGACCTCCGGGTTCACGCCCTCGCGCCATCTCGAGGCGCTGGCCGACCACGCCCCGCAGCTGCGGCTCGACGTGGTGCTCGCCGACCCCCGGTTCGTCGCCGACGACCGGCACCACCTGGAGGGGTTCGCCCAGTCGTTCGGTGCCGAGCTGGTCGTCGCCGATGTGGCCATGCGGGACGGCTCCGCCCGCCACGACCCGCTGCGACTGGCGGCGGCGTACGCCGAGATCATGGGCCTGTAGGGTCGCCGGAGCCGCCGGGATCGGGGCGGTCGGGGCTCTCGCGGCACTTGGCGTGCGGTCCCCGACCGTCGCTGTGGGACCATGGGGCAATGGCGATGACCCAACAGGTGAAGGCTGAACTGTCGACGGTCCCGGTCACCCGGACGACGTCCCGCGTCGCGGAGACGGCGGCGTTGCTCCGCTTCGCCGGCGGCCTGCACCTCGCCGGGGGACGGATCGTCATCGAGGCCGAACTCGACACGGGGGCCGCGGCTCGCCGACTGCGGTCCGCCATCCAGGACGTGTTCGGCTATCCGACCGAACTCATGGTGGTGAACGGGTCCGGCCTGCGCAAGGCCACTCGCTACGTCGTCCGGATGCCCACACACGGCGACGACCTCGCCCGCCGGACCGGCCTGATCGATCCGCACGGCCGTCCGGTCCGGGGCCTGCCACCGCAGATCGTCGGTGGTGACCTGGATGCTGCCGTCGCCGCCTGGCGGGGCGCCTTCCTGGCCCACGGATCGCTGACCGAGCCGGGCCGGTCGATGGCGCTGGAAATCACCTGCCCCGGCCCGGAGTCGGCGCTGGCCCTGGTCGGAGCGGCCCGCCGGGTCGGGATCAGTGCCAAGGCGCGGGTGGTCCGCGAGATCGACCGGGTGGCCATCCGCGACGGCGACGCCATCGCGGCGATGCTCACCCGGCTCGGCGCGCACGAGTCCGTGCTGGCCTGGGAGGAGCGTCGGATGCGGCGCGAGGTGAGGGCCTCGGCGAATCGTCTGGCCAACTTCGACGACGCCAACCTCCGTCGGTCCGCCCAGGCGGCGGTGGCGGCCAGCGCCCGGGTCGGGCGGGCGCTGGAGATCCTCGGTGCCGATGTGCCCGAGCACCTGCGCCGGGCCGGCGAACTGCGGATGGAGAACAAGCAGGCCAGCCTCGAGGAGCTCGGCCGGCTGCACGAGCCACCGCTGACCAAGGACGCCATCGCCGGCCGGATCCGCCGACTCCTCGGAATGGCCGACAAGCGGGCCGCCGAGTTGGGCATTCCGGACACCGAGGCCAGCCTCACTCCGGAGATGCTGGACGAGGACCAGTAAGCCTCAGTAGGCCCGCGGTGCCCCGACAGTGTCCGGTGCCCGGTCGCCGAGGATGTGGGCGACCTGGGCCCGGCCCGCGGTCAGCAGCAGACCGGAGTCGCTGCTCGGGTTGACCATGTCGGCGCCCTGGTCGGCCCAGTACTTCGCCTCGTCGGCGTCGGCACAGTAGATCGCCATCTTCAGGCCGTGCTCGTGACTGCGGGCCAGGATGGTGTGCACCATGTCGACGATCTGCGGTGGCATCGCCTCGCCGGCCTTGAGACCGACGCTGAGCGCCAGGTCGTTGGGGCCGACGAAGACGCCGTACAAGCCGGGGGTCGACATGATCGCGTCCATGTTGTCGTACCCCTCCCGCGACTCGATCTGTGGCCAGACCTGGATGACCTGCTCCGCCTCCTGGAAGTACGACGGTCCGGCGTAGAGCGTGCCCCGGGTGGGTCCCAGCGAGCGGGTGCCGCGCGGCGGGTAGAAGCACGCCCGGGACACCGCCTCGGCCTGCTCCCGGGTGGCGACGTCGGGCACGATCACGCCGTACGCCCCCGCGTCGAGCAGCCAGCCGATCTCGCGAGGGTCCTGACTGGGGGAGCGGACGAACGGGCTCGCCGCCCCGGCGGAGACGGCCTGCAGCATCGGCATGATCGCGTCCCGGCCGAACATGCCGTGCTGGGCGTCGATCGTCACCGAGTCGAAACCCGCGTGCGAGAGGATCTCGGCGATGTAGGTCGACTCCATCGTGACCCAGGCGTTGACCGCGGTGCGGCCAGACCTGATGGCGTCGTCGACCTGGTTCGTGCGGAGCATCGTTGGTCCTCTCGAGGTGCGGTGGAGCGGGGTTCGCGGCCTGCCGGCCGACCCGGTGACGACGCGTCCCCGCCACATCTTACCGGTAGTGGGAGTGGGGTACCCCGGGTACGAGGCTGTCCGAGCGGCTTTATAGGCTGGGCCTTGTCCGTCAGGGTGGACGGGCTGACCCTCATCCACCAGCCGTCTTTTCTAGGAGACACACACATGACCGTCAAGGTTGGCATCAACGGTTTCGGCCGCATCGGCCGCAACTTCTACCGAGCCCTGGTCGCCTCCGGCGCTGATGTCGAGGTCGTCGGCGTCAACGACCTGACCGACAACCACACCCTCGCCCACCTGCTCAAGTACGACTCGATCCTGGGGCGCTTCGACGGCGAGATCACGTACGACGACGAGTCGATCACGGTCAACGGCAACAAGATCCTGGCGTTCGCCGAGAAGGATCCGGCCGCGCTGCCGTGGGGCGAGATCGGTGCCGACATCGTCATCGAGTCGACCGGCCGCTTCACCGACGCGACCAAGGCCCAGGCCCACATCGAGGCCGGTGCCAAGAAGGTCATCATCTCCGCCCCGGCGAAGAACGAGGACAAGACCATCGTGATCGGCGTGAACGACGCCGAGTACGACCCGGAGAAGCACACCATCATCTCCAACGCGTCCTGCACCACCAACTGCCTCGCCCCGATCGCCAAGGTGCTGAACGACGAGTTCGGCATCGTCAAGGGCCTGATGACGACCATCCACGCCTACACCGCCGACCAGAACCTGCAGGACGGCCCGCACAAGGACCTGCGTCGCGCCCGCGCCGCCGCGCTGAACATCGTGCCGACCAAGACCGGTGCCGCCCAGGCCGTCGCCCTGGTCCTGCCGGAGCTGAAGGGCAAGTTCGACGGGTACGCCCTGCGGGTGCCGACGCCGACCGGTTCGGTCGTCGACCTGTCCTTCGAGGCCGGCCGCGAGACCACCATCGAGGAGGTCAACGCTGCCGTGAAGAAGGCCGCCGAGGCCAACCCGACCGTGATCGGCTACACCGAGGACCCGATCGTCTCCAAGGACATCGAGACCGACCCGCACTCGACCATCTTCGACTCGCTGCTGACCAAGGTGATCGGCAACCAGGTCAAGATCGTCACCTGGTACGACAACGAGTGGGGCTACTCCAACCGGCTCGTCGACCTGGCCGTCCTGGTCGGCTCCAAGCTCTGAGCTGATCGGTCCCGGCCGACAGTGCACACCGCAACGGGGTTGGCCACCGGCCAGCCCCGTTGTCGCACCTTGCAGTTCCACATTCCTGAGGAAGGTACGAAGTGAAGTCAATCGAAGAGCTGGGTGATCTCCAGGGCAAGCGGGTCGTGATCCGCTGCGACCTGAACGTACCCCTGGACGGTGACACCATCACCGATGACGGCCGCATCCGCGCGTCCCTGCCGACCCTCAACGCGCTGCGCGAGGCCGGCGCCAAGGTCGTCGTCCTGGCTCACCTCGGCCGGCCCAAGGGCCAGGTGAACCCCAAGTACTCGCTGGCGCCCGCTGCCAAGCGGATGTCCGAGCTGCTCGGCGTCGAGGTCCCGCTGGCCGAGGACGTCGTCGGTCCCTCGGCCCAGGCCCTGGTCGCCGGGATGTCCGCCGGTGACGTGGTGATGCTGGAGAACGTCCGCTACGAGCCGGGCGAGGAGTCCAAGGACGAGGCCGAGCGCCAGGCGCTCGCCGACAAGTACGCCGCCTTCGGGGACGTCTTCGTGTCCGACGGCTTCGGCGTCGTGCACCGCAAGCAGGCCTCCGTCTACGACCTGGCCAAGAAGCTCCCGAACGCCGCCGGCAAGCTGGTCAAGGCGGAGATCGACGTCCTCAAGCAGCTCACCGAGGAGCCGGCCCGGCCGTACGTCGTCGTCCTCGGCGGGGCGAAGGTCGCCGACAAGCTCGCGGTGATCGACAACCTGCTGAAGACCGCCGACACCCTGGTGATCGGTGGCGGCATGGCCTACACCTTCCTCAAGGCGAAGGGCTACGAGGTCGGCACCTCGCTCCTCGACGAGGAGAAGATCGAGACCTGCAAGGAGTACCTGGAGCGGGCCGCGGCCGCCGACAAGCAGATCCTGCTGCCGGTCGACACGGTGGTGTCCCCGGCGTTCCCGTCCGGTGACGGCCCGTTCGAGTCGACCGTGGTCGACTCCGACCAGCTGCCCGCCGACCAGATGGGTCTCGACATCGGCCCGAAGAGCGCCGCGCTCTTCGCCGAAGCGATCAAGGGGGCCAGGACGGTCTTCTGGAACGGCCCGATGGGCGTCTTCGAGGTGGCCGACTTCGCCGCCGGCACCAAGGCCGTCGCGCAGGCGCTGACCGAGGTGGACGGCCTGTCCGTCGTCGGTGGCGGCGATTCCGCGGCCGCCGTCCGGGAGCTCGGGTTCACCGACGACCAGTTCGGTCACATCTCCACCGGTGGCGGTGCCTCGCTGGAGTACCTCGAAGGCAAGACCCTGCCCGGTCTCGCCGTCCTCGGCTGAAGAAGGAGCACAACCACACCATGGCAGCACGCAAGCCCCTGATGGCGGGCAACTGGAAGATGAACCTGGACCACTTCGAGGCCACCACCGTGGTCCAGAAGCTCGCCTGGGCCCTGGCGGACGCGAACTACGATCCGGAGAAGTCCGAGGCGGTCGTCCTGACCCCGTTCACCGACATCCGCTCGGTGCAGACCCTGATCGAGTCGGACAAGCTCCCGCTCGGCTTCGGCGCGCAGGACATCTCCGAGCACGACGCCGGCGCATACACCGGCGAGGTGTCCGCGACCATGCTGAAGAAGCTCAACTGCAGCTACGCGGTGGTCGGCCACTCCGAGCGCCGTCAGTACCACGCGGAGACCGACGCGGTCGTCAACACCAAGTCCCGCAAGGCGCTGGAGGCCGGCATCACGCCGATCGTGTGCGTGGGTGAGGGCCTCGACATCCGCAAGGAAGGGCGTCACGTCCCCTACACCGTCGCCCAGGTCGAGGGTGCCTTCGCCGGCTGGACCGCCGACGAGGTGGCCAAGGTCGTCATCGCGTACGAGCCCGTCTGGGCCATCGGCACCGGTGAGGTCGCGACCCCGGCCGACGCCCAGGAGGTGTGCGCGGCCATCCGCGCCAGCCTCGCGTCGTCCTTCGGCGCCGACGTCGCCGACACCGTCCGGGTGCTCTACGGCGGCTCGGTGAAGGCCGGCAACGTCAAGGAGATCATGGCGCAGCCCGACGTCGACGGCGCGCTCGTCGGCGGCGCCAGCCTCAAGGCCGAGGACTTCGCGCCGATCGTCACGTTCTACGCCTGAGTTCAACGCCTGATCTGGCGTACGCCTGATCAGCGTGCATTGCCTGGCGTGCGTCGTCTGGCGTACGTCCCCGAGGGCCACAGCGCGGCCCTCGGGTCCGGTAGACCACGAGGCGGGTACCCGGTTCGCCGGGTGCCCGCCTTCGTCGCATCGGCCGGACAGACACGTTTAGCCAGCTTGACGTTTCGCCCGCGCAAAGGTGTGCGTCACTCGGCAACTTTCCACGGGCGAAAGCGCTCGCTTGCCCACAGCCCGTCGGGAGCGGAGGCTTGATCCACAGGTAGGACCGCGACCGTCCGGCACGCACCCGTGTGTCCCAGTCTCCTGACATGAAACCAGCGGCTCGCCCCACATCGGCGCTCACCGACATCATCCGCAGCCAGAATGGCATCATCACAGTCCGCCAGGCACTCGACGAGGGATTCCCGTACGCCTCCATCCGTCGTCAGGTCCGCTCCGGCACCTGGCAGCGCGTCACGCAGGGGGTCCTGCTGGCGGGCCGGGCCGACCCCACCCTGGAGCAGCTCTGCGCGGTCGGCGTGATCCGGGGCGGTACGGGCGCCGCCATCGGGGGGTGGGCGGGTGCCGGACTCTACGGCCTCAGGACCACCCGGGAGGTGCCTTCGACCCTCGACGTATGGGTGCCCGACGGACGCAATCGACGCCCGACGAGCAGCTGGCGCTTCCATGAGGACGGCCAGGGGAGGCTGGCCGGTGCCTCCGGACGGCCGCCGGTCATTCCCGTCGAACACCTGGTCTGTGACCTGATCGTCGATCTCAACGAAACAGAGATCATCGACCTGGTGACCAGTTGCCTGAGTCGGCGGATGACGGACGAACGCACGCTCATCGCAGTGGTGGAACGCCGACCGCGATTGCCCCGGCGCAGGTTCCTCGTCGACCTCCTCCACGACAGCGGAGGTCTCGACAGCGTTCTCGAGTATCGGTTCGATGATCGGGTGCTCAAGCCACACGATCTCCCGATGGGGACTCGGCAGGCGGCCCGATCTGGCTTCTTCCATGACCGCCTGTACGAGGCATTCGCGCTCGTCATCGAACTGGACGGGCGGCTGGGGCACACCGGGTCGGGGAAGTTCCGTGACTTCCGCCGTGACAACGTCGGTGCGGTGAACGGATTGGTGACCTTGCGCTACGGATGGGACGACGTCCTGTCCCGGCCATGTGCTGTCGCCGGCGAGGTTGCCACCGTGCTCCGCCGACAGGGCTGGGAGGGACGTCGTGCGTGCTGCCCCCGTTGCCGGTGACCCCGATACGGATTCACCGTACCCGTGCCGGTCACCCGTGGTGCAGCATCCACCGCGCCCGACACCTTACACACACACCCGGCGGTGTCAACCGGCCGGCCGTACGTTTCGCCCGTGCAAAGGTGCGCGTCACTCGGTAACTTCGCACGGGCGAATCCAGCGGCCGTGCTCTTGCGCCGTGCGTGGCTCGGCCATTGAGGGGCGGATCGGTGTCAATGAAGGTTGACGCATGACCGATGATGTGACGCTGGTGCGGGAGGCCGCCGGGGATGACCCGGGGCGGGGTCTGCGGGCGGTCCGGTCGCTGCGGGTGCTGGTCGACCGCCTGGAGACGCTCCAGGTCGAGCGGGCCCGGCAGCTCGGCTGGTCGTGGCAGGACGTCGCCGACGAACTGGGGGTCTCCCGCCAAGCGGTGCACAAGAAGCATGGGAGGCATGATGTTTGAACGGTTCACCGAGGAGTCGCGCCGGGTGGTGCACCAGGCCGTGGGGATCGCCGAGGAGACCCGATCGGCCGAGATCGGCACGGGGTCATCTGCTGGTCGCGCTCGCGGAGACATCGGGGACGGTACGGGCGGCACTGGCTGCCGGTGGTGCCGACCCGGACGCCCTGATCGCGACGGACCGGGCGGTGTTGCGGTCCGGTGGGCTGGACGCGGATGCTCTGGCGAGTCTGGGCGTCGACCTGGAGCAGGTCCGCTGGCAGGCCGACGCGGTGTTCGGCCCCGGTGCGCTCGACCGGGCCGGGCGGACGCGGGCCGGGCAGCCCCGGTTTGACCGCCGCGCCAAGAAGGCCCTCGAGCTCGCCCTGCGCGAGGCATTCCGCCTGAAGGACCGGTCGATCGAGTCCCGCCACCTCTGCCTGGGTCTGCTCCGGGCCGACGGGTCCGGCCAGGCCCTGCTGGAGAAGTCCGGGGTCGACCCGGCCACCCTGCGGCCGCGTTCGAGGCCCCGCGCCCCGCGCCACCGGCCTCCTGACGTCTCCTGTCACCCTCCGGATTGCCGCTCGGAAGACGTCGGCGCGCAGCTTTCGAGCGGTCGAGAGGACGTCTGCGTGGTCGGCAGGGCGGCCGAGAGGATGTCGGGGTGATCGGCAGGGCGGCCGCGACGACCGTGTGTCGTCCGTGGTGGCCACCGTTTTCTGCCCCGGATCACCGCTGGGTTAGGGTTGTCGTCATGTGGTGGCCCATCCTGACGCTCTCCATCGTGCTCGTGGTCCTGAGCGTGATCCTGACCGGGTTCATTCTTCTGCACAAGAACCGCGGTGGTGGGTTGTCCGACCTGTTCGGTGGCGGCATGTCCACGTCGATGGGCGGTTCGTCGATGGCCGAACGCAACCTCGACCGACTGACCCTCGTCATCGGCATCATCTGGCTGGCGTGCATCGTCGCCCTGCTGGTGCTCTACCGGGCCCACCCGGGCCTGTGACGGGCCGTACGACAACCTCTGGGACAGGGAGAACAGCAAGTGATCGGTGGTAGCGCGATCCGCGGGAGCCGCGTCGGAGCCGGACCGATGGGGGAGGCCGACCGTGGTGATGCGGCGCCGCGCCGGTACGTCTCCTACTTCTGCGCCAACGGCCACGAGACGCGGCCGGCCTTCGCGGCCGAGGCGGAGATCCCGGCCGAGTGGGACTGCCCACGGTGCGGCCTGCCGGCGAACACCGACGAGCTCAATCCGCCCGCCCCGCCCCGGACCGCGGTCTACAAGACCCATCTGGCGTACGTCAAGGAGCGCCGCTCCGACGACGAGGCGAGGGAGATCCTCGCCGAGGCCCTGCAGTCCCTGCGGGCCCGTCGCGCGGCCGGCGAGGTGATCTACTGACCGACGACGATCGCCCCGGTCCGCGGGTGCGGGCCGGGGCGATCGGTCTGCCGTCGTCCAACCCGTGGCTGCGTGCCGCCGCCGCCGGCGGCACGTCCGCCACGGTCAGACCGTCGTCGCTCCGCGTCGGGACAGGTCCAGGGCGCACTGGCCGTTCTGCCGGACCATCTCGGCCAGCACCTCGGCCAGCACCACGTCGTCGTCCATCCGGCGCAGCTCCTCGGTGATCAGCTCGTCGACGTTGCGGCGGCGCAGCGCCACCTTGCGTTCGGGCTGACCCGGCATCCGATAGACGGTGTCCTCCAGGCCGGTCCGGACGATCTCGACCACCCCCGCCGGGGTCTGCAGCCGGGCGGCGGTGATGCCCGGTCCGGCGGTCTGGATCACCGTGACCTCCACCCCCAGCCGGAGCCCCAGCCAGGCGGCGAGCAGGCTCGCCGGGGCGTTGTCGGTGGCGGCCTCGACGGTGGCGGCGGTGACCGGCTGGCGCACCTGGTCGAGAGCGGCGGCGAGCAGCGCCCGCCATGTCGTGGTCCGGGTCCAGGCCAGGTCGGTGTCACCGGCCGAGTGGTAGTAGGCCCGGTCGATGATCGCCTGGGTCGGGTTCACCGCGCCGAGGGCATCGGTGATGCGCCGGTTGGCCAGCTTGCCGATCCGGTCGGTGAGCAGGTCCTCGGGCGCCTCGTTGGGCCACCACACCACCACCGGCAGGTCCGCCACCAGCAGCGGACGCAGCACCGAGCCGGGGTGCTCCACCGTCCGGCCGCGCATGGTCAGCACGATGACGTCCCCGCGGGCCTCGGTCTCGGTGTGGATCGACGCGTCCAGGCCGTCGGGGGCCTCGGGGTCGCGGATCACGATCAGGATCCGCGAGGGGTGCTCGCGGTTCGCGGCCAGTGCGGCGTTGTAGGCCTCCCAGTAGTCGTCGCGGTCGGTGGCGACGATGAACGTGTGCACCATGCCGCTGCCGGCGTTGCCGAGCTCGTGGTGGTGGCCGAGCAGGGCGCTGGTCACGCGGGCGGCCGTGGTGTCCTTCATCTCGATGGTCATGTCGACTCCTCGTCAGCAGCGGATGATCAGGGCCGGCGCCAGGCGACGCCGTCGCGGGCGAGCATCTCGCGGGCCGACTTCGGCCCCCAGGTGCCCGGCCGGTAGCTCTCGGGCTGGGTCTTCAGGCCTGCCCAGTAGTCCAGCACGGGGTCGAGGATGCGCCAGGACTCCTCGACCTCCGTGCTGCGCGGGAACAGCGGCGGATCGCCGAGCAGCACGTCCAGGATCAGGCGTTCGTACGCCTCGGGACTGGACTCGGTGAAGGAGGAGCCGTACTCGAAGTCCATGTTGACGTCGCGGACCTCCATCTGCGTGCCGGGCACCTTGGCCCCGAACCGCAGGGTGACCCCCTCCTCGGGTTGGATCCGCAGCACCAGGGCGTTCGCGCCGAGGGTGGAGGTGTCGTGTGCGTTGAACGGCACGAACGGCAGCTGCTTGAACTGGAGCGCGATCTCGGTGACCCGGGTGGGCATCCGCTTGCCGGTCCGCAGGTAGAACGGGACCCCGGCCCAGCGCCGGTTGTGCACGTCGACGCGGATCGCGGCGTACGTCTCGGTGGTGGAGTCGGCCGGAATGCCGTCCTCCTCCAGGTAGCCCTTGACGAGCTCGCCGCCGGACCAGCCGCCGTCGTAGATGCCGCGGGCGGTGTGCTGGTCGAACCGGCGGGTGGCGCTGGTGGCCTCGAGCACCTTCTCCTTCTCGGCCCGCAGGGCGTCGGCGCCCATCCCGGTCGGCTCCTCCATCGCGGTGAGCGCGAACAGCTGCAGCAGGTGGTTCTGGATCACGTCCCGGGCCGCCCCGACGCCGTCGTAGTAGCCGGCCCGACCGCCGATGCCGATGTCCTCGGCCATGGTGATCTGGACGTGCGACAGGTAGTTGTTGTTCCACAGCGGCTCGAACATGGTGTTCGCGAAGCGGAGGGCCAGCAGGTTCTGCACGGTCTCCTTGCCCAGGTAGTGGTCGATCCGGAACACCTGGTTCTCCTGGAAGGCCGACGACACCACCCGCTCCAGCTGCTGGGCGCTGGTCAGGTCGTGGCCGAACGGCTTCTCGATCACCACCCGCTTCCAGGAGGTGTCGGACTGCTCGGCCAGGCCGTGCTTCTTCAGCTGGTCGATCACCACCTCGAAGAACTTCGGCGGTACCGACAGGTAGAACGCGTGATTGCCGCCGGTGCCCTGGGTGCGGTCCAGGTCCTCCAGGGTCGTCTTCAGCCGGTCGAACGCCTCGTCATCGGTGAACTCGCCCTGGACGAAGCGGATGCCCGCCAGCAGCTGCTGCCAGACCTCCTCGCGGTAGGGCGTCCGGGCGTGCTCGCGGACCGCCTCACCGACCACCTGGGCGAAATCCTGGTCCACCCAGTCGCGGCGGGCGAAGCCGACGAAGGCGAACCCCGGCGGCAGCAGCCCCCGGTTGGCCAGGTCATAGACGGCGGGCATCAGCTTCTTGCGGGCCAGGTCGCCGGTGACGCCGAACATCACCAGGACCGAGGGGCCGGCGATCCGGGGCAGCCGCCGGTCACGCTCGTCGCGCAGTGGATTGAGATAGCGGGAGACATCCTGTGGCGGTGCCACCACAGCGCTGTCCTGGGTCATTGTTCTCCTTCACGTCGAGGCGTCCACGTCGGAGGGTCGTCCCCACCGCAGATTTGCTTCAGTGTTCAACAACTCTAGTGTTCACCACCAGGGCGACCGGGAGCCGTCCCGCTGGGGGCATGGCGTCGCGTCCGTCAATCAGTCAATCAGTCAATCAGAGTGTCCGTCAGTCAGCTGGTGTCCGCAGCCGGGGACGCCACAGGGGCCGGCACCCATCGTGCCAGCCCCTGCGTTCCCTCGGTGAGGGTCAGGCCCACTGCGTCCCTCGGTGAGGGTCAGGCGTTGTCGAGGGCGGTCCGGACCGTCTCGATCAGCTCGTTCCAGGAGACGATGAACTTCTCCACGCCCTCGGTCTCCAGGACCCGGTAGACGTCGTCCAGGTCGATCCCGGCGGCGGTCAGGGAATCGAAGACCTGCCGGGCCTCGGCGTAGTGCCCGGTGATGGTGTCCGGCAGGGTCTCCCCATGGTCGCCGAAGGCCATCATCGTCTTCTCCGGCATGGTGTTGACGACGCCGTCGACGATCAGGTCGGCGACGTACATGGTGTCCGGGTAGGCCGGGTTCTTCACCCCTGTCGAGGCCCACAGCGGCCGCTGCGGGTTGGCACCCTTGGCCGCCAGCGCCTGCCAGCGGTCGGAGGCGATGGTCTCCTCGAACAGCTTGTACGCCAGCCGGGCGTTGGCCAGGCCGGCCCGTCCGGCGAGCGAGGCGTCCGCCCCGGCGGCCTGGAGGCGCTTGTCGATCTCGGTGTCCACCCGGGACACGAAGAACGAGGCCACCGAGTGGATCGTCGACAGATCCTTGCCCGCCGCCGCGGCCTGCTCCAGACCGGCGACGTAGGCGTCGATGACCTGCTGATAGCGGGCCACCGAGAAGATCAGCGTGACGTTGACGCTGATCCCCTCCGCGATCGTCGCGGTGATCGCCGGCAGCCCGGCCAGGGTGGCCGGGATCTTGATCAGCACGTTCTCCCGGCCGACGGCCTCGTGCAGCTCCTTGGCCTGGGCCACGGTGGTCTCGGTCTCGTTCGCCAGCCGCGGGTCGACCTCGATGGAGACCCGGCCGTCGAAGCCCTTGGAGGCGGCGTAGAGGTCGGTGAACAGGTCGCAGGCGGCCCGGACGTCGTCGGTGGTGGCGGCCCGGATGACGGCGTCCACATCGGCGCCGGCGGCCTTGAGCTCACGCACCTGGGCGGCGTACGCGTCACCGTGGGACATCGCGCCGGCGAAGATCGTCGGGTTGGTGGTGACCCCGCTCACCGAGTAGTTGTCGATCAGGTCCTTGAGGTTGCCGGACGTCAGCCGGGCACGGGACAGGTCGTCGAGCCAGATGGACACCCCGGCATCGGCCAGGGACTTCAGTCGTGCGTTCATCGGTGATGGTGCTCCTTCGTGAGGATTCCGGACGGGATCAGGCGCCGAGGCGGGCCGGGCCGGAGGCGGCGCGACGGTTCGTCAGCGCGGTGCCGGCGGAGGCGGCGGCGAGGGATTCCTTCGCCGCGGCGACGACGGCCTCGGGGGTGAAGCCGAACTTCTGGAACAGCAGTCCGCCCGCGGCGGACGCGCCGTAGTGGTCGAGGGAAACCGTGCGGCCGGCGTCGCCGACCAGGTCACTCCAGCCCAGGGCGATACCGGCCTCGACGGACACCCGGGCGCGGACGTCGGTCGGCAGCACGGCGTCGCGGTAGGCGTCGTCCTGCTCGTCGAACCACTCGCGGCACGGCAGGGAGACGACGCGGGCCCGGACGCCCTCGGCGGCCAGTTGCTCCTGGGCGGCCAGCGCGAGCTGCACCTCGGAGCCGGTGCCGATCAGGATGACGTCGGGGGTGCCCTCGGAGTCCTTGAGGACGTAGCCGCCCCGGGCGACGTTCGAGGCGTCGGCGTAGCCGTCGGTCCCGCGCGGGACGATCGGCAGGTTCTGCCGGGTGAGCACCAGGGCTGCCGGGCGGTCGCGGTGGCGCAGGATCTGCGCCCAGGCCTGGGCGGTCTCGTTCGCGTCGGCGGGGCGGACCACGTCGAGACCGATGATCGCCCGGTAGGCGGCCAGGTGCTCGATCGGCTGGTGGGTCGGGCCGTCCTCGCCGACACCGATGGAGTCGTGGGTCCACACATAGGTGACCGGCAGCTTCATCAGCGCCGCGAGCCGGACCGCACCGCGCATGTAGTCGGAGAACACGAAGAACGTGCCGCCGTAGACGCGGGTGTCGCCGTGCGCCGCGATGCCGTTCAGGATCGCGCCCATGGCGTGCTCGCGGATGCCGAAGTGCAGCACCCGGCCGTACGGGTTGCCGGGGAACTTCTTGGACTGCCGGTCCTCCGGCAGGAAGCTCGGCTGCCCGTCGGGGGTGGTGTTGTTCGAGCCGGCGAGGTCGGCCGAACCGCCCCACAGCTCGGGCAGCACCGGGGCCAGGGCGGAGAGCACCTTGCCGGAGGCAGCGCGGGTGGCGATCCCCTTGGCATCGGCGGCGAAGGCCGGCAGCACGTCCTCCCAGCCGGCCGGCAGCTCGCGGGCGGCCAGCCGGTCGAAGAGGGCCTTGTTGTCCGGGTGGGCGGCGGCCCAGGCATCGAACGTCTGCTGCCACTCCTCGTGGGCGGCCCGGCCACGGGCGACCAGGCCCCGGGTGTGGGCCAGGACGTCCTCACCGACGATGAAGTGCTGGTCGGGGTCGAAGCCGAGCAGTTCCTTGGTGGCGCGGATCTCGTCCTCGCCGATCGCCGACCCGTGCACCCCGCCGGTGCCCTGCTTGGTCGGGGCCGGCCAGCCGATGATCGTCCGCAGCCGGATGAACGACGGCTTGTCGGTCACCGCCTGGGCGGCGAGGATCGCCCGGTAGAGGCCGTCGACGTCCTCGACGTAGTCCTGGCCGGGCTTGCGCCAGTCGAGGGTCTGCACGTGCCAGCCGTACGCCTGGTAGCGCTGGGCGACGTCCTCGTTGAAGGCGATGACGGTGTCGTCCTCGATCGAGATCTCGTTCTCGTCGTAGATCACGATCAGGTTGCCGAGCTGCTGGGTGCCGGCGATCGAGGAGGCCTCGCCGGAGACGCCCTCCTCCAGATCACCCTCGGAGCAGATGACGTACACCCGATGGTCGAAGGGCGACTCGCCGGGCGCGGCGTCGGGGTCGAACAGGCCGCGCTCGCGGCGGGCGGCCATCGCCATGCCGACGGCGTTGCTGATGCCCTGGCCCAGCGGGCCGGTGGTGGTCTCGATCCCCGGGGTGTGCCCGTACTCGGGGTGGCCCGGGGTCCTCGACCCCCAGGTGCGCAGCGCCTCGAGGTCGGACAGCTCGAGGCCGAAGCCGCCGAGGTAGAGCTGGACGTACTGGGTGAGCGAGGAGTGGCCCGCACTCAGCACGAAGCGGTCCCGGCCGACCCAGGCGGTGTCAGCGGGATCGTGCCGCATGACCTTCTGGAACAGTGTGTACGCGACCGGGGCGAGGCTCATCGCGGTGCCCGGGTGGCCGTTGCCCACCTTCTGCACGGCGTCGGCGGCCAGCAGCCGCGACGTGTCCACGGCCTTCTCGTCCGAGGCGCTCCATTCCAGAGCAGGGGTGGTGGAGGTAACGGTCATTCTGCGTCCTTTCCGGCAGCCCTTCCGGGCGTCCCGACGTACGGTGTCCCCGACATCACACCCCCGAGCCTACGCAGGCCCTTCGACCGCCCGACACGGGGTCGCCGGGTATCGCGCCGGCACCCCGTCGGGCCGGGCCGGACCAGGTCCGGCGTGTCGGTGTGCCGGCGGTGGGACCGGCGCTGGGTGCGCGCCGTCGCCGCCGGTAGGGTGAGCCGGAGCAGGTCCGGGGGTCGCGGACCTCCGGAAGGGAAATGTGTCAGTAGTGGACGCCCAGTCGAGGCCGGACTCCCCGGACACGGGGACCCTGGCAGCTCCCGCGCATGCCGGGTTCATGGATGTCGTCGGGGCGTACGTACGACTCACGAAACCCCGGGTCATCGAACTGCTGCTGATCACCGCGGTGCCCGCGATGTTCCTCGCCGCGCGCGGGCTGCCACGCTGGCAGGACGTGCTGGTCGTGCTGATCGGTGGGTACGCCGCAGCCGGGTCGGCCAACGTCTTCAACAACGTGTACGACCGCGACATCGACGAGCAGATGCGCCGCACCCGTCGACGGCCGATCCCGCGCCACGAGATCTCCGGTCCCGCCGCCCTGGTCTTCGGGGTGGTCCTCGGCATCGTCGCGCTCGCCGTGCTCGGGCTGGGGGGCAATCTGCTGTCCGGCGTCCTGGGCCTGGCCGCGATCCTCTTCTACGTGCTGGTCTACACCATGCTGCTGAAGCGCCGGACCGCCCAGAACATCGTCTGGGGTGGTATCGCGGGCTGCTTCCCGCCGCTGATCGCCTGGACCGTCGTCACCGGCTCGGTCGGCTGGGCACCACTGGTGATGTTCCTCATCGTCTTCTTCTGGACCCCGCCGCACACCTGGGCGCTGGCGATCCGCTACCGCGAGGACTACGCGAACGTCGACGTGCCGATGCTCCCGGTGGTCAAGCCGGCCCCGTTGGTCGCCGACCAGATCCTCGGCTACGCCGTGGTCACTGTGCTGGTCACGCTGGTGCTGTGGCCCGTCGGCGGCACCGGCTGGCTCTACCCGGCCGTCGCCCTGGTGGGTGGCGCAGCCTTCCTCGGAGAGGCGATCGCCCTGTGGCGCCGGGCGCACCGCGGCCTGACGGACGCCGCACTCAAGCCGATGCGACTGTTCCACTGGTCGAACTCCTACCTGGCGCTGATCTTCCTCGCCCTGGCGATCGATCCGCTGATCTTCTGATCCGCCCCTGATCGGCCGGTCCGCTGATCTTCTGATCCGCCCCTGATCGGCCGGTCCGCTGATCTTCCGACCCGGCCCGGGTGGCCGGAATGGTGCGTCGATGTGGCGTGCTGTGCATCCTGTGGAATAATTGCGGCCAGGTCGGGGCGCCGCCGGTGCCCCGGGCCGGTGAGGCAGTGCCCGTGGTGACAGCGCGGGCCCCGCTCCCTGAGACCGCGACGACCGGATCGACCGCGGCGGGGTAGGCGGGCCGCCGTCTCCCGGAGACCACCAGCTTTGTGACGCCTCGTGTGTCGTCCGCCCGCCGAACCGATCGGTGCCGGTGCCGGAGACCCGTTGCGCCACCTGTCACCGGTGCGCACGCCGTGCCGGGTGAAGGAGTGCCATGCTCGAGAACGAGCAAACCCCCGTCCGTCCCGTCGACGACGGACTGCCGAAGCCGCCGGCCGGACGCCGTTCCCGCCGGCGCCCCGCCGGACCGCCCGTTGCCGCACCCGTGGAGCCGGACCAGCCCGCCGTGCAGCCGGTCGCCGAGGTGGTGACCGACCTGCCCGTCGAGACCGTGTCCGACGAGGTCACCGCCGCGGAGGGCCCCGTCGCCGAACCGGCCGAGGACCTCGCGGCCGCGGCCCCGGGAGCCACCGAGGAGCTCGCCCAGCAGCCCGATGCCGAGGCGAACGAACTCATCGAGATCGAGGCGGTGGCCGAGCACGCCGACGAGGCCGCGACCGACCAGCCCGACGATGAGGTCGAGGCCACCCACGAGACCACCACGGTTGAGACCGGTGCGGTCGAGACGGTCGAGGACGAGGCCGCTGAGGAGGAGGGCGAGGAGGGCGAGCAGACCCACCCGTCCAGCACGCGTCGTCGTCGCCGTCGTCGCGGAGGCCGTCGTCGTCACGGCGGAGAGCCCGGCCAGGCGGACGCCGGCACCGAGGAGTCCGAGGAGGGGACAGCGGACGAGGAGATCACCGCCGAGGAGTCCGGCGTCGCCGGCCCCGTCGCCCGGGAGCAGGCGGGCGACACCACAGCCGACGAGGACGAATCCGCCGAGGCCGAGGACACCACCGACCAGGCGGAGGGTGAGGGTGCCTCCTCCGGCTCCTCCCGGCGTCGCCGGCGTCGGCGTCGCCGCCGCGGTGAGGACGCCAGCACCGGGTCGGAGGACGATCCGTCCGAGGTCGTCGTCAAGGTCCGCGAACCCCACGCAGCCACCGGTGACCAGATCCGCGCCGTCGAGGGATCGACCCGGCTGGAGGCCAAGCGGCAGCGCCGCCGGGAGGGTCGTGCCGCCGGCCGCCGCCGGGCGCCGATCGTCTCCGAGTCGGAGTTCCTCGCCCGCCGGGAGTCCGTCACCCGCCAGATGGTGGTGCGCCAGGGCGAGGAATACTCCCAGATCGCCGTTCTGGAGGACGGGGTGCTCGTCGAGCACTACGTCGACCGTGAGTCGTCCTCCTCGCTGATCGGCAACATCTATCTCGGCAAGGTCCAGAACGTCCTCCCGTCGATGGAGGCCGCCTTCATCGACATCGGCCGCGGCCGCAACGCCGTGCTCTACGCCGGCGAGGTCGACTGGGACGCGTACGGTGCCGGTAACTCCGAGCGGCGGATCGAGCACGTCCTGAAGTCCGGTCAGACGGTCGTGGTGCAGGTGACCAAGGATCCGGTCGGTGCCAAGGGTGCCCGGCTGACCAACCACGTCTCCCTTCCCGGTCGCTACGTGGTGTACGCGCCGGGCGGCCACCTGTCCGGCATCTCCCGCAAGCTGCCCGATGTCGAGCGCAAGCGGCTGAAGCACATCCTCGCCGAGCTGATCGAGGAGAGCGCCAGCGTCATCGTCCGGACAGCGGCCGAGGGAGCCACTCAGGAGCAGCTCGTCCACGACGTGGGCCGGCTCAGGTCCCAGTGGGACGCCATCGAGAACCGCGCCAAGCACGGCGGGGCGCCGCAGCTGCTCTACAGTGAGCCCGACCTGACGATCCGTACGGTCCGGGACCTCTTCACCGAGGACTTCGCCGAGCTCGTCGTCGACGGTGACGGCGAGGACGACGATGCGTACGAGACCCTCGCGGAGTACCTCGAGCACGTGGCGCCGCACCTGCGGGAGCGGGTCGTGCACTGGGACCGTGAGGCGAAGGGCGACGTGTTCGCGCACTACCGTCTCGACGAGCAGATCG
Organism: Raineyella sp. W15-4; assembly: GCF_033170155.1. Taxonomy (GTDB): domain Bacteria; phylum Actinomycetota; class Actinomycetes; order Propionibacteriales; family Propionibacteriaceae; genus Raineyella. The sequence continues at coordinate 2,400,228 of NZ_CP137079.1, read as the reverse complement.
CCAAGGCGCTGGAGCGCAAGGTGCACCTGCCCTCCGGCGGCTCGTTGATCATCGACCGCACCGAGGCGATGACCGTCATCGACGTCAACACCGGCAAGTTCACCGGTCACGGCGGCAACCTGGAGGCCACCGTCACCGCCAACAACCTGGAGGCGGCCGAGGAGGTCGTCCGGCAGCTGCGGTTGCGTGACATCGGCGGCATCATCGTCGTCGACTTCATCGACATGGTGTTGCCGAGCAACCGCGAGTTGCTGCTGCGCCGGCTGGTCGAATGCCTCGGCCGGGATCGTACGAGGCACCAGGTCTCCGAGGTGACCAGCCTCGGGCTGGTGCAGCTGACCCGCAAGAAGATCGGTACCGGCCTGGCCGAGGCGTTCACCGAGCCGTGCGAGGTGTGCAACAACCGGGGCTACATCATCCACGACATGCCGGTGGCCACCCAGGCGCCGTCGGATGGCGGGGACCGGCAGGGTCGCAACAGCCGCAAGCGCAACCGCGGCAAGTCGGCCGGGTCGCCGTCCGGACAGGCCCCCGCGCCGGCCAAGGAGACCGAGACCGAGCCGATCACCGTCGAGGCCCGCGCCGCGGCCCAGGCGGCGATGAACGCGGTGGCGCACGCCGGGGCGAAGCCGAAGACGGAACCGCCCGCCGAGCCCGAGGAGCGTACGGCCCTCGCCACGCCGGCAGTCGCCGCGGGCGGACAGCCCGACGAGGCGGCCCGGCCGGTGGCCGAGGAGCCGACCGGTGCCAGCACGACGAGCTCGCGGTCGCGCCGCTCCACGCGGTCACGCGGGAGTCGTCGCGCCGCCGGGGCGCCGGGCGCCGAAGCGGTCGAGGCCGAGCTCGAGGTGACCGAGGCCGAGACGACCGGCACGCGGGTGGCCGAGGCTGCGGCGGAGCAGACGGTCGCTCCGGCGGCTGCGGTCGTCGAGGCTCCCGTCGAGACTGCCGCCCCTGAGACCGCCGCCGCGGAGGCTCCGGCCACCGGACCCGCGGCACCGGCCGACGCCCTGGCCGAGATCGTCGCAGCGCTCGTCGGCGGCGATGGCGAGGCCCCGGCACTGATCGAGGCGGCACCGGCCGAGGCGCCGGCGGCGAAGAAGTCGACGACCCGCAAGACCGCGGCCAAGAAGGCGACCGCCAAGAAGGCGACGGCGAAGAAGGCCACCGCCAAGAAGGCGACGGCGAAGAAGGCCACCGCGAAGACGACGACGGCGAAGAAGGCCACCGCGAAGCGGTCCTCCGCCTCTGCCGCCTCGGCGTCGACCGCTGAGCCGGTCGCTGAGCCGGTCGCTGAGCCGGTCGGCGCGTCCGCGGTCACCGGGGAGGACGCCACCGGGGCTCCTGCCTCGGCGCTGCGGCGGACCGCCACGAAGAGCACCCGGAAGACCGCCACGGCCGCCGCCGGGACGGGCACCCGGTCCCGCACCCGCAAGACCGCTGCGACGGCCCCCGCCGACGCTCCGGTGCAGGATGCATTCGTGCCCGCCCCGGAGCCGGCTCCGGTGACCGAGCCGGTGCAGGACGCCTTCGTGCCTGTCCAGGCCCCGCTCGCGCCGTCTGAGGACGGCGCCGACGACTGATCGGCACTGATCGGCCGATCGGTTTGACCGGGACGTGCCCGACTGCGTAGTCTTGATCCTCGGCGCATTCAGGACCTCAGGGCTTCGCAGCCGGGGGCGTTCCGATCGCCGCACGACGGATTGAGGGCAGCCGGGTCGGACGACCCGCGCTGCGTACGTCTCCGGGCCCCCGCACGGGATGCGGGCACGGGCGGGACACGGTCCGGGTGAGACAGATTCGACGAAGAGAGAAGGTTCAGGCGTGTACGCGATCGTGCGCAGTGGCGGCCGCCAGCACAAGGTTGCCGTGGGTGACGTTGTCGAGATCGACAAGGTCACCGACGAGGTCGGTTCCACCGTTCAGCTCCAGCCGCTGCTGCTGGTCGACGGCGAGGCCGTGACCTCGGATGCGGACGCCCTCGGCAAGGTCGAGATCACCGCCGAGGTGCTCGCCGAGACCAAGGGCCCGAAGATCCGGATCCTGAAGTTCAAGAACAAGACCGGTTACACCAAGCGCCAGGGGCACCGTCAGCGGTACACCCAGGTCAAGGTCACCGACATCAAGGCCTGAGGGAGGACCGAGCATGGCACACAAGAAGGGCGCGTCCTCGACGCGCAACGGTCGTGATTCCAACGCGCAGCGCCTCGGCGTGAAGCGCTTCGGTGGTGAGTCCGTCAACGCGGGGGAGATCATCCTGCGCCAGCGTGGCACCCACTTCCACCCCGGTGACGGGGTGGGCCGCGGCAAGGACGACACCCTGTTCGCCCTGGTCCCCGGCAAGGTCGAGTTCGGCACCCGCCGCGGTCGCCGGGTGATCAACATCAAGCCGGTGGAGGTCGCCGCCGTCGCCGAGTGAGCGACGCAGGCATCGTCCAGCACGTACGGAAGGGTCGTCCCCGCGGGGGCGGCCCTTCCGACATTTCCCCCTCTGCCCGCCCAGCTGCCCTTGGTAGGCTGGCGGTCCGTCCCCTCCCAGTCAGGAAACCCGCATGGCCATTCCCTCCTTCGTCGATCGCGTCACCCTCGAAGTGGCCGGCGGTAACGGGGGTCACGGGTGTGCCTCCATCCGCCGGGAGAAGTTCAAGCCGCTCGGCGGGCCCGACGGGGGCAACGGTGGTGACGGCGGCTCGGTGGTGCTGCGCGTCGACCCCGGACTGACCACACTGGTCGAGTTCCACCGGCAGCACCGACGCCACGCCGGCAATGGCGAACCCGGCCGCGGCGACAACCAGAACGGTGCCAACGGTGAGGACATCGTCCTGATGGTGCCGCAGGGCACGGTGGTCACCGACGACGACACCGGCACGGTGATGGCCGACCTGTCCGCCCCGGACGCCGAGGCGGTGATCGCCCGCGGTGGCAAGGGCGGCCTGGGCAACACCGCGCTGGCGTCCTCGACCCGCAAGGCTCCCGGCTTCGCCCTGCTCGGTGAGGGCGGCGAGGCGCACCAGGTCGTCCTGGAGCTCAAGGTCGTCGCCGATGTCGGTCTGGTCGGCTTCCCCAGCGCCGGCAAGTCCTCCCTGGTCGCGGCGATCTCCGCCGCCCGCCCGAAGATCGCCGACTACCCGTTCACCACCCTGGTGCCCAACCTCGGTGTCGTCGTCGCCGGCGACATCACCTACACCGTCGCCGACGTCCCCGGTCTGATCGAGGGCGCCTCCGAGGGCAAGGGCCTGGGACTCGACTTCCTGCGCCACATCGAGCGCTGCGCGGCGATCGTGCACGTCGTCGACTGTGCGACCTTCGAGCCCGGCCGTGACCCGGTGAGTGACCTGGAGATCATCGAGGGGGAGTTGCGCGCCCACGGTGGCCTGGAGGACCGGCCCCGCCTGGTCGCGCTGAACAAGATCGACGTCCCGGACGCCCGTGACCTGGTCGACCTGGTCCGCGGCGACATCGAGGAGCGTGGCCTGCGGGTCTTCCCGATCTCCACCAAGACCGGAGAGGGGCTCAAGGCCCTCCAGTTCGCCATGGCCCAGCTGGTCGAGGAACGTCGCGCGCACCAGCCGCCGCCCGCCGCGCCGCGCATCGTGCTGCACCCCCAGGCCGTCGGGGAGACCGGCGAGCAGTTCACCATCCGCCGGATCGGCGACGGCACCGGTGGCTTCCTGTGGCGGGTCCGGGGGACGAAGCCGGAGCGCTGGGTGCGCCAGACGGACTTCAAGAACGCCGAGGCCGTCGGTTACCTGGCCGACCGGCTCAACCGCCTCGGCATCGAGGAGGCGCTGCTCGATCGGGGCGCGGTCGCCGGGGACGCCGTCGCGATCGGTGGCGACGACGCGGTGATCTTCGACTTCGCCCCGCAGGTCGAGAGTGGTGCCGAGATCCTCGCCCGCCGCGGCCAGGACCAGCGCCTGGAGGAGCAGCGTCCGGCGGTCAGCCGGCGCCGGGAGAAGGACGCCGCCTACCACGCCGCCCAGGACGAGGAGGCGTACGTCTTCGGCCCGTGGACCGTCCCGGATCGTCCCGAGCCGGTCGAGGATGCCGGGGACGAGGACACCGGGGACCACGGGGAGCGGAACACCGCGGAGGACGGAGAGCACGGGGAGCCCGAGCGGTGAGCAACGGCGTCGAGACGTCCCTCGACCGGTCCGCGCTGTCCTCGTGCGGTCGGCTGGTGATCAAGGTGGGCTCGTCCTCGCTGACCCGGGCCGACGGACACCTGGACGTGATGCACATCGCGATCCTCGTCGACACGATCGGTGCGGCCCGGGCCCGCGGCCAGGAGGTCGCCCTGGTGTCGTCGGGCGCGATCGCCGCCGGCCTGCTGCCGCTGGGACTGAACCACCGGCCGTACGACCTGCCGACCCAGCAGGCCGCCGCGGCGGTGGGGCAGGGCCAGCTGCTGGAGCTCTACACCGCACTGTTCCGCCGGTTCGGGCTGTCCGCCGCCCAGGTGCTGCTGACCACCGGCGACCTGGAGTACCAGGAGCGCTACCACAACGCCCGCGAGACGCTGGACCGGCTGTTGGAACTCGGCGTCGTGCCGATCGTCAACGAGAACGACACGGTCGCCACCCAGGAGCTCCGGTTCGGCGACAACGACCGTCTCGCGGCGCTCACCTCCCACCTGTTGCACGCCGATGCGCTGCTGCTGATCTCCGATGTCGATGCCCTCTACACCGCGCATCCCGAGACGCCGGGCGCCCGGCGGATCAGCCTGGTCCGCTCCGCCGACGACCTCGCCGGGATCGACATCTCCCGGCGCGGCAGCGCCGTCGGCACCGGCGGGATGGTGACCAAGCTGGAGGCGGCCCGGATCGCCACCGGTGCGGGGATCGCCGTCGGGCTGACCGATCTGGAGCACCTGTCGGGCTTCCTCGCCGGGGAGGACGTCGGGACGTTCTTCGTCCCCACCGGAAAGCGTCGCCCGGCCCGGCTGCTGTGGTTGGCCCACATCAGCGATCCGGACGGTGCGCTGGTGCTCGACCAGGGGGCGGTCCGGGCGGTCGCGGAGCGCAAGGCCTCGCTGCTGCCGGCCGGGATCACCGCGATCCGCGGCACCTTCGACGTGGGTGACCCGGTCGACCTCGTCGACGAGCGCGGCAAGGTCGTCGCGCGGGGCCTGGTCAACTACGCCTCCGCCGACCTGAAGAGCATGATCGGCCACCACACCTGGGACCTCGCCGCCTCCTACGGGGAACGCTTCCAGCGCGCCGCCGTGCACCGGGACTCCCTGGTGGTGCTGCGCTGATGACCCGCCGGCCGGCCCGGATGCCCCGGCTCCTTGCCCGGACCGTCCTGGCGCTGCTCACCGGCGCCGCGCTGGTGACGCTGACCGCCTGCGGCGGACCCGGGGCGACGCCCACCCCATCCGGCTCCGCCGAGGCGACCGGCCAGGGCACCTTCGTCGTCGCGGCAGCGGTCGACCCGGTGTCGCTGGACCCGGCGCTGGTCACCGACCCGGACAGCCTGCGGATCACCCGGCAGATCTTCGAGACCCTGGTCACCCTGCCGGACGGGGCGAGCGCCGCCACCCCGTCCCCGACCGCGAGCACCGCCGCCGACAGTTCGACCTCCGGTGGCGCGCCCAGTGGCAGCTCCGGCACCGACGGCACGACGCCGAGCGCGGCCGCGTCGACCCCGGCGCAGGTCGACGACACCGTCGCCCCCGGCCTGGCCACCGCCTGGAAGGCGACCCGAGGGGGCCGGACCTACACCTTCACCCTGCGCCAGGGCGTCAAGTTCCAGGACGGCACCCCGTTCGGCCCCTCGGCGGTCTGCGCGAACATCGACCGCTGGTTCACCCTCACCGGCCGGGCCGCCGACCCCGACGTCTCCGCGGTCTACCAGGAGGTCTTCGGCGGCTTCGTCGACTCACCGAGCACCCGGCTGGCCGGCTGCACGGTGATCGGCACCCAGCAGGTGCGGATCGACCTCACCACCCCGATGCCCGGACTACTGACCCAACTCACCCGCCCGCAGTTCGGCATCCAGAGCCCGACCGCGATGGCGACGTACGGGGTGTACGACACCGGCGGCGACCCGCGCACCACGGCGTACGCGACCGCGCACCCGACCGGCACCGGGCCGTTCAGGTTCGGCGCCTGGGAGGCCGGCGTCCAGGTCGTGCTGCTCCGCAACCCCGACTACTGGGGCGCCAAGCCGACCGTCGAGCGGGTCCTGGTGAAGACCGTCAACGACCCGAAGGCACGCGGGGACGCGCTGGTCAAGGGCACCGTCGACGCGTACGACCAGATCACCCCGCTGGAGGCCGGGTCGCTGACCACCGACCCCACGGCCGGCACCCGGGTGCTGTCCCGGACCCAGCGCGACCTGACCTACCTCGGCATCGACCGCAGCACGAAGACGATGCAGGACACCCGGGTCCGCCAGGCGATCGCGATGGCGGTCGACCCGAAGGCCCTGGTGGTGCGGACCATGCCGGCGGGCTCCCAGGTCGCCGACGACCTGGTGCCGGGCCGGTCGCGCCAGCGCGCGTACGGGTACGACCCGGTGGCGGCCCGCCGACTGCTCGCCGAGGCCGGCGTGACCGACCTGAAGGTCCGGATCGGCTATCCCAGCGGGGTGCAGCAGAGCTACCTGCCGGCCCCCGAGGACCTCTACGTCGCCGTCGCCGACCAGCTGAAGGCCGTCGGGATCACCGCCGAGCCGGTGGCGATGTCGTGGCCGGCCTACCTGCAGCTGCTCGGCACGCCCTCCGACAGCGCGAACCGGCCCGATCTGCAGCTGATGGGGGTGGCGATGGACACTGCCGAACCGTCCTCGACGGTCACCCAGCTGCTCTCCGGCGGGGCAGCCGAGTTCGGCCTGGACCCGTCGTGGACCTCCGCCACCCTCAGCGGCCTGGCCGCGCTGCCGGCCGGCACCGGCCGGGACGCCGCGATCTCTGCCGCGGAGGACCACCTGCTCACCGACCCCGTGGTGGTGCCACTGGCTGTGCCGGCCGATCGGGTCGCTGTCGGCCGGCGGGTCAAGGACGTCACCGTCCGGCCGTACGCCGACGAGGTGTGGACCTCGGTGCGGCTCAACGGGTAGCGGATATCCTTGCCGGCATGGAGTTCCGTGACCAGGCCCTTGCCGCTCGTGACGCCGCCCAAGTGCTCGCCGAGACCCCGACCGGGGTGAAGAACGCCGCTCTCCACGCGATGGCGGACGCGCTGCTGGCAGCCACCGACCCGATCCTGGCCGCCAACGCCGAGGACGTCCGCACCGCCGAGGAGAACGGCACCTCCGGGTCGCTGATCGACCGGCTGCGGCTCACCCCGGAGCGGATCGCCGGGATGGCCGACGGTCTGCGCCGGATCGCCGGACTGGCCGACCCGGTCGGTGACGTGGTGCGCGGCTGGACCACCGACAACGGGCTGCGGATCCGGCAGCTGCGGGTGCCGTTCGGCGTGATCGGGATCATCTACGAGGCCCGGCCCAACGTCACCGCCGATGCCGGCGGCATCTGCCTGAAGTCCGGCAACGCCGCCCTGCTGCGCGGCTCCTCCTCCACGTACGCCTCCAACGCGGCGGTCGTCGAGGCGTTGCACGAGGGCCTGCGCAACGCCGGCCTGCCGGAGGACGCCATCCAGCTGGTCGCCGGCCCCCGCGAGGTCACCGACGAGATGATGACCGCCCGCGGCCTGGTCGACCTGCTCATCCCGCGCGGTGGCGCCGGCCTGATCAGCCACGTCGTCCAGGGCTCCACGGTGCCGGTGATCGAGACCGGCACCGGCAACTGCCACCTCTACGTCGACCGGGACGCCGACCTCGACATGGCGCTGGCGATCATGCTCAACGCCAAGACCCAGCGCCCCAGCGTGTGCAACGCGCTGGAGACGCTGCTGGTGCACCGTGACGTCGCCGACGCGTTCCTGCCGCGCGCCCTGTGGGGGCTGGGGGAGTCCGGAGTCACGGTCCATGGTGACGGCCGGACGGCCGGCTACAGCGGCGCAGTGGTGCCGGTCCGGGAGGGCGACTTCGACGAGGAGTGGCTGTCGCTGGATCTGTCGGCGAGGGTGGTCGACTCCATCGACGAGGCGATTGCGCACATCCGCCGCTACACCTCGGGGCACTCGGAGACGATCATCACCGACTCCCGGACGGCGGCCGACCGGTTCGTCGGGGCGATCGACGCGGCCGCGGTGCTGGTCAACGCCAGCAGCCGGTTCGTCGACGGCGGCGAGTTCGGTTTCGGGGCCGAGATCGGCATCTCCACCCAGAAGCTGCACGCCCGCGGCCCGATGGCGCTGCTGGAGATGACGTCGACGAAGTATGTGGTGGAGGGCGAGGGCCAGGTTCGTGCCTGACACTCGGCCGGGTGAGCGGTTGAGCGAGTTGATCGGGCGCCGGGTGGACCCGGTGGAGGCGTTCCGTCACCGGGTCCGCCCGGGACAGCCGGGGACGGAGCCGCTAGCATGACCGGCATGACCAATGCGCTGGTACTCCTGCAGGCGGGCGAAGGCCTTGTCAACCCGCTGCCGCTGCCCGAGTGGGCCTTCTTCGCCATCCCGTTCCTGATCCTGGTCGGGCTGCTGCTCACCGTCCAGCTCATCGGCCGGACCCACCCGCACAGCTGACCACTCGATTGGCCACCACTCAGACCGGCCTGGCGCGCCGCCGTGACGTCATGTACGGACGGCGGTACCGCCTGGGCGTGATGGGCGGCACCTTCGACCCCATCCACCACGGCCACCTCGTCGCGGCCAGTGAGGTCGCCGCCCGGTTCGCGCTGGACGAGGTCGTCTTCGTCCCGACGGGCACGCCCTGGCAGAAGAAGGACCGCAAGGTGTCCTCCGGCGAGGACCGCTACATCATGTCGGCGATCGCCACCTCGTCCAACCCGCGCTTCACGGTGAGCCGGGTCGATATCGAGCGGCAGGGCGACACGTACACCGTCGACACGCTGAAGGACCTGCGGGCCGAACGGGGTGACGACGTCGACTTCTTCTTCATCACCGGCGCCGACGCGCTGGCCCAGATCCTCACCTGGCGCGGGGCCGACGAGCTGTTCGACCTGGCCCACTTCATCGGCGTCAGCCGCCCGGGCACCGCGCTCGCGCCGCCGTCGGTGGAGCATCTGCCGGCCGATCGGATCACCCTGCTCGACGTGCCCGCGCTGGCGATCTCGTCGACCGACTGCCGCCAACGGGTGCGGGACGGGCTGCCGATCTGGTACCTCGTCCCGGACGGCATCGTCAACTACATCAACAAACGTGGCCTCTACCAGGAGCTGTGATTCTTTGACCGCCACCGAGCGTTCCGTCCATCTCGCCCAGGTCGCCGCGCAGGCCGCCGCCGACAAGCTCGCCACCAACCTGGTGGCGTTCGATGTCTCCGAGCAGCTGGCGATCACCGACGTCTTCCTCGTCGCCACCGCCGCGAACGACCGGCAGGTCGGCGCCGTGGTCGACGCGATCGAGGAGGCGCTGCACCGCGAGGACGTGAAACGCACCCGGATCGAGGGGGACCGGGAGCAACGCTGGGTGCTGCTCGACTTCCTCGACCTCGTGGTCCACGTGATGCAGCCCGACGAGCGGACCCTCTACGCGCTGGAGCGGCTGTGGGGCGACTGCCCCCGGATCGCGCTCGGCGTCGAGGAACAGCGGTGACCGCGTCGCGGTTGATCATCTGGCGCCACGGTGAGACCGACTGGAACCTCACCGGCCGGTTCCAGGGCCACCACGACATCCCGCTCAACGCGGTGGGGGAGCAGCAGGCCCGGACGGCGGCGCCGTTCCTGGCCGAGTGGGGACCGACCTCGATCATCTCCTCCGACCTGTCCCGGGCCCGCGGGACCGCCCAGGCGCTCGCGGACGTCACCGACCTGCCGGTCACCCTCGACGAGCGACTGCGCGAGATCAACGTGGGCGACTGGGCGGGCCGTACGATCCTCGAGGTCGTCGAGGAGGATCCCGGCGTCGGTGAGCGAATGCGCAACGGGGAGGACGTCCGCCGCTCGGCGACCGGGGAGACCTCCACCGAGCTGGGCGAGCGGATCGCCGGTGCGCTCAACGACATCGTCGAGGAGGCCGAGGACGGCGAGACCGTCGTCGTGGTCACCCACGGGATGGCCGCGCGGATCGGCTCGATCTTCTTCGTCGGCGGGTCCTACGTCGACACCCGACTCTTCGGTGGCGTACGCAACTGCGCCTGGATCGTGCTGGACACCGGCCGCGACGGAGTGTGGCGGATCCGGCAGTACAACGTGCACGTCTGAACCCCGGAGCGAGCCCCGAGTGCGGGTCCACCGGCCGCAGATGGCCCCGGATCGGCGATTTGGCGCGGTGGGCGATTCGCGCTAAGGTTCTCTGGTCGGTCCGCGCAGGACCGGCGCCCGCACGGGGCATTGGCGCAGTTGGTAGCGCGCTTCCATGGCATGGAAGAGGTCAGGGGTTCGAATCCCCTATGCTCCACTCTCTGTCCGTCCGGATCTGTTCCGGCCGGCCGGAGGTCTTCCGTACGGGAGGCATCCGGGGCATTGGCGCAGTTGGTAGCGCGCTTCCATGGCATGGAAGAGGTCAGGGGTTCGAATCCCCTATGCTCCACAATAGATGGCGGTGACTTCCACGGTTCCGCCGAGGGCTTCGACGTAGGACTTCAAAGTGGCCAAGCCCGAGCGGCCGAGGTCGCCGGGCTCCAGTGCAGAGATGATGGGCTGGGTGATGTCCATCCGCTCGACGAGTTCCCTCTGCGTCACGCCTTGCTCTTCACGGATCTCACGAAGCCGAGATCGATGGCTTAGCAAGGTGGGCGAAACGTATTCCTGTTACAAAAAAGCCGATTTTCGACGCCCTGAAGCCGAAGACGCCCCCTCTCCCCGCTGCTCTACGCCTGAACGTCCCGACCCGATTTACGCGGGTGTAACGACCGGCGGAGGTCCGAACCGCAGGGTTGGGGCCGGGAATCAGTGCCCAGACCACAACGAACCTTGTCAGCGTAGGTGACTCCGTGCGTTGCGGGAGCTGTGCAAGACCCGGACAACGAGGACCATGGTGTCGTTCGTATTCCGGTAGAACACGCCGAACGGAAAGGTCCTCATCCGCGCCCGCCGTAGCCCAGGGAACCCATCAACAGGAGGTGCGCCGTGTGGGAAGACCTGGATCCGCTCGACGACGGCGTTGAACGCTTCTGCGAAAGCCTCGCTAAGCGCGGAGTCGATCTCTGCGTAGTGGTCGCGTGCCTGGCGTAGGTCATCGACTGCGTGCCTGCCGAGCACGACGCTTACGTCGTCGGCCACAGCTCGCTGCGGACATCGGCCCAGTCGCGTATGGAGTCTGGGTGTCGATCGGCTGACTCGAGCGCTTCGACGAGACGGATCCGTTCCTCGTCGGACGGGACGTAGACCGTTTCGCCGAAGTGAGTACGCAGGGCATCCTGGATGACCTCGGAGCGGGACCGGTGCTCGACCGCCCGCGCTCGCTCCACCAGCTGGTAGAGCTCCTCGGGCAGTGTCACTGCAACCTTGCGTACCGCCATGCCAACCTCCTCCGGTATGAGCGAATCATACCGCCAGGGGAAGGGTTGAGCGAGAGACGGTCGGTCGAGATGCCGAGCTCCACAGGACGAGCTCGCGGGTCGTGAACGACCTGCGCGGTAGCGTGGACGGTTGGGACTTCAAATCCTACGTGCTGGGCATGCTGTTCTACTGGTTAATTTCCGAGAACCTCACTGCCTATATCAACGCAGGCGATCAGGATGCCGGCGATATCGGCTGCGATTACGAGCGCATTTCCGGTCGACAGACGGGGCTGGGGTGCACCTCCATGGTGGAGGAGAAAGGATTCTTCATCTGTCCCTCGGATCGTGACACTCACGATGCCATCGACATCACCAAGCTGAGCGCGAGATCGATGAGGATTTCTTCGCATGAGCAAGGTCGATGAACTGGCTCGAGATCTGTGTCCAAGGGGCGCACTTGACCACCTCGCGACGAGGAAAACCATCGTCCGACCGGGCTCGGCCGGTGGCGCAGCGATGGCGCGCCGCCTGGTGACCGTTGCCGACCCGCGGGCTTGTCAGCAGGTGGCGTACGCGATCTCCACCGACGAGGCGCCGTGCAACGTGGCGACCTGCTCGGCCTCGGCCTGCAGCGACTTCTCGGTCCGAGCCGGCAGGGGACCGAAGGTCGTGACGGTGATGGTCAACTTCCGGCCACTCTTGCGGGGACGCCAGATGCCGGTGATCCGGCCGTCGGTGAGAACCGTGCCCGGGGCGCCGACGGTCTTCCACACGTCCCGGTGGTGCTGCCTGTCGACGATCGTTTCGCGGTCACGCAACTGGGTGTACGGATCGCTGGGTGGGAGCAGCCGCACCCCCTTCGGTGTCGGCGCCGATCGCAACGATCGCAAGGCGTCGAGATCCTCCGTGAGGACCCAGGTCCTGCGACCGTACTCGACCTGAGTCATCTCGTCCTCGACCGGGCTCCACCACGGGCCGGCATCGCCGGCGCGGACTCCCAGCCATCCGGCGAAGTCGGCGCGCGTGGACGGCCCGTAGGAGTGCAGGTAGCGGCGCAGCAGCTCGGCGCGTGCGGCCTCCGGATCGATGTCCGGGATCGGCTCCTCCAGCCACTCGTCGACCAGGACGAAGGGCGCCGTGTTTCCGTCGCGTGGCGCGAAGCAGACCACTCGCTGCAGGGTGAGGATCCGCACGCAGAAGTGCACGACGGCCTCGCCGAGCGGCTGGCCGGCGGCGTAGGGGCCTTCGTGTTCCCAGATGTCGCGCTGCTGCGACGGCAGCCTGCGGGCGATCCGGTTGGCCACCTCTGTGCCGAGTTCCGCGATGGTGAGCCGGCGTCCGGTCAGCACGTCGCCGATCTCGGCGCCGGCCAGGTCGACCGCCTCGGTGAGACTGAGGCCGAGCCGGTCCACCGCCGGTCCCACTCCGAGATCGTCTCCGGAGACCTTCACAGCCACCCACGCAGACTATCGCCGAGCCGTGCTGTCTCCGAGCCGTGCTGTGACCGGGCGCACAATGGTGGAGAGGTGGCCGACACGTCACGCCCGTCACCTCAGCGCCGGTACCGCCGGAGAGGAGCTCATCATGAGTGAGAGCCAGCCCGTCCTTGTGGTCGGGGCCACCGGCTACGTCGGTGGCCAGGTGGTCGACGAACTGCTGGCGCGGAACAGGCCCGTACGGGCGCTCGTCCGCCCCGGGACCGCCGCCGGCCGGCTCAAGGCCAAGGGTGTCGAGGTCGCGCGAGGCGATCTGCTCGACCCGGCGTCGTTGGAGACCGCGATGACCGGCGCGGACGCCGTGGTCACGACCGCTGCCGGGTACACCCGCCGGCTGCCGAACGCCGATGAGGTCGACACCGTCGGCCAGGCGAACCTGGGGACTGCGGCCGCCCGTGCGGGCGTCCGGCGGTTCGTCCTGACCAGCATCCTCACCTGCGACCAGACCCCCGAGGTCCCGCACTTCTGGCACAAGAAGCTGGCCGAGGACCACCTCGAAGCCGTCGGGGTGCCGTTCGTGGCGCTGCGTCCCGGCGCGTTCCTCGACAACTTCACCCGCTACGGAGCCGATCCCTTCGCCACCGGCCGGCTGATCCCGACGGGATTGCCCGACGCGGTGATGACCTTCGTCCTCACCGCGGACCTGGCCCGGTACCTGGCCGAGGCGGTCGACGCGCCCGGTGTCGACGGCGAGCGGATCGACATCGGCTGGACCCGCCCGGTCTCCGCGGCCGAGGTCGCCGAGATCGCCTCCCGGCTCCTCGGCCGGCGGATCGAGGTGAGCACGCCGGCGGACCTGCCGCGATCTGCGGGCGATCGGGGCGGTCCGAGCTGGACGATGACCGCGGACATGCGAGCCATGACCGACTGGTTCAGCAGCGGCCGGTACGTCGCCGACTCCACCCGGCAGGGCCAGGTGTTCGGCGCGGTGCCCACTCCCGAGGAGGCGATCACCAGGTTCCTCGTCGGCCTCGGTCACGAGGTGCGCGGCTGAACCACGACGGCCGATGCACTGCACTCATCGTGCGGAATCGTCTGCCGGGCCGGGGGCGGCCCCGGTGAGGGCGCTCCGTACGTCGCGGAGCACCCCGATGGCCTGGTCGAGCCGGCCCCCGAACCGAGCCGAGAACTCGATCAGCAGCGGCGCGCGTGCCTCCCGCGCTCGGGCGGCCAGGTCCCGACCGCGGCTGGTCAGTTCCAGGACGACCGCACGGCCGTCGCTCTCGGAGGCCCGCCGGGCGACCAGTCCGTCGGCGACGAGCTTCGAGACCAGCCGACTCGGGTGCCCGGACTCGGCGACGAGGTGATCGCCGAGCCGTTTCAGGGTGACCGGGCCGAGCTGGCCCAGTGCCATCAGCGCCTCGGCCTGCACGCAGGTCAGACCCAAGGGGCGGAAGAGGGTCGTCAGCGCACCGTTCAGCTCGGTCACCAGGCTGCGGACCTCGAAGGAGAACGCCAGGACGGACGCCTCGGACGAATCGTGTGACATGTCACCTTGTTCGGGTAGGGTGTATTTCATGACATGTTATCCAGATGAGTCGGATCGTTACGTCCTTCGCGTCGATCGGTTCGGCGTCGTTCCGGCTCCGCGCAGGGAGGTGACGCCGCGGCGTCGGCTCGCCGGCCGCGCGCTCGTCCGGATCACGCACGCCTCGGTCGGCATCACCGATGCGATGGCGGTGCGCGGGGACTATCTGCTGCACCCCCTCCCGGGGTTCATCCCCGGCTACGACGTCGTCGGCACCATCCAGTGCCTCCCGGACCACGCCGACACCGGGCTGGTCGTCGGCCAACGGGTCGCCGGCATCCTGCCGCGGATGGGTGCCCATGCCACCCTCGTCGCGGTCCATCCCTCGCTGCTGGTGCCGGTCCCCGACGGGCTCGACAGCGCGACCGCCGCAACGCTGCCCCTGGACGCGGTCACCGCGACGCTCGCCCTCGACGCGCTGCCTCAGGGCGACGGCACTGTCCTCGTCCAGGGGGCCGGCGGAGCCGTCGGCGCCTGGGCAGTGCAACTCGCCCGCGCGGCCGGCCGCACCGTGTACGGCACCGCCTCGGCCCGCTCGGGCGCGTTGGCCGAGCTCCTCGGGGCGACGGTGATCGACTATCGCGACCCGACCTGGATCGACCGGGTGATCGCCGAGTCCGGGGGCGGCGTCACGGGAGTGATCGACCACGCCGGTGGCCGGTCCATCCGTCGCGCCGTCCGCCGCGACGGGCGGATCGTACGGATCGCGTTCGGCGGAGTCCCGGGCCGACAACGCTCGGCCGCCGCGAGGGGTGCTCTCCTCGCGGGCCTGCACCGGTTCGCCCGCCCGAGCGAGTGGATCGTGTCCGTGCCGGTCAGCGCGTCGGCCCACCGCGCTCGATACCGGCAGATCCTCGGCGATCTTCTCCGCCGGGGGAGCCTCGGGGAGCTGACCGCTCCGCGACCACGGCTGTTCCCGCTCCGGGACTACCCGTCGGCGCTGTCCGCCGCCACGGCGGGCGAACCGGGCGTCAAGCCGGTGCTCACCCCGGTCGACTGAGCTCACCTCGGTCGAACTCACGCCGGCCGACCGGCCAACCTCCGACGAACCGGCCAGGACCTGGCCGAAGCCGCAGCTCACCTTTCCCGGACATGCCACCGCCCGGCGGTACCGTGGCGTCGGCACGGCAGCAGCTGGAGTCATCGGGAAGGCAGACGCATGCGCAGGGTGCTCACGATCATCGGCCTCGTGGTGGGCGGCGGCCTGGCGGCCGGTGCGATCGGCGCCGGAGGCTGGTGTTACCGCAACGCCACCTACCTCGAGCGGGGGATGGCTGCTGTCGCCGGAGCCGGCTACACCGAGAAGCAGACCACCGTCGACGGCTCGGTCATCCACTACGCCGAGGGGCCCGACAACGGGCCGGCGCTGCTCCTCATCCACGGCCAGGAGGTCGACTGGAAGAACTACCGGAGGGTGTTGCCCGAGCTGTCCCGGCGCTACCACGTCTTCGCGGTCGACTGCTACGGACACGGGTCGTCGGCCCGCGTCCCGGAGAAGTACTCTGCCGCCGCGCTGGGCCGCGACCTGCACACCTTCCTCACCGAGGTCGTCCGCGAGCCGGCGATCGTCGCGGGTCATTCCTCGGGCGGACATCTGGCGGCATGGCTCGGGGCCAACGCCCAGGACACCGTACGTGCCGTGCTCCTGGAGGACCCGCCGTTCTTCACCACCACGATGCCGCGGGCCCGGACGACGTGGAACTACGTGGACCTGGCGACGATGACCCACACCTTCCTCGCCGCCGGCGAGACCGACTGGGTCGGGTACTCGCTCGAGCACTCCCGGATCTGGGGATTCTTCGGCGATTCGGCGGAGAACTTCAAGCGACAGGGCCGCCGCTACCATGCTGCCCACCCGGGAGAGGGCATCCGCTGGTGGTCCCTGCCCCCGGTGATGAACGAGACCTTCCGCGCCTCTGCCGGCTACGACCCGCGCTTCGGTGACGCGTTCTACACCGGCAGCTGGGACGAGGGCTGGGACCAGGCCGACACCCTGAGCCGCATCAGCGTGCCCAGCACCCTGGTCCACACCGCGGTGCGGTACGACGAGCAGGGCATCCTGATGGCGGCGATGGGCGACGAGGAGGCCGCCCGGGCGCGGGACCTGCTGCCCCACGGGCGCTTCGTCAAGGTGGAGACCGGTCACGGGTTCCACGACGAGGCACCCCGGCAGTACATCGCCCTGGTCGACGAGCTGAACCGGCGCTGACCGGTCGCGGCCCGTCGTGATCGCGGCCTGACCTGGCGGTGCTCGCGTGGTGCGGGCCACCGGTGCGTCGCTGACCGCCCTCCTGCCCTCAGGCGTACGTACGGGCCATCGTGAGGGTCTCGCCGAGGTAGCCACCGCCGAAGAGGACGCAGTGCAGCAGCAGGGGCGTCAACTGGTGGAGCCCGACGCGCTGCCGCCAGCCGTCCGCCAGGGGAGAGGCGGCGTTGTAGCCGGCGAGCACATCGTCGAGGTGGGGGAGTCCGAACAGGGCGAGCAGGGCCAGGTCGGTCTCGGCATGCCCGCCGTGGGCCACCCGCTCGAGCACCGCCGCCTCGGTGCGGGTGAAGTCTCCACGGTCGACCAGCACCCGCAGATAACTGCGGAGGCGGTAGCGGGCGAAGAACTCGCCCCACCGCGCGGGCGCCTCGTTGCGGGCCACCAGGGGCGTACGGCTGCGCCCCACCACCAGCGGTCCGGACCACCCGGGCGGGGGAGCGCCGAACCACTCGGCCCCGGCCGCATGAGTGCGGGCCAGCGCCGCTCCGAAACGACGCGCAGAGTCCCGGGTCGGTGTGCCGGTGGCGATCCGCTCGATCACCAGCCGTCGCTCGTCGACCGCGTAGACCCGCGGGATGCGCGCCCCGCCAGCCGCCTCGGCGTCGGCCAACCAGCGCAGGCCGGCGGCCTCGCCGCAGGTGTTTACCGCGGCCGAGGTGCCGGCCCGCTTCACCACGGCGGGGCCGTCAGGCCAGTCCTCGATCACTGTCGGCACCTCGGCGAGGCTACGCCACCCGGTCAGCGTGCTGTTACGCCGCCATGTCGTTACGCCGCCATGTCGATCAGTGGCTTGACGGTGGCGCGTCGATCCAACAGGTCGTAGGCGGTGGTGATGTCGGTGAGCGGGAGCCGATCGGTGAAGACCGCCCCCGGGTCGACCGTTCCGTCGAGGACCTTCGGCAACAGGCCGGGAAGGTAGTGACGGACCGGGGCGACGCCCCCGGTGACGGCGATGTTGCGTGGGAACAGAGTAGCCAGGGTCAGCTCCACCCCGTGCGGCAGACCGACGTAGCCGATCGTTCCACCGTCGCGTGTCAGCGCCACCGCCGAGGCGAATGCGTCGGGCGTCCCTACGCATTCCAGCACGATGTCCGCGCCGAGGCCGGCGGTCTGCTCACAGACCGCCTCCACTGCCTCGTCGCCGCGGACCGGCACGGCGTGCGTCGCGCCCATCCGTCCGACCAGCTCGCGGCGCTGCTCGTGCCGACTCCCGACGACCATGACGAGCTCCGCGCCCAGCAGCGACGCGGACAGCACCGCGCACTGTCCGACGGCGCCGTCACCGACGACCACTACTCGCGAGCCCGGCTCGACCCCGGCCCGGCGCGCCGCGTGGTATCCGGTGCCCATCACGTCGCAGAGGGCCAGCAAGCTCGGGACGAGTCGGGTGTCCGGCGCTTCGCCCCGTGGCAGCGCCTCGACGAGGGTCCCTTCGGCGTACGGCACCCGGACGTACTCCCCCTGGCCGCCGGTCACCTCCTCGCGACTCCAGAAGCCGCCGTGCAGGCACGAGCTCTCCATGCCCATCCGGCAGTACGCACAGGTGCCGTCGCTGAAGCGGAAGGGCGCGATCACCCAGGCTCCGGGCCGCAACGTTCGCACCTGCGTGCCGACCTCCTCGACCACGCCGACGAACTCGTGACCGATCCGTGCGCCGGGCGTCGCCGACGACTGCCCCCGGTAGGTCCACAGGTCGGATCCGCACACCCCCGCGGCGACCACCCGGACGATCGCGTCGGTCGGCTCGATCGGGTGGGGGTCCTCGACCTGCTCGGCGCGGATGTCGTGTGGTCCGTGAAAGACTGCCGCCCTCACCCGTGTACCTGCTCGGACGCGAGGGCCTCCGGTTCCGCCGGGCCGGTGGGGTGATCGGGGATCGACCCGAGTTCGGCGGTGTCGAGGGCGACCAGCGCCTCCTCGAGGATGGCCAGGCCGTCGTCGAGGACATCGCGGGTGACATTGAGCGGTGGGGCGAAGCGGATGCCGTTGTGGCGTACGCCGCAGTTGAGCAGCAGCAGTCCCGCTCGGCGGCACCGCTCCTGGAGCGTGGCGACGAGATCGCCGCCGGGCCGGCCGTCCAGGTGATTGAGCTCGATGGCGAGCATCAGTCCCAGGCCGCGGACGTCGCTGACGATGTTGACCCGGTCGGCGATGCGTTCCAGACCGGCGCGCAGGTAGCTGCCCTGTTCCCGACAATTCTCCAGGACGGCGCTCTCGGCATACTCGTCGAGCACGGCCAGCGCCGCCACGGCGGCGATCGGGTTCCCACCGAAGGTGGTTCCGTGTGTGCCGGTGGCCCACCGTGCCATGATCTCCGGCGTCGACACGATGGCGCTCATCGGCACGCCTCCGGCGATCGCCTTGCCGAGGGTCACGATGTCGGGAACCACGTCGAAGTGCTCCGAGGCGAACATCTTCCCGGTCCGGCCGTACCCTGCCTGGATCTCGTCGAAGATGAGCAGGATGCCGTGCTGGTCACAGATTCTCCGCAGTTCCTTCACGAAGCTGGTCGGCGGTACGTGGTAGCCGCCCTCGCCCTGCACGGGCTCCATCAGAATCGCGGCAACCGTTTCCGGCGCCACGATGTAGTCGAGCAGCCGCTGCAGCTCGGTGAGGGCGTAGTGGCCCCGTTCCTCGGTGTCGAGACCTTCCGGGCACTGCTCGGGGGAGGGATAGGGCGTGAAGTACACCCCGCCGACCAGCGGCTCCACCCACTTGCGGTACGCGGCGTTCGACCCCGTCACCGTCGTCGCTCCGAAGGTCCGTCCGTGGAACGACCCGCGGAAGGCGATGATCGCCGGCCGGTTGGTGGCGACACGGGCCAGTTTGAGTGCCCCGTCGGTGGCCTCCGCGCCGCCGTTGGAGAAGAAGGTGCAGCCGAGCTCGCCGGGTGCGAGTTCGGCGATCCGTCGGGCGAGTTCACCGGTCGCCTCGTAGCCCACCGCGTTGAACGCCGCCGTCATCAGTGTCTCCGTCTGGCGCTGCACGGCTGCCACCACCCGGGGGTGGCAGTGTCCGAGGCTGTTCACGGCGATCCCCTGGATCCAGTCGATGTAGCGCGTGCCATCGGTCCCGGTGAGGTAGGAGCCCGATCCGCTCGCGGCCACAATGTCGGTACTGCGTGCCAGGGCGGGGCTCAGATAACGCTTGTTCTCGTCAAAGGTCGACATCGGCATCTCCTCGATCACGGGGTCTGCGACGTCCGGGGACGGACGTCGTACGAACAGGACCATCCTCTGACGCAATTATTTTCATTACGCAAAGAATCTGTTGCGGGGACGTTGCATGACTCTCACCGCGCCGTTGCCTGGAGCGCGTTCAATGAGGTTCGCGGCGATCGGCCGACTTCCCGCTGCCTCCGCCACACCCTGCTGGATCTGTCTGATGCTTGCCATATCGGAGAGCGACTGGGCGGCGGACAGCCGGTCGAGGCCTTGGGAGGTCGCTACCATGGCGAGGACCGGTGATTCTTGCGCGATCAGAGTTTCTTGAGGACGCTGTCCCTCGTCGCGTCGTACGCGCCGGGAGGCCCCTGAGGGCGCCGTGATCAAGGACAGCGTGATCGAGGACAGAGGGGAGGGCTGCTCCAGTGAGTTCGGGAGTGCGCGAGGATGCGGTGACGTCGACCGTCACCGATGACAGGGCGCCCACTCGTGACACCGTGAGATCGTTGGTCGTCAAGGCCGCCTTCACCTCCCCACCGGCGACCCGCGGGGAGATCGCGATGCGCACCGGGGTGAGCATCCCCTCGGTTTCTCGTGCCGTGAAGGACCTGCTCGCCGAGGGTTTGCTCGAGGAGGGCCCGGTCGTCGCGCGGCGTGGCGCGGGGCGTCGGTCGCAGGGGCTGCTACCCGCCCGCGCCCTCGGCTGTGTCATCGGCGTCGATTTCGGCCCCGCGATGACGCGCGCAGTGTGCCGGGACATGGCCGGGCGGATCCTGACGACGTGGGAGGGCGAGACCCCGGAATCCGGCGAGGCGGAGGCCCAGGTCCGGTGGATCGGCAGTGTCGTTCCTCAGATGCTCGGCAGCGGGCTGATGGATCTGCCGGTCCGCCATCTCGTCCTCTCCTTCCCCAGCCGGGTGACGGAGCGCCGGGCGGGTCTGTTCGACGTCCGTGACGGGGCCCGGCCCCAGCCGGAGCCGATCATGGTCGCCGACGAACTGGCCCGGCGGTTCGGGTTCCCGGTGACTTTCGAGAACGAGTCGGTGGCGGCGCTGGTCGCCGAGCTGGATGCCATGCCCGAGCCGCGGCCCTACTGTGCGGTCCTGATCTCGGTCTCCCAGCGGGTGACCGCAGCGATCGCGCTGGGTGGGGTGATCATGCGCGGTGAGCGCCAGGCCGCCGGGATGATCGGGGGACTGCCGTTCGGTGGCTCCGGGGAACCGGTCAGCACCGCGCTCACCATGCCGGCGATCGCCCGGGAACTGGATCGGATCGGGCTGGCGATGACCGGCTGGAACGAACTCATCTCGGGGGACAGCAGCAGCGAGCGGATCGACCGGATCCGTGAGCGCTTCATCGCCGGGCTGACGCTGGTCACCGCCGCGGTGGCAGGCAGCGTCGATCCCGATGTGGTCATCTATGACGGTAGGGTCCTGCCGCTGGTCCATCAGGTCCTCGACGACGTCCGTACCCGGCTCGACGGGGTCCTCCCGGTGGTGCCGGAGCTGCGGTTGAGCCGCGACTCGAGTCTGTTCTCCTCGGCCAACGGAGCCGCTCTGCTCGCTCTGGATGCGGCAAAGAGGTCATTGCTCGACGCAGTGGTCGGGGCGCCGGGCGGTCAGGTTCGGGTGCTGTCGAAGCCGAATGCCCCGGAGGTTCCGGATCTCCCCGGCCCGGATACGGACCGCTGACCTCGCGGGCGCCAGCCTGGGGGCCACGTCCGCTGTCATTGCGGCTCGTTCCGCCGCAGGACGGTCCGGTGACGTTCCATCAGGCGCTGGAGACGGTGCCGGATCCCGTTCGGCTCGATGCGTGCGAGCGCACGCAGTCGAGCGAGATCGTCATGGCCGTGCGAGCGCAGGTACGCGGCCCGCTCCGGGTCCGTGGCGCGCTGGTATGCCGTCACGAGGACCCGCAGAGCCACCCGTGCCGGTGCCGCGCCGGCGACGATGTCGAGATCAGCCTCGGTGAGGGGTCGGACCTCCAGGTAACCGTCGACCAGTGCGAGCACGTCCCGCCACGGGTCTTCCTGCGCGGTCAGGAAGGACCCAGCGGCCACGGCGAGATCCAGTGCGACCGCCGTACGCGTCACGTCGCCGAAGTCGATGATGCCGGTGACGTACTGCGGGGCCGCCCCGTCGACCAGGACGTTGAACCGGTTGAAGTCACCGTGCAGCACCTGGTGCTCGGCGCTGGGCAGCAGCGGGGCGACGTCACTGTCGAAGATGTCGAGGACCCGTTCGACGAGGGTTCGCAGCTCCGGCCGGTCCACGTAGGTCAGCAGTGGACGTAGCTGCGCGAGATTCTGCAGGTCCCAGATGAGCAGCCGGTCGGCACCGCGATGCTCCAACCCGCGCAGGGCCAGCGACAGCCGGGCCAGGCTGCTGCCCAGCAGTCGGGCCTGGTCCGGTGTCGGCGTCCGTTGCCCGATCGGTTCGCCCTCCAGGTAACTGAGCACCCGGAGGAGTCGCGGGTGGGGTCCGCATCCGCCGCCCACCGCGATCATGGTGGCCCCGTGCCGGGCACGTCGCAGTCGGGGGAGGGGCAGCGTCGGGTCGTGCGCTGCTGCATGGTCCAGGGCGACGGACTGGAGGTCCACGGTCAGCGGATCCTCGTAGGAGGAGGAGACCTTCACCAGCTGGCGTCCCTCCGCGCCGCCGGCCCGGCCGAGCACGAAGGTGTCGTCCTTCTCCGTCGCGATCCGCTGCAGGGTCCCTGCCAGGCCGAACTCGTCGCGTACGATCGCTGCGACCAGGTCCGGGTCGACGGACCGCTCCCGGGTCCCGACAGCCGACGCGGCGAGGACCCGGTCGAGGAGGGAAGGGGTCTCGGTCGTCATCGCGCTCGCCCCAGCACCGCGGCGAGTTCGTCCAGCAGTCGCGTCGCATCGCCGGCGGTGCAGACCAGCGGGGGCCGGATCTTGAGGACATTGCCGGCGGGTCCGGAGGAGCCGATCAGTACGTGTCGTTCCCGTAGCCCGTCGACGACGGCGGACGCGAGTCCTGGGTCGGGCGTGGTCGATCCGGGGTCGGTGACCAGATCCAGACCATAGAACAGCCCCGTGCCCCGTACGCCTCCCACCTGCCCGCAGGCGTTCGCGATCTCGTCCAGGCCGGCGCGCAGCCCCGCTCCGACCTCGGCGGCATGGGTGATCAGACCGTCGTCTTCGATGACGTCGAGGACAGCTCCCGCGGCAGCGACACTCACCGAGTTGCCGCCGAAGGTGTTGAAGTAGCGGCTGCGGCGTCCGAAGTCCTCCAGCAGCTCCGGCCGGAAGGCCGCCGCCGCGATCGGGAAACCGTTGCCCATGGGCTTGCCCATCGTGACGATGTCGGGGACGACCCCGTGCCGGTCGAAACCCCACATTCCCTCGCCGAGCCGACCGAACCCGGCCTGCACCTCGTCCGCGACGTACAGCCCGCCCAGGCTGCGCACCACCTCGGCCGCCGGTGTCAGCCAACCGGTGGGGTCGGAGTGCACCCCGTCCGAGGAGAACACCGCATCGACCACCAACGCGGCGACACCGTGCCCGTGGCGGATCAGGTCCGCTGCTGCGTCCCGCACGTGGTGCACCATGGCCTCGGTGAACGCCTCCGTGGCCAGCCCGCTGCGCCACAGATCCGGCGTGGGGATCGTCCGGACATGGGCACCGAGACCCACGCCTTCCCCCAGCGACGGGGAGATGGCTGCGACGGCCTGGGTGACTCCGTGGTAGGCGTTGGCGGTGACGATGATTCCCTGGTGGCCGGTGACAGAGGTGGCGACTCGCAGGGCCAGATCGTTCGCCTCCGATCCCGAGCACGTGAGCATCAGTCGACCGATGGCCGCTGGCAGCGTCGCCAGGAGGCGTTCGGCGTAGTCGACGACGCCGTCCTGCAGGTACCGGGTGTTGGTGTTGACCCGGCGCATCTGCGCGTCGACCGCCTCGATCACCCGCGGGTGGGAGTGCCCGACGCAGGGAACGTTGTTGTAGGCGTCGAGGTATTCCTCGCCGTCGGCGTCGAAGAGGTGCATCCCTTCGCCACGCACGACGTGCAGGGGCTGCCGGTAGAACAACCGGTAGGCGGGTCCGAGGGCTCGTTGCCGCCGCGCCAGCAGGGTCCGGTCCGCGTCCTCGGTCACGATGCGGCCACCGTGGAGACGTCGTCGACGGCCCAGGAGACGTGGACCCGGTCGCCCTTGCAGGTCCGGGCCTCCGGAAGGTGCGCACGAACGCGGACCTCGATGTCGAATCCCAGATCAGTGCGGACGAAATAGCGGTAGGCGGTACCGAGGTAGAGGACCTCGGTGACCACCCCGGGGACCTCCCGTCCGTGCACCGGGGCCGACTGCATGGTGGAATGCGTGCTGCGCAGGGTGGCCAGCTCGGGGCGTACGACGACCGCGGCCCGGTCTCCGGGGGCGAAGGTCGTCGCCGATCGGCGGGTGGACAGCGGGAAGAGCGTGTCGCCGATCATCAGCCCGTCCGCGGTCACGGTGCCCTCGATGATGTTCGATTCGCCGACGAAGTCGGCCACGAAGATCGAGGCGGGGTTCTCGTAGAGCTGCTGAGCGGTGCCCAGCTGTTCGATCCGGCCATGGTTGTAGATGGCGATCAGATCGCTCATCACCAGCGCTTCCTCCTGGTCGTGGGTGACGAAGACGATGGTGGAGTTGAGGCGGTCCGCGATGTGCTTGATGCTCACCTGCATCTCCTCGCGCAACCGTCGGTCCAGAGCGCCCAGTGGCTCGTCCATCAGCAGCAGGTCGGGCTCGAAGACGATGGAGCGGGCCAGCGCGACGCGCTGCTGCTGGCCGCCCGACAGCTCCCGCGGCATGGCCTTCGCCCTGGCTTCCAGGTCGACGACCTCGAGGGCGTCGATCGCTCGCTTCTCCGCCTGGCGGCGCGGGACGCCGCGGACCTCGAGCGGGAAGGAGACATTGCGGACGACGCTCAGGTGGGGGAACAGGGAGTAGTTCTGGAACACCATGCCGATGCCTCGGCGGTAGGGCTGCAGGCCGACGATGTCGCGGCCGCGCAGCCGGATCGTCCCGGAGGTCGGCTCGAGGAAGCCCGCGATCATGTTCAGGGTCGTCGACTTGCCCGATCCCGAAGGCCCCAGCATGGTGAGGAAGGTGCCCTGTTCGAGGGCGAAGGACACGTTCTCCACGGCTGCAGTGGTGCCGAAGGAGCGGGAGACCGCGGTGAGCTCGAGTGCGGGGCCGTCGTACGGGGCAGGGGCGACCTCGGCGGCGCTCTCCTCGAGGGTGGTGGTGATGGTCATGTCACTGGTCCTTTCCGCGAGACTGCAGCCTGCTGATCACCAGCAGCAGCATCGTCGAGATCACCATGAGCACGGTGCTGAGCGCCGCGAGCACGGGGGTGAGGGTGGTGCGGGACTGGGTCCACATCTCGACCGGCAGGGTCTTCATCCCGGGCGAGACCAGGAAGGTCGAGACGACGACTTCGTCCCACGAACTGACGAATCCGAAGAGGGCTCCGGCGATGATGCCCGGTGCGATCTGGGGCAGCACCACGCGCCGGAAGGTCTGCAGTGGTGTGGCGCCGATGACGAGGGCTGCCCTTTCCTGGTTGGGATCGAACTCCGACAGCGAGGCCGACACGGACACGACCACGAAGGGAAGCGCGAGGACCGCGTGGGCGAGGATGAAGCTCGCCATGGTGCGGTAGAGGTCGAGGTTCAGGAACAGGATGTAGAGCCCGATCCCGAGGATGACCGGGGGGATGGCCAGCGGGGCCAGGGACAGTCCTTGCAGGAACGCCCGGATCCGGGGGGACAGGCGGACCAGGCCCAGGGTGAAGGCGGTGCCGACGACGGTGGCCAGGGCGGTCGATGCCAGTCCGACCTGGAGACTGATCGAGGCGGTCTTCCGCCAGACCGGGTCCTGGGCGAGGGTGAGATACCACCGCAGGGTCCACCCGTCCTTCAGGGTGCCGAGGCTCGGGCTGCTGTTCAGCGACATCGGAATGATGAACAGGGTCGGCAGGATGAGATACAGCACGACGAGTCCGACGAATGCCCCGAGCAGGAGGTGCCGCAGCTGGAGCCGGGGACGTCGGAGCCGAGCCCGCCACGTGGCGTGAGGGAGAGTCGCGGTGCTCATGACCGACGCTCCCGCACCAGGGCCGGCAGGCCGCGCAGTCCGCGGAAGAAGGCGAGGCAGAGCAGCATCCCCGCCAGGAGGATCAGCCCGATGGCGCTGGCCCGGACTGTGCCGATCTTCTGGGTCTCCTGGACCAGGAGCTCGGCGACCATCATGTTGCTCGGCGCGCCGAGCATCGACGGCGTGATGTAGAAGCCGAGTGACAGGACGAACACCAGCGTGCAGCCGGCCCAGATCCCGGAGGCGGACAGCGGCAGGAACACCTTCCGGAATCGTTGCCAGGGGTTTGCGCCGAGGCTGTAGGCGGCGCGCAGCAACTGGTCGTCGATCGTCGACATGCTGTTCATCAGGGAGATCACCATGTACGGCAGCAACACCTGCACCATGCCGATCAGGACTCCCCACGGGGTCCGGATCATCGCGAGCGGCTCGGCGATCCATCCCCGGGCGAGCAGGAACGAGTTGATCACGCCGGTGTCTTGGAGCAAGCCCACCCAGGCGAAGGTACGGGTGAGCACGCTGACCCAGAACGGCATCAGCACGCAGGCCGTCAGCACGGTGCGCAGGCGCCTGCCGGTGCGCAGCAGCGCGTACGCGTACGGATACCCCAGCAGCAGGCACACCAGCGTGGTGGCCACCGCGGTCTCGAGCGTGTTGGCGAAGACTCTGCGGTTCGAGACCGAGGTGAAGATCGTCCCGTAGGTGCCGATGCCGTCGCGGAAGGACTCGAAGGCCATCAGGACCAGTGGTCCCACGAACAGGACGAGCAGGAGCAGCAGCGCCGGGAGCAGCAGCAGGGCGCTGCCGACGGAGGCGGGACGGGCTGCTGCGGTGGCGCCTCGTCTGGCTCCGGTCGGAACGGCGACGATGGTTGTCGTGGTCATGGGCGTCTCATTCCCCCATCACGCCGTCATCCAGGCGTTCCAGCGCTCGGCGATGCTCTTGTAGTTGTCGGACCACCAGGTGTCATCGACCTTCACCTGACCCTCCATGTGGCTGGTCGGGCGTCGCTTGTTCTCCTTCAGGTCGGGGCTGGCCAGCGCGTCCTTGGTCGTCGGTCCGAAGACGATGGCATTGGACCAGTCCACCTGCTTGGCCGGGTCGGTGATGCATTCGATGAAGCGGTTGGCCAGCTCGGGGTTCTTGGCACCCTTCGGGACGACCCAGTAGTCGTCGGTCTGGATCCACTGGTCGAAGTACACCTCGAACGGTGCGTGGTCGTTGTTGATCGCATCGTCCGCTCGGTTCAGCCAGACTAGGGCGGCGACGACTTCACCACTGGCGATCAGGCTCTGGGAGGTCGCACCGGTGTCCCAGAAGACGAGGTCTCCCTTGATGGTGTCCAACTTCGCGAATGCCCGGTCGAGGTCAAGGGGGTAGAGGTGGTCGGCGGGGACTCCGTCGGCCAGCAGAGCCATCTCGAGCAGTCCGGCGAACAGGCTCTTCGGGACCGCCCGCTTGCCCGGGTAGGTCGTGGTGTCGAAGAAGTCCTGCACCGAGGTGAAGCCGGACCCGAACGTCGTGGTGTTGTAGGTGAACACGGTCGCTTGGGTGTCGGAGCCGACACGGTACTGCTGCGCATAGCTTCCGGAGAACTTGTCCTTGGTCACGATGGAGAAGTCGATGGGGGAGAGCTCCTCGGGGCTGACCCCGAAGTCGTTCTGGACGTTCATGACATCCCACGGCACGTTCCCTGAGGAGACCGCCGTACGGATCTTGGAGTAGTCCATCGGCTCGTCGACCTGGAAGTCCACGCCGAGCGCAGTGGCGCAGGGGGTGTACAACGCACGGATGTTGTTCGCCTCGTAGCCGGTCCCGGTGGGGCCACCCCAGTCGAAGATGGTGATGGTCTGCTTGCCGGCGGCCGAGCCGGAAGCACATCCGGCGAGGAGTAGTGAGCTCGCCGTCAGGAGTGCGGCAGCCGAGAGCACTCTGGCGCGGAATGGTGTGACAGTCATGAATAGGACCCTCCGAACGTCGTGGCGGGAAACCGTCGTCGGGAAGGGGCTGGGACCGAGCGTCCGGCGGTCGTCGCCGGACGTCGGCCCGAGGTTGCGTACGCAGTCTCGGGCCGGTCGGTCCCTGGACTCGTTGCGTGCCGACATCATGCCCCCTGATCAGGTTTCCCGGGCGTTTCGTGGCGAACGCCGTGCGATGGTCTGATTCTTGTGGGCAATTATTATCAGCGTGAAAATAAAGTGTTTCAGCTGGGTACCGGTCGGTCACGGTTCTTTCGGGGCTGGGGTGTTGCTGGGGTGAGATGAACTTCGGAAGTATGACAATGTGTTGTCGATATGTAATCATGTTGTCATGACTCGCACCGCGTACGTCGCCCTCTACGACACCCTGGCGGACTGGGAGACCGGTTATCTCCTGGTCGAACTGCACACCGGACGGTTCACCGGGATCCCCTGGCGGATCGTCACCGTCGCCGAGACCATGGACCCGATCATCACTATGGGTGGGGTGCGGATGGTCCCCGACCTGGCTCTGGCGGGCCTCGACCCGACCGATGCCGACCTGCTGGTGCTCGCCGGCGCCGCGATGTGGGACCTCGGTGGTGGTCGACCCTGGGTGGAGGTGGCCGCAACGTTCCTTGCGGCTCACGTTCCGGTGGCAGCGATCTGCGGTGCGACCGCCGGGCTTGCCGGCGCCGGACTGCTCGACCACCGGGATCACACCAGCGCGGCTGCCGAGTATCTGGCTGCCCTGCCGGGCTATCACGGCGCGGATCACTATGTGTCGGCCCGGGCGGTCAGCGATGGCGACCTGATCACCGCCGGACCGCAGTCGCCGGTCCAGTTCGCCCGGGCGACGCTCGGGCGCCTCGGCCTGGCTCCGGAGGAGATCCTGCAGGCGTACGAAGATCTCTTCCACGAGGGTGATCCGGCGGCCTTTGGTGTGTTGATGCAGGCCGCCGCGGCCCGGTGATGTCGGACCGTCCCGAGGGTCGCACTGAGGTGGCCGAGGTGACCGGGGCAGTCGAGGTGGCCGAGGCGGTCGGGGCAGTCGAGATACCACCACCCAGGGACCGCTGGCCGGAGCCGGCCCTGGAATCGCCGGCGGGAGAGGCTCTCACCCAGCTCATCCTGGCCACCTTCCGGCTCAACGCCCGGCTGATGGAGGCCGCCCAGGAGTTGGCCGCCGCCGGCGGGATCACCGCGGCCTGGTGGCAGGTCCTCGGCGGGGTGCTCGACCAGCCGCGCACCCTGGCAGACATCGGTCGTCGGATGGGGGTGTCCCGGCAGGGGGTCCGCCGGGTGGCCGACCTGCTCGTACGCCGCGGGCTGGCCGAGTACCGGCCCAATCCGGCCCATCGGCGTGCCCATCTGCTCGCCTGCACCGAGGCCGGCTACTGGGCGATCCGGCAGATCTCCGTCGCGCAGCATCCCTGGGCCGATCGGATCGGCTCCCAGGTCGGCCTGGTCGACCTGCGGCACGCCCTGACCACGATGCGCCGGCTGACCGCGGTCCTGGAGGGTGATGGGGTAGCCTGGTGACGTGCGGCAGTAGCGTCCATTGAATTATACCGACTGGACGGTACAGTAAAACGGGTGACCTGGTCTTCCTCCCCTGCGCCGCCGGCCGTCCTGCCTGTTCAGCGGCCGCCCGATCGCCGCCGTTGGGCGGCCTTGGCCGTCCTCGGTGCCGCCGTGCTGCTGCTGGCGATCGACGGGACGGTGCTCTCGCTGGCGGTGCCTGCGCTCATTGAGGCTCTCGCCCCGTCGGCGGAGCAGGTGCTCTGGGTCGGCGACAGCTACTCGCTGGCCTTGGCCGGGTCGCTGGTGCTGATGGGCAATCTCGCGGACAGGTTCGGCCGCAAGCGGGTGCTGCTGGTCGGATCAGTCGCCTTCGGCCTTGCCTCGCTGGTTGCTGCGTTCTCGACGTCTGCCGAGATGTTGATCGTGGCACGGCTGTTGCTCGGCATGGCCGGCGCGACCCTGATGCCGTCGACCCTGTCGCTCATCCGCAACATGTTCCCCGACGACGCCGAGCGCACCAGGGCGATCGCCATCTGGTCGATGGCCTTCGGTGCCGGATCGGCCATCGGACCGTTGGTGGGAGGGGTCCTGCTGGAGCACTTCTGGTGGGGGTCGGTGTTCCTCATCAACGTCCCGGTGATGGTGCTGGTGCTGGTGTCGGGTCTGATCCTGCTCCCGGAGTCCCGCGATCCGGACCCGGGCCGTTTCGACATCGCCTCCGCGGCGCTGTCGATGGGCGCGATCGTGCCGATCGTCTACGCCATCACTCACGTGGTGGCCTCCGGGCTCACCCCGCTGATCGTGGTCTGCAGCGTGATCGGACTGGGGAGTGGCGTGCTGTTCGTCCGGCGCCAACGGCGGTTGACTGACCCGATGCTGGACGTCGACCTCTTCCGACGTCCCGCCTTCTCCGGCGCAGTGGGGGCCAACGTGATCGCGATTTTCGCGCTGAGCGGCCTGATGTTCTTCTTCTCCCAGTACCTGCAGTTCGCGCGCGGATTCACTCCCCTGCAGGCGGGACTGGCCGAGCTACCCGCGACGATCGCCTCGGTCGTCGTCGTGGTCCTGATCGGGTTCCTGCTCGACAGGCTGGGACGCGGGCGTGCTATCGCGTTGGGGATGGCGATGGGCGCGGCCGGGCTGGGGCTGATCGCGGTCGCGGAGGTGGCCAAGGGCTATCTGTGGTTGGCCGTGTGCTTGGCGCTGATCGGCTTCGGGGTCGGGTTGGCCACCACGCTGACCGGTGATGCGATCGTGTCGGCGGCCCCGCCGGACAAGGCCGGAGCGGTCTCCGCGATCACCGAGACCGCTCAGGAACTCGGCGTGGTGCTCGGTATCGCCGTGCTGGGGTCCCTGTTGTCGGGCACCTACCGCCGGGCGGTGGGGCAGGCCATCCCGGCCGGCCTCGATCCGGAGACCGAGGCCCGGGTCCGTGATTCGTTGGGGTCGGCGCTGAGCGTCCTGGACCCGGGCTCCGCCCTCGCAGATGCTGCACGGGAGGCGTTCGTCACCGCCATGCAGTCCACGACGGTGGTCGCCGCCGTGTGTACGTTCGGGGCGGCGGTCGTCGCCTGGTGTCTCATACCGTCCGTACGGGAGGCGGACCGCTAGCGTTGTCCGGAGTCCGGAGTCCGGAGTCCGGAGACCGGAGACCGGAGACCGGAGACCGGAGGACAGGAGGAGAGATCCATGGGACGGACCACTGGCCGGTCGGCCGATGACACGCGCCGGGCTGTGCTGACGGCGGCCGCGGTCGCGATCCGGACGAAAGGGGTGCACGTCTCCCTCGACGACATTGCCCGCCAGGCCGGGGTGTCGAAAGGGGGCCTGCTCTACCACTTCCCGAGCAAGGAAGAACTCATCCTGGAGCTGGTACGGGACCTGTTGGCGTCTTTCCGGGCATCGATCGAGGCCCATCTCGATCCGCAGGACACGATGCCCGGTGGCCTGGCCCGGGCATATCTCCGGACACTGTTCGCACCGGCCGAGGAGGAGGCGCGGGACGCGATCGCGGTGATGATCCAGTTGATGGTCATCCCGGAGGTCGCTGAACTCGCTCGTGCGGACGCTCGTGATCTCCAGGCCGAACTCGGTGCCGATGGCCTGTCACCGGAAGTCCTCGCACTGGTCGTCTCCTCCGCTGACGGGGTCAGTGCCGCCCCGTTGTGGGGTGCCGCTGTGGCGGGCGAGGAATATCCCAGGCTCGGTCGACATCTGATCGAACTCACCCGACGGCCGGAACTCTGGGAGGACCTCCACTGGGACGAGCGACCAGCTCACCCCTGAGTGAGGGTGCATTTCTCGGCCGACCGCCGGCGGGATGCCGGCGTACGCGGGCGGTACGCTCCCCCGCTCGCATGTCGACGCGTCGGGCCCGGCCCACGCGGTGCTTGACTGGGGGCCATGGATGCTCGGACTTGGTTCACTACCGCCGCGGCGGGATTCCTGCAGGTCGTCGAGGGGATCGATCGATCCGTCCTCGGTGACCCCGGACTGGGGGAGTGGGACGTACGCTCCCTCCTGGGGCATTCGGCGCGGGCCTTCGTGACCATCGAGTCCTACCTCCGATCCGAGCTGACGACCCCGCCGGAGTTGCCCGCGGCCGCCGACTACTTCATCGCCGTCCGGGCCACGTCGGCGGATCCGCAGGGGGTGGCGGAGCGGGGACGGCAGGAAGGCGTCGCCCTCGGTGCCGACCCGGTGGCCGCGGTCCGCGCGATCGCGGCTCGCATCATCCCCCTGGTCGACGACACCCCCGACGACTGCCTGGTCGAGAGCCCGTTCGGCACCATGTGGCTGAAGGGCTACCTGCCGACCCGTGCCTTCGAACTCACCGTCCACGGCATCGACCTCGCCCGCGCCACCGATCAGATGGTCCCACCGGCCCTGGTCGAGGCCGCGATCCCGGCGGCCGAACTCGGCGCAGCGATGGCGCCGGCCGAGCAGCGGATCCGGCTGGTACTGGCGATGACCGGTCGGGACACGCTGCCGGCCGGCTTCACCGTCCTGTGAGCCCTGTCGGCGTCCGGTGAGTCCCGTCGGCCTGGTCGGTCGTCCGGACGACCAGACCCTCAGCGGTCGACTCGACGCGGCAGGCGGTCAGGTCGGCAATGACCTCGTCGGCGGCGGCGAGCCCCGCGGCCGGGTGGGACGTCGCCACGGCCAGCACCCGGGCGCCCGCCGCTCGACCGGCCCGGATCCCGGCCGGCGCGTCCTCGATCACCAGGCAGCGCCGGGCGTCACGGCCGAGAGCCCCGGCAGCGCGTAGATAGCCCTCGGGGTCGGGCTTGCCCACCGTCACGTCCTCCGCCGAGATCAGCACCTCGGGGGCGGGCAGGCCGGCGGTCGCGAGGCGCGCCAGCATGAGGCGTCGCGAACCGGAGGTCACCGCTGCCCACCGGCTCGGCGGCAGCTCCGTCAACAGCCGACGGGTCGCCGGCAGCGCGATCACGTCACTCAGGTCGGAGAGTTCCATCCGCTCCAGCTCGATCACCGCCGCCGCGCGGTGCTCCTCCGGAAGCAACGCCGCGACGGTGTCCTCGCTGCGCCGGCCGTGACAGACCCGGAGGATCTCCTCCGCGTCGAAGCCGTGCACACCGGCCCAGGTCCGCCAGGTGCGGGTCACTGCAGCCGTTGAATCCACCAGGGTGCCATCGATGTCGAACAGGATGGCGTCGACGTGAAAGAGCATGACTTCAGGCTAGGCGAATCAACTGCCCGATCGGACGGGGCGTCGCCGGACCGCCGCGATGGCGTCGCGCTGCGCCTCGCTCAGCGGTTTCACCGCCTCCCGGACGGTCACCCCGGACGCGCGGTCGGCGCGGGGGAGCAACCATCCGAACACCAGGTCCGGGCGTTTGCGTCCGGTGTCGCGGAGCACCCAGCCGATCGCCTTGCGGATGAAGAACTCCTTCTCCTCGAGCATGGCATCGGCGTAGCGGGCGAACCGGTCGAAGTCGCCGTCACCGCGGCGCAACGGGATCAGCAGCGCCAGCAGGGCGGAGCGGCGGATCCAGAAGTCGTCGTCGATGGCCCAGCGATCCAGGGCCACGCCCAGTGCCGGGTTGCGCTCGACGAGCGGTCCGACCACCGACGCCGCCAGGTTGTCCACCAGCGCCCAGGTGCCCGATTCTCGCAGCAGCCGCTCGAGCAGCGCGAGGTCGTCGGCCTGCAGTACGCCGACGGAGGCCTCCAGCGCCTCCACAGCGGCCGCCCGACGTTCGTGGACCGGGACTGCCCAGAGCGCCTCGACCAGGGTGATCAGGACGTCATGGTCCAGCGGATCCCGCCCGGTCACTTCGCGTACGGTCGTCCGGACCGCCGGCAACGTGGTGCCGTAGTGCTCCAGGGCGCTCTTGAGATAGGCCTTCTCGGCGACCGCCCGCTCGGGCCGGGCGCGGGCCCGCAAGCCCGCGTCGATCCGGTCGGCGAGGGTGAGGGGCTCGGTCACGTCGTTCTCCTCCCGACCGGTGGCAGCGGTCCACCGAGCATCGAGCCGACCGGGGGGGTAAGGGCGACCGAGCGGCTCGACCGGTGGTTCAGCCCGCGGCGTGCTCCGCGCCGCGTTCGATCTTCAGGGCGCCCGAGGGACAGCGGCCGACGACCGCGATCAGCTGGGCGGCGCCCTCCGGGGTCGCGGCCGGCTCGAGATTGATCCACGGCCGGGCCCTGGTGTTGAAGACCTCCGGCATCCCGCGGACGCATTCCGCCGCGTGCTGGCAGATCTCCCCGTCGAACGAGACATCGACGAGTCGGCCAGTGTAGAGCTTGCGCGTCACGGGATCAGGCTAGCAAGTGGTGGCAAGGGTGGGCACCGTGAGGGAGCGGCTCAGGCCCGGCGCCCGCGCAGGAAGTAGAGGATCGGGCCGATGAAGTTGATCGCGATCACCGCGGCCCAGACGCCCTTGCGGCCCCGCACGGCGTTGGCCGGGCGGCGTGCCAGGTCCGCCCAGGCCGTCGCGGCCAGCGAGAGCTGGACGGAGGCCAGCGTCAGCATCGCCGCCTGCTGTCCCTTGGTGAGATCCTGCCAACGCTTCTTCGCCATCACGTTGCTCCTTGTCGAGGTTCCTCCATCGTGGCACGCCACCGGTCGCCGGGTGGTCGCTATCCCTCCTGCTCGGCCCACAGACGTTCCAGGCGCTCCTCGAGCGGGCCGGCCACCTGCATCGGCAGGGAGTGCGTGGTGTCGGGCCAGGTCTCGACGATGCCGTGGGGGAGCACAGCGGTCGCCCGGTCGGCGGCGCGGCGCCCGCCGGCCAGTGAGTCGGTCGAGGCGATCGCCACGTACACCGGCATGGTCAACCGTGCGGCCTGGTCCTCGGTGAGCGGGTTCGGGGTCGGCAGCGCCGCCGTGTAGTGCTTCGAGCCCTCGGCGATCATCCGGGCCAGCGGGTCGTCCGGGTCGTACGTCCCGCCGCCGATCCTGCCCAGGGCCAGCTCCCGCACCGGGTCCGGCAGGCCGGGAAACGAACCGAGCACGGCCCACCCCATCATGTCCGCCGGAGGGCGGGCGAAGGTGAACACCGGCTCCAGCAGGGTCAGCGACACCACGTCGTCCGGGTACTGCCGCGCGTACGCCGCCGCGGTCGCCCCGCCGAACGAGTGCCCCACCACGTGAGCACCGTCCGGGGCAAGCCGGGTGAGGACCTCGTGGATCCAGACGGCCATGTCGTCGAACGAGGCCAGCGGCACACCCTGCACCGACATGCCTGCGTCGCCCAACGCGTCGAGGGCGAGGATGCGGCGCTGCGCGGCGAAGCCCGGCAGATTCACCTGCCACATCGGTACGCCGGAGCTGCGCCCCGGCAACAGGACCACCGGGGTGCGCCCCGCGGAGCCCGGTGGGGCCCACTCGTACACCCGCACGGTGCCCCAGCGGGTCGCGACGTCGTGGACAGCGGTCGGTGGCGGCAGGGCGGACATCGCCTCGTCATACGCCGCGGCATACTCGGCGCGGCCGCGCTCGGACCGGAAGTGCCCCACCCCGGGCGGACCGAGCAGCGTCCGGACGGCGCCGGTCGCGCCGCCGAGCGCGAAGCCGAGCAGGACCAGCAGGGCGAGTCGTCGCCACCACCGGCGCTGCACGCCGGTGGTGCGGTGTCGAGCGGTGCTGCGGTCCACCATCGGTCCCCCTCGGGCAGTGGTCGGATCGTCGGGATCGTCGGGATCGGATCGTCGGGATTATTTGCGACTCGGATCCCCGCGGTCGGATCTACGGGGTCGCTCTCACACTTTTGCGATACGTTCGTATTGTAAACCTTCGGGGTCCACTACGCTGGAGGTATGCCCAGGATCGTCGACCACGCCCAGCGTCGGCAGGAGATCGTGCTGGCTCTGTGGTCGGTGATCTACCGGCGCGGCATCGCCGGGGTGAGCTATCAGGCCGTCGCCGACGCGGCCGGGGTGTCGGTCGGCAGGATCCAGCACTACTTCGGGTCCATGCGGGAGCTGGTGCTCGAGGGGGCGCGCACCATCGTCGCCCTGTCGTCGGAGGCGTGGTACGCGGCCGGGCAGGGGCAGGACGCCGCCGCCCGCCTGGCCTCCCTGGTCCGCCAGCCCGTCCCCGACACCGAGACCTTCCGCCGTGGCGCGGCTGTCTGGTACACGTACGTGGCTGCCTCCACGGCCGATCCGGAGATCGGGGCGATCGTCCGCGAGGCCCTGTCCGGCGGGTTCGACGCCGCCACCGAGCTGGTCATCGCCCTGCCCGGCGACCGAGACCCGGCCGTGGCACGATCCGATGCGGTGCGGCTGATCGCGCTGAGTCACGGCATCACCCAGGCCGTCCTGGTCGGTGCTGTAGAGACCGGGGAGGCGCTGGCTCTGCTCGACCGCGAGGTGGGACGCCTCGGCGGCTGAGGCTCAGCGGGGCCCGATCCCGACCGGACGACCTAGACGAGCAGCATCACCCCGGTCACCAGGGTGAGGATCACGATCAGGACGTTGAAGACGGAGCGGTTGATCCGTCCCGAGGCCCATCGCCCGACGGCGACGGTGGCGATGATCACCGGGATCGAGGCGGCGATCATCGGCAGCCAACTGGTGGTGATCATGCCGAGACCGAGTGAGAAGGGCAGTTTGACCAGGTTGATGATCAGGTAGAACCAGGCCGTGGTGCCGAGGAAGAGGCGGACGGAGAACCCCTCGGTCATGAAGTACATCGAGGTGACCGGCCCGCCGGCGTTGGCGACCATGGTGGTGAACCCGGCCAGGGTCCCGAAGAGGATGCCCTTCGTGCGCCGCGGCCCCGCGGCCGGTAGGGCGGTCTCGGTGGGCGTGACCTCGGTGGGTGGGACCGACACGACCTCGGTGGACGCGGTGCCGGACGGGCTGTCGGCCGCCGTAAGGTACTCCGTCGCGACGCCGGTGTCCGGACCGGCCGCGTCGGCGCCGTCCGTACGATCGGCGACCGTGTTGTCAGCGATGGTGTTCTCGGCGGCCGTACGGGCGTTCGTCCGTTCCCGCAGGTAGCGGCGGATCATCGGGGCGACGTTCCAGGTGACGAAGACGAGGATGATGGCACCGATCACCCGTCGGGTCACCGTGTC
This sequence comes from Raineyella sp. W15-4, assembly GCF_033170155.1. Lineage (GTDB taxonomy): Bacteria > Actinomycetota > Actinomycetes > Propionibacteriales > Propionibacteriaceae > Raineyella. The sequence goes on along the minus strand of NZ_CP137079.1, from coordinate 2,363,168 downwards.
GTCGGCGACGAAGAGGAAGCCGGCACCGAGGACCACCCCGACGACGACGTTCGGCAGCAGACGGCGCAGCGTCTTCCGGTCGACGTTCTTCCGGAACGCCCAGATCGCCGTCCAGTCGGCGATGATGATCAGGGCGAGGGTGACACCGGTGGCCTCCTTGGCGGGAATGATGTTCGCGAGGGCGCCGATCCCGAGGATCGCGGCCCCGGGCAGGAGGGACTTGTCGAGCGCGATGAGCGCCGCGACAAGCATCACGGCCAACCAGATCATGGGTCTTCTCCGAAGCAGCTCCGACGATTTGTACTGACAAATCAGAATCATACGCCTGCGGTGCGTTCCGGTCGTCCGGGGTGGGGGCCCGGACGCCGGCGGCGTGTTACCGGGTCCCGCGCGCGGCATCAGTGATGCCGTAGTCAGCGCATCACGATGTAGAGTTGCGCCATGCGTACGACGATCAGACTCGATGACGACGTCGCCGCTGCCGTCGAGCGGCTGCGCCGCGAGCGCCACCTCGGCCTTGCCGAGGCGGTGAACCAGTTGGCCCGGGCCGGCATGGAGCGGGCCGGCACGCGGCGGAAGACGTTCACTCAGCGGACCGCCCATGTGGGTCTTCGCGTCGATGTCTCCAATATTGCCGAGGTGCTCGACCTTCTGGACGAGGACGACGCGTGATCGTCGACGCGAATGTGCTCCTGTATGCGGTCGACGCCGACAGTCGCTTTCACGCCGAGGCGCGGGATTGGCTGGAGGGCGCGCTGAATGGTGCCACCAGAGTCGGGCTCCCGTGGATCTCGCTGGTCGCCTTCCAGCGGATCATCACCCACCCACGGGTCACCGCCCGACCACTCGACGCGGCCGCGGCCTGGGGATACGTGACCGACTGGCTGGCGGCTGACCAGGCCTGGGTACCGAGCGCGGGAGCCCGACACGGGGAGATCCTCGGCCGGTTGCTGACCGAGGGAGACCTGCGCGGCAACCTGGTGACGGACGCTCACCTGGCGGCGCTGGCGATCGAGCACGGCGTGGACCTGGTGTCGTACGACAGCGACTTCGCCCGGTTCGACGGCGTGACCTGGGTCCACCCGGGGGCTCGATAGCAGGGCCGGTCCGCCTCGCCCTGCTCCAGGTGCGCCTCACCCGCGCGATTGTGGCTGACTACCAGCACAAAGGCGCGGGCGAGGCCTGCAGGTGGTGGAACGCGCTCGGTGGGTGAACCGTTCGGGGTGGAATCAGCGCAGGTCGAACCGGTCCAGCTCCGACACCTTCACCCAGGCGGCGACGAAGTCGCGGACGAACTGCTCCTTGGCGTCGTCGCTGGCGTACACCTCGGCGACGGCCCGCAGCTCGGAGTTCGCCCCGAACACCAGGTCCACCCGGGTGCCGGTCCAGGTGGCCGCACCGGTCACGGCGTCGGTGGCCCGGAAGGTCGTCGACTCCTCGTCCGCGGAGGCCCAGACCGTGTTGAGATCGAGCAGGTTGACGAAGAAGTCGTTCGTCAGGACGCCCGGCCGCTGGGTGAACACGCCGTACGACGAGCCGTCCCAGTTCGCCCCGAGCACCCGCAGGCCGCCGACCAGCACGGCCATCTCCGGGGCGGTCAGGGTCAGCAGATTGGCCCGGTCGACCAGCAGGTGCTCGGCCGGCAGCCGGTGCACCCCCTCCTTGAGGTAGTTGCGGAACCCGTCGTGGCTGGGTTCCAGGTAGCCGACCGACGTGACGTCGGTCTGCTCCTGCACGGCATCCGTACGACCCGGGGTGAAGGGCACCTCCACCTCGACGCCGGCGTCGGCGGCCGCCTTGCCCACCGCGACGTCGCCGGCCAGCACGATCAGGTCGGCCAGCGACACCTGCTTGCCGGTGTTCTGCTCCGCCTGGGCGGTGTTGAAGTCCTGCTGGATCGTCTCCAGGACAGCCAGCACCCGACCGAGCTCACCGGGGCGGTTGACCTCCCAGTTGCGCTGCGGCGCCAGCCGGATCCGGGCGCCATTGGCACCGCCGCGCTTGTCGCTGCCCCGGAAGGACGCGGCCGAGGCCCAGGCGGTCGACACCAGGTCGGCCACGCTCAGCCCGGACCCCAGCACCGCCTGCCGCAGCGTCACCACATCGGCGGCGTCGATCAGCTGGTAGTCCCGCGCCGGCAGCGGGTCCTGCCAGATCAGGTCCTCCGCCGGCACCTCGGCGCCGAGGTAGCGGGTCTTCGGACCCATGTCGCGGTGGGTGAGCTTGAACCAGGCCCGGGCGAACGCCTCGGTGAACGCCTGCTGGTCGTCCTTGAACCGGCGGGCGATCGGCCCGAAGCCCGGATCCACCCGCAGTGCGATATCGGTGGTGAGCATCCGCGGCTCGCGGCGGCCCTCGGAGTGGGCCAGCGGCACCATGTCCTCGCCGCCCTGCTGAGGCTTCCAGTGGTAGTGGCCGCCCGGTCCCCTGACGACCTCCCACTCGTACGCGAAGAGGATGTGCAGGAACTCGTCGTCCCAGCGGGTCGGGTGGTAGGTCCAGGTCACCTCGATGCCGCTGGTGATGGTGTCGTCACCGACGCCGGTGCCGTACGAGTTCTTCCACCCCAGGCCCTGCTGCTCCAGCGGGGCGGCCTCGGGGGCAGGGCCGAGGTGCTCGGCGTCCGGCGCGGCGCCGTGGGTCTTGCCGAAGGTGTGACCGCCGGCGATCAGTGCGACCGTCTCCTCGTCGGTCATCCCCATCCGGGAGAAGGTGGTCCGGATGTCCGCGCCGGCGGCCACCGGATCGGGCACCCCCTCAGGGCCCTCCGGGTTGACGTAGATCAGGCCCATGTGGGTCGCGGCCAGCGGCTTGTCCAGCTCCCGCTGGCCGGTGAACCGCTGGTCGTCGGCCAGCCAGGTGGGCTCGGCGCCCCAGTACACGTCGTCGTCGGGCTCCCACACGTCGGGACGGCCGCCGCCGAAGCCGAACGTCTTCAGCCCCATGATCTCCAGGGCGACGTTGCCGGCGAGGACCATCAGGTCTCCCCAGGACAGGGCGCGCCCGTACTTCTGCTTCACCGGCCACAGCAGCCGCCGGGCCTTGTCCAGGCTGATGTTGTCCGGCCAGCTGTTCAGCGGGGCGAACCGCTGCTGGCCGGTGCCGCCACCCCCGCGGCCGTCGAAGACGCGGTAGGTGCCGGTGCTGTGCCAGGCCATCCGGATGATCAGCGGGCCGTAGTTGCCGAAGTCGGCCGGCCACCACGGCTGCGAGGTGGTGAGCACCCGGGCGAGGTCCTGCTTCACCTCGGTCAGGTCGAGACCGAGGAAGGCCTGCTTGTAGTCGAAGTCGGGGCCCAGCGGGTCGGCCTCCTGGGGGTTCTTCGCCAGGATCTTGAGGTTGAGGCGGTGCGGCCACCACGACGGGTTGGCCGAGCCTTCCGTGGGATAGGGCAGGTGAGGGGTCGGGTCGAGCTCGGACATCGTTGTCAACCTTTCGTGCGAAGGGTGGGAACTCTCGGGCGGTCGCCGGGATCGGCGGCGGACATGCGGGACGCAGGGTCGGCCGGGGATGCGGGGTCGGCGGGAGGCGTACGGTCGGCGGCCGCAGCGTCGGCCAGCGCGCCCTCGCACCCCGAGCACACCCCGCGGAAGGTCACCTGCGCCTCGAGGACGCGCATCCCGTGGGTCTGCGAGGGGGTGAGGCAGGGGGCATGGCCGACTGCGCAGTCGACGTCCTCGATCCGGCCGCAGACCACGCACTGGATGTGGTGGTGGTTGTCGTGGACCCGGGTCTCGTAGCGGGCGCTGCCGGATTCGGGCAGGTCGACCCGCCGGATCAACCCGCCGGCGGCCAGGTCGTGGGTGATGTTGTGGATCGACTGCGCCGACAGGGTGGGGAACGCCGCGGCCAGTCCGGCGAGGATCTCGGCCACCGTGCTGTGCGGATGGGCCTCCAGGTGGGCGAGCGTGGCCAGCCGGCCCGGGGTCACGCGCAACCCCGCGCGATGCAGGTGCTCCTGCCACTCGCCGACACTCGTCCTGGAAGACGTCGCCATGACTCCATCCTCCGCCCACATTTGATTGTTGTAAAGGAGTGAGTGAGGGGGATTTGGAGAGGGCTGAGAGGGGCCTCCGTCAGTCGTGCGTTCCGGTCCCCCGGAGCCCGACCGATTCCGCCACCGTCCATCGCTGATTAGGCTGGCCGACGTGAACAGTGTCACGTTGCGGCTGCCGTTCACCGGACGATGGCGGGCGCTCAACAGCCCGGCCCGCCGTGTCCCCAGTCACGGCAGTGAGCTGTTCGGCGAGAGTCATGCGATCGACTTCGTCGCGGTCGACGAGGCGGACCGTACGGCCCGGACCCGCGACTGGCGGACCATCCTCGCCACCGAGCCGCCCGAGCGGTTCGTCGGCTTCGGTCGTCCGATCCTGGCCCCGATCGCCGGACGGGTGGTGGTCGTACACGACGGAGAGCCCGATCACGCCGCCCGACGCTCCCAACTGGCGCTGCTCCCGTACGCCCTCGGTCAGGCCCGCCGGGTCGGCCAAGGGATCGACGCGATCGCCGGCAACCACATCATCCTGCACGAGCCGGACAGCGGGACGTACGTCGCACTGGTCCACCTGCGGGCCGGCTCGCTGACGGTACGCCCGGGCGATGAGGTGGTGGCCGGTGCGCCGCTGGGGCAGTGCGGCAACTCCGGCAACTCCACCCAGCCGCACCTGCATCTGCAGGTGATGGACGCCCTCGACCTCAGGCTGGCCCGGGGCGTGCCGCTGCTCTTCGCGGATTTCCGGGAATGGCCGGCGTGGGGTGGTCGGGTCGTCGAGCACGACAGTGGGATCCCGGCCGAGGGTTCCGTCGTCACCCCCGCGTGACCGGCTGATCGTCATCGGCAGTCCGCTGCCACGGCGGGTGGTCAGTCCGGCCGGCCCCGTCGCGCAGAGCCGGTCCGGCGGTTCGCCCCCGGGTCCGCGCTGCCCAGCACCCAGGCGGTGAAGGCGTCCGCTCCGGCCACCACCGCATCGAAGCGTACGGAGCGCAGCACGTCGAAGGCGTGATTGGCGCCCGGCAGTTCGACGTACGCCACGGGGACGTGCGCGGCGCGCAGGTGCCGGGTGAGCGCGCGAGCGCCCTCGACCGGCGTGGCGGTGTCGTCGTCACCATGGACGATGAGGAACGGCGGGGTCCCCGCCCCGGGTGCGACGCGCAGTGGGGAGGACGGCACGGGGCCGAGCCGGGAGTCGCCGTCATGGTCTCCGTCACCGTCATGGTCTCCGTAGTAGCCGTAGAGTCCGATCGCGCCGGCGACGGTCGTGTCGGCGTCCTCGAAGCCGGGCTGGAGGGCCGGGTCGTTCGGGGTCTGGGCGCAGATCGCGGTCAGGTGGGCTCCGGCCGAGGATCCTGCGACGAACAGCCGGCGCGGGTCACCCCCGTGCTCGGCGGCGTGCTCGTGGGCCCAGGCGATCACTCGCTTCGCGTCGGCGAGGTGGTCGGCCATGCCGAAGCGCGGGCGGACCCGGTAGTCGGCGCTGATCACCAGCCACCCCCGTCGGGCGAACTGCTGCAGCAGCCACCGCGACTCCCACCGCTTCGAGCCGCCGGTGTAGCCACCGCCGTGGAAGTACACCAGGACGGACGCTCCGGCGCCCTGGTCGCGGGAGCGGTAGAGGTCCAGGTGTTGCCGCCGATCGTCGATGCCGTACGGGACGTCGGGGAGGCGCTCGATCCGGGGACTGAGCAGCCAGAACGGCAGCAGGAACAGCCGCAGCCGCCGCCCCGCATCGGGGCCGGGCCACGGGCCCGGGTGGGCGTAGTCCTGCCAGCGTTCCCGCGCCGCGGGGTCGAGCCGGGACTCCCACCCCGGCCCCAGGCCCGCGTCCAGGGCTCGGATCACCGTGACCGGTGCCCACTGGCTCCGGACGGCGATCGTGAGGAAGGCCGCGGCGCCGATCGCGGTGACGACCAGTCCCGGCCAGGCGCCGGGCACCCACTCGTCGCGCCACTGTCCCCAGGTCATCACGGCGAGGTAGCCCAGCGGGAATGCCGGCCACTCTCCGAGGACGACGCTCAGCAGGAACACCGCCCCGGCGAGCGGCCGGGGCCGGCGCGGAGCCCACAGGAGCAGCAGGCCCACCACTGCCCATGGCAGGGCACCGAAGAGATATCCGAGCGCCATCCGTCCTCCCGGAGCCGAGATCCGACGCGGGCCGTCGCCGTCGGAACCGGAACGGTCGAGCCCGCTGACCGGCGTTTCTGTCGCCGACACCTCCAATTGTGTCGGGTTGTCTGTGCCCGACGTCATGCCCTGGGACGAGAAGGATGTGAGGCGGAGGTAGGGGATCTGTCGGCGGGGCGTGGAGACCGGCAGGGGCTCCGGACGGGGTTGACACCACCGCAGGCCATACTGTTAACTACTTAACAGTATGACGGACGAACCCAGCAGCCCCATCTCCGACAGCCTCGCCTTCAAACTGCACCAGGCCACGGTGCTGGTCGACAAGGCCGCCGACCACTACCTGCGAACGCATCACGACATCAGCTACTCGCTGCTCGTGGTGCTGCTGATGGTGGGGGTCCTCGATCACCCGAACCAGCGCGAGATCGCCGACAACCTCGACGTCTCCCGGGCTTCGATCACCCAGCGGATCACCGCGCTGACCGGACGGGGCCTGGTCCGGGTGGCCCCGAGCGGCCAGGACGCCCGCGCGGTGCAGGTCTCGTTGACCGAGGCGGGCGCCGTGCTGCTGGCGACTGCCTGGCAGGGGTTGGAGTCGTACGACGACGGCATCGACCGGGGTGTCGACGTCGCCGCCCTGGAGCGGGAACTGGACACGTTGATCGACAATGCCCGGGCCCACCTGGCCCGGACGCGTGAAGGGAACGGATGATGACCGTACGGGCATGGCCGGCCGGGGCGCCGACCGTGCGCAGCGCCGCCGTGGTGGCGGCTGGGGTGACCGGCGTGACCGCGGTCTTCCAGCTCGCGCTCGCGCTGGGCGCACCGTGGGGGCAGGCGGCCTACGGTGGTGCCGTCGCCGAGCTCCCTCGTGAACTGCGGGTCTCCAGTGCCGTCGCGGCGATCGTCTGGCCGCTCGTCGGCCTGGTCGTGCTGCGCCGGGCCGGCTGGCGGGTGTGGGCGCCGCTGCCGGCCGCGGCCCTGCCCGTCGCGTCCTGGGGGATCGTCGGCCTGGCGGGCCTCGCCGTGGTGCTCAACGCGATCACCCGCAGCCCGCTGGAACGCGCCGTCTGGCTGCCGGTCTGCCTGGTGCTGTTCACCACCACCCTGATCGTCGCCCGCGGAGCCGGCCGCCGTCATTCCCGTGGCTCATCCACGTCTGCCAGGACACCCTGATCTTCACCGTGACCCTGGCGCTGTTCGTCTGAACCGGCGCGAGCCTCTTCGCCCGGCCCGGAGGAGGCGTCCTCGTCCCGGTCGCTTCCGACATCCTCGATCCTGCGGTAGTGGCGGTTCCGGTCGCCCAGGATCACCGCGGCCAGGACGGCCGACACGATGGAGGCGGCCAGGATCGCGACCTTGGCGTGGTCGTGCGCGGTCTGGCCGGGGTCGAAAGCGAGCTCGGTGACCAGCAGGGAGACGGTGAAACCGATCCCGGCCAGCTGTCCGACGCCGATCAGATCCACCCACTGCACGCTGGGATCGAGCTCGACCCGGGTCACTCGGGTCAGCACCCAGGTCGTGAGGACGATTCCCGTGGGCTTGCCCAGTACCAGTGCGGCCACGACCGCGATCGTCAGCGGGTCGGTGAACGTCGCCCGCCAGCCGTCGGGTCCGCCGACCGCGACGCCGGCGGAGAAGAAGGCGAACAGTGGGACCGCGAACCCTGTCGACAGCGGCCGGAGCTGATGGTCGAGCCGTTCGGACAGTCCCGGCCCGGTGAGCGAGTCCCGGTCGCGCCGGTGGTGCAGCACCGGGACGGTGAAACCGAGCAGTACGCCGGCGATGGTGGGGTGGATGCCGGAAGCATGCATGAAGGCCCACGCGACCGCGCCGATCGGCAACAGTACGAGCCAGACTGCCGCCGGATGGTCGCCGAGGAACCGCCGGAACATCTGGGCGATCAGGCCGTACGCTCCGATCGTTGCCAGGGCGAGCAGCAGCGGCAGCGGATGGATCGCGTCGGTGTAGGCGACCGCGATGATGCCGATCGCGATCAGGTCGTCGACCACAGCCAGGGTGAGCAGGAAGATCCGCAGCGGACTCGGCAGGTGGGATCCGATCAGGGCGAGTACCGCCACGGCGAAGGCGATATCGGTCGCGGTGGGGATCGCCCAGCCGTGGCGCAGCCCGGGATCCCGCCCGGCGATGGCCAGGTAGACCAGCGCCGGCGTCGCCACGCCGCCGGCGGCCGCGAGGATCGGCTTGATGGCGGTGCCGAAGCGACGCAGGTCTCCGGCGACGAACTCGCGCTTGAGCTCCAGGCCGACGAGGAAGAAGAAGATCGTCAGCAGACCGTCGGATGCCCAGGCCCCGAGGGTCAGATCCAGCTGCCACGGTGGGTAGCCGACCCGGAGGTCACGCAGCCCGGTGTAGCTGCCGGCCGCCGGTGAGTTCGCCCAGACCAGCGCCAGCGCCGCCATCGCGACCAGCAGGCCGCCGCCGACGGTCTCCTGACGCAGCAGAGCGAGGATCCGTGAGGTCTCGACGAGGCTTGCCGGCGATGGGAACACACCGTTCCGGCGGGAACGAACTGCAGGGCGGGCAAGACGTGCAGGGCGAGTCATCGGAGTCACTCCAGGGAATGGGCCTATGGAATCGTCGACCAGGCTTCCCGACTCACCTCGTCTCAGCCTACACTGCCCCGCCCGCCAGCCGGCGATCCGGCCGATGGGCGGGGCAGTGGCCGACCGTACGGGTCAGAACGCGTCGATCACCAGCTTCTTCATCGCCAGCATGTGCTGATAGGCGTTCGGGCGGGCCATCAACGTGCCCATGTCGGCCGGGATGATCTGCCAGCTGACCCCGAACTGGTCCTTGCACCAGCCGCACTGCTCCGCCTCGGGGACCTTCGACAGTTGTGCCCAGTAGCGGTCGATCTCGGCCTGGTCCGCGCAGGTCACCGTGTACGACACGGCCTCGTTGAAGGTGGAGGGCTGCGGCGCGCTGGAGTCCATCGCCGCGATCCAGACCCCGGCCAGCTCGACGTCGCCGTACATCACCGCTCCCGCCGCGGCCGTACCGGTCGTCTCCGGGTAGTGGACCAGCTGGCCGCGGCGGGAGTCGGGGAAGACCGACAGGTAGTAGTCGAGAGCCTCGCCGGCGCGATTCTGCGCGGTGTCGCCGAACAGCAGACACGGCACGATGGTCGGGCGCCAGTCGCCCTCCGGGTTGCCGAGCATCAGTTGCCAGCTGAGCCCGTACCTGTCCTGCACCCAGCCGTAGTGCGGGCTGAACGGGTACTCGCCGAGTGGCATCAGGACCTCACCGCCGTCGGCCAGGGCGGCCCACAGGGCGTCCAGCTGCTCGCGGGCCTGCGGGTCCTTGCCGGTGTCGAAGCCGACGAAGAACGAGCTCGCCGGGGTGAAGGAGAACACCGGGCCGCCGTTGATCGCGGTGAACGGCTGGCCCGCCAGCTCGAACTCGACGGTCAGCACTTCGCCGGCGAAGTCCTGCTGGAAGTCGGGGAGTCCCTCGGTGGGGTAGCGGACGGTGTCGACGATCCGCGCATCGGGGAACACGGAGGTGTAGAACGTGGCGGCTTCTTCCGCATTGCGGTCGAACCACAGGTTCGGGACGATCTTCTGCACGGCCACTCCTCAGGGGCTCGGGCGGTCAGGTCTGCCTTCTCGACCCTACGTGACCGGGCCGGACACCGGCAGGGGTCGGTAGCTGTGGATCGGCCACCATCGGGGAGGCCGGCCCACCCTGTACGGGGGATGTGGCAGCTGTGCGTCCACTGTTGACTGTCGTCCGCCCGGCCACCGGATGGACACGGGCATTGCCCCCCGACGAGGAGTAGACCACTCATGACCGACGCGCCGGACGCCACGGCGTCCTCCGTCCCGACCGTCCCCCCGGCCACCAGATACCTGGTGGCCGCGATCCTGTTCCTCACCTACCTGCTGTTCGCCGTCGGCTGGCGGGCCGGCGACCACTACGTGGCCAGCCACGGCTTCAACGCCTCGCAGACGGCCCTGCTCACCAATGCCATCACCATCGCCCAGGTGGTCGGCAGTCTTGTCGCGGCCGACGTGCTGCTGCGGCTCGGCCCCCGCAACGCGCTGACGTTCGGGTCGGCGCTGATCATCTTCGGTGGCCTGATCTCGCTGACCTCGGCCTATCCGCTGGTGTTCTTCATCCGGTTCGTGCTCGGCCTGGGGGGCGCCCTGACCGTCGTGTTCATGTCCGCGATCGTGGCGAAGATCTTCACCGGGCGCGAGCTGCAGGTAGTCAACGGTGTCAACTCGGTCGCGTTCAACACCGGCCTGGCGGTGGCGCTGACCTTCGCCGTACGGATGGACGCGAACCCGACCGGCGCGGTGATCACCGCCGCCGCGCTGTCGGCCGCCATCCTCGCGTTGTGGCTGCTCGTCTCCCGCGGCCTGCCCAAGGAGCGGGCGAGCGAGGTCGCGGTGGACGCCTCGTACACCCTGCGCGACGGCTTCCGGGAGTGGTTCAACTGGGTCTTCGCACTCGCCTACACCGGTCTGCTGTCCTACTACATCGTTGCCTTCACCTTCATGGACGCCGACACTGTCCGGTGGGTCGTCTATGCCGGTGTCATCGGCGCCCTCAGCGGCACCGCCATCGCGGCCAAGGTGCCGAACGTCCTCAAGCCGCGGGTGGTGGTGGTCAGCGCGGCCGTGCAGTTGCTCAGCGCCGCCGCGGTGCTCGCCCTCACCGAGCACCGGTTCGCGACCCTGGTCGGGGTCATCCTCGGTCTGGCGATCTTCTTCCCGATGCCGTTCTTCGTACAGTTGGCCTTCATCCGGCCGGGGGCGACCCCGCGCCAGATCTCGGTGACCTTCTCGATCTTCTGGGCGGTGAGCTACGCGGGGTCGGTCGTCTTCATCCAGATCTTCGCCTGGATCGCCGACGCCACCGGAGGCCTCGGCCCGGGCAACGTACCGGTCTCGCTGGCCCCGCTGGTCTTCATCGTGATCGTCGAGGCGACCTTCCTCATCGGCGCGATACTGCTGGCGCGGCACCTGGCCCGCACCCGCAGCGAGGAGCCGCGGAGCGAGGTGGCCGCATGAGTCTCCATCCCGCCTTCCGTGCCTATCTGGACGAGCTCAACCCGCTGATCGAGGCCAACGCGCGCGCCGGGGTCGAGGCGACGCCGGAATCCGCGCGGGCAGCCCTGGCAGGCCTGAACCAGTTCGCGTTGCCGGTGGTCGAGATCGACGAGATCTTCGACACCGCCGTGACGTACGGCCCCGAGGCCACTGACGGCGCCGACGGCAGCGCCGCTGCGTCGATGCCTGGCCCCGTCCGGGTGCCGGTCCGGGTCTACGTGCCGCGCCCGGGCGTCCCCAGCGACGTCATCGCCTTCGTCCACGGCGGCGGCCACATGGCCGGCGACCTCGAGGTGTACGACTTCTCCGCCCGGCGGGTCGCAGCAGCCACCGGGATGGTCGTCGTCTCCGTCGACTACCGGCGCTCGCCCGAAGCGCCTTTCCCGGCCGGACTCACCGACACCTACCAGGCCGTCCGTCACCTGACGGAGGTGCTCGTCGGCGTGGCGACCACCGAGCAGGTGTACGCGGTGGCCGATTCCGGCGGTGCGGCCAAGGTCGCCTCCATCGCGATGCGGACGACTGCGGGGGACTGGTCCTCGCCGATCTCCCGGCAGGTGCTGCTCTACCCGAGTCTCGACTACACGCTCAGCGGGCCGAGCGTCGACGACTTGGGGACAGGCTATTTCCTGGAGGCCGACCGGGTGCGGTGGTACTTCGACCACTACTTCGCCGCCGATGACGACCGTGAGGGTGCCTCGCCGCTTTCCGGCCCGTTCGGCCCCGGGATGCCCGAGACCCTGGTGATCGCCGCCGAGTACGACCCGCTGATCAGCGAGGCCGAACTCTACGTGGAACGGATGGTGGCGGCCGGGGCGAGCGCCCGGTTGATCGTTGCGCCGGGGATGATCCACGCTTTCGCGTTCTTCGAGACGAAGGTGCCCGAGATGGCGGCCCGGCTCTACGAGGTGATCGCCGAGTTCCTCCGCACCGGGGACGCGCGGTGGTGACACTGGTTGCACTTCCTGTGGCGCGGCCCGGCGCGGACGGCCCTCCGTCCCGGACCGCTGCACCGGTGGCGCAGTCCCTCTTCGTCCCGCTTCCCGGATCGCGGGCGCGGGCTCAGCCGGCGAGCTCGCCGGCCCGCACGATGGAGGCCCGGACGGCCGCATCCACCGTGCCCCGCAGATCCGCGCCGGTGAACACGTCGAGCCCTGCGATCGTCGTACCGCCCGGGGTGGCGACCTGGGCGACGAGGGCGTCGAAGCTGCTCTCCGGCCGGTCCCGACAGCTTGCCGCCGCGCCGAGGAAGAGCTGCCGAGCGATCCTCTCGGCCTGGGTCGGGCTGAAGCCGAGACCTGTCACCGAGTCCTGCACGGCTCGGGCGACCAGCGGGAAGTAGGCCGTGGCCCCGAGGACGCCGATGAACACGGTCAACTGCCGTTCGTCACTCACGAAGACGTCCGCGACCCGTGAGAAGAGCGCGACGACGGCCTCGCGCTGCGCGGCGCTGACCGCCCCGCCAGGGGCGACCGCGGCCAGTCCCTGTCCGGTTTCCATTCCGGTGTTCGGCATCACGCGGACCACCGGATGCCCGGGGCCGAGCGCCTGCTCGAGTGCGGCGAGGGACGGCGCCGAGGCCAGGCAGGCCACGACAGTGTCCTGCCGCAGTACTGGACGGATCTGCTCGATGATCGCCAGCACATCCGGTGACTGGACCGCGATCACCACGAGGTCGGCGTCCCGGGCGGCCCGGCTGTTGGCGTCCGGGTCGTTGTCCATGGCGTCGACCCGGAAACCGGTGGTGTTCTGCAGGGCGGCCGCGCTCCGTACGCTGCGGGTGGTCAGGGTGACCTGCAGGTCGTCCGACCGCCCGGCCGCGAGACCGCGGGCGAAGGATCCACCGATCGAGCCCGCTCCCAGTACGGCGACACGGGTTGGCAGATATGTCATACGAAACTCCTTTCAGACAATGACGACAGGATGGCGGCCCACAAGCGGGTCACTGGGGTGTGTCGCGTCGGTGCTCAGTCCTCGGGTCCGTCGGTCCCGGAGAGGCTCTCGGCCAGCCGGTCGGCACTCGCGACGATGTGTGTCCGGAGCTCGGCCTGGACGTCGTACGGGGTGCCGCGCTCGATCGCGCTGAGCAGTCGTCGGTGCATGTCGACGTCGATCACCCGGGTCTGCTGCTGGATGCGGACCATGTGCGAACTGATCTGATGGGCGATCGGCGGCCAGAACTCCATCAGGAACGCGTTCCCCGCCCCGAGCCAGATCCGGCGATGGAACTCCAGGTGGGCCGAGTACTCGTCCTCCGGGTCGCTGCGGGCCTGCGCGTCGACCAGGTCGTCCACCGCCTCCCACAGGGCGGCGACGGCCCGCGTGTCCCGGTGTTCGTTGATCCGCCGTGCCCCGATCAGCTCCAGCGGGAAGCGTGCCTCCGCGACCTGGCGGACCGTGTCGGCGTTCAACTCGGCGACCCGGGCGCCCTTGTACGGGTCCCGGGTGAGGAGCCCCTCGTGCACGAGCTCCTGCACCGTGTCACGGACCGTCGTCCGACTGACTCCCAGGAGCTCGATCAGCCGACTCTCGGTCAGACGCTCGCGGGGTGAGAAGGCGCCGGTGATGATCATCGTGCGCAGTCTCGCCACCGCGGCGTCCCGCAGGGTTCCGCTCCCACCGGTCATCGCGTCGCCCCCGGCATCGGTGTGGCGGGGGACGGGTGACGGCATGGGCCTAGTCTGTCGCACGTACGACCGCGGCCGGGCGATCGACCGGCCGTACGTCGAGGCAGTCGGCGTCGATGTCGGAGATCGTCCGGGCTCCGAGGAAGCCCATCGCCGTCGCGAGCTCCTCGCGAAGAAAGCCGACGGCCTCCTCGACGCCCGGTTGCCCGCCCGCTGCCAATCCCCACGCGGCGCCGCGGCCGATGCCCCCGGCCGCGGCGCCGAGACCGAGGTATTTGGCGACGTCCCCTCCGCGTGCCACCCCGCCGTCGGCGAGCACGGTGGCGCGACCGGCCACGGTGTCCACGATGCGGGGAAGCACCTCGGCGACCCCGGGCTGCGCGTTGAACTGGCGCCCGCCGTGGTTGGAGACCAGCAGGCCGTCCACCCCGGCGTCGATCGCGAGCTGCGCGTCCTCGGGCGTCATCACCCCCTTGAGGACCAGACGCCCCTTCCACCGGCGCCGGATCCGGTGGACGTCGTCCCAGCACAGGTGGGGGTTCTCCAGCTGGTGCAGGTAGGACTTCATCTGCCGCATCGGGACCGGGTGGTCGATGGTGGCCAGCCCGAGGCCAGCGGAGCGGAGGTAGCCGGCGAGCCAGCCCAGCTTGACCGCGTGGCTGGCGACGTCCCGCAGCGGCATCCGCGGCGGGAGCCGATCCAGGCCGTGCTGCAGGTCTAGGTCCCGCTTGTCGTAGAAGGCCACGTCGCCGGCCAGCACCAGCACCTCGACCCCACTCTGCTCGGCGACGTCGAGGTGGTGGGACACCTGGTCGGGGTCGGACCACACCGAGACCTGGGCCCAGACCCGTGGCCCGGCAACCTCGACGATGTCCGGCAGGGGGACGCCGGACCAGGCGCTGTGCACGAAGGCCACGCCGTTCGACGCCGCCGCCCGGGCGACGGCGAGATCGCCGCCCGGATGGAAGAAACCGAGCAGACCCATCGGAGAGACGAAGAGCGGCAGGGCCAGATCGACGTCCCACAGCCGGATCGACGTCTGCGGGGTGCCGACGCCGGCAAAGATCCGCTGGCGCAGCCGGACGGCGGCCAGCGCCTCCGCGTTGGCGGTGACACTGCGCCCGTCCTGGGCCCCGCCGCAGATGTAGTCGTACAGCGACCTCGGCAGGCGACGCCTCGCCGCCGCCTGCAGGTCGGGGACACTGACGATCCGGCTCATCGGGACACCTCCGTGAGGACGGCATCGGTCGCGGCCAGCAGCCGGTCCACATGCACCTCGGTGTGGGAGTAGTTGAGCTTGCCGCTCTTCCAATTCACCGGGGTGACGAGGATGTCGTGATCCTCCAGCAGCCCGGAGCGGATCCGGACCAGCAGGTCCCGGTCGTGCCGCAGGGAGTCGCGGTAGTCGTGCACCTCACCCTCGAGCAGGAACGGGAACCAGACGGAGCCGATGCCGGTCACTGTGGCGTCGATCCCATGGGAGGTGTAGAGCTCCTGCAGTCCGGCACGGAGTCGTGCGCCGAGGCGGTCGAGCTGGGCGTGGACGGGTTCGCGATCCATCTTCTCCAGCACCGCGATGGCTGCGGCGGCCATCGCCGGGTGGCCGTTGTAGGTGCCGCCCATGTAGACCGTGCCACCGGGCACGTTGCTGAACTCATCCATCACGGCCGCCGTGCCGCCGATGCCCGCGATCGGGTAGCCGTTGCCGATGGCCTTGCCGAAGGTGGTGAGGTCGGGGTCGACCCCGACCAGGCTCTGGTATCCGCCGACGGCGACCCGGAAGCCGGTGATCAACTCGTCGAACACCAGCAGCGCACCGTGGGCAGTGGCGATCCGTCGCAGTCCTTCGAGGAAGCCGGGCTGCGGCAGGATCCCACCGGCCGAGCTGAGGATCGGGTCGACCAGGATGGCCGCCACCTGCCCCTCATGGCGGGCCAGCTGTGCCTCGACGTCATCGAGGTCGTTCCAGGTGGCGACGAGGGTGTCGGCCACGGCACCGGGCAGGACGCCGGTGCTGGGCAGGTACGTGGTGCCGAGGCGGGAGGCGGGGGTGCCGGTGTTGACCAAGACACTGTCGTGCCAGCCGTGGTAGGCGCCCTCGAACTTGAGGATCTTCGGTCGGCCGGTGACGGAGCGGGCCACCCGGATCGCGAGGTAGGTCGCCTCCGACCCGGTGTTCACCAGCAGTACCTTCTCGATCGAGGCCACCCGATCGATGATCATGTCGGCGAGGGTGACCTCGGCGTCGGTCACCCCGTAGCCCGGGTTGTCGAGGCGGCGGGCGGTCTCGGCGACGGCGCGGTCGACGTCGGGGTCGTTGTGGCCCAGGACCGTGGCGCCGTACGCGCTCTGGAAGTCGAGGATCGTACGCCCGGTGTCGGTGGAGACGTACGGTCCGCTGCTGCCGGTGATCACGAACCGGTCACTGCCCGGCGAGACCCGGATCGCGCTGTTGACCCCACCGGGGATGACCTCCTTCGCATGGGTGATCAGCGGGACTGTCATCGTCACTCCTTCCTCTCTCGGCTCGGTGATCCGACCGGAGTGGCCAGGGGCCACCGTGTCCGACCGGCGCGGACGCTCCCGCGACAGGTCGCACGCTAGCAGTGTCGTATGACAATCTGATGTTCAGCATTGTCGTGATCACCACATGATCGAAATACTTCTGACACCTTGAAGCCTCCTGCATATGGGTCAATGAGGGGTGCTTTCGGAGACCTGATACATCGCGAGGTGTGCCAGGCGGGTTCAATAATTGTGTGACAAAGGAGAAGATGATGAGGATTGCGGTACCCGAGCAGCAGTTCGCCGAGCGGTTGCGACGTCTGGTCCGTCGCGGGACGGACATCGTGGTCTGGGACCCGTCGGATCCGACCTCCCCGATGCCGGCCGGCCCGGTGGAGGTCGTGCTCCTCCCCGACACCGTGGAGCCGACCGTCGTGCGTCGGCTCGGTGACCTCGAGGGTCTGCTGGCGGTCCAGCTCCAGTCCGCGGGCTACGACCACATCGCGGGCAACATCCCCCCGGGGGTCACCGTGGCCAACGGGCGGGGTGTCCACTCCGACGAGACCGCCGAGTGGGCGGTCGGCCTCACTATCGCCTGCCTGCGCGGCTTCCCGCTGTACCTGCGCAACCAGGGGGATCGGATCTGGCGGGTCGACACCGGGCGGGACTTCCTCGCCGGACGCAACGTTCTGGTGATCGGTGCGGGGTCGATCGGCACCGAGATCGTCAACCGGCTGGTCCCGTTCCGGGTGACGGTGACCCAGGCCGCCCGGACCGCCCGGGACGGGGTGATCGCGGTGGGTGACGTCATCGACCGACTGCCGGAGTACGACGTCGTGATCCTCATCGTGCCCCTGACATCGAGCACCCGGGGGCTCGTCGACGCGGCGTTCCTGGCGCGGATGAAGCAAGGGGCTCTCCTGGTCAACGTCGCTCGCGGCGGCGTCGTGGACACCGATGCGCTGGTGGCGGCCTGTGCGTCCGGGCGGATCTCCGCCGCCCTGGACGTGACCGATCCCGAGCCATTACCGTCCGACCATCCCCTCTGGGAGACCCCGAACGTCGTCCTCACCCCGCATGTGGCCGGTGAGCAGACCCGCTATTCGCAGGACATTGCGCTGCGGCTGGTCGCCGCCCAGGCCGAGGCTCTGCAGACCGGGGCCACCATCGCGAATGTGGTGGCCGGCCCCGCCGGGCACCCGATCGCGGTGTGAACCGCCCGGCATGCGGACCGTACGGGACCGCCCGGTCACCTGGGTGGCGGGTGGTCCCGTGGTGAGGTGTTCGAGCAGCGGTCGCAGTCTCAGACCCAGCCGGCGTACGGCCGTTGGGTGACGGCGTTGCGCAGCCAGCGGACCAGGGTGGTGAAGTCGAACACCGGCAGCGACACCGCCGCTTGGATCGCTGCGGCGTACGGCGGCAGGTCGCTGCACTCCAGCAGCACTGCGCCGACGGCCGGGTCCGCGCACAGTTCCCGGGCCAGCGCCACCACCTCGTCGCGAACGCCCTCGTTGTCGAACGATCCCCGGCCCTCCAGGATGGCGGAGAACTGCGGGGCGTCCTGCAGCCCACCGATGACCAGCCTCGAGGTGTCGGTCACGCCGCACGAGGCCAGCAGCTCGGGGGCCAGCGAGGAGGAGTCCGCCGTCAGCACCGCGATCCTGCGACCGGGCATCAGGGACGAGATCCACGGGATCTGGACCAGGGACGAGAGGGCCACCGGCACCTGCATCTTGGCGGCGATCTGTTGGTGGTAGCGGCCGAAGAAGCCGCACGCCGACGAGATGGCCCGCACCCCGGCCTCCTCGAGTTCGCGACAGGCCTCGAGGACGATGTCGCTCACGTCGACCCGATCCGGGCCGAACAGCGCCGGGATGTCCAGGCCCCTGACTGGCTTGAGCAGGACGGGGAAGTCCCAGGTCGAGGCGTTGACGACGTTGCCGGGCACCATCGGGTACCAGACGTCCTCGATGTAGATCACGCCGACCGGGTAGCCGGCCACGACCTGGGCGGGGGCCATCGAGACCTCGCCGATCGGGGCCCCGGCGGCCAGGTAGCCGTACGGCAGGGTGACGCTCATCGCCGCACCCCGAATCGTGCCGGCGAGAACGCGGCGTACGCCTCCGGGGCGGTGCCCTCCATCAGGGCACGCAGCACCTTGGCCGTCGGCGGGGCGTAGGTGAGCCCGAGCATGGCGTGACCGGTGGCGACGTACGTGTTGTCCCAGCCGGGCAGCAGCCCGATGATCGGGACCCCGTCGGCCGACATCGGTCGCAGGCCCGCCCAGCCGGGCCGGACGTCGTCGAGCGGCGCGTCCGGGTAGACCGCGCGCACGTCCCGGAGCAGCCCGTCGATGACCCGACCGCTCACGGTCGGCTCCGCCTGGCCGATGATCATCCCGCTGGAGGCCCGCAGCCCCCGGTCGAGCGGGGTGATCGCGATGTGTGTGGTGTCGGTCATCACCGACGTACGCGGCCGTCGGGTCGGGTCGTCGATGTGCACGTCGACCGAGTAGCCGCCGCCGGAGCGGACCGGCACCCGGGCGCCCAGCCGAGCCGCGAGGCTGCGGGAAGCGACGCCGGCGGCGATGACCACCTGATCGGCATCGAAGCTACCCTCGGAGGTGACCACCGAGGAGACCTTGCCGCCGGCGGTGGCGAAGTCGAGGACCTCGGTGTGTTCCCGCAGGGTGCCCCCGCCGGCCGTGATGCTGGCGACCAGCGCCTTCATCAGGGATTCGGGCTCGACCTGCAGGTCGGCCGGCGCGTAGTAGGCGTACGAGATCTCCGGTGCCAGCCCCGGATCGACCTCGTGGACGGCCTCGGTGCCCTCGAGCACCCGGATCCGGCTGCGGATCTCCGGGAAGTCGTCGAAGACCCGCACGCCTGCCTCGAAGGATTCCCGGGTGGTGAAGGTGTGCATCGAGCCGCCGGTGTGCTGCTCGAAAGAGAGACCCTCGTCGGCGTATTCGGCGAACCCGTCCAGCACCATCCTTGTCAGGATGTCCTGGGCGACGGTGCCGGCGGCGAAATTGCTCTTCGTGGTGGCCCGGGCCATCCGCAGCAGGAACCCCAGGTAGCTGGGGGAGAACTGTGGCCGGATGGTGATCGCCTGGCTTCCGGTGACGATCGACCGGGCGGCGACGCCGATGGTGCCGGGGGCCGGCACCGGGAAGGACAGCACGGAGGTGACCAATGCCGCGTTGCCGTGCGAGGGCCCCTGACCGTACGCCCCGGCATCCAGCACCGTCACCTCCTGGCCGGCCCGGAGGAGCTCGTGGGCGGTGGCGAGGCCGACCACGCCCGCCCCGATGATGACCGTACGCATCACTCCTGCCCTCCCACGTACGCGGTGACGAGCATCTCGATCCGGTAGCCGGGCAGTGTCGCGCCGAGAGTGGCCCGAGGCGGGTAGGGGGCGGGTACGACCTTCTTGTAGGTGGCGTCGAAGCCCTGGAAGTCCTGTTCGATGTCGTCCAGGAAGACCTGCACCTGGACGAGATCGGACAGGCTCGAGCCGGCGGTGGCCAGGATCGACTCGAGCAGTTCGAAGGCGTACGCCGTCTCCTCCTCGATCGTCCCGCCCCGGACGAAGCCGGTCACCGGGTCGTGGGCGGTGATGCCCGAGGTGAAGAGCAGATCGCCGACCACCTTGCCGTGGCTGTAGGCCGCCACGGTCTCTCCTGCAGAGATCACACGAGGGTTCATCGTTCCTCTTGTCCGTTGTTGACAGTTATCTGTTGATGACGGCTATCTGTTGATGACGGCAGAGAGGAATTCGCGGGTCCTCTCCTGGGTCGGGTTGCTCATCACGACCTCGGGGACGCCCTCCTCGAGGATGGCGCCGTCCTCCATGACCACCAGGTGGTCGCCGATCGTGCGGGCGAAGTTCATCTCGTGGGTGACGACCATCATCGTCATGCCGGACATCGCCACTTCCTTCATGACGTTGAGCACGCCCTGGGCAAGCTCCGGGTCGAGGGCGCTGGTCGGCTCGTCGAAGAGCATCACCTGCGGTTCCAGGGCCAGGGCGCGGGCGATGGCGACGCGCTGCTGCTGCCCACCGGACAGCTTGGCGGGGTAGGCGGACTCCTTGGTCGCGAGCCCGACCCGGTCCAGCAGCTCGAGGGCGCGGGTGCGGGCCTCCTCCAGACTGCGCTTCAGGACCCGACGCTGCGGCAGGACGATGTTGTCCAGGACAGTCATGTGCGGGAACAGGTTGAAGGACTGGAAGACCATCCCGACATTGCGCCGCAACTGCAGCAGCTCCTGCCTCGCCTGGGGGCGGCCGCCTTCCAGGTACTGGCCGGCGACGACCATGTTGCCGCCATCGGGCACCTCGAGCAGGTTGACGCAGCGCAGCAGCGTGCTCTTCCCGGCACCACTCGGTCCGATGATGGAGCAGACCTCACCCTCCTTCACCCGCAGCGTGACTCCTTTGAGCACCCGGTGCCCGGCGAAGTCCTTCGTGATCCCGGACAGCTCGATCGCGTACGGGGTGCGCGCGGCGGGCTGCTTGTCGGTGCGGGGGTTCTGGGCCTCGTTGGTCTCGTCCATGCTTCACTCCTGGCTCGGTGGTGACGGATCGGTCCGTCCGTGGCCCCGGCCCGCGGACCGGGACCATGGAGGCGCGGACGTGAGGGTTCAGCTGCCCAGCAGGTAGCTCTCGCCGACCTCGGTCTGCTTGGGATCGATGCCGTGCTTGGTGAAGATCTCGGCGAGCTTGCCGTTCTTGTGCAGGGTGGCGATGTCCTCGTTCAGGGCCGTGCCGAGGGCGGTGTTGCTCTTGGGGTACGGCAGTGTGGTCTGGGCCGGCTTCTCGGAGGCTCCGATCCTCGCGTCGGGCTGTGCGGTGCCCACCTTCCATTCGGTGCCGTTCTCCTTGGCGTGGAAGGCTCCGGCGGGGATGGAGTCGATGCCGACGTCGATCCGGCCGGCCTTGAGATCGGCCCACATCTCCACGTTCGACTTGTAGATCTTGAGGTTGTCGCCCATCACCTTCTTCAGGTCGGCGACCCACAGGTAGCCGTCGACCGTGCCCACCTTGCGGGTGATGATCGTCGGCATGTCGGTCACCCCGTCCTTGGAGATGATCCCCATGCCGTCGAAGTACATGGCGTCGCTGAGCCCGACGACCTGGGCACGGGTCGTCGTGCGGTAGTAGTCGCCGATGGCGATGTCCGCCCGGCCGGACTGGACAGCGGGGATCGCCCCGCTGTAGTCGACCTGTGAGTACGTCGGGGTGAGGCACTCCATCGCCGCGATCTCCTGGGCGATGTCGACGTCGATGCCGGAGGGGGTGCCGCCGGTGAGGGTGACGAAGGGGGCGAAATCGGGAGCGGCGACGGTGAGTTTGCCGGAGGACACCGTCGAGAAGGTGTGGGTGGGCTTGCAGTCGCCGGCGGCGGCCGACTGCCCGCCGCCGGAACCGGCGGAACAGCCGGTGAGGAACATGCCGGCCAGGACTGCGCCGGCGACGAGGACCTTCGAAGGATGAGGGGACATGGCGTGGCTCCTTGTTCGGGTTGCAGGGGGTGGGCGAGGGGGCTAGTGACGAAGGGACAGGCGCCGCTCGACCCGGCTGGTCAACCAGCTGGACGGAACGGTGATGGCGGCGTACATCAGGCCGGCGAGCCCGAAGATCTCCAGCGACCGGAAGGTCATCGAGCTGATGCCGTACGCCTGGGCGGTGAGTTCGCTCACCGTGATCGAGTAGGTCAGCGACGTCGCCTGGAAGATCTGCACGGCGAAGCCCATCAGGGACGGGAGGGCCACCCGCATGCCCTGTGGGATGACGATGAAGCGCAGCACGTCGGTGGTCGGCATCGCCAGGGCGTGGGCCGCCTCGATCGAGCCGGGGCTGACCGCTTTGAGACCGCCGCGGATGTACTCGCCGGTGTAGGCGGCGGTGGTGAAGGTCAGACCGATGACGGCACTGACGAGGGCTTCCGGGGTCCAGTGCAGGATCGGCAGGCCGAAGTAGACGACATAGAGGATGACGAGGGCCGGTGCCCCCCGTCCGGTCTCGACCAGCCCGATGCTGAGCCAGCGCAGCGGCCGGGGTGGTGCTGTGACCCCCAGGGCGAGCAGGAGCCCGAGGGGTAATCCGAGGAGCAGGGACAGTAGCGTGAGCTGCACCGAGACCCCGAGGCCCGCCAGCATCTGCGGGAAGTTCTCGGCCCAGAACTGGAATGTCGTGGTCATCAGGCGGCCGCCCGGTTCATGCGATTCTCCATTCCGCGCGCCGCCAATCCCAAGGGGACGGAGATCGCGATATAGACCGCGGCCGCGACGAAGAACATGTAGATCCCGTCGGGGGATATCCGGGCGTACGAGGTGGCGGCGTACACCATTTCTGTGACGCCGATCACCGAAGCGATGGAAGAATCTTTGAGCAGGCCGATGAAATAGGTCGTCAGGCCTGGCAGCATCGACTGCAGTGCCTGCGGCGAGATGATCCGGGTGAAGGTGGTCCAACCGCCGAGTCCGAGTGCCGCGGAGGCCTCGAACTGTCCTCGATGGACCGCCAGCAGGCCGCCTCGGAAGATCTCCGCCAAATAGGCCGAGGAGACGATGCCCAGACCGATGATCGCCGCGGTCAGCGGATCCAGCAGCACGTGCATCGCCGGCAGGCCGAAGAAGATGAACAACAACCACACGATCGGCGGGATGCCGCGCGCCAGGTCGATGACGAACTGGGCGGTGACTCTGATCGGGGTGATCTTCGTACGCCTTGCGAACACCAGAGGAATTGCCAGGATGAAGCCCAGTGCAAATGCTCCGGCGGTGACAAGGAATGTGTACGGGATGGCCAAGAGAATGGCATTAAGGCCTTGCACATTCACCTCCCTGATTCCGTTTCTTCCAACTGAAGAAAGGCTATCGGGAAGGTGCTTCGGGCAGTTTACGTGGGGTACCTCGAGGGTTGCTCTTGTGTTACAGTGACGACGGTTTCAGCATCGCCTTGATCGTGGTGCGACGATCCATGAGATCATACGCATCCGCGGCCTTCTCGAGGCCGGCGATCGAGGTGAAAACTGCACCTGGATGGATTTCGTCGCCGAGGACTTTCTCCAGCAGGTCCGGCAGGTAGTGGCGGGCCGGGCACATACCACCGGACATGGTGATGTTGCGCCCGAAGAGCTGGGCCAGGTCGATGGTCACGCCGTGCGGGAGCCCGACGTAGCCCACCGAGCCTCCGGGGCGGGTGACGGCGAGCGCCGTGGCGAACGACGCCGACGATCCGACACACTCGATCACCCGTCGGGCCCCGCGTCCGCCGGTCAACTCGTGGATCGCGGTGACGGCGGCCTCTCCCCGCAGGGACAGGAAGTCGTCAGCACCGAGCGATCTCGCGAGGTTCTCCCGGTCGGCGTGGGTGCCACCCAGCACGATCACTCGTTCGGCGCCGGCCAGGCGCGCCGCGGTCACTGCGCACTGACCGACGGCGCCGTCACCGACCACGACGACGGTGTCACCCGGTCCGACGCCGGCGCTGGTCACTGCGTGCAATCCGGTCGGCATCACGTCGGCGAGAGTCAGCAGGTCCGGCAGCATGGTGGGATCGGGGGCGGCACCGCCTGATCCCACCCGCACCAGCGTGCCGTCGGCCTGGGGCACCCGGACGTACTCGCCCTGTCCGGCGTCGAGGACCTCCCGGCCCCAGAACCCGCCGTGCAGACAGGACGAGGTGAGCCCCTCGGCGCAGAACTCGCAGCATCCGTCGGAGTAGCGGAACGGCGCGACGACCCAGTCCCCGACGGCCAGA
The DNA here is from genome assembly GCF_033170155.1 of Raineyella sp. W15-4. Taxonomy (GTDB): domain Bacteria; phylum Actinomycetota; class Actinomycetes; order Propionibacteriales; family Propionibacteriaceae; genus Raineyella. The sequence continues at coordinate 2,339,070 of NZ_CP137079.1, read as the reverse complement.
CCGGTGACGGAACTCCCCAGGGCGACGACACGGCCGAGGAACTCGTGTCCGATCCGGGCCCCCGGCGAGACCGACGCCTGCCCGCGATAGGTCCACAGGTCCGAGCCACAGACCGCGGCCGCCTCGACCTGGACGACGGCGTCACTCGGCTCCTCGATCCCGGGGTCGGGGACTGTCTCGACCGAGACGTCGTAGGGACCGTTGAAGACGACCGCTCTCATCGCCTCCTCACCCGACCTTCGGCGTGGCGGCCGCATCGAGCGTGTTCACCTGGTTGTCCGGGGTCCGCCCGTCCACGAGACGCTGGACGAGTTGGGACAGGGCGATCCGCCGGCCGTCGGCGAGGGACTGTTCGGAGACGAAGGCGGCGTGCGGGGTGACCACGACGTTCTCCAGCCCGAACAGGTCGGACTGCTCAGCATCCTCGTCCTCGATCACGTCGACGGCGGCGCCGGCGATCCCGCCGGTACGCAGCGCTGCCACCAGGGCCGGCTCGTCGACAACCGCGCCACGGGCGGTGTTGATGAGGTAGCCGGTGGGCTTCATCAGCTCCAGCTCGCGGGCGCCGATCAGGTGATGGGTCTGTGGCGTCAGCGGGGTGTGCAGGGAGACCACATCGGAGGCCCGGAGCAGCTCGTCGAGGGTGTCGACCTTCTCCACGCCGTACTCCGCCAGATACTCTGCGGTCTTGGTGGGGGCGAAGACGACCACCCGCAGGCCGATGGCCTTCAGCATCGGGACCATCAGTGTGGGGATGCTGCCGAAGTAGACCAGGCCGATCGTCCGGCCCGAGAGGCGCTGCGGCATCGGTCCGAGCAGCGGGTCCCAGTGGCCGGCCCGGACGCTGCGGTCGAGGAAGCTGATCTTGCGGACCAGGTCGATCAGCATGCCCACGGTGTGCAGGGCGACGTCCTCGGAGCAGAAGCCCGGGGTGTTCGTGACCGCCACGCCGTGGTCGCTCGCGGCCGCCAGGTCGACGTTCGACACGCCGATCGCCTGCAGCGAGACGACCTTGAGCCGGGGCAGTCGCTCGAGCACCTCTCGGGTGACCTCGAAGTACTCGACCACGGCGCCGTCGGCGTCCTGTGCGGCAGCCACGAACGTGTCGGCGGCGTTGTCGGCGGTCTTCACCTCGACCAGCTCGAGTCGGTCGGCGACGCCCCACTCCTCGAGCAGTGCGTGCTCGTAGCCGAGGTCGCCGTCGATGTTGAAGTAGACGGCCTTCGGGGTCATCGGGCCAGCTCCTCTGCGGTGACGTGTTCCAGCGCGGACTCGAGGATCGCCAGGCCCTCGTCGAGAGTCTCCGTGGTCGTGTTGAGCGGGGTGGCGAAGCGCATCCCGTTGCCCCGTACGCCACAGGACAGGGTGAGCAGCCCGTCCTGCAGACAACGCCGGCGCACCTGCTCCAACAGGTCGCCACCGGGGCGACCGTCGACATGGTTGAGCTCGATGGCCCGCATCAGGCCGAGACCGCGGCTGTCGGTCACCACCGGGAAGCGTTCCCGGAGCTCGGCCAGTCGGGTGGCGAGGTAGCCGCCGACCTCGTTGACGTTGTCCAGCACGTCGGCCTCGGCGAACTCGTCGAGCACCGCGAGCCCGGCGGCAGCCACCACCGGATTGCCACCGAAGGTGCCGCCGTGGCGGCCGGGTCCCCAGGCCGCCATGATCTCGGCGGTGGACACCACGCCGCTGGCCGGCAGCCCGCCGGCCATCGCCTTGCCGATCGTCATGATGTCCGGCACCACGCCGAAGTTCTCACTCGCGAAGAAGGTCCCGGTGCGGCCGTAGCCCGCCTGGATCTCGTCGAAGATGAGCAGGATGCCGTGGCGGTCGCAGAGTTCCCGCACCGCGGTGACGAACTTCCGCGGCGGCACGACATAACCGCCCTCGCCCTGGACGGGCTCCATCAGGATGGCTGCCACCGACTCGGGATCGCGGACGTACGCGAAGAGGTCCTCCAGCTGACCCAGGGCGAAGTCGGCGATCTCGTCAGGAGTGAACCCCGCCGGCGCCTGCCCGGCAGAGGGGTAGGTGGTGAGGTCGATACCGGCGACGAGCGGGTCGTAGCCCTTGCGGTACTTGGCGTTCGACGCGGTCACCGAGGTGGCGCCGATCGTCCGGCCGTGGAACGAGCCCTTGAAGGCGATGATGCCGGGCCGGCCGGTGTAGGCCTTCGCCAGTTTGAGGGCGCCGTCGATGGCTTCCGCTCCGCCGTTGGAGAAGAAGGTCGTCGACAGCTCGCCCGGAGCCACCTCGGCGATGCGTTCGGCCCACTGCAGGGTGGTCTCGTAGTTGACCATGTTGAACGAGGCGGTGAGCAGTTTGTCGACCTGGCCCTTGATCGCGGCGACGACGCGGGGGTGACAGTGGCCCAGAGCGTTGACCGCGATCCCCTGGACCCAGTCCAGGTAGCGGCGACCACCGGTGTCCCAGAGGTAGGAGCCCTCGCCGCGATCGATGATGAGATCCGTCGTCTTCGCCAACGCGGGACTGAGGTAGGTCTGATAGTCGGCGAGAGTGATCACAGGTCGCCTCCCTTTCGGTCCGGGGGAGCGACGATGATCCCTGGCTGTTGTTTGGTGCTCACCCTAGGGACGACCGGGCCGGTCGCCCAGGTACCGACTGGACAGACCGGGCAGTCATGTGCGCCAGCCTGTACCACCGCCGCTATGCTGCCGGCATGTCCCTCTCCGTCCGCCAGCTCCTCGAGCAGCGCCACCTCGGTCTGGTGCTGGTGGCGGAGGGAGCACCTGGCACCCTCGACGCGCCGGTCCACTGGGCGCACCAGAGCGAACTCAGCGATTCGTCCCCGTTCACCGAGCCGGGGGAGGTGCTCCTCACGACGGGGTCGCACCTCCCCCGGTCGGGCCATCCCGGTGCGGACGGGCTCGACGGGATCTGTGACGACTACGTCCGACGGTTGCGGGACAGCGGTGTGGTGGCCGTGGGCTTCGGGGTCGGCGTCCACTTCGATGCCGTTCCCGAGGACCTGGTGCGGGCGGCCGAGACCCATGGTCTGCCGCTGTTCGAGATCCCCTGGGAGTTGCCGTTCTCGGCGATCGTCAAGGCGGTGTCGAAGTCCCTCTCGGACGCCGAACAGGCCGACCTACGCCGGACCAACCGGGCGCAGCGCCGCCTCATCTCCGCCGTGGGGCGGGCGAACGTCACCCAGTCGGTCATCCGCAGTACGGCCCAGATCATCGGTGGGTGGGCCGCTCTCGCCGACGCCCACGGCCAGGTGATGGTCCACACCAGCGCCGCTGCGCTCCCGTTGGCCGAGGAGGCACTCACAGCCCACCGCGCTTCCGCCCGTACGGTCACCTTCCTGGATGCGGAGGGGGGCCAGGTCCGTGCCCAGACGATCGTGGCCGGGGACGGGTCGGTGCGCGGGGTCCTTCTCGCCGGCAGCGACGTCGACCTGGAGCCGGCTGCGCTGTCGACGTGCATGCTCGCCAGCAACCTCCTCGGTGTTTACCTGTCCCTTTCGGGGTGGCTCGACTCCGCACTCACCGAGGTCCGCGCACTCCTCGTGGAGGAGGCGCTGGCCGGCAATCCTCGGCCCGCTCAGCGTGCCGAGGGGACGCTCTGGCCGCGGGTGCCGCACGATCCTGTCCAGCTCGTCTGCGTCCAGGGACCGGCGGAGGCGTTGTCCGGACTGAGGGTCGACGATCTGCCCGCGATCTGGGGACGCGTGGAGGGGCGGCTGTGGATCGTCACCACGCCCGCGAAGCAACCGAAGGTGTCCGCCCGGGTCGCACGTCAGGCGGATCTCGTCCAGGGATCGGCAGACCCGTGCTCCTGGCAGGACCTGGGTGGTGCCCGGCATCGTGCGCTCGGCGCCCTCCTGCGACGCGACCCGTCCGCTGGGACCTCCCTCGTCGACCTGCTTCCCCCGGAGGAGGGGGCGGCGTACGTACGATCCAGGCTGGGGCCGCTGATGGACTCCGAGGCGGGCGATCTTCTCGAGGCTCTGCGGGCCTGGGTCGCCGAGGACGGGGTGATCGACCGTGCTGCGGCGGTCCTCGGCGTCCACCGACACACCGTGCGTCGCCGGATGGAGCGGGTCGAGGAGTTGCTGGGGGTGGACCTCTCGGATCCACGGACGCGCCACGAGCTGTGGTTCGCCTGCGAGTTGCTCGCGGTGGACGACCGGCGTGCGCCCGCTCGGCGAGGCGTCGGTGAGCCGTAGCGGATCCACGCCGTCGACGGATTGACCCGCGTGGGTGTGATCGCTTCACGCACCGTTCATGCGGGACCTCGATTTCGTCATGGCACCGTCATGCGGAGGCGGCGGCAGCCCTCCCCCCGGGGCCTAATGTCCATGCCCATAAGCAGGCGAATCGATGGAGGACAGACGGATGTCGTTGGCGGAGGACTTCGCACGGGTGTCCCGTTTCGGGGCGGGGGAGGGCGGCGCTGTCGATCGGCAGGCGGCCACCGCGGCCGACGGCGACCAGCGTCGGTGGCTGTGCGAACGCTTGGCCGGCGCAGGGGCGCGGATCGTGGTTGATCCGATCGGTAACATCTTCGGGCTCTTCACCTGGACCGACGGAGCCGATTGGGTGATGTGCGGATCACACCTGGACAGCCAGCCGAACGGCGGCAGGTATGACGGGGCGTACGGCGTCGTGGCCGCGCTCAATGCTGCGGAGGAGCTGGACGCACGTGTTCGTTCGGGAAACCTGACGCCGGTCCGGAATCTGGTTGTCGTCGACTGGACCAACGAGGAGGGTGCGCGTTTCCAGCCGAGTGTGATGGGAAGTTCCGTGCACTGTGGATTCCTGGCCCTGGAGGATGCGCTCGGATCGACCGACGCCTCCGGCGTCACCCTCCGCCAGGCCCTGTCCGGCATCGGGTTCCTCGGAAACGAGGAATTCACCGGTACAGCGGTGCGCTATGCCGAGATCCATGTCGAGCAGGGCGACCGGATGGAGCGAGAAGAGCTCGATGTCGCCGCTGTGAGTGCCAACTGGGCAGCGGGGAAGTACGACATCCGGATCACCGGGGAGCAGGGCCACACCGGGTCCACCCCGATGGTGCAACGGAGGGATGCCCTGGTGGGACTCGCCAGGATTGTCGCGGCGATCGATGACTTTGCGCGACACCACGACGAGCAGTTCCACGCCTCCGCGACCGACGTGGTGACCTTTCCCCATTCCCCGAACGTGGTCACTTCGGTGGCCGCGGCCCATATCGAACTGCGCAGCGCCGAGCTCGGCACTGTTCTCCGGGCGGAGGAATGGTTCGAGGAGATGCTGAGCACGGTCGCGGACGCGTACGGCTTGGAGATTGAGGTGGTACAGCGGTCAGCCCGGGGATCGCGCGCGTTCTGGCCGGAAGGCATCGAGCTGACCCGGTCGGTCGCACAGTCCCTCGGATTCACCGTCGGGGAGCTGTGCACGATCGCGGGTCATGATGCCGTGATCGTGGCCCGTACGATGCCGACCGTTCTGATCTTCGTCCCGAGCTGTGGTGGTCACGCCCACTCGCCGAGGGAGTACACCCTGCCGTCCGACCTCGAGAAGGGACTGGTGACCCTGACGGGCGTGCTCGCGGAGCTCACTGCCGGCTACTGATGGTCCCGCGCCGTTCTGGCCTCGCTCCACAGCCGTTCCACGCTGTGCACGGTGGCGCCCACCAGGGTCGCGGTCAGCAGGGCTCCGGGAACGGGGGCGCCGGGGGCGCTGGGGACCAGAAGGGTGGGAAGACCTGCTGCCACGGCGCTGCGGGCACCGGTGGTCGAGTCCTCGATGGCGAGGCAGTCCTCGGGCCGCAGTGCCAGCGCCTCGACCGCTGTGCGATAGGCCTCCGGGTGTGGCTTGCCGTGCCGCACCTGGTCACCGGCGACCACGGTGTGGAACGGGCTTGACCCGTCGGGCGCCAGTGTTTCGAGAAAGACGTCGATTATCTCCCGTGAGGACATGGACACCAGGGCCATCGGGGTGCCGGCCGCGTGCAGCGCCTCGAGCAACGACCGTGCGCCCGGCCGCCAAGGAGCGCCCTGCGCCACCATGCGTGTGCGGACCGACGTGGCGATCTCACCGATGACGTGGTTTTCGGGAAGGGACACGCCCAGCCCGATCACGACGCGCGCCGTGTCGACCAGAGACAGGCCGAGAAGTGCGGCCGCCTCGTCGTTTCCCACCTCACCACCGTGGGCGTGGACCAGCTCACGGCAGGCCTCGACCCAGTAGGGCTCGGTGTCGATCAGCGTGCCGTCCATGTCCCACAGCACGGCGGCCGGCCCTCGCCGGGACTCCAGCGTTTTCGACGCAGCGGTCATCCCTGCTCCTTGGATGGTTGGACGGCCTTGGAAGGCTGGATGCGAGGGTTCCCCGACCGATTGCTCCGGGCGGAGCGGGTGTCGGGCGATCGCTTCCAGTTGGCGCCGTACCGCTGGGTGTGGACCCGGGTCCGGTCGGCCCGGAACAGGTCGTGGGCCAGTTCGAACGGGGCGTCGTCCACGTCGTAGGCGGTCCGTCGGATCTCGATCAGCGGGTGCCCGATGGACACCCCGAGCAGCATGGCCTGGTCCGCGTCGGCGAAGGCGACCTCGAGAGTCTCCTTGGCGGTCGAGGACTTGGTCCCGTAGTGCTGCTCGAGGACGCCGTAGAGCGACCCCGTGTAGTCGTGCGTCGCGATGTTGGGGAACCGGCGTGCCGGCATGGTCGACTTCTCCAGCGACCACGGTTCGCCGTCCACGACCCGCAGGCGCTCCAGCCGGAACACCCCCGCTCCGGTCTCGATGTCGAGGTTGCGACACTCGTACGGCGTCGCCAGCGCGATGTCGCTACGGACGATGTGGGTCTCGACACTCTTGCCCTGCTGCCTCAGCAGGGCGGGGACGCTCTCGGTGGTGTTGAGCTGCCGTTGGATGCGTCCGTCGTCGGCGAACACACCGCCGGTGCGTCCGGTGGCCCGGCGGACGCGGTGCTCCGCCTCCAGCTCGTCGAGCACCTGGCGCACCCGCTCGCGGGTCGTGCCGATCGATGCGGACAGCTCCCGTTCGCTGCCGATCCGTTCACCGGGATGGAAGCCCGCCTCCCGGATCAGGCGAAGCAGCGCGTACTTGATGTCGTCCGTGGACGACACTGCTCGCGGTGGCACCGGGGTCCTCCTGTCACTGGGCTGGGTCCCGTCCGGTGGGAGGTCCTCCGTGGGACCCGCACCGGACCGGAGGCGATCCGCCTCCGCCGGCCCGCCGGGCGACGTCGACCGGCGGGCCGGGGAGATGATCAGTGTCCCAGAGCGCGCAGGGACTCATCCAGGGCATCAGCGACCCACACGACGTCCTCCGCGTTGAAGGGTAGTGGGGGCCGGAGCTTGAGCACGTTGCCATAGGGCCCTGCGACCGAGGTCAGGACGAACCGTTCTCGCAATTCCTCGACCAGATCGAGCGCCAGGGTCTTGTCCGGGAGGCGGGACTCGGCGTCCCGGACAAGTTCGAAGCCGATGAAGAGTCCAGCCCCTCTGACGTCACCGACCACGGTGGGGTGTTCCCGGGCGACCTGGCGGAGGGCGGTGAGGAAGCGCGTGCCGATCTCCTGGGCGTGCCGTTGGAGGTCCTCCTCCTCGATCACGTCGAGCACCGCCTGGGCTGCGGCCATTGACACCGGGTTGCCCCCGAAGGTGTTGAAGTACGGCACCTCGTCGCTGAACGCCTGCAGCACTTCGCGCCGGCCGAACAGCCCCGAGACGGGTATCCCGTTGCCCATCGGCTTGCCCGTGGTGATCAGGTCGGGAACGAGGCCGTGTCGCTGGAATCCCCAGAAGGAGTCCCCGGTCCGGGCGAAGCCCGGTTGGACCTCGTCGGCGATGAAGATCCCGCCGTTCGCATGGACGAGGTCGATGGCCTCTCGCAGCACACCTGGCTCGTTGGGCAGGACTCCGTCGGAGGAGAAGATCGAATCGGCCAGGAACCCCGCGAAGCCGACTCCGGCTCGGCGCAGATCGTCGATCTGCGCCTGCAGGTCCAGGGCGAACCGGTGTCCGAGCTCTTCGGCCCCGTGGCGATAGGGATCCGGCGCCGCCACGGTTCTGGCCTCCCGGGAGAGCCGTTGGCCGCTGCCGAGGGCGGGGGAGAGTCCGGAGGTGAGCTCGCTCGTGCCGTGGTACGCCTCGCTGGTGACGATGATGCCGCGACCGCCGGTGTACAGCTGAGCGACGCGAACGGCGAGATCGTTGGCTTCTGACCCGGTGCACATGTACATCGCCCGATCGACCTGGGACGGCATGGTAGCCATGATCCGCTCGGAGTAGTCGAGGATCGTCTCGTGCATGTACCGCGTGTGGGTGTTCAGCGAGCCCATCTGCTTGGCCACCGCCTCGATGACGCGTGGGTGGCCGTGTCCGATGCTCGCGACATTGTTGTAGACGTCCAGATACCGGTGGCCCTCGGCGTCCCACAGGTACTGCCCGCGTCCCCGGACGAGATGGACGGGCCTGCGGTAGAACAGGCGGTATGCACCACCGAGGAGGCGCTGGCGACGCTCGATGAGCACACGTTCCGCGGTCGGAACGGACGAGAAGTCCTCGTTCCGAAAACTGTTCGTGTCCATGATGGTGGATCTGGTGGCCACAAGTCCTCCAAGCCTTTTCGACCGGCGGATCCCCGTTCGCCAAATTTCCGGTGGGTGGGTGGAATCGGCTCCGTTGGATTGGCCGCCCCCGACGTCGGTGAAGACTGAGTCGTCAGCCTGCAGTCATTGGGGTGGCCGGGGTGTCGGGAGATAACTGCCGGTGTGGTGAGTGTTTCCCGCCGGATCGTGGGTCCAGTTGATTCGGGCGGAATGGGTGATGTCACCAGTATTGTTCCCATCTTCGGTCGTGAGGGGCTGTGGGGTGTCGTTGAGGTAACGTCCCGACCGTTTTCTGTTAACGGTGTGTTACCTTCCTGCGGGTCTGGGCAGGATTCGGTCAAGGGCTTGTCTTCGGCGCCTCAGTTCGTCTAGAGTCAGCCCCATCGCTGATCGTGGGTCCAACTCCTTCGGGTTAATCACGCAAGGAGTCACGATGTATGCAACCCCCCTGTGTCCGCTCGGGCGTCTCCGCCCTGATGTGGATGGACGGCGACGTCAGCAGCCTTCCTCCCCTGAAGGGAGGATCTGACATGAGGGAATTCGCCCGTTCTTTGACGCCGCGGTCGATCATGACTGGATCCATCGTCCTGTACGCCGTCGTTCTCGTCATGGTGCTGTTCCCACCGGCGTACATGTCGGTGAGTGGAATGCGTAACCCGGTGATTCTTGGCCTGCCGTTCGTCGTCTTCTACTACATCTTCAATGCCGCACTCCTGGGTGTCGGCCTGACTGTTCTTTATCGAATCGAAGATCTCCGTGGCGAGCTTGATGAGCGCCGCATCCAGGAAGGGGAGTGAGTCCCATGGTTGTTTCTCTCGGAATGCTCACCGTTTTCTATCTCATTGTTATCGGGATTCTTTACACCACTCGACGCAAGGCGGCGACGAAATCTTTCTCCGAATATGCTGTCGGTGGCCGCGCGTACGGACCGTGGTTTGTCGCGATGTCGTACGTTAATTCCTGGTGGCCGGGCTCGACCTTCATCGCCTTCTTCGGCATGGCGGCCGGTGCCGGAATCTTCGGGTTCTACGGTCTCGCCTATTCCACGCTCGGCGTCGGCCTGATGTACTTCTTGGCCACCCGGGCGTGGCGCTGGGGTGCCGCGTACGACCTGCAGTCCCAGCCCGACCTGCTCGGGAAGCGGTTCGACTCCCATGCGGTGCGGGTGATCTCCAGCGTCGTCGGCGTGATCGCGGTCTTCCCGTGGGTCGTCCTCGGAATGCAGGCACTCGGCGAGCTGTTCCACGTCGCCAGTGGTGGCACCTGGTCGATCGCCGTCAGCCTCGTCGTGGGCATCGCCGTGATCGTCATCCGGCAGATCTGGACGGTCAACATGGGCATGCGTGGCCTGATCATGACCGACATGTTCCAGGGCGTTGTGGCCTACGGTCTCTCCACCCTGATCGGCGTCATCATGCTGACCGGCATGGGCAACAGCCCCATCTCGCTGTCGAAGTTGGCCACTATTCCAGAGCAGTTCCTCAGGATCCCCGGTGACGGTGGCAGCTACGGTCCGCTCTACTGGTTCGCCCTGATCTTCACCGGCGTCATCGGCGCCCTCTGCTGGCCGATGAGCTTCCAGCGCATCTACACCGCCAGCAGTGTGCGTGCGGTCAAGGCGTCCACCACCCGGACGATGCTGATCAGCGGCGTCTTCTACACCGTGCTGATGCTCGTCGGCATGGCCGCAGTGACCGTCCCGGAGGTCGCCGCGGATCCGCAAGGTGGTTGGTTCACCCTGCTCGACCAGTTCGGCGGCACCTGGCTGACCGGGCTCGCCGTGGTCACCGTCTTCGCCGCTGCGATGGGCCACATCGACGGCTCGGTCCAGGTCTCCGGTCTGCAGATCGCCAACGACATCGTCCAGCGCCCCGGCAAGCCTCTGTCGGACCGCCAGCTGACCTACATCGCCAAGGGCAGCATGGCCGGCTTCATGCTGCTGGCCACCGTGGTGGCCTTCACCACGTTCAACATGACCCGGCTCCAGCTGCTCGCCCAGATCTCCTACCAGTTGGTCGTGCAGATCTCGGTTCCGCTGTTCCTGGGGATCTTCTGGCGCGGCGGCAACAAGTACGGCGCGGCCGCCGGAATGGTCTTCGGGTCGCTCGTCGCCTCGATCATGACCTTCTTCTTCCCGGACGATATCCCGGCCCTCGGCAGTCTCACCGGTGGCATCGTGGGCCTGGCGGTCAACCTGGTGGTGTATCTCGTGGTGTACGCGGTGATGGGTCAGGGCGAGGAGGAACGCGAGCGGGTCGCCCAGTTCTTCGAGGTGGCGCAGCATCCCACCCGTCGCCTCGGTGCCGCGGTGGCCGAGCCGGTGCTCGTGGCCAGTGGAGCGGACGAACTCCGCGACGAGGACTCGGAGCTGTGATGTCACTCCCCGTGGCCGAGCAGATGAGTGCTCGCTCGCTGACCCAGCAGTTCGCCACCGGGGCGCTGACCCCCCGCGAGGTCACCGAGCAGCAGCTGGAGCGGATCGCCGAGGTCGACCCCACCCTCCACGGGATGGCCTTCGTGGCCGAGGAATCTGCCCTGAGGGCCGCCGACGCCGCCACCGGGAGGTGGCGGCTCGGCCGGCCGCTGGGGCCGCTCGACGGCGTCCCGGTGACCATCAAGGACAGCATCCGCTCGGACGGGATGCCGTGGCGGCACGGCACACTGCCCAACGCTGACCTGCCCCACGATCGTGTGGATGCGCCCCCGGCGAGGGCTCTGAAGGAGGCCGGTGCCATCATCCTGGGCAAGACCGCCATGCCGGACCTGGGCATGATGGCCGCCGGCGTCAGCTCTCTCTACGGCGTCGTACGCAATCCCTGGAAGCTCGCGTGCAACACCAGCGGTTCCAGCGCCGGCGCGGGTGCCTGCCTCGCCGCCGGGGTCGGGGTGGCGGGGATCGGTACCGACATCGCCGGGTCCGTACGTCTCCCGGCCGCCAGCAACGGCCTGGTCGGGCTGAAACCGACCCAGGGACTGGTCCCGCACCTGGCCCCCAGCACCATGCGGTCCGCCGGCCCGATGGCGCGGACGGTGGATGATGCCTGGGACCTCCTCGACGTCATCACCAGAGCCGACCCACGCGACAACTGGAGCCTGCCGGCGTTGCCGGACAACCATCGCGAAATCGGTCCCGGGGGTGTCACGGGTCTGCGGGTCGGGGTGCTGAAAGACCTCGGCTACGGCTTCCCGGTCGCGGGGCAGGTGATCGAGGCCGTCGAGCGGGCGGCCGGGGTGCTCCGCGCCGCCGGTTCCCTGGTCGAGGAGATGGGGCCGCTCTTCGACCACGACCCGTATGATCCGCTGGACCGGGTCTTCCAGGTCCGCGCCGCCGCCGAGATCGCCGACCACGGCGCTGCCGGCCGGCTGGTTCACCCCGCAGTGCGCGAGTGGGCCCGGCCGGCGGCGAACCGCACGGCGGTCGACTACTCCCGTGACCTGGCCGCCGTCGGGACGGAGCAGCAGAGGGTGACCCTCGCGACTGCGGCCTACGACGTCGTGCTGTCTCCCGTCCTGCCGGTGGTGTCGTTCCCGGCCGAGTCGGTCGGCCTGGACGAGGATCGGCCGCTCTACCACTGCGGCTTCACCGCGTGGTTCAACCAGACGGGTCAGCCGGCCGTCACGCTGTGCTACGGACTCCACGAGGGGCATCCGATCGGGATTCAGATCGTCGGGCAGCGCTTCGCGGACTACCGGATCCTGCGGTTGGCCCGTTGGCTGGAGCAGCACCGGCCGTTCGACCTGTCCTTTCCCACCGATCCCCAGGAGTGACATGTCTCTCATCGATGCGTTCCCGACCGTGTCCGTCGAGGAGATCTCCGCGCTCGCCAGCCCCACCTGGTGGGGCGCGGACTCCATTCGGCGGCGCGGGCAACTGTCGAACGGCGGCTCCGTCCTGGTCCGACAGATGCACCCGGATGCCAGGGCCTATGCCAGGCCGGCGGTCGTGGTGGCGGCAGCCACGGCGGCGTCCGACGCCGGTCTGGGCCCCCGGGTCCTGGCCTCCGACGCCGCCACCGGGGAGCTGGTGATGGCGGACGTCTCCGACACGATGAGGACGGCGACGATCGACGACTTCCTGGACCGCGCCGCACTGGAGCGTCTGGCCGACCTCCTGGGCAGGATCCGGGACGAGATCACGGTGACCGCTCCCGCCTGTTCCGTCTTCGACGACATCCGCGAGCTCCGGCGACTGATCGGCTCAGGCGCGCCGGCTCTGCCGGGCGACATCGAGTGGATGGCCGCGCGGGTCGACGACCTGGCGACGTGGGTGGACGGCCGGCCGCAGGCGCGGCGGTTCTGCCACAACGTCGGCGACGTCTCCAACATCCTGCTCTCCGAGGACAGGATGCTGGTGGTCGACTGGGACCTCGCCCGTTGGGTGGACCCGCTGCAGGACATCGGGGTGGTGCTCGATGAACTGGCATATCTGCCTCTCGACCCGGAGGACCTCTTCACCACCCTCAACCGGGGATGGGACCCGATGGCGTACGCCACCGCCCGGGCCTTCGGGACCGCCGAACACCTGCGCCAGGGGCTGATCGGCGTGTACCGCGACCTTCGGGAACCGGGAACCATCGAGTACAGCAAGTTCGCCGATTGGCACTTCCTGCACCTGCGGGAGGCGCTGCTTGACCGCCGCCACGACGGCTACTTCGTGGCATGACCGAGCGGCAGGACGCTCGAACAGACCTACCAGGAGGGATGATGACGGATCTAGCACACGTCGAGGCGGCAGCACCCCGGGCGACCGGGCGGAAGGTCGGTGAGGCCCGGACCCCGGGGGAACGGCGAGTCGAGCAGGCGATCGCCGCCATCGAGGAGTGGCGGTTGGCAGCAGTGTCCTACCACCCGGTCAGCGGCGGCATCTCCAACAGCAACTGGCGGGTCGACGTGGAGGGGGATCCGGTCCCGTACTTCCTCAAGATCCCCGGCGAGGGGAGCGAGGAGTACATCGACCGGGTGAACTCCCACGAGGCGACGCGCCGGGCGGGTGCGATGGGCATCGGGCCTCGGGTGGTGCACATCGATGCTGTGACCGGCGTAGAGGTGATCGAGTTCCTCGAGGGATACCGGGCCTGCACCAACGCGGATCTCAAGAACCTCGACATCGCCCGGCTGATCATCGGGCGGCACAAGGAGTTCCAGACCAGTGGGCTGCTGCCCCATACGAAGACGGTCTTCGACACCATCGACGGCTACATTCGGCAGGTCGAGCGTCTCGGCGTCCGGCTGCCGTTCTTCGCCGGGCGTGTGCTGGCCGAATACACCGAAGCCCGTGATGCGTTCACGGCGTCGGGCCTCGACATCGTGCCGTGCCACAACGATCCGATGCCGGGCAACTTCCTGGTGGCTGAGGGACGACCGCTGCGGATGATCGATTTCGAGTTCGCGGCGAACAACGAGCGGGCATACGAGCTCGCGGTGATGACGACCGAGTTCTTCTACGACGAGCCCGCGCTGCTGGAGTGCGTCGAGGAGCTGTATGGCCGGGCCTGCTGGCAGACCGTCTCGCGGGTCCGGGTCGCCGGCGCGCTGGCGGACGTCAACTGGGGTCTGTGGGCTTGCCTCAAGCGCCAGTACGACACCTCGTCGTTCGACTACTACAAGTACGGTGCATGGAAGCTCGATCGGGCCCGGGCGGCGATGAACGATGCCCGGTGGGGCCACTGGGTGCGTTCCCTGTGACGCCGTGTCCGGCCGGCTTGTCGGACGACGGCGATCAGGGCCGGAGGTGACTACTGCCCATAGACGTTCTGGTACCGGTCGAACAACCGGTCGACGTCGGCCGGGTCCATCGGCACCGGAGTGCCCAGCTGTCGGGTGAGGTGGACCGTACGGGCCACGTCCTCCAGCATCACCGCCGCCTTGACCGCCTCGCGGGCGTCCGCGCCGACGGTGAACGGGCCGTGGTTGGCCATCAGCACGGCCCGGGAACGACTCGCCCGCAGGGTTTCCACGATGCCGCGGCCGATCGAGTCGTCGCCGATCAGCGCGAACGGGCCCACCGGGATCTCCCCGCCGAACTCGTCGGCGATCATCGTCAGCACACAGGGGATCGGCTCGCGCCGGGCCGACCAGGCGGTCGCGTAGTCGGAATGGGTGTGCACCACCCCGCCGACCTCCGGCAGGTGCCGGTAGACGTACGCATGTGCGGCGGTGTCGGAGGAGGGCTTGCGGTCCCCTTCGACCAGCTGGCCGTCGAGGTCGCACACCACCATCGCCTCGGGGGTGAGCTCGTCGTACGACACGCCGGACGGTTTGATCACCATCAGGTCGGCACCGGGGACCCGGGCCGAGACGTTGCCGGCGGTCCACACCACCAGCCCGTTGCGGGGGAGCTCGGCGTGGAGGCCGGCGACCTCCTGCTTGAGCCGGTCGACAACGGCCCGCAGCCCGTCGGGCACCCCGGCGATCGGGCCGGTCCGGCCGGCGTCTGCGGCTGCCGCGGTGGTCTGCGACATGGCTACCTCCCTTGCCGGGCTCCGGTGCCCGGTCTCGCGTGTTTGTCGGTCCGGGCTACTGTCACCCGGCAATGTGAACGGTAACATTCATTCTGGAGGAGATCCAGTGCACCCCTGTGCAGAACCGGTGTGCGGACGTGACATGCTCGGTATCACCGGTGGACGACGAGCCGCCGGCACCAGGAACGACCAGGAGGATCAACGATGATCGACCCCATCACGGACCGGGCCCGGGAGGCCATCGCCGCAGGGACGGCAGTGCTCGGCATGGAGCTGGGCTCGACGCGCATCAAGGCAGTGCTGATCGGCCCCGACCACGAGCCGATCGGGGTGGGGAGCCATGCCTGGGAGAACCAGTTCGTCGACCGCCGCTGGACGTACGCGCTGGACGCGGTCTGGGAGGGCGTGCAGGCCTGCTATGCGGACCTTGCCGCCGACGTACGGCGCCGCTTCGGCCTCGAGCTCACCGGGCTCGGGGCGCTGGGCGTCTCTGCGATGATGCACGGCTACCTCGCCTTCGACGCGGAGGGTGAGCTGCTCGTCCCGTTCCGCACCTGGCGCAACACCTCCACCGGGCGGGCCGCCGACGAGTTGACCAGGCTCTTCGACTTCCACGTCCCGCAGCGCTGGAGCATCGCCCACCTGCGCCAGGCGATGCTCGACGGGGAGGAGCACGTCTCCCGGGTCGCCCAGATCACCACCCTGGCCGGCTACGTCCACTGGCGGCTGACCGGCCGGCGGGTGATCGGCGTCGGCGACGCCAGCGGCATGTTCCCGATCGATTCCGCGACCGGGAGCTACGTCGCCGGGATGATCGACCGGTTCGACGAGGTGGCGTCCGCCGAGGGGATGCCGTGGCGGGCCGGTGACCTGCTGCCGACCGTGTTGTCGGCCGGCCAGGACGCCGGCACGCTGACCCCCGAGGGGGCACTGCTGCTCGATCCGACCGGCACCCTGCGGCCCGGTGTCCCGCTGTGCCCACCGGAGGGCGACGCGGGCACCGGCATGGTGGCCACCGGCTCGGTCGCCCCACTCACCGGCAACGTCAGCGCCGGCACCAGCATCTTCGCCATGGTGGTGCTCGACCACGAGCTCGACCGGATGCACCCGGAGCTCGACATGGTCACCACCCCGTCGGGCGACCCGGTCGCCATGGTGCACTGCAACAACGGCGCCAGCGAGGTCGACGCGTGGGCCGGGGTCTTCGGCGAGTTCGCCACGGCACTCGGCGCCCCGGCCGAGCCGTCCCGGGTGTTCGAGACCCTGTTCCGGGCGGCACTCACCGCCGACGCCGACGGCGGCGGGCTGCTGACCTACAACTTCCTCTCCGGGGAACACAACGTCGGCCTGGCGGAGGGCCGCCCGATGGTCGTCCGTACCCCCGACAGCACCCTCAACCTGGCGAACTTCATGCGCGCCCAGCTCTTCGGCATGCTCGGCACCCTGCGGCTCGGCATGGACGTCCTGACCGGCGAGGGGGTACGCATCACCTCGATGTACGGCCACGGTGGCTTCTTCCGGACCGAGGGCGTGGGTCAGCGGATCCTCGCCGCGGCACTCGACGCGCCGGTGACGGTCGGGTCGAGTGCCGGTGAGGGCGGAGCCTGGGGGATCGCCGTGCTGGCCGCGTTCCTGCGCGACCGGGCCGCCGACGAGTCACTGCCCGACTACCTGCGGACGAAGGTCTTCGCCGGGACGCAGCTGGCGGCGATGGATCCCGACCCGGCCGATGTCGCCGGATTCGCCACGTTCATGGAGCGGTTCGAGCGCGGGCTGGCGGTCGAGCGGGCGGCCGTCGAGCGCCTCTGAGCCCTGCCCCGGGCCGCGCCGCACGGTGCTGCTCCAGGCCGTTCAGGCCTGGGCCGGCTACAGCGCCCGGGTCGACTCCCGGATCACCAGGGAGGGGTCGATCCGCCGGGGCAGCGCCGGCACCTCCTCGCCGAGGATGGCCAGCAGCACCGCGACCCCGGCCACGCCCAGGGACTCGAAGTCCTGGTGGATCGTGGTCAGCGGCGGCCGGAAGTGCGGGCTCTCCGGGATGTCGTCGAAGCCCACCACGCTGATGTCCTCCGGGATCCGCAGCCCGCGGTCGGACAGGGCGTGGATCAGGCCCAGCGCCATCTGGTCGTTGCCGGCGAACACCGCCGTCAGACCCGGCACCTGCAGCAGCTGCTCGGCGGCGGCATAGCCGGCATCGGGACTCCAGTCGCCGTGGGCGGCCGGCGGGACCGGCAGGCCGGCCTGTTCCAGCACGTAGCGCCACTCGGCCTGGCGGGCCTGCGCATCGAGCCAGTCCGCCGGACCGCTCAGATGACCGATCACCCGGTGTCCCTGGTCGAGCAGGTGCTGCACCGCGAGCCGGGCACCAGCGGCCTGGTCGATGCCGACCCGGGGGAGTCCGAGGTGGCGGGCCGGGTCACCGGCGCGCCCCGGCAGCGAGCCGAGCAGCACGCACGACTCGGGCAGATCGAGCTCGCCCAGCGCCTCCAGGGACTCCGTCCGCGGCACGATCACCACCAGCCCCTCGACGTCCTGCCCGACGAGGAACTCCACCCCCTCCCGGAACGACTCGCTGGAGCCCGGTGTCACGGTGTAGGTGGTGGACGAATAGCCGGCGTTCCGGGCGGCCACCTCGCTGCCACGCAGCATGCTCAGCGGCCCGTAGTGGCTGGAGGACTCGATGATCATCCCGATCCGCCGGGACCGGCCGTGGGCGAGGGCCCGGGCGACCGCGCTGGGCCGGTAGCCCAGCTCGGCGATCGCCGCCTGTACCCTGGCCCGGGTCTCCGGCCGGATCCGGGGGCTGTCGTTGATCACCCGCGACACCGTCTGGTGCGAGACGCCCGCCAACCGGGCCACGTCACGCATGCTCGCGGCTCTGCCACCCTCAGCTGGCATCGTACGGTCCTTTCTCGACGCCCCCAGGTCTCTACTCCAGGTCCGACGCGGCGGACGACGCGGTTTCCCGGACCGACGTTGCGGCGCTCCCGGACCCGCCTGGGCCCTGTCACTTTACGCGATCCCGGTCGGTGCGGGGCCGCCCCGCAGCGTCGTTTCCAGCTCGAGGGCCCGTTCGAAGGCCGGCAGGGTGGTGTGCTCGTCGATCAGGGCGATCTCGACCCCCGCCATCCGGCCGAAGTCGACGAAGACCTCCGGGGTCAGCGCGGTGCTCAGCACGGTGTGGTGCGCCGCGCCCGCCACCAGCCAGGCCTGGGCCGAGGTGACGAAGGCCGGCTGGGGCCGCCACAGTGCCCGGCCGACGGGCAGCCGGGGCAGGTCGGCCGGCGGCTCGACCAGGTCGACGGCGTTGGCGATCAGCCGGAAGCGGTCCCGGATGTCGGTCATCGCGACGACGACCCCCGGGCCCGGGTCGGCGGTGAACACCAGTCGGCAGGGGTCCTCCTTGCCGCCGATGCCCAGCGGGTGGATCTCCAGGCTGGGCCGGGCGGTGGTCAGGTTCGAGGAGACCTCGAGCATGTGGGCGCCGAGGATCACCTCCTGGCCCGGCGTCAGGTCGTAGGTGTAGTCCTCCATCAGCGAGGCGCCACCGGGCAGCCCGGCCCCCATCACCGCGGCGAGCCGGACCAGGATCGCCGTCTTCCAGTCCCCCTCGGCGCCGAAGCCGTACCCGTCGGCCATCAGCCGCTGCACCCCGATGCCGGGCAGCTGGCGCAGCGTGCCGAGGTCCTCGAAGCTGTCGGTGAAGGCGTGGAAGCCGCCCTCCTCGAGGAAGTCCCGCAGGCCGAGCTCCTGCTCGGCGGCGACCCGCAAGGACTCACGGCACGCGCCGCCGGCGCGCAGCTCGGGGACAACGTCGTACGACGCGTCGTACTCGGCGACCAGCTCGTCGACCCGCTCCGCGGTCACCGCATCGACGCTGGCGGCGAGCTCGTTGACCGGCCAGGTGTTGACCGCGACGCCGAAGACGGTCTCCGCCTCGGTCTTGTCCCCTTCGGTGACGGCAACGTAGCGCATGTTGTCGCCGAACCGGGCCACCTTCATGCCTTTCAGGGCGGCCAGGCCGGCGGCGGCCCGGGCCCAGGCGCCGATCTCGGTGGCGACCCGCGGGTCGGAGGCGTGCCCGATCACGGACTTCCGCCGGATGCCGAGCCGCGACAGGATGTAGCCGAACTCCCGGTCGCCGTGGGCGGACTGGTTGAGGTTCATGAAGTCGAAGTCGAGATCGGCGTACGGCAGCTCGATGTTGGCCTGGGTGTGCAGGTGCAGCAGCGGCTTCTGCAGCGTACGCAGCCCGCGGATCCACATCTTCGCCGGCGAGAAGGTGTGCATCCAGGTGATCACCCCGATCACCTCGGGGTCGTCGTTGGCCTCGCGGATGGTGGTGACGATGCCCTCGGTGTCGGTGAGGACCGGCTTGTGGATCACCTCGACCGGGATCTGCGGGGCCTCGTCGAGCAGCCGGACGATGGTCCGGGACTGTTCGTCGACGCGCCGCAAGACGTCCTCCCCGTAGAGTTCCTGGCTGCCGATCAGGAACCAGACCTTCAGGGTGGACAGATCAGGGGTGATGCTGCGTCCGGGCATGGGCTTTCCTTCGTCGAGATGGACCGGCACGCCGCCGACGCGGCCCGTACTCCCCGGGTGGTGTCGTGCGGCGACAGAGGCCGCGAGGGTGTCGACGAGGAAGCTGATGCAGTCGCGCTGTCAGGGATGCGCACGGGGGCGCCCTGACAGCTGCTGAACTCCCTTGTCCGTCATCCTGTGCGCCTGCGTCGAGCGAGATGTTACCGGTAACATTTCGATCCGGTCAAGGTCCGGGTTTCGCGTCTCGACGGGGTCGATTCCTCGGGGGGTCGATGAGGGTGGTCGGGACGCCGTGATCAGACGGGCTGGGCGTCAGTGGTCGAGCTCTTGTCAAGACCCTCGGCCGTACCGCCACCTCCGGAACGGTGTCGACGGCGTGATGAAAATGTGATGAAGCTGTGCGAAGGAGTTCGTTGACAGAGCTGATGTTACCGGTCACATTGGTGTCGGGCGAGTTGCTACGGACGTCCGGCTGCCAGTGACGGCAGTGCGGCCGAGCGGCGTTGACTCGGCCGGTGGAAGGTCGCAGAAGGACTCAAGGAGGAGTTACCACATGCCCATCTCTCGACGCTCAATCCTCGGAGCCGCGCTGGCGGCGATCCCCGTCGTGGGGCTTGCCGCGTGCAGCTCGAACTCCGGCGGTTCCGGCTCGTCCGGCTCGGGGGGAAGCGGCCCGATCACGGTCGGCTTCTCCCAGGTCGGTGCCGAAAGTGGTTGGCGGACCGCGAACACCGAATCGATCAAGGCCAGCCTGACCGAGGCGAACGGTTTCAAGCTCACCTTCGTCGACGCCCAGCAGAAGCAGGAGAACCAGATCAAGGCGCTGCGTGACTTCATCGCCCAGGGCATGGATGTCATCGCCTTCTCGCCGGTGATCCAGACCGGCTGGGACCAGGTGCTGCAGGAGATCAAGGACGCCAAGATCCCGCTGGTGCTGACCGACCGTGCGGTCACCTCGTCGCTGAGCGACCCGTACCAGGGCTTCATCGGCTCGGACTTCAAGAAGGAGGGGACGGCCGCCGGGGACTGGGTCAAGAAGAACGCTCCCGACGCGAAGATCTTCGAACTGCAGGGCACCATGGGGTCCGCCCCACAGGTCGACCGGCAGAGCGGTTTCGAGGCGGTCGTCGGCTCACAGGTCATCGGCCGGGCGTCCGGCAACTTCACCCGCGCCGAGGGCAAGACTGCCATGGAAGCGGCGCTGCAGAGCTACCCCGACATGACCCTCCTCTTCGCCCACAACGACGACATGGGCCTCGGTGCCCTGGAGGCGATCACCGCCGCGGGCAAGACGCCCGGCACCGATATCAAGATCGTCACCGTCGATGCGGTGAAGGACGGGCTGAAGGCCCTGTACGACAAGAAGTTCAACTACGTGGTCGAGTGCAACCCGGTCTTCGGCGACCAGCTGGCCGACCTGATCAAGAAGGTGCACGCCGGCCAGTCCAGTACGACGCAGACCATCGTCACCGAGACCACCTTCGACCAGTCGATCACCCAGGCGACCATCGACGCCCGCAAGTACTGACCGGTCCTGTCGAGTGGGGGGCGGTCGGCCCGTCGAACGCCTCCCACTGTCGTGACGACCGTGAGAGAGGAACGGCTGGTCCGATGATTGAAGCAGTACCGAAGGATGCACCACCGCTGGTGGCGATGCATGACATCACCGTCACCTTTCCCGGGGTGAAGGCTCTCTCGGGAGTGGATTTCAGACTCTTCCCGGGAGAGGTGCACGCCCTGATGGGGGAGAACGGTGCGGGGAAGTCCACCCTGATCAAGGCGCTCACCGGTGTCCACCACCTCACCCGTGGATCGATCACCCTGGACGGGAAGCCCATCCAGTTCAGGAGCACCGCGGAAGCGCAGGCGGCGGGCATCGCCACCGTCTACCAGGAGGTGAATCTGTGCGCGAACCTGAGCATCGCCGAGAACGTGATGCTCGGGCACGAGGTCCACAGGGGGCCTTTCGTCCACTGGCGGGCGACGCAGGCCCGCGCCGCGGAGTACCTCCAGCGGCTGCATCTGGCCGTGGACCCCAGGGCCCAGCTCGGATCGCTGACGATCGCCTCGCAGCAACTCTGCGCCATCGCCCGGGCTCTCGTGCTCGATGCGAAGGTGCTGATCCTCGACGAGCCGACCTCCAGCCTCGACCAGCAGGAGGTCGCCGAACTCTTCGACGTGATCCGGGAGATCAGGGACAGCGGTGTGGCGATCCTCTTCGTCTCGCACTTCCTGAACCAGGTCTATGAGATCTCGGACCGGATGACCGTGCTGCGCAACGGTCAACTGGTGGGCGAGCGGATGACGGCCGATCTGCCCCGCCGCGAGCTCATCTCGATGATGCTCGGCCGGTCCGGGGAGGCGTTGGCGGCGATCGAGGGTGAGGCCCGGACACGTACGGAGGAGGACCGCGAGACCCCGCTGTTCCTCAGTGCGCGTGACGTCGGACGGCGCGGCTCGGTCCAGCCGTTCTCGCTCGACATCCGTCGCAGCGAGGTGCTCGGGCTCGCCGGCCTGCTCGGCTCCGGACGTACGGAGGTTGCGCGGCTGCTGTGCGGTGCTGACCGGGCGGACAGTGGCGAGGTCGACGTCGATGGCCAGAAGGTCACTCTCGCCGATCCGCTGACCGCGCTCAAGCACAAGATCGTCTACTCCACCGAGGACCGCAAGCGGGACGGCATCGTGGCGGACCTGAGCATCCGGGAGAACATCGCGCTCGCCCTGCAGGCACGCCGCGGGGTGCTCCGGCCGCTGTCCAGGACCGAGCTGGACGCCATCGTCGAGAAGTTCATGGTGGCCCTGGACGTCCATCCCAACAACCCGGACATGCTGATCCGGAACCTGTCGGGCGGCAACCAGCAGAAGGTGCTGCTCGCCCGGTGGCTGGCGACCGACCCGACGCTGCTGATCCTGGACGAGCCCACCCGCGGCATCGACATCGGGACGAAGGCGGAGATCCAGCGGCTCGTCACCCAGCTCGCCGACGATGGCCGGTGTGTCGTCTTCATCTCCTCCGAGCTGGAGGAGGTCATGCGGGTCGCCAACCGGGTCGCGGTGATGTGTGACCGCGCGAAGATCGGAGAACTGGAGAACGGTCCGTCGGTGGGTGTGGATGCCGTCCTGGAGGAGATCGGCCGCGCGAGCGAGGTGAAGACCGATGCCGCATGACGCCCAGTCGCAGTCACGCGAGGTGGTGGACCGACAGAACATCCTGGTCAGGGCCACGTCGCACCACATGTTCTGGCCCATCGTGGCGCTCGTCGTCCTCCTTGTGCTGTGCCACGTGATGAGCCCCGGCTTCCTCGCCGTCACGTTCACCGACGGGCACTTCTTCGGGCAGCTCGTCGACATCCTGCGGACGGCCGCGACCCCGGCCCTGCTGGGTCTGGGGATGGCTCTGGTCATCGCCACCGGCGGCGTCGACCTGTCGGTCGGCGCGGTGATGGCGATATCCCTGTCGCTCTCGCTCACCTTCCTCAGAGGGTCGTCGAGCCCGGACAGCGTCGGGACCGTCGCCGTGGCGGTGCTGCTGGGCCTGGTGGTGGCGCTCGTGATCGGTGCCTTCAGCGGGTTCCTGGTGGTCGGGCTCAAGATCCAGCCCTTCATCGCCACGATGATCCTGATGGTGGCCGGCCGCGGCATCGCCATGCTCATCACCAAGGCACAGATCACCACGGTGACCAGTCCGCCGTTCAAATGGCTCGGGTCCGGTTTCGTGCTGGGGATCCCCACCCCCCGTGATCATCGCGCTCGTCGTCTTCGTCGCGCTGACCGTCCTGACCAGGTGGACCGCGTTCGGCATGCTGCTCGAGTCGGTGGGTATCAACGCGGAGGCCAGCCGGCTCGCCGGTGTGCCTTCCCGGACACTCGTCTGGTCCACCTACATCATCTGCGGGATCCTCGCTGGGCTGGCCGGGATCGTCTACGGTGCGCCGACCATGGCGGCGGATGCGAACAACATCGGCCTGATGAAGGAGATGGACGCCATCATGTGCGTCGTCCTGGGCGGGACCCGGATGAGCGGTGGCAAGTTCTACCTCAGCGGCACCCTCGTCGGTGCCGTGATCCTCACCACCATCGAGCGGGCCGTGATCGTGTTCCACCTGCCCTCGCAGACCGCCCCGCTGTTCAAGGCGATCGTCGTGATCGCTGTGGTCGTCGCCCAGTCCTCGCGGTTCCGCGACTGGGCGCAGGAACGGCGCATGCGTCGGCAGGCCGGCTCCGATTCGATTCCGGCAGAGAAAGTGATCGTGTGATGTCGCGCGTCGATACCGAACCACTTGCAGCCTCCTCGGCCGCCCGGCCACGTCGGCTGCCCCGGATCGATCGCCGGTTCCTCCCGGTCCTGGGCGCCAGTGTCGTACTGGTCCTGATGCTGCTGATCGGACAGCTCCGCTACTCGACGCCTCATCGTGGGTTCATTTCGTTGCGGCTGCTCTCCAATCTGGTGGCGGACAACTCGTACCTGCTGGTGCTCACGGTGGGGATGACGTTCGTGATCCTGACCGGCGGCATCGACCTGTCCGTCGGTGCCGTGGTCGCCCTGGTGGGGCTCGTGATCGCCGTGCTGCTCACCGCCGGTGTGCCGCTCCCGGTCGTGCTGCTGATCGCGCTGCTCGTCGGGGCGGTGTGCGGCACCCTGATCGGGATCATGGTCCACTACTTCGACGTCCAACCGTTCATCGCGTCGCTCGCCGTCATGTTCCTGGCCCGCGGGCTGTGCAACATCATCAGCGTGCAGTCGCTGTCGATCACCGACCCCGGGTTCGGGAGACTGGCCTCCTGGGGCATCAAGCTGGGCACGGGCTCTGACGTGTTCCGGATCAACGCGTCGTTGATCATCGCGGTGATCGTCATCGTCGCGGGTTTCCTGATCCTGCACTACACCCGGGTGGGACGTACGGTCTACGCCCTCGGCTCCGGGGACGACGGTCTGGCGGCCGGCCTGATGGGTCTCCCGGTCGGGTTCACCCGGGTCGGTGTCTACGTGCTCAGCGGCGTCTGCGCCGGGATCGCTGGCATCATGTTCGCGCTCTACACCAAGTCCGGCTTCAACCTCACCGGCATCGGCATGGAGCTGGACGCCATCGCGCCGGTCGCCATCGGCGGCACGCTGCTGATCGGCGGTTCCGGGTTCGTGCTCGGGTCGGTCGTGGGCGTGTTCGTCTACGGTCTGCTCCAGGTGATCATCGCCCGCGAAGGGCTCGACTCGTGGTGGACCAAGGTGCTCATCGGCGTGTTCCTGCTCATCTTCGTCCTCCTCCAGCGTGTGGTGAGCGCCCGGAGGAGCAAGGGCTAGCTGGTGCCGGTGACCGTCGGGCGTACGGGAGCGCCCCGGAACCCGTTCCGGGGCGGCCACCCGATGATCAGGCGCCGAGATCGACCGCCAGGATCCGGTCGTCATCGGGCCCGGGGGTGCCGCGGCCGTCGGTGTTGTCGGTGAGCAGCCACAGTCGACCGTCGGGGGCGACGGTGACGTCGCGGAGCCGGCCGTACCCGGAGCGGTAGTAGTCGGTCGAGGTGTCCGGAGCGGAGATGGGGATCCCGCGGAGGACCTGGCCGCGCAGGTTGGCGACGTACAGGGTCCCGCCCGCCCGGGTCAGGCCGCTGGGGCTGGCCTGGTCCGGGCGCCACTGCTGCACCGGGTCGCGGAAACCGCGGGCGGTCCCGCCCCGGCCCTCGACCGTCGGCCACCCGTAGTTGCCGCCGGGGACGATGATGTTGAGCTCGTCCCAGGTGTTCTGGCCGAACTCGGTGGCGAACATCGTCCCGTCGTCGGCCCAGACCAGCCCCTGCACGTTGCGGTGGCCGAGGCTGTAGACCGGCGAACCGGGGAACGGGTTGTCCGGCGGCACCGCACCGTCGGGGGTCAGCCGCAGGATCTTGCCGCCCAGCGAGGCCGGGTCCTGGGAGAGGCCGCTCTGCCCGGTGTCGCCGACCCCGGCATAGAGCATGCCGTCGGGTCCGAAGGCGATCCGGCCGCCGTTGTGGATGTCGCCGGAGGGCAGCCGGTCGAGGATGGTCTCGGACGCGCCGAGCGCGTACGATCCCGGCCCACCGGTCAGGGCGAGCCGTTGGATCCGGTTGCCGTGGGGACCGGTCGAGTAGGCGTAGAGGCGTCCCTCGGGATCGACGGTGAGGCCGAGCAGGCCACCCTCGCCGCCGTGGACCACATCGCGGAGGGTGCCGACCTCGCGGGCCGGGACGTCGGCGCGCAGCTCGAGGATCCGGCCGGTGTCCCGTTCGCTGACCAGCGCCGTCGGACCGAGGAACACGATCGACCAGGGCGACTGCAGCCCGGAGGCGATGGTCGCCGGGGTGCCGCGCGGCACCGACTGCGGTCCGGCTGTCACGGCTGACGAGGCGGTGCCGATCGGGCTCCCCGAGGGGCCGGGGGCGGCGCCGGGGGTGCAGCCGGTGAGCAGGCCGCAGAGCAGCCCGACGAGGGCGACTCCGGCGACAGTGGTGCGGAAGGCGGCCGTGGCGGCGGCCGACCGGGGTGATCGAACCGTCATGACTGAAGTATCGCCGGTGGCGGCCCTTCGCCGTGCCGGGTCAGGCTGCCGATTCCAGGGTCGCCGGATCGGCACCGGTCACGCCATGGCGTCGTACGTCCGGGTGTCCGGTGGGCTGCCGGCCGGACTGACGATGGAGCGCGCGGTCGACCAGGTCTGGACCCTCAACTCTCCCGAGGTCTACGACCGGCTGGTCCGGCGCTGCGGATGGACGGCCGACGCGTACGAGGTGTGGCGCGTACGAGGTGCGGTTGGCCCGACAGTTGGCGGCGGCACTCCCGGCGAACTGATGCCCGGTCATGGCATCCCTGCCCTTCGGATCCTCGCGTGCCGAGGGTGTGCCTGCCGACGTGCCGGTGATGTCCTCAGTCTGCCGTCGCCGGCTGCGGCAGCAGACTTTGTACACACTCGTACATAACGTACGATAGCCGTATGTCGATCAGCATCAGCGCGAGCGTCGCCCGCCAGACCCTTCCGACCCAGCTCGACCGGGTCGAGGCGGGCGAGGAAGTGGCCATCACCCGACACGGCCGTGTTGTCGCGGTGCTCGTCCGCCCCGACGTTCTCACCGCGCGCCGCGCACCCGAGGCATGGAATCGGGCGGACCGCATCGGTGCCCTGCTCGAGAGCGCCCGCAGTGCACCCCTACGCCCCCCGGCTATCAGTCCTGAGCGCGCGGAGGAACTCGTCGAGGCCGTCCGCGCCGACAGATCCGCGCGTTGAGCGGGGTGACGGCGTTCGACGCCGATGTGCTGATCTACGCCGCCGTGCATGGTCATCCCCTCGGCGCGCGGATCTTCGCACTCTTCGCCGGCACCGACGTGGAGACCGTCGGCATCGGTTCCGTGCTGCTGCTCGCAGAGGTGCTGACAAAGCCGATGTGCCACGATCCGGACTCCGACGAGACAGCGGCGCTGGTCAGTCTGCTCAGCAGACTCGACCTGCATCCACTCGACGAGACGGCGGCGCGCCTCGCTCTCGCGCTGGCGGTCACCCATGGCCTGCGCGCCGCAGATGCCGCGCATCTTGCGACCGCGGTGGCCGCGGGTGCGGACCGGTTCCTCACCAACAACCGCAGAGACTTCCCGCAGACGATCACCGAGATCGCCATCGTGTACCCGGACGACCTGCCGGCCGCCGCGTCCGCGCCGGCGCAGGCGAGCGGTGAGACGCAGCCACCGATGCGCTGACACGGCAACCCGCCGCGAACGCCCCCGGTAAGGCACGGGAGTCACAGCGCGGTGACTACGCCGCCTCGACCATCTCCAGGAAATACCGATGCAGCCGGTCGTCCGCCGTCAGCTCCGGGTGGAACGACGTCGCCAGCAGCGGGCCCTGGCGGACGGCCACCACCGGCCCGTCGACGCCGGTCCGGGCCAGCACCTCGACGTCCGGGCCGATCTCGACCACCTGGGGCGCCCGGATGAACACCGCCGGGAAGTCCGGTCCCGCCAGCCCGGCGACCCGCAGGTCCGCGGTGAACGAGGCGAGCTGGCCGCCGAAGGCGTTGCGGCGCGCGGTGATGTCCAGTCCGCCGACCGTGGCGAAGCCGGTCAGCGCCTGCCCGTCCTTCACCCGCTCGGCGAGCAGGATCAGCCCGGCGCAGGTGCCGAAGACCGGCAGCCCCGCGGCCCGGCGTACGGCCAGTTCCTCGAAGAGCCCGACCTTCGCCGCGGCGCGGGCCATCGCGGTGCTCTCGCCGCCGGGCAGCACCACCCCGTCAACGCTCCGCAACTGCTCGGGAGTGCGGATCTCGCGGGCCTGCGCACCGAGGGCGGTGAGCATCGCGATGTGCTCGCTCACCGCCCCCTGCAGTGCGACGACACCGATCGTCGTCACCAGCCACGCTCCGCCAGCCGGTGCGGCGCCGGGACATCGGCGACGTTGATGCCGACCATCGCCTCACCGAGCCCGCGGGACGCATCGGCGATCACCTGGGGGTCGGAGAAGTGAGTGGTCGCCCGGACGATCGCCGCGGCCCGCTTGGCCGGGTTGCCGGACTTGAAGATGCCCGAGCCGACGAAGACGCCGTCGGCGCCGAGCTGCATCATCATCGCGGCGTCGGCCGGGGTGGCGATCCCGCCGGCGACGAACAGCACCACCGGCAGGTGCTTCTCGCGGGCGACCTGACGGACCAGCTCGTACGGTGCCTGCAGTTCCTTGGCCGCGACGTAGAGCTCGTCGTCGGACTTCGCGGCCAGCCCGCGGATCTCGCCCTTGATGGTGCGCAGGTGCTTCATCGCCTCGGACACGTCACCGGTGCCGGCCTCACCCTTCGACCGGATCATCGAAGCCCCCTCGGTGATCCGCCGCAGCGCCTCGCCGAGGTTGGTCGCGCCGCAGACGAACGGCACGTCGAACCGCGTCTTGTCGATGTGGTTGACGTAGTCGGCGGGGGAGAGCACCTCGGACTCGTCGATGTAGTCGACCTTGAGCGCCTGCAGCACTTGGGCCTCGACGAAGTGGCCGATCCGTGCCTTCGCCATCACCGGGATCGACACCGCCGCGATGATGCCCTCGATCAGGTCCGGGTCGCTCATCCGGGCCACGCCGCCCTGGGCGCGGATATCGGCGGGGACGCGCTCCAGTGCCATCACCGCGACGGCACCGGCCTCCTCGGCGATCTTCGCCTGCTCGGGAGTGACGACGTCCATGATGACGCCGCCCTTGAGCATCCGGGCAAGTCCGGTGTTGACCGTCACGCGGTCGGCGGTGGTGGGAGTGGCGGTTGCGGTCATAGGTCTGGGTCCTCGTGGTCGACTGATGCGCTGGTTGAGCGATGACGGTGCGGTGGATGCACCTCCGCCATCCTGACGTTCCCAACTGGCCCATGCCAGAGCCACTTCCGTGATAGATCAGTAGGCCAGTTGTGGCTAGGGTGGATCCATGAGGCGAGACGCAGCGGATTTCCCGGTGGTCCTGGACCGCGACGGGGGTGCCTCGCTGCCGGTGCAGCTCGCCGCAGCCGTACGCTCCGCGGTCGCTGCGGGGGTGCTGGCGCCGGGCACCGCCGTACCGTCCACCCGGGCCCTGGCCGCCCGGCTCGGGGTCGCCCGTGGCACGGTCGAGGCGGCGTACGAACAGCTCGGCGCGGAGGGCTACCTGGCCACTCGCCCGCGGGCCGGCACGGTGGTCGCGCCCGGGGTGGCCGCGACACCGATCGGCGCGGCGATGGGCACCCGCTCCGGCGCCGGCACCTCCTCCGGTGCGGTGACCGGTACCGCGGTCGGCTCCGGTACCGCGGTCGGCTCCGGTACCGCGGTCGGCTCCGGTACCGCGGTCGGCTCCGGCGGGGCGACCCGCTCCGGGCCGGTGATCGGCTCCGGCGTCGTGTCCGCTCCGGCCGCGGACCTCCTCGACCTCGGCCCGGGTCATGAAGCCACCTCACCCCTCGGCGACGCTGCCTGGCGGTCGGCGTGGCGGCGGGCCAGCTCACCGCCCAGCCGGCCGGGTCGGCCGGATCCCGCCGGAGTCGGCGAGCTGCGGCGCGCCATTGCCGAACACCTGCGGCTGATGCGGGGCATGGCGGTGGCTGCCGACCAGGTCGTCGTGACGGCAGGTGCCCGTGAGGGCCTCGGCCTGCTGCTCGCGGCGCTGTTCCCGGACCGGGACCGCCGGATCCGGGTGGCCGTGGAGGACCCCGGGTTCACCGGGCTGCGCCGGTTCCTGGCCCGCCAACCGGTGACGACCGTGCCCTTCGCCGCCGACCGGTTGACCGATGACACTGCCGGCTGCGACCTGGCGATCGTCACGCCGAACTACCAGTACCCCGACGGCCGCTCGATGGCCGCCGCGACCCGCGGCCGGGTGCTGTCCTGGGCGGTCCGCACCGGCACGCTGATCCTGGAGGACGACTACGACAGCGAATCGCGCTACCTCGGCCCGCCGCTGCCCACCCTCTTCGGGCTCGGTGGAGAGGCACCGGTGGTGCAACTCGGCACCTTCTCCTCGGTGCTGTCGCACGACATCGGCACCGGCTACCTGCTGCTGCCACCCGAACTGGTCGAGGTCGTGGTCGCCACCCGTGCCGATCTCGGCAGCCCGGTCGCCGCGGTGACCCAGCGGGCGGTCGCCAGCTACCTGGCGGACGGGGGGCTGCGACGCCGGATCCACCGCAACCGCCGCCGCCTCACCGAGGCCCGGGCCGTCGTCGCGGAACACCTGCCGTCGCTGCCCGGCGCGATCGACGGCGGCCGACTGCTCGTCCTGCCGATGGACAGGTCGGCCGCCGCGGCCGTCGCCGCGGCCTGCCGGGAGCGGGGCGTACGGGTCGGCGACCTCGCCCAGGGCTGGGCCGGCACCGCGCACCGGACCGGGATCATCGTCGACTACGGCGGGGTCGACGCCACCGACCTGGCCCGGGCCCTGGACCTGCTGGCCGGTCTCGTCGCCGGCGCGGGCGGGACGCTGTCGGTGCCCGACAGTAGGCTCGCGCCGTGAGCACCCGACGCCGCCCGCGATCCACCGCCGCCCCGATGATCGACCCGGTCGATCCCGGCGAGCTGGTGCCCGGGGAGGCCTCCGAGCTGGCCACGGGACGGGGCGACCTGACGGGGCGTGCGTACGCCGACCTCACCGTCGACGCGCTCGACCTCGGCGGCCGCGATCTGGACGGGTGCCGACTCGAGGGACTGACCGTCGGCCGCTGGGCGCTGACCGGCTCGGCGGTGGTGGAGGTGGTCGGCGACCGGCTCGACATCACCACCCTGGAGGCGCGGCGTCCCGACTGGCGCGACGTCGACCTGCGGCGCAGCCGGATCGGCTCGGCGGAACTGACCGACGGCCGGGTGCGTTCGGTGCGGTTCACCGGCTGCAAGCTCGGTTTCCTCAACCTGCGCGGCACCGAGCTCACCGACGTCGAGCTTGTCGACTGTGCGGTCGAGGACCTCGACCTGGTCCGGGCCGGTGTCACCCGGGTGGCCTTCGGCGGCACCCGGATCGGCCGGCTGGACCTCAGCGGCTCCACCCTGCGTGACCTCGATCTGCGCGGGGCCGAGCTCGGCGGGTTGGTCGGCTGGGAGGACCTGCGGGGGATCACCGTGTCCACCGCGCAGCTCCACCAGCTGGCGCCGCTGCTGGCCGAACGCCTCGGGATCAGGGTCGATGTCTGAGCCGCTCCGGCGCCGCGCCGGGGCCGGTCGTTATCGGACCCTGTGGGATCGCTGAAGAGCCCGACCGCGGCTCTTGCTTGGACCTGCATTCGGTGCTAGACGCCGATCCCCCTATGCTGGGCGGCGGACAGTCCGTCTCGGGTGGGGAGATTCATGAGGTACGTCCGTTCTGCTGGGCTCGCGGGGATCGCGGCCGTACTGACCCTGGCGGTCGCCGGCTGCGCGCCGAAGGTCACCGCCGCCGTCCCGGCACCGCTCGCGACCGAGGAACCGGTCGTCCGGACCGACGCCACCCCCACCCCCACCCCCAGCGCCACCCCGACCGCAGCCCGCACGGCCGCCGCGCTGCCCGCGGCCGCGTTCAGGGCCACCCCGAAGCCAACCCCCTCGGGGGAGGCGACCATGGACGCCGCCGCCAACGCTGCCGCGGCGGCGAAGAAGGCCGCGGCGGACAAGAAAGCAGCTGGCAACAGGGTCACGACCGCGGCCAACACCGATCCGCGCTGCGGCTACGGCACGGTGATGTGCGTGTCGAAGTCGGCCAAGAAGCTCTATTTCATGAAGGACGGCCGGATCGTCACCACCCTCGACGTCCGGTTCGGCAAGGAGGACGATCCGGAGCGCCGCACCCGGGAGGGCAACTTCCTGGTGTTCCGCAAGGAGGCCCAGTGGACCTCCAACCTCTACGGCTCCGACATGCCGTACGCAATGTTCTTCTCCGGCGGCCAGGCCGTGCACTTCTCCTCGGACTTCGCGGCCCGCGGCTACGCCGGCAACTCTCACGGCTGCGTCAACGTCCGCGACAAGGCGGCGCTGGCCGCCATCTTCGACCAGGTCGAGGTCGGCTCGACCCGCGTCGTCGTCTACTGACAGCCTTTCCCCCGGGCCGCCCGGCCCCCTTCATCGGACCGAGCACACGGAGGTCATCGCGTCATGGGCTGGATCACCACGATCGTCGACTGGGTCACCGGACTCATGCAGGCGATCGGCGGGCCGGGTGTCTTCCTGGCCATCCTGCTGGAGAACGTGTTCCCACCGATCCCCAGCGAGGTGATCCTGCCGTTGGCCGGTTTCACCGCCGCCGGCCCCGACGCGCCGTACGGCCCGGTGGAGGCGATCCTGTGGGCGACCGCCGGGTCGCTCACCGGGGCGTTCCTGCTGTACGGGCTCGGCGCGGTCATCGGGGCGGAGCGGCTGCGCTGGATCGCCGAGAAGATGCCGCTGGTCGACGCCCGTGACGTCGACGCGTCGATCGACTGGTTCACCCGCTACGGGACGGTCGCCGTGCTGATCGGTCGGCTCGTCCCGGGCGTACGCTCCCTGATCTCGATCCCGGCGGGCATCGACCGGATGCCGCTGGCGAAGTTCGCCGCGTTCACCGCACTCGGCAGTGTGATCTGGAACACAGCCCTCGTTGTCGCCGGCTACCTGCTCGGCGACAACTGGCATGCCGTGTCGGACTGGATGGACCGGTTCTCCATCGTTGTCTACGCCGTGCTGGTCCTGGCGCTGGTGGCGCTCACCGGCTGGCTGGTGCGTCGGGCCCTGCTCCGGCGGGGCGTACGCCGCCGCTCCGCCTCCGGCGCGGATGGCTCCGGCCGTGCCGGCACCGACGACGCCCACTGATCCGGCCGGCGCCGGACGGTGTCACCCGATCCGCAGTGCGGCAACGGCTTCGTTGCGGTCGTTGCGCAGCACCAGGGTGAGCGGTCCGGTCGGCGCGTCGAAGGCGATGCTGCCGCGCAGCGTCTCGCCGGCGGCGATCACCCCCGACGTCATCACCTGTCGACCCGGCTGATCGGGCTCGGGCAGGTAGCGATAGCCGGCGTCGTCGTACGCCAGCAGGATGTAGGACTGGTAGCCGCTGGTGGCGGTCAGGACGACGTCGAGCTCGGTCAGACCGCTGCGGCGCCGGTGACCGGTGACCGTCAGGCGTCCGGTCCCCTCCGAGGACTGGTAGTCGATCCACTGCCCGGACGTCGGCAGCCCGGTGGGAACGGGGGAGGAACCGAACGGGGCGGTGGACCGTACGGCCGGCCCGCTGGTCGGTCGGCCGACCGCCGGGCCGGTGCTGGGGTCGCTGCTGATCCCGGTGGCCGGGGCAGGGGAGGAGGCCCCGTCGAGCCGGTCGCCGATCGCGGCGGCGGCGATCACCAGTGCGATCAGCACGGCGCCGGTCAGGTAGGTACGGACGCGGGAGGTCGATCCGTCGCGAATGCCCACCGTTCAAGTTTAGGCGTCCACAGCTGCCCGCGGGCAGCCGGCGTTGTCCACAACGGGCCCGTCCTCGGCCACCGGCGGTGCCGGGCGGCCCACCCTCCGGGCATGGATCCCCACACCGATCCGGGCATCGACCCGCGCACCGCCTCCCCGACCGAGAACGACCTCGTCGTGCTGCGGCCCCACGGCCTGCAGGGCATGCTGGCGACCGTCCCCTACCTGCTCGGCTTCCACCCGCGCGACTCCCTCGTGGCGGTGCTCTTCGACGACCGCACGGTGGTGGTGACGCTGCGGCTGGACAGCGACGACCTGAGTGCCGATCCGGGCGGGGTCGAGGCGTTCCTGCGCCACCAGCTGGACCGGCTGGGCGCCACCGGGGTGCTGCTGATCGCTTACACCGACGAGCCGGCCCCGGACGTAGCCGAGGCCCTGGCCGGTCTGTCCCTCGGACTGGAGACCACCGCGCTCGTCGATCCGGCCGGGCCGGAGGTGCTGGACGCGATCCACGTCGCCTCCGGCCGGTACCGCTCGGTGACCTGTGGCGACGCGTCCTGCTGCCCTCCCGGTGGGTTCGACTATGCCGACGTCCTGTCCGACCCCGCGGCCGCAGAGGCCGTGGTGCACGGTCTGCCCGCCTGGTCCGACCGGGAGGACCTGCGCTCGATGGTCCTGCCCGCCGACGAGGACGAGGCGGACGACTTCCACGACGCGCTGGTCCGGGCGCTGCCCGGGGTCCGCCGGCTGGAGGGTCGGGAGGCAGCCGAGGAGATGGACCGGATGCTGACCAGGATCGAGACCACCGGGGCCGATCCGGATTCGGACGAGCTGGGCCGACTGGTGGCGCTCGCCGGCCGCCCGGAGGCTCGTGATGTCGCGACCCTGCGGATCGAGCGACGGACCGCCGGTCTGTGGTCGCGGGTGTGGGCGGCCGCGGCTCGCCGGAGCAGTGGCCTGGCGGCTGCGGCGCCGCTGGGACTGACCGGGGTCGCCGCCTGGGCGCGGGGGGACGGTGCGTTGGTCTGCATCTGCCTCGAGGAGGCCGAGAAGGTCTTCCCGGAACACGGTCTGGTCGCCCTGCTGCGCAACGTCGTGGAGCACGGCCTCCATCCCGACGAGTGGCATCGGATGCGAGGGCAGAGTCTGGCCCGGTTCGGCCCCCTGGGGCCCGCCTCAGCCGCTGACCGAGGGCGGGGTGAGGGGCAGGCCGTGGGCTAGAATCACCGGGTGCCTGAGGACATGACGACGTATGACGCGGTAGCCGCTCAGGAGCGCTGGCAGGCGTTCTGGGAGCAGGACGGGACCTTCGTGCCCCTCGACGACGGCACCCGGGAGCGACGCTACGTCCTCGACATGTTCCCCTACCCGTCGGGAGACCTCCACATGGGGCACGCCGAGGCCTTCGTGATGGGCGACGTCGTCGCCCGGTACTGGAAGCTGCGCGGCTACGACGTGATGCACCCGATCGGCTGGGACTCGTTCGGCCTGCCGGCGGAGAACGCCGCGATCAAGCGCAACGCCCATCCGGCCGAGTGGACCTATCGCAACATCGAGACCCAGGCCCGTTCCTTCAAACGCTACGGCCTGAGCCTCGACTGGAGCCGGCGCCTGCACACCTCCGACGCCGAGTACTACCGGTGGACCCAGTGGCTGTTCCTGCGCTTCTTCGAGCGCGGCCTGGCTTACCGCAAGGACTCGATGGTCAACTGGTGCCCCAACGACCAGACCGTGCTGGCCAACGAGCAGGTCGTGCAGGGTCACTGTGAACGCTGCGGCGCCGCCGTCACCAAGCGCAAGCTCAACCAGTGGTATTTCAAGATCACCGACTACGCCCAGCGGCTGCTGGACGACATGGCCCAGCTGGAGGGCCACTGGCCCGACCGGGTACTGGCGATGCAGCGCAATTGGATCGGCCGCTCGGAGGGTGCCTACGTCGACTTCACCGTCGAGGGCCACGAAGGGCCGGTGACCGTCTTCACCACCCGGCCCGACACGCTGTTCGGCGCGACCTTCTTCGTCGTCGCCCCCGAGTCCGAGCTGGCCGACCAGATCTGCGCCCCCGCGCAGCGCGCCGCCTTCGATGACTACCTCGAGGCGACCAAGCGGGTCTCCGACATCGAACGACAGTCCACCGAACGTCCCAAGACCGGTGTCTTCCTCGGCCGCTACGCCACCAACCCGGTCAACGACGAGAAGCTGCCGGTCTACGCGGCCGACTACGTGCTGGCCGACTACGGCACCGGTGCGGTGATGGCGGTGCCCGCCCACGACCAACGCGACCTCGACTTCGCCCGCACCTTCGGTGTCCCGGTCCGGATGGTCGTCGACACCGGCCAGCCCGACCCGGCCGAGACCGGCGTCGCCACCGCCGGCGACGGGACGTACGTCAACTCCGGCGATCTGGACGGCCTGGCCGACAAGGCCTCCGGCGTCGCGACGATGATCGACCGCCTCGAGGCCACCGGCCGCGGCCGGCGGGCGATCACCTACCGGCTGCGCGACTGGCTGCTCAGTCGACAGCGGTTCTGGGGAGCCCCGATCCCGATCGTGCACTGCCCGGCGTGCGGTGACGTCGCCGTGCCGGACGACCAGCTGCCCGTCGAGCTGCCGGACCTGCGCGGCGAGGACCTCGCCCCGAAGGGCACCTCTCCACTGGCCGGGCCCGCCGCGACTGCCTGGCGCGAGGTCGTCTGCCCGTCGTGTGGTGGCCCCGCCGAGCGGGACACCGACACGATGGACACCTTCGTCGACTCCTCGTGGTACTTCTTCCGCTACTGCTCCCCGGGCTTTGCCGACGGGCCGTTCGACACCGCCGACGTCGCCCGCTGGATGCCCGTCGACCAGTACGTCGGCGGGGTGGAGCACGCGACCCTGCACCTGCTCTACTCACGCTTCTTCACCAAGGTGCTGCACGACATGGGGCTGGTCACCTTCACCGAGCCGTTCCGCCGGCTGCTCAACCAGGGTCAGGTGATCAACGAGGGCAAGGCGATGTCGAAGTCCCTCGGCAACGGTGTCGACCTCGGCGAGCAGATCGACCGGTTCGGCGTGGACGCCATCCGACTCACCGTGGTCTTCGCCGGCCCGCCGGACGAGGACATCGACTGGGCCGACATGTCCCCGGCGAGCTCGCTGAAGTTCCTCCAGCGCGCCTACCGGCTCGCCACCGAGGTGACCTCGGCGCCCGGCACCGACCCGGCCGGCGGCGACAGCGCGCTGCGCCACGTCACCCACCGGACCGTTCACGATGTCACCCAGCTGCTCGACGACCAGCGGTTCAACGTCGTCGTCGCCCGGATCATGGAGCTGGTCAACGCCGCCCGCAAGGCCGTCGACGGCGCCGCCGGCCCGGCCGACCCGGCGGTCCGCGAGGCCGTCGAGTTCGTCACCGTGGCGCTGAGCACGATCGCCCCGTACGTCGCCGAAGAGATGTGGGAGGCCCTGGGTGGCGCCCCGTCCGTGGCCGACGCGACCTGGCCCACCGCCGATCCGGCGCTGCTGGTGGTCGACACCGTCACCTGCGTCGTCCAGATCCAGGGCAAGGTCCGCGCCAAGCTGCTGGTGGCACCGACCATCTCCGACAGCGAGCTGGAGGCGCTCGCCCTGGCCGACCCCGCCGTCCGACGGTCCCTGGACGGCCGGGGGATCCGCAAGGTCATCGTCCGGGCCCCGAAGCTGGTGAGCATCGTCCCGGCCTGACCCGCTGCGGGGCCGCGGACAGCCGCGGACACGTGCCTACCAAGGGCCGAGCAGGGCTGGACATGTTTTGTACGATGATCTTGTGACAAATTCCGGAGCGGCCGCCGGCGACAGCGCCGCGGTCGCCATGGGCCCGTTGCCCGCCGCGGTCGCGACGCCGCTGTCGAGCGCCCGCGCGGCGGTCCTCGCCCAGCTGGCCGAGGCGGACGGGCAGCCGCTGCGCGCCCAGCAGATCGCCAGGGCGCTCGGCCAGCACGTCAACACCACTCGCGAGCACCTGGAGGGCCTGGTCGCCGACAACCTCGCGGTGGCGACCACCGAGAAGCCCCGCGGCCGCGGCCGGCCGGCGACGCTCTACCGCTCGCTGCCGGGAAGCCCGATGTGGCCGATCGGGCGTCAGTACGCCGCCCTGGCCGATGTCCTGGTCGAGCAGGTGCTCGAATCGGTCGACAACCCGCAGCAGGCGGCCTTCCGCGCCGGACAGCGCTGGGGCCGCAAGCTGCTGGAGGGAGTGCCCGAGGACTCGACCCCGCAGGAGGCGGTGGACCGCCAGCTCGCCGAGGTCGGATTCGCGCCCGAGCGTACGGCGTCGGGGGAGTGGCACCTGCACCGCTGTCCGCTGCTGGCGGCCGCTCGCCGGCACCCCGAGGTCGTCTGCAACGTCCACCGAGGCGTCGTGGCCACCATGCTCGAGGGACTGGGGGAACCGTCCGAGGTGACCGTCTTCCCGTTCAGCGAGCCTGGTGCCTGCCGGATCACCGCCCTCCCGCAGCCGACCTTCGCACAGCCGACCCTGGTGGCCGGCGCACCGTCGCCGGAAGGCATCCCCGACGAAGGATCCGGGCCGGCCTGACCTCGTGCCGGCGCCCGGCTCCCGTCTTGGTCGTCCACAGGATCCGATGCTGTCGCGAGGACTGTCCACAGCGCCGGCTCCCGGGGTCCGCGACCGGCCGCCCGGCACCACACTCGGGCATGAGCCGACGACTTCCCGAACCGTCCGCCGAGGCGACCCGGCGCCGTCTGGCGGGCCTGCTGGACGCCTCCCCCGACGCCGCGTGGGAGGACACAGCTCCACCGGAACCCGAGCCCGCCCCGGTGGAGCCTCGCGGCCCCGCCATCGCGTGGCGCAGGGAGAGCGTGCTGGTCATCAGCGCGATCCTCCTGGTCGGGGTCCTGCTCGCCGGGTTTACCCTGCTGCGCTCCCGGCCGATCGCCGTGCCGGCCGACGCCGCTGCCGCGACCGCCTCAGCCGGCCTCGGTCTGCCCGCCGCACGGACACCGGAGGCCGGCGCCTCCGCGGCCTCGGCCCGCCCCTCCGCCACGCTCTCCATCGCGGCCCATGTCATCGGGGAGGTACACCGTCCCGGGCTGGTCGCCCTGCCGCCGGGCGCGCGGGTCGACGACGCCATCACCGCCGCGGGCGGGTTGACCTCGCGGGCCAACCCCGGCGACCTCAATCTCGCCCAGCCGTTGCAGGACGGCCAGCAGGTGGTCGTCGGCTCCACCGGAAAACCCGGCGGGGAGATCCGGGGGCCGGCGCCGGTGTCCGCGGCCGGGACATCGAACACCGGCACGGGCGGCTCCGGCCCCGGCGACGGAGCGACCCCCGCGGCCGGAAAGATCAACCTGAACACGGCCTCCGCCCAGCAGCTGGAGGAACTGCCCGGAGTGGGCCCGGCCACCGCCAAGAAGATCATCGCGTGGCGGGAGCAGAACGGTGGATTCCGCACCGTCGAGCAGCTGCAGGACGTCCAGGGGATCGGGCCGAAGACCTATGCCGACATCGCGCCGCGCGCCGGCGTCTGACCCCGATACTGCGGCCGACTCGGCCCCGGCCGGTGTCGTTCCCGCCGGCACCGATCTGCGGCTGGTCCCGACCGCTCTGGCCGGGTGGGCCGGCGGCTGGGTCGGCACCTCCGGGCAGCTCGGCTGGCAATTGGCCGGGGTGCTCGCCGCAGTGGTCCTGCTGGCCCTGGCCCGGGCCACCCGACGCTGGGCTCGGGTGCCTGCCGCGGCGGCCCTGCTGGGCTGCCTCCTGGTGGGCGGCCTGCATGGTCTTGCGGTCGGCACCGGTCCGGTCCGTACGCTCGCCACGACCCACGCCAGCGCTGACCTGCAGCTCGTCCTGCTGCACGACCCGGTTCGGGTGGCCGCGCCCGCTCAGCCCGACGGGGCCGACGGCCGGGCCGGACGGACCTGGGTGCGGGCCCGTGTCGTCACCGTCCACACCCACGAGGGTGCCCTGCGGGTCCGGGCACCGGTCCTGGTGACCATCCCGGCCGATCAGGCGTCGGGGTGGCAGGACGCGGTCGCCGGCAGCACCCTGGCGGTCCGGGGCAGCCTGACCGTCCCTGCGCCGGGATCAGACCTGGCGGCGATGGTCCGGGCGAGCGGGCCACCGACCCTGCTGGCGACTCCCTCCTGGGACCAGCGGGCCGTCCGCCGGGTCCATGATGGGCTGCGAGCGGCCGTCGCGGACCGCGATCCGCGCGCCCGGGCGCTGGTGCCGGCCCTGGTGGTCGGCGACACCGGACTGGTCGACGAGACGATGGAGACCGAGTTCCGGGATGCGGGCCTGCTGCACGTCATGGCGGTGTCGGGCAGCAACCTCACCCTTCTGCTCGCCTTCCTGCTCACCGGCGCGAAACTCCTCGGCCTGCGCGGCCGCCTGCTCCACGGCGTCACCGCGGCCGGTGTGGTGGTGTTCATCGCGTTGTGCCGGACCGAGCCGAGCGTGCTCCGGGCTGCCGCGATGGGCACCGTCGCCCTCTCCGCGCTGATGGCCGGCGCCGCGGACGGACCTCGCCGCGGCCTCCGGTCCCTGTCAGTGGCGGTCCTCGGCCTGCTGGTGGTGGACCCGTGGCTGTCCCGGTCCGCCGGCTTTGTGCTGTCGAGCGCCGCCACCGCGGGGATCGTGCTCTGGGCGACGCCGTGGGCCGACCGGATGGCCCGGTGGGCGCCCCGCTGGCTGGCCGAGGCGGTGTGCGTCCCGCTCGCCGCCCAACTGGCCACCGGCCCCTTCGCTGTCCCGTTGTCGGGGTCGGTGAGTGCGGTCGGGCTGCTGGCCAACATGGCGGTCGGGCCACTCGTGGGGCCGGCCACGGTGGCCGGGTTCGCCGCGGCCGGACTGGGGGTGGTCTGGCCCCAGGCGGCGACCGTCGTCGCCTGGCCGGCGGCGCTGGCGGCACGGGCCATCGCGGCGGTCGCGGCCACCGCCGCGGGGGCCCCGGGCGCGACGCTGTGGTGGCCGCCGGGGATGGTGGGAGTGCTGCTGCTCGGGGCCGCCAGTGCCGTAGCGGTGATCGCGGCCCCGGTCTGTCTGTCCCGCTGGTGGGCAGCGGTGCTGTTGTCGGTGCTGCTGCTCGTCGTCGTGCTGCGTGGTCCGGCGCGGCCGGGCTGGCCGCCGCCCGATTGGTCCCTGGCGGTCTGCGATGTCGGCCAGGGCAATGCCATCGTCCTGGCCTCCGGCCCCGGCGAGGCGGTTCTCGTCGACACCGGGGGCGACGGGCCGGCCGTCCTTGGCTGTCTGCGCCAACTCGGTGTGCAGCGGCTCTCCCTGTTGGTGCTCAGCCACCTGCACGCCGACCACGCCGGCGCGCTGCCGCAGGTCCTTGCCCAGCTGCCGGTGACCGCCGTGGTCACGGCCCCCGGACAGTACCCGCGCACCGGGACGGTCCCGCACCTGGCGTCTTCGGCCGGCGACGTCGTCCGGGTCGGCACGGTGACGTGGGAGTCCCTCGCCCCACCGCCCGGGCGGCCGCCGCCGGCCGATCCGGCCGACGAGAACGACGGCAGCCTGGTCGGGCGGGCCAGCATCGGCGGGCTGAGCGTGCTGCTCCCCGGCGACCTGCAGGCCGCCGGCCAGGACCGGCTGCTGTGGTCGGGCGTTGACGTGCGGGCCACCGTCCTCGTCGTCCCGCACCACGGCTCCCGCGACCAGTCGCGGGAGTTCCTCCGGGCCACCGGGGCCCGGCTCGCCCTGGTGAGTGTCGGCCGGGACAACTCCTACGGCCATCCGCACCGCCAGACCCTGGACACCCTCACCGGTCTGGGCATGGGGATCGTCCGCACCGACCAGGGCGGCCACATCGCGGTCAGCTGCCACGACGATCGGTGCCGCGCGGTCCCCGTCCACTGAAGTCCCGCCGGCACTGAAGTCCCGCCGGGGTGCGACTGTCGGTGCAGGCTGGGATAGTGGACGGGTGGCCACCACCAGACAACTGCACGTCGACGACCTGGGCTCCCCGTACGGCAAGGTCGTGCTGGTCCAGGGCCCGGAGGAACTGCTCGCGGATCGTACGGTCGAGCAGGTCCTCGCCGCCTGCCGGGCGGAGGATCCGGGCGTGGAGGTGGCCCGCACCAGCGCCACCGGCCTCGGCGGCGGTGACCTGACCCAGATGACTTCCGGGTCACTGTTCGCGGCCCGGTCCGCCGTCGTGGTGGACGACCTGGCCGACGCCTCGGAATCGTTGGCCCAGGCACTGCTGGCAGCCGCCGCCCGGCCGTCCCCCGATATCGCCTTGGTGCTCGTCCACCGCGGCGGCAACAAGGGCAAGGGACTGATCGACAAGTTGAAGAAGGCGAAGGTGGCGCACTTCCCGGTGACGCCGCTCAAGCCGAAGGAACTGGTCGGGTTCGTCGAGCACGAGGCCCGGCGCCGGGGCGCCCGGCTCGATCCGCCGGTGGCCCAGCAGCTCGTCGACGCGGTCGGCACCGACCTGCGCTCGCTGGCCGGCGCCGTCGACCAGCTCGCCCAGGACGCCGAGGACGGCCTGATCCGTGAGGACCTGGTCCGCCGCTTCTTCCAGGGCCGGGCCGAGGTCAAAGGATTCTCGATCGCCGACGCGGCC
This sequence comes from Raineyella sp. W15-4, assembly GCF_033170155.1. GTDB lineage: Bacteria > Actinomycetota > Actinomycetes > Propionibacteriales > Propionibacteriaceae > Raineyella. The sequence continues at coordinate 2,297,093 of NZ_CP137079.1, read as the reverse complement.
CTGGCCGGGCGCACCACCCGGGCCCTGGAGGAGCTCCGCTGGGCGCTGGCCTCCGGCACCGCGCCGGTGCTCATCACCAGCGCGATGGCGTCGGGGGTCCGCGGGTTGGGGCTGCTCAGCGGCGTCCGCGGCCGCGGCAACGACAACGAGATCGCCGCCGACATCGGCGTGCCCCCGTGGAAGCTGCGGACGATGCGCCAGCAACTGCAACGCTGGGACCAGCGGCGGCTGGCCCGCGCGGTCCGGCTCGTCGCCCGCGCCGACGCCGACGTCAAGGGCGCCGCCGACGATGCGGCGTACGCCCTGGAGACGATGGTGCTGCAGGTCAGCCGACTCGCCGGGCGGTGATCTCGCGGTCCGATCGCCCACCGACACCGGGCGTGGCGCGCCGACCGATCACCGCCGCGGCGAGGACCCCGCCGACGACGCCACCCAGGTGCGCCTGCCAGGAGACCCCGGAGTCGGTCGGCAGCACCCCCCAGATCATCCCGCCGTACACCGCGACGAGACCCACCGCGATAAGGATCTGGCGCCAGTCCCGGGTCCACAGGCCGCGGAGCACCAGGTAGGCGAACCAGCCGAAGATCAGCCCGCTCGCCCCGGCGACGTACGCCCCGGCAGGAGTGAAGGCCCAGGCGAAGAGCCCGGACACGATCACGATGAGCAGGGTCGACACCACCCACTGGACCCGGCCGGAGAGGTAGACCAGCCAGCCGAGGACGAAGAACGGGACGGTGTTGGAGATCAGGTGCTGCCAGCCGAAGTGCAGCAGCGGAGCAGTGAAGATGAACAGCAGACCCTGCGGGTCCCGGGCGTGGATGGCGAAGTTGTCCAGGAAGTTGCCGCTGACCATGTCGACCGCCTCCAGCAGCCACAACAACGCCACCCAGCCGACCATGAACCTGGTCGCCGCCCCCGCAGTGACGGGTCGCCGGACGACGGTCGTCGTGGTACGAGGGACGGGTCGCTGACCACCGGACATACTCATGGCCTCCAGTCTGCCAACCGGGGGCAATGGGGGACATCCCGGAGGACGACGAACTCGGAGGATGACGAACAGCGCCCCGACCTCCGAGGATCGGGACGCTGCGGTGCCCACGCCGCTCTGGTCGAGCTGTCCACCGTCCGGCCGGAAACCGGCTCGCCGAGGAGAACCGGCGGTTACCGGTCCGGGAACGACGGCCTCGGACCAGGAAGGGCGGCGGATCAGGCCAGCGAAGCGGCCTTCTTGGCGATCGACGACTTGCGGTTCGCCGCCTGGTTCTTGTGAATGACACCCTTGGTCACGGCCTTGTCCAGCTGGCGGAGGGCGACACGAGCGGCCTGCTGGGCCTTCTCGGTCTCGCCGGCCTCGACAGCCTCGGCGAAGCGACGGGTGTAGGTGCGCAGGGCGGACTTGACCGCCTTGTTGCGCTGACGAGCCTTCTCGTTCGTCTTGATGCGCTTCTGCTGGGACTTGATGTTTGCCACGGGGCAGGCCTCTGTACTCTCGGACGTTAGGGATCTGGCTGGCGCGCGTCCCACTGCCGGAACACAACGCAAGCAAGTACCTTACCAGTCGCCCCGGAAACCGCCAAAAAGGCGCCGGTGGGGCAGGCCTCGGGCCACCACGCGGTTCCGAGGCCGCGGGAGGATCCCGCGGCCTCGCCGCCGTGAGAGACTGGGGGTCGCCCCGTACGCCCTCGACCAGGAGAGTCCATCCCACCGTGACTGACAGTGTTCTCGAGCCCGGCCGGACCGACCCGTCCCTGCTGCGCAACTTCTCCATCATCGCGCACATCGACCACGGCAAGTCCACCCTCGCCGACCGGATGCTGCAGCTGACGAAGCTCGTGGACGACCGCAGCATGCGGGCCCAGTACCTCGACCGGATGGACATCGAGCGCGAGCGCGGCATCACCATCAAGTCCCAGGCCGTCCGGCTGCCGTGGACCGTCGACGGCCAGATGTACGCGCTCAACATGATCGACACCCCCGGCCACGTCGACTTCACCTACGAGGTGTCCCGGTCACTGGAGGCCTGCGAGGGGGCGCTGCTGCTCGTCGACGCCGCGCAGGGGATCGAGGCGCAGACCCTGGCGAACCTCTACCTGGCGCTCAACGCCGACCTGGAGATCATCCCGGTCCTCAACAAGATCGACCTGCCCGGTGCCGAGCCGGACAAGCACGCCGAGGAGCTCGCCGGCATCATCGGCTGCGACCCCGACGACGTGTTGCGGGTCTCGGCCAAGACCGGCGTGGGTGTCCCGGCGCTGCTGGACCGGATCGTCGAGCGGGTCCCCGCGCCCACCGGGGTCGCCGCCGCCCCCGCCCGGGCGCTGATCTTCGACTCCGTCTACGACGTCTACCGCGGTGTCGTGACGTACGTCCGGGTCGTCGACGGGGCGCTGCGGTCGCGGGAGAAGATCGCGATGATGTCGACCGGCGCCACCCACGAACTCCTCGAGATCGGCGTCATCGCCCCCGAACCGACCAAGGGCGACGCCCTCGGCGTCGGCGAGGTCGGCTACCTGATCACCGGAGTGAAGGACGTCCGGCAGTCCCGGGTCGGCGACACCGTGACCTCGGCCACCAAGCCGGCCACCGAGCCGCTGTCGGGCTACCAGCACCCCAACCCGATGGTCTACTCCGGCCTCTACCCGATCGACGCCTCCGACTACCCCGAGCTGCGCGAGGCGCTGGACAAGCTGCAGCTCAACGATGCGGCGCTGGTCTACGAGCCGGAGACCTCCACCGCCCTCGGTTTCGGGTTCCGGGTCGGCTTCCTCGGCCTGCTGCACATGGAGATCGTCCGTGAACGTCTGGAGCGCGAGTTCGGCCTCGACCTGATCTCCACCGCCCCGAACGTCGTCTACCGGGTGGAGATGGAGAACGGCGAGCAGCGTACGGTCACCAATCCGTCGGAGTACCCGACCGACGGCAAGATCGCCGCCGTGCACGAGCCGGTGGTCGAGGCGACCATCCTCGCGCCCGCCGAGTACATCGGCACCATCCTCGAGCTGTGTCAGACCAAGCGCGGCGTGCAGCAGGGCATGGACTACCTGTCGTCGGACCGGGTGGAGATCCGCTACACCCTGCCGCTGGCCGAGATCGTCTTCGACTTCTTCGACCAGTTGAAGTCGCGGACCAAGGGCTACGCCTCACTCGACTACCACGAGTCGGGGGAGCAGCAGGCCGACCTGGTCAAGGTCGACATCCTCCTCCAGGGCGAGCCGGTCGACGCGTTCTCCGCGATCGTGCACCGCGACAACGCCTACTCGTACGGCACGATGATGGCGTCGAAGCTCAAGGAACTCATCCCTCGCCAGCAGTTCGAGGTGCCGATCCAGGCCGCCATCGGCGCCCGGGTGATCGCCCGCGAGACGATCCGGGCGATGCGCAAGGACGTCCTCGCCAAGTGCTACGGCGGCGACATCAGCCGCAAGCGCAAGCTGCTGGAGAAGCAGAAGGAAGGCAAGAAGCGGATGAAGACCATCGGTCGGGTGGAGGTGCCGCAGGAGGCCTTCGTGGCGGCGCTGTCGACCACCGAGGCGGAGAAGAAGGACAAGTAGCCGCCGGCGCGCCGCACGTCGAAGCCGGCACTGAACGTCGTTGGAGCCGGCTGAACGTCGTGCCGCAGGGCTTCGCTCGCTGGAGCGGTCGTGGCATGGTGGAGGTACGGGGGCCAACGGCGGTCCGGACTTTCAGGAACCAGCCGCGTCGCTGACGGCGCGGGGCAGAGCGACACGGAGTGCATCATTTCCACCAGGATGACCGGCCGAGGCAGTGACATCAGCAACGACTCCACGACCACCGGCGCTGTCGGCGGCGTCGGCCAGGGTGCTGACGGCGGGATCCCGGCGCCGGCGCCGTTCGGTGCCGCCCCCGCGTCGCCCGTCCTCGGTGCCGCGACCCGCCCGGTCGACACCGCCGGACAGGCACCGGAGACGGCCGTACGCCCGGCGATCCGGGTGACCCCGGGACTGGACATCACCCCCGAGCCGCCCGAACTTTCCCCGGCCCCGTCGGAGCCGGTGCTGACCGCCGGCCCGGGATCCCCCCGGCCCGCCGGCGTGGCCGGCAAGGACAAGGGGGGTTCCGGCTGGAACCATCCCAAGGTGACCAGCATCGTCGCCGGCGCCGGGGCGGCCGCCACGTCCACCCTGATCGGCGGTCACCTCGGGGCGGTCGGGACCGTGATCGGCGCGGCCCTGGCCAGCATCATCACCACCCTGGCCCTCAACATCTACGAGAACACCCTGCGCAGCGGCACCCACCGGTTGCGGCGGGTCTGGCGGCGGCACCACGACGACCTGCCGGAGTCCGCGGAGGACACTGCCGACGCCGCGACCACCGACAGCACCCGGCCCGCCCCCGGCGGCGGCCGGCTGCCGATCAGGATCAGCCGCCGGATGGTCCTTGTCACCGGGCTGACGGCTCTCGCCGCGACCGCGCTCGGGCTGGGCCTGATGGTCGGACTGGAGCACGGCTCGGCGACCCCGATCACCCCCGGCACCAGTCAGCTGGCCGGCACCGGCAAGGCTGCCCGGACCAGCACCGACACCTCGACCACCGGTCAGGACCGGCAGGGCGACTCGACCGGCACCACCGGCACCGGGTCCGGGACAGACGGGGCCGCCTCGACGAAGGCGACACCGTCCACGGTCGCCACCCCCGCCCAGCCCTCGGCGAGCAGTGGCGCCCGGTCCGGTGCCGGGTCGTCGTCCAGCACAGGGACCGGCGGCACCAGCGGTTCCGGGAGCACCGGGTCGGGGACCAGTGGTTCGGGCACCTCCGGCACCGACGGGACCTCCGGCACCGGTACCGGCAGCGGCAGCGGTACCGGGGGCAGCACCGGTTCCGGCAGCACCGGGTCCGGGACCACTGGCTAGCACGCGTCCGGTCGTTCCACCGCCCCGCCGCCGACCGCGGGATAGCATGGCGACCATGCCCGGCCAGCCTCGACATGTGCACATGCTCTCGATGCACACCTCGCCGCTGGCCCAACCGGGGGTCGGGGACGCCGGCGGGATGAACGTGTACGTCGCCCACCTCGCCGCGAAGCTGGCGGAGCATGGCATCCCGGTGACCCTGTGGGCCGCCCGTCTGCACGAGAGCGAGCCGCCCCGGCGCCGGCTCGCGGAGCGCCTCGAGGTGCGCCATGTCGCGCTGCCCGGGACCTCCCACCTCGACAAGACCCAGCTCCGTCACCACGTCGGCGCGTTCGCCGACGCGGTCGTCGCGGGCGCCGGCGACGGCCCGGGACAGGTCGTGCACGCCCACTACTGGCTGTCGGCGATGGCCGGGGTCGAGGTGGCCGATCGGCTGGCGGCGCCGCTGGTGACCAGCCTGCACACCAGCGCCCTGGTGAAGAACCTGCATGCCTCGGCGGGCGAGGCCCCCGAACCGGACGTCCGCATCGCCGGGGAGCGGGTCGTCGTCAGCGCCTCCGACGCCCTGGTGGTCAACACCCCCACCGAGGCCCGTCAGTTGCACGAGCTCTACGGTGCGCCCGCCGATCGGCTGCACGTGATCACCCCGGGCATCGACCCGCACATCCACCATCCGCCACGCCACGACCGCCGCGATATCCGCCCCGGTGGCGTGATGCCGAGCGGTGCCCCGGTGGAGATCCTGATGGCCGCCCGACTGCAGCCGCTGAAGGGTCCCGATCTGTTGATCGAGGCGATGCGGCTGCTCGCCCCCGACCGACTCCCGGTGCACCTGACGATCGTCGGCGACGGCGACCCGGACTATCTGGCCCGGCTGCGGGCCATGGTTGCCCACCACGGCCTGGGGGCGTCGATCGGCTTCCTGCCCGCGGTGCCCGGGCCGGTGTTGGCGGACCGGATGCGGGCCGCGGACATCGTCGCCGTTCCCTCGTCCTCGGAGACCTTCGGCCTGGTCGCCCTGGAGGCCCAGGCCTGCGCCACCCCGGTCGTCGCCAGCCGCATCGACGGGCTCGCCGACGCCGTCCGGGACCGCCGCACCGGGGTGCTGGTCGCGGACCGTACGCCACGGGCCTGGGCTGACGCGTTGCGCGCCCTGGTCGTCGACCCGGTCCGCCGCCGCGCCCTCGGCCGGGCCGGGGCCCTCCGGGCGGCGGGGATGACCTGGGCGGTCACCGCCGACCGGGTCGCCGCGGTCTACTCCTCGGTCCTCCGCCACGGTCGCCGCGCCCCGGCCTGCGCCGCCACCTGCTGCTGACGCGCGCTGCGGTCGACACACCACGGCGGCCACCCGGGACTCCGGATGACCGCCGTGTCCCGCCGTGGATCAGCGCTCGCGCTCGCCGCGGATGAACGCCTCCAGATCCGCCCGGGCGATGTCGTCGGGACGCTGCTCCGGCGGAGACTTCATCAGGTAGCTGGCGGCCGAGGTCAGCGGGCCGCCGATGCCGCGGTCGAGGCCGATCTTCGCGGCCCGGATGGCGTCGATGATCACCCCGGCGGAGTTGGGGGAGTCCCACACCTCGAGCTTGTACTCCAGGCTGATCGGCGCGTTGCCGAAGCCGTGCCCCTCGAGCCGGACGAAGGCGAACTTGCGGTCGTCCAGCCAGCCGACGTAGTCGGACGGGCCGATGTGGATGTCCTTCTCGGCGAACTCGTGCGTGACGTTCGAGGTGACCGCCTGGGTCTTGGAGATCTTCTTGGACTCCAGCCGGTCGCGTTCCAGCATGTTCTTGAAGTCCATGTTGCCGCCGACGTTCAGCTGGTAGGTCCGGTCGACGGTGTAGCCGCGCTCCTCGAAGAGGTGGGCGAGCACCCGGTGTGTGATGGTGGCGCCGACCTGGGACTTGACGTCGTCGCCGATGATCGGCAGTCCGGCGTCGGCGAACTTCTGCGCCCACTCCGGGGTGCCGGCGATGAACACCGGCAGCGCGTTGACGAGGGCACAACCGGCGTCGAGGGCGCACTGGGCGTAGAAGCGGTCGGCCTCCTCGGAGCCGACCGGCAGGTACGAGACCACGACATCGACCTCGGCGGCCTTCAGGGCGCCGACGACATCGACCGGCTCGGTGGCGGACTCGGTGATGGTCTCGCGGTAGTACTTGCCGAGACCGTCGAGGGTGTGGCCGCGCTGGACGGTGACGCCGGTGGGCGGCACCTCGCTGAACGTCATGGTGTTGTTCTGGCCGGCCTTGATCGCGTCGGCGAGGTCGAGACCGACCTTCTCCGCGTCGACGTCGAAGGCGGCGACGACGTGCACGTCGTTGACGTGGTAGTCGCCGAACTCCACGTGCATGAGGCCGGGGACGGTGTCGCTCGGATCGGCGTCTCGGTAGAAGTGCACGCCCTGGACCAGGGACGAGGCGCAGTTACCGACGCCGACGATGGCGACACGGATCGGGTGATCGGACACGTTTCTCCTTGCAGTGCGGGGTGGCGCGGGCGCTCGGTCCCGGGCGCGGCGGGCCCCGGTCGATGGGAAGCTCCGATCTCGGAGTATTCCACGCGGCCAGGGGCGCGGCAGAATGGTCCGGATGAGAGGGAACACCTGATGCCAGCCACGCTGCCCGACGGCGATCCGGTGCCGGCGGACGGGACGCTGCCGCCGTCCGCCCTCGCCGGGCTGGGACACCGGCCCCTGGAGATCTACCTGCACGTCCCGTTCTGCACCACCCGGTGCGGCTACTGCGACTTCAACACCTACACCGCCGACCAGCTCGGCACCGATCCCGGCGCGACCCGGGCGACGTACGTCGACGCCGCGCTGACCGAGCTCGCGCTGGCCCGCCGGGTGCTCGGGCCGGCCGCCCCGCCGGTGTCGACCGTCTTCGTCGGTGGCGGCACCCCCACGCTGCTGCCGGCCGGCGAGCTGGTGCGGTTCCTGGCCGGGGTCCGCGACACGTTCGGACTGGCCGCGGGGGCGGAGGTGAGCGCCGAGTCCAACCCGGAGTCGATCGACGCCGACGGGCTGGCCGAACTGGCCGAAGGTGGCTTCACCCGGATCTCGTTCGGCATGCAGTCCGCCGACGAGCAGGTGCTGGCGCTGCTCGACCGGGTGCACACCCCCGGCCGGGCGGCCGCGATGGTCGACCTGGCCCGGGCAGCCGGCTTCCGGCAGGTGTCGCTGGACCTGATCTACGGCACGCCGGGGGAGAGCGTGGACTCCTGGCGGCACACGCTGCGGACGGCGCTGGCCGCCGGTCCCGACCACCTGTCCGCGTACGCCTTGATCGTCGAGGAGGGCACCCGGTTCGCCGCCCGGGTGCGGCGCGGCGAGATCCCGATGACCGATGACGACGACCTGGCCGACAAGTACTTGGTCGCCGAGGAGGAACTCACCGCCGCCGGCCTGTCCTGGTACGAGGTGAGCAACTGGGCCCGGACCCCCGACGACCGTTGCCGGCACAACCTCGGCTACTGGCGGGCCGCCGACTGGTGGGGGATCGGGCCGGGGGCGCACAGCCACATCGGTGGCGTACGGTTCTGGAACCGCAAGCACCCCGCGGCGTACGCCCGGGCGCTGGCCGAGGGCCGTACGCCCGCCCAGGGCCGCGAGATCCTCACCGGAGTGCAGCGGCGGGTGGAGCGGGTGCTGCTCGAGCTGCGGCTCGCCGACGGGCTGTCGACCGACGTGCTCACCGGGACCGAGCAGGCCCGGGTGCCGGACCTGCTCGCCCGTGGCCTGGCCGAGGTACATGGTGCGGGGACGGGCGGCGACCGGCTGGTGCTCACGCTGCGTGGGCGGCTCCTGGCCGACGGGATCGTCCGCGACCTGCTGGACTGACAGCGGTCCCCATCAGCCCGCTGTGGGCCGGGTCGCCGTACGATAACGACTGGGTGTCGCGGGCGTGCGGTGTCGGTGCCGAGGCATAGCCTCGGGTCATGTCCACGAGCAGATATCCCACCGATGTGCTCGCCGCCGGGTTCGAGCGCGCCAACCGGAAGCGGGCTTCGCGTGACCAGGTGGTCCGGGCCGGCTTGGTGATCGAGGACCCGGCCAGCGGGTTCTGTGGGGCCGTGCTGCGCTGGGAGAACGGTCTGGTGGTCCTCGAGGACCGCCGGGGCCGGCGTCGCTCGTTTCCGCTCGGCCCGGGTTTCCTGCTCGAGGGGGAGCCGGTGACGCTGAAGGCCCCGGTGCGAAAGGGGGCCGAGCCCACCCACACCAGGTCCGGATCCCGGGTCGGGCCGGTGGAGCCCGCCCGGGTGGCGCTGCCCAGCCGGATCTACGTCGAGGGCCGGCACGACGCAGAACTGGTCGAGAAGGTCTGGGGTGACGACCTGCGCCACGTCGGCGTCGTCGTCGAGTACATGGGCGGGATGGACGACCTGCCGGCCATCGTCGCCGAGTTCGCGCCCTGCGGAGGGCATCGGTTGGGCGTGCTGGTCGATCACCTCGTCCCCGGCAGCAAGGAGTCGCGGATCGTCGAGCAGGTCGCCGCGGGCCCCTGGGGTGACGACGTGCTGGTCACCGGCCACCGTTACATCGACATCTGGGAGGCGGTGAAGCCGGCTCGGCTGGGACTGCGGGAGTGGCCCCGGATCCCGCGCGGCACCGACTGGAAGCACGGTGTCTGCGCGGCGATGGGCTGGCCGCACAAGGATCAGGCGGACATCGCCCGGGCCTGGCAGTTCATCCTGTCGCGGGTCGGCAACTGGAACGACCTCGATCCCGGGTTGCTGCGCGAGGTCGAGCGGCTGATCGACTTCGTCACCCAGGACCACCTCGACCGGGAGAGCTGACCCCGGGTCGCGCCGAGGGCCCCTGCCCGGGTGGGGCATGGTGTGTGACACAGTGGGGCATATGGTGGCACCCCGTGAGCTCTCCACAGACCAGATCCTCGAGATCATCCAGCAGGTCGCCGATGAGGTGATCCGTCCCCGGTTCCGATCCCTGACCAGCGACGAGATCGCCGAGAAGGGGCCGGGCGATCTGGTCACCGTCGCCGATCGTGAGTCCGAGCTGCAGCTGACCGCGATCCTGTCCCGCGCCTACCCGGACGCGCTGATCATCGGCGAGGAGGCCACCGCCGCCAATCCGGGCCTGCCGCCGCACCTGCTGGGCGCGGAGCACGGCTTCACCATCGACCCGGTGGACGGCACCAAGAACTTCGTCAACGGCAAGGAAGACTACGCCGTGATGATCGGCGAGGTCCGTCAGGGTCGTACCGTCCGGGCCTGGATCTGGCAGCCGGAGTACGCCACCGCCTACGTCGCTGTCCGCGGCGAGGGGGTCACCCGGAACGGCGAGCAGATCTCCCGGGCGCTGCCCACCGCGGACCCGGCCGGCTGGCGCGGCCACTCGGCCCGGGTGGTGATCCGGGACCGCGCCGCCGACGCCGCGCTGCCGCAGATCACCACCAGCGCCCTGTGCTGCGGTGTCGACTACCCCAAACTCGTCACCGGCCAGAGCGACTTCCTCGTCTACGGCCGCCCCCGACCGTGGGACCACGTGCCCGGGATGCTGATGGTCGAGGAGATCGGCGGCACCGCCCTGCTGACCGACGGGTCGGCGTACGTGCCCGGGGTGGACGGTTTCGGGATGGTCGTCGGTGCCACCGAGCCGCTGGCCACCTCGGTGCGGACGGCGCTGGGCGGGCGCCTCGGCACCCGGCCGACCCCCGTCCAGGCGGAGTGACCCCTCAGTCCTCGCGGACGTCCTTGCGGATGATCGGCAGCTGGTCGCGCGGGGCGAATCCCCGGGCGGCCAGCAGGTCGTACGCGGTGCGTACCCCCGCGGCGATCCGCGGCCACGGGAACGGCCAGTCGCCGCGCTGTTCGGCGTCCTCGTAGCGGACGCCGTCGGAGACCAGGTTGGTCACCTCGCCGAGGATCGAGGCGATCCAGCCGCGCTGCAGGGTGACCTCGGCCATCGTCATCGGCGCGCCGTGGCCGGGATAGGCCAGCCAGTCGGGGCGCAACAGCAGGCCGATCAGGTGGTCCAGCGCACCCGGCCACCGCTCCGGGTCGGCGTCCGGCCCCAGCTGCGGGCCGGCCGGTTCGACGATGTCACCGGCGAACACCAGCCGGGCGTCGGCGACCACGGCGATGCTGTCGTGGTCGGTGTGGGCGTGGCCGACCGAGATCAGTTCCACCACCCGATCGCCGAGGGGCGCCGCCCGGGCCACCCCGAAGGTCCGGGTCGGCGCCGGCAGGTCCACGGCGGTCACCCCGTACGGCGCCAGCGCGGCCAGTAGCCCGGGGTCGGTGAGGTGGCCGGCCAGCCGCTCGTGGGCATAGCTCGGCAGGTCGCGGAATGCGGCCAGGCCACCGACGTGGTCGTAGTGGGCGTGGGTGAGGGCGACCGCGGTCACCGGCACCCCGGCGACCGCTTCGGCGGTGCGCCGGATCTCCGCGCCCTGGGCCGGCGTGCTCCCGGTGTCGATGACCAGGGCGCCGGCCGACCCGGCCACCAGTCCGATGGTGACGGCCTCCGGCTCGGCGACCGCACGCCAGGTGCGATCGCCGATCGCCTCCCAGGGGCCGAGGGAGGGGGAGGCGCCGGCGGAGGGGGAAGGAACGGCTGGGGACGGTCCATGGCTCATGGCGCTAGACTGGCACTCGGAGTGGCGGAGTGCCAACGCCGGCGGGTGAGGAGGGGAGATGCTCGACGACCGCAAGCTGACCGTGCTGCGCGCCATCGTCACCGACTATGTCTCCAGCCAGGAGCCGGTCGGGTCGAAGGCGCTGGTCGAGCGCTACCACCTGGGCGTCTCGCCCGCCACCGTCCGCAACGACATGGCCGTCCTGGAGGACGAGGGCTACATCGCCCAGCCGCACACCAGCGCCGGCCGGATCCCGACCGACAAGGGCTACCGGCTGTTCGTCGACCAGATCGGGGAGATCAAGCCGCTGTCCGCCGCCGAGCGGCGGGCGATCGAGACGTTCATGTCCGGCGCGATCGACATGGACGACGTCGTCGCCCGGACCGTCCGACTGCTGGCCCGGCTGACCCACCAGGTCGCCATCGTCCAGTACCCGGTGGTCTCCGCCACCGTGGTCCGGCACGTCGACGTGATCCGGCTCAGCGGCGACGATCTGATGCTGATCGTGGTGACGTCGAACGGCCGGGTCGAGCAGCACACCCTGACCCTGAGCGTGGACGAGGTGCTGCTCACCGAGATCCGGACGAAGCTGGCGGCCGCCGTGGTCGACCGCTCGACCCAGCGGGCCCTCGAGGCGCTGGAACGGGTCGACGAGGAGTTCCGCCCGGAGGACCGTCCGGCGGCCCGGATCGTCGTCACCACCCTGCTCGAGCTGCTCGGCACCCCGCCGAGCACCCGGGTGGTGGTCGGCGGGGTGCCCAACCTGGCCCGGTTCGCCAGCGAGTTCGAGTCGACGGTGGGGCCGGTGCTGGAGGCGCTCGAGGAGCAGGTGGTGCTGCTCAAGCTGCTCGGCGAGGCCGCCACCTCGGACGACGTGCTGGTCCGGATCGGCGGGGAGAACCCCTACCAGGGGCTGCAGTCGACCTCCATGGTCGCGAGTGCCTACGGCAGCCAAGAGGATGTCTGGGCCACGCTCGGTATTGTCGGACCGACCCGGATGGACTATCCGTCGATGATGGCGTCGGTGCGGGCAGTCGCACGCTACGTGGGCCGTTTCCTGGCCTGAGGATGACGAGGATATGAGCAAGGACTACTACGAGATCCTGGGTGTGGGCCGGGACGCCGACGCGGAGGCGATCAAGAAGGCCTACCGCAAGCGCGCCATGAAGGTGCACCCCGATGTCGCCCAGACCGATGATGCCGCCGAGCAGTTCAAGGAGCTGAACGAGGCGTACGAGGTGCTGAAGGACCCGCAGAAGCGGGCCATGTACGACCGTGGCGGCGACCCGATGGGCCACGGCGGGATGGGTGGCGGCTTCGGCGGGATGGGAGGTTTCGGCGCCGCCGGCGGATTCGACTTCACCGACCTGATCGGGTCGATGTTCGGCCAGGCCACCTCGCGTGGTCCGCGCTCCCGGGTCCGCAAGGGCCAGGACGCCCTGGTCGGGATGTCGCTCACCCTCGCGGAGGCGGCGTTCGGGGCGACCAGGCCGCTCCAGGTGGACACCGCGGTGCTGTGCTCCCGCTGCGGGGGATCCGGGTCGGCCGAGGGCAACGCCCCGGTCACCTGCCGCACCTGTCACGGCACCGGTGAGGTCACCCAGGTGCAGCGGTCGTTCCTCGGCGACATCCGGACCTCCTCACCCTGCCCGACCTGCCGTGGCTACGGCACGGTGATCCCCGATCCCTGCCCGGAGTGCTCCGGCGAGGGGCGGGTCCGGGCCACCCGTACGCTCAACGTCAAGGTGCCCGCCGGGGTGGACACCGGCAACCGGATCCACCTGGCCGCCCAGGGCGAGGTCGGCCCCGGCGGCGGTCCGGCCGGCGACCTCTACGTCGAGCTGCGGGTCGAGCCGCACGAGAGCTTCACCCGCAAGGGCAGCGACCTGGAGACCGTCGTCCGGGTGCCGATGACCGCCGCCGCGCTGGGCACCTCGGTGAAGGTGCCCACCCTCGACGCCGAAAAGGAGGGGGCGACCCCCGAGGAGTCGCTGGTCGACGTGGAGATCCCCGCCGGCACCCAGTCCGGCACCCGGGTCACCGTCCGCGGCCGGGGGGTGCCGCGGCTGCGGTCCAACGGGCGCGGCGACCTGGGGGTGACCTTCCTGGTGCAGACCCCGACGAGGCTGGACCCCGACCAGCGCGAACTGCTGCGCCAGCTGGCCGACCTCCGCGGCGAGCACGAGATCAAGCTCGGCCACGCCAAGGAGAAGGGCTTCTTCGGCAAGCTGCGCGACGCCTTCGAGGGCTGAGGCCGACCGGTGACCGACCCCGTCTTCCTGCATGAGTTCGCCGCCGACCCGGCTGTCGGTGACCTCGTCACGCTGGCCGGCGAGGAGGGCCACCACGCGGCCGCGGTCCGGCGGATCCGGGTCGGGGAGACCGTTGTGCTCACCGACGGGAACGGCCGGGGGATCCGCGGCGAGGTGGCGGCCGTCGACAAGCGGAGCCTCGACGTCCGGGTCGACGAGCTGCTCCGGGCGCCGCGGCCGCCGGTCCGCTGGGTCGTCGCCCAGGCCCTCGCCAAGGGCGGCCACGACGACCAGGCGATCGACATGATGACCCAGGCCGGGGTGGCCGAGGTGGTGCCGTGGCAGTCCGCCCGCGCCATCGTCCGGTGGACCGGCGACCGGGCGGCCAAGGGCGTGGAGAAGTGGCGGCGGACGGTCCGGGAGGCGGCCAAGCAGTCTCGCCGGCTCTGGGTGCCGGCGGTGCACGACGTCGTCGACACCGCCGGGCTCGCGATGCTGGTCGCGTCGGCCGACGCGGCGTACGTGCTGCACGAATCGGCCGACCGGTGGCTCGCCGGACTGGACCTGCCCCGGGCCGGCAGCGTGCTGCTGGTGGTCGGCCCCGAGGGCGGCATTGCCGCCGAGGAACTGGACGTGCTGGTGGCGGCCGGGGCGGTGCCGGTGCTGGTCAACGACGGGGTGCTGCGCAGCTCCAGCGCCGGCATCGTCGGGCTGGCCCAGGCCCAGGCGCTGGTGGCGCGGGCGAATGGCTGATCTCTCGGCGTTCGGCTTCCGCCGCGAGGCCGAACTGGCCAACGGGCGGGGGCGCACCGGCGTGATTCGCACCCCGCACGGCGAGATCCGCACTCCGGCGTTCGTCGCGGTCGGCACCAAGGCCACCGTCAAGTCCGTCACCCCGGGCCAGGTCGAGCAGCTCGGGGCGCAGGCGGTGCTGGCGAACGCCTACCACCTCTACCTCCAGCCGGGCGCCGACATCGTCGACGAGGCGGGCGGCCTGGGCGTCTTCATGAACTGGCCCGGACCGACCTTCACCGACTCCGGCGGGTTCCAGGTGATGAGCCTGGGCGCCGGCTTCAAGAAGGTGCTGGCGATGGACACCACCGGCCTGCAGGACGATGACGTGATCGCCGAGGGCAAGACCCGGCGCGCCTTCGTCGACGACGACGGGGTGACCTTCCACTCCCACCTCAACGGGGACGTGCACCGGTTCTCCCCGGAGGTGTCGATGCAGATCCAGCACCGGCTCGGTGCCGACATCATGTTCGCCTTCGACGAGCTGACCACGCTGATGAACACCCGGGAGTACCAGGAGGAGTCGGTCGAGCGGACCCGCCGCTGGGCGCTGCGCTGTCTCGTCGAGCACCGGCGGCTGACCGCGGAACGGGTCGGCAAGCCCTACCAGGCGCTCTTCGGTGTGGTCCAGGGGGCCCAGTACGAGGACCTGCGCCGGTCCGCCGCCCGCGGCCTGGCCGAGATGACGGTCGACGGCCAGGGATTCGACGGCTTCGGCATCGGCGGTGCGCTGGAGAAGGCGAAGCTCGGCACCATCGTCGGCTGGGTCAGCGACGAACTGCCCGCGGACAAGCCCCGTCACCTGCTGGGCATCTCCGAGCCGGACGACTTCTTCACCGCGATCGAGAACGGCGCGGACACCTTTGACTGCGTCCAGCCGTCGCGGGTGGCCCGCAACGCCGCCCTCTACACCCGCGACGGACGGTTCAACATCACCCGCGCGGAGAACCGGCGCGATTTCGGGCCGATCGACCCGGACTGCGACTGCTACACCTGCACCCACTACTCCCGGGCGTATCTGCACCACCTGTTCCGGGCCAAGGAGATGTTGTCGGCGACCCTGGCGACGATCCACAACGAGCGCTTCACGGTGCGGCTCGTCGACGACATCCGGACCTCCCTGGAGGAGGGCCGCTTCGACGAGTACCGCGACGAGGTGCTCGGCAGGTTCTACCCGAAGCACCGCCGGCAGCACTGACCGGGCGGTTCCCCGGTCGGACGGCGGTGCCCGACAGGCGGCGGTGCCCCCGCAGGAGGAGCGATGGTCCTGCGGGGGCACCGGTCAGGGGGTGGGCGGGCGTCAGCCTTCCCGGGACTTCGTCAGGGCGTCGGGGTCGGGGTCGGGGTCCGAGGCGGGTCCGGCGACGTGGCGGTGCCCGATCACCGGGTTGTCGACCAGCACCGCCTCGGGGATCTGCTCGGCGGCGTCGGCCGGGTCGTCCGCCACCGGGATCGCCACGCCCGCCGGGAACCGGTAGCGGCCCATCGCCAGGCCGCCGACGGCACAGACCGCCAGGCCGAGGCCGAAGACCAGGAACGCCGCGTCGTAGTTGCCGGTGGCGGTGTAGGCAGCGGCGTACGCGAACGGGCCGAGCGAGTAACCGAGGGCGAGCAGGGCGTAGTAGATGCCGTAGATCAGACCGAAGCGCTTCATGCCCATGTATCGGGAGGTCATGTAGCCGACCAGGTCGGACTCGCCGCCGGAGGCCATCCCGACGAGGACGGCTCCGACGAGGTGGATACCGCCGACGCCCGCATGACCGCTCAGGAACCAGAAGCCCAGGATCGGCATCGCGAACACCACGGCGGCCACCAGCGGAGCGTGGAGCCGGTCGAGCAGGAACCCGCCGATCATCCGTCCGACGATCGCTGACAACCCGGCGGCGGACAGTGCCGTCACGGCGTCGGTGGTGGAGATGCCCTGGTCCGACAGCAGCGGCACCATGTGCACCAGGACGCCCGGGACCGCGCAGCCGAGCATCAGGGTGGTCAGCAGCAGGATCCAGAACTGCCGGGTGCGGGCCGCCTCACCGAGCTCCAGTCCGGGCAGTTCGCCCGCCTCGGGTGTGGCCGTATGACCGAGCTCCTGACGCTCCCGGTCATCGGGCTCCCGGATCATCAGGAGCAGCGGGGGCAGGGCGAGCACCGCGAGCAGGATCGCCAGGCCGACGAACACCGGTCGCCAGCCACCGAACGTGGTCATCAGCAGCTGGGTGAAGGCCGGTGAGAGCGCCTGCCCGATGGCCATCCCGGTGCCCACGATGGCGACCGCCAGACCGCGCCTGCGGTCGATCCACTCCGCGGCGACCTTGAGGTAGATCAGCCCGCCCTGCCCGACCGACACGACGCCGAGCACGGCCATCAGGCCGTACCAGAGCGCCTCGTTGGGCGGGCACCAGGCCAGTGCGAGCATGGTCAGCACGGTCAGAACGGCGCTGGGGATGCCGACCTTGCGGATGCCGAACGTGTCGAGCAGTCGCCCGGCGAACGGCATGATGATCGCGGCCGTCAGCGCGAAGATGCTGAGCCCGTTACTCACCGCCGCCCGGGTCCACCCGAAGTCCGTTGCGATGGGATCCATCATCACGCCATACGGGGTGATGATCAGTGCGCTGACAGAGACGATCAGAGCGATCGTCGAGGCGCCGATCACCACCCATCCTCGTGTCGTGGGGCTCAGCTGCGACATGGTTCTCTCCTTTGGGAACGGGGCGGCGTGTGCCACCCGCACGATGCGTGGTGCCGCGAGCAGCAGTCTGGGGAGCGCCGGCCGGGCCGGCCGACGAATCCGTTCCACCCACCGGGAAGGCGCATCGTCATCGATGTCAGTCGGACGACGTGCCGGGTGCCGGAACCTTTTCGTTCACCGGGCGCGGAGTGCGGCCACAGGATCGACCCACCGACTGCGGGATCGGGCCGGCCGCCGCCGACCTGACCACCGCGAGGTTTCCTCCGACGAAGAAGGATCTGTGATGAGCGAACTACTCGAGCGAAGCGAGAACGTCACCGGTGCCGAGGTGCTGGACCGGATCGACGCACTGCGGGAGAGCCTGACCGGCGCCGCGGCCGAGGCCGACCAGCTGGGACGGCTGCCCGACCGTACGGTCGCCGACCTGCACCGGATCGGCGTGATCAAGATGCTGCAGTCGAAGCAGTACGGCGGCTACGAGTCGCATCCGGCGGAATTCAGCGCGGCGGTGATGAAGATCGCCGGCCTTAACTCCGGCGCCGGCTGGGTCGCCGGGGTCGTCGGCGTACACCCCTGGGAGGCCTCGGGCTTCACCCGGCAGCTGCAGGAGGAGATCTGGGGGCTGGACCCGGACACCTGGATCTCCTCCCCGTACGCCCCGCTGGGGGTGCTCGAGCCGGCCGACGGCGGCTACCGGATCAAGGGACGGATCCCGTTCTCCTCCGGGGGCGAGGCCTGCGAGTGGGCGATCACCGGTGCCCTGCTGCGGACCGCGGACGGCGCGACCGAGCTGCGCCACATCGTGCTGCCGCGCGACGACTACTGGTTCGACCAGGAGTCCTGGAACGTGATCGGCCTGCGCGGCACCGGCTCGAAGGACCTCGTGGTCGACGACGCCTTCGTCCCGTTCCACCGGGTCTACGACCCGCTGGACTTCGACCACGGACAGAACTTCGCCACGGTCGGCAACGACGCACCGCTCTACCGGATCCCGTTCCCGACGATCTTCTCCTACGCGATCAACAGTGCCAGCCAGGGCATCGCCGAGGGGGCCGTCGCGGCGGTGATGACCAACGCCCTGCAGCGGATCGACGCCCGCGGCACCAGGACCCTCGAGGACCCCTACCAGATGGCGGTGATCGCCGAGTGCGCCGCCGAGGTGCGTGCCGGGCGGGCCGTCCTGCTCGCCGACGGTCACCGGATGTACGACGAGGTGGTCCGGGACGGCCGCCTGAGCCTCGCCTCCCGGGCCGAGATCAGGGCCAACGGGGTCCGGGCCATCCGCCGCTCTGCCGACGCCGTGGAGAAGGCGTTCAATTACGCCGGTGCCCGGTCGTTGCAGCTCGCCAGCCCGGTCAGCCGTGGGCTGCGGGACGCCAAGGCGACGCTGGCCCACATCTGCAACACCCAGCACCCGATCTACCAGATCTGGGCCCGGGTCAACCTCGGCCTGGAGCACGACCTGGGGATGGCGTTCTGGTGATCCGGACCGACCCCGACCCCGGCGCGCCGGCCGGCTCGGGGGTCAGCAGCGGACAGGGCGGCGGTCCCCGGGCACGGGACCGCCGCCCTCGGCGCGTCCGGGACACGGCATACTGGCGGGGATCGGAAACGGACGCGGACGGGGGAACGGTGGCTGGATCGTCGGGGGCGCCTCGACCGCCGGAGGGCCGGGAGCAGCGATCCCGCCGGATGCAGGCCCGCGGGCGGGAGGGCCGGACCCGCATCCTGCGGACCATGCTGACCCTCGTCGACGAGCGCGGCTTCGAGGGGGCCACCATCGCCGAACTGGCCCGCCGGACCGGCCTGCCGGCCAGTTCGGTGTACTGGCATTTCTCCAGCAAGGACGAGATCGTCGCCGCGGCCATCCAGGACTCGTACGAGCAGTGGTTCGGGGGCCAGCCGCCGTGGCCCGAGGAACCCGACGAACGGCCGCTGCCCGAGCAACTCGAGGACGCCATGGTCCGGCTGGAGGGTGACGGCACCCACCCGGACTACGCCAGGGTCGGGCTGGCGCTGTCACTGCAGCGGCGCTCCTCGGCGGAGGCGGCCCGGTCGGCCTTCCTCGACATCCGGAAGGAGGCCAAGCGGCGCCTGGGAGGCTGGTGGACGATCGCCCTGGACCGGATGACGGCGACCGGCCCGGTCGATCCGCGGGCCGCCGAGGCGATGGCGCGGCTGACCCTCGCAGTGCTGGACGGCCGCTACCTGACCGGTCAGGATGTCGCGCTGGTGCCGGAGAAGACCCGGCTGCTGGCCCTGCTGCTCACCGGCGCGGCGCGCTACTACGCGGCCGGTGGCCCGGTGCCCCAGGAGGAGGTGTCGGCCGGGCCCGGCGACCGGATCTGGGTGCGCACCGCGGAGACCGGCCGGGAGGCGCTGGTCGCGGGGGCGATCGATGTGTTGTGCGACCAGGGCCCGGCCGGCACCACCGTCGCGCTGGTCTGCGAGCGGGCCGGCCTGCCCGCCAGCTCCCTCTACTGGCACTTCGACGACCTCGGGGCGCTGGTCGCCGAGGCGCTCGACACCGCTTTCGCACGCTGGTCGGCGAGTTCCGACGTGTGGCCCGGCGGACCGGGCATCGACCACCGCACGGCGATCGCTGGACATCTGCGGGACGGTTTCCGGACCATGCTGGAGGAGCCGGCCGCCTTCCGGATCGGCTACATGCTGTTGCTCCAGCAGGGTGAATCCGAGGCCCGGCAGCGGTTCCGCCGGATCCGGCGGCAGGTCACCGCTCGCAACGTCGGCTGGTTCGCCGAGTGGGTGGGGAGCGAGGCCCCGGGGGACGACCGGGAGCCGCTCAGCGGCTCCCTGCCCGAGCTGCTCTCCTGGGCGGTGATGACACTGGTGGACGGCCTGTTCGTCGTCGAGACGGTCTCCCCGCTGTGGCCGATCACCGACGCCTCGGAGGTGCTGGCCGCGGGACTGGCGTACGTGATGACGAGCTACCCCGCGGACCACCGGGCCTCACCCGGCGACCCGCGGGGCCGCGGCTGACCGGCTGATCAGCCGCCGAGGGCGACCAGGGCCGGCTTCTCTCCGGTCCCGGAGGTGTTCAGGACGAAGTCCCGGACCAGCCGGTTGAACTCCTCGGCGTGCTCCAGCTGGGCCCAGTGCCCGCACCGGTTGATCAGGTAGGCCCGTGAGTCGCTGATCAGCCGGACCAGCCGCAGGGTGTGCTCGAACGGCACCACCCGGTCGTCCCGGCCGTGGATCAGCAGCGCCGGAGCGGTGATCGACGCGATCTCCCGCTCCGAGGCGCCGTAGCGCAGCGGCGGGCCATCGACGGACCCCTCCAGCCAGTTGTCCAGGTGCTCCTGGTGCCGGCGGGCGTTCGCCGAGCGCTGCTCGGCGAGCGGGGCAGCGACCTCCTGCGGAGTGTCGTAGGTCATGATGTCGACGGTGGCCAGGAAGTTCTCCGGCGACGGATCGGCATAGCCTTTGTAGAGGATCTTCAGGCCCTCGGTGAGGCCGCCGCCGGCGTCGAAGATGGTCACCCCACCTGATCCCGGCCCCATCGTGATCAGGTGCGAGACCCGCTCCGGGTGGCGGGCGGCCACCGCGATGGCGATCATCCCGCCCATCGAGTTGCCGACCAGGGCGGCCCGGTCGATCCCGACGGCAGCCATGAACTGCACCACCACCTCGGGGTGGCGGTAGTCCGCGGCCGGCCGGGAACTGGACTCCCCCCAGCCGGGCATGTCCAGGGCATAGACGTGGAAGTCGTCGGCGAGGGCACCGATGTTCGGGTTGAAGTTGCTCCAGCCGGTGGCCCCGGGGCCACTGCCGTGGACCAGGATGACGGCCCGGTCACCGGCGCCGGCCTCGTTGTAGGCGACGGTGGTCCCGTCGGGCAGGGTGACCGAGCGGAAGGTCTCTTCGTAGCTGACGTCCATGCGTCCTCCGAGGGTGTGTCGTCGATGCGCCCGGCCGTACCGGGACCTGTGGGCACCCAGCCTGACGACTCCCGGCCCGGACGGCCAGCCTCCGGGTCCGGATGTCGGAACACCCACGAATCCGGTGTTTCCCCTGGTCGGAAGCCTGTTCGGTGGCTCGTTGCGGAGGTTCCGGGACCCGGAACGAGTCGCTGTCGGCGGGCCGGTGGGCTGCCCGACAGTGATCCGGAACATCGGTGCCGCCGCCCGCGGGGCGGCCAGTGAAAGGACACACCCATGGCCGAAGTCAAGAGCCTCGCCTATGCCATCGTGGACGCCACGGATCTCGACGCCTGGTACGACTACGGCGTCAACGTCGTCGGTCTGCAGGTCGGAGAGCGTACGGACCGGCGGATCCGGTTCCGGATGGACAACAAGCTCTACCGTCTCGAGATCAACCGGGCGGACCAGGACCGGATCACCCACATCGGCTGGGAGGTGAAGGGGCCCGCGGAGCTGGAGCAGCTCGCCGAGGCGGTCCGCGGGCTCGGCTACGACGTACGCCGCCCCTCGGCCGAGGAGATCACCGACCGGTGCGTGGTCGACCTGTACCGCTTCACCGACCCGGACGGCACCGTGGAGTGCGAGCTGCACTACGCGCTGCACGACTCGCTGGATCGCTTCGCCTCCCCGCTCGGACACTCCTTCGTCACCGGCGACGGCGGCGCGGGCCACGTCTTCCAGCTGGTCCAGGACGTCGAGGCGTACGAGAAGCTCTACTTCGACGTGCTCGGCTTCCGGCTGAGCGACTGGATCGAGATGAAGGGACTGAAGCTCACCTTCACCCACTGCAACCCCCGCCACCACACCTTCGCCTTCGGCGGTGGGGTGCCCGGGCTGCCGACCGCCATCGGGCACCTGATGGTCGAGGTCGAGGACATCGACCACGTCGGCCGGGCCCACGACAAGGTGCTCAACGGGGCCGCCCGGATGATCAGCGGTCTGGGCCGACACACGAACGACAAGATGATCTCCTTCTACATGGATTCCCCCTCGCACTTCGGCGTCGAGTTCGGCACCGGCGGGCTGCGCATCGACGATGCCAGCTGGCTGCCGACCTGGTACACCGAGACCCAGTACTGGGGCCACAGCCCGTACCTGACCCTTTCCAAGGACGATCCGAAGAACTACGGCTGACCCCGCCGGGGACGAGCCCGGAGCACGACCGAGGGGGCCGCGGCGATGCTGCGGCCCCCTCGATGTGTGGACTCGGTGCCGGCGGAACGGGACCTCAGGCCGCGGACGCCCCGGCGTCGTGGAGCCGGCGGGACACCTCGGCCGCGGTCCGCCGGACCAGCAGGGCGTGCGCCTCGGCGTTCACCGGGGCGGTCGGGGCGCATGCCGACACCGCGGCGACCGCCCGTCCGTCCACCAGGACCGGGGAGGCGACACAGCTGATCCCGAGCTGCGACTCCTCCCGGTCGTGGGCGAGCGCCGTCCGCCGGGTCTCGGCCAGCTGCTGGACCATCAGCCCCGGCTGGCGCACCGAAAAACGGGTCCGCGGCGCCAACCCGTTCTCGACGACCTCCCGCACCGTCACCGGATCGGAGAACGCCAGGATGGCCTTGCCCAGTGCCGTACAGGCGGCCGGCACACGACCGCCGATGGTGGTGGAGACCGCTGCCGTTCGCAGGCCGTGCACCTTGTCCAGGTACACCACGTCATGACCGTCGAGGACACCCAGGTGGACCACCATCCCGGTCCGGGTGTGCAGATCGGTCAGATGCGGCAGGGCGATGTCCCGCAGGCCGTCGGGACGGCAGAGGTCGACCCGGTTCCCGAGCTCGAAGAGCCGCCGCCCCAGTTGGTAGGCCTTCCCGGACCGCTCGACGAAGCCGCTCTCCTCCAGGTAGGCCAACAGGCGGAACGCGGTGGACTTCGGCATCCCGGTCCGCCGGGCCAGCGCACTCACCCCGGCGGGATCCCCGGCCGCGGTGAGTGACTCCAGCAGCATCAGGGCCTTGCTCACCGAGGCGAGGCCGCCCGGCTCCTGGCCGGGGTGGGCGCGGTCGAGCCGGGTGTCGAGGGGAGTGTCGTCGAGTGGGGTGGCCGTCATGGTGCTCCGTCCGTCGTTGGCGCGGTTCCACGTTCCTGTAGTGGATGGTACAGAAACTGTAATGTCCGCTACAGATGTGAGGCAAGACACAGTCGAGGTCGAGTTGTCCCGCCCATCGGTCCCGTTCAGCCACCCGGAACGGTTCCGTTGAGGACAGACCGGGGTGCCGGGCCATCCTCGTCACGTCCCCCGCCGACCCGTCGTACGGCTCGGACGACCGACCAAGGAGCCACCATGAGCACGTCCACCCCGACCCTCGACCCGGCCGTCTTCCGCGAGGTCCTCGGCCATTACCCGACCGGCGTCACCGTGGTGACCGGCACCCACCCCGACGGCGAACACCTCGCTCTGGTGGTGGGGACCTTCACCTCGGTCTCGCTGGACCCGCCACTGGTGGCCTTCCTGCCGATGACCGGCTCGCGGACCTTCGCCCGGCTGCGCGAGTGCCCGGCGCTGTGCATCAACGTCCTCTCCGGCGACCAGGAGGAACTGGGCCGGGCGATCGCCAAGCGACGGGAGGACAAGCTGTCGGGGATCGACTGGTGTCCCTCGCCCGCGGGTGCCCCGGTGTTGGCCGGGTCAGTGGCCCGGCTGGACGTCCGGCTGACCGAGCTGGTCGAGGCCGGCGACCACTACATCGCCCTGTGCGCGGTCGACGACCTCGCCGTGCTCCGGCCCAGCAGCCCACTGCTTTTCTTCCAGGGCGGCTACGGCCGGTTCGCCGTCCCCTCGCTGATCGCCCGGATGGACACCGACCTGTCGGCGGCGATCCAGCAGGCCGCGGTGGCCCGCCCCGAGCTGGAACGGCTGGCCGCCCGGTTTTCCTGCGAGGCCGCGGTGCTCGCCGAGGCGAACGAGGGAGAGTTGGCCGTGGTCGCCTCCGCCACCGGCCCGGGGGTGGACATCACCGAGGCCCTGGGTGAGCGGATCCCGCTGATCCCGCCACTGGGTGACCAGTTCGTCGCCGCCCTCGGCCCGGAGGCCGAGGAACGCTGGCTGCGCCGTGCGGTCGGGGCGGACGAGGCGGCCCTGGAGGGCTTCCGGGCCCGGCTGCGGTTCGTCCGGCGCAACGGCTACTCGCTGTCCTTCCTCCCGGAGGAGGACAGCAATCCGTACACCGACCTGGTGGAGGCGATCCGGATGTACTCGGCCGGCCACCTCACCCCGGCCGGCGAGCGCGAGGTCCGGGCCCGGATCGCCCGGGCCGCGGTCTGCTACCGGGTCCGCACGATCGAGGCCGACCGCCGCTACGACGTCGGGTCGGTGCTGGTCCCGGTGCGGGACCTGCAGGGCAACCTGTGCCACGTGCTGCGGCTGGCCCAGCTGCCCCGGGACGCCAGCGGGCAGCTGGTCCGGCTCTGGATCGAGGCCCTGCAGGCCGCGGCCCGCAGACTGTCGGCCCGGCTCCCGTACTGCGGCACGCCGGCCGCCTGAATGCGTGTCCGGGTGGAGTCCGGTCCGGCCGCCGTCGCGTACGGTGGGCCGGTGAGCGGGCGAGGCGACGACAGCGGCGGCCGCGGCGGAACGGCCCCGACACCGGGGGCCCGCAGCGTCCTCGGGGTGGTGTTCCTGGCCACCCTGCTGATGTCGCTGAGCTCGAACATGCTCAACATCGCCGTTCCGGCGCTCACCGCGCACTTCGGCGCCACCGCGGGGGAGAGCTCGGTGGTGGTGATCGCCTACCAGCTCGTCAACACCGCCCTGCTGATCCCCGCCGGCCAGCTGGCCGACGCGCTGGACCGGCGCCGGGTGTTCCTCGGCGCGCTGGGGATCTTCGCCGCGCTGAGCCTGCTGATGGGCTTCAGCCCCGGCATCCTCGGCGTCGCCGCGGGCCGTGCCCTGCAGGGCGCCGCGGCGGCCCTGCTGCTGAGCACCGCCGTGGCCATCCTCGCCGCGGTCTTCCCGGCCGAACACCTCGCCGGGGCGATGGGCGTCTACCTGTCCGGGTTCTCCCTCGGCCAGGTGCTCGGCCCGATGGTCGGCGGCTTCATCGTCTCGGCGATCGGCTGGCGGTGGCTGTTCTGGGGGCTGGTCCCGGTCGCCCTGGCCGGCCTGCTCTGGGGGCTGGTGGCACTGCGGGTGGTGCCGGTCGGCACGCCCCGGCGCCCGCAACTGGACCTGCCTGGCGGGGGCCTGCTGGCGGTCATCCTCGGCGGTTCCCAGCTGGCGTTGACCCTGGGGGCCGAGGTCGGCCTGGGCGACCGCCGGGTGCTGCTGGCGCTGGCCGGCTGCCTGGTGCTGGTGCCGGTGCTCGTCCTGGTCGAACGCCGGCTGTCCCGGCCGGTGCTGGCCCCGGAGTTGTTCGCCGGCCGCGCCTTCCCACTCGCGCTGGTGCACGGCTTCCTGGTGATGCTGCCGCGGCTCGGCGCGGTCACCGTGGCCGGGCTCTACTTCCAGGGCGTGGTCGGCGACCCAGCGGCGATCAGTGCGCTGAAGATCGTCGGCTTCCCGATCGGCCTCACCATCGGTTCGCTGACCGGTGACCGGGTCGGTCGGCGGCTCGGCCGACGGGTGATGCTGACCGTCTCCGCGGCGGTCGCGACGGCCGGGATGGTGCTGCTGCTGGTCGACGTACGCCTCGCCTCCGGCTGGCTCACCGTCGTCGCCCTGGCGGTGGTCGGGCTGGGCAACGGGGTGTTCCAGACGCTGAACTCCAGCATGATCATCACCGCCACACCGCGGGAGCGCACCGGGGTGGTCAACTCCATCCGGGTGATGGTGCTGGCCTTCGGCACCGGCATCGGCCTCGCCCTGGGGATGGCCCTGGTGGTCGCCTTCGTCCCCGGTGAGGTGGCCCGGACCTTCCTCTCCGGGGACGCCGCCGCGCTGGGTGCCGGGCGGTCGGGCATCGACCTGGGCTACGTGGTGGCGTACGGCACCTTCGCGGCGCTGATGCTGCTCGGCACCCTGGTCACCCTGGTCCGGGCCGAGCGGCGCCGCTGAGCGCCGCCCGACCGGGTCTTCAGGGACGGCTCGTCCTCGGGCCTCAGGGACGGGTCGCCAGGTCGAGCAGTTCCAGGATGTGGTGGTAGGTCTGTCCGGTCGCCCGGGTCATCCCCACCTCACAGGTGCGGTTGGCCGAGGCGTACGCCGTCCGTCCGGCCCCGTCCGCCCGGGCCGCCACCTCGGCGGCCTCACCGCTCGTCGCCGAGGCGGTCAGCTCGGGGTGGAGCATCCCGCGGTCGCCGGCGAAGGCGCAGCAGCCGGTCGCCACCGGCACGATCACCGCGGAGGCGATCTTCTCGGCGATCGCCCGGGCCGCAGCGTTGAGGCCGAGGTGGGTCATCGAGCAGGTGTTGTGCAGCACCACGGTGTCGTACGGACGGGTCACCACCAGGTTGTCGAGAAGTGTGTCGGCGACGAACTCGACGGCGTCGATGATCGTCAGTCCGTCGTACGTCGGGTCGGGGTCCTTGTGCTGGAACTTCAGCACGCCCTCGGTGCAGGAGGCGCCGTCGACGACCACCGGCAGCCGGCCGTGGTCGGTGGCCGCCCACAGGATCGGCAGCGCCTTCTCCCGCATCGTGTTGTGGCCTCGGGTGAAGCCCTTCGACGACCACGGGGTGCCGCAGCACAGCCCGTTGATCCCCTCCGGGATGTCGACGGTGGTGCCGGTCCGGGCCAGCAGGGCGTCGATCGCCGGGCCGACGCCCGGACCGCCCTCGGCGGCGCCGAAGAGATTGTGGATGCAGGCCGGGAACCAGACCGCGGCCGGCCCGTCGGAGCGGCGCGGTGCCCGTCGCTTCCCGCCGCGGGGCAGGTCCTTGGTCCAGCGCTGCAGGTTGTCGGTGCCGACCACGGCGCGGCCGACATCGGTCGCCGCGGTGGCCAGCGGTGGGACGGCCGCGGCGATGTTCATCGCCACTCCGCCGGCGGCGGTGAGACCGGCCCAGTTGCGGGCCAGGGCGTTCCAGGCGGCCTGGGAGGTGTTGCCGTGGCCCTCGGCGCGCAGCCGCCGGACCAGATCCCCGGTGTTGATGTCCAGCGGGCAGTTCACCGAGCACAGCCCGTCGACCGCGCAGGTCTCGATGCCCTGGTAGCGGTAGGTCTTCGCCAGCTCGTCGGCCAGCCCGGAGTTCCCGGCCTGCCCGGCGGCGGTGATCTCGCGACGCAGGGCGATCCGCTTGCGCGGGGTCAGGGTGAGGTCGCGGCTGGGGCAGATCGGCTCGCAGTAGCCGCACTCGACGCAGCGGTCGACCTCCTCCTCGACGGTGGGGGACTGCTTGAGGTCCTGGACGTACGAGCGCGGGCTCTCCGCCAGCACCACGCCGGGGTTGAGCACTGCGTCGGGATCGCACAGCTGCTTGACCGCGACCATCACCTCGTACAGTTCCTGGCCGTACTGGCGGGCGACGAAGGGGGCCATGATCCGGCCGGTGCCGTGCTCGGCCTTCAGTGAGCCGTGATGGCCGAGGACGACGTCGACCATGTCCTCGGTGAACGCCTCGTAGCGCGCGGTGTGCGTGCCGCCGGCGAACTGCTCGTTGAGCATGAAGTGGATGTTGCCGTCCTTGGCGTGGCCGAAGATCACCGAGTCCTGGTAGCCGTGCCGGACGAACAGCTCGGCGAGCTCGGAGCAGGTCCGGCCCAGTGCGCCGACCGGCACCACCACGTCCTCGAGCAGGGCGGTGGTGCCGCTGGGCCGGTTGCCGGCGACGGCGGCGTAGAGGCCCTTGCGGACGGTCCACAGCTCGGCGGCCCGGCGCGCGTCCTGCGCCATCCCGAACGGCACCGCCAGCGGCAGCGGATCGGTCACCGGGCGGGCGGTGGCGATCTTGTCGGCCAGCTCCTGCGGGGTGTGCCCGTGGAACTCCACCAGCAGTGCGGAATGGTCCCGGACCTGCAGGTCGGTGATGGCGCGGGGGCTGCCGGACAGCGTCTGGGCGACCCGCAGGCTCACCGAGTCCATCAGCTCGACGGTGGCGAAGCCTGTCGCCACCAGGTCGGGCAGCGCGCTCATCGCGTCGTCGATGGTCTCGAAGACCATCAGCCCGGTGGTGATCTCCGGCAGCACCTCGATGGTGCGCAGGGTCGCCTCGGCGACGAAGCCGAGCGTCCCCTCCGAGCCGATCATCAGGTGGGTGAGGATGTCGACCGGCCGGTCGTGGTCGAGGAAGGAGTTCAGCCCGTAGCCCATGGTGTTCTTCATGGAGAACTGCTGACGGATGGTGTCGACCGAGTCCTGCCGGACCCGGACCCGGTCGCGCAGGCCGTCGAGACCGGCGTACAGGGCGGGTTCGAGCTGGCGTAGCTTCGCGTCGGCGTCCGGGGCCCCGGTGTCGAGGACGGTGCCGGAGGGCAGCACCAGCACCATCGACTCCAGCGTCCGGTAGGTGTTGAACTCGGTGCCGCAGGCCATCCCGGAGGAGTTGTTGGCCACCACGCCGCCGATGGTGCAGGCGATCTCGGAGGCCGGATCGGGGCCGATCTTGCGACCGTACGGGCGCAGTGCCAGGTTGACGGCCCGGACCGTCGCGCCGGGCTGGACCCGCACCCGGGACCCGTCGTCGAGGACCTCGATGCCGCGGAAGTTGGCCCGGGTGTCGGCCAGGATGCCGCGGCCCTGGGCCTGGCCGGACAGGCTGGTGCCGCCGGACCGGAAGGTGAGCGGCAGGCCGCCGGCGCGGGCCGTACGGAACAGGGCGCCGATGTCGTCGGCGGACCGTGGGGTGGCCACGATCCGCGGTACGACGAGGTAGTGGGAGGCATCGTGTGCCAGCGCGCGGCGGTCGAACTCACTGTCGGAGTACATCCCGGCCGATCCGAGGAGTGTGGGGTGGTTGTGCGCCGTCGCAGTCGTCGTCATAGGGGTGCTCCTGAGTCATCGTTGACTGACGGAGACGAGCGTACTCCAATGGTCTGACCAATGGAAGAGATGGTCAGACCATCAGGGTGGGGCGCCTCGGCAGGAGACTCAGGGCACGGTGATCGGCCGAGGGTCGGCAGCGTCCAGCGGGGTCGGCTCCGCGGTCGGGACGGGCACCCGGACCGCGCCCGGGATCGGATGCACCCACACCCGGTGGGCCGCCTCCAGCCCTTCCCGGACCGCCTCTCGGCGGGTCAGGGTGACCAGCGTCGGGGTGCTCACCCCGTCCACCTCCACCTCGACCTGGACCTCGAAGCCCACCCGGTTGAGCCGCTTCACCCAGCCGCCGCGCTCACCGTCCCGGTCGGTGGGTTGGGTGCTGATCCCGACGTCGTGCGGGCGGATCAGGGTGTCCCCGAGGGTGGTCACCGGCCCGAGGAAGCCCATCACGAAGGCGTTGGCCGGCTCGTCGTAGAGCTGGTCGGAGGTGCCCACCTGCTCGATCCGGCCCTGGTTGATCACCACCAGGTGGTGGGCCACCTCGAGGGCCTCCTCCTGGTCATGGGTGACGAAGACCGTGGTGACGTGCACCTCGTCGTGCAGCCGGCGCAGCCATTCCCGCAGCTCCTTGCGGACCTTGGCGTCGAGGGCACCGAACGGCTCGTCGAGCAGCAGCACCCGGGGGCTGATCGCCAACGCGCGGGCCAGCGCCATCCGCTGGCGCTGGCCGCCGGACAGCTGGGAGGGCAGCCGGTCGGCGAACTGCTCGAGGTGGACCAGTTCCAGCATCTCCGTGACCCGGGTCTGCACCTGCTGCTTCGACTGCTTGCGGATCCGCAGGCCGAAGGCGACGTTCTCCGCGACGGTGAGGTGGCGGAAGGCGGCGTAGTGCTGGAAGACGAAGCCTACGTCCCGCTTCCGGGCCGGCACCCCGGTGGCATCGACACCGGCGATGGCGACGCTGCCGGTGTCGGCGTGCTCCAGCCCGGCGATGATCCGCAGCAGGGTGGACTTGCCACCGCCACTGGGGCCGAGGAGGGCGGTGAGGTCTCCGGTGGGGATGGTCAGGTCGATGTCGGACAGCGCGCTGAAGTCACCGAAGTTCTTGGAGACTCCGCGGATCTCGATGCTCATGCTCGTTTCTCCTGGGACGGGCGCAGCACCGCCACCACGATGAGCGCCACCAGAGCGATCGCCGTGAGCAGCAGGGCCGCTGTGTACGCGGTGGTGGCGTTGGCCACGCCGAACTGCTGGTAGCGTTCCTCGACCAGCAGGGTGGCGGTCTGGGTGCGGAACGCCACACCGCCGGAGACGATCTTGACGGCGCCGTACTCGCCGAGCGCCCGGGCGAAGCTCAGCACCACGCCGTACACGACCGCCCACTTGATGGTGGGCAGGGTGATCCGGCCGAAGACCTGCCACGGATTGGCGCCCAGGCTCTCGGCGGCCTGTTCGGCGTCGGTGCCGGCCTCGATCAGCACCGGCACCACTTCGCGGATCACCAACGGCAGGCAGACGAAGGTGGTGGCCAGGATGATGCCGGGCGGGGCGTAGATGATCTGCAGACCGGCCGCCTTGAGGAACGGACCGAACCATCCGGTGCTCCCGCCGTAGACCAACAGCAGTGCCAGGCCGACGACCACCGGGGAGACCGACAGCGGCAGGTCGACCAGGGCCGACAGCACCCGTCGGCCGGGGAACCGGTGCCGGACCAGCAGCAGCGAGATGCCGACACCGAACACGGTGTTGAGGGCCACCGCCCACAGCGCCGAGACCAGGGTGAGCTGGAAGGCGAACACCAGCGCCGGGTCACTCAGCGCCTCCAGCACCGGGCCGACGCCGCGGGAGAAGGTCCGGGTGGCGACCAGCAGCACCGGCCAGATCACCAGCAGCGCCAGGTAGAGGACGACGATGGTCCGCAGCAGGTAGCGCGACCAGGACCGCCCCGCGGCGGCGGACCCCTGGGGCCGGACGGGTCGTCGGAGCGGGCGTACGGTCTCAGTCGACATCGCGGGTGATCCTCCGGGAGAAGATGTCGAGCAGGACGATCGCCGCCAGCGCCACCAGCAGCAGCACCGAGGCGACCGCCGCGGCCCCGTGCAGGTTGTCCCCCTCGATGTAGCCGAGGATCCGCACCGCGGCGACCTCGGTGTGCATCGGCAGGTTGCCGGACAACAGCACCAGCGAGCCGAACTCGGACAACGCCCGGGCGAACGACATCGCCGCGCCCGAGGTGATGGCCGGGACCAGGCTCGGCAGGACGATCCGGCCGAAGACGGTCAACGGCCCCGCCCCCAGGGACGCGGCGGCCTCCTCGGCCTCCGGCTCCAGCTCCAGCAGCACCGGTTGGACGGTCCGCACCACGAACGGGAGGGTGACGAAGAGGAACGCCAACGCGACCGCCATCCGGGTGTTGGCCCAGTTGAGCCCCAGCGGCGACTGGGGACCGTACAGGCTGAGCAGCACCAGGCCGGCGACGATGGTGGGCAGGGCGAACGGGAGGTCGATGACGATCTCCAGGATCCGCTTGCCCGGGAAGTTGTCACGGACCAGCACCCAGGCGATGAGCGTGCCGATGACGACGTTGATCGCCGTGATGATCAGCGCGACCACCACGGTGAGACCGATCGCCGCCGCAGTCTGCGGGTCCCGCAGGGCGGCCCAGTAGGCACCCCAGCCACCCTCCGCGGCCTTGACCAGCACCGCGGTGAGCGGGAGCAGCACCAACAGGCTGAACCAGATCAGCGCGAGGCCCAGTCCGATCCCCGAGCCGCGGGTCAGGGTGCTGGTGAAGACCGGGCCACGGCGCCGGCGGGGGTTCCCTGACCGGCGCGGAGCCCGCTCCTGCGTCGGGGCGAGGACTTCGGTCACTTGGTCTTCCCCGTCTGCTGCTGGATCTTCGGCACCACGCCGGTGGTGTCGGTGAAGAACTTCTTGTTCACCGCCGACCAGCCACCCAGGTCGTTGATGGTGAACAGCTTGGCCGGCTTCGGGTAGGGGTTCTTCGGGTCATTGGCGCCCTGCACCTCGGGCAAGGTCACCCCATCGATGACCGGCCGGAAGCCCTTCTTGGCGAACTCGGTCTGCCCCGCGGCGCTGAGCACGAAGTCGAGATAGGCCTGGGCCTTGGGATCGGCGGTTTTGGTCACCGCGGCCGGGTTCTCGATCAGCAGCGTGCTGTCAGGCACTAGGTACTCGAAGGTCTCACCCGACTGCCGGGCCAGGATGGCCTCGTTCTCGTACGAGATGAGCACATCGGCGGTGCCCTGCAGGAAGGCGTTGGTGGCGTCGCGGCCGCTGCCGGGCAGCGCGACGACATTCTTGAAGAAGGAGGTGAGGTACTCCTCGGCCTGCGCCTCGGTGCCGCCCTGGTTGATCACCTGCTGGTAGGCCGCCAGGATGTTCCAGCGAGCGGAGCCCGAGCTGGCGGGGTTGGGGGTGACGATCCGGATCCCGGGCTTGATCAGATCGGCCCAGCCGGTGATGTTCTTCGGATTGCCCTTGGGGAAGACGATGGCCACCACGGAGTCGGACACGATGCCCTTGGTCGGGCCGTTCTTCCAGTTGGCGTCGACCAGGCCGGCGTCGACCAGGCGGCTGACGTCGCCCTCGAGGGAGAAATGGACGTAGTCCGCGGCCAGTCCGTTCACCACCGCCCGGCTCTGGTCACCGGAGGCACCGTACGACTCCTGCCAGACCACGCCCTTGCCGGCATCGGTCTTCGCGAACGCGGCCTGGGCGGCGTTGTTCGCCTCCTTGGGCACGGCGAAGCCGACCAGGTGGAGGGTGGTGGTGGCCGCGGAGCTCGAGGCGTCGCTCGGCGACGCTGCGCCACCGACGCAGCCGGACAGGGTCAGCCCGGCGGAGGCCAGGCCGGCGATCGAGAGCAGAGTGCGGCGGGAGACGGTGGGCTGCATGGCGGAGGACCCTTCGCTGTGGCGCCCGGGGGGAGCGCATAGTTTTTTAAGCCAATAGGTTTGGTGCCCTATTTGTCAAACTTATACATCACGCCCGGGTCCTGCCGCAATCCGAGGTCGGGGTGTCCCTGGCAGACGGCGCCCGGCGGAAGGGGGCACACTGGGGTATGGCCACCTACAACGACGAAACCAGTACGGAGCCCTCGGAGGTCGTCGACCAGCTCGACCCGGAGCAGAGTCTCGTCGAGCGTGGCGTCGCGGACCCACTCGACGAGGGGATCATCGCCCCCGACGACTGGTCCGGCGCCATGACCGAGGCGCTCGAGGGCCCCGAGGGGGTGCGGGAGCGGATCAAGCGTGAGGATCCCGAGCGGGAGCGCTTCGAGGAACCCGACTGGAACGGCACCGGTTCGGACGAGAAGGACTACCGGCGCGCCGGCCGACTCGTCGACGACAACGCCGGCTACGACGGCGAGGACCGGGAGTCGGGGCTGATCGGGCACGATGTCGGCATCTCCGGGGGAGCGGCGAGCGCCGAGGAGGCTGCGGTCCAGATCGTCGGCGAGGACGACCTGGAGGAGTCGGAGCGGCGTGACGACTGACTGTCCGCCTGAGGCGTGACTCCGACTACGATGGGAACATCCGGTCGTCCCGTCCCGGGACACCGCATCCGGCGACCTTCGGAGGCATCCTGTCCAGCGTACGCACCCTCGACGTGATCGATGACGACAAGGGCCGGGGGGTCCGTACGCTGGTCGTGCCGGCCTCCGTCGACATGGTGTCGGTGCTCGGCCCGCGTGACGAGTTCCTGCGCATCCTCGAGCGAGTGCTCGATGCCGACATCCATGTCCGGGGCAACGAGATCCATCTCTCCGGCGACGAGGCCGCGCTGCGGGCCGGCACCGAGGCGCTGACCGAGATGGTCACCATCATCCGCACCGGCCAGGGGCTGACCGCGGACGCCGTCGAGCGGCTGGTGGGGATGCTCGCGGGGGAGACCGAGGTCCGTCCCGCCGAGGTGCTCACCCACTCGATCCTGTCCAACCGCGGCCGGACGATCCGCCCGAAGACGCTCAACCAGAAGCGCTACGTCGACGCGATCGACCGGCACACGGTCGTCTTCGGCATCGGCCCCGCGGGCACCGGCAAGACCTACCTCGCGGTGGCGAAGGCGGTCCAGGCGCTGCAGCGCAAGGAGGTCAACCGGCTCATCCTCACCCGTCCGGCGGTGGAGGCCGGCGAGCACCTCGGCTATCTGCCCGGCACCCTGAGCGACAAGATCGACCCGTACGTGCGGCCGCTCTACGACGCCCTGCACGACATGGTCGATCCGGACTCCATCCCGCGGCTGCTCACCGCGGGCACCATCGAGGTGGCCCCGCTGGCCTACATGCGGGGCCGTACGCTCAACGACGCGTTCATCATCCTCGACGAGGCGCAGAACACCACCGCCGAGCAGATGAAGATGTTCCTCACCCGGCTCGGCTTCGGGTCGAAGATGGTGGTCACCGGCGACGTCACCCAGGTCGACCTGCCGGGCGGGCAGCGGTCCGGTCTGCGGGTGGTCACCGACATCCTCCGCGGTGTCGAGGACATCGCCTTCTGCGAGCTGACCGGCAAGGATGTCGTCCGGCACCGGCTGGTCGGCCGGATCGTCGCCGCGTACGACCGGTTCGAGTCGGCCGCCCAGGACCAGGAGAAGGGGACCAAGCGCCGGTGAGCGTCGAACTGAACAACGAGTCCGGGGTCGAGGCGGACGAGAAGGGGCTGGCGACGCTGGCCTCCTGGGTGCTGGCGGAGCTGCGGATCCACCCGCAGGCCGAGCTGTCGATCCTGCTGGTCGACGAGGAGACAATGGCGGCCTACCACCTCAAGTACATGGATCTGCCCGGGCCGACCGATGTGCTGTCCTTCCCGATGGACGAGTTGCGCATCCCCGAGCCGGACGAGCCGGAGCCCGAGGGGCTGCTCGGCGACATCGTGCTGGCCCCGACGGTGACCGCCCGGCAGGCCGCCGAGAACGACCGGACCCCGGACCAGGAGGCGGAGTACCTGCTGGTGCACGGCATCCTGCACCTGCTCGGCTACGATCACGCCACCCCCGAGGACCATGCCGAGATGTTCGGCCTGCACGACCGCCTGATGGCGGCGTACGAGGAGTACCGGGCGGGTGGGAAGGACAGATGAGCGAGCCGGACATCGTCCAGCTGGTCATCGCCCTCGTCTTCGCCGTGGCGGCGGGTTTCCTCGCCGCGATCGAGTCCGCCCTGCACTCCTTCTCCCACGCCCGGGCCCAGAACCTGGTCGAGGAGGGGGTGGCCGGCGCCAAACGGCTCGAACTGATCACCGAGGACCCGGCCCCCACGGTCAACGCGATCCTGTTCATCCGCACCATCCTCGAGGTCACCGCGATCGTCCTGGTGGCCCGGGTGGTGATGGGGCTGGAGCTACGGGACTGGGCCGAGCTGCTGCTGGCCATCGGCTCCATGGTGATCGTCTCGTTCATCGCCTGGGGGGTCGCGCCGCGGACCCTCGGGCGTCAGCACGCCGACGCCATCGCCACCCGCACCTCGGGCTTGGTGGTGCTGCTGACCACGGTGCTCGGGCCGATCCCGCAGCTGCTGATCGCCATCGGCAACATCCTCACCCCGGGCCGCGGCTTCGACGACGGCCCGTTCTCGTCGGAGGCCGAGCTGCGGGAGCTGGTCGACAAGGCCGAGGAGTCCGATGTGATCGAGGCCGGGGAGCGCCGGATGATCCACTCGGTGTTCGAGCTCGGCGACACCATGGTCAAGGAGGTGATGGTGCCGCGGACCGACATCGTGTCCATCGAGGACAGCAAGACGCTGCGCCAGGCGACCTCGCTGGCCCTGCGGTCCGGGTTCAGCCGGATCCCGGTCGTCGGCGAGGGCGGGCTGGACAACGTCGTCGGCATCGTCTTCCTCAAGGACCTGATGAAGCGGACGTACGACAACCCCCAGGCACAGACCACCGAGAAGGTCTCCTCGCTGATGCGACCGCCCACCTGGTGCCCCGACTCCAAGCCGGTCGACGACCTGCTGCGGGAGATGCAGGCCACCCACTCCCACCTGGTGATGGTGGTCGACGAGTTCGGCGGCACCTCCGGCCTGGCGACGATCGAGGACATCCTGGAGGAGATCGTCGGGGAGATCGTCGACGAGTACGACGCCGAGATCGCCCCGGTCACCAGGCTGTCCGAGGGCCGCTACCGGGTCTCGGCCCGGCTGGCCGTCGACGAACTGGGCGAGCTCTTCGGACGCCGGCTCGACGACGAGGACGTCGACACCGTCGGCGGCCTGATGGCCAAACTGCTCAACATGGTGCCGATCGCCGGCTCCGTGGTGCGGTGGGAGGGCCTGGAGCTGGTCGCCGAACGCGCCCAGGGCCGGCGCAACCAGATCGGCACCGTCCTCGTCACCCAGGTCGATGAGGACGAGGAGGCGGGCGACGAGCGGGGCACCTCGGCGGTGCTCCGGTCGGCGCGGGACACGGAGGACGACTGATGGACGAACCGACCGGCAGCGGCGTCGGTGGCCGCGAGGACGAGAGCGAGGGCGGCTACCGATCCGGCTTCGTGTGCGTCGTCGGGCGGCCGAACGCCGGGAAGTCGACGCTGACCAACGCCCTGGTGGGGCAGAAGATCGCCATCGCCTCGGACAAGCCGCAGACCACCCGCCACGTCGTCCGCGGCATCGTCAGCCGCCCCGACGGACAGCTGGTGCTGATCGACACCCCCGGCCTGCACCGGCCCCGGACGCTGCTCGGGGAGCGGCTCAACGACCTGGTTCGCGACACCTGGTCCGAGGTCGACGTGGTGGCGGTGTGCCTGCCGGCGAACCAGCGGATCGGGCCGGGGGACAGCTACCTGGTCGAGCAGCTCGCCCGGCTGCGGAACCGCCCCGTCCTGGTCGCGCTGGCCACGAAGTCCGATCTGGTCAGCGGCGACCGGCTGCGTCAGCACCTGATGGCGATCCAGGGACTGGAGGAGAAGCTCGGCATCAGCTGGGCGCACATCATCCCGGTGTCCGCGCTGACCGGCGACCAGGTCGCCGAGGTCGGCGACGTCCTGCTCGGGCTGCTGCCGCCCGGGCCGCAGTACTACCCGGACGACGAGTTCACCGACGAGCCGGAGGAGCAGTTGGTCGCCGAACTCATCCGTGAGGCGGTGCTGGAGGGCGTCCGGGACGAGCTGCCGCACTCCATCGCCGTGGTGGTGGACGAGATGCGGATGCGCGCCGACCGGCCGGCCGACCGGCCGATCCTCGACATCTACGCCTCGATGGTGGTGGAGCGCGACTCACAGAAGGGCATCGTCATCGGGCATCGGGGGGAGCGGCTGCGCCAGGTGGGCACCGCGGCCCGCCAGCAGATCGCGCACCTGCTCGGGGTGCCGGTCTACCTCGACCTCAAGGTCAAGGTGATGAAGGACTGGCAGCGCGACCCCAAGTACCTCAACCGCCTCGGGTTCTGACCGAACGCCTCGGTCCCGGGCCCGGGGCCGACCCGGAGCGGGCGGACAGCCCGTCGTCGGAGGTGGCCGGGACGATAGGCTGGCGCTCATGTCCAAGGTTCTGACTTCCCTGCCGGTCGGCGAGCGCGTCGGCCTCGCCTTCTCCGGAGGTCTCGACACCTCCGTCGCCGTCGCCTGGATGCGGGAGAAGGGCGCGATCCCGTGCACCTACACCGCCGACATCGGGCAGTACGACGAGCCGGACATCGCCTCGGTGCCCGGCCGTGCCGGGGCGTACGGTGCCGAGCTCTCCCGCCTGGTCGACTGCCGGGAGGCGCTCGTCGAGGAGGGCCTGTCCGCCCTCCAGTGCGGGGCCTTCCACATCCGGACCGCGGGCAAGGCCTACTTCAACACCACCCCGCTGGGCCGGGCGGTGACCGGCACGCTGCTGGTCCGCGCGATGAAGGAGGACGACGTCCACATCTGGGGTGACGGCTCCACCTACAAGGGCAACGACATCGAGCGGTTCTACCGCTACGGCCTGATGGCCAACCCCCAGCTGCAGATCTACAAGCCGTGGCTCGACGTCGACTTCGTCAACGAACTGGGCGGGCGCGACGAGATGTCGCAGTGGCTGGGCCAGCGTGACCTGCCCTACCGCGACTCCAAGGAGAAGGCGTACTCCACCGACGCCAACATCTGGGGCGCCACCCACGAGGCCAAGCAGCTCGAGATGCTCGACACCGGCCTGGACATCGTCGAGCCGATCATGGGCGTCAAGGCCTGGGACGAGAGCGTCGAGGTGGCTACCGAGGAGGTGACGGTCCGCTTCGAACAGGGCCGTCCGGTGGAGATCAACGGCGCGACCTTCGCCAGCGCCGTCGACCTGGTGCTGGAGGCCAACGCCATCGGCGGGCGGCACGGTCTGGGCGTCTCCGACCAGATCGAGAACCGGATCATCGAGGCCAAGTCCCGCGGCATCTACGAGGCCCCGGGGATGGCGCTGCTGCACATCGTCTACGAGCGCCTGCTCAACGCGATCCACAACGAGGACACCGTCGCCAACTACCACAACGAGGGCCGCCGCCTCGGCCGGCTGATGTACGAGGGCCGTTGGCTCGACCCGCAGTCGCTGATGCTGCGCGAGTCGCTGCAGCGCTGGGTGGGGTCGGCGATCACCGGGTCGGTGACGCTGCGACTGCGCCGCGGCGACGACTACACCATCCTGGACACCGAGGGCCCCGCGCTGAGCTACCACCCGGAGAAGCTCTCGATGGAGCGGGTACAGGACGCGGCGTTCGGCCCCGAGGACCGGATCGGTCAGCTCACCATGCGCAACCTCGACATCGCCGACTCCCGCGCCCGCCTCGAGCAGTACGCCCAGCAGGGCATCGTCGGCGGCGCCACGGCCGAGCTGGTCGGCGCGCTGGAGTCCGGCGCCGCGCAGGCGATCGCCGGTGGCAAGGGCCCGGACGACGAGGGCGAGGCGCTCGATCGGGCCGCCTTCGACCAGGGCACCGACTGACCGTATGCGCCGGTCGTCCTGAGATGCGCCGGTCGTCCTGAGGCGACAGGACGAGGCGGCCCGCGGGTGTGGAACCCGCGGGCCGCTCGCCGTTCCGCTGCCCCCCCAACAGCGGAGGCGCAACGGTCAGGAATCATTCCCGGTGACCTTGATGATGTTGGCGGTGAGCTTCGGGACCGTCGTGTTTCCGCCAATCTGAGTGTCGTAGGACATCGACCCGTTCACGGTCGCGTAGATGGTCACCAGGTCCTTCTGCACGACGTCCTGGTACATGCCCTTCTCGCCGGCCACCACGATGGCGCGATCCTGGTACTCGTACCAGTTCTCCTTGCTGGATCCGCCGATGCCCGCAAGGAGAACATCGGGCCCCGTGGCGGAGTCCAGCTGCTGCACGTACCCGTACAGGACGACCTTCTCACCCTTGTGCGATTCGGGATCCTTCACGATCATGGAGAACTCGCGATCGGTGAGCTTCTTGTAAGAAGAGGGGTCCTTCAGAGCGGCCGCTTCCGCGCTCGCCTTGGCGGCAGCGCTCGCGCTCGCCTCGGCCTGCTGGCTGGCCTTCGCCGCAGCATTGGCACTGGCTTCCGCCTTCATGCTCGCGTTGGTGTCAGCTGCAGGGACACTGCCGGTCACGGTGGCAGTGTCCGCTGCCTCGCTGCCACCCTTGTTGCCGTTTGCGACGATGACAATGAAGACGATGGCGATGAGGATCCAGACCCAGACCCGCCGATACCACTTCTTCTTCGGTTTGGCCGGCTGCTGCGGCGGGTAGGGCTGGCCGGGGCCCTGCTGGAACTGCGGGTCCGGCTGCTGGGGGAAGGGGGCCTGGGACATCTCTGCGTCTCCTGTTTCGTACGGCCTGCCTGGTTCGGCTGACAGTTTCCATGAAACCTGTCAGGGCACCTCCGCCACATCGGCCGACCGGGTCCACCCGGTCATCACTTCGGGTGGGACAGAGCTGCTGATATCACCCGAACGGCTGATCCCGCGACCAGGAATCGAACGTATGATCAACCTTGTGTTGAGTCGATCCGAACCACTCGCCGCCGCCGCGGTCGACCGCCGACGGGCCGTTCCCTGGGTGGCCGTCGGCCGTGTCGCCTGGATCGTCGTCGGCGGGCTGGTAGGGATCCTGGCCTGTCTGATCGCCCTGGTCGGCTCGCTCAGCGTGGTGCCCGGTTACCAGACCCGCCCGGACAGCGACGGGCAGTTGACGGGCCTCGGCACATTGGTGCTGCTGGCCTGGCTGCTGGCGATGGTCACGATCTTCGTCCGGCGTACCCAACCCTGGGTGCCGATGGTGGCGGGGGTCGCGCTCGCCGTCGTCCTGCAGCTCGACAGTCTCCTGCTGCTGCTCGGTGGGGCAGCGGTCGTCCTGCATCGGGATCGCCGGCAGGGGATCATCGCCTCCGCCGTCGCCGGAGCCGTCACCCTGCTCGCCGGCCTGCGGGACGGCCTGCGCCCGTGGGGCCACACTGCGTGGGCGGTCCTTCTGGGGTCGGACCCGTTGTCAGCCCCTGACGGGAGACTCCAGATCGGTGCCAGCCTCGGGCTCGCCGTTGCTGCCGGGATCGTGGTCCTCGGCACAGCCTGGCTGATCCGCTCCCGTCGGGACCTCGGGGTCACCCGGCGAGACCTGGGGGCGACGCGCCAGGCCAGGGTGGTCGCGGAGGATCGCAGCGAACGGCTGGAGACCACCACGGTCCGACTGGAGGAGCGAGAACGACTTGCCCGCGAGGTGCACGACTCGCTGGCCCACCGACTGTCCCTCATCTCGTTGCACGCCGGTGCCCTGGAAGAGGCCGCTCAGGCCGGGGACCCCTCGGTCGCCGGGTCCGCCGAGATGCTCCGGGCCAGCGCCCACCGGTCACTGGAGGATCTCCGCAATCTGGTCACCGCGCTGCGCGAACCACCGACACAGGACCGTCCGTCGGTGGCGGAGGACCCGGTCCTCGTGTCGGGGATCGGACTGGCTGCTCTTCCGGAATTGATCGATTCCGCCCGCGCCTCCGGCGTCCGCATCGAGGCCACCATCATGGTCCAGGACGCCGACGAGGCCACCGATCTGCTCAACCGAGCCACCTATCGGATCGTCCAGGAGGCACTCACCAATGCGGTGAAGCACGCGCCGGGCCGACCCGTCCGGGTCGATCTCACCGCGGCACCGGCGACCGGGGTCCACCTGACCGTCAGCAATCCGACAGGCGCGGACGGCGGTCTGCCGGGTGCCGGCAGCGGACTGATCGGGATGCAGGAACGCGCTGAGCTACTGGGCGGGATCCTCACCGCCGCGCCGGATGCGCAGGGAGAGTTCGTCGTCGAGGCGTCCTTGCCGTGGCAGGGCGCTCAGGCGCCCGAACGACACGGTCAGGCCGGCTGATCCACAGGAGCAGGGGCGAGTGTCATAGGTCCCTCCTAGAGTCATCACCGTGGCACACATGCAGGGGGACATCCGGCCGATCCGGGTGATGGTGGTGGACGACGACCCGATGGCGCGCAGCGCGATCCGGGCGATCGTCGAGGCTGATCAGGGGCTGATCGTGGTCGCCGAGGCGTCGGAGGGCGGTGAGGTGATCGACCGCGTGCACGCGCATCACCCGGACGTCGTGCTGATGGATCTCCACCTGCCACAGGTGAACGGTGTGGCGGTCACCGCTCGGCTGTTGCGTGGGGTCAATCCGCCCAAGGTGATCGCGCTGACGTCGGTGGATCTGGACAGGTATGTCTTCGACGCTCTGGAGGCGGGGGCGAGCGGATTCCTGCTCAAGGACGTCGCGCCCAAGGACCTGCAGCAGGCGATCCGTACGGTCCACGCAGGGGAGTCCGTGCTGTCCCCGCGGAGCACCAGTCATGTCATCCGGCACTTCGTCGATGCCGCTCACCGGGAGCAGAACCTGGAGGCGGCGCGTCGGATCGCACTGTTGACCGCCCGTGAACTGGAAGTTGCCCGCCTGGTCCACGGGGATCTCAGCAACGACGAGATCGCCCGGCGGCTGTGCTGCAGCGCGGCGACTGTCAAGACCCATCTGAGTCACGCAATGGCGAAGCTCGACGCCGCCACCCGCCTCCAGGTCGCGCTGCTGATCGAGCGGGCGGCCCCTGTGGCGCCGGGGCTCGGCGACAGCCGGATGGGATGACGGTTGACAGTTCGGATCCATCGACTAGAGTCACTGGCGTGGCACAGGTCCTGATCCTCCTTCCTTGCCGCAGCGAGGCCTACTGAGGTCGGCCTCCTCGCTGCGGAGTCGAAGCGCGCCGTCCGCCACTCACGACAGCGAGGAAGAGATGACCACCCATACCGTTCCCCAGGCCCGCGTCTCCGACGCCCCCGTCACTGGGCCGTACGGCACCGTCCCGCAGACCCGCCCCGTGCAGCAGCCCAGCGGGATGCCGATCCAGCGTTACCACGCCTTCGAGCCGGTCCCCCTGCCCGACCGGACCTGGCCCGACAAGAAGATCACTGCCGCGCCGCGCTGGCTGTCCACCGACCTGCGCGACGGCAACCAGGCACTGATCGACCCGATGACTCCCAGCCGCAAGCAGAAGCTGTTCGACATGCTGGTGCGGATGGGCTACAAGGAGATCGAGATCGGGTTCCCGTCGGCCTCCCAGACCGATTTCGACTTCGTCCGGCAGCTGATCGAGCGCGGCGCGATTCCCGCGGACGTCACCATCACGGTGCTCACCCAGGCCCGTGAGGACCTGATCGAGCGCACCGCGCAGGCCCTGCAGGGCGCCAACCGGGCGAACATCCACCTGTACAACGCGCTGGCCCCGATGTTCCGCCGGGTTGTCTTCCGGATGGACGAGGACGAGGCGAAGGACCTGGCCTGCCGTGGCACCGACCTGGTGATGAAGTACGCCGAGCAGTACCTGGGCGACGTACGGTTCGGCTACGAGTACAGCCCGGAGATCTTCACCCAGACCCCCACCGACTACGCCATCGAGGTCTGCAACGCGGTGATGGACCGCTGGCAGCCGGACGCCGACCGGGAGATCATCCTCAACCTGCCGGCGACCGTCGAGATGTCCACGCCGAACGTGTACGCCGACCAGATCGAGTACTTCTGCCGGCACATCGACCACCGCGACGTCGTCACCGTCTCGCT
This sequence comes from Raineyella sp. W15-4, assembly GCF_033170155.1. Lineage (GTDB taxonomy): Bacteria > Actinomycetota > Actinomycetes > Propionibacteriales > Propionibacteriaceae > Raineyella. The sequence continues at coordinate 2,254,065 of NZ_CP137079.1, read as the reverse complement.
GCACGCCCACAACGACCGCGGCACCGCGGTCGCGGCGACCGAGCTGGCCCTGATGGCCGGTGCCGACCGGGTCGAGGGCTGTCTGTTCGGCCACGGCGAGCGCACCGGCAACGTCGACCTGGTCACCATGGCGATGAACCTGTTCAGCCAGGGCATCGACCCGATGATCGACTTCTCCCGGATGGACGAGATCCGCCGCACCGTCGAGTACTGCACCGGTCTGCCGGTCCACCCGCGCCACCCGTACGCGGGCGACCTGGTCTACACCGCCTTCTCCGGCTCCCACCAGGACGCCATCAAGAAGGGCCTGGAGGACCTGGAGAAGAAGGCCAGGGCAGCCGGCAGCACCGTCGCCCAGAACGGCTGGGAGGCGCCCTACCTGCCGATCGATCCGCACGACGTCGGTCGTACGTACGAGGCGGTCATCCGGGTCAACTCGCAGTCCGGCAAGGGCGGCATGGCCTACCTGATGAAGGCCGACCACAAGCTGGACCTGCCGCGTCGCCTGCAGATCGAGTTCTCCCGGGTCGTCCAGCAGGCCACCGACGTCTCCGGCGCCGAGATCAGCTCCCAGCAGCTGTGGGACATCTTCAACCACGAGTACATCGAGACCGCCGGCCCGCTGCAGGTGCTGGGCGTCCGCACCCAGAACAACGGGGTGGACACCATCGACGCCACGGTCCGGATGGACGACCAGGAGTTCGAGATCCACGGCGAGGGCAACGGCCCGGTGTCGGCGTACGTCGACGCACTGTCCAGCTTCGGCACCCGCTCGGTCCGGGTCCTCGACTACTCGGAGCACGCGATGGCCGCCGGCGGCGACGCCAAGGCCGCGGCGTACGTCGAGTGCGAGATCGGCGATGGTGACGAGGCCCAGATCATGTGGGGCGTCGGCATCCACGAGAACATCATCACCGCCTCCCTGCAGGCGGTCACCCACGCGGTCAACCGCGCCATCCGCTGACGGCACCGCACCCTTGACTCCGGGCCGTCGCCACACCTGACTCGCCCGGCAGCACGAAGCCCTGCCTCCCACAAGGAGAAGCAGGGCTTCGTGGCGCTTCACTCGCGGTGACGATGGGTGCGGGACAACCGTTGAAATTTCCTCTGGGCAGGCTCACCCGCGAGGGCGGACTAGTGTCGGCACCATGGACTGCAACGACCTGCTGATCGACGGAATCGAACGTAGCCGGGAGGCCTGTCACGCGGTGTTGCGCGGGTTGACGGCCGAGCAGGCGAACCGGCGCCCGGGCGGCAACCACAACTCCATCACCTGGCTGGTGTGGCACATCGCACGCGAACAGGATGCGCAGATCGCACCACTGGGCGGCACGCCCCAGGTCTGGACCGGCCAGGGATGGTTCCAGCGATTCGGGCTGGACCTGCCCGCCCGGTCGATGGGCTACGGCCACGACTCGGCGGCGGTCAGCAAGGTCGTGGTCGCCGACACCACCCTGCTGACCGGCTATCTGGACGCCGCGGTGGCGGCCACCACGGCCCATCTGGCCTCGCTCAGTGACGACCGGCTCGACGAGATCGTCGACGAACGCTGGGATCCGCCGGTCACCCGCGGGGTCCGGCTGGTCAGCATCATCGACGATGCCGCCCAGCACGCCGGTCAGGCGGCGTACGTCCGGGGCCTGCTGTTCGGCTGATGCCCCTCGGTCGGACTCGGCTGGCGTCCCCTCGGTCGACCACGGTCGTGGCCCGGGTCAGCCCACCGCGCCGTCGTCGGGTTCGGCGTCCTCCTCTTCGGGGATGACGTCGGTGCGCACCCCCGGTGCGACCGGCTCCGGCAGTGCGTACGGGGTCTTGGTCACGTGCAGGGTGTTCGGCCGGTAGGGGTCGGCCTGCTCGGGCCGTCCGTCCGGTCCGGTCGGTGCCGTCCCCTCCGCCCGGCCCTCGACGTTGGGCACCGCCCCGCCCATCCGGCGGTCCCGGCCGGCGTACGACTCGATCGCAGCCCACAGGTCGCGGCGGTCGAAGTCCGGCCACAGGGTGTCGAGGAAGACCAGTTCGGCGTACGCGGACTGCCAGACCAGGAAATTCGAGGTGCGCTGCTCGCCCGAGGAGCGGATGAACAGGTCGACGTCGGGCACGTCCGGTTCGTCGAGGAACCGGTGGAACGACGACTCGGTGATGTCCTCAGGCCGCAGTTGCCCGTCCCGGGCCAGCCGGGCGATCTTGCGGGCGGCGTCGACGATCTCCGCCCGCCCGCCGTAGTTCACGCAGAACTGCAGGGTGAGCACGGCGTTGTCCCGGGACTGGTTCTCCGCGGACTCCAGCTCGCGGATCACCGACCGCCACAGCCGGGGTCGGCGGCCGGCCCAGCGGACCCGGATGCCCATCGCGTCCATCTCGTCGCGGCGCCGGGCGATCACGCTGCGGTTGAAACCCATCAGCCAACGGACCTCCTCGGGGGAGCGCTTCCAGTTCTCGGTGGAGAAGGCGTACGCCGACACGTACTTCACGCCGATCTCGATCGCCCCCGCCAGCACGTCCATCAGCACCGCCTCGCCGCGAGCATGGCCCTCGATCCGCTTCAGGCCGCGTTCCTTGGCCCACCGTCCGTTGCCGTCCATCACGATGGCCACGTGGCGCGGCACCTTGTCGGCCGGAAGCTGCGGGGGACGGGCGCCCGAGGGGTGGGGCGGCGGGGGGACCGGCGTACGCGTCGACATGCCCCCAGCCTAGGACCGGTGCGCCGCGCCTCCTGGCTCCCGGGGCCAGGAACCCTAGAATGAGGCGGTGCCGACCTATCGCGACCAGGCGGTGGTGCTGCGGACGCACAAGCTCGGCGAGGCCGACCGCATCATCACGCTGCTGACGCGTGCCCACGGCAAGGTACGGGCGGTGGCGCGGGGAGTGCGGCGGACCGGGTCGAAGTTCGGGGCCCGCCTCGAACCGTTCAGCCACGTCGACCTGCAACTCGCCACCGGGCGCAGCCTGCACTACGTCGACCAGGTGGAGACCGTCCAGGCGTACGGTGCCCGGCTGGCCTCCGACTACCCGGCCTGGACGGCGGGGGAGGTGATGGTGGAGACCGCCGACAAACTGGTGGGGGAGGAACACCAGCCGGCCCTCCAGCAGTACCGACTGCTCGTCGGTGCCTTGGCAGTGCTGGTCCGCGGGACCAGCGACGGGCCACGGCCCGCCGCGATGGTGCTGGACTCCTACCTGCTGCGGTCGATGGCGGTCGCCGGCTACGCCCCGACCTTCACCGACTGCGCCTCCTGCGGGGCCCCCGGACCGCACACGGCGTTCTCACCGGCGGCGGGCGGGGTGGTGTGTCGCTTCTGCCGGCCCCCGGCCAGCGCCCATCCCCAGCCGGCGACGCTCGACCTGCTCAGCGCCCTGCTGGTGGGGGACTGGCCTGCCACCAGTGCGGTGGAGGCCATCGTGCAACGCGAGGCGAGCGGTCTGACCGCAGCGTTCGTCAACTGGCACATGGAACGGGGGCTCCGGTCGCTCTCCCTCGTCGAGCGGTAGTGGCTGTCGGGCGGTAGGGAGGGGCCTGCCGAACGGTGCGGTGGGGAACAGCTGATGCTGCCGCGGTGTTGACGGGCTGTGAGTGCTTCGCTGTCCGCCGTCGTGATCGGTGCCGGTCAGGCCGGTCTCGCGGCCTCCTACCACCTCGTCCGGCACGGCCTGCGGCCGTACGTCGACATCGTCGTCCTCGATGCGAATCCCGGCCCGGGCGGTGCCTGGCAGCACCGCTGGCCGTCGCTGACCCTCGGCCGGGCGCACCGCATCCACGACCTGCCGGGTTTCCCGCTCGGTAGCCCCGACCCGGACGAGCCGGCATCGGCGGTGGTCAGCCGCTACTACGGCGCCTTCGAGCGGCAGTTCGGGCTGCCGGTCGTCCGGCCGGTCCGTGTCGATGCCGTCCGTCCAGGCCCCGGCCGGCTGCTGGAGGTGGCTGCGGGACACCGGGTGTGGCGCACCCGGTTCCTGATCAATGCCACCGGCACCTGGGACCGGCCGTTCTGGCCCGCCTACCCGGGCCGGGAGCTGTTCCGCGGCCGCCAGTTGCACACCCACGACTTCCGGAGCGCCGACGAGTTCGCCGGGCAGCACGTCGTCGTGGTCGGCGGTGGCACCTCAGCCGTCCAGTTCCTGCTCCAGCTCGACGCCGTAGCTGCCACCACGACGTGGGTCACCCGACGGCCGCCGGAGTGGATCGACCGCCCGTTCGGCGAGGAATGGGGCCGCGCCGTCGAGCGACGGGTCTCGGCGCGCACCGGCGCCGGTCTGTCACCGGAGAGCGTCGTCGCGGCCACCGGGCTGCCGCTCACCGAGGAGTACCGTCGCGGCATCGACCGGGGCGTCCTCGTCTCGGCCGGGCCGCTGCAGCGGCTCACCCGCGACGGCGTGATCCTCGTGGACGGCCGGACGATCCGCGCCGACACGATCCTGTGGGCCACCGGTTTCCGGCACGCGCTCGACCACCTGGCGCCGCTGGGGCTCCGCGAGCCCGGGGGTGGCATCCGGACCGACGGTGTCCGCAGTGTCCGGGATCCACGGGTGTTCCTCGTCGGCTACGGCGCGTCGGCATCCACTCTCGGTGCGACCCGGGCCGGCCGTGCTGCGGCGCTGGGAGTCCTGGCGTCGTTGGGTGCCGACACTGCTGCGGCGGCCCGCTGATCGGGCTCGATCGGCAGGATCGCGTACGCGGCGCGGATGTGGCTCTCCATCGCCTCGGCCGCCCGCTGCGGGTCCCGGTCGACCAGCGCGTCGTACACCTTCTCATGGTCGGCCATCGCCTGGCGCCGGAAGGTGGGCCAGTCGGCCATCTGCTTCTCGGCCGTCACGATCGGGCGGCGCAGCGACTCCCGGATCGCGATCGTCATGTCGGTCGCCAGGGTGTTGCGCCCGGTGGTGGCGATCGCCACGTGGTAGCGGGTGTCGAGGTCGTTGAAGACGTCGGGGTCCTCGACTCCTGCCATCTGGTCCAGCGCCGCGCGCAGTTCCGCCAGGTCCTCGTCGGTGATGTCGCGGCAGGCGGCGGCGATCGTGGTCCGCTCCAGCGCGATCCGCACCTCGGTGACGTCCTCGACGGGGAAGTCTGCGAGGGCGACCTGGAGCCGCAGCACCTTCTTCAGCGCCTCGGTGCGCAGCGCGGCGACCCGGGTGCCACCCCGGGGGCCCACCGAGGCGGTCAGCACGCCCTGGGCGACCAGCGCGTGGATGGCCTCCCGGACCGCCGGCCGGCTGACCCCGAGCTGGGTCGCCAGGTCCCGCTCCGGCGGAAGTTGCTGGCCGATCACGAGCGATCCGTCGAGGATCGCCTCCTCGATGTGCGACAGCACCACTTCGTAAGCACGACTGCCTGCCGCCACATCACTGCCTGCCGTCACGTCACTGCCCTCCGATCCGGTCACCGGGGTCAGTCTACCGGAACCCCTTGACCATTGGTCTGACCAATCAGTACTGTACGGCTGATGGTCAGACCAATGCTGATCATCCGACTTCGTAGGACAGAGGACAAAGGTGTTCCCTATGGCTACCTTCCAGCCGACGCTCGACCCCCTGGGCAGCGTCACCGCCTCCGCACTGGTGGCGCTGGTACCCATTCTGGTCATGCTCATCACGCTGGGTGTGTTGAGATGGAAGGCGTATCTCGCCGGTCTCGCCTCGCTGCTGGCCGCGATCCTGGTGGCGATCCTGGCCTTCCGGATGCCCGTCGGCATGGCCGGCCTGTCGGCGTTGCAGGGCGCCGCGTTCGGGATCTTCCCGATCACCTGGATCCTGTTGGCCGCCATCTGGATGTACGACATCACCGTGGTCAGTGGCCGCTTCGAGGACCTGCGCTCGACCTTCTCGCTGATCACCGACGACCCACGGGTGCTGGGCATCCTGGTGGCGTTCTGTTTCGGCGGCCTGCTGGAGGCCCTCGCCGGGTTCGGTGCCCCGGTGGCGATCACCTCGGTGATGCTGGTGGCGATCGGCTTCTCCCCGCTGCGCTCGGCCCTCACCGTGCTGCTCGCGAACACCGCCCCGGTCGCCTTCGGCGCCATCGCCACCCCGATCATCATGGCCGGCAACGTGTCCGGTCTGGACTACACCCGGATCGGCGCCTTCGTCGGCCGGCAGACCGCCATCCTGGCCTTCGTCGTGCCGTTCCTGATGCTGCTGCTGATCGACGGCCGCAAGGGCCTGCGGCAGGTCTGGCCCGCCGCACTGGTGATCGGCGGGGTGTTCTCGGTGGCCAAGTGGGTCACCTCGACCTACGTGTCGGTCGAGCTGACCGACGTGATCGCCTCGCTGCTGGGCATCGCCGCCGGGGTGGTCCTGATGCGGTTCTGGAAGCCGGCCGGCTCGGCCGAGGCCCAGGACCGGATCTCCCGCCTGATGCACGGTGAGCCCGAGTCGATCCTGGACCGTGACGCCCATGCCCCGGCCGACCCGAAGAGCCTGACCGGCGGCAAGATCACCATGGCCCTGCTCCCGTACGTCCTCGTCGTCGCCCTGTTCTCGATCGTCAACCTGATCCACCCGATCCAGCACGCGCTGGCCGGCACCGACATCTCCTTCGGCTGGCCCGGCCTGTCCGGTGCCGTTCTCGATGCCGCCGGTCACCCGGTCGGCCGGACCACCTTCAAGCTCGGACTGCTCTCCTCGCCCGGCACCCTGCTGGCGGTGATCGCCCTGATCACCTCCGCGATCTACCGGGTGCACCCACGCGCCGTGGTCGGCTCGCTGGGCCGCAACGCGCACAAGCTGCGCTTCACCGCCCTCACCATCGCCTCTGTGGTGGCGCTGGCGTACGTGATGGACTTCTCCGGCCAGACCGTCACCATCGGCACCTGGATCGCCGGCACCGGAGTGGTGTTCGCCTTCCTCGCCCCGGTGCTCGGCTGGATCGGGACCTATGTCACCGGTTCCGACACCACCGCGAACGCGCTGTTCAGCGGGCTGCAGGCGACCGTCGGCCACAAGATCGGCCTCGACCCGTACCTCACCGTCTCGGCGAACGCCTCCGGTGGCGTGCTGGGCAAGATGATCAGCCCGCAGAACCTCGCCATCGCCGCCACTTCGGTGGGACTGATCGGTCAGGAGTCGCTCATCCTGCGCCGCATCGTCGGCTGGAGCTTCGGCCTGCTGGCGTTCCTCTGCGTGCTGGTCGGCCTGATGTCCACTCCGATCCTCGGCTGGCTGCTGCCCGCCTGATCCGCCCACCCGACCCCTCATGGAGAAGAGACACTCATGAAGGAAAGACGATGACCTCCCCATCACCCACCGACGTCGGCGTCGGCCTTCCCGGCACCGGGAAGACGGTGGCGCTGTTCGCCACCTGCGCCAACGACGTGATGTTCCCCGACACTCCGAAGGCCGTGGTGAGCCTGCTCGAGCGGCTCGGCTGCACGGTCGTCTTCCCCGAGGACCAGACCTGCTGCGGCCAGGTCTTCACCAACACCGGCTACTATCCCGAGGCGCTGCCGAGCGTGAAGACGTACGTCACGGCGTTCTCGGACTACGAGTACATCGTCGGCCCCTCCGGCTCCTGCGTCGGCGCCGTCCGCCACCAGCACGCCATGCTGGCCGAGGAGGCCGGGGACCACAAGTTGGCCGGTCAGGCCGCCGACGTCGCCGCGCGGACGTACGACATCTCGGAGTTCCTGGTCAACGTCCTCGGCGTCACCGACGTGGGCGCCTACTTCCCGCACCGCGTCACCTACCACCCGACCTGTCACTCGGTCCGGGTCGCCAAGGTCGGCGACGCCCCACTGCAGCTGCTCCGCGCGGTCCGCGGGCTGCAGCTGATCGAGCTGGAGGCGGCCGAACAGTGCTGCGGCTTCGGCGGCACCTTCTCACTGAAGAACCCCGACGTGTCCCGGGCGATGGTCAACGACAAGGCCCGGCACGTGATGGAGACCGGCGCCGAATACCTCGTCACCGGCGACAACCTCTGCGCCCTCAACATCTCCGGCGTGATCCACCGCAACCGCGGTGGCGTGAAGCCGATCCACCTGGCCGAGATCCTCGCCCACACCGAAGGAGGCGACGGCAAGTGACCGCCACCCAGCAGCCGCCCCGCGACAAGGACGGGCGACTCACCCCCGCACCACCGGACTGGACGACGCGCCCCGCCCCGCCGTTCCCCGAGGCCGCGATCAAAGGCCTGGAGAACCAGGTGCAGCGCGCCAACCTGCGCCACGCCACCGGCACCATCCGGGCCAAGCGGGTCCGGGTCGTCGCCGAGGTCGACAACTGGCAGGACCTCCGGTCGGCCGGCGAGGCGATCAAGAACCGTACCCTGCGCCACCTCGACCAGCACCTGGAGACGCTCGAGGCATCCCTCACCCGGGCCGGCGCGACGGTGCACTGGGCCCGCGACGCCGCCGACGCCAACAAGCTCATCGTCGACCTGGTGAAGGCGACCGGGGAGCGGGAGGTGACCAAGGTGAAGTCCATGGTCACCCAGGAGATCGGCATGAACGAGGCGCTGGAGGAGGCCGGCATCGCCGCCTGGGAGACCGATCTGGCCGAGCTCATCGTCCAGCTCGGCCACGACTTCCCCAGCCATATCCTGGTCCCGGCGATCCACCGCAACCGCGGCGAGATCCGGGAGATCTTCCGCGAGGAGATGGGGGTCTACGGCACCCCCGCCCCGGAAGGACTCTCCGAGCAGCCCGCGGAGCTGGCCGGCGCGGCCCGGACCCACCTGCGCAACAAGTTCCTCCGCACCAGGGTCGCCATCTCGGGCGCCAACTTCGCCATCGCCGAGACCGGCACCCTGGTGGTCGTCGAGTCCGAGGGCAACGGCCGGATGAACCTCACCCTGCCGGAGACACTGATCTCGGTGGTCGGGATCGAGAAGGTGCTGCCGACCGTGGCCGACCTCGAGGTCTTCCTGCGGCTGCTGCCCCGCTCCTCGACCGGGGAGCGGATGAACCCGTACACCTCGATGTGGTCCGGACCCACCGAGGGTGACGGCCCGCAGGACGTGCACGTCATCCTGCTGGACAATGGCCGCACCAACGCGCTGGCCGATCCGAAGGGTCGCGAGGCGCTGCGCTGCATCCGCTGCTCGGCCTGCCTCAACATCTGCCCGGTCTACGAGCGGGTCGGCGGGCATGCGTACGGCTCGGTCTACCCCGGCCCGATCGGGGCCATCCTCAACCCGCAACTGCGCGGGGTGGACAACCCGATCGACAAGTCGCTGCCGTTCGCCTCGTCGCTGTGCGGCGCCTGCACCGAGGTCTGCCCGGTGAAGATCCCGATCGCCGACCTGCTGGTGCACGAGCGGCACCGGGTGGTCGAGGAGAAGAAGCGCCACCAGCTGAACCAGGTCGAACCGACGCTGATGAAGGCCGCCAGCTGGGTGATGGCCGACCACAGGCACCTGGAGGCGGCCGGCAGGGCCAGTTCGCTGGCCGGCAGGCTGTTGCCGATCCGGACGATCGGGCCGCTGCCCGGGCCGCTGTCGCGGTGGACCCAGAACCGCGACGTCCCGATGGTGCCGGCCCAGACGTTCCGGCAATGGTGGCAGGAGAACCGTGGGTCGAAGGAGAACCGTGATGAGCGCGCGTGACGAGGTGCTGGCCCGGGTGCGGGCCTCGCTGACCGACGTGACCGAGCCGGACGGCCCGGTCGACTGGACCTACGGCCGGGCCACCGCGATGGCCGATGTGGTCGGCCGGTTCGAGCAGACGGTCACCGACTACAAGGCCACCGTGGTCCGCTGCCCCGCCGCGGAGGTGTCCCGCGAGGTGATCCGCGGGCTGACCGGGACCGGGGCCCGCACCGTGGTGCTGCCGGCCGGTACCGACGAGCAGCTGCACCGTACCCTCGAGATGGCGGCCGACCTGTCGGTCCGGGCCGACGACGGCTCGCTCACCGCGGCGGACCTGGACGGCACCGACGCCGTGGTCACCGCCAGTGCCGTCGGCATCGCCGAGACCGGCACCATCGTCCTCGACCACGGCCCGGGCCAGGGTCGCCGGGCGCTCTCGCTGGTGCCCGACCGGCACATCTGTGTGGTCCGCGCCGCCGACGTGGTGTCCGACGTCCCCGAGGCGGTCGCCCGGCTGGCGGCGTCGGTGCAGGCGGGTCGGCCGCTGACCTGGATCAGTGGCCCGTCGGCCACCTCCGACATCGAGCTGAGCCGGGTCGAGGGCGTACACGGCCCACGACGCCTGTGGGTGATCCTGGTCGACGGGTGATCCCCGCCGGCCGATGACTCAGGGTCGGGCAGCCCAGCACTCCGCGCACAGGCCGTAGATCTCCAGATCGTGGCGGACCTCGTGGAAACCGTGCTGGGTGCCCACCCGCTGGGTCCAGACGAGCACGTCGGGGTCCTCGATCTCGACCGTCCGCCCACAGCGGGTGCAGACCAGATGATGGTGGTGGTGGTCACTGGCGCAGCGGCGGTAGGCGAGCTCACCGTCGCCGGTCCGCAGCGCATCGAGATCACCGGCATCCGCCATCGCCTGCAGGGTGCGGTAGACCGTCGTCAGCCCGACCTGGTCGCCGCGCTCGCGCAGCCGGTCGTGCACCTGCTGCGCCGTCCGGAACTCCTCGGACTCGTCCATCGCCCGGCGCACCGCTTCGCGCTGCCGGGTCGTCCGCTGGCCCACCGCCATCCTGCCGCCTCCTGTGTCAGTGTTCGTCGTAGTGGTCGCCGTGCACGGCGTGCCGGTGACCGTCGTGCACGTAGTCGAGGTGGTCGCCGTGTCGCACCGTCGGGTGATGACAGTCGGGACCGCCGTGCACGTGCGGGTGGCCCGCCTCGTTCTCCTGCTCGTGCGGCGGGGTGACGACCTCCGGCGCCACCGGCAGGGCGCGACCGGCCCGGCGCCGCCGGGTGAGGGCCGCGCCGACCGGCAGCGACACGATGAACACCCCGATGGCGATCAGCACGATCAGGGCGCCCGGCGGGGCGTTCCAGTAGTACGAGCCGAGGACGCCACCGGTCGCCGCCACCACCCCGATGCCCATCCCCACCACCATGGTCAGCCAGAACCCGGTGACCAGATTGCGGCCGGCGGCGATCGGGACGACCATCAGCGCGCTCACCAGCAGCAGGCCGACCGTACGCATCGACAGCGAGATCGCCACCGCGGCGAGCACCACGGTCAGGTAGTTGTAGAACCGGATCGGCAGACCCAGGGTCCGGGCGTACTCCTCGTCCGACGCCACCGCGAACAGCCGGTCGGCCAACCCGATCGACACCACCAGGACGCAGAGGGCCAGCACCACGATCATCATCAGATCGGCGTCGCTGATGGTGGTGATCGAGCCGAAGAGGTACTGGCTCAGGCCCCCCGCGCCGGCCAGGCCGGACATGAACACGCCGCCGGCCAGGCCGCCGTAGAACAGGATCGCCAGGCCCACGTCGCCGGAGGCGCGCTGGTGCTGGCGCAGGTACTCGATCAGCACCGCGCCGAGGATCGCGACGGTGATCGCCACCGGCAGCGGGGTGACACCGGTGAGCAGCGCCAGGCCGACGCCGGCGATCGCCACGTGGCCCAGGCCGTCGCCGAGCAGGCTGAGCCGCTTCTGGACGATGTAGATGCCGATCGTCGGGGCGATCAGGCCGGTGAGCAGCGCCCCGATCAGCGCGCGCACCATGAACGGATAGCTGAGGATGGTGCTCATGCGTCGCCCTGTTCCGGCTCCGGCCCGGACGGATAGGCCGGGACCCAGTCGTTGTGGGAGGAGATGTGCTCGGGCGGATGGTGGAACTCGTGGGGGAGTCCGGGGTCGAACCCGTCCCCGTCGAACACCAGCCGGCCGTCCTGCAGCAGCAGGCTGCGCCGGACCAGATCGGCGAACGGGCCGTGCTCGTGCAGCACGACGAGCACGGTGAGCTGCCGGCTCGTGGTGAGCGTACGCAGCAGGTCGGCGAGGGACTGCTGGGTGGCGACGTCCACGCCGGCCAGCGGCTCGTCCATCACCAGCAGTTCCGGATCGGTGGCCAGCGCCCGGGCGATCAGGGTGCGCCGCCGCTGGCCTCCGGACAGGTGCGCCAGCTGGGTGCCTGCCTTCTCCTCCAGGCCCACCTCGCCGATGGCCCGCTCGACCGCCTGCCGGTCGCCGCGACGGGGCGGCACGAAGGGCCGCCGCAGTGGCAGCCGGCCGGCGGCGACGACCTCGCGGACCGTCGCGGTGAGCAGTCCGGGGTCCACCTGCTGGGGGACGTAGCCGATCCGGCCCCAGTCCCGGAACGCTGCCTGTGGGACGCCGAACAGCTCGATGCTGCCCCGCTGGTGCTGGACCAGCCGGAGGACCGCCCGCAGGAGGGTGGTCTTGCCCGAGCCGTTGGCGCCGAGCAGGGCGACGAACTCACCGGCCCGGATGTCGGCCGAGACGCCGCGGACGATCGGCAGGCCGCCCAGGGTCACCGAGACGTCCCGCAGCCGGAGCACCGGCGGCTCGGTGCCGACCCCGGTCATCGGCACCCGTTCGCGGTCCGCAGGGACTGCAGGTTCGCCCGCATCACGCCGAGGTAGTCGGCGCCGCGGGAGGTGTCGGTCGGCTTGGCCTCGAGCGGATCGAGCACGTCGGTCGTCAGGCCCGCGTCGCGGGCGATGGCCTGGGAGACGGCCGGCGAGACGGCCGTCTCGTAGAAGATGGTGGTGATCCCCTCCCGCTTGGCCAGGTCCTGCACCTCGGCGATCCGGGCGGCGGTCGGCTCGACCGTGGCGTCCAGGCCGCGGATGGAGATCTGCTGCAGGCCGTAGCGCTGCGCCAGGTAGCCGAAGGCCTCGTGCGAGGTGACGAATCCCCTGCGGTCGCAGCTGGCCAGACCGGCCGAGTACTCCGCGTCCACCGACCTCAGCTCGGCGGTGACCGTGTCGGTGTTGGCCCGGTAGGCGTCGGCCCCGTCCGGGTCGAGGGCGATCAGCCGGTCGCGGACCGCCGCCGCCACGGTGACCATGTTGGTGGGATCGAGCCACAGGTGCGGGTCGGCCGCATGGTCGTGGGCGTCGGTGGGGGTCTCGGTGTCGTGCCCGTCGGCCGACTCGGTGGTGTCGAGGTTCTGCACCAGGGTGCGGACGTCCAGGGCGGTGCCCTTGGTACCTTGGCCGACGGCGGAGTCCACTGCGGCCTGGAAGGAGGACTCGTAGAGGATCAGGTCGCCCCTGACGGTCACGTCGGCGACCTGCTGGGGGGTCAGTTCGAGGTCGTGGGCCTCCCCGCCGGGCGGCAGCAGTCCCTCCACCGTGACGCGGTCGCCGCCGATCTGCTCCGCCAGCCACTCGTACGGGTAGATGGCGGCGACCACCCGCTTGGTGCCGGGGACGGTCGGCGACGAGGTCGTGGCGCAGGCGCCCAGCAGGGCGAGGGCGGCCAGACCGGAGACGCCGGCGAGGAGGCGCGGACTCTTCATGCCGACCATTCTAAGCTGGGAATGAATATCAGAACCGACCCTACCCGGTATCATGCCCGCGTGCTGGTGATCCATCGTTTCCGGGTCCCGGCGGACGTCGCGGCGGAGTTCGCGGTCGTCGCCGGGGCCGCCGCCGACCACTTCCGCTCCCGTGCGGGCCTGGCCGGGGTCGACCTGGTCCGCAACCTCGACGATCCGCAACTGTGGGCGCTGGTGTCCCGGTGGGACGATCCGGGCAGCTACCGGCGGGCGATCGGCGGCGCCGCGGCGACGTACGCCCTGATGCCGGTGATGGCGTACGCCCTGGACGAGCCGAGCGCCTACCTGCCGGCCGACGAGTTGGGGGAGAACGTCCCCCGGGGGCAGGTCGGCTAGGCTGGCCGCCGGTGGCATCAGCCGGATGCCCCCGGACAGACAGACGGAGTGAACACACGTGGCCCCGAGCAAGCTCGACAATGTCATTTCCCTCGCCAAGCGGCGCGGCTTCGTTTTCCCCAGTGGCGAGATCTACGGTGGCACGAGGTCGGCCTGGGACTACGGGCCCTACGGCGTCGAGCTGAAGGAGAACATCAAGCGCCAGTGGTGGAAGTGGATGGTCACCGGACGCGAGGACATCGTCGGGCTGGACTCCTCGATCATCCTGCCGCGTGAGGTGTGGGTGGCTTCCGGCCACGTCGGCGTCTTCACCGACCCGCTCACCGAGTGCCTGTCCTGCCACAAGCGGCTGCGCGCCGATCACCTGCAGGAGGAGTACGCCGCCAAGCACGGGATCGACAACCCCGACGACGTGCCGCTGTCCGAGGTCAACTGCCCCAACTGCGGGGTGAAGGGCCGCTGGACCGAGCCGCGGGACTTCAACATGATGCTGAAGACCTACCTCGGCCCGGTCGAGGACGAGTCCGGCCTGCACTACCTGCGTCCGGAGACCGCCCAGGGCATCTTCGTCAACTTCAGGAACGTGATGACCGCGGCCCGCAAGAAGCCGCCGTTCGGCATCGGCCAGGTCGGCAAGTCGTTCCGCAACGAGATCACCCCGGGCAACTTCATCTTCCGCACCCGGGAGTTCGAGCAGATGGAGATGGAGTTCTTCGTCGAGCCCGGCACCGACGAGGAGTGGCACCAGTACTGGATCGACAACCGCCACCAGTGGTACGTCGAGCTCGGCATCGACCCGGCCAACCTGCGCTTCTACGAGCACCCCAAGGAGAAGCTCTCCCACTACTCCAAGCGGACCGTCGACATCGAGTACCGGTTCGGCTTCCAGGGGACCGACTGGGGCGAGCTGGAGGGCGTCGCCAACCGCACCGACTTCGACCTCGGCACCCACTCGAAGCACTCGGGCACCGTGCTGGACTACTTCGACCAGGCCAGGGGCGTGCACTACACGCCGTACGTGATCGAGCCGGCGGCCGGCCTGACCCGCTCGCTGATGGCCTTCCTCACCGACGCGTACGTCGAGGACGAGGCGCCGAACGCCAAGGGCGGGGTGGACAAGCGGACCGTGTTGAAGCTCGATCCGCGGCTGTCGCCGGTGAAGGTGGCGGTGCTGCCGCTGTCCCGCAACGAGGACCTCACCCCGAAGGCCAAGGACCTCGCCGCCGGGTTGCGCAAGCACTGGAACGTCGACTTCGACGACGCCCAGGCGATCGGCAAGCGTTACCGCCGCCAGGACGAGATCGGCACCCCGTACTGCGTGACGGTGGACTTCGACACCCTGACCGACCAGGCCGTCACCGTCCGGGAACGCGACACGATGACCCAGGAACGGATCGCGATCGCCCAGGTGGAGTCCTACCTGGCCGGGAAGCTGCTGGGCTGCTGACCCCGGCCGAGGGGTGGACCGACTAGGGGACGTACGGTCCGAGCCGGGTCTCGGTGCGGTCCTCCAGGACCACCCGGATCCGGCTCGCGTGCACCTCGTCCATCGGGGGCAGCCGGTCGATCGGGAAGAACCGGGCCTGGGCGGTCTCCTCATGGTCGGGCCGCGGCTCGCCGGACACCCACCGGCACCGGAAGGTGTGGTCGATGTACTGCGTCTGGTCGCCGTTCCCGTAGGTGATGATGTCGGTGACGGTCACCCAGGCCAGCCGCTCGATCGCGGCGACCACCCCCGCCTCCTCGCGGACCTCGCGCAGCGCGGCCAGGTAGGGCTGCTCGCCGGGATCGATGATCCCGGCGACCGGGGTCCACAGGCCGTTGTCGGTGCGCTGGACCAGCAGGGTCTCGGGGCCCTCGGCGCCGTCCCGCAGCACCACCGCCGTGCACCCCGACAGCCACAGCAGCTCGTGGCCGAGCTTCGCCCGCTGGCGGAGGATGAACTCGGGAGTGGCCATCAGCGGACACCGTCCGGGTCGACCACGACTGCGCGAGGACTCATGGTGCCCATCCTGTCACGCCGCGATCAGTGGATCGGAGCGCCCGCCGAGCGGCCACGTACAATCACCCAGTGCCCCCGACCGCCCCGCTCAGCCTGTCCGTCCCCGCCCTGCGCCTGTCGGCTCCGTCCCGACCCGCTGCCGTGGTCGTGGACGCTCCGGTCGTGCTCGCCCCGATGGCCGGGGTGACCACCGCGGCGTTCCGGGAGTTGTGCGCGGAGCAGGGCGCCGGCCTCTACGTGTGCGAGATGATCACCTCCCGCGGCCTGGTGGAACGGGACCGCAAGTCCCTGGAGATGCTGGCCTTCTCGCCCGCGGAGAAGGTGCGGTCGGTGCAACTCTACGGGGTCGACCCGGCCACCATGGCGGCGGCCACCGAGATCCTCTGCGGGGAGTACGGGGTGGACCACGTGGACCTCAACTTCGGCTGCCCGGTGCCCAAGGTCACCCGCAAGGGCGGCGGTGGGGTGCTGCCGTGGAAGCGGGACCTGCTCGGCGAGATCCTCCGGGCCACGGTCCGCGCCGCCGACCGCTACGGCGTGCCGGTGACGATGAAGACCCGGATCGGCATCGACGCCGACCACCCGTACTATCTCGACGCCGGGCGGATCGCCGAAGACGCCGGAGTGGCCGCGATCTGCCTGCACGGGCGTACCGTCGCCCAGGCCTACTCGGCCGATGCCGACCGGGAGGCGATGGCCGCCCTGGTGCGGCACGTCTCCATCCCGGTGCTCGGCAACGGCGACATCTGGGAGGCCGCCGATGCGCTCGAGCTGGTGGCACAGACCGGCGTCGCCGGGGTCGAGGTCGGTCGCGGCTGTCTCGGCCGGCCCTGGTTGTTCCGTGATCTCGCCGATGCCTTCGCCGGCCGGGTGACCCGGACCCTGCCCACCCTGGGGGAGGTCGCCGCGATGTTCCGTCGCCACGGCGAGCTGCTCGCTGGACTGCTGGGGGAGCGGCGCGGTCTCACCGACCTGCGCAAGCATGTCGCCTGGTACTTCAAGGGCTTTCCGGTCGGTGGTGACGTACGCCGCGGGCTGGCCATGGTCTCCTCCTTCGCCGAGCTCGACGACCTGCTGGGTCGGCTCGACCCCACCCTCTCCTTCCCGGCGTCGGCCATCGGTGCCCCGCGCGGACGCCAGGGCACCCCGCGCGACCATGTGGCCATGCCGGAGGGCTGGTTGGACGACACCTGTGGCGTCGGCCGTGACCTGTCCGCCGCGGAGCTGGGTGTCTCCGGCGGCTGAGACCGGGGGCGCTGTCAGGGACTGCTGGCAGGATGGGGGCATGGACGTCGAGGACGTGCTGACCGATCCCACCACGCCACTGCCGCGGGCGCGACAGTGGGCCCGCACCATGGGCGGGCACGACAACGGCGACCGGCTGGTCCGGGCGCATGCCGACTCGGCGGCCCCGATCGGCCGCGGAGAGGTGATCGACCGGGAGGCGCGGGAGGCCCTGGAGCGGGCCACCCTGCGTCCCGGTGCGGCGCTCTCCCATGGTGCCGGTGACCGGCCGCGGGAGGAGGAGCCGGATCCGGAGCGGACCTGCTTCGAACGGGACCGGGACCGGATCGTGCACGCCACCGCGTTCCGTCGGCTGGCCGGCAAGACCCAGGTGGTCGTCCATCCGACCGACCACCAGCGCACCCGGCTCACCCATGCCCTGGAGGTCACCCAGGTCGCCTCGTCGATCGCCCGTGGGGTGGGCGCGAACGTGGCGCTGACCGAGGCGATCGCGCTCGGTCACGACTGCGGTCACGGTCCGGGCGGGCACGCCTCCGAGGACGCCTTCGACCCGTACCTGCCCGAGGGCTACGACCACGGCCCGTGGGGCGCCGACGTGGCGCTGACCGGTCTCAACCTCTGCGCCCAGACCTCCGACGGCATCCGCAACCACTCCTGGTCGCGGCCGGCCCCGGGCACCATCGAGGGGGAGATCGTCTCCTGGGCGGATCGGATCGCGTACTGTGCGCACGACCTGGAGGACGCTGCCCGGGCCGGGATCGTCACGGTCGACCAGCTCCCGGACGAGGTGGTCGCCGTGTGCGGCCGCGACCGGCGGGCCCAGATCCGGACCTTCGTCCGGGCGGTGGTCCGGACCGTCGGCGAGCACGGCGAGGTCGCCATGGGGGCCGACGAGGCCGGCGCCCTGGCCGGCCTGCGTTCCTTCAACTACGAGCGCATCTACACCCGGCCCGAGTCGGTCGCCCAGTCGCGTGCGGTGGTCGACGTGCTCCGGGCCCTGGTCGAGCACTACTCCCACCGGCCCGAGTTGCTGCCGGGCGCCCCCGACGCCCCCGCCGACTCCCCCGAGACGGTCCGCGCGGCGATCACTTGGATCGGCGGGATGACCGACAGGTATGCCTTCGGGACAGCTACCCGGGTACTGCGCTGGGACCCGGGCAGATTACCCAAGGCGATCCGGGATTTTGCCTAGGGTCGCCGTCACTGCGCTGTGGGTAGCGTTCCGGGTAGACGAACCCCGTTCCACTGTCGGGAACGTTTGTGGTGTGTGCCACAGTTCTGCAGGAGAGTCTTGGGTATCGCACGAGGAGCCGTCCACCAGGATGGACCGAGGGCATCGACGCGAAGGAGCGCCATGACGAAGGTGACTGTGCACCCGACCGGTGAAGTGGTCGAGGTCCGCGACGGAGAGACCATCATGGGCGCCTTCTACCGCACCGGGTACGCGATGCGTATCGGCTGCAAGCGTGGTGGCTGCGGCTTCTGCAAGATCGACGTCCACGACGGCGCCTTCAGCTATGAGCGCCCGGTGTCGGCGGAGGTCGTCACCCCCGAGGAAGCTGCCCGGGGGGTCTGCCTGCCCTGCCGGGCAGTGCCGAGCCAGGACATGGTCATCGAGTTCCGGGAGAACTCGCTGCGGCTGGTCAACCCGCTGATGCGTCACATGCTGTCCACCCAGGCGGTCCCGGCACACCAGCCGAGGATCAGCACCCCGGTGTGACTTACCTCTCGTCGCACCCCCGATCCCGTTCATCCACCTAACATCCGAATCAGTACCGCCACGACAACGAAGGAGTTTCTCATGGCGATCTTGCGAATGGGCTATGCCCATGTCCGGGTCACTGACCTGGCAGAGGCCCGTCAGCACTACACCCAGACTCTCGGCCTCAATGAGGTCGCAGCAGTCGACAACAAGGTGTACTTCAAGGGCTGGGACGAGTGGGACCATCACTCGGTCGTCCTCGAGGAGGGCGGCGTCGGCCTGGTGAAGTTCGGCTTCAAGGCCCGGTACGAGGAGGACCTGGCCGACATCGAGCGGAAGGCTCAGGCCTTCGGCGTCACCACCGAGCGCATCTCCAAGGGCGAGGAACTCGAGGTCGGGGAGATCCTGCGGATCCACACCCCGTCCGGCCACCTGTTCGACGTCTACCACGAGATCACCTCCGGCCAGTCCGACGTCGGCAACGTCAACCCGGAGGCCTTCCCGCGCGACCTGCGCGGCATCGGCGCCCCGGCCCTCGACCACGCGCTGATCACCGCCGAGGACGTCGGCCAGATGGAGCGCTTCCTCCACGACGTCTTCGGCTACTGGACCGCCGAGAAGGTCGCCACCACGCTGGATCCGGCCGACCAGCACACCATCGCCATCTGGATGACGGCGAACACCCAGATCCACCAGCTCGCCGTCCTCGAGGGCCCGCAGTCGAAGCTGCACCACTTCGCGTTCCGCCTGGAGGAGGGCTGGGAGATCACCCGCGCCGCCGACCTCTTCTCGATGGACGACGTCCCGATCGACATCGGCCCGACCCGGCACGGCATCACCCGCGGCAAGACCGTGTACTTCTTCGACCCCTCCGGCAACCGCAACGAGGTGTTCGCCGGCGGCTACCTCTCCTACCCGGACCGCCCGATGGTCACCTGGACCCCGGACGCCCTGGGCAAGGGGATCTTCTACCACGCCCGCGAACTCAACGAGCGCTTCACCACCGTCCTCACCTAGTCGGCACACCCACGCCGGTGCCCGGGGGCCACACGGCCACCCGGGCACCGGCGTGGGAACCCCCGGTTCCGTACGCCCGACAGTCCCGTACGCCCCTAAGGAGTCCCCGCCATGTCCCTCACCCGTCCGCAGACCGTCATCTCACTCGCTGGGGCCCGCGCCGCGATCGCCGGTGCGTTCGCGAAGGCCACCGAGCTCGGGGTCGCCGTCAACATCGCCGTGGCCGACCTGGGGGGCAACCTGGTGAGCTTCGACCGGATGGACGGGGCCGCCCTGATGTCGGCCTCCATCGCGCAGGACAAGGCCATCTCGGTCGTCTCCTTCAAGGGACTGCCCACCCACGGGTGGTCGGAGCTGTTCGCCGGCGACGACGAGTCGGTCGGCCGGGGCATCCCGCTCCGCCCGGGCCTGGTGATCTTCGGCGGCGGCATCCCGATCGTGCTCGACGGTGAGCTCGTCGGTGCCGTGGGCTGCTCCGGTGGTTCCTCCGAGGAGGACCGGCTGATCGCCGAGGCGGGTGCCGCCGCCGTTCTCGACCGATGACGACCGTGGCACCGAACCAACCTGCCGAGAGCAGGACCTGGCCGGTGACGACGCTGGCCCGGTCCCGGGGCGATCGCGAGGAGGCCCGTCAGGGCGAACTCAAGTCCGTCGGCACCGCCCTCGACGTCCTCGAGTGCTTCTCCGTGGACGGGGAACTCGGTGTCTCCGACATCGCCCGTCGTCTCGACATCGCCAAGAGCACCGCCCACCGCCTGCTCAGCACGATGGCATCGCGGCGGATCGTCGAGCGCAACCCACGCACCGGACGCTACCGACTCGGCATCCACCTGTTCGAACTCGGGCACCTGGCCCAGGCACGGTTCGACCTGCGACAGGTCGCGATGCCGACCATGCTGGAGCTGAACCGGCAGACCAGCTACGTGGTGAACCTGTCCGTGCCCGACGGCGCCGACGTCGTTTTCATCGAGCGGCTCGAGACCGGCGCCGGCGCCAAGGTGCTGGCCAGCTCGGGGCGTCGGCTGCCCAGCCATGTCACCAGCTCCGGGAAGGTGATGGCCGCCTACAACCCGGACGCCGCCCGGGCCCGCAGCGAGGCCGGGTTCCCGCCCCGGGTGAGCCACACCATCCGCAGCCTCAGCGAGTGGGAGTCGACCCTCGAGGAGGTGCGCCGACTCGGCTACGCCCACGCCGACAACGAGTCGTACGAGGGCATCTCGACGGTCGCGGTGCCGCTGCTGGACCTGCAACAGCACGCGTACGCCGCGCTGTCCCTGCTCGGACCGACCGAGCGGCTGGCGCCCCAGGTGCCGGCGCTGGCCAGGCTGCTGCACACCGCAGCTCAGCGGATCAGCCGCTCCCTCGGACGCTGATCCGCCCCCGCACCTGCATCATCGACAACCGACGGAAGGAGACGAACGTGGATTCGATCAGCCGGACCAGTGCCGCGGAGGCGCTGCTCGAGGCCAACCGCAGTGGGGTGTCGATCCCGCCGTTGCGCGAGACCTACCCCGACCTCACCATCGAGGACGCCTACGAGATCCAGATGCTGACCGTACGCAGCTGGCTGGCCGAGGGCCGCAGCATCGGTGGCTACAAGGTGGGGCTGACCTCCCCGGCGATGCAGAAGCAGCTCGGTGTCGCGCAGCCGGACTTCGGCCACATCTTCACCGACCAGTTCTACCTGGAGAACATGCCGATGGACCTGAGCGGGCACATCCTGCCCCGGGTCGAGCCGGAGATCGCCTTCGTCCTCAAGGAGGACCTCCGTGGCCCCGGCGTCACCCTGGTGGACGCCCTGCGGGCGGTCGATTTCGTCCTGCCGGCGCTGGAAGTGGTCGACTCCCGGGTCCGCGACTGGGACATCCGGATCGGTGACACCGTCGCCGACAACGCCTCCGGCGGGGGCGTCGTGCTCGGCTCCACCCCCAGCTACCCCGGTGACCTCGACCTGCGGCTGGTCGGCTGCACGATGCACAAGAACGGTGTGGTGGTCGGCACCGGCGCCGGCGGTGCCGTCCTCGGCTCACCGATCAACGCGCTGGTCTGGCTCGCCAACACCGTCGGCCCGCTGGGCACCACCCTCGAGGCGGGCAAGGTCGTGCTGCCCGGCTCGGTGACGAAGATGGTCCCGGTCGGCCCGGGCGACCGGGTGACCGCCACTTTCGGCGGGCTCGGCTCGGTGACCGCTCTGATCGCCAACACCTCGAAGGAGAACTGACCGATGGCCTGGGACTACGAGAGCGTCGCCGCGGAGCTGCTCGCCTGCGAGGACGAGATCCGCGACCGCGAGCCGATCAGCGACGAGTGGCCCGAACTGGCGAGCGACATCGCCGGAGCGTACGGCATCCAGGACGCGAACCTGGCCAAACGGCTCGCCCGCGGTGAGAAGCTCATCGGGGTGAAGCTGGGATTGACCTCCCGCGCCAAGCAGCAGCGGATGGGTGTCGACACGCCGTTCGTCGCCTGGCTGACCGACGCGATGATCCTGCCCGCCGGCGACCCGGTGCCGCTGGACCGGCTGATCCATCCGCGGATCGAGCCCGAGCTGGTCTTCGTGATGGAGGACCGGCTCGAGGGACCCGGTGTCACCGCTGCCCAGGCAATGGCCGCGGTCGGCCAGGTGCAGGGCGGCGGCGAGGTGATCGACTCCCGGTACAAGAACTTCCGCTTCACCGCCGGCGACGTCATCGCCGACAACGCCTCCTCCGGCCGGTTCTCCACCGGTCCGATCGCGGTCCGGCCCGAGGACATCGACCTGTCCACCGAGGCGGTGCTGGTCGAGGTGGACGGCGAGATCGTCGACTCCGCCACCGGCGCCGCGGTACAGGGCCACCCCGGTGAGGCGCTGGCGTTGGCCGCCAATGACCTCGCCAAGCGCGGCCTGGCGATCGAGCCGGGCTGGATCGTGCTGACCGGCGGCATCACCGACGCCTACTTCGCGACCGCCGCGGGCTCCATCGCGTTCCATTTCACCAACCTCGGTTCGGTCCACTTCCACGGGGGTGAGGCGTGATGCCGCTCGTCGAATGCACCCTCGTCGAGGGTCGTACACCCGAACAGCTCCGGGCGCTGATCACCGAACTCACCGAGGCGGTGATGACGGCGGTCGGGGCCCCGAAGGAGAGCATCCGCGTCGTCCTCCGCGAGGTCCCGAAGACCCACTTCGCCGCCGGTGACGAGACCATCGCCGAACGCCAGGCCCGCCGGGCGGCCGCGCAGGGCTGACTCCGCCCCGATCACCCCGGCCCGATCAGCCCCGATCAGTACAGACAGGAACAGGCACCCATGCACAAGGTCATCACGCCGCGCACCGTCGCCAACTTCATCAACGGCCAGTACGTCGAGACCGGCGACACCTTCGACGTCCTCTACCCGGTGACCGGCGAGGTCACCGCGCATGTCCACACGGCCGGACAGGCCGAGGTCGACGCGGCGGTGGCCGCCGCCCGCGCCGCACTGTGCGGCCCGTGGGGACAGCTCACCACCGACCAGCGGATCGAACTCGTCCTCGACATCGCCAACGGCATCACCAAGCGGTTCGACGACTTCCTCGAGCTCGAGGTCCTCGACACCGGCAAGCCGTACTCGGTCGCCTCCCACGTGGACATCCCGCGCGGCGCGGCCAACTTCAAGGCCTTCGCCCACACGCTCAAGGAGCACGCCACCGAGGCCTTCCGGATGGACACCCCGGACGGCAACGGGGCGTGGAACTTCGGTGTCCGCCGCCCTCGCGGCGTGATCGGCATCATCTCGCCGTGGAACCTTCCGCTGCTGCTGATGACCTGGAAGGCCGGACCGGCGCTGGCGATGGGCAACACGGTCGTGGTGAAGCCCTCCGAGGTCACCCCGTCCACCGCCTCGCTGCTCGGCGAGGTGATGAACGAGGTCGGCGTTCCGGCCGGCGTCTACAACGTGGTCAACGGCTTCGGCGCGACCGGCGCGAGGATCACCTCGCACCCCGACGTCGACGGGATCACCTTCACCGGTGAGACCGTGACCGGCTCGATCATCATCAAGGCGACCGCTGACACCCTGAAGGCCACCTCGATGGAGATGGGCGGCAAGAACGCCGGCATCGTCTTCCCGGACGCCGACCTGGATCTGGCGATCAAGGAGCTCGGCCGGTCCTGCTTCCTCAACACCGGTCAGGTCTGCCTCGGCACCGAGCGGGTGTACGTCCACGAGTCGATCTTCGACGAGGTCCGCGACCGGTTGAAGGACTACGCCGAGAACGAGCTGACGTACGGCTACCCGGACGACGAGGCGATGAACTTCGGCCCGGTCGTCTCCGACGAGCACCGCGACAAGGTGCTGTCGTACTACAAGCTCGCCGAGGAGGAGGGCGCCACCGTCGTCACCGGTGGCGGCGCCCCGACCTTCGGCGACGAGCGGGACGGCGGCTCCTGGGTGCAGCCGACGATCTGGACCGGCCTGGCGCATCACTCGCGGGTGGCGACCGAGGAGATCTTCGGCCCGGCCGTGGCGCTGATCCCGTTCTCCGACGAGGACGAGGTGATCAAGCTGGCCAACGACACCAAGTACGGTCTGTCCGCGACCTTCTTCACCCGTGACATGTCCCGCGCCCTGCGGGTGGCCCCGCAGCTCGAGGCCGGCATCGTCTGGGTGAACTCCTGGTTCCTCCGCGACCTGCGCACCTCCTTCGGCGGCATGAAGCACTCCGGCATCGGCCGTGAGGGCGGCGTGCACGGGCTGGAGTTCTACACCGAGATCTCGAACGTCTGCATCAAGATCTGAGTGCTGCACCGCGGATCCGTTCCGCGGCACCCGGAGGGCGGTCCTGCTGCGGTGGGGTCGCCCTCCTCGTGCGTCAGGGGCGCAGGATCGCCCGGAGGTCGGGTGGCAGCAGTCGGCCGGCGCTGGCGAGCCGCTCGACCAGCACCGCCACGCCGGCGTTGGCGGCCATGATCCCGATCAGCACCAGCACCTGGGAGGCACCGGCCTGGATCGGGGAGCCGCCACCGAGCAGGACGCCGATGAACGCCCCCGGCAGGGTGACCAGCCCGACCGTACGGGTGGTGTCGATGTTCGGCATCAGCGCCTCCGCCGTCCCGGGGTGGATGATCTGCCGGATCGCCCAGGGCCGCTCGAAGCCCAGCGCGAGCGCGGCCTCGTACTGCCCGCGCTGCTCGCGCAGGGCGGGGAAGGCGCGCCGGGTCACCAGGGTGTGGGAGTTCATCGCGTTGCCGACGATGATGCTCACGATCGGGATGATCGCGGCCCCGTTCCACGGGGATGCCCCGGACAGGAAGATCACCGCCGACACCGGCACCACGCCACCGGCGATGGCCAGCGCCACCCAGGGGATCGCGTTGCGGACGCCGGCCCGGGTCGCCGCGGTCCAGGTGGCGATGCAGAACATCAGCAGCACGAACAGCAGGGCCGACCAGACGAAGCGGACCGCGCCGACGATGATGAACGAGACGATCCCCAGCTGGAGGACCGCACGCACCGAGGCGACCACCTGCTGACGTCCCAGGCCGAGTTCGCCGAGGCGGGACAGCAGCACCGACAGGAGGACCAGGACCACCAGCGCGATGGCCAGTCCCCAGCCGAGATCGACAGTCACGCTGTCACCCTACTCACCGCGGTGGGCCGGGCTCGCCCACCGCGGCGGGGCGGTCACTTGCCGACGAGCGTGGCCTTGACCTGCTGGGTGCTCCCGTTGCGACTGACGTCGAGGGTGACGGTGTCGCCGACCTTCTGGCTGCGGATCCGTGCCGCCAGGCTGACCGACCCGGTGATCGGCACTCCGTCCATCGCGGTGATCACGTCGCCCTGCTTGATGCCGCCCTTTTCGGCCGGCGAGCCCGAGGAGA
The DNA here is from genome assembly GCF_033170155.1 of Raineyella sp. W15-4. Taxonomy (GTDB): domain Bacteria; phylum Actinomycetota; class Actinomycetes; order Propionibacteriales; family Propionibacteriaceae; genus Raineyella. The sequence continues at coordinate 2,228,548 of NZ_CP137079.1, read as the reverse complement.
CAGACTTGACCTCGGCGCCGACGACCTGCTGGCCGTTCACCGTGCCGATGCCGTCCGCAGTGGTGACGCCGAGCAGCGGCGTGGTGGCGCTGCCCTTGCTGATCAGCTCCTGGGTGACCGACTGCACCTGGTCGGCGCGGATCGCGAACCCGATGCCGATGTTGCCGGACTGGCTGCTGGACGAACTGCTGCCCAGCGTCGCGATCGAGGAGGTCAGGCCGATCAGCTGTCCGGAGGCGTTGACCAGGGCGCCGCCGGAGTTGCCCGGGTTGATCGCGGCCGAGGTCTGGATCGCGTCCGTGACGACGGTGGTGTCGGCGGTCTGGTTCTGGCCCTGGGCGAACGGCGACTGCTGCTGGTCGCTGGTGGAGGACCGGACCGGCCGGTGCAGGGCGGACACGATACCGGTGGTGACGCTGCCGGAGAGTCCGAGCGGGTTGCCGATCGCCATCACCGGGTCGCCGACCGCCACCGTCGACACGTCACCGAAGGCGATCGGGGTCAGATCGCTCGGCGGAGCGGTCAATTTGATCACCGCCAGGTCGGTGCCGGCATCGGTGCCGACGATGGTGGCGTCGTAGATCGTGTTGTTGTTCAGGGTCACCTGGATCTGGCCGTTCTGGCCGCCGCTCACCACGTGGTTGTTGGTGGCGATGTGGCCCTGGGTGTCGAGGATGACGCCCGACCCCTCCGAACTGCTGGACCCGCTGGTCACGGTGATGGACACTACTGCCGGTTCCACCGCCTTCGCGACGGTCGCCCAGTCGACGGCGGTGCCGTTGCCCTGCACCACCGGGGTGGTGGTGCCGCTCTGGACGATCTGGCTGCCGGTGCCGGTGACGGCCAGGGTGGCCGCCGAGCCGACGCCGCCGCCGAGCAGTGCGCCGACGAGGACCAGGGCGACGAGCCGGCCCGAACCACTGCGGGGCTTCCGGCGGGTCTGCACCTGTCCGGGATCCTGGCCAGGCGCGGGCTGCCACTGCGGGGCGGGCTGCCACGGCTGGGCGTACGGTGCCTGTGGTGGCTGGGCGTGCGGCTGCTGTGACTGCCCGTACGGATCCTGTGGCCGGCCCTGGGACGCCTGTGCGGGCTGGTCACCCGGGGTCTGACCGGGCTGACCGGACGACGGCGACGAACCGGCCGGTGGTTCGAACGACGGGGAACCGGGACGCTCCGACATTGCTCTCCTCCAAGATCGCAGAACGTTGCTGGTGACCACCATGTTCGTCGCTGATTCAAGGAAGCTGATCGTTCCCTGTGCCCTGCTTGAGAACCGGTGCCGGCGGCCGGCCACGTACACTGACACCTTGTGGCAGGCCGGATCAATGAGGAGGATATCGCCCTGGTGCGGGAACGCGCCCGGATCGACGACGTGGTGAGTCCGTACGTGACGCTGCGCCGGGCGGGCGCGGGGTCGCTCAAGGGGCTGTGTCCGTTCCACGACGAGAAGACGCCCAGCTTCCAGGTCACCCCCGCCCGGGGGCTCTACTACTGCTTCGGCTGCGGCGAGGGCGGCGACGCCATCACCTTCCTGCAGAAGAAGGAGAACCTGTCCTTCGTCGAGGCGGTCGAGCGGCTGGCCGACCAGTTCGGCGTCCAGCTGCGCTACGTCGACGACGGGGGACGGACCTCCGATGCGGGCAACCGCCGACGCCTCACCGAGGCGAACCGGCTGGCCGCGGAGTTCTTCGCCGAGCGGCTGACCACCGCCGACGCGCTGGTCGGTCGGCGCTTCCTCGACGGGCGCGGCTTCGACCGGCAGGCGGCCGAGCACTTCGGCATCGGCTTCGCCCCGCGCGGCGGGCGCGACCTGCACGGCTACCTGCGCCAGCGCGGGTTCCGCGACGAGGAGCTCGTCCGGGCCGGGCTGATCCGGGAGAACGGCGGCTGGGACTTCTTCCAGGGCCGGCTGATCTGGCCGATCCGGGACGCCGGTGGGGTGGTGCTCGGCTTCGGCGGGCGCCGGCTGTTCGACGACGACCGGCTGCCGGCCAAGTACATCAACACCCCGGAGACCACGGTCTACAAGAAGTCGCACGTGCTCTACGGGCTGGACCTCGCCCGCCAACCGATCGCGAAGAAGTCGCAGGCGGTGGTGGTGGAGGGCTACACCGACGTGATGGCCGCCCACCTGTCCGGGGTGGACACCGCCGTCGCCTCCTGCGGGACCGCGTTCGGCGACGACCATGCCCGGATCCTGCAGCGGCTGATCGGCCAGACGTCGGCCACCCAGGGCGAGGTGGTCTTCACCTTCGACGGGGACGCCGCCGGCCAGGCCGCCGCGCTGAAGGTCTTCAGGGGCGACCGGAACTTCATCACCCAGACCTACGTCGCCGTGGAGCCGCACGGCTGGGATCCCTGCGACCTGCGGATCAAGGAGGGCGAGGCGGCGGTCCGCGAGCTGGTCGGCCGGCGCGTCCCGCTGTACCGCTTCGTGATGGACAACGTCATCGCCGAGTACGACCTCGACCGTGCCGACGGGCGGGTGACGGCGCTGCGGGCCGCGGCCCCGCTGGTCGCCTCGATCCGGGACCGTTCCCTGGTGGCGGCGTACGTCCATGAGCTGGCCGGCCTGCTGGGGATGGACCTGGAGGAGGTCCGGCGCGAGGTGGCCCGGGCCGAGCGCGGCGGGCGGGGGGAGCGGGACGGGCGCGGTCAAGGGCCGCGCGGCGGGGCCCGCGGCTCCGCAGTCGCCGAGTCTGCCGTCGCGCCCGAGCCTGCCGCCCCGGCCCCCGACGAGGGGCTGTCCGCCGGGGTGTCCCCGCTGCTGCCGTTGCCCGACCCGCGGGATCCGGGGCTGGTGATCGAGCGGGGCGCGGCGCAACTGCTCGTCCAGGTGCCGTGGATGTTCAGCGCCGACTGGGGCGGGTTGGAGTCGGACGACTTCGTCCACCCGGCCTATCGCCGGATCGCGCAGACTGCTCGGCTGGTGTTCGCGATGTACGGGGAGCCGAGCGGGGCGGTGCCCGAGGGCTTCGACTCGACGACCTGGATGCAGCTGCTCCGGGAGGGCTGTGACGACGCCAACGCCGAACAGTTGCTGATCGCCCTGTCGGTGGAGCCGCTGCTGCGCGACCCGGATCCCCGCTACGCCGATGCGTACGCCGCCCGGCTGCAGCTGCAGCGGGTCAACGAGGCGATCGCCACCCTGAAGGGCCGGATGCAGCGGACGAACCCGATCGAGCATGCCGAGGAGCACCGCGGGATGTTCACCGACCTGCTCGCCTGGGAGACCGCGCGCAAGGACCTGCAGGCCCGGTCCGTGGCCGTACCGGACTGACCGGGACCGGCGGCCCGATCGCCCGCCGGACCCGATCGTCCACAGGCCGGCCCGGCCGGAGGGCAACCGTCCACAGCGGGAGGTCGGGCGGGTGCGACACGCCGCAGCGGCCCCGAGGGTGGGGACATGAACCACGCCGGCACCGCCGCATCCTCTCACCGTACCGCCCGACTCACCCCGCAGGAGGAACGCGACCTGGCCCGGGCCATCGAGGCCGGGGTGATCGCCCGTCACCTGCTCGACACGCGGACGCCCTGCCCGCTCGGCACCCGGGACGAGCTGCGGGCGGTCGCCGCGCTGGGTGACCGCGCCCGGGAGCGTTTCCTGGCCGCCAATGTGGGTCTGGTCATCCATGTCGTACGCCGGGATGCCGGCGCCGCCGCTCGGGACCGCGACGATCTGGTCCAGGAGGGGTGCCTCGGGCTGGCGGAGGCCCTGGCCGGCTTCGACTGGGCCCGGGGGACCCGATTTTCCACCTGGGCGGTGCCGTACGTCCGCGGCCGGATCGCCGAGGCCCGCCGACTGGACCGCGGCGGTATCCGGATCCCGGCCCGGCGGCTCCGGGAGGCGGCCGCGGCGGGGGAGCAGGTGCTGACCACCGCCTCGATCCATGGCGTGGAGGAGCTGGAATCGACCTGGTGGCGCGACGATGTCGGCGAGTCGGACGACGCGCCCGGGGTGGCGGAGCTGGCGGCGGGCTGGCGGGAGCTGACCCGGCAGGAGCGGGCGGTGCTCACGCATCGCTACGGGCTGGCCGGACGCGACCCCGGCACGCAGACCGCCACCGCGGCGGCGCTGGGGATCCCGGTCAAGACGGTCCGGGCGGTGGAGACGGCCGCCCTGGAGCGGCTGCGGGAGGTGTGCCTGGCGCATCGATGAAAAACGCCCCGACTGGGCGTTCACCCTTGTCGGAGCGTATTTTCGGTGGCTCCCCCGACTGGACTCGAACCAGTAACCCTTCGATTAACAGTCGAATGCTCTGCCAATTGAGCTACGGAGGATCAGCTGCCAGCCGCGCCGGCGCCGAGAAGAAACACTAGCATCGGATCGTCGGCCCACCAAATCGCGGGCCGTCCGTCCGGTCAGCTGTTACGGGTCGTAGTCCGACTTCAGCTCGGCCAGTGCTGCTTCCGCTGCCTCCCGGGCGCCCGGATCGGACCAGCGGGTGCCCTTGTTCAGTGAGGCGTGCCACTCCAGCACGGCGGGCTCGGCTCCCAGGACCCGGCGTCCAACCACCACGACGCCGTTCTTGGTGCCCGGCACGGACACCTGGCGGCGGACCATGATGCTGGCCTCGACCCGCTCCCTGAACAGCTCCGGCAGACTGCCAGGCTCTTCGAGGGGCAGCTCACCGCGGTGACCGTCGTAGTCGATCCAGGTCAGCCGGCGGCTGTCCTTGTCCCAGCCGCCGCGGACGATCCGGTGCCAGGCCAGCACCTGCCAGCCGGTCCCATCGTCATAGACCAGGTGCCCGGGGAAGCCGAGGGCGTACTGCTCGCTGGATCGGCCCCAGGCCAGCAACCGGGTCCTGTCCGGACCGACCGCCCCGGAGGTGTCCTCGGCCAGCGCGTCCCCCGCCGCGCGGCGTACGTCGGCGGGGAGGGGTGCCCGTCGCCACCTCATGCCTGTGCACCTGTCCGTGACGCGGGCGCGCCGACTCCCGGTCTCGGCACGCCGGCCGTCGTCGCGGGCACCGCGGCCAGATCGTCGAGGAACGAGGTCGCCCAGGCCTCGATGTCGTGGGTGAACACCTGGCGGCGGAGGGCCCGCATCCGCCGGCGCTTGTTCTGGACGGTGTCGTTCATCGCCAGGGTCATCCCGTGTTTCATGCTGTTGATGTCGTACGGGTTGATCATGTACGCCTGTCGCAGCTCCCCGGCCGCCCCGGCGAACTCGCTGAGCACCAGCGCCCCGTCGGTACCGCTGCGGCAGGCCACGTACTCCTTGCAGACCAGGTTCATCCCGTCCCGCAGCGGGGTCACCACGCACACGTCCGCGGCCGTGTACATCGCCGCCAGCTCGGCGCGCGGGAACGAAGCGTGCAGGTAGGTGATCGCCGGGCGGCGCAGGTCACCCAGGTCGCCGTTGATCCGGCCGACCAGCATGTTCACGTCATCGCGCAGCCGCTTGTATTCCTCGACCCGCTCCCGCGACGGAGTGGCCACCTGCAGGAAGGCCGCCTTCCTCGGGTCGATGACCCGCTCGGCGACCAGCTCGCCGTACGCCCGGAGCCGGTGGTAGATGCCCTTGGTGTAGTCCAGCCGGTCCACGCCGAGGAAGAGCACCTCCGGGTCACCCAGTTCGTGGCGCAGTTCGCGGGCCCGGTCCTGCACCGGCCGGGACTGCGCCAGTGTCTCGAAGCCCTTCGCGTCGATCGAGATCGGGTAGGCCTTCGCCCGCGCCGACCGCCCCGAGGGCAGGGTGATCATCTCCCGGTGGGTCTCCAGTTTGAGCCGTTGGCGGGTGATCCGGGTGAAGTTCTGCGCCCCGCCGGGGGTCTGGAAGCCGATGATGTCGGCCCCCAGCAGCCCCTCGATGATCTGCCGGCGCCAGGGAAGCTGCTGGAACAGCTCGATCGGGGGGAACGGGATGTGCAGGAAGAACCCGATCCGCAGGTCCGGGCGGCGCCGGCGGAGCATCTGCGGCACCAGTTGGAGCTGGTAGTCCTGCACCCAGACGGTGGCCCCGGGACCGGCCACCCGCATCGTCGCCTCGGCGAACCGTTCGTTGACGGCGTGGTAGGCGTCCCACCATTCCCGGTGGTACTCCGGCTTGGCCACCACGTCGTGGTAGAGCGGCCACAGCGTTCCGTTGGAGAACCCTTCGTAGTAGTCCTCGATCTCCTGGCCGCTGAGCGGCACCGGCACGAGGTGGTAGCCGTCGTAGTCGAACGGGTCGAGCGCCTCGTCCGGCGCGCCGGGCCAGCCGACCCACGCGCCGTGACGTTCCTGCATGACGGGTTCGAGCGCGGTGACCAGGCCGCCGGGCGACGTACGCCACGCGACCGCGCCCCCGGTGTCGGTCGTGCGGTCCACTGGGAGCCGGTTCGCCACGACGACGAAATCGGCCGGTTGGAGCTGGGGTGCTGCCTCGGACATGCGCGATCATCCCTCCCGTCTGTGCCGTCCAATCTAGCTTGTGCAGCCGCGATCCATCCCGTGCGAGAGTGGAGGCATGGACAAGATCGAGGCCGTGCTCGCCGCGCCGGACCGTACGGTTCTCGCGCTCGACTTCGACGGCACCCTGTCGCCGATCGTTCCCGACCCCGAACGGGCGTACGCCCATCCGGCCTCGATCGCGGCGCTGCGCCGGATCGCGCCGCATCTGCTGCAGGTGGCGGTGATCACCGGCCGACCGGCCGCACAGGCCGTCGAACTGGGCGGACTGGCCGATGGCGCCGGCCTGGAGCACCTGGTCGTGATGGGCCAGTACGGCGTCGAGGTGTGGGAGGCGGCGACCGGCGAGGTGGTCGCGCCGCCAGTGCCCGAGGCGATCATCGCGGTGCGGGCGGCCCTGCCGGCGCTGGTGGCGGCCGCGGGTCATCCCGATGCCTGGATCGAGGACAAGGGCCGGGCGGTGGCCGTGCACACCCGCCGGTTGATCGATCCCGCGGGGGCGCTCACCGACCTCACCGGACCGGTGCGGGCGGTGGCGGCGGAGCATTCGCTGCGGGTCGAGCCGGGCAAGAACGTGCTGGAGATCCGGGCCGGGGGCTTCGACAAGGGCGACGCCGTCCGATCCCTGGTGGCGCGGCTCGATCCGGCGACGTTCGTATACGCCGGGGACGACCTCGGCGACATCGCCGCGTACGACGCCGTGGCCGCGCTGCGGGACCAGGGGCGTACGACGCTGCTGGTCTTCCCACGGATGCCCGGCGAGGACAGCCCGCTGGCCGAGCGTGCCGACGTCATCGTGGCCGGCACCGACGGGATGGCCGCCTGGTTGGCTGCGCTGGCCGATGCGCTGGATGCCGCCGGCGGCACGGCGCGGACCTCCTAGAATCGTCGGGACGTGCCAGTAGCTCAGCCGGTCAGAGCAGCGGACTCATAATCCGTCGGTCGTGGGTTCAAGCCCCACCTGGCGCACCACTAGGGGAAACATCCCGTTGCTGTCCTGCACAGCGCTTATAAAGAAGAGTACACTGCTTGCATGGCAATCCGTCAAGCGGTTCCGAAGACTGCTCCCACGGTGTCCGTCGACCCCGACGAACTCGCCGTGCTGCTCCCCGATTGGGAGATCCACCTCAAGGCGCTGAACCGGTCCCCGCGCACCATCTCCTCGTACGTGAAGTGCGGCTCCGACCTGCTCGACTACCTCACCGCCCAGGGGATGCCGACCCGCGCCCAGGCGATCCGCCGCGACCACCTCGAGGCGTGGCTCGCCGACCTGCTCACCCGGACCGCGCCGGCGACCGTGACGAAGAACTACCGGTCGGTCCAGCAACTGTTCCGGTGGCTCGAGGACGACGGCGAGATCCCCGAGACCCCAATGAAGCGGATGAAGGCACCGAAGGTGCCCGTCAAGCCCGTGGACGTAATGACGGTGGCCGACCTGGAGAAGTTGCTCGCCTCGTGCAAGGGGAACACGTTCGAGAACCGCCGCGACCTGGCCATCATCCGCCTCTTCACCGATACCGGCATGCGGGCCGGCGAGATGGCAGGCCTCACCCTTCCGGACCTGGACTTCGAACAGCAGGTGGCGAACGTGATGGGGAAGGGTCGCCGGCCCAGGGCATGCCCGTTCGGAGCGAAGACGGCCGACGCGCTGCGCCGCTACATCCGTGCCCGCCGGAGTCATCCGAAGGCTGCCGGATCGGACGCGTTGTGGCTGGGGAAGAAGGGCCCGATGTTGCAGGGCGGTATCGCGCAGATGCTCGACCGTCGTGCCGATGATGCCGGGGTCCCGCATGTCCACCCGCACCGGTTCCGCCACACGTTCGCGCACATGTGGCTCGCCGAGGGCGGTCAGGAGAATGACCTCATGCGCCTGGCCGGCTGGCAGACCCGCGAGATGGTCGGACGCTACGCCGCGTCAGCCGCTGACGAACGAGCCCGCGACGCTCACCGGCGCATGGGGATCGGGGACAAGCTGTGACGTATCGAAACCCTGTGCTATTCTGGAGCGCAAACAGAATACGGGTTTCACGCCAGCAATGGCGCGACACGGATGGCGCGAATCGACTCGACGATCACCGGGAGCTGAGAGGTAACAGCCAAGACGCTCCCCCGCAGGCGTAGCGGACACACGCCCCGAGCAGTGCTCGGCACCGGGATAACGATCTACTGACAGCGCGGCGAACCTTCGACTGGAGCCGCGGGCCCACCCCTTCCGACAAGGGGTGGGGTCCGCCCGCGTTCGTGTTCCATCTGGAGCACCCGTGTCCATCACCGCATCCGAGCGCGTTCTACGCGCACAGATCGCCGCCCACGAGAGTTGGGCCAACACCGAGGATCGCGCCGCCCGTACCGCCCCGGCCCGAGCTGCCCTCGATCAGAAGTTCCTCGACCAAGCCGACGGTGACCCCGTCCGCGCCGAACACCTGCGCCAGGCGCACTACAAGCGTCTGGCGTTGAAGTCTGCCCAGGCTCGCCGCCGCAAGCGTGAGGCCGAACGAGACATCGCCGCGGTTGAGTCCGAGCTCGACGCGTTCGGCGGTGACGCGGCGTGATCCGCTCTGTGTTCGTCCCTGGCAAGCCTGAATCCGACCGGCCCGACTGGGACGTTGCCATCGTTGACGGGCAGCCCGAGCAGGTGCTCAACGCGGCGATGATCGCCGAGCTGGTCAAGACGTCGCCGCTTGGTGTCCCGGGCGCGCTTGCCGCGCTCCGGGGGAACCTGCCCGACGACGTGCATGCCCGGATCGTCCGCATGGTCGGTGGCGGCGCCGAGTGAGCACTCAACGAGAAAGCCGCCCAGGTTGGGGGACCCGGGCAGCTCAAAGTGTCTCGACCGACACCCTCAGCATACCCGCAACCTCCGTCACGTGCATCGTGATCGTGACCGCGACGAACGGGCGGGCCTGGTGGCACCCGCTGACCAGCGCGCCGGCCGGCGCCGAGGTCGAGGTCACCATCCCGGCCGGGACCCTCGTCCCCGACGTCGCTCACATGGCCGACGTCCTCCCCGCCGGCCTGCAGTGGACCCTCAAGTCCGCGGATCCTGTCACGCTCCGCCGGTGGCGGGCCGCGTTCCTCGGCGTCGAGCTGGTGGCGTGATGGGAAACCCGGTCATGGGCGGCAAGGTCCGCAACAAGATATTGACCTACCGGAACGCGGCCCAGGGCGAGCACCACCTCGGCGCCGACGTGACCGATCTGGAGTTCCGGGTCTGGCACGTCCTGCTGTCGTATGCCGACAAGGACGGGTGCAATGCGAGGCCCGGCCTCGACGTGCTGATGACTGAGGCGCGGGCGAAGCGGCGGGCGGTTCAGTATGCGCTCAGAGCTTTGGAAGAGAAGGGCGCGATCGTCAAGACCGGGGGCGGCTACCGAGGTCACGCGTCGGTGTACGTGGTCCTGCCGTTGCCGTCGGCGACGACTCCGACCGAGCAGACTCCACGCTTCGGTGCTCGTCAGTTCCGCCGGATCAATGACGCGTTGAGGCAAGCGAGGCTTCCCCTCCTAAGCACAGCGCGATGGCTCGATTCCGACGAAGAAAGGGTGCACCCCGATGCACCCAATCCACCCGGAAAGGGTGCACCAGGACGTACCGAAAGGGTGCACCCTGATGCACCCCACCAGATCAGTACCAGAGAGAGCGCCGAACGGCCGGTTGCCGAGACCGTGATCACCGGGCCGGCGGACGAGCTGGACCCCCCGCCGAGTCCGGAGGACGAAGAGACGTTCCCGGAAGACCGGGCCGACACCAGCGGCACGCCCGACGACCAACAGGCCGACAGTGCCGCCGGGGTGCTCGGGCAGGGCGACAACGGCGGATCGGGTGACCGGGTGGCCGGTTCGACCTCCCGGGACACCTTCCCCGTTGCTGCCGATCCGACAGCACCTCAGGATCAGGGTTCCCGCGGTCGCTCAACAGCCGTGCCCCTGCTTGATCGTTCGGGTCAGTCCACAGACGAATGCGAACAACTCAATGACGAACGGAGCGTGTCATGACTCGACCCAGGATTCCGCACACGGTTACCGATCAGGGTGCCGTCGTGATGTGGCTACCCGATCTGGAGCGGCTGATCTTCGGCGCGCAGCTCTCCCTGGAGGACGTCTCGGCGGTGGAGGACGTCTTCGATGAGGCCCGTCAGGTGCTTGCTGAGCTGGCGGCGATGGCTCCGGTTACAGATCTCGCGGAGCGTCGTGATCGTCGTCAGCAGTCCGGTGGTGCCGGTCCGCGGCGGGGCGTCCGGTGAGGCTGCCGACTGTGGAGCGGGTGCTCGTGTTGCGTCACTCGGTGAGGCCGTGGGAGCTGCGGGTCTATGGCTTGCCGCCCCGGGCGTGGCCGGTGGTCGCACGGGTCACGGGTGCCCGGCAGCACCGGGGCCACGAGCTTGTCAAGTTGTTTGTGTAAGGCGGTTTCCGATTGGTGGTTACAGGTAGGGGTTGATGCGGTCGGGGTAGGCGATGGCGAGTTGGCCGAGGGCGGCTTTCCAGTTGGTGACGATCTGGCCTTCGACGAGCCTGCCGGATGCTTTGCGCCTGCCGGCGGGTAGGCCTTTCTCTTTGGCGCGGTCGCGGGCGCGTTTGTCCTCGATGTTGCAGATCGCCAGCCAGAGCAGCTTGACCACGGCGGCGTCGTTGGGGAAGTGTCCGCGGTTCTTGGTGACCTTGCGGAGCTGGTAGTTCAGCGACTCGATCGCGTTCGTGGTGTAGATGACCCGGCGCAGTTCGGGCGGGAACGCCAGGAACGGTGTGAACCGTTCCCACGCGTCGGTGAACGTCTTCACGGTCGCCGGGTACTTACGGCCCAGGCTGCTGTCCTCGAACGCGGCCAGGGCTTCCAGCGCGGCGTCGTCGTTCGCGGCGGTGTAGATCGGCTTCAACGCTGCGGCAACGGCTTTGCGGTCGCCGTAGGCGACGAACCGCATCGACGCGCGGATGAGGTGCACCACGCAGGTTTGCACGGTCGCGTACGGCCAGGTTGCCGCGATCGCGTCGGGGAACCCGGTCAGCCCGTCGCAGCACACGATCAGCACGTCACGCACCCCGCGGTTGGCGAGCTCGGCGCACACCGACGCCCAGAACTTCGCCCCTTCGGTGGTTTGGACCCAGATCCCCAGGACGTGCTTGACGCCATCGAGGTCGACGCCGACCGCGATGTGAGCGGCCTTGTTCCGCACGTGCCCGCCGTCGCGGACCTTCACCACGATCGCGTCGAGGTAGATCACCGGGTACAACGCTTCCAGCGGCCGGGTTTGCCAGGCCAGGACTTCCTCGGCGATCTGATCGGTGATCTTGCTGATCGTCTCGTGCGACAACTCGGTACCCAGCGTCGAGGCCAGGTGGTGCTGGATGTCACGGATCGTCATCCCGCCGGCGTACAAGCTGATGATCATCCCATCGATGCCGTCCAGGCGGCGCTGGCCCTTCGCGACCAGCATCGGGGTGAACGAGCCCTGCCGGTCCCGCGGCACGGCCAACTCGATGTCTCCGACCTCGGTCGTCACGGTCTTGGAGCTGGTGCCGTTGCGGGAGTTGTCGAACATCGCCGCCGCCGGGTCCCCACGTTCGTAGCCCAGGTGGTCGGTCAGCTCGACCTCCAAGCCCCGCTCCAAGGTGGCCTTCAGCATGCTGCCCAACAGGCCACCCTCACCGGTCAACGGCTCACCAGCATCGATCTTGGCGAAGATCTCATCCATCGCCCCGGACGCCTTCAACTGGTCAGCGAGCTCCTTCTGAGCCCGACGCCGCTCAGCACGTTCCGGGCTAATAGCCATAGTCATAGTGTCGTCTCCTTCAGACGAGGGCACCCTCCCTCACACAAACCATCTGACACCCTCGGGGCCACGGCGGCAGGTTCGGCTATTGGCTGGTGCCGTCGGCCTCGGAGCGGCAACTCCGCCAGGCCCTCCGCGGTCTTGTGGTGTCTTGGCCCGACCAGCCCGCCGACCCCGGCCCAGACCTGTTCACCGCAGCATGACCCAACCCCTCGAAGGAGCCCCAGTGACTGACCATCCCGACCTCGACCTGGCCGCGATCGCGGAGCAGCACCTCGCTGCCGCGATCAACGGCCAAGCACCCACACCCCACGCGACCATCGCCATCGCCGCGAGCCTGCTCGCCCTCGTCCTGCAAGCCGACCCCCAACGCCCGGCCGCGCCCCGCACCTCCCGCCAGCCCAGCCCCGTCCATCCCACCGACCAGGAGGCAGCATGACCCCCACCCAACCCAACATCCCGGCCGACCTCGCCGAAACTCCCCGCAGAGTCGGCCCCGACGGACACCCATTGCCGCCATACACCCAATGGCTGACACACGACGGCACACCCATCCCCGCCGCGATCCGCACCGCAGCCACCCGGACAGCAGCACGAGGCGGCGCCCGATGACCCCGCAGCACCAGGGAGACCCCACGGGAACCGCCGCTGCGGTGCGGACCTCAAGAAACACCCGTTCTGATCGGGGGATCCGATGATTGACCACCTCGGCCTTGAGGATCGTCTTGGCCGGTGGCGCTCGTCCGGCCATGCCCGCCGCACCGCGAACGAGTGGCCGTCGCATCGGGCGAAGGCCTGCCGGCAGAGGGCCCGGCGCCGGAATCTCGGCCGTGAGCCGCGAGCGTGGCGGGTGCGGCGATGACCCGGCCTACGTCCCCGTTCGATCCGTGGACGCACGCCCGCCGCCTGGTAGCCCATGAGCAGCCGTTGGAGGCCCCCGTAGCGCCGCTGCCGGCCGGGATGCTGGCGGCCCTCCGACGGGGCGCGCTGGCTGCCCTGACCGCCGCCCGGGCCGAACCTGTCAGCACCACCTCACCTCCCCAGAACGGACCCCACCGATGAGCCACGAGACCAACATTCCTGCCGCGGCCGACGCCCTGTACGAGGTGCTGTTCGGCACGCCGCCCGTCCGGACCCCGGCCACGCACGTGCCGCCCGAGCCCGGCATGCCGATCGCCGGGGGTACGGACGCCCCCGCCTCGCCCACCGCCCAGCCCGCCGGGGACGCCGACTGGGACGCCTACCTCCGCTCCACCGCCCGCACCGGTGTCGAGGTCGCGTTCCAGCCCGCCGACAGCCCGCTGGACCGATTCATCCACGGCGAGTCCCGGTGACCGGCCGGACGTGTGGGGCGACGTGCCGCGACGGGCATCCTTGCCGCCGTCTCCCGATGAAGGGACAGGCCCGTTGCCGGCTCCACGGCGGGAAGAGTCCGCAGGCGCTGCGGAAGGCGGCGGAGCGGGCGGCCGAGGCGAAGCTGACCGCGCAGATCGCGGTGCGGGCCGGCCGCCCGATCGAGGACCCGGTCAGGTGGCTGCAGGACGTTGGCGGGGAGGTCGATCAGTGGCTCGCCCTGTGCCGCGCCGAGCTCGCCAAGGCGACCGACGTGGAGGAGTCCGACGCGTTGATCCGGCTGTACGAGCGGGCCTTGGGTCGGGCGTTGGATGCCGCCGACCGGATGGCCCGCCTCGGGATCGACACCAAGTTCCTCGACCAGCGCCAAGCCCGCCTTGACGACGCCCAGGGCGAGGTCCTGATCCGGGTGATCAACCGGGCGGTCACCGACATCCTCGCCGCGGCCGACGCGACCCTCCCCGCCGACCAGACCAACACCATCATCGCCGCCGCGATCGACACCGAAGCCGGCGATCCCGCACCCCAAACCATCACCACTCTCTGACCGAAGGAGCACACCCATGACCACCAACACCACCACCAACACCACCCCGGTCGAGCTGACCGAGGAGCAGGCGCAGGCCGTCTACGACCAGGCCCGTGAACAGGCCGCCGACTGGCAGACCCGCCACGACACTGCCCAGGCCGCCGCCGTGGCCGCCGACACGACCACGACCGGCAACATCTTCGACATCCTCGCCGACCCCACCACCGGCACGCTGGAGGAGATCGCCGCCGCCCGGGCCACAGCCCGCGAACAGGCCGCTGTGGCCGTCGACGTCCTGGCCCGCGCCCGCGCCGCGGAAACGGAAGCCGGCCGCGCCCTGCTGCCGTTCGCCACCGCCCGGTACGAGGAGCAGGCCGCCCGGGCCGAGGCCGACCTGGCCGCATTCCGGGCCCAGTACCTCGCCCTCATCGACAAGATCGAGGCGATGACCGGGACCGACGAGGCCCAGCTGCGGAATCCTGACCGGCCGTTCCCCGAAGCGCGCCGGCTGGAGACCGCCGCGTTCAACGCACACCGGGCCGCCCACCTGTGCCGGGCCGCCCACGCCGACGGGCCCGGCCTCCTCGCCGCGGTCGACGCCGCACAGTCCAGCACCTCCGCCCAGAACATCCTCCGGTCCCTGCTCGGCGGGTACGCGGGCGACACCGCCCTCGATGTTGCGCGGGGTACGGCGAGGGCTGCAATGGTCTCCCGCGGGTCACTGCCCACAGAACTCCAGCCCGGCGGGGTCTACCCGCTCTACTGAGGACCACGCGTCCCCCGCTCGTGGTAGCCACGGGGACGCGGATGGGCAGGCCAGGATCCCGTTCCCTTTCCGGGGGAGCCTGTTCCAGCAGACACCCCGGCGGCCCCCACCTGCGCGGCCCGCCGGGGATGTTCTGTACCCGAGACGCTACTGGTCATTGAGCCTTTTGACGGCTCCGGCAAAAAGGTCATCGACGGGGTACCTGTGGCTGGCGCACGGAGTCACCCCATACGCGGGCCCGGCTGATGGCCGACCCCATGCAGCAGCACCGCCTGCCGACTCGCGCCGGTGGCGTCGGGGACCTGGATGTGGGGGTGAGCGGCGGTTGCGTGTCGTGACAGGGGTGTGTCACATCACGTGACGTGTGACATGTGGTGGTATGACGGATGCCACTGTCGGGACTGTTGACGACCAGAGTTCGAGTGTGGGTGTCCAGCCCTGTCGGTATGGCGTGTGTCTCTTGACACAGTGATATTGATCATGATGGTGACGCCGGATAGCCGGCGGTACAAGGATGCTTGTCGGGAGTTGGTGGCGGAGTTGGTGGCGGAGCTGTCGGCGGCGGGGATGTCGACGCGGGCGATCGCACCCATCATCGGCGTCAGCCAGAAGCAGGTGCGCAACGACCAGCAGGCCGCAGGTGAGTACCAAGTACTCACCTCACCCGCCCCAACTCCGGTGGCCGATCCGGCCCCGTCGCCCTGGACCTCGGCAACTGATGCCCTCGCCGCGATCGAGGCCGACGACCTGGACGATGAGCCGGAAGGTTCCCGGCGCCGGGAAGGCTGGGCGTCCGATGCCCACCCTCGTTGCGGGATCCCGCAATCCAGTCGAGTCAGGCGAGGGATCGGCAACCGGCACCGAGGCAGGTGAGGTGTGCAACGGCTGCACACCTGAGCGCGGGTGTCCACCGAGTGGACACCTCACCTGACCCCGACTCGGCTTCGGAGCCAGATCTGCTGGAGGGCGCCTGGGCGTCCGCAACCGATGCTCTCGCCGCGATCGAGGCCAACGAGGAGGGGTACGCGTCTGGTGCGTGCCCCCACCATCTTGCGGGATCCCGCAAAGATCTTCCCGGAGCCGGGAAGATTTCCGGTGATCTCCGAAATACCTCCGGGTCCCGTGCGTGCGCGGGCGCGGGCGTTTCCCGGCTCCGGGAAGCGATCGCGAAGACCGGGTCCCGTGCGTGCGCGGGCGCGAGGTCCTCCGGTTCCGCCTCCGATTTCCAGACCATCCGGGTCCCGTGCGTGCGCGGGCGCGAGGCAGTCGCAGGTGTTACCTCGGGTAACACCTGGCCGGCCCCCGTGCGTGCGCGGGCGCGAGAGGTGTCCCACAGCGGGACACCTGCTCCGGCTGCCGGCCCCCGTGCGTGCGCGGGCGCGAGGCCGAGTCATGTGAAACATCACGTTTCACCTGGTCGGGTCCCGTGCGTGCGCGGGGAGGGGGCACTCGTCTGGTGGGTACCCCCTCCGGTGGCCGTTAGCCGAGTTGTTCGAGTCGGTGGGCTGCGGTGCGGATCGCGTCGCCGAGGGCGGCCAGGGTGTGCGGGTTGGTGAAGTCCGCGCCGCCCTCGGGGCCGGTGACCGTGACGTAGGCCGGGTCGATGGTGACGGTCTGGTCGGGGTGGCGTAGGACGCGCTGAACCATCGTCAGGGTGATGCTCCCGGCGCCGGAGTCGACCGCCGCGATCTGGCCCTCGTGGACGCCGGAGACGCGGCCGTCGGGTTCCTCGATCTCGTATTCGTGGCCCCGGTTGAGGGTGCACCATGCCGGGCATGCCGGGACCGCCGCGGTACTGATCGGGAGTTCGTGGGCCCGGCAGACAGCCCAGAAGTCGATGGTGCATGTCTCGTCGTCCAGCAGGGCCATGTTCCAGTGCCCGGCCTGGTCGTGCAGGTCGTCGGTGATGGCTTGCAGGTCGTACTGGTAGGCGTAGTCGCCGAGGGCGGTGGTGACGTAGCGGGTGGCGTCGTCGCGGGTGTGGCTGGTGGTCATGGTGTTCTCCTGTCGGTGTGGTCGAACCCTGGCGGGTCCGGCTGGCTTGTCCTCGACCCCCCCAGTGGGTTTCCCCGTTTGCCGCTCCCGCGTTGTCGACCCACGCCCGAAGGCCCGCTCACCGGAGGGTGAGCAGGCTCATACGTCTGGCCCTACCCGTCGCGTGGCCACGCAGGGGGTGGGGCGGGCGTCGCCGGTTCGACGCCCAGGGGAGCAATCCCGGGAACTTCCTTGTGGTGCTCGACCCGTGGGGGGTGGTCCGGGGAGCGGGCGGGGAGTCCTGTCAGGCCGCCGTGGTTGGTTCTAGGGGTGGGTGAGGGCGTCGATGAGGGCCCGGAGGTCGGGTGCGAGGATGAGGATCCGCTGCACGTCACCGTCGCCCCAGTCCTGGAGGATCGCGGTCACACCCGTGTCGGATCGTTCGACGCGGATGCCCATGAGGCCGGCGGTGATCCGGCCGGTGACGTGCCAGCGGCTCATCTCGTCAACGCGCCCGTCTTGGCATGGACGGCGTCCATGAGGGCCGCGGCGACGGCCGCCGCCTCGGCCGGGAACAGGGTGACGCACTCGATCCGTTCGGGGACCGGACAGCCGTCAGATTCGTGCGGGGCCCAGACCTGCCGGATGTGAATCAGGCCGCCATCGCCGGGCTCGACGGTCGTGGTGACCAGGTCGGGCGCCTCGTACACGGTCGTGGTCATTGCCCGGCCTCGCCGAGGACGGTCGCGACGTTGGATGCGAGGATGGCGGGCGCCTCGGGATCATGGCCGGCGACGTCGATACCGTCGAGCAGCTCGCGGATGATCTGCTGGAGGGCGTCGACCGCCCGGTAGCCCGCCTCGATACGGGCCCAGTCGCGGCCGTCGGTGGGTAGGGTTGCGGACATGGGATGGGCACCTTCCACGTGCTGGTCCTAGGGCCCTTGGTGGGCGCTTCCGACGCTCCCAGGGCCCGCCTTCCCAATAGGGAAGTACACCGCGCATAACGCTTCCGGCTGTACCCGCCTAGATCACCGCCCGACGTATAAGCGCACAGCGCTTATTGGCATTGCACTCATAATCCGTCGGTCGTGGGTTCAAGCCCCACCTGGCGCACATAAAAACAGCCTCTGACTAGGTGGGACGCCTAGTCGCAGGCCCTTCTGCTTGCCCATAAATCGGCATGCTCCGGTCAGGAAGGCGGAGTCCCGCCGTTCGACATAAGCGGTGTCCGGGTGGCAGATGATCAGACCGACGTCATCACCCGGGGAGCTCTGCCTGACGAGTCCGATCACATGGTGCACGCTGGGCGCGTCGACGTCGAAACGGGAAAGTACCTGGCCCCGATGGATGATCAGGGCACCATTCTCGGCGATATAGGAGACGTTGGGACGGCCGGGCGGGAAGAGCCGGGCAAGTGTCGGGTAGGGGTTGCCACTGGCGGGCACGAACTCGATGCCTCGCTGTTGCATCGTGTCCCGAGGCCACCAGCGCGATGTGCTTCGGGCGCGGAGCATTTCGCCAGGAGCGTTCGGCCATCCAGCCCGCGTTCTCGCCGCTCGGTGGACACCGTCGGCTGGTGTTGTCGCTTCTGCAGTCGTTCATCGGTCCACGGGATGCTCGCCGAGGAACTCGTCCACCGTTCTGGCCATCTCGGTCCCTCTGCTTTCAGAGCGAGGATTCGTCGTCGGGACCGAGTCCGGAGGCTTCCGGGGCAGACATCTCGACGAACTTGGCGAACCGCGCGTAGTAGTCATCCTGCGCCGAGCGGAAAGTGCCGCGCAGGAACCCCGGCTCCCGCTCGTACTCACTGAGCCCGCGGTAGTAGTAAAGCTTCATCGAATCAAGGACGATGAACGGCATGATGCTGTTCTGGAGGCACTGCTGGAACATCAGCATCCGGCCGACTCTGCCGTTGCCGTCCTGGAACAGGTGAATGCTCTCGAAACGGTGGTGGAAGTCGACGATGTCGTCGAACGCCATACCTGCCGGGGTGTGCTCGATCAGCTCGCCGATCGCCGCGTCGACGTGCTCAGGAGCGACGGTATCTCTACCACCGACGACGTTGGCGACGTGTTTCCAGTCGCCGACGGCGAAGGAGGGCCTCCGAGCATCGGCAGTGCCCCGCTTCAGGATCCGGTGGTAGTCCTTCATCCTCTGAGCAGAGATGGGCTCGTCGAGTCGGTCGAGCATCTCGTCGAACAGTTCGAAGCTGTTGACGGTTTCGATGACGTCGTCGACCCGGATGTTGTCGCCGGCGACGGTGCGTGTTTCGTAGATGTAGCGGGTCTGGTCCTGGTCGAGCTGACTGCCCTCGATGCGGTTGGAGTTGTAGGCCATCAGCACCTGGTTGAGGTGGTACAACCCGCCTTTCATCCGGGTCCGGCGCTGTTCGAGCAGAGTCCGGGTGAACCGCCGGGGGTCGATGGGGTACTCGTCCTGGGTCGTCATCACGGGCCTACCTCTCCTACCTCTCCGAAGAAAGACTATGGCCCCGGTCGATCGTGGTCGCCTTGGCGAGGGTGGCGGCCACCGATGTGGACTGGAAGCCGGGGACGGACCCAGACTGGTTTCGAGGAGCGTGCTGGTCACTCGATGCCCAGCACGGTGAGCACGAGCAGCGCAGCATTGAGGGCGACGATGACCACCACGGTGACGACGGCAGCCACCCGGAGCCACCAACTGTTGGTCAGCTCACCCATCACCGAGCGTCGGCTCGTCAGCCACACCAGTGGGACGACGGCGAACGGGATCCCGGCCGACAGCAGCACCTGGCTGAGGACGAGCGACCAGGTCGGGTCGGCGCCCCCGCCGACGATGAGCAGGGCCGGCACCAGCGTGACGGCCCGTCGCACTACCAATGGGATGCGTGCGTGTAGCAATCCCTTCATGATGGTGTCGCCGGCGTACGTTCCGACGGAGGTGGAGGCCAGGCCGGAAGCCAGCAGTCCGATGCCGAAGACCAGGCCGATCGCCGGCCCCAGGTGGGTGGAGATCGCCGCGGCGGCTCCCTCGATCGAGTCCGTCCCGGTGACGCCCTGAAGGGACGCGGCGGCGATCAGCAGCATGGCGATGTTGACGGTGCCGGCCACCGCCAGCCCGGACACGACATCCCAGCGGGTGGCGCTGAGCAGCCGACGCAGCCCTGTGCCGGTGTGCTCCGTGCCGTGCCGGTCACTGACCAGCGCCGAGTGCAGGTAGATCGCGTGCGGCATCACGGTGGCCCCCAGCATGCTCGCGGCGAGCAGCACGGACTCTGCGCCGTCGAAGCGGGGGAGCAGGCCCCTGGCGGCTCCGTCCCAGTCGACCGGGCTGACGAACAGGCCGGCCATGAAGCCGCAGGTGATGATTCCCAGCAGCCCCATCACCACGAACTCGAAGATCCGCTGCTGTCCGCGGGACTGCAGGATCAGCAGCAGCATGGACACCGTGCCGATGATGACTCCCCCGAGCAGCAGCGGGATGCCGAAGAGGATGGCGAGGGCGAGCGCACCACCGATCACTTCTGCCAGGTCAGTGGCCGCGGCGACGATCTCGGCCTGGACCCAGAAGGCCACGCGGGGCCAGCGTGACATCCGGCTGCCGAGCACCTGGGGCAGGCTGCGACCGGTGACGAGCCCGAGCTTGGCGGACAGGTACTGCACGAGGACTGCCATGGTGTTGGCGAGGACGAGCACCCACACCAACAGGTAGCCGTGGCGGGCGCCTGCCGACAGATTGGCGGCGACGTTGCCGGGGTCGACGTACGCGATCGAGGCGACGAAGGCGGGTCCGAAGAGTGTAGCGAGATGGGCGGCCGGTGCGGGGCGGTCGGATCTGAGCTGTTCGGGGGGTGGTGAGGACGACGAGGACAGGGTCGTGGGAAAACCGTCCAATGGTTCAGCGGTGGTGGACAGCTCAGACTCTATGCCCCTCCAGGGTCCTGGACCCCTCGCACCCTTGGCGCTGTTCGAACGTGAGTTTGAATGTCAGTGGTGTCCCGTAGCGTTGGTGTCATGGATGGGACATTGTTCGAGGTCCCGGATCGGAGTGATGATCCGGGTGATGACGAGCCGGGACAGGGCCGCCCACTCGGCCGGCCCGGCCCGGCTGGTCGGGGTGGGGCCGAACGGCGGGGTGGGGGCCTGCTCGCGGACGGTGAGGTGGAGGCCACGGCCGCCGATGTGGTGATGCCGGTCGCGTTGGACCCTGGCCGGGTGCTGCCGACCGAGGTCGGTGACGGGCTGGACGAGATCGACGCGTTACGGACCCTGCGCGCCGCGGCCGAGGCCCGCGAGTTCGCCTTGATCGGACACACGGCCACGATCGCCCCACCACCGGCCCAACACAAGCTTGCCGGTGGGGAGCGGCTGGTCGACCTGGGCGGGGACGGCTGCCCGCTGGTGGCGGAGTTCATCGTGGTGGAGATCGCCGCCCTGCTGCACACCACCCACACCGCGGCCCGTGGCCTGATCGCCGACGCCCTGTCGGCCCAGTGGCGTCACCCGCGGATGTGGGCGGCGGTGATGGCCGGGCGGCTGCCGGTGTGGCAGGCCCGCAGGATCGCCCAGGCGGTGCGGTGGGCCGGTCTGACGCGTCCCCAGGCCCTGCAGATCGACCGGCGTCTCGCGCCGGCACTGGGGGCGGTGTCCTGGACTCGGCTGGAAGCCCTGGTGGAGGGCGAGATCGTCACCGCCGACCCGGCCCGGGCCGCCGAGGCCGAACAACGGGCCCGGACCGGTCGCTTCGCCCGAGTGACTCGTGACGAGATCGGTCAGGCCGGAGTCCGCACGTTGATCGCCCGCCTCGCCACCCCCGAGGCGGTCCAACTCGACGCGACTCTCAGCCGTCTCGCCGGCACCCTGACCGGGGACGGGGAGGGGGAGAGTCTGGACGTGCGCCGCTCCCGCGCCCTGGGCCTGCTCGCCACCCCGGAGCGGGCCGCGGCCCTGCTCGCCGGCGATACCGTGGCCGCCGACCGGCACAAGCCGCCGGTCCGGTTGTATGTCCACGTCAACGCCGAGCGCCTCGACGACCAGGGTGTCGCCCGGCTGGAGGGCGAGGGCGCGGTTCCCGTCGCCGCCCTCCGAGCACTACTCGCGGACTCCATCGTCCGGGTGACCGGGGTGATCGACCACCGGACCTCGGAGCCGATCGACGCCTACGAGATCCCCGAACGGCTCCGCGAACAACTCATCCTCGCCCAGCCCTACGAAATCTTCCCCTTCGGCAGCCACCGCTCCCGCTACACCGACCTCGACCACACCGAGCCCTACCGGGCCACACCGCCAGACCCGACAGGCCGAGGTGCACCGCCGGGTCAGACCCGGATCGACAACCTCGGCCCGCTGTCGCGGACCGCCCACCGTGCCAAGACCCACGCCGGCTGGCGCTGCCGCCAGACCGCCCCTGGCCATTGGCTGTGGCGCACCCCCTACGGCCGCGAGTATCTGGTCGACAACTGGGGCACCCACACCCCCGACCAACCCGCCGCCCCTGGACCCTCAGACCTCGAACTCGACGCCATCCACCACCTCACCGCCCCACCCGGGCGGCAGCGCGCAGCACCGGGGATGGCTCGGCGGGGGCAGGTTACGGCTGGTCCGCGCCCGCGCCCTCACCGGCGGCCCAGGCGGCCGGAACGTAGCCGCAGGTCGGGTCGGAGGCGAGTGGGTCGCCCAGCATCGCGTAGGCGCGCGCCCGCGAGCCGCCGCAGATCCAGTTGAACTCACAGACGCCGCACTTGCCGGTGTACTCCGACGGCTTCCGCAGTGCCTGCATCATCGGGGCCTCGGCGTAGATCTCGTGGAACGGCCGGTCCCGGACGTTGCCGCAGTCGAAGGGGAGGAAGCCGCTCGGGTAGACGTCGCCGATGTGGTCGATGAAGGCGAAGCCGTTGCCGGAGTTGACACCGATGGCCGGTCGCGGTGGCCGGCGGTGGCCGCCCTCGCCGAGCAGTTCGATGGTGCGCGCCATCAGTCGGGCGTGCAGCGGGCCGGTCTGCGGCAGTGGGAGTCCGGCCTCGAGTGCGTCGTCGCGCTGGATGGCGACCCGCCGGTAGGTCTGCCCCTCGGTGGTCTTGATGGCGATCCGGTCGGAGATGTCGTGCAGCCAGTGCATGACGTCCTCCATCTCCTCGGGGGAGAGCCCCTCGAGGTTCGAGCCGCGGCCCATCGGCACCAGGAAGAGCAGATACCAGAGGTGGGCCCCCATGTCCATCACGGTGCGGACGATCTCCGGCAGCTCGTGCAGGTTGTTGCGGCAGATGGTGGTGTTCACCTGGAACCGGAAACCGTGCTTGACCACCAGCTTCGCCGCCTCCAGGGTCGCCTCGAAGGTGCCGTCGATGCCCCGGAACGCGTCGTGGGTCGCCGCCGTCGCGCCGTCCAGCGACAGCGAGAACGCCTTGACCCCGGCCGCCCGTACGGACGCCAGCCGCTCGTCGGTCAGCAGCGGCGTCACCGACGGGGACAGTGCGATCGGCAGGCCGACCGAGGTGCCGTACGCGATCAGCTCCTCCAGGTCGGGACGTTCGAAGGCGTCACCACCGGACAGGATGACGATCGGCCGCGGCGTGCCGTAGCTCGCGATGTCGTCCAGCAGCGCCTTCCCCTCGGCCGTGGTCAGCTGTCGCGGGTCCGGACGGGTGAAGGCGTCCGCCCGGCAGTGCCGACAGGCCAGTTGGCAGGCGCGGGTCACTTCCCAGACCAGGACGTGGGGGCGCTCCCCGGCATCGTGGTGCAGCGTGCGGACGACTCCCGGATGCGCGGCCGTGTGCATGGACATGGCCCTACGGTACAGGTAGTACGCGGAACGCCGTACGTGCTGGTGCGGCGTTCGGTGCGCCCTGTGGCACGATGTGACCTGCCGGTGTCAGCCGTCCAGGTCGTGCAGCGGTTCGTGCTCGGCGGTGGCCTCCGGCAGGTGCGGTTCGGGGCGGGGGATGGGCTTCATCCGGTGCGGGATCCGGTCGCGGGCGTAGGTGATGTCGTGGTAGCCGTGCTCCATCGGCCGGCCGTTCTCGTCCAGGGACACCATCACGATCCGGTCGACGGTGATGATCGACTCGCGGGTCACCATGTTGCGCACGTTGCACCGCAGGGTCAGCGAGGTCCGGCCGAACTTCACCGGGAAGATCCCGAGCTCGATGATGTCGCCCTGCCAGGCCGAGGACACGAAGTTGATCTCGGACATGTACTTGGTGACCACGCGCTCGTTGCCGAGCTGGACGATCGAATAGAGCGCGACCTGCTCGTCGATCCAGGAGAGCAGATGCCCCCCGAAGAGGGTCCCGTTCGCATTCAGGTTCTCGGGTCTGACCCACATCCTGGAGTGATAACGCATCCGCGGCTCGTCCATGGCCCTCAGTCTAGGGACGGCCTGCCCGGAACTCCGCGTCGGATGCCCCGCTTGTGCCATCCTTCACACGCCGCGTGAACCACTGCAGGATGGTCCGTCCCACGCCGTCCTCCGCGCAGGGCCGGTCGACCGCCTCCCCGACGTCGGCCAGCAGCGGATGGGGTGGTGGCATCACGTACGCTCGGCCGGCCCAGCTCAGCATCGCCAGGTCGTTCGGCATGTCCCCGAAGGCGGCCACGTCCTCCCGCCCGAGCCCGAGCGTGGCGCAGTAGCGGGCGAGCATCGCCGACTTGTCCACGCCGCGGGCGCCGACCTCCACCAGCACCCGGTCCCCGGCCGCCACCCCGGCGGTCGACCAGGTCAGCGTCAGGTCGTCGGCGGACACCTCGCGCAGCGCGGTGAGCAGGACGTCCAGCGGTGTGTCGTACGTCTGCACCAGCACCTTCAGCACCGGCCCGCCGGGCAACAGGTCCTCCAGTGGTGCGCACCGGTAGCCGGGGGCCTTCGGCGGGGACTCCAGATAGCCCGGC
Organism: Raineyella sp. W15-4; assembly: GCF_033170155.1. Taxonomy (GTDB): domain Bacteria; phylum Actinomycetota; class Actinomycetes; order Propionibacteriales; family Propionibacteriaceae; genus Raineyella. The sequence goes on along the minus strand of NZ_CP137079.1, from coordinate 2,203,896 downwards.
TCGTACCCGAACGAGTCGGCCCGTTGCAGCCCCAGCGTCGCCCCGGGCAGCACCTCCCGGACGTGCGCGCCCAGCGCGGCGATCAGGTCCGGGGCGATGTCGACCACCTCGGCGATCTCACCGGTCGCGGCGTCGTAGCGGATCGCCCCGTTGCAGCCGATCACCGGGGCGTGGGGCAGGCCGAGGTCGACGATCGGCTGCATCCAGGTGGGCGGTCGTCCGGTGGCGAAGACCACCCGGACCCCCTCGTCGAGGGCCGTTCGGACGGCGCGGGCATTGGTGTCCGAGACCGTACCGCCCGGATGCAGGAAGGTGCCGTCGAGGTCGGTCGCGATGAGGCGGGGGATCACAGTTTCGACCTTTCGGGGATGCCTGACCCGGAGGCGGTCGGTGACGGTCCGGGCGAGGCCGAGGACGGTGACGGCGATGCCGACCGGGGCGACGGGGTGGGGGAGGGCGAGGCCGACGACGGGGACGGTGACGCGGACGGTGAGCCCGGCGAGGGGGAGGCGGACTGGGGCTGCGGCGGCGGGGGGCTCTGCGGCGGCTCGTTGCGGAACAGCAGGATCGCGACCAGCACCGCGACCGCCGCGACCAGCACCATCAGCAGCCAGGAGACGAACAACGACAGCCAGCCCGCCCGGTCGTGGCGACCCGGCCACGGCAGCGGCCACTGCGACGTACGCCCCGGGGTGGTGTCGTCGGCCCACGGCAGGCGGTAGTCCGGCCCGGCCGACAGCAGCACCGCCGGGGGCAGGGCCAGGGCGACCTCCGCCAGGATCGACGCGGCGAGCGGGGCCTGGTCCGCGGTCAGCGCCACCCACGGCGCATCCGGCTCGACGTCGTCGACCGGGGCCTCCGTCGGCCTCAGCCGGGAGCTGAGCCGGCCGGTGTCCTGCCCCCGGCCGCCGCGCGCGACCACCAGATCCACGTGCAGCGGATCGATCCGCCCGGTGAACCGGTCCCGGGCCACCCGGTCGGCGGCCGCGCCGTGGGACAGCAGCACCAGTACCACCTCACGGGCGCCGCCGGAGCCGTCCGCGTCCCCGGCGTGGGCACGGTAGGCCACCCCCGCCGGGCCCGACACCAGGCGTGCGTCCAGCCAGAACCCGCCGACGCGCGGTGGGTCCTCGGGCCGCAGCGGCCGGGCGATCGGCTCGGGCGCGGCGGGGGCGGCGGGTGCAGTCATCGTTCCCATCTCATCACACCCGTCCAAGGCCGGCGGGGCCGCTTGTGTGGTGGCCGATGATGGACATGCGGTCTGCAAGGATGGTCCGGACCTGAGGACGGGAGACAGAGGTGGACAACCAGGAGGCGGCCCGACTGATCGACGAGGCGCTGACGCAGGTGCGGCGGGTCATCGTCGGCCAGGAGCACATGGTGGAGCGACTGATGGTCGCTCTGCTCGCGCGCGGTCACTGTCTCCTCGAGGGGGTGCCAGGCACGGCCAAGACGCTGGCCGTGCGGACCTTCGCCACCGTCGTCGGCGGCGACTTCGCTCGGGTCCAGTTCACCCCCGACCTGGTGCCCTCCGACATCGTCGGCACCCGCATCTACAAGTCGTCCCAGGAGGGCTTCGACGTCGAGCTGGGGCCGATCTTCGTGAACTTCCTGCTCGCCGACGAGATCAACCGGGCGCCCGCCAAGGTGCAGTCGGCGATGCTCGAGGTGATGGCGGAGCGGCAGGTGTCCATCGGCGGCACCACCTTCCCCGCCCCCCGGCCCTACATCGTCATCGCCACCCAGAACCCGATCGAGTCCGAGGGCGTCTACCCGCTGCCGGAGGCCCAGCGGGACCGGTTCCTGCTCAAGGTGGACGTCCCCTACCCGCACGGCGACGAGGAGTTCGAGATCCTGCGGCGGATGAGCGTCGACGCCCCGGTGCCCCGGCCGGTGCTCGACAACGAGTCCGTGCTCGCCCTCCAGGACCGGACCAACCACGTCTTCGTCCACCAGCTGGTTGCCGAGTACATCGTCCGGCTGGTGCTGGCCACCCGGTCCCCGGCCGACTTCGGGATGCCCGACCTGGCCGACGTGATCGCGATCGGCTGCTCGCCGCGGGCCACGCTGGGTCTGGTGGGCGCGTCCCGCGCCCTGGCGCTGATCCACGGCCGTGACTACGTCCTGCCGACCGACGTCCAGGCGGTCGCCCGCGACGTGATGTCGCACCGCCTCCAGCTCGGCTTCGACGCGGTCGCCGACAACATCGACCCCGCCGAGGTGATCGACCGGGTGGTGGCGATGGTGCCCGCACCGACCCCGGTCTGGAACCAGCAGCCGGCGCCGGTCCCCGCCGCTGCCGTCCCCGCCCCCGACCCGCGGGCTGCGGCCTTCCCGCAGCCGGAGTTCCATGGCTGACGGGCCCGCCTCATCCCTGGTCCGCCCGCCGGACCGTCCGACGCTGCCGCTGGACCGGCTGGCGCCGGAGGCGGCCCTGCGGCGGCTCGAGCTCACCGTCGTCCGCCGCCTGGAGGGGTTCCTGCAGGGCGACCACCTGGGGGTGCTGCCCGGCCCGGGCAGCGACCCGAACGACGCGCGGCCGTACCTGCCGGGGGAGGACGACGTCCGCAAGATCGACTGGCCGGTCACCGCCCGGACCCGGATCACCCACGTCCGTGACACCATCGCCGACCGCGAGCTCGAGGTGTGGTCGCTGCTCGACGTGACGCCGTCGATGAACTGGGGCACCGCGGGGGTCACCAAGCGCGATCTCGGGATCGCCGCGATGGCCACCTTCGGCTTCCTCTCACAGCGGATGGGGGACCGGTTCGGCGGGATGGTGATGCGCCCCGCGGGCGTCCGTTTGATCCCTGCCCGGTCCGGCCGGACGGCCCTGTATGGGCTGCTCCGCTCCCTGCTGGAGGAGCCCATCGTCCCCGACGACACCGACCCCGGTCTGCCGCTGTCCCACGCCATCGACGAGCTGGGCCGGGCGCAGCGGCGCCGGGGGCTGCGGATCATCGTCTCCGACTTCCTCACCCCCGGTGACACCGAGCTCGACCCCGAGGTGCCACCGGAGTGGGAGCGGGCGCTGCGCCGGCTGTCGGTCCGCAACCAGGTGCTCGCCGTCGAGGTGATCGACCGACGGGAGATCGAGTTCCCCGATCTCGGCGACATCCTCGTCCGGTCCCCGGAGACCCCGTTCGAGCGCTACGTCAACACCGGTGACGTACGCCTCCGCCGGGCCATGGACGAGGCCGCGGCCCGGCAGCGCGAGCGCACCCGGCTGGCGCTGCGCCGCTCCGGGGTGGGCCACATCGTGCTGCGCACCGACGGTGACTGGGTCGCCGAGATCGCCCGGTTCGTGCTCGGCTATCGGCGCACCGCCGCGGTGCTGCACCGCCCGCCCCGCGGGGTGGCCCGATGAGGACGAGGCGGACGGGACGGTGAGCGGCGTGGCGGACTTCTTCCGCAACCTCAGCTTCGGCCAGCCGTGGCGGCTGCTGTTCCTGCTGCTGATCCCGCTGCTGGTCGGGCTCTACCTCTGGGCCTCCCGGCGACCCGGGCGGCGCGGCGTACGCTTCACCACCACCGCCCTGCTCGACCTGGTCGGCGGTCGGCGCTCCCAGTGGCGCCGGCATCTGGCGGTGGCCCTGTCGCTGCTGGCGCTGGGCGCCGGCGTCGCCGGCTGGGCCCAGCCGACCACCGTCGCCGGCGTCCCCCGGGAACGCGCCACCGTGGTGCTGGTGATGGACGTCTCGCTGTCGATGGAGGCCACCGACGTCGAGCCGACCCGGCTCGCTGCGGCGGTCACCGCCGCCACCGGCTTCGTCGACAAGATCCCGGCCGGCTACAACGTCGCCCTGGTCACCCTCTCCGGCAACCCGGCCGTCGTCGTCCCGCCGACCCTCGACCATGCCGCCGTCACCCGGGCGCTGGCCGGGCTCAAGCCGCAGGAGTCCACCGCGATCGGCGACGCCATCCTCGCCGGACTGCGGGCTCTGGAACAGGCCCCCCGGGACCCGGCCCAGCCCGACAAGCTCGCCCCAGGGGCCATCGTGCTGCTCTCCGACGGGGACAACACCGCCGGGACCAGCGCTGTCCAGGGGGCCCAGAAGGCGGCCGAGGCGAAGGTGCCGGTGCACACCATCGCGTTCGGCACCGAGAACGGCTATGTCGACGTCGACGGCCGGCGGGAGTCCGTCCCACCGGATCCGGCGACGCTCGCGGAGGTCTCCCGGATCACCGGCGGCCAGACCTTCACCGCAGACAACACCCGCCGTCTCGAGCAGGTCTACCAGGACATCCGCTCCGAGGTCGGGGTGGAGAAGAAGTCCACCGACGTCAGCTCGACGTTCGCCGGCTACGCCATCATCGCGGCCGTGCTGGCGACCCTGGCGGCGATCACCCTGGGGGCGCGGCGACGATGATCCCGTTGATCCAATTCCTGTCCCCGGGCCGGCTGTGGTGGCTGCTGCTGATCCCGCTGCTGCTCGTCATCCACCTGGTCGTCTCGCGCCGGGCCGCCGGGGGACGGGGGCGGCACGACCCGCTGCTCGCCGCGCTGCGGGTCGAACGCGGCTGGCAGGTCCACCTTGCGGTGATCCTCTCGGCGCTCAGCCTGGTCGCCCTCACCGTCGCCTTCGCCCGGCCGAAACAGGACGTCCTGGTCCCCCGGGAGCGCGCCACCATCGTCGTGGCGATCGACGTGTCGCTGTCGATGCAGGCCGATGACGTGTCGCCGACCCGGCTGGCCGCGGCGAAGGACGCCGCCACCGAGTTCGTCCGCTCGCTGCCCGCCACCTTCAACGTGTCACTGGTGTCCTTCGCCGGGACGGCGACCGTCGTCGTGCCGCCGACCCAGGACCGCGGGGTGGTCACCGCGGCCATCGACGGACTGCGCCTGCAACCGTCCACCGCGATCGGCGACGGCATCTACGCCTCGCTGTCCGCGCTCAACCAGGTCCCCCCCGACCCGCAACACCCTGACGACCCGCCGCCGGCCCGGATCGTGCTGCTCTCCGACGGCTTCACCACCATCGGCCGTCCCGCCGCCCAGGCGGCCGAGCAGGCGCGCAGCCAGTCGGTGCCGATCTACACCATCGCGTACGGCACCCTCAACGGGTCGATCGTGATCGAGGGCAGCCGTCAGCCGGTCCCGGTCGACTACAACGAGCTGGCCACGGTGGCCCGGATCTCCGGCGGCAAGGCCTACCGCGCCCAGACCGCCGGGCAGCTCAAGGACGTCTACCGCGACATCGGCTCCTCGGTCGGCAAGGAGGCGGTCGCCGTGGACGTCTCCAACCGCTACGTCGGCGTCGCCGCGGCGTTCGCACTGCTGGCCTGTCTCGGGGTGGTGTCCCTGGCCGCCCGGTGGCCCTGAGTAGGGTGCCTGCCATGGTGGACGTACGCAGCAACCTGGCGGAGGTGCGGGCCCGGATCGACACGGCCTGCCGTGCGGTGGGACGCGATCCCGGCGAGGTGCGGCTGCTGCCGGTCAGCAAGACCCGCGGACTGGACGTCATCCGCCAGGCGTACGACGCCGGCTACCACCGGCTGGGCGAGAACCGGGTCCAGGAGGCGCTCGCCAAGTGGGAGGGCAGCCGGGACTGGCCGAGCGTGGAGTGGGCGATCATCGGCCACCTGCAGACGAACAAGGCCCGCGATGTGGCCAGGTTCGCCGCCGAGTTCCAGGCCCTCGACTCGCTCCGGCTGGCCCGCGAACTGGACCGTCGGCTGCAGGCGGAGGGCCGCGCCCTGGACGTGCTGATCGAGGTGAACTCCTCCGGCGAGTCGCAGAAGTCCGGTGTCGCCCCCGCGGACGCCCCGGCGTTGGCCGCGGAGCTGCGGGCGTACGACGCGCTGCGGGTCCGGGGGCTGATGACGGTCGCCGTGCTGTCGCCCGACCCGGCCAGGGTCGCCGGCTGTTTCGAGGCGATGCGGACGCTGCGGGAGCACCTCCGGCAGGACGACCGGGCGGCCGGCAGCTACCACGAGCTGTCGATGGGCATGTCGGGCGACTTCGAGCTGGCGATCGCCCACGGCGCCACCTGCGTCCGGGTCGGCCGGGCGATCTTCGGGGAGCGGATGTCCCGATAGCGGGCCGGCGGTGGTGACCCGACTGGCGCGGGGACCCCCGGTCGGCCAGAATAGAGGCTGTTCCGACGTGGACACGAGGTTGCTGGGGAAGGCGTATCTCGTACCAGGGAGGAACGAACATGACGAACACCAGGGGCGTCCTGTACGTCCACTCCGCGCCGTCCGCACTGCGCCCGCATCTCGAGTGGGCCGTCGGCGGTGCCTTTGGCGTACCCGTCCACCTGGGCTGGCGGCCGCAACCGGCCGAGCCGGGCCTGCAGCGTACGGAGTACTCCTGGGTCGGACCGGTGGGGCTCGGGGCGAAGGTGACCTCCGCGCTGCGCGGCTGGGACCACCTGCGGTTCGAGCTGACCGAGGAGCCCACCGCGGTCAGTGACGGCCAGCGCTGGATGTGGACACCGCGGTTGGGGATGTTCCGCGGCCAGGTGGGCATCAGCGGGGACATCGTGGTGCCCGAGGAACGGATCCGCTGGGCGCTGGCCCAGGACGACCCGACCGCGACGATGACCGAACTGCTCGGCGAGCCCTGGGACGCCGAGCTGGAGGTGTTCCGTTGGGCGGGGGAGGGCGCGCCGGTACGCTGGCTGCACCGCGCGGTCTGACCGGCCCGCCGCGAGGGCGGGCCGGGTCGGGCCAGGGTCAGCCCTCGGTGATGTTGGCGGTGGTGAAGGTCAGGGCCACGTTGTGGCCGCCGAAGCCGAACGAGTTGTTCACCGCGGCGATGTCGCCCTGCGGCAGCTCACGGGCCGTGGTGGCCACGTCGATGTCGAGGGAGTCCTCCGGGTCGTCCAGGTTGATCGTCGGCGGCACCAGGCGGTTCTTCAGCGCCAGCACGGTGAACATCGACTCCATCGCGCCGGCGGCGCCGAGCAGGTGGCCGGTCTGCGACTTCGTGGCGGTGAAGACGACGTCGTCGGTCGCGGCGCCGAGGGCGGCGCGGACCGACCGCACCTCGGTGAGGTCACCGGCCGGGGTCGAGGTGGCGTGCGCGTTGACGTGCTTGACGTCGGTGGGCTGCAGCCCGCCGTCCAGCACGGCCAGCCGGACCGCCTCGGACTGGCCGAAGCCGTCCGGATCGGGGGCGACCATGTCGTACGCGTCGGAGGTGACGCCGGCACCGGCGAAAGTGGCGTAGATGGTGGCCCCGCGGGCCAGCGCGTGCTCCAGCGACTCCAGCACCAGCACGGCGGCGCCCTCGCCGAGGACGAAACCGTCACGGCCCTTGTCCCACGGGCGGGAGGCCTTCTCCGGCTCGTCGTTGCGGCGGGAGAGGGCCTGCATCTGGCCGAAGGCGGCGACCGGCAGCGGGTGGATGACGCCCTCGGCGCCACCGGCGACGACCACATCGGCGCGGCCCAGCCGGATGATGTCCAGGCCCTGGGCGAGGGCCTCGTTGCCCGAGGCGCAGGCGGAGACCGGGGTGTGGATGCCGGCCCGGGCCCGCAGCCGCAGCCCGACGGTCGCGGCCGGGGCGTTGGCCATCAGCTTCGGGATGGTGAACGGGCTCATCCGGCGGAAGCCCTTGTCCCGCTGGATGTCCCACTGGCCGATCAGGGTGTGCAGGCCGCCGATGCCGGTGCCGATCGACACCGCCAGGCGGGTCGGATCGACGGTGTTCTCCTCGCCCAATCCGAAGCCGGCGTGCTGCCAGCCGGCAAGGGCGGCGACGACGCCGAGCTGGGTGGAGCGGTCCATCTTGCGCGCCTCGACCCGGTCGATCAGCCCCGCCGGGTCGACGGCGGCCTCCGCGGCGATCCGGGTCGGCAGGTCCTGTGCCCAGTCGTACGACAGTGCGTGGACACCCGAGGTGCCCTTGACGACATTGGCCCACGTGGTGGCGGCGTCTCCGCCCAGAGGGGTCGTGGCACCGAACCCGGTGACGACAACGGTGGAGGACATGGTTCAGGGTCTCCTAGGATCGCGGGGAGTGTTCTGCTCGCGTGGGGCCGACCGGGGGCCGGCCCCACGCCAGGGGCGTACGAGAAGCACGCCAGGGGCGTACCGGAAGCACGCCAGGGGCGTACCGGAAGCACGCCGGGGGTGTACGTCAGTTGGACGCGCGCTCGATGTAGGCGACGGCGTCACCGACCGTCTTGAGGTTCTTCGACTCCTCGTCCGGGATGGACACGCCGAACTTCTCCTCGGCGGCATAGATGATCTCGACCATCGACAGCGAGTCGATGTCCAGGTCGTCGGTGAAGGACTTGTCGAGCTGGACGTCCTCGACCGGGATGCCCGCGACCTCGTTGACGATCTCGCCCATGGCAACGGTGATCTCTTCAGTGGTAGCCATATTTCTCTCCTTGTGGTGGGTGGCTTGGTCAGGTTGGAAGGTATCAGGGCAGGACGATGACCTGGCCCGAATAGACCAGCCCCGCGCCGAAGCCGATGATGAGACAGGTCTCACCCGAGTGCACCTGGCCGCCTTCGTAGAGGGCCTCGATCGCCATCGGGATGGACGCGGCCGACGAGTTGCCGGTGTTCTCGATGTTGTGGGACACCAGCACCGACTCGGGCAGCTTGAGGGTGCGGACCATCGCCTGGGTGATCCGGTCGTTGGCCTGGTGCGGGACGAAGACGTCGAGTTCCTCGGGGGCCAGGCCGGCCGCGGCGAGGGCCTGCTCGGCGTAGTGGCTGACGGTGAAGGCGGCCCACTTGAAGACCGGGTTGCCGTCCATCACCAGGACCGGCATCTCCCCCTTCGCGACCGCCTCCGGCCAGTGCGGCTCCTGCTGGATCAGGTGCCCGTTCTCCGGGTCGGAGCCCCACACCACCGGGCCGATCCCCGGCTGGTCGGACGGGCCGACCACCGCGGCGCCGGCGCCGTCACCGAAGATGAACGCGGTGGACCGGTCGCTCTTGTTGGTCAGGTCGGAGAGCCGCTCGACGCCGATCGCGAGGACGTAGCGGGCCGCGCCGGACCGGACCAGGGCGTCGGCCTGGGCGATGGCGTACGAGAAGCCGGCACAGGCGGCGGAGATGTCGTACGCGGCGGCGGTGCTGCCGAGGTCACCGGCGATGACGCAGGCCAGGCTCGGGGTCTGGGTGAACCACCCGACGGTGGACACGACGATCGCGCCGATCTCCTCGACCGGGACACCGGAGCGCTCGATCGCCTTCTTGGCCGCCTCGGCGGACATGTACTCGACGGTCTCCTCGCCGGTGGCCCAGTGCCGCCGCGAGATCCCGGAGCGGGTGCGGATCCACTCGTCGGAGGAGTCGATCCAGGTGATCACCTCGTCGTTGGTGACGACCCGTGAGGGGGTGTAGCCGGACATTCCGTAGATCCGGGAGAACGGTACGCCCTCGGATGCCTTGATCGGGTGGCGGGGGGAGAAGCTCATCGGGTCACCTCCGTGGCGTCGGTGTGGTCAGTGGTCTGGTCGGTGTGCTCGGCCTGGTCAGTGTGCTCGGCGACGAAGGCCCGGGCCGCGGGCAGCTCGTCGGGGGTGTTGAGGGCGAAGACCTCGACGCCCTTGAGGTTGCGCTTGGCGATGCCGGTGAGGGTACCCGCCGGTGGCAGTTCGAGCAGGCCGGTGACGCCGAGATCGCGCAGGGTGCTCATGCACAGGTCCCACCGGACCGGTGCCTCCACCTGACCGACCAGTCGCTGCAGCATCTCCTGACCGGACCGGACGAGACGGCCGTCGCGGTTCTGCAGCAGCCGGGTGCTCGGGTCGTGCGGGGTGACGGCCCGGGCCAGCCGCTCCAGTCGGGCAGTGGCCGGGGCCATGTGCCGGGTGTGGAAGGCGCCGGCGACGCTGAGCGGGATGATCCGGGTGCGCTGCGGGGCGTTCGCCGTGAGGGCCTCCAGCTCCTCGACGGTGCCGGCCGCGACGATCTGACCGGAGCCGTTGTGGTTGGCCGGGGTGAGGCCGGCGGCCGCGATCGCCGCCAGCACCTCGTCCTCCTTGCCGCCGATCACCGCCGCCATCGAGGTGGGGCGGACGGCGGAGGCCTCGGCCATGCCCTTGCCGCGCTCCCGGACGAACACCATCGCCTGCTCGGCGGACAGCACGCCGACGGCGGCCGCGGCGGTGATCTCACCGACCGAGTGGCCGGCCACCGCGCCGATCCGCTCGACAGCATCGGGGGTGGGGAAGAGGACTGACAGGGACACCAGACCCGCCGCCACCAGCAGCGGCTGGGCGACGGCGGTGTCCCGGATGGTGTCCTCGTCGGCTTCGGTCCCGTAGTACTCGAGGTCGAGGCCGGAGACCGCCGAGAGCCAGTTCAGTCGATCGGCGACGGCGGGGTCCGTCAGCCATGGTTGGAGGAATCCTGGTTTTTGAGCGCCTTGTCCGGGCGCGACGACTGCGAGCACGATCCCACTCTCGCGCCTCGGTCGGGCCGGCCGCCGGACGGGGCGCACGAAATCGGGCGTCCCAAGTTTGTCGGAATCCCACAAGTCACCGGCGTCCCGGACCGCCCCGGTCAGGCGCTGTGCTCCCCCAGCAGCCGGCCGAGGGTGAGAGCCAGCCGCAACGTGTACGAGTCCCGGGGATCGGTGGGCGAGTAGCCGGTCACCTCGTGGATGCGTTTGAGCCGGTAGCGGACCGTGTTGGCATGGACGAACAGGGCCCGGGCCGAGGCCTCGATCGACAGCCCCTCGTCCAGGAAGCAGGTGAGGGTCTCCAACAGACCGCCGCCGGACTCGACCAGCGGACCGTACACGTCACGGGCCAGCGCCCGCCGGGCGTGCCCGTCGCCGGACAGCGCCCGCTCCGGCAGCAGGTCGTCGGCGTGCACCGGTCGCGGGGCCGCCGGCCAGCCCGGGGCGGCCCGCAGGCCAGACATCGCGGCCCGGGCACTGCCACCGGCCTGGGACAGCCGGTCCACCAGCGGCCCCACCACCACCGGGCCCGCGCCGAACCGCTCGGCCAGCGGGGTGACGATCGGCAGCGGGTCGGTGTCGGCCGCCAGCGCCGGGCCGCCGAGGACCACGACGAGACGGTCACTGTGCACCGCGGCGAGACAGTCCAGATGACGGGTGCGGGCCATCCGCCGGGTGTCCTCGATCTTCGCCTCGGCCTCCGTGCCGGGGGCGGCACCGACCATCACCAGGGCCCCGGTGGTGGACCGCCAGCCGAGGGTGGCTACCCGCGACATCACCGTGTCGTCCACCTCGCCGCGCATCACCGCGTCGACGACGGTCGCCTCCTGGCGGACGTCCCAGGCCCCACGCACCTCCGCCGCGGCCGCGTACACCTCGGCGGCGGCGAAGGCGACGTCGCGGCTGTACTCGTTCAGCGCGGCGTGCAGGTAGGGCCGGTCGGCCCGCGGCATCAGTTCGTCGATCTGGGCGTCGACGGTGTCGATGATGCTGCGGGTCAGGTCGACCGTCTGCTTGAGTGACACGTGCCGGGACAGCTCCCGTGGCGCCCGGTCGAAGATCTGCACCTGCCGGTCCGAGCCCCCCTCGCCGAACCAGTCGATGAACCCGTCGACGCCCGCGCGGGCGACCAGGGTCACCGAGGCCCGGTGTTCCGGACTGAGCCGCCCGAACCACTCGTAGCGCGCATCCACCGCGGCGATCGCCGCGGTGGTCATCTTCGCCGCCACCTGGCGCAGCCGGCGGGCGATCGAGGCGCGGGAACGGGTCGAGGGGAGCTGGATCCAGGTCAGGGCCATGATCAGGCGCCGGCGCCTTCCTGGGCGACGTTCGCCACCGCGGTCGGGTCGTCGATCCGGTAACGGGCGAACGCCTCGGCCGCGGCCCCGGCGCGGTACGCCCCCTGGGACTCCAACGCCTCCAGCGCCGCGACCACCATCGACCGGTCGTCGATCTGGAAGAACCGGCGGGCGGCGGCCCGGGTGTCGGCGAAGCCGAACCCGTCGGCCCCGAGCGAGGTGAACGGACCCGGGACGTACGGGCGGATCTGCTCCTGCACGGCACGCATGTAGTCGCTGACCGCGACCACCGGCCCGGTCGTCGTGGACAGCTTCTGGGTGACGTACGGGATCCGCCGCTCGGCCGCCGGGTGACCCAGGTTCCACTTGGCGCAGGTCAGCGCGTCGCGGTTGAGCTCGTTCCACGAGGTGACCGACCAGACGTCGGCGTCGACGTGCCACTCGTCGCGCAGGATCTGCTGGGCCGCCACGGCCTGGGGCACCGAGACGCCGGAGGCGAGCAGCCGGACCCGGGCGTACCCGTGGTCCTCGGCCGGCCGGAACAGGTGCAGGCCGCGGAGCACGCCCTCGACGTCGAGATCGGCCTCCGGGCCGGGCTGCTGCACCGGCTCGTTGTACATCGTCAGGTAGTAGATGACGTTCTCGCCGTTCGGGTGCTCCGGGTCGTCGTGGCCGTACATCCGCCGCAGGCCGTCCCGGACGATCAGTGCGATCTCGAAGCCGAAGGCCGGGTCGTAGTGCACCACCGCCGGGTTCGTCGACGCGAGCAGCGGGGAGTGCCCGTCGGCGTGCTGCAGACCCTCACCGGTCAGCGTCGTACGTCCCGCGGTGGCGCCGACCAGGAAGCCGCGCGCCATCTGGTCGCTGGCGGCCCAGATGAAGTCACCGACCCGCTGGAAGCCGAACATCGAGTAGAAGATGAACACCGGGATCATCGGCTCGCCGTGGGTGGCGTACGCGCTGCCCGCCGCGGTGAACGACCCCAGGCCGCCGGCCTCGGAGATACCCTCGTGCAGCAGCTGGCCCTCGGCCGAGGACTTCCAGGCCAGCAGCAGCTTGCGGTCGACCGACTCGTACGTCTGCCCGTGCGGGTCGTAGAGCTTGGCGGTGGGGAACATCGAGTCCATCCCGAAGGTGCGGAACTCGTCGGGGGCGATCGGCACGATCCGCCGGCCGATCTCGGGATCGCGCATCAGGTCCCGGAGCAGCCGGACGAAGGCCTGGGTGGTGGCGACCTTGGCCTTCGGGTTGCCGGGTGCCATCAGCTCCTTGTAGACCTCGTCGCCGGGCAGCTTGAGCGCCCGGGGGTGCACCCGGCGTTCGGGCACCGCACCGCCCAGGGCCGCCCGGCGCTCGCGCATGTACTGCATCGCCGGCGAGTCGTCGGCCGGCTTGAAGTACGGCGGGTGGTAGGCGTCCTCCAGGGCGGAGTCCGGGATCGGCAGGTGCAGCCGGTCGCGGAACGCCTTGAGGTCGGCCGAGGTGAGCTTCTTCATCTGGTGAGTGGCGTTCTTCGCCTCGAGGGCGTCGATCGTCCAGCCCTTCACGGTCTGCGCCAGGATCACCGTCGGCTGGCCGACGTGTTCCGTCGCGGCCTTGTAGGCGGCGTACACCTTGCGGTAGTCGTGGCCGCCGCGGCCGAGCCGCTGCAGCTGCTGGTCCGTGTAGCCCTCGACCATCCGCTTCAGGACGGGGGTGTCGAAGAACTTCTCCCGGATATAGGAGCCGTCCGCGATCGAATAGGTCTGGAACTGGCCGTCCGGGGTGCTGTTCATCTTGTGCAGCAGCGAGCCGTCGTGGTCGGCCGCCAGCAGCGGATCCCAGTCGCGGGCCCAGAGCACCTTGATCACGTTCCAGCCGGCGCCGCGGAAGAAGGACTCCAGGTCCTGGACGACCTTGCCGTTGCCGTCCACCGGGCCGTCGAGCTGCTGCAGGTTGCAGTTGATCACGAAGGTGAGGTTGTCCAGCTCCTCCCGGGCGGCCCGACCGATCGCGCCGAGGGACTCCGGCTCGCCCATCTCGCCGTCACCGAGGAAGGCCCAGACGTGCTGCTGGCTGGTGTCCCTGATGCCGCGGTTCTGCAGGTAACGGTTGAACCGGGCCTGGTAGATCGCGTTCAGCGGGCCGATGCCCATCGACACCGTCGGGAACTCCCAGAACTCCGGCATCAGCCGCGGGTGCGGATAGGAGGACAGGCCGTTGTGCGGACCGCGGGACACCTCCTGGCGGAACCCGTCCAGGTCGTACTCGGTGAGCCGGCCCTCGAGGAACGCCCGGGCGTACATGCCGGGGGAGGCATGCCCCTGGAAGTAGATCTGGTCGCCACCGCCCGGGTGGTCCTTGCCGCGGAAGAAGTGGTTGAAGCCCACCTCGTACAGGCTCGCGGCGCTCTGATAGGTGGCGATGTGCCCGCCCACCTCGAGGCCCTTGCGGTTCGCCTTGGACACCATCACCGCCGCGTTCCAGCGCAGCGCCCGGCGGATCTCCCGTTCCGTCGCCTCGTCGCCCGGGAAGAGCGGCTCGTCAGCCGTGCTGATCGTGTTGATGTAGTCCGTGGAGCGCAGGGACGGCAAGCCGATCTGGCGCTGGCGGGCACGGGCGAGGAGCTCGAGCATGATGTAGCGAGCTCGGTGGGGGCCCTTCTCCTCGAGGAGCCCGTCGAAGGAGGAGATCCATTCCTCGGTCTCGTCGGGGTCCACGTCGGGCAACTGGTTCGGGAGGCCCTGGGCGCTCAGCGCCGGGCGGTCACCGCGATTGGCCATGCATCGTCCTATCCGTTCGTGCCGACCTTGGTCGTCGTCGTTGTGTGATCAGGCAAAGACTAAGGAGGTTTCGCAGGCCGTACCAGCCTACTGGTCCACGCCCGGCGGCGTGCGGGCCGGGTGGACGCCCCGACGGTGCGGGGGACGTGACGTCGGGCCCGGGGTCTGGCAATGTGGTGTCCACACTTCTTCGTGTACCTGTTGACGCACCACCGAAAGGGGACACCTCCGTGGCCAGCGACGCCGCAGGCCGTTTGGGCCTTGCCGCCGGCCAGCTCGTCCAGGAGCTGGGCTGGGATGAGGACGTGGACGACACGTTGCGCATCACCATCGAGGACGCCGTGGACGGCGAACTCGTGGAGGATGCCGTCGAGGCGGTCGATGTCGTGTTGTTGTGGTGGCGGGAGAACGACGGCGACATCGCCGACGGCCTCGTCGATGCACTCACGGACCTCAAGAACGACGGCGTGATCTGGTTGCTGACACCGAAGGTCGGCCGGGAAGGGCACGTGGATCCCGCCGACATCGCCGAGGCGGCGATCACCTCCGGGCTGGCCCAGACCTCCACCACGAGCAGCGTCTCGGGCGACTGGAGTGCGAGCAAACTCGTCCGCCCCCGGGGCGGCCGGCGCTGATGGAACAGCAGGTCCCCGTCGTCGGACGGACGGTCCCGGACTTCCGCAGCCGCGACCAGCACGGCCGCGACTTCGACCTGCAGGCGTGGCGCGGGGGACCCGTGCTGCTGTTCTTCTTCGCCTTCTCCTTCAGCTCCGTCTGTCGTGACGAGCTGGAGAACCTGCGCGACATGGCGTACCTGTTCGACGCCGCCCGGTGCCGGCTGGTCGCGGTGTCGACCGACACCACGTTCGTGCTGCGCGAGGTGGACCGCCAGTTCGGCCTGGACTTCACCCTGGTCTCCGACCACTGGCCGCACGGGGCGATCGGCCGGGCGTACGGAGCCTTCGACGACAAGATCGGCTGCGACCGGCGGCACTCCTACCTGATCGGACCCGACGGCGTCCTGGCCTGGTCCAAGCAGGTCGACCTGCCGACGGCGCGGGATGTCGGCGAGCACCTCGCGGCGGTGCACTACCACTTCCCGCTATAGTGGTCGCCTGCCCTGAGGGCGCATAGCTCAGTTGGTAGAGCACCTGCCTTACAAGCAGGGTGTCATCGGTTCGAGTCCGGTTGTGCCCACCATGGATTGGATGTTCAAACCCGCGACGTCGGCGGGCTTCATGTCCTCTCGGTTGTACTTGATCTGGCCGGCGTCGATGCGCGAGCGAGAACGCAAGCCTGCGCGCAATGCGGTCCTATTCCTGCTTTCAGCAGGTCCAGCGGCACGGCTCCGGCGTGGCGGGTGTGGAGCAGGCTCCGTCGACCCTCACGTAGCTTGTCCTCGAACGCCCGCCGCACCAGCGCGGCACGGTCGGGGTCCGGGATCAGGCGGGGCAGGTGGTGGCGACGAGCACGGAGTGTGAGCCGGGACGAGATGCGGGATGGTGAAGGAGTCCCAGGCGCAGCCTCCCGCCGAGCGGAGCGCTTCGGTGGCCTCCCCGGCCGGGGTCACTTGTCGGCGGCGAGCTGCGGGTAGACGGTCTCGAGCGGTGCGGACAGACCGGCCTTGAGGTGGACCGAGCTCTCGTCGGCGAGGACCTCGTAGCCGCCGGCCTCGACGGTGTCGAACACCTGTGTGACGAGGTCGGCCGGGGCGAGCTTGGGGCCTTCGGCGTGGGCAGCCATCGCGGTGTCGACGTAGCCGACATGCACGCCGACCACCTGCACGCCCGCGGGCTGCAGCTCCAGGCGCAGGGAGTTCGTCGCCGACCACAGGGCCGCCTTGGTGGCCGAGTAGATCCCCGCAACGGCCCACCAGGACAGCGCCGAGTGGATGTCGATGATGGCGGTGTTGCCGCCCTTCGCGGAGAGGATCGGGGCGAACGCGCGGGCAAGGAACAACGGGCCGAGGAAGTTGGTCTCCACGTTCTGGCGGATCTCTTCATCGGTGTGGGTGAGGATGCCCGGAGTGGAGACCGAGGCGCCGGCGTTGTTGATCAGCACGGTCACGTCGGAGGCCTGCTCCGCGACGGCCTGAATGGAGGCCGGGTCGGTGACGTCAAGGGTGAGGGGCACGATGCGCTCGTCGTCCCACTGGCGAGGGTTGCGGGCGGTGGCGTACACCTTGGCCGCTCCCCGGGAGAGGGCTTCGCGGACGAAGGGACCGCCGATGCCGCCATTCGCGCCGGTGACGAGGACGACAGCGCCGTTGAGGGAAGTCATGGAATGAAACTCCTTGATGTGTGATCTTCGGATGGTCGAAAAGGGTGGCCGGTGTGGGCGTCGGGTTCGCCTGGTGTCACGTCGCCTCCGGCCCGGCAAAGGGCGCCTGGCCGGACGTGGGAGAATGAGGGGAACCGCATTCGAGCCCACACAACAGTGACTATACTCAAACCTGAGTGGAGTCATAGTTTATTCCAGGAGGACGATCCATGCCAGTGGCGCCTGAGCCGCTCGGGCGACGCGAGCGGAACAAGCAGGCCAAGCTCGAGCGCATCACCGCAGTCGCCAGCGCGCTGTTCGCCGAGCACGGTGTCGACGAGGTCACCACCCAGCAGATCGCCGATGCGGCTGACATCGGCACCGGGACCTTGTTCCTGTACGCCAAGACCAAGGGCGAACTGCTGCTGCTCGTGCAGAACGCCCACTACGCCACCGCTCTGGAGCGTGGATGTGCGGCCGCAGCCGAGGAGCCGACCGCGCTGGACGCGGTGGTGGCGCTGCTGACGCCGGTGGTGGCATGCAACCGGGTGCAGGTCGACAACGGCCGCACCTACCTGCGCGAGATGGTCTTCGGCGACCCCGCCGAACCTCGCCACGCCGAAGCCCTCGCGATCGTCGGGCAGACTGAAGACGCCACCGCAGGCCTCCTCCAGCATCTCCGGCTGGATGAGGCGGGGGCGGCGACATTGGCTCGGGTGATCTCCGCGATCCTGTTCCTGACCATGGCCTCCAGCGAGCACGTCGACAGCAGTGTCGAGCAGATCGTCGACGCGATCCGCACCCAGATCTCCGCGATCCTTCCCCGCTGACCCCGACCGCGCCCTCCCGGTCGTCCGTGCCATCCTCACTACAGCCGGAGTAAGCGCGCGCATGCGCACACCTGCGGGATTGCGGCGCGGGGGCGGCGGGATGGTGATGGCGATGACCGCGGCGACGACGCAGAGCCTTGCCGCACCGAACCAAGCGAGCGGGTGCTCGCCGGTCGGGTGCAGCCATCACCCGTCCACCGGGGCCGGCCGCGATGCAGTACGGACGAACTGCACCGCCTCCGGGGCAACAGTCCGCCCGGCAGGGTCGACGAGCTCGGCGTGCACACGCTGGCGTCCCTCGGTGGTCAGCGGCACGACCCGCAGCTCCGGCTCCTGGGGAACATGGGTGTGGCCCCACTGCTGCATCGCCACGAGCACCGTCTTCAACTCCTCGCCTGCAGGGGTCAGGTCGTAGGCGTCGCGGGTGCGCTGGCCGGGCACCCGGTAGGGCGTCTTCACCATGACACCGTGCTCCACGAGCGAGGCCAGCCGAGCGGTCAGGACGTCGGAGGCGATGCCGAGCGCGTCACGGAACTGCGCGAACGTCCGCGCCCCCAACAGTGCTTCTCGGACCAGGAGGAAACTCCACGTGTCGGTGAGCACACCGAGGCTACGGATGATCGCGCACGGGTTCTCGATCGCGTGGGCAAGAATCGGCGACGGACGAGGCATACTCTCAACTCTAGCCTGACTTCGCACAACCAATCCAGAGGTCGGCTCGCTCGCTCTGGTGTCGCTACAGGAGGTGCTTCTCGTCGTCTTTGGTGTACGGGCGGATCTCGTCGAGGCGGCCGTCGCGAAGCTTGCTGGTCCATTCAGGCTCGGAGAGCACGGCTCGGCCGAGGCCGACGAGGTCGAACTCGCCGCGCTCGAACAGCTCCAGCAGGTGCGCCAGACTCAGCGACCCGGCGGCGGTGTCGTCTTGCAGGAACGGGGAGGCGACACCGATCGAGCCCAGCGCGATGGTCGGTAGTCCGGTGAGGTGCTTGGTCCATCCGGCCAGGGTGCGCTCCTCGCCGTCGAAGGCGGGGAGCCAGTAGCGGCGGGTGGAGACGTGGAATCCGGATACCCCGGCGGCGGCGAGCGGGGCGAGGATGGTGTCGAGCTCCGCGGGAGTCGACGCGATGCGGGCGTCGAAGTCGGTGCCTTTCCACTGCGAATACCGGAACACCACCGGGTAGTCCGGGCCCACGGCGTCCCGTACCGCGGCGACGACCTCGGCGCTCAGGCGGGCGCGGGAGGCCGGGCTGCCGCCGTAGGGGTCGGTGCGCCGGTTGGTCGTGGACCACAGGAATGCGTCCAGGAGGTATCCGTGCGCTCCGTGCAGCTCGACCCCGTCGAAGCCGATGTTCTTCGCGGTCGCCGCAGCCCTGGCGAAGGAGGCGATGATCGCATCGATGTCCGCCGGCGATGCCTCGGTACCGTGGGGTGATCCGTCGAAGCCGATGCCAGATGGCCCCACCACGGGGGCCTCCGGGTGCGGGGCGGTGCCTTCGTGGCGGCGGAGGCCCAGGTGCCATAGCTGGGGGAAGATTCGGCCGTCCTCAGCATGGACGGCATCGACGACCCGCTGCCATCCGGCGGTGGCGTCGTCCCCGTAGATGCGGGGTACTCGGTCGCTGCTGCCCGCGGAGGGGTGGTCGATGTAAGTGCCCTCGGTCACGATCAGGCCCAGGTGAGCGGCTCGGCGCCGGTAGTAGTCCACCACGTCCTGTCCGGGGACTCCGCCGGGTGAGAAGCTGCGCGTCATCGGCGCCATCACGAACCGGTTCGCAAGCTCCACCCCGGAGTGGGTGAACGGGGTGAACAGCGGGGCTGGGTCAGCACCATCGAGCAGGGTCGAGGTGAGCGGGGCGTGAGTCGTGGTGGTGTGCATCATGTCTCCTCCGACCGCAACGCGGTAGTTGTCGTTCCTCAGATGACGCCCGGTGACAGCACCCGGAAGCTGAGTTGTGATAACCAACTTAGCATCGGTACGCTTGAAGGGGCCAGAGGCTCCGGGCGGCTGCTCGCCCACGACGGACAGGAACAGGCATGCGATACACGACGTTCGGACGCCGCAGCGGGTTGCGGGTCAGCGAGTACGCCCTGGGCACGGGGAACTTCGGCACCGGGTGGGGTGCCGGGACAGAGCGGGACGAGGCAAAGGCGATCTTCGACCGGTTCGTGGAGGCGGGCGGGAACTTCATCGACACTGCTGACACCTATCAGGCCGGGCAATCGGAGCAACTGGTAGGCGAATTCGTCCGGGCCGAGCGTGACGACCTGGTGTTGGCGACGAAGTTCACCGTCGGGGCCAGTCCCCAGCCCAAGCTCCTGCGCACCGGGAATGCCAGGAAGAATCTGCGCATCTCCGTCGAGGAGAGCCTTTCGCGACTCGGTACCGATTACATTGACGTCCTGTGGGTGCACTATCCCGACGCCCTCACCCCCGTCGACGAGATTCTCAGGGGCCTGGACGATCTCGTCCACCAGGGCAAGATCCTCTACATCGGTCTGTCGAACTTCCCCGCCTGGCGAGTCTCCCGGGCCGCGCTGCTGGCCGAGGTGTCCGGGTGGTCGCCGATCGTCGGGATCCAGATCGAGTACAGCCTGGTCGAGCGGAGCGCCGACCGCGAGCTGCTGCCCATGGCCGAGGCTTTGGGGCTGGGCGCGACCTTCTGGTCTCCTCTCGGCGGCGGTCTGCTGACCGGCAAGTACCGGCACGGCAGAGAAGGACGTCTGAGCGACTGGAACCGACTTGTGCATAGCGAGTCGACTGCGCAGACGACGGCGATCGTCGACGCCGTCCTCGAGGTCGCGCAGGAGATCGGTTGCCCGCCGGCGCAGGTCGCCACCGCATGGGTGAGTGAACGGGCACGACGGCTGGCGACCCCCGCGCTCCCCATCGTTGGCCCGCGGCACGTTGCCCAGCTCGACGACTACCTCGCCGCCCTCGACGTCGAGCTCACCGATGCCCAATACGACCGGTTGACGGACGTCAGCGCCATTGATCTCGGCATCCCCCACGTGGCGAATGCCCGCTCCCTGGATGGCCTCCAGGGAGGTACGGCGGCCGCGTTCGAGGCCCCGCGCGTCCCGGTGGTGTGAGTTCGAGGCCACCGGCACACGGCGAGATGGACCGCGAATCCGCCCCCAGGTGCGATACAGCGCACCACCGGCACCTGCACCCCGCTTGGGGGGTGGCAGCGATCGCCTTCCTCGTGCTCACCGTCGCGGCCGGAGCCCGGGCGGCCCCCAGTGCCCTGATCGACTCCCTGCAGACCGAATTCGGATGGTCGACGGCCCAGATTTCGCTGGCCATCACCGTCAATCTGCTCTGCTATGGACTGACCGCTCCCTTCGTTGCGGCGCTCATCCAGCGGTTCGGCATCCGGCGCATCACCTTCGCCGCCCTGGCTCTCGTCGGCGCCGGATCAGGCCTGTCAGTGCTTTCCGTCCGGCCATGGATGCTGGTGGTCACGTGGGGCCTGCTGATCGGACTGGGCACCGGCGCCGTCGCGCTGGTCTTCGCTGCGGCGGTCGTAGACACCTGGTTCGCGCGGCGGCGCGGTCTTGTGATGGGCATCCTCACAGCGGGCCAGTCCACCGGGCAGCTCGTGTTCCTCCCGGTCGTGGCGAACCTGACGGAGAGCGTCGGGTGGCGGTGGGCCACACTCGTCCTGGCTGCGACGGCCCTCGTGCTGCTTTCCGCCGTTCGCTGGCTCCGCGGAGACCCCGAGCAGCTGGCCGTGGTGCCGTTCGGAGCCCCGCCCGGATGGCACACACCCCCTCGACCCAGGGGGAATCCGGCGGCCGCGGCACTCCACACACTGAGGATCGCGAGTCGCTCGAAGACGTTCTGGTCGCTGATGGCGGGATTCGCCATCTGCGGCGCGACCACGAACGGCATTGTGGGCACGCATTTCATTCCGAGCGCCCACGATCACGGCATGCCCCAGACCACTGCCGCCGGCCTGCTCGCCGTCGTCGGCATCTTCGACGTACTGGGGACAATCGGCTCGGGATGGCTGACGGACCGGCTCGATCCGCGGGTGCTGCTGGGCATCTACTATGCCGGACGCGGCGTCGGATTGGCGGCGCTCCCCTTCCTCCTCGGCGCTTCCGTACAGCCCCCAATGATCCTGTTCATCATCGTGTACGGCCTCGACTGGGTCGCCACTGTCCCACCCACTGTGGCGCTGTGCAACGAGGCGTTCGGCGACCGGGGCCCGATCGTGTTCGGCTGGGCCTTCGCGTCTCATCAGGTCGGGGCGGCGATCGCCGCGCTCGCTGCCGGGGTGGTGCGCGACGTCACCGGCCAGTACACGTTCGCCTGGTTCGCGGCGGCAGCGCTGTGCGGGGTGGCGGTGGTGATCTCCTTCGCCATCCGGCGGGGACCGGTCGCAGATATCGAGAGGTGAGGTGGGGCATGACAGATGCGAAGTGGGACACCAAGATCGTCGCGATCCTGAGGGATGATCTCCAGGGTTTGGCAGCAGGCGAACCTGACCGCATTCCTGATGGCTGGAATCGTCGACTCCGCAGCGGAGATCGTCGGCCGGCCGTACGTGTTCGGCGCCGCGCCTCCTGTGCGGAGAGATGTCGTCGCCGTGGTCTACCCCGAGAGCATTTTCCAGACCAACAATGACGAGGACAATCGAGGAACCATCCGAAACCGGCCATTCGAGCAGGCCGCCTTCGCCGGCGTCGCCGTTCGAGGTGCGGCCAAAGAAGTGGACAGGGTGATCAAGTCGGGCACACCTAGACGAGCGCGGGGGCGTTCCTCACACTGTCCGCCGGAAAGGTCCCCGCGTCCGTGGCAAACGGCGTCTAGCCGGGATGCCCGGGGTGTCTCTGAGGCGCTTCACAAGTCAGATCGAAGAATCGTCGGGGTGGGCGGAGTTCATCTTGCTATTTCGACGATGGTGCGGCCGCGGACCTGCCCGGCAAGGATGCGCGGGGCGATATCGAGTACGTCACCGAGGCCGATCGTGGTGCTCATCCGATCGAGCGCGTCCAGGTCGAGATTGGCGCCCAACAGGTCCCAGGCGCGCTGCCGTAGCGGCAGGGGGGCGTCAACGGAGTTCGCACCGGTGAGAGTAACCGCGCGCAGGATGAACGGCAGCACGGTCGCGGGCAGGTCCGGTCCCTGGGCGAGCCCGTAGGCAACCGCGATCCCGCCATACCGGGTCTGCGCGAGCGCGTTGGCGAGGGTGTGGGAGCCGACCCCGTCGACCACGGCCGCCCACCGCTGCTCCTGCAACGGTGCAGAGGCGGGTTCTGACAGGATTTCGCGGTCGATGACCCGTGAGGCGCCGAGCCCGGTGAGGTAGGCGTGCTCCTGAGCCTTGCGGCCGGTGGACGCGGTCACGGAATAGCCGCGGCGGGCGAGGAGATTGACCGCGACCGATCCGACCCCGCCGGCGGCGCCGGTGACGAGCACCTCACCGTCTCCGGGTGTCAGGCCGTGGTCTTCGATGGCGAGTGCGGCGAGGGCGGCGGTGAACCCGGCGGTGCCGATCGCGGCGGCCTGCGCCGAGGTGAGGTTTTCGGGCACCTTCACCAGTGACGCGGCGGGCGCAGTGGCGTATTCGGCGTACCCGCCGGGCCGGTTCTCCCCAGCGCCGGCGCCGTTGAGGGTGACCCGGTCGCCGGACGCGAAGACGTCCGTGGTGCTCGCGATGACGGTGCCGACGATGTCGATTCCGACCGTCAGTGGCCAGGTGCGCACGAATCCTGGGCGGCCGAGGACCGTGCTGCCGTCCTTGTAGTTCACACTGGAGTGCGTTACCTCGATTAGCACCTCGCCGTCCCCGCTGGCGCGGGGAGGGGCGATCTCGGTGAGCATGGCGGGCTCGTTGGGGGCTGGAGCGACGATGGCACGCATTACAAGGGTTCCTTTCAGGACAGGGACGAGATGGGTAGGGAAGTTAGGCGGTAAGAAATTCCGCGGCAATGGGGGCGGACTTCTTCCAGTACTGGAAGATGCCGCCGTGCCCGGAGCTCGGGTAGATGATCAGCTCAGACCCCGTGATGCGCTGGGTGATTACCGACAGATCTGACGAGACCGACCGACCGTGCCGAGCAATGGCTTTCAGCTGGGTCTGGACCTGTCGTAGCCGAGGCCCTGGGTGATGAACCGGTAGGCGAAGGTGTCGCCGCCGACGGTGATCGTCTTGGCCGGAGCCTTCGCGTAGGAGGTGATGACAGAGTCGTCCGTGCTCCCGCTGTTGCTTGTGCTCATGATGGTTTCCTTGAATGGGACGTCATTTCCAGCTGTGGCCGGAGACGGGTTGCGGTCGTGTGATCAGGCGGTGGTGGGGCCGGTAACGACGATCTTCCCGCGGACGCTGCTCGTACCGAGGGTCGCCAGGGCTTGCACGGTCTGGTCGAAGGAGAAGGTCGCGCCGACGACGGGGCGGATGACGCCACCGTCGACGAGTTCGGCGACCTGACGCAGCTGCTCGCCGGAGGCGTGCATGAGCAGGAACTCGTAGGACACGCCGAGCCCCTTCGCCAGAGCGCGGGTCTTGCGACTGAGCGCCGTGATAGCCAGGCGCAGCACCGGGTTCAGACCGGCGGCCTTCGCGAACTCGGGAGTGGGCGGCCCGGAGATGCCGACGGCCTTCCCGCCGCGCTTCAAGACCTTGAGCGACTTGGCGAGGTTGTCCCCGCCGAGGGGGTCGAGGACGAAGTCGTAGCCGGAGAGCTCGGTCTCGAAGTCCTGGGTGCGGTAGTCGATGACCACGTCCGCGCCGAGCTCGCGGACGAAGTCCGCGTTCTTGCCTGACACGGTGGTCGCGACCTGCGCACCGAGGTGCTTGGCGAGCTGGATCGCGATAGAGCCGACCCCGCCCGCTCCGGCGTGGATGAGTACCTTCTGCCCGGGTTGGACGTTGCCCTTCTCCACCAGGGCCTGCCAGGCGGTGAGCGCGACCAGCGGCAAGGACGCTGCCTCCACGGTGCTGATCGAGGTCGGGGCCGGGGCGACGTCTGTTTCGTCGACCGCGATGCGCTCGGCGAAGGTGCCGATGCGGAAGTCCCGCGGCCGGGCGTACACCCGGTCCCCAGTGGTGAACCTGGTGACGTTCGCTCCGGTGCGGATGACGGTGCCGGCGAGGTCGTGGCCGAGGGTGAGGGGTGTCCTGTAGGGCAGGATCGCCTTGAACTCTCCCGCTCGAAGCCGCTCGTCGAGGTGGTTCAGTCCCGCGGCCTCCACTCGGATCAGGACATCTCGGTCGCCGACCGTTGGCTCAGGGATGTTGGCTTCGTGGACGGGCCGCTTGTACTGGTCGAACACGAACGCTTGCATGGTGCTCCTTCTCCTTGAATCTGGGTGGTCGCGGTCAGCGCTGCAGGAACCGGGTGGCGGTGTCCGTGACGCTGCGACGGTTCTGGAACACGGTGCCGTGGCCGGAGTCGGCGAAGACGCGCACGTCCGCGTCCGGGTACCGGTCCAGGAGTGCGTCGGCGTTGCTGATCGGCACCATGAGGTCCCGGTCTCCGTGCAGGATCAGCATCGGCCCCCTGAATGACGTCGCCGGCGGTGTTTGATGGCCCCATCGGTTCACCGCGCGCAGTTGGGCGTGGAACACCCCAGGGGTGACGGGCTTGTCTCGACCGGTGCGGCGCAAATTCAGCCGCGCCTGATATGTCTTCGCGGCCTGGCGGCCGGCGGGGGTGCGGGTGAAGAACAACAGGGTCGTAGGGTTCGTGAACGTCACGAGACCGCGCAGGATCGTCCGCACAGTGACCCCGGTCATCGCGGTCAGACCAGGGCCGCCCTGCGGGCCGGTTCCGGCGAGAATCACGCGCTCCACCAGGTCCGGGGCTTGGCGGAGGATCTCCTGAGCGACCATGCCACCCATCGACAGGCCGAACAGGTCCACCCGGGAAAGCCCGAGCGCGTGGATCGGGGCGATCACATCGGCCGCCATGTCCTCGAACTGGTCCCGCACCGTCCCGGTGGACGCCCCCACTCCGCGGTAGCCGAGGAGGATCACTCGCCGGTGCTGCGCGAACGGATCGACCAGCTCCGGGTCCCAACTGTCCAGGTTGGCGCCCAGGTGTGTCATTGCCACCAGCGGCACACCGCCGTCGTGGGAGCCGAACTCGCGGTAGACGAACGTGGCACCGGCAGCGGTCACCGTTCTGGTCGGCGCGTCGATGAAGCACGCCGGCCGGTTGCCCGTTCCCTGCTGCGTCTCTGTCATGACCGCTCCCACTCCTTCGACTGTCGATGGCCCGGCGGCGGGGTTCCTTCCCCACTCGACCCGAGTGTAATCAATTATGAGTATGCTCAGTTACTTTGTCAAGGGAGATCGACATGGAATCTTGTTCGGGCCCGCAGGGGTGTCGGGAGCGGGTCAAGGGGGACAACGGGACTGCTGGAGGTTTGGTTGATTCCCGATATGAGCTGGTGGGAGCCGGTCCATGGAGGATCATCCGATGCCGAGGAAGTACCCCGACAAGTTCCGCCGCAACGTCGTGCGCGCCTGGGATGCCCCGGTCCGAGCAGCTCGCCTGCGATTTCGGTGTCTCGGAGTCGGCGTTGCAGCGCTGGCTGGCCCAGGCCGACATCGACGACGGCCGCCGCGACCGCTCAAGACGCGGAGTTGCGCGCGTTGCGCAAGAGGACGCGGGAGTTGGAGCAGGAGAACGAGATCCTGCGCCGGGCCGACGGCGCTCGATGACCTCGTGCAGCGCCGGTTCCGCGCCACCGAGCCGAACCGGCTGTGGCTGGTGGCCACTACCGAACACCACACGGGCGAGGGCAAGCTCTGCCTGTGCGCGATCAAGAACACCCGGTCGGCCCGGATCGTGGGCCACTCGATCGCCCTTCTCAACGCGGGACGCGTGTTCGCGAATCGCCCGGGAAGACCCACCCAAGGACGTCCACAATGGACGCCATGAGCCTCATCTCGCCGAACAGCGCCAGCGCCCAGGGGTCCGTCGCGCCGATCCGCACCGCCGTCGCCCCACGGGCCGAGGGGCCGGACGGCCGCCCACTCCTGCTCCTGCTGCACGGCTTCGGATCCGACCAGAACGACCTGCCGGGGATCGTGACCCGGCTGGGGGACGGCTGGGACTGGGCGTCCCTGCGCGGCCCGTACGACATTCCCGGGGGTGGGGCGGCCTGGTTCCCGATCAGCGTCCCCGGCCATCCGGCCCGCGGGCCGGTGGAGGCGGCCGTGGCGGGGCTGCTGGCGTGGCTCGACGCCACGACCGACGGCCAGCCGGTGGTCCCGGTCGGCTTCTCCCAGGGCGGGATGATGGTCACCGAGCTGTTGCGGCACCGCCCGGACACGTTCGCCGCCGGTGTGGTGCTGTCCGGCTTCGTGGCCCCGGAGCCATCGGCCGGTGACGAGCGGCTGGCGGCGCGTCGCCCGCCGCTGTTCTTCGGGCGCGGGGAGCTGGACGCCTCGATGATCCCGGCGGCGGCGTTCGACCGTACGGTCGCCTGGGCGCAGGCCCACACCGCCGCGACGATCCGTCGTTACCCCGGGCTCGGCCACGCGATCTCCGCCGCGGAACTGGCGGATGTGGCGGCGTTCCTGGCCGGTCTCCGGCTGGTCGGCTGACCGGCGACCCGTGTGGCGACGACGGACGGCCGGCGGCGGAGCGTCGTCACCCCGGCCACCGGCCGTCCGTCGTTTCCCGGGAGGGTCAGAGCACGCGCATCCGCTCGGCGTTGATGTAGACCCCGGAGGAGGTCGGTTCCTCGGTCCCCTCCACGCGGTAGACCTTGGCCTCGGTGTCCTCGGCGAGGAAGGCCTTCGGCTTGCCGTCGACCCAGTGGATCGCCGCACCGTCGTCGACGCCGTAGCCGCTGGGCAGGGTGCCTTCGCCGATCGCCTCGGCGAAGATCGGGGCCCGCTCACCCTCCGAGTGGTAGTGCGAGCAGAACGACCCCGGCAGCACGCCGAGACCGCCCTTCCAGGCCATGATCGGGCCGAAGGAGTCGGTGGTGGATCCCTCGTAGAACGCCCCGCCGCCGGCGGCGTAGCCGGCGATGACGACATCACGGCCCGACGCGATGATCCGCCGCAGCCGGGCCGACACCCCGTGCGCATCCCACAGGGCGATCAGGTTCACTGTCAGGCCGCCGCCCACCACGATCACGTCGGCCTCGTCCAGCCGGGACACCGACCGTGCGGCGTCGTGCCAGAGCGTGGCCACGATCGGCCGGATCCCGAGGGCGCCGTACGCCGTCAGGAACCGGTTGATGTAGCGCGGGTCGTCGGCCGAGGCGGTCGGCAGGAAGCAGACCACCGGATTGGGCTTGCCGGCCAGGTCCACCACGTACTTGTCCAGCTTCGTTGCTGCACCGGTGGGCGAAGTGGAGAAGCCCCCGCCCCCCATGGTCACGATGTGAGTCGTCATGGGGTCAGTTTCTCATGCACCCGGCTCGGCCGGGGGAATCGTCGTGCCGCCGTTACGCACTTCACGTTCCGGTCCATCAGCAGCACCCGGACGACACGTTGTGCTCGTGGAAACGATCCCGGGACCGCCAGAACTCCCGCTCGGTCATCGGCGGGTGGTCGCCGTGGTCGCGCCGGTGCCGCTCCAGGTACTTGTCGTAGGCCGACTCCCCGGAGAACTCGCGCACCCACCACCGTGCCGCGGCGAGCTTCTCGCGCAGCACGGCGGTGAGGGCGAGGGCAGGATCAGTGCCCGCCATGCCTGCGTCCCGGGATCAGGTCGGGGTCGCCGACGATCGCGTACTCGGTGACCAGCTTCTTCTCCAGCGGGCCGGCGACCAGACCGCTGGGCGCGTAGAAGTTCGACTCCTGGTGCGGGTCCTCCGAGGTGGTGGTGTCACCGGTCCGCAGCGTACGTACCACCCGGAGCACGGCGAAGACGATCACCGCGGCCACCGCCAGCAGGAAGGCGATCGACAGGGTCCCTTGGATGAAGGTGTTGCGGACGATCTCGCCCTGGACCTTGGCGGCGTCGGCCTGGCCCGCCGCCAGCGCGGCATCGCGGGCGACCCGGGCACTGCTCCACTGGGTCCAGTAGCCGAGCGCCGGGTCGGTGGAGAAGATCTTCTGCCAGGACGCGGTGAAGGTGACCGCCACGTCGAAGGCCAACGGGACCAGGGGGATCCACACGTACTTCAGGTATCCCTTGCGCACCACCATGACCGTCACCACGGTGAGCGCCACCGCGGCGATCAACTGGTTGGCGATCCCGAACAGCGGATAGAGGGTCTGGATGCCGCCCCGTGGATCGGTGACCCCCATCAGCAGCAGGGAACCCCAGGCGGCGACGACGACCGCGGTGGACAGCCACGCCCCGGGCCGCCAGGACGGATCGCGGAACCGGGGCACCAGGTTGCCGATGGCGTCGGAGAGCTGGAAGCGCGCCACCCGGGTGACGGCGTCCACGGCGGACAGGATGAACAGCGCTTCGAACATGATGGCGAAGTGGTACCAGAAGCCCATCATCGTCTTGCCGCCGGCGAACTGGTGGGTGATGTTGGCGATCCCGACGGCCAGGGTCGGGGCGCCGCCGGTGCGGGAGACGATCGACGGCTCGCCGACGTCCTTGGCCACCTGCCTGAGCGCGTCGCCACCGGTGTAGGTGACCTCCTTGCCGCTCGGGTCGAGGGAGACCCAGCGCGCCTCGATCGGAGCACCGGATGCGTCGGTGACCGGCAGGTTCCGCATCGCCTCGGCGGCGATGTCCTCACGGCTGATCCCGGGGGTCGCGACGATTGCCGGGCCGGCCAGGTTGTTGATCGTGGCGGCCGAGGTGTTCATGGCGAAGTAGACCCCCTGGTTGAGGGAGACCGCGGCCGCCAGCGCCATGATGGCCACGAAGGACTCCATCAGCATGCCGGCGTAGCCGATCATCCGGACCTGGGACTCCTTCTGGATCATCTTCGGGCTGGTGCCCGAGGACACCATCGCGTGCATGCCGGAGAGCGCCCCGCAGGCGATGGTGATGAACAGGAACGGGAAGAGAGTGCCCGCGAACACCGGGCCCTTGGTGTTGGAGGCGAACTCGGTGACCGCCGGCATCTGGACGATCGGCCGGACGATGATGATCCCGACGGCGAGCACCACGATGGTGCCGATCTTCATGAAGGTCGACAGGTAGTCACGCGGGGTGAGCAACACCCAGACCGGCAACACCGCGGCGAAGAAGCCGTAGATCACCATCCACACCACCAGCGTCGTCGGCGACAGGTGGAAGAAGCCGGCCAGCGGGCCGGTCGAGATCCACCGCCCCGAGACGATCGCGCCGATCAGCAGCGCGAACCCGACCAGCGAGACGGTGGTGATCCGGCCGGGTTGGACGTACCGCAGCCACAACCCCATGGCGATGGCCAGCGGGATCGTGCAGGCCACCGAGAAGACACCCCACGGGCTGTCGGCGAGCGCGTTGACGCACACCATCGCCAGCACGGCCAGGACGATCATCAGCATCACGAAGACGACCACGGTGGCGATCGCGCCGCCGACCTTGCCGATCTCGTCGGTGGCCATCTGGCCGAGGGAGCGGCCGCCGCGACGCATCGAGAAGAACAGCACCAGCATGTCCTGGACCGCGCCGGCGACCACCACCCCGAGGATGATCCACAGTGTTCCGGGCAGGTAGCCCATCTGGGCGGCGAGGACGGGGCCGACCAGTGGGCCGGCGCCGGCGATGGCCGCGAAGTGGTGGCCGTAGAGCACCACCCGGTTCGTCGGGTCGAAGTCCTTCCCGTTGTTGATCCGCTCGGCCGGGGTGGCGTTCGAGTCGTCCGGCCGCATGATCTTCTTCTCGATGTACAACGCGTAGTACCGGTAGGCGATGGCGTAGGTCGCCACCGCGGCGACGACGAACCAGATGGTGTTGACCTGCTCGCCACGGACGATGGCGAGCATCGTCCAGCCGACGGCGCCCACCACCGCGACGAGGACCCACAGCACGACCTTCTGCCAGGTCCACCGGGGGTGCGGACGGGTCCCCACCGGGACCCCGTTGCTGTTCCGGATGATGAAGGACTCTTCCTCGGTCGTGTAGTCCGGCCTGGTCTCCGTCGGTGTCGACATCGTTGTCGCCTGCTTTCGTCGGGTCTGCGGGCGTCAGCCTAGTGACGGGGCGGGCGGCCGTCCGCTGCTTCGGGGCCGCCCGGAGCACCGCCCGCCGGGGCGTCCGTCGGTGTCCCGGCCCGACAGGGGCATTCGTCGTGCCGCCGTTATACACTTCACATTCGTGGCTGCCGAAGATATCAACGAGACCATCGCCGACCTCGAGCATGCCCTCGGGCAGATCGAGGCGGTGTCCGATCCGGCTGCCATGAAGGTCGAGATCGCCGACCTGGAGAAGCAGGTGTCCGCCCCCGACCTGTGGGACGACCAGGACAACGCCCAGCGGGTGACCTCCCGGCTGTCGGCGCTGCAGGCCGAGGTGAAGCGGCTCAGTGGGCTGCGCCAGCGGCTGGAGGACCTCCAGGTGATGGTCGAGCTCGCTGTGGAGGAGAACGACGCCTCGGTGCTCGACGACGCTCGCCAGGAGGCCGAGGCGCTGCGGACGACGCTCGACGCGCTCGAGGTGCGGACGCTGCTGTCCGGCGAGTACGACGAGCGGGACGCCTGGGTGACGATCCGGTCGGAGGCCGGTGGCGTGGACGCCGCGGACTTCGCCGAGATGCTGCTCCGGATGTACCTGCGCTGGTGTGAGCGGCACGGCTACCCGACAGAGGTCTACGACGTCTCGTACGCCGAGGAGGCCGGGATCAAGTCGGCCACCTTCCAGGTCCGGGCGCCGTACGCGTACGGCACCCTGTCGGTCGAGCAGGGCACCCACCGGCTGGTGCGGATCTCCCCGTTCGACAACCAAGGGCGGCGGCAGACCTCCTTCGCCGGCGTCGAGGTGCTGCCGGTGGTGGAGGAGACCGACCACATCGACATCCCCGAACAGGACATCCGGGTCGACGTCTTCCGTTCCTCCGGCCCCGGCGGGCAGTCGGTCAACACCACCGACTCCGCGGTGCGGATCACCCACCTGCCGACCGGCCTGGTCGTCTCCTGCCAGAACGAGAAGTCGCAGATCCAGAACAAGGCGGCCGCGCTGCGGGTGCTGCAGGCCCGGCTGCTGGAGAAGGCCCGCAAGGACCGCGAGGCCGAGCTGAACGCGCTGAAGGGCGACGGCGGCAACTCCTGGGGCTCGCAGATGCGGTCGTACGTCCTGCATCCCTACCAGATGGTCAAGGATCTGCGGACCGACCACGAGGTCGGCAACCCCGACGCGGTCTTCGACGGTGACATCGACGGCTTCATCGACGCCGGCATCCGGTGGCGCAAGCAGCAGGAGCAGCAGCTCACCGCCTGACCCCCGGACGTGACGCGCCCGGCGGCGACGGTTGCCGGGGAGGAGCGGCGCGGTGGGCCTAGACTCTGGCCCGGGCCGACCTTCCCCCTGTCCTCCAGCCCGGCCCGCCACTGATGCAATGATTCGCTTTGACAACGTCAGCAAGAAGTACCCGGGCCAGACACGTGCGGCCCTGCGGAACATCACCCTCGACATCGACTCCGGCGAGTTCGTCTTCCTGGTCGGCCGGTCCGGCTCCGGGAAGTCGACCTTCGTCCGGCTGGTGCTGCGCGAGCTGCGCCCGACCCGGGGAACGGTCTGCGTCGACGGCCGGGACACCTCGGGGTTGCCGGCCTGGCGGGTGCCGCGGCTGCGGCGGCGGATCGGCACGGTCTTCCAGGACTTCCGGCTGCTGCCGGGCAAGACGGTCCGGGAGAACGTCGCCTTCGCCCTGCAGGTGACCGGGTACTCCCGACGCGACATCCGGACACTGGTCCCCGAGTCGCTGGAGATGGTCGGCCTCGCCGACAAGGGGGACCGGCTCACCGACGAGCTCTCCGGCGGGGAGCAGCAGCGCGTCGCGATCGCCCGGGCCGTGGTCAACAAGCCCGACATCCTGATCGCCGACGAGCCGACCGGCAACCTGGACCCGGCCACCAGCGTCGGGATCATGAAGGTCCTCGACCGGATCAACCGGCTCGGGACGACCGTGGTGATGGCCACCCACGACTCCACCATCGTCGACCAGATGCGCAAGCGGGTGATCGAGCTCGACGACGGCGACCTGGTCCGCGACCAGGGCAAGGGCACCTACGGATACCAGGCCTGAGGAGGGAAACCATGCGCCTGCGCCACATCCTGTCGGAGACCTTCTCGGGTGTCCGCCACAACGCCTCGATGATGGTCGCGATCATCGTCACCATGTGGGTGTCGCTGACCCTCTTCGGGGGCAGCCTGCTCGCCGCCCAGCAGATCCAGCTGATGAAAGGTCGCTGGTACGACAAGGTCGAGATCTCCATCTTCCTCTGCACCAAGGACACCACCGGCAGCAACTGCACGCCCGGCCAGGACGTCACCCCGCAACAGGTCGCCACGATCGAGCAGACCCTCCGCTCCGACCCGGAGGTCAAAGAGGTCTTCCACGAGACCAAGCAGCAGGCGTACGACGATTTCATCGCCTCCTACCGCAACAGCCCGCTCAAGGGGTCGTTGACCGCGGACCAGATGCAGGAATCGTTCCGGATCAAGCTGGTCGATCCCGAGCAGTACCGCACCGTGGTGACCGCGGTGGCAGGGATGCCCGGGGTGCAGAACGTCCAGGACCTACGAGAGATCTTCGACCCGCTGTTCCAGTGGCTGCGAACGGCGCAGTGGGTCGCCCTCGGGACCAGCGCCCTGTTGCTGCTGGCCGCCGGACTGCAGATCGGCAACACCATTCGGCTGGCCGTCTTCGCCCGGCGCCGGGAGATCGGCATCATGCGCCTGGTCGGTGCCTCCAACTCCTACATCACCTTGCCGTTCGTCCTGGAAACACTGATCGCCGGTCTCGTCGGGGCAGTCCTGGCGGGCGGGACATTGGTGGCCGGGGTCTATTCCCTGATCATCCGAAAAGCTGAAGTCTCGATCCAGACTTTGCCCTGGATCGGATGGCAGGAAACGGCTTTCGCAGTATCGGGACTTGCCATTGTCGCGATTCTGCTCTCTATCATTCCCACGTTGATCGCAACCACCAAGTATCTGCGCGTGTGAATGGGGCACCGCGTGCGGAGGACAGGGGACTGACAGTGACCACGCCTTCACCGGCCCGCCGATGGGGCCTCCGTTTTGCGGCCACCGGCCTGGCCGTCGCCCTGGGGCTGGGCTGTGCGATCCCGGCCTCCGCCGATCAGCTCGACGACCGCAAGCAGCAGCTGACCAGCCAGGTCTCCTCCGCCGACGATGCCGTCGGGGAATCGAGCAAGGCGCTGGAAGACGCCATCGCGACACTGAAATCGTCCCAGGGTGACCTCGCCACCGCCCAGGCCGCGCTCCAGGCCACTCAGGACAAGATCACCGCCGCGAAGGCCGAGGACGCCCGACTGGCCGACGAACTGCGGGCCTCCCAGGCGGCGCTGGACGAGGCGACCGCCGCGGTCGAGGCGGGGCAGCAGGCAATCGCCGCGCAGCACTCGACGATCGGCGAGATCGCCCGTGACCAGGTCCAGCAGCAGCACAACCTGATGGGGATGGCGGTCCTCATCCAGCAGGGGTCCACCGCCGGGTTGCAGACCCGCATCCAGCTGTCCACCACGATGATGGAGACCAACGCCGCCCAGTTGGACCGGCTCAACCAGCTGCAGGCCCAACTGGAGGTGGCCCAGGCCGCGAAGGCGGCGGCCACCGCCAAGGTCGCCGCGGACCGGGCGGCCGCCGCCCAGGTGGTGGTGTCGCTGAACACCCTGCAGGCCGCCCAGGCCGACCAGCAGGCGAAGCTGGCCGCCGCGGTCACCGCCAACCAGTCCGCCCAGGCGGCGGCCCAGGCCGAGGTGGCCAAGGACACCAAGGCCTACCAGGACCTGACCGCTGAACGGGACAAGGTCAATGCCGACATCGCCGCTCGTGACGAGGCCGCCAAGAAGGCCGCCGAGGCACAGGCGGAGGCGGATCGCAAGGCCCGGGAGGCGGCCGCCGCCAAGACCTCCACCGCGAGCACCGGCAGCAGCGGCTCCGGCAGCAGTGCGTCCGCCGGCAGCAAGACCAGTTCCTCGAGCGCCAGCTCCAGCAACAAGGTCTCCTCGGCCGGCCTCGCCTCGCCCATCCCCGGGGCGCCGATCACCTCCCCGTACGGCATGCGGGTGCATCCGATCACCGGGGTCTACAAGCTGCACGACGGCACCGACTTCGGTGCCTCCTGCGGGACCCCGATCCGGGCCGCCGCCGCCGGGAAGGTGACCGAGCGGTACTACAACGCCGGCTACGGCAACCGACTGTTCATCGACCACGGCTCCCTCGGCGGGGTCCGGACCGTCACCTCCTACAACCACCTGTCCAGCTACGCCGTCTCGGTGGGACAGACGGTCCAGCAGGGCCAGGTGATCGGCTACGTCGGCGCCACCGGCTACGCGACCGGCTGCCACCTGCACTTCATGGTGTGGCGCAACGGGCAGATGGTGAACCCGGCGACCGTCCTCTGACCCGGGTCCACCGCTTGGGGGTTCTGGGATGATGGGCCCATGGTGAAGGAGACGGGGACGAAACTGGTGGCGCAGAACAAGAAGGCGCGTCACGACTACACGATCCACCAGACGTACGAGGCGGGGATCGTCCTGCAGGGCACCGAGGTGAAGTCGCTCCGGGAGGGGCACGCCTCGCTCGTCGACTCTTTCGCGACCGTCGACGACGGTGAGGTGTGGCTGCGCCAGGCGATGATCCCGGAGTACAGCCACGGCACCTGGACCAACCACTCCGCGCGGCGCACCCGCAAACTGCTGCTCAACCGCAAGGAGATCGACCGTCTCCGGCGCGAACTGGACGCCAGTGGGACCACCCTGGTGCCGCTGAAGCTCTACTTCAAGGACGGCTACGCCAAGGTGGAGATCGGGGTGGCGACCGGCAAACGGGAGTACGACAAACGGCAGACCCTGGCCGAACGGGACGCCCGGCGCGAGACGGACCGGGCGCTCGCCGCCCGCCGGAAGGGCCGGCGATGAGCACCGCGCGGTGGCGCCCGCGGAGCCGCCGGCGTGGCGCGCGGCTCGGTCCGATCGGCCTGCTGGCCGCCTTGTTCGCGGTGCTGGTCGTCGTCGCACCGTTCAGCGTCGGCACCCCGGCCATGGCCGCCGGGGACAGCATCGATTCGTACGCCCTGGACTACGTCGTCCACTCCGACGGGACGGTGGCGGTCACCGAACGGCTCGTCTACCGCTTCGGCACCGGCTCGGGTCGGCACGGCATCCAGCGTCAACTGGTGGCCCGCGAGCCGGAGCAGAACGACACGAAGCACGACATCGTCTACCAGTACAGCGACATCCGGGTCAGAAGTCCCGACGCGCCGGCCCAGTTCACCACCTCCACCGTCACCTCGTCGACGGATCCGCGCCGGCAGGACCTGGTGATCCGGGTGGGCGACCCGAACACCACGGTCACCTCCGCCACCGCCACGTACGACCTCAGCTACACCATCACCGGCGGGATGCGCAGCCAGCAGAGCTACGACGAGTTCTACTGGGATGCCGTCGGCACGGGCTGGACGAGCGCCACCCTGCACGACATCACGGTGAGCGTCACCGTTCCCGA
Organism: Raineyella sp. W15-4; assembly: GCF_033170155.1. Classification (GTDB taxonomy): domain Bacteria; phylum Actinomycetota; class Actinomycetes; order Propionibacteriales; family Propionibacteriaceae; genus Raineyella. Next base: position 2,167,817 of record NZ_CP137079.1, on the reverse strand, counting down.
CGGGGCCACCGACAAGGCCTGCTACGCCGGGACGGTGCAGAGCAACACCTCATGCGACAGCCTGAGCCTCGACGGCGGCGTCGTCCACGCTGCCCAGTCCATCCTGTCCCCCGGGGAGGGGCTGACCGTCTCGGCCCAGATCCGCTCCGGGCTGGTGTCCGACAACACGCCCCATCTGGTGCCCAGCACCACGGTGCAGCAGCAGCGCAGTCTGGCCACCGCCGGCGGCGTCACCGCGTTGGTGGCCGCGCTCTCGGCACTGGTCGGCGCCAGGATCGTCCGCTCCCGGCGCGATCTGCGGTTTCTCGACCTGCCGCCGGGGGTGCTGCCACCGCCGGGTGCCGAGGGGCGGGTGGGCGCCTCCCCCCGCGACCTGACGGTGCCGGTGGCGTTCACCCCGCCGCCGATCACCGTGGCCGAGGCGGGATACCTGCTGGACGGGACGCTCGACACGAAGGAGACCGCCGCCACGCTGATCGACCTCGCGGTCCGCGGTGCGCTCACGGTGTCCGGCGACGACCGCGGCGGCTACCGGATCACCCTGGTGGATCCACGGAAGGTCGTCGCCCCGCACGAGACCGTCCTGCTGCAGTCGCTCTTCGGTGCCGAGGGGCCCGGCGCCACCGTCGACCTGGGGGAGCCGGGCGGGATGACGGCGGCACACGACCGGATGGTGGCCGACGTCCGTCGCCAGGTCGCCGACCGAGGGTGGTTCACCCATCTGCCCGGCGTACGCGGCGGCGGGGTCCACATCAGCGGGTTCAGCCGGGGGTGGCTCATCCTCGCGGCCGGCGGCGCCTTCCTCGGCGCTGCCGGGCTGGCCCGGCTGGTCTTCCTGCTGCCCCTGGTACCGGTGGTCGTGGCGGCGATGATCGTCCGCCGCCGGCTGCGCCGCGGGCAGCGCACCCCGGTCGGCCGGGCGCTCACCGACCAGGTCGAGGGATTCCGGGAATACCTGGCGACCGCCGAGGCCGACCAGATCCGCTTCGAGGAGGGCGAGGACATCTTCTCGCGCTACCTGCCGTGGGCGATCAGCTTCGACCTCGCCGACCGCTGGGCGCAGGTCTGCCAGGACCTGGTCGCCGCCGGCCGGCTCCCCGAGATCCATCCCGTCTGGTACGTCGGGCAGTTCTACCTGCCGGACTTCTCCTGGATCGGGTTCACCGACGCCGTGGCCAGCACCGTCGCCCCGCTGCCCCCCGTCTCGAGTGGCGGCACCGGCTTCGGCAGTGGCGGCTCCGCGTTCGGTGGCGGCGGCGGATTCGTCGGTGGTGGCGGCGGCGGGGGCGGTGGCGGCTCCTGGTGAGTCGTCATCCGCACCGGTGGCCGCCCCCTGAGCCAGCGTCAGGGGCCCTTTCAGGGCTGCACCCCATTGGGGTCCATTGGCGGGCGGTGGCATCGTGGAGACATGACCCCGGCGTACGAACACCCCAGCCTCAACCTCCTCGTGTCGGACGAGCAGCGCGACCGTGCCGTCGACTGGCTGCAGCGTGCCTACGCCGACGGCCGCCTGACCGAGGTCGAACTCGACCAGCGACTCGACCAGGTCTTCGCAGCCCGGACCCGCAAGGACCTCAACCTCGCGTTCTACGGGCTGGTCCAGCCCACCGCCTCCTCCCAGGCGCTCGGCACCCACCCGGCGTACGCCCCCCTGGTCAGTGCGCAGGCGCGGGACGGTGCCGGCCGGGGGATCGGCGCCTTCAGCTACTTCTCCGCCCTGTTCACCTGGATCTTCGGGCCGTTGGTGGGCTACCTGGTGGCGCCGATGGGATCGGAGGCGAAACGGCAGGCGGCCAACGCCTTCGACTTCACCCTGCTCAGCACCGGCGGGATGATCGCCGGTGGCATCCTCTCCGAGATCTGGGGGCCGCTGGGGATCATCGCCGGCATCTCCGCGCTCGCCTGGTTCCTGCTCATCATCGTTGGCGGGGCCAAGGTGGCGGCCGGGGAGCACTGGGAGAACCCGTTGATGAAGCTGGTCCCGATCCGGATCCTGTCGAAGCCCGAACCGCGGACGATCGGTCGGTAGCAGTCGGTAGTACCGTAGTGATTTGGACCGGCCGGAATGATGTTCGCGCCGGATGCGTTATGATGACAGCCTCGCGTGGCCACCGTCGCCTCAGGGCATGGCGCCACGGGAGGACAACTCAACAGGGGATGATCGGTTTCGACATGGGAGTGTTGTCCCAGGAGAAGCGGGCCGAGGAGCCAGGGTCAACTCGTTAACGACCCCTGGAAACCCATAAGTGCCAACAACAAGCGCACTGACTTCGCTCTCGCTGCCTGAGCAGTGACCGAAGGGTCAGCCCGGGAGTGTTCCCGGCTCGGTGTCTGGCCTCATTCAGGGAACTCACCCGTCACGCTGTGCCACAGGGCGTGTCGGGGACACTTACTGTGACTGGGCTCGTCCACCACTTGCCGACGTGAGGGTGGGAGTCGAGCAGAACGCCTAGTCGGCTGCGCCCGGAGAATGTCTGAGCTGCCTTTCATGGACCGGGGTTCGATTCCCCGCATCTCCACCATAGAGGGCTTAGTAGAACCCTGGACCGCCGAAAGGCGGCCCCAGGCACGAAGCCCAAGAGGTTGTCACGGAAGAGGGGCAGTCCATCTGGACCGCCCCTTCTTCGTTGTCTGCGTGGTTGGTGTTGAGTGACCGCCAGAACGCGGCCTCCAGCTCGTCGGCCTCGACCTGGCGACCGACGGCGCTGTGGGCGTCCTGGCCGGCGTAGAGCACGTCGTACGGGTCGCGGGCGTCACTAGCCGTTGCCTCGAAGTCGCCGTCATCGTCGAGCTCCAGGTAGATGGCTCGGAAGATGAGCTGGTTGAGTCGGCGTCGGTTCTCCTCGGTGGCACCGCGGTAGAGCCGGTCGGCGTCGCGCAGCAGGGCGAGGTGTTCCTCGATGACCTTCTGACCGGCCGACAGGTCGGTGTCGACGACTTCGAGCTGTTCGGTGATCCGCTCGCGCTCCCGCTGGATCTTGTACAGCCGCGCCTTGATGCGGTCCTTGCCGAACTCACCGTCTGCTGCCAGGTCGATCAGGTTCTCCTCCTGGGTATCGAGCCGGTCGATCTGCTCGGCGAGCTGGCGGCGGAGGAGGCGCTGGGCTCATCCCGCGGACGATTATAGAGGCGGACTGCTGCAGGATCCGCCGCACGGTCGTGATGTGCACCCCGTACGCCTCGGCGAGCTCCCGCTGCAGCGCCCCGCCTTGGCACCGTTTGACGATCTCCAGACGCTGTCGTCTCGACAGGCGGACGGCCTGTCGAGAGGCGGATCGCGCACCCGTGTTCCCCGACCCTAGCTCTGGCTAGGGGCTTCGCCTGGAAGAACATCCGGGTGGCGACAGGATCGATTTGCAGAGTTGCTGCTCTCGTGCCCGGGGCGTCAGTGCGCCTTCACTCCGCCGAGGACGGTGTCGACGGTCTGGGCGATGAAGGCGTGGTCTATCGGTGCGTGGCCGAGCAGTAGTCGGAAGTAGAGGGGGCCGTAGAGCGCGTCGACCAGCGCGCCGGAGTCGATGTCGCCACGGAGATCTCCGCTCTGACGGGCATCGGCGTACATCGCGGCGGCCACGGCCCGCCGCGGGGCGAGCCAGCGCTCGCGGATAGCGTCGGCGAGCGCGGTATCGGTCTGCGCTTCGGCGATCAGTCCGCGGAGTGTCCGCCCTCCCGGGGTGGTCTGGAGGAAGTTGGCCAGGGCGGTCATCTGGGCGATGATCGCGTCGCGGAACGGCAAGCCGGCGGGCTGCTGGATGAGGGGTTCGGCGGCGGCGAGGAAGGCGTCCATGATGATTGCGGCCTTCTTGGGCCAGCGGCGGTAGATCGCGGTCTTGCTGGTGCAGGCTTGCTCGGCGATGGCGTCGAGGGTCACCGCGGCATACCCGCGTTCGTCGACGAGGTGGAGAGCCGCGGCCATGATCGCGGCGTCGAGGCCGTCATCGCGCGGTCGCCCCGCGGCGCGGGGCGCGGCGTTCATCGCACCCCGTAACGCTCGCCCTGTACCCCATCGGCAAGGGGTTCGAGCGCGGCCAGCGCGTCGGCCGGCAGTGTCAGATGCGAAGCGGCCTCGTTCTCGTCCACTCGCTCCGGGCGGGTCGTGCCCGGGATGGTGACGATCGGGATGCCGAGCCGCTCGCTCTGGGCGTAGACCCAGGCCAGTGCGACTGCGGCCGGGCGCAGGCCGAGGTCGTCGGCGATGCGCCGGACGGCGGCGACGATCGCCTCGTTGGCGTCGCCGGCCGCACCGACGAACCGGGTGTTGTGGGCGCGGAAGTCGCCGGGGGTCAGCGCCGAGCGGTCGACGGTGCCGGTCAGGAATCCGCGGCCGAGCGGGGAGAAGGCGACCAGGCCGACGCCGAGCTCCGCCATGACGGGGGCGATCGTCTCGGGGTCGCGGGTCCAGAGCGAGTACTCGCTCTCCATCACCGCGATCGGGTGCACGGCGCAGGCGCGGCGCAACTGGTCGGCGTCGAACTCGGAGACGCCGAGGTGTCGGACCTTGCCGGCCGCGACGAGCTCGGACATCGCGCCGACGGTCTCCTCGATCGAGGCATCCTCGGGCGGGCGGTGGCAGTAGAGGATGTCGATCTCGTCCACGCCGAGGCGCACCAGTGAGGCGTCACAGCTCGCCTTCACGTACCCGGCCTGGCCGCGGAACGCCTGGCGGTAGTGGCCCATGCTGCGGTCGATGCCGAACTTCGTCGCGATCGTCGCCTGCTCACGCCGGTCGTGAACGGCGCGGCCGACCAGGACCTCGTTGTGGCCCAGGCCGTAGACGGCGGCGGTGTCCAAGAGGCTCACCCCGAGGTCGAGCGCGCGGTGGATGGTCGCCACCGAGCGATCCCAGTCCGCGGCCCCGTACGTCCCGCTCATCCCCATGCACCCCAGCCCCAGCAGGCTGAGTTCCAAGCCGTCGCCCACGCTCACCGTCGATGCCATCGCGGTTCCTTTCCTCGTTACGAGTAGGTCCAAATCGAAAATAGCACGGTTTCGCTACTGCGCGACTCGTAATATCGGTGTTCGCGTTCGCCCCGCAGCAGTTCGGCGGCGGAGCAGCCGAGAGCCGGAGACCACCACGAGGGCAGCGACCAGGATCGTGAGGCCGACGAGAACGGGGACCTCGGGCCAAGCGGTGAGGGTGCCCGCGGCCAGCAGCGGCGGGATCATCATGCCCGCATAGCCGAACAGGAAGACGCCGGCCAATGCCTCGCCGCGCCGTGCCGGGTCGGCGAGATCGCCCACGACGCCGAGCGCGCTGCGATAGAGAATGCCGGCGCCGGCGAGCCCGCCGCCGACGAGGAACAACGCGAGCGAGGCGACGGCGGCACCGCAGCCGAGGATCGCGCAGCCGAGCATCGCGACGATGATCGCAATGAGGATCTGGGTGCGCAACGAGATTCGCGCGGTGAAGATCTGGGCCACGGCTGCTGACATGAACACGATGAAGGGCGCGAGACCCGCGAGCAGGTGCGAGTGCTGGCCGAGGATGCCGACCAGGAAGGTCGGGGCGAGGCCGGTGAACGTGCCGAACACCGCGGAGGCGCCGAAGGCCGCCGCGCCCGCCGCGACATAGGCGCCGCGGGACGCCGTCGGCACCGCGATCTGCTGCGGCCGGTACGCCAGCCGCTCCTCGCGCCGCTCGACGGTCTCCGGGACGAGCGCGACGAGGACGCCCTCGATGACGAACAAGACCGCGAACACGACGTACGGCACGACGAGCGGCCGCGCGGTGTAGCTGGCGATGACGCCCCCGAAGAGCGCGCCGAGGGCGATGCCGCCGAGGTTCGCGAAGATGGCGACGATGTTCGAGACGACAGGGGCGCGCCTCACTGCGGCGCCGAGCTCCGACAGGTGCGCGGTCGCGGTGGCGGTGAAGACGCCGACGCTGAGCCCGCAGATGAGCCGGTCGACGATGAGCCCCGCGACATCATTCCAGACCACGAACAGGATCGCCGAGACCAGGTCCAGCAGCAGTGCGGCCAGGATGACGCGCCGCCGGCCGAACCAGTCGGACAGGTGACCGGCGAGATACAGGCTGAGCATCACGCCGACCGCATACGCCGCGAAGATGACGGTCAGGACGAGCGTCGGGAAGCCGTCGCGCTGCTGATAGATCGCATACACAACGGCGTCGACACCGCGCAGAACGCCATCTCCGTGAGGAAGGCGAGCGCGACGATCCAGAAGCCGCCGCCATGCGGGATCACGCCACGCCGCACGACCGAACCGGGCCGAGGCGCCAGAGCGTCATCCACATGCACCGTCGAGGCCAGCACAGATCCCTTCGCCATTACGAGTCTTGTAGTGTCGAAACTATCACTGTTTCGCTACTGAACGACTCGTAATAAGCGTCTCCATGCACCGGGCGCTTGGCTTCCGCACGCTACGGCGCTGCGATGCGGCGCAGGGAGCCCAGCGCGTCGTCGAGGAGCCTCGCGCAGGGGTCGCTTCTCGCCAGGCTCCCTCCAGCGCCGCATGATGGGCCTGATAGACGACGACCTCCTCGTCGAGGTCGGCTTCCGCCATGACGATGAAGGGCATCGCCGAGCGTGCCGGGGTCTCCCGCCAGACCGTCTACCGCTGGTGGTCGACCAAAGCCGAGATCCTGCTGGAAGCCAGTGCCGACGACGCGGCTGAGGAGCTCGCCGTCACCCGTGGCGCCGACCCCGTGCAAACACTGTCGGCCTACCTGGACGCACTGGTGGCCTATCTGACGACCTCGCAGGCCGGCGCTGCCTACCGAGCACTGCTCGGCGAGGCGCAGTACGACCAGGAAGTGGCAGCCCTACTCGCCAAGCGCGATCCGCTCGGCGACAGTGCGCGAGCGGTGATCACCCAAGTACTCGGTGACGCGCCCCTCCAGGTCTCACCCGAGGAAGCCTCGGCACTCCTGATCGGCCCGACCTTCTACTGGATCCTCGGCGGACGCGGAACCCAGGCGCTCTCGACCGACCGGTTCGCCACCGACTTCCTGGCGCTGGTCCGGCCGACAGACTGACCTGCGGCCACCTGCGAGGCACGCGGCTCAGGGCTCGTTCGCGACGGCCCACGCCTTCTTGATCGGCGCCGGGATTCGCCCGCGATCGCCGACCTGGTAGCCGTTCGCTCGAGCCCAGTCGCGGATCTTGGCGGGGGAGACGATCTGGTCGGCCGAGTCGTCTTGGCGCACCGTCTGTCGGGTTGGATTCCCGGCAGGTGTCTCGACCGGGGTAGCGGCTCTCAGGCGCGAGATCACGCCTATCCGGCGCTGGTCCGGGTTTGAATAGTTTCCCAGCACCTCCACCACCCTTGTTGGGACCCACACGGGAAACCGTGTAGAACCGCCCCGATCCCTCGGAAACGCTGAGATCGGGGCGGTTTGGCGTCCACAGGGCGAATGGACACGAGATGACACGAATCGACACAGGGCGTCTATCGTTAGGCGGAAAATAGACACCGACGGGGTGGCCGTGGGCAGGGGATGGGGGTCGGTGAAGGGGGCAAGGTCGCCGTCGGCGGGCGTCCGTCTGGACCGCCCCACTTCTTTGTCTTCATTGCCACATTGACTCCCACTATATGTCAGGACATATGGTGGGAGCATGAGCGCCATCCAGGACAAGAACCCGCAGCCGGAACGCGTGGTGCGCGTCGGCCTGGTGGGGTACGGCAGGGGTGGGCAGCTGTTCCACGCGCCGTACATCCGTGCCGCGCGGGGCATCGAACTCGCCGGCGTGGTGACCCGCAACGCCGATCGTCGTGCGCAGGCCGAAGCGGACAATCCGGGCGTCCCGGTGTACGCGAGCCTGGCCGAGATGGTCGAAGCGGGGGGCGCCGGCGCGGGGATCGACGCGGTGACGATCACGACTCCGCCGACGACGCGGCGCGAGCTGGTGCTCGAGGCGCTCGAGCTCGGCGTGGACGTGGACGCCGACAAGCCCTTCGCGCCCTCCGCCCGGGCTGCGCTGGAGCTCGGGGCGGCCGCTGAGGCGCGCGGCCGCATCCTCAGCGTCTTCCACAACCGGCGCTGGGACACCGACATACGCACCGTACGCGCCGTGATCGAGGCGGGCGGGGTCGGGCGGCCCGCCCAGTTCTTCTCGCACTTCGACCTCGACGAGCCCGGCGGCCTCGAGGGCGGACCCGGCGGCGGGCTGCTGCGGGACCTCGGCACGCACCTCGCCGATCAAGCCCTGTGGCTGTTCGGGCCGGTGGCCTCGGTGCACGCACGGCTGGAGACGTCCGACACGCCGGAGGGGTCGACGGACGCGGCGTTCACGATGACGCTGGTCCACGCCGGTGGCGTCGAGACCTTCCTGTCGGCCAGCAAGCTGCACCGGCTGAACCGCCGGGAGATGGCGGTGCTCGGCTCGGAGGGGTCCTTCCGGACCCACGGCCCCGACGTGCAGACCCAGGCGCTGGCGCGCGGTGAGCGTCCGGAGGGTCGCCGTGCCGTCTGGGGATACGCCGCGCCCGAGGACTGGGGTGTGCTCTCGAACGCGTCGGGCATCGAGCGGGTGCCATCAGCCCAGGGCGACTACTGTCGGTACTACGAGGATTTTGCGCGTGCCGTACGGACGCGTGAGGCTCCGCCGGTGACGGTCGCCCAGGCAGCCGCCGTGCTCGCTGTGCTCGATGCCGCCCGCGAGAGTGCCGTCCGGGGACAGGTCGTCGAGCTGCGAGGCCGCCAACCGTAGAATCTGGCCGTGCCCGACTACCCCGTGCCTGACTTCCTCGTCCTCGCCCCGCTGATCGTCGCCGTCACCCTGGTGGTGGCCGCCGTCGGGAAGTGGCGCCATCCGGACGTCGACCAGGCGGCCTTCCAGGGAGCCGGACTGCCGGCCTGGATCGGCTCCCCCTTCGTCCGCCGCTGGCATCCCGTCGCCGAACTTGTCGTCGGCCTCGGCCTGATCGTCGTTCCCGCTCCGTGGACCCTGCTGCCGGCGGTGGCCGGCGTGGCCCTGGTGACCGCCTACCTGGTGCTGGTCGTCCTCGCCGTCCGGGCCCCCGGCCCGGTCTCTTGCGGGTGCTTCGGCGCCGCGGACACCACCCCGGTCTCCGGACGTACCCTTGCCCGCAACATCCTCCTGGTGGTCGCCGCGGCGGGGGCGGTGGTCGACGCCGCCCTCGGCGGATCGGTGGTCGCCCGGCTCGCCGCACCGACGGTGTGGGGGTGGTTGCTCGGTGCCGCTCTGGCGGTCGCTGTCGCGGTGTTGGCAGTCCCCGGTGGGCCCGCTGCCCCGGTGCCCGACGAGCTGGTCCCGGTCGCCGAGGAGGACGAGGCGGACCTGGAGGACTACCTCCGCGCCGAGATCCCCGAGGCGACGCTGCAGGACCCGGACGGTCACCAGCTGCCGCTGCGGGCGCTGATCCACCGCCGCGCCCAGCTGCTGTTGTTCCTCTCACCGGGCTGCGGGTCCTGCGCCGGGATCGCCCGCGATCTGCCCCGGTGGCGGGCCCGGGAACTGCCGATCGGCATCCGGGCCGTGGTCTCCGCCGCGGCGTTGGACCGGTCCGCGACGCCGGCCTGGGTGGAGACGGCGCTGGTCGACCCGACCGGGGAGGTCGGGCGTACGCTCGGCGTCCTCGGCACGCCGGGGGCGGTGCTGCTCGGGGCCGACGGCCTGCTCGCCGGCGGCCCGGTGGTCGGATCGGCGGCGGTGCGCGAGTTCTACGTGCAGATCGCCGAGCAACTGGAAGAAGCGGCCGACGTCTCCTGACCCGGGTCACAATGGTCCGGTGGAGGTACGTCGACCGAGGCGCGGTGATCTGCTGGTGTCGACCGTCGACGTGCGCGACGGCGGCGTCTTCGAGCAGTCCGTCATCTTCCTCGTCGACGCCGACGACGACGGAGCGCTCGGCGTGGTGCTCAACAAGCGCGCCGACATGACGCTGGAACGGGTCCTGCCGGACTGGGCCGACGTGGTCAGCGTGCCGCGCGTGCTCTACCGGGGCGGTCCGGTGCTGCCCGAGGGGGCGGTCTGCCTGGCGAGCGTGAAGGACCCCGAGGAGGAGCCCCCCGGCTGGCGCCCGGTGGTCGGCCGGATCGGGCTGCTGCACCTCGACACGCCCGTCGAACTGGTGGTCGACACGTACGACGACATCAGGATCTTCGCCGGCTATGCGGGCTGGTCGCCGTGGCAACTGGAGACCGAGATCGGCCGCGGCCTGTGGTACGTCGTGCCGGCCGCGTACACCGATGTCTTCGGCCATGCGCCGTGGACCCTGTGGCGCGAGGTGCTGCACCGGCAGGGCGGGGAACTGGCTCTGTACGCGACCTGGACCGACAGCCCGCACGTCAACTGACCGGCGGACCATGCCCCGGTCGGGTATGCTCGGGCGATTAGGATAGGGGCCGACCGGCGGAGGACAAGGAGTACCGATTGTGGCGTACGGAGCCCGGCCTGCGGTGTCGCGGGCGACGATCCTGGTGGTGGACGACGACGCGGCGCTCGCCGAGATGTTGCAGCTCGTGCTCCAGCAGGAGGGTTTCGGGACCACCTGGGTCGGCCGCGGCGACGAGGCCATGGACACCCTGCGCGCGGTGCAACCCGATCTGGTGCTGCTCGACGTGATGCTGCCCGGCAAGGACGGGGTGGAGATCTGCCGGGAGATCCGGGCGGAGTCCGACGTCCCGGTGGTGATGCTCACCGCACGGTCCGACACCACCGACGTGGTGGCGGGTCTGGAGGCCGGGGCGGACGACTACATCGCCAAGCCGTTCAAGGCCAAGGAGCTGATCGCCCGGGTCCGCACCCGGCTGCGCCGGCTGCCCACCGAGCATCCGGCGGAGACGCTGACCATCGGCGACCTGCAGATCAGTGTCGAGTCGCACTCGGTCCGGCGGGACAGCCAGGAGATCCCGCTCACCCCGCTGGAGTTCGACCTGCTGCTGGCGCTGGCCCGCAAGCCGCGTCAGGTGTTCAGCCGTGAGGTGCTGCTGGAGCAGGTGTGGGGCTATCGCCACGCCGCCGACACCCGGCTGGTCAACGTCCACGTGCAGCGGCTGCGGTCCAAGATCGAGAGGGATCCGGAACACCCCCAGATCGTGCTCACCGTCCGTGGGGTCGGGTACAAGGCCGGTCCGACGGCCGAGCGGATCGACTGACCCGATGGCCCGCAGGCTCCCCACCCGGGTGGCCGGAGCGATCCGGTGGTTCGCCCGGGCGCTGCGCGGCTTCTTCCGGCATCCGCTGGACGTCTGGCGCGGCTCGCTGCCGATGCGGGTGGTGACCAGCACCGTGCTGGCGTCCACGGCCGTCCTGGTCGCGGCGGGGTTCCTGCTGATGCAGCAGGCGAGCGATGGGGTGATGCAGGGCAAACGCCGGGCCGCGATGGCCGAGGCGGAGGTCGCCTTCGACAGCGCGCAGACCCAGATGCTCACCAGTGACCTGGCCGCCGGCAACATCAACGAGATCCTCAGCAAGGTCACCATCGACCTGGACAAGCGTGGCACGGTCAGCGGCCAGTACCACGTCCTGGTGCAGGGCCCGGTGTCGAGCTTCCGGTCCGGCGGGATGCAGCCCGAGTCCGTCCCGGCGGCGCTGTCCGACCAGGTCTCCCGGACCAGCGGGGTCTGGGCCGCTCCCACGTTGATCGTCTACGAGGACGGCCACACCGAGGCCGGCTGGGCGGTGGGATCGGCGCTGAACGCCCCGGGGGCGGGCCGCTTCCCGGTCTACCTGGTGTTCCCGTTGACCCAGGAGACCCAGACCCTCCAGGTGTTGCGCGGTGCGGTGATCACCACCTGGATCATCCTGCTGGTCGGCCTCGGTCTGGTCGCCGCGTTCGTCGCCCGTCAGGTCGTCATCCCGGTGCGTGCCGCCCGGGAGGCGGCCGAAGCACTCGCCTCGGGCAACATGGCCGACCGGATGCCGGTCCGCGGCACCGATGACGTCGCCCGGTTGGCCACCTCGATGAACAACATGGCCTCGGAGCTGCAGACTCGGATCAGCCAGCTGGAGAACCTGTCCCAGGTGCAGCAGCAGTTCGTCTCCGACGTCTCGCACGAGCTGCGGACACCGCTGACGACAGTGCGGATGGCGGGGGACTTCATCTACGAGGCGCGGGAGGGGTTCGATCCGGCGACCCGGCGGTCCACCGAGCTGCTGCACAACGAACTGGAACGGTTCGCCTCGCTGCTCGACGACCTGCTGGAGATCTCCCGGTTCGACGCCGGCGCCGCCGTGCTCAGCGCGGCGAAGGTGGACCTGGTCGAGATCGTCGAGGCGGAGGTGGACGCCCAGCGGCCGTTCGCGGAGAGCAAGCAGACCCCGATCGTGGTCCGGGCCGAGGAACCGGCGTACGCCGAGGTGGACCCGCGCCGGATCCAGCGGGTGCTGCGCAATCTCATCACCAACGCTATCGAGCACGGCGAGTCCCGGCCGATCGAGATCACCGTGGTGGGCGACGAGCGTGCCGTCGCGGTCACCGTCCGCGATCACGGCGTCGGGTTCGCCGCCGACCAGGCCCGGATGGTCTTCCACCGGTTCTGGCGGGCCGATCCGTCGCGGGCCCGGACGATCGGTGGCTCCGGCCTCGGCCTGGCCATCGCGATGGAGGACGCCCGGCTGCACGGCGGCACGCTGAACGCCTGGGGCCGGCCGGGACAGGGCGCGCAGTTCCGGCTGACCGTGCCACGGAAACCCGGCGGCCTGGTGGAGGTGTCGCCGCTGCCGATCGTGCCCCGGGACTTCCTCGATGCCCAGGCCCAGGCGGCGGCCCGGGAACCCGCCGTACCCGCCGGAGCGGCCACGCCGACGGTCGCCCCGGCCGAGACAGGACAGGAGGCCCAGGCTTGAGCGGGAACCGTACGTCCGGTGGGCGTCGAACCGTCCGTGCCCTCCTCGCGCTGGCGCTCGCCACCCTGCTCGGCGGCTGTGTGTCGGTGCCCAGCACCGGGCCCGTCATCCGCGGCGACCAGTCCAGCACCCGGCCCACCTCGCAGGTCGAGATCGCCGCCCAGCCGCCGGCGGCCAACAGTTCGCCCCGGGCGGTGGTGGACGGTTTCCTGCAGGCGATGGCCGCGTACGAGCCGGACTACGCGACGGCCCGGCTCTACCTGGCGCCGTCGGTGCGGGACGCCTGGCAGCCGACGTCGGGGGTCACCGTCTACGCCGACGGCCACGCCGTCACCGAGTCCGACGGCAAGGTCACCCTGAGCGCACCGGTCACCGGCCGGGTCGACGCCCGCGGCGCCTTCACGCCGGTCAAGGACCAGCTCACCACCGACTTCGGCCTGCAACGCGGGGCCGACGGACAGTGGCGCATCTCCGCCCCACCCCAGGGGCTGCTGGTCTCCCAGTTCGTCTTCGACAACTTCTTCCAGCACCCCAGCCTCTACTGGCCCGAACCCGGCGGGCAGTACCTCGTCCCCGACCCGGTCTCCCTCGCCCAGGGCCGGCGTACCCCGTCGACCCTGGTCCGAGCCCTGCTGGCCGGTCCCGGTGACTGGATCGCACCCGCGGTGAGCAGCGCCATCCCGGCCGGAACGTCGCTGCGCAGCGACGTCGCCGTGGACTCCGCCGGCGTGGCCACCGTCGACCTGACCGGCCCGATCGACACCCTCGACACGGCGCAACGCCGGTTGCTGGCCGGACAGCTCACCTGGACCCTGGCGCAGCTGCCGACGGTCACCGGGGTGAAGGTGCTGCACGACGGGGCGACGTACGCCCTCGGTGACCTGGCTGGGCAGAACTCCGTCGTGCCGGTCAAGGCCCTGCCGAGCCTGGCGCCGGTGCCGGCCGCGCTCGACAGTCACCTCTTCGCCATCGTCGACCGCAAGGTCGTCCGGGTCGACCAGAGTGACCAGACCAGCACCGTCGTCCCGATCCCCGGCCCGTTCGGTCAGGGCGGGACCGTTCCCGAGAGCCTGGCCGTCACCGCCGCCGCCGACACCGCGGCGGTGGTCACCGGCGGCGGCACCCGGGTGACCACTATCGACCTGTCCGCCGGCACCACCTCGGCGACCTTCACCGGGCTCAGCCGGCTGCTCCGCCCCCAGTACGCGCGCACCGGCGAGCTGTGGCTGGTGTCGGGCGAGCCTGGCCGGCAGCGGATCCAGATCGCCCAGGGCGACCAGCTGCACGATATCGACGCCGGTGAACTGGCCGGCGAGCGGATCAGCAGCTTCCGACTCTCCCCCGACGGGGCGCGAATGGCACTGGTGATCGAGCGGGACGGACACACTGCTCTGGCCCTGGCGCGGGTGGACCGTCACGGGGGGACCCTCCGGGTCGAGGGTCTGCAGGTCATCCCGCTCGTCACCAGCGGCCAGTCGCAGCTCACCTCGGTCAGCGACGTCGGCTGGGCGGGCCCGATGGGGCTGGTCGTGCTGGGGGCCGGTCAGGAGAGCACCCAGCCGAGCCCCTACCGACTCGACCTCAGCACCGTCGCGGTGCAGCAGATCGGGCAGCCGGACGGGTGGCAGGCGCGGTCGATCGCGACCCTGCCGAACCCGGAGAGCACCCGGATGGTGATCGTCGGCGACCAGGGCGGCGCCTGGCGCTACGAGGACGCGTTCACCTGGCCGCACCTGTCCAGCACGATGACCGCTGCGGCCTATCCCGGCTGAGGTTGTCCACAGCCCGGTCGGTGATGGCGGGCGGATCCCCAGCCCGGTGCCGCCGCGGCCGGTCCGGGGCGGAGGTGGCCCACACCGGTGGCATGAGGCTGGTCGAGGCGGCGGCGGATCTGCTGCTGGGGCGGACCTGTGCCGGCTGTGGGCGGGCCGGGCCGATGGTCTGCCCTCGCTGTGCGGCGTGGGTGAGGGCGTACGGCCCACGGATCGTCCGCCCCCGCCCGACGCCCCGGGGCCTGCCGATGACGGTGGCCGCCGCCCCCTACACCGGTCCGATGCGGGGTCTGATCCACCGCTACAAGGAGGCGTCCGCCTGGGGCCTGGCCGGATTGCTGGGGGAACGTCTCGCCTGGGCGGTGCTCACCCTGCTGCATCGCTGTGCGGAGGACGGTCTGTGGACGCCCGGCCCGGTCGTCCTCGTTCCGGCCCCGTCCCGGCGATCCGCGGTGCTGCGACGGGGCAGCGATGTGACGGCGCGGCTGGCGGCGGCCGCGGCGACCCGGGTGGGCGCCGCCACCGGCCTGCCGGTCGTGATGCGCCGGCTGGTGCGGATGCGCGGCCGGACCTCCGACCAGGCCGGGCTGGACGCGCAACAGCGGGCGGCCAACCTGCGGGGCAACCTGGTGGTGACCGGTGGCCCGGAGGTGGGGGCGGTCGCGGTGCCGATCGACGACGTGATCACCACCGGTGCCACGATGGCCGAGTCGGCCCGGGTGCTGCGGTCCGCCGGGGTCCGGGTGCTCGGCGCCGCGACGGTGGCCGCGACGCCGAGGCGGCCGTCGGTCAGCGGGACTCCTCGTCCAGTCGCCGGCGCGCCGCCGTGACGAACACCCGGGCTCGGCCGGCCCGCCAACTGGTCCACACCCCCGGACCGGTGGCCCTGGCATCGGCCTCGGTCAGCGCGGCCAGCAGTGCCAGCACCTCGGGGTCGTGGTGGACGGTCCCGAGCAGCCGATTGATGGCCGCGGGTTCTTCGGGATCCTCCCGGGACGCCAGCGCCGCCAGCGCGAGGTGGTCGCGGACGAGCCCGACGATGGTCTGCGTGGTGCCGGGATCGACACCGAGGCGGGGCAGTGCCTCGCCGGCGATGAGGGCGCCGGTGGCGCTGTGGTCGCGGGCCCCGGCGATCTTCCCGATGTCGTGGAAGAGCGCGGAGAGCAGCAGGACGTCGGGCCGGCCGACCCGGTCGGTCATCCCGGCCGCCAGGATGACGCACTCGATGATGTGGCGGTCCACCGTCCACCGGTGCACGCTGTTGCGCTGGTGCCGGGACCGGATGGCGTCCCAGGCGGGGATCCACCGGCTGATCAGGCCGGCGTCGTCCAGCGCGTCCCAGACCGCCAACAGCGGCGTGCCCGTCCCCAGCAGGGCGACGAAGGACGCGAGCGCGGCCGCGGGCCAGGGGGCCGGCAGGTCCGGCGTACGGCCGGCGAGGTTGCGGGCGGTGATGTCGGAGATCGGCAGGTCCTCGGCGGCGGCGTGCCGGGCCAGCACCAGCGGGAGCATCGGGTCGTCGTGGTCGGCCCCCTTGCCGAGGACGATCTCGCCCTCGTGGACGTAGCAGCCGTCGCCGAGGGCGCGCAGCTCGGGCCTGCGACGGGGGATCCCTCGCCGGGGGGCCCGGGCCTGGAGGGCCCGGCGCAGGGTCGCCTGCAGCTCGTGGGCGACGGTGTGCCCACCGGCGGAGACCCGGCGCAGCATCTCGTCGGTGTCCAGGCCGAGCTGGGCGGCGACCGCGTCGTGCTCCTGCAGCACCAGTTCGTTGCGGGCCCGACCGGTGACGACCTGTAGCGCGTCGCGGGTGTCCAGGAGCAGATGGTGGGCGATCTCGGCCCGGTCGTGTGCGTAGTCGGCGAGCCAGGAGGCGGCCAGGGCCCGCAACACGGTCATGTCTCGCAGGCCGCCGTTGCCCTCCTTGAGGTCGGGGTCCAGGGTCTGGTCGAGGTCACCGTTGCGGGCGTGTCGGGCCTGGATCGACTCCTCCAGCTCGGGCAGCCGCTTGCGGGCGTCGGTGCGCCAGTCGGCAGCGAGCACCCCCCGCAGGGTGCTGACCACCCGGTCGTCGCCGGCGAGGCAGCGGACGTCCAGGGCGGAGGCGGCGGTGGCGAGGTCGGCCCGGGCGGCCGCCCGGGACTGGTCGATGGTGCGGACAGCATGGTCCATGCCGAGCTTGCTGTCCCAGATCGGGTACCAGAGGCGTTCGGCGAGTTCGGCCACCGCGTCGCGGCCGAGGCCGCAGTGACGGTCGAGGAGCAGTTCCAGGTCGAGATCGCTCAGCGGGCCGGACTCCCGGCGGGCCAGGCTGCCGGAGCAGGCCAGCGCGATCCCGGGGCCGGGGGTGATCGGCTCCGGATGGCCGGTGGTCGCGGCGTCCCAGAGGTTGCGGAGCCATTCCTCGGTGAGGGCGGTGATGTGGGCCCTGGACAGGGCGCCGGCGCCCCGGCCCGAAGGACGTGGGGCGCCGGCGATGGTCATCCGCTCGGCGCGGATGGTGGACGTGTCGGCCATGTCAGATTACAGGGCGTCCTGGCCCCGTTCCCCGGTGCGGACCCGGATCACGTCGTCCACCGGGACGGTCCAGATCTTCCCGTCGCCGATCTTGCCGGTGTCGGCCTCGGTGACGATGGTCTGGATGACCCGGTCGACGTCGGCGTCCTCGATGACGATCTCGAGGCGGATCTTCGGCACGAAGTCCACGGTGTACTCGGCGCCGCGGTAGACCTCGCTGTGGCCGCGCTGGCGGCCGTAGCCCGCGACTTCGGTGACGGTCATCCCGGAGACGCCCAGGGCGATCAGGGCGTCCTTG
Organism: Raineyella sp. W15-4; assembly: GCF_033170155.1. Taxonomy (GTDB): domain Bacteria; phylum Actinomycetota; class Actinomycetes; order Propionibacteriales; family Propionibacteriaceae; genus Raineyella. The sequence continues at coordinate 2,150,457 of NZ_CP137079.1, read as the reverse complement.
ACCGGGTCGAGGCGGTGCGGCTTGATGATGGCAGTGACGAGCTTCATGACATTCACTCCTTGGGGGTAGAGCCGGCGCTGGAGCTGTGACCGACGTGCATCGGGCTGCCCCCGGCGGGGGCGGTGAAGTCGTACGCCTGCTCGGCATGGGTGACGATATCGATGCCGGACCGCTCGGTCTCCTCATCGACACGGATCCCCATCGTCTTCTTGATCACGAGGGCGATCACGAAGGAGAGGATGAAGGAGTAAGCCAGGACCGAGATCGCGCCGACGAACTGGCGGCCCAGCTGATCGAAGCCGCCACCGTAGAACAGCCCGGCGACCGCCGCCGGCGAGGACGGGTCGGCGAGCAGGCCGATCAGGAGGGTGCCGACGAGCCCGCCGACCATGTGGACACCGACGACGTCGAGGGAATCATCGTAGCCGAGGCGGAACTTCAGCGGCACGGCCAGGGCGCAGACGGCGCCGACCACGAGACCGAGCAGCAGGGCACCCATCGGGGAGACCGAGTTGGCCGCGGGGGTGATGCCGACCAGGCCGGCGACGACACCGGAGGCGGCACCCAGGGAGGTCGCGTGCCCGTCCCGGATCCGCTCCACCAGGAGCCAGCCGATCACCGCGGTGGCGGTGGCTGACAGGGTGTTGACGAACGCGGTCGACGCGACCCAGTTGGCGCCCAGCGCGGAGCCCGCGTTGAAGCCGAACCAGCCGACGAACAGCAGCGCCGAGCCGAGCATCACCAGGGGCAGGTTGCCGGGCCGCATCGGCGTCTTGCCGAAGCCCTGGCGCTTGCCCAGGACGATGGCCAGCGCGAGGCCGGCCGCGCCGGCGTTGATGTGGATCGCGGTGCCACCGGCGAAGTCGATCACCTTCAACTGGTTGGCGATCCAGCCGCCGATGACGCTGCCGTCGGAGGAGCTGAACGCGAAGACCCAGTGGGCCACCGGGAAGTAGACGATCGTCGCCCAGACCAGGGCGAACACGATCCAGGCGCTGAATTTCATCCGGTCCGCAGCGGAGCCGGAGATCAGCGCGACCGCGATGATGGCGAAGGCCGCCTGGAAGGCGACGAAGGCCAGTGTCGGGATGGTGCCGGACACCGCATCCTTGGTCATCAGGCCCTGCAGACCAGCCGCCTCGGCCGGGTTGCCCAGCAGGCCGAGGCCGCCCAGCGAGTTGCCGAAGGCTGCCGAGTACCCGAAGAGCACCCAGAGCACTCCGACGCCGGCGAGGGCGGCGAAGGACATCATCATCATGTTGAGCATGTTCTTCGTGCGGGTCATGCCGCCGTAGAACAGGGCGAGAGCGGGCGTCGTCATCAGCAACACCAGCGCGGCACTGATCAGCACCCAGGCGGTGTCGCCGGTATCAGGAGTGTTCATGGCCATCAGTGAACAGGCCGTCTGTTTCCGCAGTTCTGCGGCTGTGTTACGGCGATATGAGGGATCCGGCCCTGATGTGTCGATCCCGTTTCGGCGCAGCGGGTGTCGGCCGCGTGTCACAGGTGTTTGACGGCCCGATGACGGTCTGTGTGACATCCGCCGAACAAGCTGGTGGGGACCCGGGGGCACGAGTACCGTAGGTGCATGGCACCGGTTCCCCAATGATTCCGGCGAGGCAGGATCCCCAGAGGTCCTGCCTCAGGGTGAGGGGGACGCGGTGCTTTTCGCATGTCAGGGCCGATAAGGAGCCCGTCGGCCGACGGGCGGTCGGCTGTCGCTGAGACTGGAGGTTGCCATGGACGTCAACGTCACTGGCCGGCACACCAAGGTGCCCGAGGACTACAGGTTGCACGTGCTGGACAAGATCGGGAAGATCGAGCGTCTCCGGGATCGCGTGATCCGCGTGGACGTGCAGCTCTCCGCGTACGGGACCGAGAAGCAGCCCAACCAGACCTACCGCACCGAGATCACCCTCCTCTCCAAGGGCCCGATCGTCCGCGCCGAAGCCGCGGACCCGGACAGGTTCGCCTCCTTCGAACTGGCGATGGACCGGCTGCGGGCCCAGCTGCGACGTGCCTCCGATCGCCGCAAGGTGCACCACGGGCGGCGCCGTCCGACTGCACTCTACGAGGCGGCCGCGGAGCTGCCCGAGCTGGGCTTCGCCACGGCCGAGGAGGTCGGTGAGCAGGAGACCCGTACGGTCGCCGGCATCGAGGTGACGGGAGAGGGTCCGCTGGTGGTGCGCGAGAAGTCGCACCCCAGGACCCCGATGACGTTGGCCCAGGCGCTGGACCAGATGGAACTGGTCGGACACGACTTCTTCCTCTTCCAGGACGCCGAGGCGGGGGTGCCCAGCGTGGTCTACCGCCGCAAGGGCTACAGCTACGGCGTGCTCCGGCTGGACGGGGAGGCGACCCAGGAGAGGGTCGGCTGAGCCGTCCCCGGGGAACATCACTGCTGAGTCCTCCGGTACGCCGAGGGGGCCGGTCCACCCGGGCCGGCCCCCTCGGCGTTCTTCGGATCCGCGTCCGCCGGATCGGTCCGCGGGTCAGTCCAGCCTGGTCTCCGTACGGTCGCCGGACCACTCGGTGTGGAAGGTGCCCTCCTCGTCGATCCGCCGGTAGGTGTGGGCGCCGAAGAAATCGCGCTGGCCCTGGATCAGGAAGGCGGGCAGCCGCGGCGACCGGGCGCTGTCGTAGTAGGCCAAGGCGGAGGAGAAGACCGGCACCGGCACCCCCGCCGCGATCGCCCGCCCGAGCGTACGCCGCCAGCCGTCCTGGGCGGCCGCCATGTCGGTGACCAGCGAGGGGGCCTGGAGCAGGTTGGTGAGGTTGTTGGCGGCGTACTCGTCGGAGATCCGACCGAGCAGCCGGGCCCGGATGATGCAGCCGGCGCGCCAGATCCGGGCCACCGCGGCGACGTCGATGTCCCAGCCGTACTGCTGGGCGCCGACCCGGATCAGGTCCAGGCCTTGGGAGTAGGCGACGACCTTGGAGGCCCACAGCGCCTGGCGGACGTCCTCGACGAAGCCGGCCCGGTCCTCGACGGCGATGATCCGGTCGGGCCCGGCGAGCAGCGGCCGGAGCGCGGCGCGCAGCTCGGGGGAGGAGGAGACCGCCCGGGCGAAGACGGACTCGGCCACCGCGTTCACGTCGACGCCGAGTTCCAGGGCGATCTGGGCGGTCCACGAGCCGGTGCCCTTCTGCCCGGCCGCATCGACGATCACGTCGACCAGCGGCCGGCCGGTCTTCGCGTCGACCTGGTCGAGCACCTGCGAGGTGATCTCGATCAGGTACGAGTCGAGCTCGCCGGTGTTCCACTCCCGGAAGATGTCGGAGATCTCCGGCACGCTCAGGCCGGCGGCCCGCAGCAGGCTGAACGCCTCGCCGATGCCCTGCATGTCGGAGTACTCGATGCCGTTGTGCACCATCTTGACGAAGTGGCCGGCGCCGTCGGTGCCGATGTAGGTGCAGCAGGGCTCGCCGTGGTACTTCGCGGAGATGTCCTCCAGCAGCGGGCCGAGGAATTCGTACGAGTGCGGCGAGCCGCCCGGCATGATCGAGGGGCCGTTCAGCGCGCCCTCCTCACCGCCCGAGACGCCGACGCCGACGAAGTGGATGCCCTGGTCGCGCAGCGCGATCTCGCGGCGCTGGGTGTCCTTGTAGAAGGCGTTGCCGCCGTCGATGAGGATGTCACCGTCCTCCAGCAGCGGGGCGAAGGTCTCGATCGTGGCGTCGGTCGCGGCGCCGGCCTTGACCATCATCATGATCCGGCGTGGCTTCGCCAGGGCGGCGACGAGTTCCTCGGGCGTCCGGGCGGCGATGAAGCCGGCCTCGGGATGCTCGGCCATCACCTTCTCGGTCTTCTCGACGCTGCGGTTGTAGATGGCGACCGTGTGGCCGTGGGCGGCGAAGTTCCGCGCCAGGTTGGAACCCATCACCGCCATCCCGACGACCCCGATGCTTGCGAGTTCACTCATGAACAGCTGCCTTTCGTTGCGTTCCTCCCCGGCCGCCCGCGGGCGCCGGGACGTCACCAGTCTGACATCCGCCGCCACCGCGGCGGGCTCCGCTCCGGGGCGGGGCGTCGACATCGCGGCAGGGGGATGTCGTACGCTCGGGGACGAAGCCCGACCACACGAACGCGGAGCCCCACCACACGAAGGAGTACCGATGGAGCACGAGCGCATGGAGGAACTGACTGCCGAGGCCTGCTGGGAGGTCCTGGCGGGACAACCCGTCGGTCGACTGGCGTACGTGCTCGACGGCGAGGTCAACATCGTCCCGATCAACCACGCCGTCCGCGACGGCCAGATCGTCTTCGAGACCGGGCAGGGCTCGAAGCTGCTCGGCATCGACGAGCAGGGCACGGTCGCCTACGAGGTCGACCGGATCGAGGACCGGGAGAGCACCAGCGTCGTCGTCCGTGGCTTCGCCACCGCGCTGGAGGGCGCCGAGGCGGCCACTGCGGCCAGCGGCGTGCACCCGTGGATCGAGGGTGACAGGCCCGAGGTGATGGCAATCGTGCCGTCCACGGTGACCGGGCGCCGCTACCACTACCGCCGCGGCTGACGAGGGGGTCGGCGGAGCTTCGCCGACCCCTTACGATGGGGTACGTCCGCCCGCGGGTGGACGCCCCAGACGAACTCGTGAGAAAGCACTGATTCCGTGGCAGTCCTGGACACCATCCTGCACATGGGCGAAGGTCGCATCCTTCGCCGGCTCAAGACCGTCTCGGAGCGGGTCAACCTGATCGAGCCGGATTTCGTGGCGATGGACGACGCCGAGCTGCGGGGCCAGACCAACGACTTCCGTCAGCGCCTCGACAACGGCGAGTCGCTCGACTCGATCATGCCCGAGGCATTCGCCACCGTCCGCGAGGCCGCCAAGCGGGTGATGGACAAGCGTCACTACGACGTGCAGATCGAGGGCGGGGCGGCGCTGCACTGGGGCAACATCGCCGAGATGAAGACCGGTGAGGGCAAGACGCTGGTCTCCACCCTGCCGGTCTACCTCAACGCGCTGACCGGTGAGGGTGTCCACGTCGTCACGGTGAACGACTACCTGGCCCGCCGTGACGCGGAGTGGATGGGCCGGGTGCACCATTGGCTCGGGCTGTCCGTCGGCACGATCCTGGCCAACATGGACCCGGAGGAACGCCGCCGGGCCTACCGCTGCGACGTCACGTACGGCACCAACAACGAGTTCGGCTTCGACTACCTGCGCGACAACATGGCCCTCACCCTGGACGCCTGTGTGCAGCGTGGCCACCACTTCGCCATCGTCGACGAGGTCGACTCGATCCTGGTCGACGAGGCGCGGACCCCGCTGATCATCTCCGGCCCTGCCGAGGAGAACCGGCAGTGGTATCCGGTGTTCGCCGCGCTGGTCGCCCGCAAGCTGCAGGTCGACCGGGACTACGAGGTCGACGAGAAGAAGCGCACCGTGGCGATCCTCGAGCCCGGGATCGACCGGGTCGAGGACGAGCTCGGCATCGACAACCTCTACGAGTCGGTCAACACCCCGCTGATCTCCTACCTGAACAACGCCATCCGGGCCAAGGAGCTGTTCAAGAAGGACAAGGACTACGTCGTGCTGAACGGCGAGGTGCTGATCGTCGACGAGCACACCGGTCGTACCCTGCCCGGTCGCCGCTACAACGAGGGCCTGCACCAGGCGATCGAGGCCAAGGAACGGGTCGAGGTCCGCGACGAGTACCAGACGTTGGCGACGATCACCCTGCAGAACTACTTCCGGATGTACGACAAGCTCGCGGGGATGACCGGCACGGCCAAGACCGAGGAGTCGGAGTTCCAGAAGATCTACGGCCTGTCGGTGCTGCCGATCGCGACCAACAAGCCGTTGATCCGGCTCGACCAGAAGGACCTGATCTACCGCACCGAGCTGGCGAAGTTCCGGGCGATCGTCACCGACGTCACCGAGCGCCACGAGAAGGGCCAGCCGGTGCTGATCGGCACCGCCTCGGTGGCCAAGTCCGAGGTGCTCTCGGCGCTGCTGAAGCAGGTCGGGGTGCCGCACGAGGTGCTGAACGCCAAGAACCACGAGCGTGAGGCCGCGATCGTCGCCGAGGCCGGCCGCAAGGGCGCCGTCACCGTCGCGACCAATATGGCCGGTCGTGGCACCGACATCATCCTCGGCGGCAACTCCGAGTTCCTCGCCGACAAGGCGCTGCAGGACCGCGGGGTCGACCCGCTGGAGAACTCCGCGGAGTACGAGGCGGACTACCCCGAGGTGCTGAAGGCGTACGAGGAGCAGTCGAAGGCGGAGCACGAGGAGGTCGTCGACCTCGGCGGCCTGTACGTCCTGGGGTCGGAGCGCCACGAGTCGCGGCGGATCGACAACCAGCTGCGCGGCCGCTCGGGCCGGCAGGGCGACCCGGGTGAGTCCCGGTTCTACCTGTCGCTGGAGGACGACCTGATGAGGCTGTTCAAGTCCGACATCGTCGACTGGGTGATGCAGGCGCTGCGGATCCCCGACGACCAGCCGATCGAGAACAAGCGTGTCTCGAAGTCGATCCAGCAGGCCCAGGAGCAGGTCGAGTCGCAGAACTTCGAGATGCGCAAGAACGTGCTGCGCTACGACGACGTGATGAACCGCCAGCGGCACGCCATCTACGGTGACCGCCGCAAGGTGCTGGAGGGGGCCGACGTCTCGGAGCGGCTGCGCGCGGCGACCGACGAGGTGGTCGAGGGCTACGTCCGGGAGGCGACCGCGACGGGCTTCGCCGAGGACTGGGACCTGGACGCGCTGTGGGCGCAGATGCGGACCCTCTACCCGGTCGGTCTCGACATCGAGGACTACCGGGGCGTCAACCTCAGCTCCGCCGAGCTGGTCGAGGACTTCCAGACCGATGCCCGTGAGGCGTACGACGCCCGCGAGACACACCTCGGCGCGGAGAACATGCGCGAGCTGGAGCGCCGGGTGCTGCTCACGGTGCTCGACCGGAAGTGGCGCGAGCACCTCTACGAGATGGACTACCTGCGCGAGGGCATCGGCCTGCGGGCGATGGCCCAGCGTGACCCGCTGGTGGAGTACCAGCGTGAGGGCGCGGAGATGTTCACCGCGATGATGGACGCCTTCATGGAGGAGGTGGTCGGCTACCTGTTCAATCTCGAGGTGCAGCTGCCCGACCAGCCGAAGGTGGGGATCGTCCGCGACGACCGGGGCCGGCCGATCGTGGTCGGAGCCGCCGCCGGCCGTCCGGTGGCCAGCCCCGAGGTGACCGCCGGCGTCCCGGCCGGCGGCCGGGCCAGTGCCACCGGGCTGGCGGAACGGGTCGAGGCGCCGCTGGCCTACTCGGCGCCCGGGGAGGACGGCAAGGCCGAGCAGAGCAACGAGACCCGCGCCACCGTGCGGCGCCGGGTCCCGTCGGCGGACGATCCGTACGCCGGGGTCGGCCGCAACGACCCGTGCCCCTGTGGGTCGGGCAAGAAGTTCAAGTACTGTCACGGCCGGAAGACCGGAGCGGCGACGGCCTCGGCCTGACCCGCCGGGTGCCGGGGCGGGCCGGCGATCCAGCCCAGATGGCAGCAGTGCCAGCGGTCGGCGTACGGCTCGACCCTTGCGGTGAGCACCCGCAGCGGGGTCCAGTCCTCGCCCCGGCCGGGCCGGCACGGGACAACGATCTCGGCGGCTCGGTCGCCGACCACCTGGACGTACGGTGATCCGGTCCGGACCGGGTGCCGGCGCACCGCCCGGGCCAGCAGCACCAGATCGGTGAGCACGGCCTCGGTGGTCCACCGGGCCAGTTGGTGCGGGCCGCGCCGACCGGCGAGCACGTCGAGCAGTGCCGCCGTGCAGGCCTCGCCCGCACCGGCCAGCATCCGGGCCCGCGCGGAGCCCGGCGGGGGCGCCGACGGATCGGGCAGGGTGTCGAACAGACCCGGCTGGCCGACCTGTTCGTCCGGCGGTCCGGACAGGTCGAGGCGGGGCGGGCGGGACTCGGGCAGCAACAGGGTGAGCACGCCTCCACCGTGCCGGTCGTGGCGCGCGCCGGGAAGGGCCGGACAACACATCTGTGGACAGCGCGGCGGACGGACAACACCCGGGCGACTCCGGGCGACTCCGGACGGCTCGGGGCACTAGCCTGAGGCCATGGCCAGCGCACGCACCACCCGGACCGTCTACCTGCCCTCGGCGCCAGGGGCGGCGGAGGAGTTCCGCCGGTCCGGACGCCTGGATCGCGCCGAGGGGATCAGCGTCGACGTGGCGTACGCCCGGCGGCGCGACCTGGACCTGGCGGTGCCGGACGACGAGGAGGAGGCCGATTTCTGGGCCCTCACCGACGCCGCGGCGCGCAGCCTGGCCGGCTCATCCGCCGGCCCGCGGTTCGTGGTGGCGGTCCGGGTCCGTCCGGACCAGCTGGTGGCGGACCCGGAGGCCGGATCGGGCCGGGTCACCGTGTCGGGCGTCGACTGGGCGCAGGTGAGCGCGCTGTTCGTCGACGAGCCGGCGGCGCTGCCCGCGGTCGCCGCGGCTCGGGCCGTACGCACCGAGCCGGCCGCCTTCGCCGAACACATCGCGGCCCTGGTCGCCGAGCACGACCTGCTCTGGTACGCCCCCGACGAACTCGACGCGCTGCTCGGCTGAGGGCCTCAGGCCAGAAGGTAGCGGCGTGCGACCTTCTCCTGCACCTCGACGCCCGCGGTGAGCGCGGGGGCGGCCGCCTGCTCGAGCTTGCGGCCGACCAGCGGCAGCCTGACCACCAGGTCACCGGAGACGACGATCTGGCTGCCACTCGGGGTGGGGGAGAGCACCGCCGCGCCGGTCATCCGCCCCGGCGTGCCGGGCACGTCCACGACCAGGTCCGCGATCCGGGTGCCGTCGGCGGACGCCGTGCCCCAGAGATAGGTCTCCACCACGGTGATGGTGTCACCGACGAACTTCCGCGCCACGTCGGGCGACGGCATGCTGCGTGACATCTTGGTGCGGTTGCCGATCGCCTCGACCTCGTACGCCACGGCGCCGCCGAGCCGGCAGACCTCCTCGAGGAAGGCCCGATCGGTCTGCATCGCGAAGACGCGGACCGGATCGGCGGGGAACAGTGCGGTCGCGGAGATCTGCATGGAACCCATGGTGCCACCCCCTACCATGAGTGCCATGACCGTCCCGGGCCGGATCGACCTGCACACCCACTCCTCCGTGTCGGACGGTACCGACACCCCGGCCGAGCTGGTCCGGGCGGCGGCGCGCAGCGGCCTGGCCGTGGTGGCCCTCACCGACCACGACACCTGGGACGGGCTGGCGGAGGCGGCCCGGACGGGTGCCGAGATCGGTCTCGAGGTCGTGCCGGGCGTCGAGATGTCCTGCGGGCACCGCGGCAGCTCGGTCCACCTGCTCGGCTACGGTGGGGACCGGACGGACCCGGCCTGGGCCGCCGAACTGGCCCGGATCCGGGACGGGCGGACCGAACGGATCCCGGCGATGCTGCGCCGGCTCGCCGCGCTGGGCATGCCGCTGACCGAGGAGGAGGTGGCCGCCCAGGCCCGGAACACCCCGTCGATCGGCCGGCCGCACATCGCCGACGCCCTGGTCGCCAGGGGCTATGTCGCGAGCCGCGACGAGGCGTTCGCCGGCTACCTGGCGGAGGGCGGCCCGGCGTACGTGGACCGCTACGCCCCGGACGTCTTCGCCGCCGTCCGGACGGTGCGGGCGGCCGGGGCGGTCCCGGTGATCGCCCACCCGTGGGGTCGGGACTCGAAGCGGGCATTGCCGCTGGAGGTGCTGGGCGAGCTGCTGGCCGCCGGGGTGGCCGGCTGGGAGGTCGACCATGTCGAGCACGGGCCCGAGGACCGGCGGCGGCTGCGGGCGTACGCCACCACCCACGGGGCGCTGATCACGGGTTCCAGTGACTACCACGGCACCGGCAAGACGCACAATCCGCTGGGTTGCGAGGTCACCGACCCGGAGCAGTACGCCCGGCTGCGGGAGCTGATGGGCGGCTGAGCCCTGACGTCCGTCGACGCCGGCCTAGTCGAGCTCGAGGAAGTTCTGCACCAGCGCCCGCGCGGTGGCCTCCGGCCGGTCCTCGGCCGGATGGTCGGAACAGCCCTTGAGGACCACCGGGTCGGCGCCGAACTTGCGGGCCATCGCCACCTGGGCACGGATCGGCCAGGAGTCGGCGTACTCGCCGTACACCACGTGGAAGTCGATCCCGGTGGCGCACAGCAGCCCGGAGCGGTCCGGGGTGTGCTCGGCGGCGTCGATCATCGCAGCGACGGCCCGCGGATCTGTGCGGGCCAGCCGTTCGTCGAGGAACGCCGACGGGTGGTCCACCGTCAGCCCGAGCAGGTCGAGGAACTCCCGGTGGATCTCCGCCAGCGGGCGGTGTTCGGCGAGGGCGTCCTCGACGAAGCCGAGCGGCCGGGTGCGGCCCAGGCCGCCGGGGCCGGAACTCACCAGGGTGACCGAGTCCCAGAAGTCCGGTTCGAGCAGGGCCGCCTCCTCGGCGACCAGTCCGCCGAAGCCCTGACCGACCAGGTGGACCGGGATGTCGGAGCCGATCTCGTCGACCAGGGCGATGACGTCCTCGGCGAAGACCGCCAGCGAGAACGGCCCGGGGGAGGCGGACTCGTAGCAGCCGCGCAGGTCGAGCGCGCAGGCGGTGAAGCCCTCCTCGGCGAGCGCCGGCAGCACGGTGTCGAAGTCCTCCTTCGACCCGAAGATGCCGTGCACGAGGATGACCACACCGCGCTCGTCATCGGGGCTGCAGGTGTGCAGCGCCAACGACGTGCCGTCGTCGAGGTCGACGACGGCCTTCTCGATCGGCCAGTCGGACTCGGTCATCCGGATCTCATTCCGCCGGGGGCGGGGCCGTGGCGGCCCCCTCACTCTCGCGTCGGATCCGGCGCCGACGGCGTCGGCGGGGTGCCGTCTCGCCGGTGGTCGGCTGGGTCGGTTCGGTCGCGGCCCCCTTCGTGGCGCCCTCGGCCGGCTGGGCGCCCGAACGGGTCGGCGACCGGTGGCCCGGCCGGCGCCCGCCGGTGGCCCGGCCGGAGCCCTTGGCGGACCCGGCGCCGCCCTTGTGTCCCGCCGTGCCGCTGGTCGGCCGGGGCGGGCCGACCTGGCCGGTGGACTCCGGGTCGATGTCCAGCTCGGCGAACAGGTGGTCGGAAGTGGAATAGGTCTCCTGGGGGTCGGCCAGGTCGAGGCCCAGGGTCTTGTTGATCACCTTCCACCGGGTCACATCGGCCCAGTCGACCAGCGTGACGGCGACCCCCTCGGCCCCGGCGCGGCCGGTGCGGCCGATCCGGTGGACGTACGTGCTGGAGTCCTCCGGGCACTCGTAGTTGATCACGTGGGTGACGCCGGTGACGTCGATCCCGCGGGCCGCGACATCGGTGGCCACCAGGACGTCGATCCGACCTTCCCGGAACCGGCGCAGCGCCTGCTCCCGGGCGGCCTGGGTGCGGTCACCGTGGATCGCCGCGGCGGCGAAGCCCCGCTCGCACAGGTCGTCGGCCACCCGCTGCGCCTCGCGCTTGGTCCGGCAGAAGATCATCACCCGGTCGCGAGCCCTCGCCTGCAGGATCCGGGCGACCAGTTCCGGCTTGTCCAGCGGGTGGGCCTGGTAGATGAACTGCCGGGTGGCCGGGACGGTCTGCACATCCTCCTGGTGCTCGGCGCGGATGTTCACCGGCGAGTGCAGGTGGGTCCGGGCCAGCGCGACGATCGGGGCGGGCATGGTGGCGGAGAACATCAACGTCTGACGGTTCCGCGCCGTCTTGGACAGCAGTCGCTCGACGTCGGGGAGGAAACCGAGGTCGAGCATCTCGTCGGCCTCGTCGAGGACCGCGATGCGCACCCGGGACAGGTCCAGGGCGCGCCGGTCGGCCAGATCCAGCAGCCGGCCCGGCGTCCCCACGACGACGTCGATGCCGTCGGCAAGGGCGGCCAGCTGCGGCTCGTACGGGGTGCCGCCGTAGACGGTGAGGATCCGTGCGGTGGTCCGGGCGGCGGCGGTGCCGAGATCCTTGCCGACCTGGTTGGCCAGCTCCCGGGTGGGGGCGATGACCAGCGCCTGCGGGCTGGTGCCGTGGCCGTCCTCGGCGTCGGCCGGCAGGGCGATCCGCTGCAGCAGCGGCAGCCCGAACGCAAGGGTCTTGCCGGTCCCGGTGCGGGCCTGCCCGATCAGGTCGGTGCCCTGCAGGGCGATCGGGATGGCCATCTCCTGGATGGGGAACGGATGGACGATGCCGTGCTCGGCGAGGGCGTCGCCGAAAGCGGCATCGATGCCGAGATCCGTGAAGGTGGTGGTGTTGTCTGTCAGGGCTCTGGCCTTTGCAGTCGCGGGCGCTGCGCACGATGGTGCGGCGTCCTGCTTGGACGCGCTCTTCGGCTCGGCACGCCCGGGAGGTACGGTGGCGCCCCGCTGAGGGGCTCGTCACGCGACCAGTCTAGCCCAGCGGCCGGCAGTGCCCCGCGACCGCGATCCTCAGAGGCTGCCGAAGCCCACCGGACGGGCGTTGGGCTGCCCGATCTCGACGTACGCGACGGCGTCGGCCGGGATCAGCACCTGGCGGCCGTGGGTGTCGGTGAGGGACAGCACAGTGCCGTCCAGGAGCGCCTTCTCGAAGGTCGCCTTGAACGCGTCGACTGTCTGGTCGAGGTCGACGACGACCTCACGGGCAAGATTCTTGACGCCGATCTTGATCTCCACCGGTGTGCCTCTCTGCTCGGGTATGGCTGCCCTCCACCGTGCCACATCGGGGTCCCCGGGGCGACAGCCGTTCGCTGACGGCGGAGACGCCGGCGACCGGTGGGTGATGGATCCGGGCGGCTCGGGCGGGTCTCCCGGGCGATGTCAGTGGCCTCTGCTGGGATGAGTACGTGGAGGCGACGAGATCGGCGAACGTGTTGAACGACGGGATCCGCCGGCTGGATGCCGGCCCGGTCCTCGACCCGGCCCAGCAGGTGCTGGTCGACCACCGGCGTGGCCCGCTGCTGGTGCTCGGTGCCGCCGGCACGGGCAAGACCACGGCACTGGTCGAGGCCGCCGTCGCCGCCGTCCGTGACCACCGGGTCGCGCCGGAGCGACTCCTCGTCCTCACCTTCTCCCGGGCCGCCGCCCGGGGACTGGCCGAGCGGATCGCCGAGCGCCTCGGGGAGGCCGGGGCGGCCGTGCCGGTCCTCAGCATCCACGGCCTGTGCCACGCCCTGTGGGCCGAGGCGCACCGGGGTGATCCCTGGCGGGTGCTGACCGCGCCGGAGCAGGAGCTGCGGCTGCGGGAGGTACTGGCGGGATCGGCCGAGCCGTGGCCCGAGGACATCCGTCCGGCGGTCGGCACCCGGGCCTTCGCCCGCGAGCTGCGTGACCTGGTGGCCCGGGCCCGCCAGCTCGGCCTGGATCCGGCCGACATCGCCGGGTTCGGGCGGGCCGATGGCAGGCCCGCGTGGGTGCGGGCGGCGCACCTGTTCGAGGAGTACCTCGACGTGCTCGACGCCGAGCGGGTGCTCGACTACGACGAACTGGTGCACCGGGTGCGGATTCTGCTGGCCGACCCGCGATCGGGGGACGCGCTGCGGGCCCGCTGGGACCAGGTCCTGGTCGACGACCTGCAGGACGCGGTGCCGGCCCACGCGGCGCTGCTGCGCGACCTGGTGCCGCCCGGCTCGCCGGCCGGTCTGCTGGTGACGGCGGACCCGGATCGCGCGGTGTACTCCTTCCGCGGGGCGGACGGGGGAGTGGTCGCTCGGTTCCCCGCCGACCACGCCGGTGCCGGGGGCGGACCCGCCCCGGTGCACGTGCTGGGCACCGACCACCGACGCGGTGACCTGCTCTCGCGGGTGGTGCACGCCCCGCTGACCCGCCGGGCGCGGCCGGTGACCCTGCCGGACTGGCGTGGCCCCGCCGCCGGGCGGGTGTCGGAGGGCTCGGCCCGCCTGCTGCTGTGCAGCGACGCCCGGCAGGAGGCACAGGTGGTGGCCCGGGCCCTGCTGACCGCCCACGAGGAACGCCGGATCGGCTGGCACCGGATGGCGGTCGTGGTCCGTTCCCGCGGTGCCGACGAGTCCGTGCTGCGCCGCAGACTGGTCCGGGCCGGGATCCCGGTGGCGGTGGCCGACGACACCCCCCTGATCGACGAACCCGCCGTCCGGGTGCTGGTGGAGGTGCTGGAAGCGGCGCTCGGCCCGGAGGAGATCGGGACCGAGGCGCTGGAACGGCTGGCCCTCGGCCCGCTGGGCGCCGTCGATCCACTGGATCTGCGACGGCACCGCCGGTTGCTGGCCGCTCCGGGATCGACCGAGCAGCCGGCCGGCCTGGCCCACGTCCACCGACGGTTGGCGGCGGTCCGGGCGGCGGTCACGGCCACCCGGGAGGCGATCGCGACGGCGGGCAGCGCCGAGGAGGTGCTGTGGGCCGGGTGGGCGGCCACCGACTGGCCGCAACGGCTCCGGGAGACGGCACTCGGTGGCGGCACCGACGCCCCGCGGGCGGATCGCGACCTCGACGCGGTGCTGGCGTTGTTCGACTTCGCGGCCCGGAGCGGCGCCCGGCGGGGAAGGGGAGCCGCCCAGGACCTGGTCGAGGAGGTGCGTCATCAGGAGATCGCCGTCGACGCCCGGATGACCCGGCGGTGGCAGCCGGACACCGTGGAGGTCCTCCCCCCGCACCGTTGCGCGGGACGGGAATGGGACCTGGTCGTGGTGGCCGGGGTCCAGGAGGGGATCTGGCCCGCGCCGCGGCACAGCCGGTCGTTGCTGGGGACCGACCGGTTGGGACCGGCGGGGCCGACGCCGCCGCTGACCCAGGGCGAGGTGCTGGCCGAGGAACGGCGGCTGTTCCATCTGGCCTGTTCCCGGGCCCGCGACGCGCTGCTCGTCACCGCGGTCGCGGACGGCGACGGGGAGGCCGGTCCGCCGTCCCGCTTCCTCGCCGAGCTCGGTCTGGCGGAGACCGGGTCCGACCCGGACGTCGGGCCGTCGCCGAGCGCGGCCTCCCTGGTCGGTGAGTTGCGCTCGGTGGGGGCCGATCCGGCGGTGAGCCCGTTGCTGCGCGACCAGGCCGCGGTGGTGCTGGCCCGGCTCGCCGACCAGGTGCCGGCGGCGGCGCCCCGCACCTGGTGGGCGGTGCGGGGGACGACCCGGCGGCCGGAGCCGCTGGTCCCGTCGGACCAGCCGGTGGTGCTCTCGCCGAGCTGGGTGGATGCCCTGCGCCGGTGCCCGCGGCGGTGGTTCCTGGAGCGGCGGGCCGGGGCGGCGGAGGCGACCACCGAGGCGGCGACGGTCGGCACGCTCGTCCACGAGCTGGCCCGGCGGGCGAGCCTGGGGGAGATCGGCCCGGGGCAGTTGCGCGCCGCGTTCGACGAAGCCTGGGTGGCCGTCGCGACCGGGCCGGCGTGGCGGCAGGACGCCCGGCGCGAGCGGGCGTGGAGCATGGTGGAGGCTTGGCGCTCGTGGGACGCGGACCGGCCGGCGGGTGCGCTGGTCGGGGCCGAGGTGGGGTTCCGGTGTGAGCTGCCGGTCGAACTGCCCGACGGGCGTACGGATCGGGTGCAGGTGCGTGGGACCGTGGACCGGCTGGAGCTGATCGACGGCCGACCGGTCGTCGTGGACTACAAGACCGGCCGCAAGGCCACCGCCGGCCAGGTCGCCACGCTCGGCCAGTTGGGGGTGTACCAGCTGGCCGTCCGGGCCGGAGCCTTCGACGAGGTGACCGGCGGCGCGCACCACCGCCCCGGCGCCGCCCTCGCGGTCTACCTGGACGCGGGGGAGGGCGATCCCCGGGCCGCCACCCTCGGCCAGCCCTCGCTCGACGACGTCCCCGTTCCGGACCGGCTTCCCGACGGCCTCGACCTCGGTGCCGCCCCGGACTGGGCCTCGGCGGCGGTGGCGCAGGCGGCCCGGATCGTCCGGGACGAGGATTTCCGGGCCCGCCGGGGGACCCACTGCCGGGGCTGCCCGTTCAGCGCCGAATGCCCACTGCGGGGGACCCGGTGATGACGGCGGTCGACGGTCCGACGCTGTGCCGGCTGGTCGGGATCCCGTTCTCCGACGAGCAACTCGCCGCGATCATGGCACCCCTGGAACCCGGCGTGATCATCGCCGGGGCCGGCACCGGCAAGACGACGGTGATGGCGGCGCGGGTGGTCTGGCTGGTCGCCTCCGGACTGGTCCGGCCCGACCAGGTGCTGGGACTGACCTTCACCCGGCGGGCCGCGCGGGAACTGGCGACCCGCATCCGGGTCTCGCTGGACGGCGCCGGCCTGCTCGGGACGGCCGAGGAGTCCGCCGGGGCGACGGTGGCGACGTACGACTCCTTCGCCGGGATGCTGTCCGCCGAGCACGGGCCCCGACTCGGGGTGGAGGGCGACCTGCGCCTCGTCGACGACGCCGAGCTCCATGCCCTGGCCGACCGGGTGGTCGCCGGCGGCCGGATCGCGGCCCCCGGACTCGCCGAGCTGTCGGTGGCCACCGTCGTCGAACGGGTGGTGGCGCTGAGCGGGGAGATGCTGGCCAACGGGGTGTCGACCGAGCAGCTGCTCGACCAGTGCCGGACCTTCCGGGCCGAGCTCGAGGCGGCGCCGCAGTACCGGGGCAGGCCGTACAAGGACGTGACGGACGCGCTCGGGGTGGACCGGACCCGACGGGAGCTGGTCGGCTTCGTCGGCGACCTGTGGGCGGCCAAGGCCCGCGAGGGGGTGGTCGAGTTCGCCGACCGGACGGCCCTGGCGGCCCGGCTGGCGACCGAGGTCGCGGGGGTCGGCCGGCGATTGCGCGAGGAGTTCCGGGTGGTGCTGCTGGACGAGTACCAGGACACCTCCGCCGCCCAGACCAGCATGCTCGCCGGCCTGTTCTCCGGGCCCGACCCGGCCTCCGGGCGGGGATTCCCGGTGACCGCCGTCGGCGATCCGCTGCAGGCGATCTACGAGTGGCGGGGGGCGGCCGTCGGCACCATCGCCGGGTTCCCCACCCGGTTCCCGGCCACCGACGGCGCGCCGGCGCGGCGGTTCACCCTGCGGACGAACCGCCGCTCGGGCACCGCGATCCTGGCAGTCGCCAACGAGGTCTCCGCGCCGCTGCGCGCCGCGGGCGGGCCTGCCTGCCCCGAGGCCCTGGTCGGCCCGGACCGGGCCGAGCCCGGTGAGGTCACCGTGCACCGGGCGCTCAGTTGGGACGACGAGCTGGACCACGTCGTCCGGACCCTCCTCGAGGAGCACCAGCGGGGGGTCGCCTGGGCCGACATCGCCGTGCTGGGACGGCGCCGGGCGGATCTCGCCGTCCTGCACCGGGTCCTGGACGACGCCGGCGTCCCGGCGGCGCTGGTCGGGCTGGGGGGCCTGCTGGAGCTGCCCGAATGCGCCCAGGTGATCGCCGTCCTCCGGCTGCTCCACGACGTGACCGACAACCGATCCGCGGTGACCGTGCTCGCCGGGCCCCGCTGGCGTCTCGGCCACCGTGACCTGGCCGCGCTGGCGCACCGCGCCCGCCTGCTGGCCGGTGAGGGAGAGGACCTCTGCCTGCTGGATGCAGTGGACGATCCGGGCCCCGGGGAGCTGTCCGCCGAGGCCCGGGAACGGGTCTCGGCCCTCTCTGTGGAGCTGGCACGGCTGCGCCGTCACGCCGGGGACCCGATCGGTGAACTGGTCGCCCGGGTGGTCCGTGCCACCGGGATCGTCCCGGAACTGCTGGCGGACCGGGGGCCGGACGGTGCCCGTCAGCTGGACGCCCTGATCGAGGCCGTCGAGGAGTACGGCTCGCGGCGCGCCGCCGCCGGGCTGGCCGGCCTGCTGGCCTGGTTCGACGCCGAGATCCGGGTCGGGCGGGGCATCGAACAGGCCCCGCCGCCCGCCCGGGACGCGGTCACCCTGTTGACCGTGCACGCCTCGAAGGGTCTGGAGTGGGACGTGGTCCTGCTGCCCGCCGTGGTCGACGGGGTCTTCCCCAGCACCCCGACACCGGCCGACTGGACCCGGTCGGCGCAGGTGCTGCCGTTCGAGCTGCGTGGGGACGCCGACGGCCTGCCCCACCCGGTGGAGGTGACCCGGAAAGGCCTGCAGCAGTGGCGCGACGAGCTCAAGGACCTCGCCCGTGACGGGGAGCGACGCCTCGGCTACGTTGCGGTCTCCCGGGCCCGGCACCGGCTGCATGTCTCCGGCCATCACTGGCACCCGGACACCGTGGGCGAGCGACGCGAATCGCCGTTCCTCCGCGCCGCCCGGACCGTGCTGGGACAGCCCGAGGAGGTGCCGGAGGGGGCGAAGACGGCCAACCCGTATGCCGAGCGGGCACGGGAGGACACCCTCCCGTCCGGGCCCGGCGTCGGGCCCGGGCCCGGCATCGGGCCCGGCGGCGTCGACCTGGAGGCCAGCCGCGAGCTCGCCGTGGCGGTGGACCGGTGGCGGGCCACCCTCGCCGGCGGTGGCCGGCCGGTGCCGGCAACGGACGCCGACAGCGCTGCCCGGGCGGCCCGCTGGCGTGCGGAGAGCGACCGGATCATCGCCCGGCTGCGGGCCCGCCGCTCCCCGGCCGACGTCGAGCGGCCCGGCCGGCTCTCGGTGACCGAGATCGTCCGGGGCATCGCCGACCCGGAGGCGCTGCGCGCGCAGGTGCGCCGCCCGATGCCCGTCCAGCCGTCGCGGCGGGCGACCCTGGGCACCCGGTTCCATGCCTGGGTGGAGGACCGGTTCCGCCACCAGGGCACGCTCGACGTCCGCTTCGAGGAAGGGCTCGAGGGGGAGGAGGGGATCGCCGTCGGGCGGCAGCGGTCGGCCGCCGACGACACGATGCTGGCCGAGTTCGAGCTGCTGTGCCGGGCGTTCGAGGCGGGCCGGTTCGCCGACCGCCAGCCGCTGGCTCTCGAGCTGCCGTTCGGCCTTTCCCTCGGCGGACGGCTGGTGCGCGGCCGGATCGACGCCGTCTACCGGCAGCCGGCCGGGGCGGGCACCGACTACCTGGTGGTCGACTGGAAGACCCACCGCGGCGGGGCGGCCGACCCGTTGCAGCTGGCCCTCTACCGGCTGGCGGCGGCGTGGGCGTACGGGGTCGGGGTGGACCGGGTCGCCGCCGGCTTCTACTACGTCCGCCACGACCGGTTCGACCTCGTCGAGGACCTCCCGGTCGTCGACGAACTGGTCGCCGACGTGTCCCGGCTCACCGCCGTCCTGGGCCGGGATTAGGCTGGGCGCCGTGATCGACTGGTCAGCCGCGAGCATCCTGGACCGCAGCGAGGAGCACCGGGACGACGCCGGGTGGGTGGAACAGCAGTGGCGATCACCGGACGCGGTGCTGCTGCCGGTCGGCCCGGGCGGCCGACTGCCCGTCGGACCGGGCCCCGCACTGCGCTTCGCGCCGACCGCAGGAGACCTGGACCCCGCGACGACGCACCTGCTCGGCGTGGCCGCCGGCCGACCGGTCTTCTGCCGGGTCGTCGACGAGGTGACGGGCGAGACGGCAACCGTCCGCGAGATCGGTCACCGGCTCGCCGAGGACCAGGCCGACGTCGCCTTCTGCGCCACCTCGCTCGCCAACTGGCATCGGATCGAGCCCCGCTGCACCGCCTGCGGCGCCCTCACCGACCCGCGCCGCGCGGGCCTGATGCGGCACTGCCCGGAGTGCGGCCGGGACACCTGGCCGCGCACCGACCCGGCCGTCATCGTCGCGGTGACGAACGCCGCCGACGAGATCCTGCTGGCCCACCAGCCGGTCTGGGCGGCCGGCCGGGTGTCGGTGCTGGCGGGCTTCGTCGAGACCGGGGAATCCCTGGAACAGGCGATCCACCGGGAGATCCTCGAAGAATCGGGGATCCGGCTGGGCGACCTGTGCTATGTCGCCAGCCAGCCCTGGCCCTATCCCCGGTCCCTGATGCTGGGCTTCCGGGCTGCCGCGGTGACCACCCGGATCACCGTCGACGCCGAGGAACTGGCCTGGGGCCGGTGGTTCGGCCGGGCGGACGTCCGCGCCGGATGGGCCGATGGCAGCCTGGTGCTGCCGCCGCGCTCCTCGATCGCCCGCCGGCTGATCGAGGACTGGCTCGGCGAGGACGGGCAGGGACCGCTGGAACGCGTCCCGGCCTGAGCGGCTCGGTCCCGCTACTCCGGGTCGTCCCGGTCGCCGGCCAGTCCGGACGCGCGATTGGCCCGCCGGGAGACTGCCTCCCGCAGGGCGGCGCGGGTGCCGTAGAGATGGACTGCGCCGGACGCCCGGGTGATCGCCGTGTAGAGCAGCTCCCGGGTGAGCAGCGCCGACCCCTGGTCGGGGAGGACCACCGACACCTCACGGAACTGGCTGCCCTGCGCCTTGTGAATGGTGCTGGCGTACATCGGGACCAGCCCGGTGAGCTGCACCGGGGCGAGGAACCGTACGCTCCGCTCGTGCAGGTCGGCCAGGGCGAGCCGCCGGCCGGCCGGCGTGCGGACCACCGCCCCGACGTCCCCGTTGAAGACCTGCAGCGCCGTGTCCCGGCGGGTCACCAGGAGCGGCTCGCCGATCGCCGTCGCCTCCTCCCCGGAACGTTCCAGCCAGCTGCGGGCGATCCGGTTCCAGGTGGCCACCCCCGCCGGTCCACGGCGATGGGCGCAGAGCAGACGATGCTGGTCCAACACCGCGAGCGCACCCTCGGCGTCGCCCTGCTCGGCCCGGCGTTCCAGCTCCGACCCCCAGGCCAGCATCCGGTCGTGGAGGGTGGCGTACGCCGGGTCGGCCGGGCCGCGGGAGACCGGGGTGAAGGTGACGTTGTCGCCCGGTCCCAGCCCGTCGATCAGGGCGTCGACACGCCTGGGATCGCCGTCCCGGATCGCTCGGGCCAGGTCGGCGATCCGGCCCTGGAACCGCCAGGTGTGGCCGAGCCGGACCAGTCCCGGACGGGCCAGCGCCGGACGGTCGACCGGGTCGACCAGCCGGCCGAGCAACTCCCGGGTCGCCGTCGTGGCGCGGCCGGCCGGGTCCTGGGCCCGGACCAGGGCACCGATGTCGGAGAACACCGCGCCGGCCTCCACCGAGGCGAGCTGGTCGGGGTCGCCGACGAGCAGCAGCCGGGCGTCCGGGCGGGTCGCCTCGAGCAGCCGGGCCATCAGCGACAGCGACACCATCGACATCTCGTCGACCACGATCAGGTCGTACGGCAGGGGCCGGGTGCGGTCGTGCGCGAAACGCGTCGTGCTGTCCCGCCGCCAGCCCAGCAGCCCGTGCACCGTGGTGGCGTGCAGCCGGCCGAGCCGCCGTACCACCGCCGGGTCGGCGTCACCGATCGAGGCCAACGCGTCCTTGATCGCCTCACCCATCCGGGCGGCCGCCTTGCCGGTGGGCGCGGCCAACCCGATGTGCAGGTCCGGCTCCAGGGTCGCGAGGACCACCAGGATCCGGGCGATGGTCGCGGTCTTGCCCGTGCCGGGGCCGCCCTGCAGCACGCACAGGCGGGTCGCCACGGTCGTCGCGGCCGCCGCCCGTTGCTGATCCGGCTCCCCGGGGGCCAGGCCCCCGGGGCCCTCCACCCGGGGGAACACCGCCCGCAGGGTCGCGGCGATCCGGTCCCGGTCCGCCCCGACCAGCGGGGTGCTGCGGCGGATGTCCACATCGGCACGGACCAACTGCTCGTCGCGCCAGTAGCGATCCAGATAGAGCAGCGAGCCCACCAGCCGCAACGGTCGCCCCGGCGGCCCGTCCACGCCGACGCTGACCAGCGGGCTGTCCCGCAGGCAGGCCAGCCAGTCGGCCAGCTCCGGCCAGTCCAGGGCGGAGACATCGACCGCGTTCTCGTCGCTCTCGAAGATCGCCTCCCGGACGCCGGCCAGGTCGATGCACACCGACCCGGCGCGCACCGCCCGGATCGCCAGGGCGATGGCCAGCGGTACCCGGGGGTCGGTCGCCCCGCCGAGGAAGGCCAGCTGTTGGGCGGCCTGCACATCGGCGAAGCCGAACACGCCGGCCTCGTCGAAGGCGGCGACCGGCCCGGTCCCGATCACGCTGGTGGATCCGGCAACGCTCGTCATGGCCGTGGCCTCCCGTCGGTGATCAGGTCGGCGATCTCGACGACCAGCGGGGCCGGCGGTCGCCAGGCGAACACTCCGTACGGCACCTCGCCGGCCACCGGCGTGTCCGGGCCGACCATGCCGCGCAGGAAGAGGTAGCGGATCCCGCCCAGCTGCTCCTCGGGACGGTAGCCGGGCAGCCGCCAGCTGAGGAACCGGTGCAGGGCGACCGAGTAGAGCAGCGCCTGCAGCGGATAGTGCGCGGCCGTCATCGCCCCGGCCAGCGCCGCCGGGGCGTACGGCGCCAGCCGCAGCGCGCCGTCGGTGGGTGACCCGCCCAGCCAGTTGGTCTTGTAGTCCACCACCACGAACCGCGGCGTGGCGCCACCGACCCGCAGCACGGCGTCGATGCTGCCGGTGAGGAACCCGCGCAGCGTCTGGTCGCCCAGCCCGGGGGCCCGCAGCTGCGCCGGATAGCCGACCAGCGGGTCGTCCGCCGGCAGGTGACGGTCCAGGGCGTCGGCGATGTCGGCGAGCAGGGAGGCCTCCCCGGGCCGGTCACCGCCGCCGAGCGGCAGCTCGAAGTCGAGCTCGCTGAGCCGGTCGCCGAGCGCGATGTCGGCCAGGGTGGTCCCGGCCAGGTCCGCACCGAGCGGCGTACCGGTCGCCGCCCTCAGGGCGGCGGCGAGCACCGGCGGGTCCAGCCCGTCCAGCGGGGAGCCCGCCACGGCGGCGTCGACGAGCTGCTCGAACGGCGGCCCGGACGGGTCCCAGGCCTCGAGCACCGCGTGGACCAAGGTGCCGAACCGCGTTCCGGCCGGCAACAGGCCCCACGGGGAGGTCCGGCCCGCCGCCGGATCGGTCGCTCCGGACCCGGGCCCGCCGGCGTCCGGCCCGAGGGACGGCCCGTCCAGGGCGGGCTCGTCGTCGGCCCGCTGACCGTCGAACAGCGCCGCCTCGGAGACCTGGTCGTGCTGGGCCGCGGTCAGGCCGGTGTAGGAGGTCCGACGCCAGCCGGTGTCGAGCGGGCGGTCGAACCGGCGCAGCAGGGGCGGCGGGGCCGGTTCCGGCCGGGCCGGGGCCCGGAGGGGCTCCGCGTCGTCGGCCACGTACGCCACCCGCACCCCGGCCAGCGGCGGCGGGGTCTGGTCCTCGGCGACCGGGACCACCCGGGGCAGCGTGCCGTCGGCGGCCCGCTCGCCGAACAGCGCCCGCTGCAGCGGGGAGGCCGGGGCGTTCTTCTCGTGCGGTGCCCACCAGGCGATCACCTGGGAGGCGGCCCGGGTCATCGCGACGTAGAGCACCCGGAGCTGTTCCCCGGCGTCCTCCTCCAGAGCGATCCGGTGACGGGCCCGGGAGGACGGATCCCGCCGCCCCCCGACGTCCACCAGTCGGTCGCCGGCCCGGTCGTGGACCGTGAACGCCTCGGGCACCGCCTCGTCCTTCGCGGCCGGACGGACGTCGGCCATGTCGGGCAACAGGACGATCGGGAACTCCAGCCCCTTGGCGGAGTGCACGGTGAACACCTGGATCGCCTCCGCTTCGGTCTCCAGCCGCAGCGCGTGCTCGTCGTCCGTGGTGCGTCCGGCCGTTGACATCGCGTCGTCCAACCAGGCGAGGAGCCGGCGGGGGGCGAGATGGCCGTCGGTCTCCGCCTCGTGCAGCAGCTGCCCGATGTGGCGCAGGTCGGTGATCTCGCGTTCCGACCCGGTCCGGGTGATCGACCCGGCGGCCAGTTCCCCCTCGTCGAGTGCCGCCTCGAGCACCGCCGCCACGCCGTGCCGTTGCCACCGCCGGCCCCAGGTCCGGGCCCGGATGAACAGCACCGAGCGGTCATTCTCGTCGGCGCGGATCAGCTCCTCGAGTCCCCATCCGACGAAGGGCCCCAGGGCGAGGCGGTGGACGGCGGGCGGCTGCGGATCCAGCAGTGTCGCCAACAGGTCGCGCCAGGCGGCAGCCGCCGGCGACCGGAAGACGCTGTCGGCCCCGTTCAGCACCGCCGGGATGCCATGGCCGGTGAGCGCCCGGGCCATCCGCTCGGCGGCGATGTTGGTGCGGGTCAGCACGGCGAGGTCGCGGGGACGGACCGGCCGGGCCCGGTCCCCGTCGTCGATGGTGGTGCCGTCGGTGAGCAGCCGGGTGATCACCGCGACGGCATCGCGTCGGATCCGCTCGCGCTGGGCACTGATGCTGCGGTACGTACGGGAGAGCCGGCGCAGCTCCATCCCCGGGCAGGGCGTCCCGACCGGATCGCGCAGCCGCGAGCCGTCGTGGTGGGCCCGCACCGGCACCAGGGTGATGTCGGGATCACCGAGCGCGGTGCGACCGAGGACCGCCTCGACGGCGCGGACGACGCTCTGATCCGAGCGCCAATTGGTGGTCAGCGTCAGGCGCCGGTCCGCCTGCTGGGCAGCGGCCAGGTAGGTCTGCACATCACCGCCGCGGAAGCCGTAGATCGCCTGCTTGGGGTCCCCGATCAGGAACAGGTCGCTGTGCCCGTGGAAGGCGGTCCGCAGGACCTCCCACTGCCGGGGGTCGGTGTCCTGGAACTCGTCGACCATCACCACCCGATAGGCCTTGCGCAGCCGGGCCGCGGTGGCCGCCGCCGTGGCGGGGTGGCGCAGGGCGGCGGCGAGCCGGCCGATCAGGTCGTCGTACGTGTACCGCCCCTGGGACCGCAGCCGGCGCTCCACCTCCCGGCGGGCGCGGCCGGCGAAGTCGACCCGGGCCGCGGTAGCGGCGTCGTCGGCCGGATCGGGCACGATCGGTGCGGACGGTGTCGCCACCGCGGCGGCGGCGAGGGTCCGGGCCACCTCCGGAGAGAACGGCGGGGTCGCCAGCCCGCCGAACAGTGCCAGGTGGAGGTCGTCGGCGACCTCGGTCGCGATCGGATGGTGATCCGGCAGCAGGGAGGTGCCGCCGCGGTGCCCGGACAGCAGGCCGAGCCGGTCGAGCATCGTCCCGGCGAACTCGTGGATGGTGGCGATCGTGGCGGCGTCGAAGTCGGCGAGGGCCTCGGCGAGGCGGTGCTGGGTGGTGGCCCCGGGCGGACCGGCGCGGAGCGCTTGCCACAGCGGGTCCTCCTCCGGCCCGGCCGGTGTGGCAAGGACCCGGCGGGCCTCCGCCAGCCGGGAGCGCACCCGGGAGCGCAGCTCGCGGGCCGCCTTCCGGGTGAAGGTGATCAGCAGGATCGAATGCAGCGGGGTGCCCCGGGCGACCGAGAGGACGACCAGCGAGGCGATGGTGTGCGTCTTCCCGGTGCCGGCGCTGGCCTCCAGCAGCGTCGTGCCGTTCGGCAGCGGCGCGGCGAGGTCGAGCGGGTCACCGGCCGGCGCGTCGACGGCGGGGCCGGGCGTCAGGAGCGGGGTCTCGGGCATGGGGATCATCGGTGTTGCTCCGCCTCCTCGAGGGGGGACCACAGTCCCCTGGCCAGGTCGGCGATCCAGGTGGGCTCGTCGCCGATCGACGGCAGCCGCGCCGGCCGAGGAGCCCGGACCAGGGCCTGCAGGTCGGGCCCCCACAACAGCTCCCAGTTGGCGTCACGCTCCTGCTCCCAGGCCTGGAGCAGGGCCCGATGACCCCACAGCTCGGCGCCGCCGGTGCCCGGACGGACGCTGCTCTGCAGCGCCGCCCCGGTCCGCAGCGGCAGCGGCAGCGGTGTGGTGAGTCCCAGCGTCGCCACCCGCACCCACCGGTCGAGCAGGAAGCGGGCGGTCGCCGGGTCGGGGGCGGCCAGCCCGATCAGGTCGTTGCGGCCGACCAGCTGGGCGCGGGGCCGCTCGACCACCTCGGCGGCGGCCAGGGACAGCAGGTCGAACCAGGCGGTCAGCCGGTGCCGTGGCCCGATCCGGCCGTACGCCACGGTGACCACCGAGGACCCCCGGGTGGTGACGTCGGCGCTCAGCACCAGGTCGTCCGCCAGCGGCACCCGGACGTGCCGGGTCTGCGGAGCCTCCGCCCGCAGGGCGGCGGACTCCCGCAGGATGCGGTCCACCGTCGCCCGGATCCGGTCCAGGATCCCGGCACCGGCGGCGCCGGGCGGCAGGGTCCCTCGCAGCTGCTCGGCCCGCAGCGCCTCGTCGAGGCCGTCACCACGCAGGGTGGCCGCCAACACCCGGCTGCCGCACGCCCAGACACCCAGCCCGTCGAGTCCGAGCGGCATCGCGTCGGCGGGCTCGTCCTCCTCGGTCCACCGGGTGAAGCCGGCCCGGCGGCGCAGGAACGCCCGAGCGGGGTGGGTCAGCACGTCGACGACATCGGCCAGCGGCACCACCCCGTCGGCCCACTCCCAGGCGGGGATCCGCAGTCGGTGGGCGAGCGGCTCCTCGGCCCGCCGGTCGGTGGCCGGCGACAGCGCGGCCAGGGCACGGGCGCCGGCGGCCGCGGCCGGGTCGAATCCGGACAGCGCCGAGGCCCGGTAGCGGGCCGCCGCCGGGTCGCCGAACGTCGCGGGTGCGTACGGTTGCAGCGGATGGCGGGCGACCAGCGCATCCTCGACCCGGTCGCCCTCCGGCAGTGCGAGCATCGGCCGCAGCGCGTCGAGCAGGTCGCTGACCACCACCGCCGGCGGCCGGGTCTCGCCGGTCCGCGGGTCGGCGCCGGTCCAGGTGAGCACCAGGTGCTGGCGGGCGGCGCGGACCAGGTCGAGGAAGAGCTGGCGGTCGTGATGCCGCGGCCCGAGCGCGGCCGGCTCCGGGGCCAGGTCGAGGAGGTTGTCGCCGTCGGCACGTTCCGGCCTGGGCAGCCGGCCGTCGTCCAGACCCGCCACACAGACCACCCGGTAGGGGACGTGCCGGGCCGGGGTGAGCGAGCAGACGGTCATCGCACCGGACCGGAACGCGGAGCGTGGCACCCGGCCCTGCACCGCGTCGTCGAGCAGGTCGAGCAGGTCGTCCAGCGCGAGCGGCGGGGCGTCGGCCGGAGCCGCCTCGGCGACCTCGGCCAGGATCCGCCAGGCGTGGTCCAGCTGCCAGGCCCGTTCGGGCGCCGGCTCCATCAGCTGCTCGATCGCCTCGCGGCAGATGGTCGCCCACTCGGCGGCGGTGTGCGGATCGTCGGCGGCGCGGGCGAGCCGGATCAACCGGGCCATCAGCTCGGCCACCGCCCCGACCACCTCGATGTCGGAGGACCCCACGTCGTCGAGCGGCAGCCCGCTGCGGACGGCGTACGACCCGTCCTCGGTCATCGCGATGCCGACCAGCATCCGGTTCAGCCCGCTCAGCCAGGTGTTCGCCCCGACCCCGGCCAGGCCGAACCGGTCGCGGTGGGCGGCGTTCATGCCCCACCGCACTCCCGCGGCGGCGATCAGCTGGTGCGCCCGCGCCACGTCGTCCTCCTCCAGCCCGAAGCGCCGGGCCACCGGATCGGCCCCGAGGAAGGCCTCCAGCTCTGTCGCGCCGGCCCGGCCCCGGCCCATCGTCAGGGCCTCGACCAGCCGGCTGAGCAGTTCGTTGTGCTCCCGCCGGTCCGGGTCGGCGAACCGCACCGGGATGGCCCGGGCCGGATGACCGCCCGGTCGCTCCGGGTCGGTGGCGGCGAACGCCGCCGCCAGCACCGGCAGCAGGGCCGGATCGGCGCAGGCGACGAGAATGTCACGCGGTTCCAGGGTCGGGTCGTCGGCGAGCAGCCCGCAGATCACCTCGCGGAGCACCTCCGCCTGCCGGTCGGGGCCGTGGCAGGAGTGCAACGAGATGCTGGTGTCGTCCGGCTCCGGTGGCGCGGGGGGACTCACTTCGCCCCGTGCCAGGTCGTGCTGCAGCCGGTCCAGCAGCGTACGCCGCGGCGCCTCCGCCGGCCGGTGCTCCACCACCCGGGCGCCGGCGTCCAGCAGGGCGGTCCGGGTCGCTGCGGACTCGCGGTCGAGGACGCCCGTCAGCGGATGGATCCCCGCCCCGGCCGAGGTCCCCGGCAGCCACAGCCGCACCTGGTGCGACCGGGACAGGGCGGTGAGCAGCCGGATCTCCGGCGCGCTCAGCGCGCCCGGGGCCCAGCTGTCGATCGCCGCGGGGACCCCGGGCAGCGGGCCGTTCCCCAGCACCTCCTCGACCAACGGGATCCGGGAGACCGGGTCGGGCACCGCTGCGGTCTGGGGCCGGGCCAGCAGGGCGCGCCACAGCGGCGGCTGCCAGGCCAGGTCCGCGGGCACCCCGGCATCCTGCCCGGCCGCCCAGCCCGCCAGCAGCTCGGGTCGGCGGCGGGTGTAGTCGAGTAGCACCTCGGCGACGTGTCGGGCCAGCCACACCGTGCCGCCGGCCGTCCGCTGTGCCTCCTGCCAGGCCCCCAGGGTGCTGCCCCGCCAGCGGTCGGTGTCGGTGAGCAGGGCCGCCACGTGCCAGCCCAGCCGGCCCGGCCGCCAGGGGTCGGTGGCCGGATCGACGCCGATCGCCCGGGCGGTCACCTCCCGCAGCCAACCGGCGAGCGGCGGCATCGCGATGCCCGCGGAGATCCCGAGCGTACGGGTGAGCCGGTGCGCCAGCCAGCGCTGGGTGCCGGGTCCCTCGCAGGTGATCAGCAACTCGTCGAACACATCGGCCGGAGGCGCGGCCGACGCCTCGGCCAGGGCGTCGGCGAGCACCTCGGCATCCGCCCCGAGGTGGAGGGTGGGGCGGCCGGTCGGCGTGGAGTGGATCATGATGGCCACCACCCTAGAGGAGGGTGGTGACACTCGAGGCGGGCCGCGGTGTCGGTGCAGCGGCCTACAGTGTGGGGCATGTCCGCCACCCCGTCAGCCGACCCGACCTCCGCCGAAGCCCTCCTCGACCAGCTGGACCCCGAGCAGCGCGCGGTGGCGACCGGCCTGACCGGTCCGGTCGTGGTGATCGCCGGGGCCGGCACCGGGAAGACCCGGGCCATCACGCACCGGATCGCGTACGGCTGCGCGGTCGGCGCCTACGTCCCCACCCAGGTGCTGGCGGTGACGTTCACCACCCGGGCCGCGGGGGAGCTGCGGGGCCGGCTCCAGCAGCTGGGGGCCCGTGGGGTGCAGGCCCGGACGTTCCACTCCGCGGCGCTGCGCCAGGCCCAGTACTTCTGGCCCAAGGCGTACGGGCGCCCGCTGCCGCGGCTGGCGGACAATCGCTACGGGATGGTCGTCGAGGCGGCCCGCCGGCTGCGGGTGGAGACCGACCAGGGGACGGTGCGCGACCTGCTCGGCGAGATCGGTTGGGCCAAGGTCTCCAACGCCGACGCCGACAGCTATCCCCAGGTCGCCCGGCGGGCCCGGCGGGAGGTGTCGGGACTGGAACCGGAGACGATCGCGCGGGTGTTTGCCGGGTACGAGCGGCTCAAGGCCGACCACGGGGTGATCGACTTCGAGGACATCCTGTTGTGCTGCGCGGCGATGCTCGCCGAGCGCGAGGAGGTGGCCGAGGAGGTCCGCCGGACCTACCGGCACCTGGTCGTCGACGAGTACCAGGACGTCTCCCCGCTCCAGGAGGCCCTGCTGACGCTGTGGCGGGGGGAGTCCGAGGAGCTCTGTGTGGTCGGCGATCCGGCGCAGACCATCCACTCCTTCGCCGGTGCCCGGGCCGACTACCTGACCGGGTTCACCCGGCGCCACCCGGGTGCGACGGTGGTCCGGCTGGTCCGCGACTACCGCTCGACACCGGAGGTGGTGGACGTCGCCAACCGGGTGATCGGGCACAGCGGACAGCAGGCGCTGGTCGCCCAGCGGCCGACCGGCCCGGCACCGGTCTGGGCGGAGGCCACCGACGAGGCGGAGGAGGCGGCCGGGATCGCCGGCTGGCTGTCCTCATTGGCCGAGCAGGGGGTGGACTGGCGGGAGATGGCGGTGCTGTTCCGGATCAACGCGCAGTCCCCGCAGCTCGAGCAGGCCCTCGACGCGGCGGGCATCCCCTACCTGGTCCGGGGCGCCGAACGGTTCTACGAGCGGGCCGAGGTGCGGCAGGGGATCGGCCTGCTGCGGGCCCAGGCTCGCACCGGCCAGGTCGACGGGGTCGGACCTCTCGACCAGGCCAAGGCCCTGCTGGAACCGATCGGGTGGCGCGAGACGGCACCGTCGGGCTCCGGATCGCGGCGGGAGAAGTGGGAGTCGCTCGCCGCCTTGATCGACCTGGTCGGTGACGTCCTGGCCGAGCGGCCCGGAGCGGACCTGGCGGACGTCGCGGAGGTCCTCGACGCCCGGGCGGCGGCGGACCACGCACCGATCGCGCACGGTGTCACCCTGTCGACCTTCCACGCCGCGAAGGGGCTGGAGTGGGACGCGGTGGCGCTGAGCGGGGTGCACGAGGGGTCGATGCCGTTCGTGCTCGCCACCGGTCGTGACCAGCTCGACGAGGAACGCCGGCTGCTCTACGTCGGCATCACCCGGGCCCGCCGGCACCTGCGGGTGTCCTGGTCGCGGGCCCGGTCCGGCGGTAACGGTCGGCGCCGGCCGTCCCGTTTCCTCGACGGTGTCCTCCCGACCGGGGTGACGGCCACGCCCGAGGCGGCGCGTCGCGGGTCCGGCGGCGGGCGGCGACGCGGCAGCGCGCTCAGCGCGACCTGCCGGGTGTGCGGCCTGGCGCTGCGCGACGCGGCCGAGCGCAAGCTCGGTCACCACCACGACTGTGAGGTC
Organism: Raineyella sp. W15-4; assembly: GCF_033170155.1. Taxonomy (GTDB): domain Bacteria; phylum Actinomycetota; class Actinomycetes; order Propionibacteriales; family Propionibacteriaceae; genus Raineyella. Next base: position 2,120,010 of record NZ_CP137079.1, on the reverse strand, counting down.
CCCTACGACGAGGCGACCGCGGAGGCGCTGCGCCGGTGGCGACGCCGGGAGGCGAAGACCCACAGCCTGCCGGCGTACGTGATCTTCACCGATGCGACCCTGCTGGCGCTGGCCGAGACCCGCCCCGCCGACGAGCGGGCGCTCCGGGCGGTGCGCGGGATCGGCGCGGGGAAGATCGAGCACTACGGCGAGGCGGTGCTGAGGATCGTTGCCGATCCCGGCCTCGTCGACGAGGACGGGGCGCTCGCCGCCGCGCCGGGCGGGACGGTCTGACCCCACGCCGGGGCGCTCGCCGCACCGGGCGGGGACCAGCCGCAGCCGCAGGCCGGGTGTGGTCGCCACGCCCGCCAGCTCTGCCGCCAGTCGCGGGTGTCCAGCTCGACCGTACGGTCGGCCAGATCGGGCCGGCCGCCGGCCGCCCAACAGGCCAGCTGGGTCAGCACGGTGGCGATGGTCCAGTCCCGCAGCGCCGCCGCGTACGGTGCCTCGATCGCTGTCATCGCGGCCCGCTGCTCGACCCAGGAGGCGTCGCGGGCGGCCCGGCCGAGATCGCCGCAGACCAGGCAGGAGGTCCGCCCGGGCAGGACGAACGGGCCCACCAGGACCCCGGCCGGCCGTGGCCGGACCACGATGTGGGGATCGTCGGCGCGCATCAGCGTCTCGACCAGGGCGGGGTCCGGCTCCAGGCAGCCGGGCGCGACGACGGTGGGCGTCCCCGGCGGCAGCGGTCGGCGATCCACCGTGTCGGCCACCCGGACCCGATCCCGGAGCCGGCCGCGGGCGGTCCCCGGCGCGGCCCCGGGGGCGATCACGTGGACCGTCCCGACCCCGGCCTCGAGCAGTCCGGAAGTGAGATCGGCGGCCAGTGCCGGCGCGGCGACCACTCGGGCCACCGGGAGGCCTCCCAGTGGGCCTTGCTGTGAGCCGTCCACAGCGAGCAGACCGGCCGTCCGTAGAGTTGTCACCAGGTTGTCCACAGCCCGCAGCGGCAAGTTCCACCGGTCAGCGAGGTCACCGAGGGCGTGTTCCCCGGTCAGGTCGGCCAGCATCCGCGGGGTCCCGGGCGGAGCGTCCCCGAACCGGATACCGTGATCTGCATCACAACCCACCTGTACCGTCCCGTCCCGCAGCCGGAGAATCGGCACGCCGGCCAACAGCCGGGGCCGGAGTGCCACGGGTGGTCCGGGGAGGGCATCCAGTAACTCGTCCATGCCCACCACGATCGCCCCGGAGGGACCACGGATCCACCCCTGACAAGGGGACGGACAACACCGGGTGGGGAACGGACAACACTGCTGCGGTGATCGGTGCGGCGCTGATCGAACCCGGGCAGGCGGAAGGCCCTCACGCTATCGATCAGGCTCGCCTTCCCCTGCGAACCACCGACCACGGAGGGCCTCCTTCGGCCAATCTAGGCGGCCGTGGCGGAGTACGTCAAGGCCGTCCGTCCGGCGTCAGCCCGGAGGTCGGCCGGCGCCGGGTCCGAGCGGGGCCGGCCGGGTCGGGGAGTGGCCGCACCGAGGAGCCGATTGTCCACGGTTGTGGAAAACCTTGTGGATGAAATGTGGTCAACATGTGGACGGCGGGTGGCCATCCTACGGTCCGACACCGTTCACCGTGTGGACACCTTCCGTCCGCCATCCGGGATCACTGGCCGTCGGGATCCTGGTCGGAACCGTGCGGGTCGGTGTCCGTGCCGCGGTCCCGGTCCGCCTCGCTGAGCAGCCGCTCCAGCTCCGCGTCGATGTCGTACGCCTCGGGCGCCGGCCCCGTCTCGCCGCCGCGCTGGTCGACCTCACCGGCGACGAACCCCAACGGGTCGTCGAGCCCGGCCGAGGTGGGCAGGTGATCGGGGTGCGTCCACAGCGCGTCGCGGCCGTCGGTCCCCCGCGCCTCCCGCAGGGCGGCCCACAGGTTGGCCGCGTCCCGCATCCGGCGGGGCCGCAGCTCCAGGCCGACGACGGTGTTGAGCGCCTCCTCGGCCGGGCCGCCGGTCGCCCGGCGGCGGCGCAGCGTCTCCGCGAGAGCCGGCGCGGTGGGCATCCACCGCCCGGTGGCCTGGGTGACGGTGTCGTCGACCCAGCCCTCGATCAGCGCCAGCAGGGTCTCCAGCCGTTCCAGCACCGCCTGCTGCTCGGGCGTACGCACCGGCTCGAAGAGGCTGCCCTGCAGCTTCTCGAAGGCCTCCTGCATCGCTGCCAGGTCCATCGTCGAGGGGTCGAGGTCGCGGTACATGTCCTCCATCGCGGACATGTCGATCCGGATACCGGCGGCATACTGCTCGAACAGCGACAGCAGCTGCGGGCGCAGCCAGGGCACGGCGGCGAAGAGGCGCTGGTGCGCCGCCTCGCGCAGGGCCAGGTACACCTGGATGTCGGTGGGGGACTGGTCGAGGCCCTCGGAGAACTCCGCCACGTTCGTCGGCAACAGCACCACCGCGCCGTCGTCGCCGAGCGGCAGCCCGATGTCGGTGAGGCCGAGCACCTCCGAGGCCAGCCGGCCGAGCGCTTCGGCGACCTTCTGGCCGTACATCATCGCGCCACTGGTGCGCAGCATCGGCTGGAGTAGGCCGGCCATCTGGGCCAGTTCCGCCGGCTGTTCCTCGCCGGGGTCGGCGGACTGCAGCAGCGCGTCGGCCAGGGCGTCGGCGAAGCTCGTCGCCACCGGGGCGATGATCCGCTGCCAGACCGGCAGGGTGGAGGTGATCCATTCCGCGCGGCTCCACACCTTGGGCGCCCGCTCGGTGGCCGGGAAGGACGTCGAACGGTCCAACCAACCCTCGGCGATCCGGGTCGCCTCGGCCAGGCTCTCGCGCTGATCCCGCGAGGGGGCCGGGTCCGACCCACGCTCGGCGCAGACCCGCCGGGCGATGGTGCTGACCTGGCGCCAGTCGACCTGCCCGGGCTGGACCGGGGCGCCGCCACCGGCGGCGGGGTTCACGAAGCCGGTGTATCCGGCGGTCGGTCCGGGGGCCCCGGCCGCGAACATCTGCCCGAAGGTCTGCTGGAGCTGCTGCAGCAGGGCGGCGAGGTCGGGGGTGCCCCCGGGGCCGCCGGCTCCGGGCAGGCCCAACCGACGGAGCAACTCCTCGAAGGCGTTCTCCTCCGGCTTGCCCTCGTCCGGGTCGCTGTCGTCGCGGCGAGGATCATCGGCCATGGTGTGTGACTCCTGCTCGTGGGCATCTGACTTGCGTCCATTGAACCGCATCCGGCAAGGCGTGTCCGGGGACGGTACGGCGGGGGCGGACACGGCGCGGTGGGCGCGGCGGTGGGCGCGGCGGTGGGTACAGTCGTGGGCATGCTGCGGACGAGTGCACGGGTGACGGCCGAGCCCCTGGTGGTCGACGACCTGCTGGGTACGGTCGTGGACCGGACGGTCGGTGGCCTGGGGGTGTTCGTCGGCCTGGTCCGCGACCACGACCCGGAGGGTCCCGGCGCGACCGTGCAGTGGCTGGAGTACTCCGCCCACCCGACCGCCGAGCGGACCCTGGCCGCGCTGGTCACCGAGGTGGCCGAGGCGTACGACGTCCTCGCCGCCGGGGCCGAGCACCGGGTCGGCCGGTTGGGCGTCGGGGACATCGCCGTGACGGTCGCCGTCGGAGCGGCACACCGGGCCCCCGCCCTGGCGGCCTGCCAGGTGCTGATCGACCGGATCAAGTCCGAGGTGCCGATCTGGAAACGACAGGCGTTCGACGGCGGCGTGACCACGTGGGTCGGTCTGTGACCTCCCGCGTGGTGACCGCCCGCGGCGGCCGGCGTTCCCCGCTGCGGCGGGCCGGTGCCTGGCTACGGCGGGTGTTCGGTGGCACTCCCACGACGACCGCGGCGGCCGCCGGGACCTTCGTCGTGCTGGCGATGGTCCTCGCCCTGGTCCCGGTGCCGTACGTGACGTGGAGCCCGGGCCGGACCATGGACGTGCTGGGCCCGGCCGCCTCCGGACAGGGACAGGCGGTGGCGATCAGCGGACTGACCAGCTACCCGACGGACGGCCAGCTCCGGCTGACCACCGTCGGGGTGACCCGCGCCGACTCCCGGATCACCCTGCCCGCCGCGCTCGCCGCCCACTGGCTGCCCTGGCGTGAGGTGCTGCCCCGCGACGCCGTGTATCCCCCGGGGACCACCGAGCAGCAGAACACCGCCGAGAGCACCCAGATGATGGACACCGCCCAGCAGTCGGCGATCGTGGCCGGTCTGCGCAGCGCCGGGGTCACCGTCACCGAGGTGACGACCGTGGTCGGGGTGACCGACGGGACGCCGGCCGACGGACGCCTCGACCCGGGGGACACCATCACCGCGGTCGACGGGGTGACCGTCACCTCACCGACCGACGCCACGGCACGGATCCGGGCCCGCCGGGTCGGCGAGTCGGTGCGGATCACCGTGCTGCGCTCCGGGGCCCGGCAGGACGTCACGGTACCCACCGTCGCCGGCACCGACGACCCCGCCCAGCCGAGGATCGGTGCGACCGTCGGGGTGGGGTACGACCACCCGGGGACGGTCACCTTCGGCATCGACCCGGCGATCGGCGGGCCCAGCGCCGGCCTGGTCTTCGCCCTGGCGATCCGCGACCGACTGACGCCGGAGGACCTCACCGCCGGCCGGGTGATCGCCGCGACCGGCACCATCGATCCCGACGGCACGGTCGGATCGATCGGCGGGCTGCCCGCCAAGGTGGCCGGTGCCCGGGCCGCCGGTGCGACGCTCTTCCTGATCCCGCGCGGCAACTGCGACGAGGCCGTCCGGCTGCGCACCGACCTGCCGTTGGTCCCGGTCGACGACCTGCAGCAGGCGGTCGACGTGCTCTCCCGGCCGCAGACCCCGGTCGCCGATCTGCCCCATTGTTCCTGACATCCCGAGGAGGACCCCGATGACCGAGCCTGACAGCACGCCCACCGACGCGGCGGACGCCCTGGTCGCCGCCCTGATGGAGATCGAACGCCACGTCTCCTCGCTGGGCTGGGACCAACCGGCCCGGCTGTTCGCCCTGGTGCGGACGGCGGACCTCGTCGCCGCCGAACCACACCTCGCCGAGGCCCTCGACGCGGAGCACCGTCCGGCGGACGCGATCAGCTCGATCGAGCAGGACACCTGGCATGCCGGCGAGGACATCGTGACGGCCCTGCAGGGGATCGCCTGGCCGGACACCGTCGAGGGGTGCGCGCTGGCGATCGAGCGGGCCTTCCTGCCCTCCGACGCCGAGGTCGACATCCCCGAGGATCCCGAGGAGGCGGCCCGCTACGTCGCCGAGCACCCTCGCCGCCAGGACATCCGGGTGGTCGCCGGGGTACTGCGTTCCGGCGAGCAGCAGAGTCTGGCCCGGCTGGCGTCCGCGCCGGAGGAACTGCTCGGCGGCCCCGAACTGGCCCCCGGGCTCTCGGCGCTGCTCAGCCGTACGCTGCGCTGAGCCGTCGCCCTGGCCCGGCCCCCTAGGATGGGGTCCGACCCACGTTCCGAGAACCGAGAACAAGGAAGTGTCCCGTGAGCACCGCCTCCCCGACCCGGCCCCGGCGCAGGCCGCACCCGCTGCTGATCACGCTGGTCGTGATGGCGGTGCTGTTGGTGCTGCTCGCGGTGACGGCGAACGTCTGGACCGACTTCCTGTGGTACCGCAGCCTCGGCTATTCGACGGTGTTCAGCACCCGACTGCTGACCGGCGTGCTGCTGTTCGTCCTCGGCCTGACGGTGATGGCCGGCCTGGTCATCGGCAATGGCCTGATCGCGTTGCGGCTGCGGCCCCGGACCCGGCCGACCGCCCAGAGCGGCCTGCTGGAGACCTATCGGCACGTGCTGTTCAGCGGCCGGTTCCGGTCGGTGCTCTTCGTCTTCGGCGGCATCCTCGGCCTGTTCGCCGGGTTCGGCGTCTCGGGCAACGTGGACACCGTGCTGGCCTGGCTGCACCGCACCCCGTTCGGCGGTCATGATGCGGGGTTCGGCCTGGATCCGGGGTTCTACGTCTTCGACTACCCGTTCTGGCGGATGGCGCTGAACTTCCTGATCACCTGTCTGGTGCTCAGCGGTCTGGTCGCCCTGGTGATCCACTATCTGTCGGGGGCGCTGCGGCTGGACCGGGGCGCCCGGTCCTCCGCCGGCGCCCAGATCCACCTGTCCGTCCTGATCGGCGTGGTCCTGCTGGTGTACGCGGCGCTGCGGGTCTTCGACCGGTACGGGCTCCAGGTCGGCTCGGGGCAGCTGCTCACCGGGATGGGCTACACCGACGACCACGTACGATCCACCGCCCAGCTCATCCTCGCGGTGATCACCGTGCTGTGCGCGCTGCTGTTCTTCGCCAACGCCGCGCTGCGCCGCTGGCGGGTCCCGTTGGCCGCGGTGATCCTGCTGGTGCTGTCCGGGCTGATCCTCGGCCTGATCTATCCCGCGGCGGTGCAGGCCTTCTCGGTGACCCCGGACGAGCCGGACAAGGAGAAGCCGTACATCGAGCGGAACATCGCCGCCACCCGGGAGGCGTTCGGGGTCTCGAATGTCGAGGTCCAGGACTACACCGCGGTGACCCAGACCTCGGCCGGCCAGCTGCGCGCGGACGCCGAGGCGCTGCCCGGCATCCGGCTGATCGACCCCAAGGTGGTCGCCCCGGCGTACGAACAGTTCCAGCAGGTACGTGGTTTCTACCAGTTCCCGAAGACCCTCGATGTGGACCGCTACACCCTCGACGGCCAGGAGAGTGACGTCGTGGTGGCCGCCCGTGAGATCGACCTCAACGGGCTGGACTCCAAGAGCTGGAACAACATCCACACCGTCTACACCCACGGCTACGGCATGGTGGCCGCGTACGGCAACCGCCGCCAGTCCGAGGGCCAGCCGGACTGGGTCGAGAAGGACATCCCGCCGACCGGCAAGCTCGACGAGCAGCAGTCGCGGGTCTACTTCGGCCAGCTGTTCACCGACTACTCGATCGTCGGCGCCCCGGCCGGCGCCGCGCCCGTCGAGCTCGACACGCCCGGCGGCGGGGACCAGAGCGGCGGGTCGAAGATGTTCACCTACGACGGCAAGGGCGGCGTGCCGATCGGCAACATGATCACCCGGGCGCTCTACGCGATCCGGTTCGCCGACCCGAACATCCTGCTCTCCGACCGGGTGAACGCCGACTCCCGGATCATCTACGACCGCACTCCGACCGAGCGGGTCAAGGCCGCGGCGCCGTGGCTCACCGTCGACTCCAACATCTACCCGGCGATCGTCAGCGGCCGGCTGGTGTGGATCGTCGACGGCTACACCACTTCGAACACCTACCCGAACGCGCAGCGGGTCAACCTCACCTCGGCGATCTCCTCCCAGCGCAGCACCGACACCGGGCTCGGGGTCGGCGGCTCCTCGGTCAACTACATGCGCAACTCGGTCAAGGCCGTCGTTGACGCGTACGACGGGACCGTCAGCCTCTACGCCTGGGACCAGTCGGACCCGATCCTGCAGACCTGGGAGAAGGCCTTCCCCGGCCTGATCCAGAGCCGGGACAAGATCTCCGCTGACCTGCTCAACCACCTGCGCTACCCGGAGGACCTCTTCCAGGTGCAGCGTGAGGTGCTCGCCCGCTACCACATGACCGATCCGCATCAGTGGTACCAGCGCACCGACCTGTGGCAGATCCCCGACGACCCGGTGCTCGGCACCGGCAACAAGGAGCAGCCGTACTACCTGTCGGTGAAGTGGCCCGGCGACCAGAACCCGGGCTTCAGCCTGACCTCGGTGTACGTTCCCAACGCCCGGTCCAATCTCGCCTCCTACATGGCGGTGAACGCGGATGCCGCCAGTCCGCAGTACGGCCAGATCCGGATCCTGCGGATGTCGGACCAGACCCAGATCGACGGTCCCGGTCAGACCTTCAATGCGATGACGACGAACGAGCAGGTCGCCACCCGGCTGCGGCCCTACCTCAACCAGGGCACCGCCAATGCGGCGTACGGCAACCTGCTGACCCTGCCGGTCGGCGGCGGCCTGCTCTATGTCCAGCCGGTCTACACCGAACGTCAGGGGGCCACCGGCGCCTATCCGGCGCTGACCTTCGTGATGTCCCGGTTCGGCAACTCGGTCGGCATCGGCACCACACTGCAGGAGTCCCTCGACCAGGTCTTCGCGGGCAACGCCGGTGCCAGCACGGGGGAGACCGGCAGCCCGGCCCAGGCCACCACGACCACGACCACCACCACGCCGTCCGGCACCACCACTGGATCCACCACCATCGACGAGGCGGCCCTGCAGAAGGCGGTCGCCGATGCCCAGCAGGCGTTCAGCGACGCGGACAAGGCCCTGAAGGCCGGTGACCTGGGGACCTACCAGAAACGGACCGAGGACGCGCAGGCCGCAGTGGCGCGGATGCGTCAGGCGCTGGGCGGCTAGGCCGCCACGGAGCGGACGCGCCGAGCGGGGGGTGGGGGCGGCCGGGCCGGCCTCAGCCGACCACGTCCTCCGGCCGGACCACCCGGTCGGGGATGATCCCCTGCTCGGCCAGCGGGCCGAGCAGGGTGCCGGCATCACCGGCCACCACCAGGCTCATCGCAGCCGGGTCGACCACCTCGGTGTAGGCGGCGGTCGCCGAGGCCGTCGTCACCGCGCGGATCCGGGCCAGGTGTTCATTGACGTAACCGAGCGGGAGGCCGTTCAACAGGTTCGAGGCGGTCTGCTCGACCATCCCGCGCGCCGTCGCCAGCCGCAGCGGCAGCAGGCCGACGGAGAATGCCACCGCGTCGGTCACCTCCGCCGGTGTCAGCGGGGCACCGTGCAAGGACATCAGCCGGCGGGCCGCCACCACGGCCTGTGCCGCGACCTCGGTGCGGAAACTCGAGGTGACCGAGTAGGCGCCGCCGGCGCGGAACGGCAGCAGGCCCATCGAGATGCCGTACGTGAACCCCCGTTCCTCGCGGAGCACCCGGTTGAGCCGGCTCCAGAAGGCGCCACCGACGGCGTGGGTGGCGACCCCCAGGTCGGCCCAGCGGGGATCCGTACGATCCGGGGCCGGGCCGCCGAACGCGATGTCGGCCTGCACCGCCCCCGGCCGATCGGCGAGGACGACGGCGGGCCGGGCAGGGGCGGGTGCGGTGTACCCGGCCGGCGGCAGTCCGGTCCCGGACCATCCGCCGAAGATCGCCTCGACCAGCGGGAACGGGTCGGTGCCGGTGAAATCGCCGCCGAGCACCAGGGCGGCCCGGCTGGGATCGAAGTGAACGGCGTGGAAGGCGTGGACGTCGTCGGGCCGGATCTGCTCCAAGGTCGCCCGGGTGCCCCCGGCCGGCCGCTGGGCGCGGCTGCTCGGGTCGAAGACGACCGCCCGCAGCAGCAGTGGGGTGAAGGACGCCGGTCGGGACAGCACCTGGTCGATCTCGGCGAGCCGCAACGCGACGTGGCGCTCGATGTCCGCCTCGGCCAGGGTCGGTCGGATGACAGCCTCGGCGAACAGTGCCAGCGCCCGGTCGAGGTGGCTGATCGGCACCTCCAGGTGGACCCGGACTCCTGCCTGGGCAACGGACAGCGACAGGACCGCACCCGCGCGGGCCAGCTCCTCGGCGAAGGCGGGGCCCGGATGCCGCCCGGTGCCCTCGTCCAGACACCGGGCGCCGATGGTGGCGATGCCCTCCAGCCGCCGGGGCTCGGTGGCCAGCGGCAGCTCCAGGACCAGGACGGCGGAGACGACGTGCTGGCCGGGCAGCTGGTGCACGACGACGCGCATCCCGTTGTCCAACCACCGCAGGGTGGGCAACGGCGCCTGCCACGGTGCGGGCTCGGCCGGAGTCGGCCGTGGCCGCGGCGGACGGCGGAGGAAATCGAAGCTCATGCCGCACCTCGCTGCAGCGTGGAATGGTAGGCAAGGGTGGCCCGATGCTCCGGGCGGAGGTACTCGGCCGGGCCTGCGGTGATCTCCTCGTCGGACAGGGCCAGCACCTCGGGCAGGTGCCGGTTCACCAGGGTCGGGTCGTCGTACAGGGTCGCGTAGCCGGACAGCAGGTCGGCCCGGTCGGCGATCGAGGCGAGTTCCTGCAGGGCGACCAGTTCGTGCTGGGCGCGGGCCCGGGCGAGTTCGTCGGGCGTCGGGCCGCTCGCCAGGTAGTCGGTGAGCACCTCGCCCAGGGCTTCCTCGAGCTGTCCGGCGGTGGTGCCCTCCCGGGCCCGGGCGACCACGAAGCCGAGCGAGGTGCCGTCGATCAGCCCGACCGTGCCGCTGCCGGCGGACTCGGCGAGGCCGCGGTCGCGGACCAGCGCCCGGTGCAGGCGGGACGTCTGGCCGTCGCCGAGCACGTCCATCGCCAGCGCGAGAGCGTCGTACGCGCGGGTGTCGAGAGCCGGCAGCCGCCAGCTCAGGTAGACGGCGTCCGCCGGCACCGGCTGCTCGAGGTCGACCCGGGGCACCCCGGTGAGCGGCGGCAGCGGCCCGGTGGCCGGCCGCTCGCCGAGGATCCGCGGAGCGATCGGGGAGAAGTGATGGTCGGCCTTCCGCCAGGCCTCGTCCGGGGTGACATCCCCGACGATCGACAGCACGGCGTTGCCGGGCAGGTAGTGCGCCTGGAAGAAGATCCGGACGTCGTCCAGGCGGGCCGCGTCGAGGTCCGCCATCGAGCCGATGGTGGGGTGGGCGTACGGGTGCCGTTCCGGGAAGGACAGCGCCAACAGGTGGCGGAACGCATCCCCGTACGGCACGTTGTCGTAGCGCTGCCGCTTCTCCTCCTTGACGACGTCGCGCTGGTTGTCGAGGTTGACCTGGTCGAGGGCGGACAGCAGCGTACCCATCCGGTCGGCCTCCAGCCACAGGGCGAGGTCGAGGACGCCGACCGGACCGCTCTCGAAGTAGTTGGTCCGGTCGAACGAGGTGGTGGCGTTGGCGGTGGCGCCGACCGCCTCCAGGATCGCGATGTGCTGCGCCGACCCGACGTGCCCCGACCCCTGGAACATCAGGTGCTCGAACAGGTGCGCCAGTCCGGTGCGGTGCGGCCGCTCGTGGCGGGACCCGACGTCGTACCACAGGTTGACCGCGACCGTCGGGGTGGCGTGATCCGGACTCACCACCACCCGCAGCCCGTTGTCGAGCCGACGCTCGTGGACGGGGTAGTCGAGGTGGACGGACGGCTGGGCCATGACCGACATCACACCACATCCCGCGGGCTGTCGGGGGACCGTCCGTTTGCGAGCCCTCGGGGCGGATCAGGCTCCGGGGAGCGCTGATGCCTCCGCATCATCGACGCCGCCCACCCGGAACCCGGAGACCACGAATGGCTCGAACCTACACAACATAGGTTCGAGCCATTCCGATGTCCTGAGACATCCCATCGTGGCGGGGGCAGGATTTGAACCTGCGACCTCTGGGTTATGAGCCCAGCGAGCTACCGAGCTGCTCCACCCCGCGTCGGCAACGAGTCTGAACTCTAGACCCGATCTGCCGGCAATGCAAATCGGGTGATCCCGGCCTCCCGGAACTACCGTGGACCCATGATCGAAGGCTTCTCCATCGGCCATCACGATGCCCGTGGTGACGGCTGGCTGACCGGGACGACGGTCGTCCTGGCCCGTGACGGCGCCACCGCCGGCGTCGACGTCCGCGGTGGCGGTCCCGGGACCCGGGAGACGGATCTGCTCCGGCCCACCGCGATGGTCCATGACATCCATGCGGTGGTCCTCACCGGAGGCAGTGCGTACGGGCTGGCCGCCGCTGACGGGGCGATGGCGGGTCTGGAGGAGCGCGGGATCGGCTTCCCGGTGCCGGCGCCCCCGGCCGATCCGCCGGCCGCGGTGGTGCCGATCGTGCCCGCCGCGGTCATCTTCGATCTCGGCCGCGGTGGGGTGAGCGCTCATCGGCCTGACGCCAGCTTCGGGTCACGGGCGCTGGACGCCGCCTTCCGGGCCGACCTCGGACCGGGCGAGCTGCCCCCGGTCGGCTCGGTCGGTGCCGGCACCGGAGCGGTCTGCGGCGGTCTGCGCGGCGGATTCGGCTATGCGGAGCGGATCGCCGGGCCGTTCCGGATCGGCGCCGCGTTGGTGCTCAACGCCTCGGGCCCGGCGGTGGACGAACGTACCGGCCGGCCTTGGGCGGACACTCTCGGGTCGCTGCCCGCCCCCACCGCGGACCAGCGGGCGGCGATCGCCGAGGCCCTCCACTGGGTGCCGACCCTGCCGCTCAATACCACCATCGCGACGGTGCTCACCGACGCGACGCTGGACCGGGACCAGACGACGAAGGTGGCCCAGGTGGCCCACGACGGGCTGGCCCGCGCCGTCCGGCCGGTGCATCGGATGTTCGACGGAGACACGATGTTCTGTCTGGCCTCCGGCCGGGTGCCGGTTGACCCCGCCACCGACCCGAGACGACTGTTCGATCTGCTGCTCACCGCGGCCGCCGACGTGGTCGAGGAGGCCTGCCTGGTGGCGCTGCTCGCCGCCACCACGGCCGGGCTCTGGCCGGCGTACGCCGATCTCGTTCCCGAGGTGCGACGGCCGGCCGGGTGACACGTGGGAGGATGTCTCTCGGACATCGGAGGTCGGGACCGGAGGGTTGAGGTGGGCATGCGTCGTCGACTGGGGATTGTGGTGGCCTGGGTGACCGGGCTGGCGGTGCTGCTGGCCGGCTGCTCGGGTCAGGGCGCCCGTTCCTCGGGGAGCCACCTGCCCGCGAACACCCTGGTGATCGGCGCCACCGCCGAACCGCCCACCCTCGACCCGACGATGAACAACGCCGCCGCCATCCCGCAGGTGCTGCTCTACAACGTCTACGAGACCCTGGTGAAGGTCGACAGCACCGGTCAGCTGCAGGGCCTGCTGGCCAAGGAGTGGACGGTGAGCCCGGACCGGCGGACGTACACCTTCCACCTGGAGCCGGGGGCGAGCTTCGCCTCCGGTCGCCCGCTCACCGCGGCCGACGTGAAGTGGAGCATCGAGCGGATCCTCAGCGCCGAGACCAGCACCGTGCTGAAGACCCAGATGTCGGTGGTGGACAACGTCGCCACGCCGGACGACCACACCGCCGTGGTCACCCTGAAGCGCCCGTCGAACAGCTGGCTGTGGAACATGAGCTCCACCGCGGGGATCATCTTCGACTCCGGCTCCGGGGCGGACTTCGCGACCACCCCCGCCGGCTCCGGACCGTACGCCCTGAAGGCCTGGACCAAGGGGTCCCAGATCGAGCTGGTGCGCAACGACCGGTACTGGGGCACCCGGGCCCGTCCGGACACCGTCACCTTCCGCTACTTCACCGACGCCACTGCGATGAACGCCGCGATGCTGTCCGGTGACCTCAACGTGATCTCCAACGTGCAGGCGCCGCAGGCACTGGACCGCTTTTCCGACACCACGAAGTACACGGTGATGCAGGGCACCACCAACGGCGAGGTGGTGCTCGGGATGAACAACCTCAACCCCGCGCTGAAGGACAAGCGGGTGCGCCAGGCGATCAGCTACGCCATCGACCGCAAGGCGCTGCTCGACTCGGTCTGGAACGGCAAGGGGACGCTGATCGGCTCGATGGTGCCGCCGACCGACCCCTGGTACCAGGACCTGTCCGGCGCTTACCCGTACGATCCAGCCAAGGCGAAGGAGCTGCTGACGGAGGCCGGCTACGCCAAGGGCCTCACCCTGCGGCTGCGACTGCCCACCCTGGCGTACGCCAAGGGCGCCGGCCAGTTCGTGCAGAGCCAGCTGGCCGCCGTCGGGATCACCGTGGTGATCGACGAACTGGAGTTCCCCGCCCGGTGGATCGATGTGGTGATGCGGCAGGGTGACTACGACCTGACCATCGTGGCGCACGTCGAACCGCGTGACCTGGTCAACTTCGCCGACCCGTCGTACTACTGGCACTACGACTCCGAGCAGTTCCGGACGCTGATGGCCGCCGCCGACGCCGGGACCGCCCAGGAGTACATCGACGACCAGCGGGCCGCGGCGAAGCTGCTCTCCGACGACGCAGCCGCCGACTGGCTGTTCCTGTTGCCCAACCTCGTCGTCACCTCCCCGCAGGTCACCGGCCTCAACGCCAATGCCACGTCGCTGAGCTTCGACGTGACCCGGGCCGCAGTGGGGAGCTAACGGGTGTCGTCGGTGCGGGCGCCGGCCCTGCCGCTGCGGCTGGTGCGGCGGCTGGCGGTCTTCCTGGCCAGCGTCCTGGTCGCCTCGGTGCTGGTGTTCTGGGTCGGCTCCGCACTGCCCGGCAACGTCGCCCAGGTGGTGCTCGGCGTCCAGGCCACCCCGGAGGCAGTGGCCCGGCTCGAGCACGACTTCGGCCTCGACCGGCCCTGGCCGGTGCGCTACCTGTCCTGGCTGGGCGGGCTGCTGCACGGCGACCTGGGCCGGTCCTACCTCACCGGCGAGCCGGTGCTGGGGCAGGTGATCCCGCGGCTCGGGGTGACCGGCTGGCTGGTCGGGCTGGCGATGCTGCTCGCCGTGCTGCTCGCGGTGCCGACCGGGATGTGGGCCGCCGTCCGCCGCCGGCACGCCGACGGCTTCGCGGTGTCCGCCCTCTCCCAGGTCGGCCTGGCGGTGCCCGGCTTCTGGCTCGGCATCCTCGCCACCCTGCTGTTCGCCGTCCGACTCGGCTGGCTACCCGCCAACGGCTACGTCCCGCTCTCCGCCGGGGTCGGCGGCTGGGCCGCGCACCTGGTCCTCCCGGTCGCCGCCCTCGCCCTCGTCCAGGCCTCGGTACTCACCCGCTACGTCCGCTCCGCGACGATCGAGGTGCTCAAGGAGGACTACTACCGGACCGCCCGGGCCGGCGGGTGGCGTACGGTGCCGGCCCTGCTCCGGCACGGGCTGCGGAACATCTCGCTGCCGGTGGTGACGGTGATCGGTCTGCAGCTGTCGACCCTGCTGGCCGGGGCGATCATCATCGAATCGGTCTTCGCGCTGCCCGGGCTCGGCCGGCTGCTGCTCGACGCGGTGGCCCAGCGCGACCTGATGGTGGTGCAGGGCATCGTCCTGCTCCTCGTCCTCGCGGTGCTGACGATCAACGCCTTGGTCGACCTGTCCTACGCCCTGCTCGACCCCCGTCTGCGCGCCGAGCGGAGGGGCCGCGGATGAAGCGCGCCGCGCTGGTCGCCGGGGCGGTACTGGTCGCCGGCACGCTGCTCACCGCTCTACTCTCGCTGTTCGCCACCCCGTACGATCCGGTGGCAGTGGTCCCCGGGGCGCTGCTGCTGCCGCCGGGGCCGCAGCACTGGTTGGGCACCGACGGCTACGGCATCGACATCCTGTCCCGGATCATGGTCGGCGCCCGGATCGCCGCGGCGGTCGGCGTCGTCGCCGTCGCGATCGCCGCCGTCGTCGGGGTTCCACTGGGCATCCTGGCGGGCGCCGGCTCCGGCGCCGCCCGGCAGACGGAACGCCGCACCGGCTGGGTGTCCGGCCTGGTGATGCGGGCCAACGACATCCTCTACGCCTTCCCGGCAATGTTGTTGGCGATCATGCTGGCGGCGGTGTTCGGCGGCTCCACCGGCACCGCGATGGTGGCGATCGGGGTGGCCAACATCCCGCCGTTCGTCCGGGTCGCCCGGGCCGCGACACTCCAGGTGATGGTGTCGGACTTCGTCCTGGCGGCCCGCGGTGCCGGCACCGGGCCGGCCGGCATCGCGGTCCGCCACGTGCTGCCGAACATCGCCCCGGTGGTGGCTGTGCAGGCGTCGATGGCCTTCGGCATGTCGATCCTCTCCGAGGCGGCGTTGAGCTACCTCGGCCTGTCGACCCCGCTGCCCACCCCGACCTGGGGCCGGATGCTCAACGAAGCACAGGCCTACCTCTACACCGCCCCGATGCTGGCGGTCTGGCCGGGGCTGGCGATCGGCCTGGCGGTGCTCGGCTTCAACCTGCTCGGCGACGGCCTGCGCGACCTGCTGGATCCCCGGCTGCGAGAGACCGGACGATGACCGGCGCCCTGAGGACCGACGCGCTGGTGCGGGTACACGACCTGCGGATCGCCTTCGGCCGTCGCCATCGGGAGGCGGTGCACGGGCTGACGTTCAGCATCGCCCCCGGGCAGCGGGTCGGCCTGATCGGGGAGTCCGGCTCCGGCAAGTCCGTCACCGGGCTGGCGCTGCTCGGGCTGTTGCCGGAGACCGCCCGGGTCGGCGGCAGCATCCGGCTCGCCGTCCCGGTGTCCGGCAGCGATGCGCCGGCCACCGGCAACGGCGAGCAGGCGATGCTGGAGGTCACCACCGCGAGCGACAAGCGGCTCTCCCGGCTGCGGGGGGACACGTACAGCATGATCTTCCAGGAGCCGATGACCGCCCTCGACCCGACGATGAAGATCGGGCGGCAACTCGGCGAGCTGGTCGCCCTGCACGGCCACCGGGGCGGCGACACCCGGGCCCGGGTGCGGGAGATGCTGCGTACGGTCGCGCTGCCGGAGGTGGAGCGGATCGCCGACAGCTATCCCCACCAACTGTCCGGCGGGCAGCGCCAACGGGCGCTGATCGCGATGGCACTGGTCAACGACCCGGTGCTGACGATCTGCGACGAGCCGACCACAGCGCTCGACGTGACCGCCCAGGCGGCGGTGCTCGGGGTGCTCGGCCGACACTTCGCCGAGCGCGGCGCCGCGACGCTGTTCATCACCCACGATCTTGCCGTGCTGGCCCGGGTCGTCGACGTGGTGATGGTGATGGTCGACGGATACCTGGTCGAGGCCGGACCGCTGCCGGAGGTGCTGGCGGACCCGTGGCACCCCTACACCCGCGGCCTGGTCGCCACCGGGCGCCTCGACCGGGTCGCGCCCGGGGCCCGGCTCCCCACGGTCGCCGACCACTTCGATCGCACCGCGCCGATCGCCGGACTGGCCGCCGTGCCGGACAGTTGGGAGCACTGCGCCCGGGTGCCGGGCCGGCCGGGAGGGACGCCATGACCTCCGCAGCCGCCGGGGACGAGGAGCCGCTCTACCGGGTGACCGGGGTGGTCCGGCGCTACGACCGGGCCGAACGGCCGGCCGTCGACCACATCACCCTGGACGTCCGCCGCGGCGAGCGGCTCGGCATCGTGGGGGAGTCAGGGTCGGGGAAGTCCACCCTGATCCGGATGATGGCGGCCCTCGAC
Source organism: Raineyella sp. W15-4 (assembly GCF_033170155.1). GTDB lineage: Bacteria > Actinomycetota > Actinomycetes > Propionibacteriales > Propionibacteriaceae > Raineyella. The sequence goes on along the minus strand of NZ_CP137079.1, from coordinate 2,103,004 downwards.
CGGCCGACCAGCGGCAGCATCACCTTCCGCGGCACCGAGCTGACCGACCGGCCCGAGCGACGACTCGGCTTCCTGCGGGCCGCGGTGCAGATGGTCTTCCAGGACCCCCGGACGTCCCTGGACCCGCGGATGACCGTGGCGGCCAGCATCACCGAGCCGCTCCGGTCCCGACGGGTCCGCGGCCGGGACACGGTGCCCGTCGACCGTCGTGCCCGGCTCGCCCAGGTGATGCGCCAGGTCGGTCTCGACCCCGCCGATGCCGGGCGGTTCCCGCACGAGTTCAGCGGCGGCCAGCGGCAGCGGATCGCGCTGGCCCGGGCGCTGGCGCCCCGGCCCGAGGTGCTGATCGCCGACGAACCGGTGTCCGCGCTGGACGTGTCGGTCCGCGCCCAGGTGCTCAACCTGATCGGTGACCTGGTGGCTGCCGAGGGACTGACCCTGGTGTTCGTCAGCCACGACCTGGCCGTCGTCCGGCACCTGTGCGAGCGGGTCGTGGTGATGACCGCGGGCCGGGTGGTGGAGGAGGGCCCGGCCGAGCGGATCTGGGCCGCCCCGCGCCACCCGTACACCCGCGCGTTGCTGGCCGCCGTCCCGCGACTGCCGGAGTGACTCCGCCGAGCCCAGTATTTCCCCTTGTCAACCAGGTCATGCTGTTCTGATATGGCTGACGGGTCGTGTTCCGCGTGGCATCCTCCTAGACTCCGTGACCGTGAAGGCACTTCTTCTGGAGAACATCCACCAGTCAGCGGTCCAGGCCCTCGAGGCGTTCGGGATGGACGTCCAGCACGAGAAGGGCGCGATGGACGAGGCGGAGCTGATCGCCGCGCTGGACGGCGTCGACCTGCTCGGCATCCGCTCCAAGACCCAGGTGACCCGCCGTATCCTCGAGGCGCGGCCGGACCTGATGGCGGTCGGCGCGTTCTGCATCGGCACCAACCAGATCGATCTGAAGGCCGCGACCGACACCGCCACCGCGGTGTTCAACGCGCCGTACTCGAACACCCGCTCGGTCGTCGAGCTGGCCATCGCCGAGATCATCGGCATGGCTCGCCACCTCACCGATCGCAGCAGCGAGCTGCACCGGGGGGAATGGAAGAAGTCGGCGAAGGGCTCGCACGAGATCCGCGGCCGCAAGCTCGGCATCGTCGGCTACGGCAACATCGGCTCCCAGCTGTCGGTCATCGCCGAGGCGATGGGCATGCAGGTGTACTTCTACGACATTGCCGACCGGCTGGCCCTGGGCAACGCGCACAAGTGCTCGTCGCTGCAGCAGCTGCTGGAGACCGCCGAGGTGGTCAGCCTGCACGTCGACGGTCGCGAGGAGAACGTCAACCTCTTCGGCGCCGAGGAGTTCGCGATGATGCGGGACCGGGCGCTGTTCCTCAACCTGTGCCGCGGCTTCGTCGTCGACCTCGACGCGCTGCGCGACAACCTGCTGTCCGGCCACATCGCCGGCGCGGCGATCGACGTCTTCCCCGAGGAGCCGAAGAAGAACGGCGAGCCGTTCACCTCGGTGCTGCAGGGCATCCCCAACGTCATCCTCACCCCGCATGTCGGTGGATCGACCCAGGAAGCCCAGGAGGACATCGGTCACTTCGTCTCCGGCAAGCTGCTCGACTACGTCCGCTCGGGCTCGACGAACATGTCGGTCAACATGCCGGAGCTGCACCTCGACAGCCACGTCGACCACGCCCGCCTGCTGCACCTGCACAAGAACGTCCCCGGTGTGCTCGCCAAGGTCAACGGCGTGCTCGGCGAGCACGGCGTGAACATCGAGCGCCAGCAGCTGTCCACCCGCGGTGAGCTCGGCTACGTGGTGACCGACACGCTGACCGCGCTGGACCGCGACCTGATCGAGGCACTGCTGGACATGCCGGAGACGATCCGGCTGGCCACCATCGGCTGATCGGTCGCTCGGCCACCTGCCGGGGCGGGCCCGTCACCCGTCCCGCCAGGTGGCCTACCGGCCGAGCCGGTCGAGCACCGCGGCGTGGAGCAGCCCGTTGGACGCGACGGCGCTGCGGCCGACCGGGCCGTCGTGTCCGTCGAGATTGCTGAACCGGCCGCCGGCCTCGGTGACGATCAGGCTGCAGGCGGCCATGTCGTGCAACTCCAGGTCGGGCTCGGTGGCCACGTCGACCGCGCCCTCGGCGACCAGCATGTAGGACCAGAAGTCGCCGAACCCGCGGGTCCGCCAGATGTCCCGGGTCAGCTGCACGAACCGGTCGCCCCGGCCGAGGTCGAACCACCCGGACAGCGACGAGAACGACAGTGAGGCGTCCCGCAGGTCCGCGACGGTGGAGACCCGACAGGGCGCCGCGTGCCGGCCGAGCACCCGGGTCCAGGCGCCGTCACCGCGGGCCGCCCACCACCGTCGGCCGAGGGCGGGAGCGCTGACCGTGGCGGTGACCACGTCCGGGCCGTCCATCAGGGCGATCAGGGTGGCCCACACCGGCACCCCGCGGACATAGTTCTTGGTGCCGTCGATCGGGTCGATGATCCAGCGCCGCTGCGCGTGGCCGGTGTCCGCCCGTTCCTCCCCGTGGACCGCGTCCGCCGGTCGCAGCCCCGCCAGCAGCTCGCGCAGCTCGTCCTCCACCGCCAGGTCCGCATCGCTGACCGGGGTCAGGTCGGGCTTGGTGGAGACCTCGAGATCGAGGGCGAGGAACCGGGCCAGCGAGATGGTGTCCGCGGCATCGGCCAGCAACAGCGCCACCCCCAGGTCGTCGTTGACGGGGAAGGCCGGGGAGGAGGTCGCGCTCATGGGGCCAGCGTATCGGCCGCCGGTCCCCGGGCGTCGGCGACGGTCAGCCCCGGCCGGGTGGTCAGCCCCGGTCGTTCCGGTGGGCCAGCATCCGCCGGTAGGAGGCCACCCGGACCTCCGACACCGCCTCGGCAGCGACCGCCGCATCCAGGCCGCAGCCGGGGGCGCCGGCCTCGTGGGTGCAGCCGCGGGGGCAGTCGAGGGTGTGCTCGGCCAGGTCGGGGAAGGCCTCGATGATCGACGCGGGGCGGACGTGGGACAGGCCGAAGGAGCGTACGCCGGGGGTGTCGATCACCCATCCCGCGCCGTCGGGCAGTTCCAGGGCGACGGCCGAGGTGGAGGTGTGCCGGCCCCGACCGGTCACCGCGTTCACCTGGCCGGTCTGCCGGTCCGCCTCCGGGATCAACCGGTTGACCAGGGTGGACTTGCCCACCCCGGAGTGACCGACCAGGACGCTGGTGTGGCCGGCCAGTTCGGCCTGCAGCGGCGCCAAGGAGGCGTCCGGGTCAATCACCACGACGGGCACTCCGAGCGGCTCGTACGCCGCGCGCAGCTCCGCGGGGGAGGCCAGGTCGGCCTTGGTCAGGCACAGCAGCGGCCGGATCCCGGCGTCGTACCCGGCGACCAGGATGCGGTCGATCATCCCGGTCCGGGGCGGCGGATCGGCCAGCGCGGTGACGATCACCAGCTGGTCGGCGTTGGCGACGATCGGTCGTTCGTACGGATCGTCGTCGTCCGCAGTGCGGCGCAGCACACTGGTCCGCTCCAGCACCTCGACGATCCGGGCCAGGGTGCCCTCCTCGCCGGAGACGTCGCCGTCCAGATGGACCCGGTCGCCGACGATGACGCCCTTGCGGCCCAGCGCCCGAGCCTTGGTGGCCACTACCCGGGCCTCGGGGGAGGGCACCCGGCCCTCCAGGATGCAGGCATAGCGGCCGCGGTCGATGCCGATCACCCGGCCGACCGGCTTGACGGAATAGTCCGGCCGGTCCTTGGTCCGCGGCCGGCTGCCCCGGCCGGGACGGTCGAAGCCCTCGTGGTCGTCGGCCCGGATCCCGTACCGCGGGGTCACCGGCCGCTCCCGGTCGCCAGCGACCACCAGGCGGAAGGGAAACTCGGCATCGTCTTCGAGGTGCAGCCGATGTCGTCGATCATCACCCCGGACACCACCAGGCCGAGCAACGCCCCGGCCTGCGCGAGCCGATGGTCGGCGTACGCCCCCCAGGGGCCGCCGTGCAGCACCGCCGGCCGGAGGGCCAGGCCGTCCTCGGTCTGGTCGACGTCGGCGCCGAGGGCCCGGAAGTCGGCCTCCAGGGCGGCCAGCCGATCGGTCTCGTGACCGCGGATGTGCCCGACCCCGCGGATCCGGCTGGGCCCGTTGGCGAGCGCGCCGATGGCGGCCACCACCGGGGTGAGCTCGCTGGCGTCGGAGAGGTCGATGTCGAAGCCGTCGAGGTCCCAGTGCCCCGGGCCGGTGACGGACAGGGTGCCGGTGCGGCCGTCGGTCGCCGGCTCCAGCTGTACCCGTGCACCGAGCTGCTCCAGCAGCGGGAGCAGCAGCGCGCCCGGCTGGTTGGTCTCCAACGGCCAGTGCGGGATGCGGACGGTGCCGTCGGTGAGCACCGCGGCGGCGAGGAAGGGTGCGGCGGTGGACAGATCCGGCTCGATCGCGATGTCGCCGGCCCGGATCGGGCCCGGCGTGACGATCCACCGGGTCGGCTCCGGCTGGTCCACCCGTACGCCGTGATCACGCAGGATGTCGACGGTCATCTGGATGTGCGGGAGCGAGGGGAGCGTCGCGCCCTCGTGACGCAGGTCGAGTCCGTCGCGGAACCGGGCAGCGCTCAGCAGCAGCCCGGAGACGAATTGGCTGGAGGCGCTGGAGTCGATGATCGCCGGCCCGCCGGGCAGGTCCGGGCGGCCGGTGAGGGTGAGCGGGATCGCCACCGCATCGTCGGGGATCCGGGCACCGAGGTCGACCAGCGCGTCCAGCAGCGGGCGGATCGGCCGGGCGGACATCCCCTCGTCGCCGTGGAGGTAGGTCCGTCCCTCGGCCATCGCGGCGATCGGCAGGACGAAGCGGGCCACCGTCCCGGCCAGGCCGCAGTCGATGTCGCCGGTGCTGACGAACCGGCGAGGCGGCCGGACACACCACACCGCGGAGGTGAGCGGACGCGACTGCTGGGCGCCCGGGGCGCCGAAGGCCGCATCGTCCCCGGCGGCGCCGAGGAAGCTGGTGTGGATCCGCACCCCGAGGGCCCGCAGCGCATCGCGCATCAGCTGGGTGTCGCGGGCATCCAGACCGCCGGTGATGGTGGAGGGCCCGTCGGAGAGCGCAGCCACCACCAGGGCCCGCGCGGTCGCCGACTTCGACCCGGGGATGACGACCTCGCGGTCCAGGGCGTGCCGCAGCTTCGGGGCCGCCCAGAATCCCTCGGTGGTCAGGGCACTGGCATCCATGGGCTCAAGAGGCAAGGCCGGACTTCGTCTCCGTCGTCGCCGACCGGACGTCCTGCCGGGTGCCCCGGCCGGCCTTGTGGGTGCCCCGCGTGGCCGTGCGGGAAGCCTTCCGGGTGGCCTTGCGCCCGGTACGGCCGCCGGCCTGCGTCCGGGCGCAGGCCGTCCGGGAACGGTACCCCAGTCCGGGACGCCCCTCGGTGTCCTGGGCGGCCAACAGCACGCCGCCGGTCAGCGCCACCTTGGTCAGCACCTCGGGGTCACCGAACGCCTTCCGGCCGAGCCCGCCGGTGGCGACCAGGTCCTGCAGGTTGCAGGCGGCCAGCACCAGCGCCCCGCAGCGACGGCCGAGCCCGGTCGACAGGCCGACGCCGCCGAGCACCTGGGCGACGCCACGGAGCCGCGACCAGGCGGCGGCGTCGTCCGGCACCCGGGAGGCGATCGGGTCGGGCGCGACCCGCCGGAGCAACGGGGCGACCCGGTCACGCAGCATCTCGGCCTGGACGGAGGTGGAACTGGGGTCGGTGACGGCCTTGACGCCCTGGGAGATGAAGACGCTGGCCAGCATCGTCCGGGCCACTGCGCGCGAAAGAGCCATGCCTCATTCTTACTGCCCCGGGGTCTGGAGGCCAACCGGGCCACGCCGTTACGGTGGGCACATGTGCGGCCGGTACGCGTCGAGTGCCCGGGTGGACGACCTGGTGGATGAGTTCGAGATCACCGAGGTCGTCGCCGGGGTGCCCGGGCCGTCCTGGAACGTGGCGCCGACCGATGTCGTCCGGGCGGTGGTCGAACGGCGCGGCGTACGGTCCCTGGTGCCGATGCGCTGGGGTCTGGTGCCGTCCTGGGCGAAGGATCCCGCCGGCGCCGCCCGGCTGATCAACGCCCGCGCCGAGACTGCCGGCGCCAAGCCGGCATTCCGGTCGGCCTATCTGCGCCGGCGCTGTCTGTTGCCGGCCGACGGGTACTACGAGTGGGAGAAGGCAGGCTCGCAGCGCCGGCCATGGTTCATCCATCGGGCCGACGGGCGGCCGCTGGCGATGGCCGGGCTGTGGGAGGTCTGGTTCGACGACCGGCTGGCGAAGGACGATCCCGGGCGGATGCTCATCAGTTGTGCGGTGCTCACCACCGCGGCGACCGATGACCTGGGCCGGATCCACGAGCGGATGCCGGTGCCCGTCCGACCGGAGGTGCGTGATGCCTGGCTCGACCGCGACCTGCAGGACCGCGAGCAGATCGCCGGGTTGCTGGCCGGTGATCCCGGCGCCGGGATCACCGGCCACCCGGTCTCGCCCGCGGTCGGCAAGGTCGCGAACAACTCCCCGGACCTGGTCGCGCCGCTGCTGCCGGAGGCGGCGGAGCCTGGGGAGGACGGGCCGGGGGAATAGACCGGCCGGCCCGGTCGTTCCAGTCAGCGTGAGCACAGCCCTCCTCGACCATCCGGCACTGCGGCCTCTTCCGGCCGTGGGGGTGCGGAAGCGGCTAGGCTCGGAACTGATGACCGAGCCCCAGACCGACGACACCGCCGACGAGGCGTATGCCGACGGGTCCGCCCTCGTGGCCCCGCCGGATGCGGACGTGGCCGGGATCGACCCGGCGACCGAGACCCCGGAGGAACGCGCCGCACGGTTCGAGCGCGAGGCGATGCCCTACCTCGACCAGCTGTACGGCGCGGCGCTGCGGATGACGCGCAACGCCGCCGACGCCGAGGACGTGGTGCAGGACGCGTACGCGAAGGCGTTCGCCTCGTTCCACCAGTACCGGCCGGGCACCAACATCAAGGCGTGGTTGTACCGGATCCTCACCAACAGCTACATCAACACCTACCGCAAGCAGCAGCGCCGCCCCCAGATCAGTGGTGGTGAGGAGGTCGAGGACTGGCAGATCGCCCGGGCCGCCGACCACGACTCGACCGGGCTGAAGTCGGCCGAGACCGAGGCGCTGGAACGGATCCCGGACGGTGACGTCAGTGACGCCCTGGCCCAGTTGAGTCCCGAGCGGCGGATGGCTGTCTATCTGGCCGATGTCGAGGGGTTCTCCTACAAGGAGATCGCCGAGATCATGGGCACCCCGATCGGTACGGTGATGAGCCGGATCAACCGCGGCCGCAAGCAGCTGCGTGACCTGTTGGCGGACTACGCCCACGAGCGGGGCCTGGGACGTTCCCGGGAGGAAGAGTCATGACCGAGATGCACCGGATGGACTGCCGGGCCAGTCGCGACCTGATCTGCGCGTTCCTCGACGGGGAACTGGACAGCGACGTCGCGGACGCGGTGCGCGAACACCTGCTGGCCTGCCCGGACTGCGCGGACGTGTACCGCGTCCAACGGACGATCAAGGGACTGCTGCACCGCAGCTGCGCGCAGCCGCCGGCAGCCCCGGCGGGCCTGCGGGACCGGGTCTGGGCGGCCGTCGTCGCCCAGTGCGGCTCCTCCGGGACCGAGGTGACCGTCAACACCACCCGGACGACCATCTCCACCACGATGCGTGACGCGTCGGGGGTGTTGGTGCGGCGGACGACGGTGACCGGGACCCTGGTCCGGACCACCTATCGCGGTCCGTCCCGGCCGGCGGACGGTGCCACCGGCACCGGTGCCGGCGGGGAGCCCGCGGCCGAGTGAGCGCCTGATCGAGGACGCCGGGACGACGGAAACGACGAACCAGCCCCCGGGCCGTCAGTGACGGCCCGGGGGCTGGTGCGGTCTCGGCCTGGGACTCAGGCGTTGGGGCGCTTGCCGTGGTTCGCGCCCTTCTTGCGACGCGCGCGGCGCTTGCGGCCGGTCTTACCCATGAGGGCCTCCCTGTGGTGTGCGATGGCGGTGGTCGATCCCGATCGACGTCGACGCGATCGCCGCCGGTAAGGACAACACGGCATTTTCGCACGTCACACCCCCCTGACCGCAAATCCGTCCCGGTCCGGCACCGCCGGCGCGGCCCCCGGTCCGCTGCCGGGCGGGGTCGGAGGGCGCTACCACGTGGACGCGTAGGCTGTGGCCATGCCGCAGATGTCCACCCTCCTGGCGACGCACACCGATCTGGATCCTCGGGCCGCCGAGTGGTTGCGATCGCTGGTGAACGAGTGGCACCTGCTCGCCGACCTCTCCTTCTCCGACCTCATCCTCTGGGTGCCCGACCGGGACCCCAACCAGATGTGGGCGGTCGCCCAGATCCGGCCGACCACCGGTCCCACCGCGCTGCTCGACGACGTCGTCGGTGACGCGGTGCGCTACGACCCGGACTCGCTGGCCCTGCAGGCGTACTGGTCGGGGGAGAGCTGCGAGACCAGCGACAACAAGCTGGCCAGCGGCATCCCGGTCGACATGCACGCCATCCCGCTGGTGCAGGACGGTGCCGTGGTCGCCGTGGTGGAGCAGCACACCAACCAGATGGGCGTACGGGCGAACGGTGCCCTGGAGGACGCCTACATCGCCATCGCGGAGGTGCTCCGGGAAATGCTGCTGCGCGGCGAGTTCCCGCTGCCCGGGACCCGCTCGCACCCGACCCGGTCGCCGCGGGTCGGTGACGGGCTGATGTGGATCGGCCCGGAGGGCGAATACCGCTACGCCACGCCCAACGCCGTCTCGGCGTACCGTCGCGCCGGCCACCTGGGAGACATCGTCACCGCGACTCCGGTCAGCTTCCGCGACGAACTGGGGGGCGAGGAGGAGATGCGTCGGCTGCTCACCGGTCGGGAGGCGGTGGAGCGTGAGGTGACGGTGGAGAACGTCGCCCTGCGGTTCCGGTTCACTCCGCTCCACGACGCCGTCGGGGGTTCCGCCGGGGCCTGTGTGCTGCTGCGGGACATCACCCAGATCCACCGGCTGGACCAGCAGTTGATCACCAAGGACGCCACGATCCGGGAGATCCACCACCGGGTCAAGAACAACCTGCAGACGGTGTCGGCGCTGCTGCGGATGCAGGCCCGGCGGGTCAACTCCCAGGAGGCCAAGCAGGCCCTCGCCGAGGCGATGTCGCGGGTCTCCTCGATCGCCGCGGTGCACGAGGTGCTGGCCCACTCGTTCGACGAGGACGTTGCCTTCGACGACGTCGCGGACCGGATCCTGGCGATGGTCGGCGACGTGGCGACCCCGGGGTCACCCGCGCGGGTCCGCCGGGAGGGGAGCTTCGGGAAGGTCTCCCCGGTGATCGCCACCAACCTGTCCCTGGTGGTGACGGAACTGTGCCAGAACGCCGTGGAACACGGGCTCGGCGGACAGAGCGGGGAGGTGCAGGTGGTGCCCTCGCGGGTCGACGGGGAACTCCTCGTCCGGGTCCTCGACGCAGGACACGGCCTACCGGACGGCTTCGACCCCACCCAGACCACCAGCCTGGGGCTGGGGATCGTCGAGACGCTGGTTGCGGACATGCACGGGACGTTCAGCCTGAACAACCGCCCCGAGGGCGGGGTCGAGGCGATGGTCCGCGTGCCCGTCCCGGAGCTCTGAGGGACGGATCTGGACGACCTGGCGATCAGGTCGACCGGACGATCAGGCGGTACGGACCCGGGAGCGGGCCTTGCGGCGCTTGAAGGCGCGGCGCTCGTCCTCGCTCATCCCGCCCCAGACGCCATGGTCCTGACCGGCCTCGAGGGCCCAGGCGAGGCATTCCTCCCGCACGGTGCACCGCTGGCAGACCTTCTTCGCTTCCTCGATCTGGAGGAGTGCGGGCCCGGTATTGCCGATGGGGAAGAACAGCTCGGGATCTTCGTCCAAACAGGCAGCCTCGTGGCGCCAATCCATACCGATTTCCTACTCCCTGATCAACGAACCGGATACAGCCTCAAGCTACGCAACGGGACCCGAGGGGCACAAGCCCCTTCGTCCCCCTTCCTGGGGAATGTTGGTCCGGGTGTCCGGCCCCCGGAGGCCCGGGGAAAAACCGTGGGCCAGTCTAGGAGGTCCCTGAGTCTTCAACCACACCTTGTGACGACAATCACAATCTCTGTCCCGGAACAGCGCCGGCCAGGGCCTCCTGGCGACCAGGGCCTACTCTGGTGCGGTGACTTCACCGCTGTCCTTCCTCGGCACCCGCTGGGGCGGTGCCCCCGGCCCGCTCCGGGGCGTCGCCGTCCTGCTCGCGCTCCAGACCCTCGGGTTCGTCTCCTTCGGCCTGTACGAGCTCGGCCAGCTGCACACCGGGCGGGTGGTCTCCGGAGCGGTCACGGCGCTGTTGCTGGTGGCCTGGGGGGCAGTGCTGCTGCTCGGGGCGTACGCCCTGCTGGCCGGCCGGGCGTACGCCCGCGGTCCGGTGCTGGCGGCGCAACTGATCCAGGTACCGACCGCCTGGAGCTTCCGCGGCGGTGAGACGACCTGGGTGACGGTGATGCTCGGCCTCACCTCGGTGCTGGTGATCGTGTTCGTCCTGCTGCCGGCGTCGACCCGGCACCTCGTCGGCCGGCGGACCGACGGGTCCTGACGGACCCGCGGCCCGCCGGCCGAGGCGGGGGATGCCGAGGCGGCGGAATCAGTCCGCCGGGCCGGCCGGCTCGTCGTCGTCCAGGCGTGCCAGCCAGGTGGCCAGCCGCTCGACCGGGGTCTCGAACTCCGGGTTGAGATCGACGAAGAACCGGAGCTGCTCGGCGAGCCACGCGAAGGAGACCTGCTCCTCCCCGCGGCGCGCCTCGAGCTCCTCGATGCCCCGATCGGTGAAGTACACCGACCTCACCCGCGCGGCCCGAAGGCGGCATCCATCAGGGCCTGCTCCTCCGCATCGTGGCGCTTCTTGCTGCCGACCGCGGTGGTCGCCGAGGCCGGCCGGGCGATGGCCGGGACGGCAGCCCAGTCGCGGCCCGGGTCCTTGGCAGTCAGCTCGGGCAGCATCTGGTTGTGCAGGAACGGCCACGGACCCTGGTTGGCCGGCTCGTCCTGGACCCAGCGGACGTCGGCGACGTGCCGGTAGGGCGCCAGCACCGCCAGCAGCGCATCGGTGGACAGCGGGTAGAGCCGCTCCAGGGTGACGATGGCGACCTTGCCGTTGAGACCCTTCTTGTCCCGGGCGTGGACCAGTTCCCAGCGCACCTTGCCGGAGCAGATCAGCACCCGCTCGACCTGCGACGGGTCGGTGATCGACGGATCCGGCAGGGCGTGCTCCCACTTGCCGTGGGTGAAGTCCTCCGGCATCGACGTGGCCAGCTTGTTGCGCAGCATGGACTTCGGCGTCGGCACGATCATCGGGCGGTGCCAGCCGACCAGCGCGTGCTGGCGCAGCAGGTGGAAGTAGTTCGCCGGGGTCGACGGCTGGCAGACGGCCAGGTTGTCCTCGGCGCACATCTGCAGCCAGCGCTCGATCCGGGCCGAGGAGTGGTCGGCGCCCTGACCCTCGTAGCCGTGCGGCAGCAGCAGCACGACCCCGGACTTCTGGCCCCACTTGGTCATCCCCGAGGCGATGAACTCGTCGGAGATGATCTGTGCGCCGTCGGCGAAGTCGCCGAACTGGGCCTCCCACATCACCAGCGAATCGGGGCGGGCCACCGAGTAGCCGTACTCGAAGCCCAGCACGGCGTACTCGCTGAGCAGCGAGTTGAACACGTGGAACTTGCCCTGGTCCTCGGTGAGGTGCTTCAGCGGCACCCAGGCGTCACCGTTCTCGGAGTCGATGACGGCGGCGAACCGCTGCGAGAAGGTGCCACGGCGGGTGTCCTGGCCGGTCAGCCGGACCGTACGCCCATCCATCAGCACCGACCCGATGGCGAGCAGCTCGGCCGTCGCCCAGTCGATCGGGCCCTGCATGATCGCGGCGGCGCGACGCTCCAGCTGGGGGCGCACCTTGCGGTGCGGGGTGAAGCCCTCCGGGTAGTCGACGTACGCGTCGGCGACCCGCTTGAGCACCTCGGGGCTCACCGCGGTGCCCTGCTCGAACTCGGACTTCTCCGGGTAGTCCGGCGTGGTGGTGTACGCGGTGTCGGTGCCCTTGTCCTCGCGGACCTCCTTGAAGACGCTCTCCAGGCGCTCGTGGAACTTGTCCATCACCGCCTCGGCGTCCTCGATCGAGATCAGTCCGCGGCCGATCAGCGACTCGGCGTAGAGCTTGCGGGCCGAGCGCTTGTTCTCGATCATCCGGTACATCGTCGGCTGGGTGAAGCTCGGGTCGTCGCCCTCGTTGTGGCCGCGCCGGCGGTAGCAGACGATGTCCAGCACGACGTCCTTGTTGAACTCGCGGCGGAACTCGTACGCGAACCGGGCGGAGCGGACCACCGCCTCCGGATCGTCGCCGTTGACGTGCAGGATCGGCACGTCGTAGCCCTTGGCCATGTCGGAGGAGTAGAACGTCGAGCGGCTGGAGTCGGGCGAGGTGGTGAAGCCGATCTGGTTGTTGACGATGATGTGGATCGTGCCACCGGTCCGGAAGCCGCGCAGCTGCGACATCTGGAAGGTCTCGGCGATCACCCCCTGGCCGGCGAACGATGCGTCACCGTGCAGCAGCACCGGCAGCACCGGGAACTCGTAGCTGCGGTCGAGCATGTCCTGCTTGGCCCGGGCGATGCCCTCCAGCACCGGGTCGACGGCCTCCAGGTGGGAGGGGTTGGCGGCGACCGAGGCGCGGATCGTCGAGCCGTCCATCGCGGTGAAGGTGCCCTCGGCGCCGAGGTGGTACTTGACGTCGCCGGAACCCTGCACCGAGCGCGGATCGAGATTGCCGTCGAACTCGCGGAAGACCGAGCCGTACGACTTGCCGACGATGTTGGTCAGCACGTTGAGCCGGCCGCGGTGCGGCATGCCGATCGCGACCTCGTCGAGGCCGTCCTGGGCCGCCTGGTCACAGATCTCGTCCAGTGCCACGATGGCCGACTCGCCGCCCTCGAGGGAGAACCGCTTCTGGCCGACATACTTGGTCTGCAGGAAGGTCTCGAACAGCTCCGCCTCGTTGAGCTTGTCGAGGATCCGCAGGTGCTCCTCGCTGGGGATCTGGGTGTAGAGCCGCTCCACCCGGTCCTGGATCCACCGGCGCTGGTCGGGCGAGCCGAGGTGCATGTACTCGATGCCGACCGAGCGCGAGTAGGCGTCGCGCATGGTGATGATGATGTCGCGCAGCTTCATGAAGCGCTTCTGGTCCGGGCCGAGACCACCGACCGCGAAGGAGCGGTCCAGGTCCCAGACCGACAGCCCGTGGGTCTCCAGTTCCAGGTCCGGGAAGGAACGCTGGTGGTACTCCAGCGGGTCGATGTCGGCCAGGAAGTGACCGGAGACCCGGTAGGCGTTGACCAGGTCCATCACCCGGGTCTGCTTGGAGATCGCGTCCTCGTGCTGGTGGCCCTTGTCGGCGGTCCACTTGTAGGGGGCGTACGGGATCCGCAGCGAGGCGAAGATCTCCTCGTAGAAGTCGTCGGCCCCCAGCAGCAGGTTGTGCAGCCGGTTGAGGAACTCACCGGACTGGGCGCCCTGGATGACCCGGTGGTCGTAGGTCGAGGTGAGCGTGCAGATCTTGCCGACGCCCATCTCCTCCAGGCGCTCCGGGTCGGACCCCTCGAACTCCGGCGGGTAGGCGATCGAGCCCATCCCGATGATGGCGGACTGGCCGTTCATCAGCCGTGGCACCGAGTGGTGGGTGCCCATCGGGCCCGGGTTGGTCAGCGAGACGGTGGTGCCGGCGAAGTCGTCGACGGTGAGCTTGTTGCCGCGGCCCTTGCGGACCAGCTCCTCGTACGCCGCCCAGAACTGGGCGAAGGTCAGTGTCTCGGCGGCCTTGATGTTCGGCACCAGCAGCTGGCGGGTGCCGTCCGGCTTCGGCAGATCGATCGCCAGGCCGAGGTTGACGTGCGGGTTCTCCACCAGGGTGGGCTTGCCGTCGGTCACGTCGTAGGCGTTGTTCATCGCCGGCACGGCCTTGACCGCTTGGACCAGGGCGTACGCGATGACGTGGGTGAAGCTGACCTTGCCGCCGCGGGCCCGGCGCAGGTGGTTGTTGATCATGGACCGCTGGTCGATGAGCAGCTTCATCGGGACCGTACGCACCGAGGTGGCGGTCGGCACGCTGAGCGAGAGGTCCATGTTCTTGGCGGTGCGCATCGGCGCACCCTTCATCACCGTCCGCACCGGCTGGTCGGTCCCGGCATCGGGGCGCAGCGACGGGTTCGGCGGATCCGCCGGCACTCCGGAGTCCTGGCCCGAGCGGACCGGACGGGGGCCGGACCGCACCTGGTTCGGGCGCTCCACCCGGGAGGACTTCGGTGCGGCCGGTGCGGCCGGTGCGGCCGGCCGGGCGGTCTGCGGAGCCGGGGCTGGAGCTGGGGCTGGGGCTGGGGCGGCGGGAGCCGGTGCCGGGGCGGCGGGGGTGCGCGGGGCCGCCGGGGCGGGAGCGGCTGCGGGTGCCTCGCCCTGGGCGGTGAAGAACGCCTGCCAGCTCGCGTCGACCGACGTGGGGTCGGCCCGGAATCGGTCGAGCATCTCCTCGATGAGCCAGTCGTTGGCTCCGAAATCAGCAGAGCTGGTAATGGTGTGTGGTTCGGGCGCGGGGGCCACGGTCGCCTTCTTCCGTCGCGATTCGGTCACTTCGTGGGACGGCGCGTGAACGAGTGCTCGCTGCGGGGAGGTCCTGATGACCCGTCCACTGCGGTGTGTCCCACATCCGGTATCCCGGACGGACCCGGCGATACCTCTGCCGATCGTAGCCGAAAGTGACCACTCTGCCATCTGGTGTGCACGGTGAGACGATCGGCCCGGCGGAGCCGCGTTCCGTACCCCGGCATGGACCGGCCGGCGGCCCGGCGTCGACCGTCGGCCGGCGTCAGGAGGCCGGGCCCGCCGCCGTGTCCTCGACGACGGCCTCGCGTCGGCCGGCGCCCCCCAGCAGGGACCAGGCTCGGCCGAAGGCCATCACGGTGAAGGCCAGCATGCCGATGTTGCGCAGCGCCAGCACCAACGTCATCAGGGTGCGTCCGGTGCCCGGGCCGGCATCGGTGAGCCAGGAGTAGAACAGCGGGAAGATCAGCTGGGTGAGCACGGCGAGCACCAGCGGGAGGACCAGCAGGCCGCGGTCCGTGGCGCCCGCCCGGCCGGTGCGGGTGAGGACCAGGACGGCGAGCGGGCCGCCGAGCCAGATCAGGTACTGCGGGCTGAAGGTCTTGTTGGTGATGATCATGACGGCGATCACGGCTGTCATGATCATCGCGTCGGTGTACAGATCGTGGCCGGGGGAGCGCCAGGCCCGGACGCCCAGGGCGAGGATCGCCAGCCCCCCGACGACGGTGGCCACCGACGCCACGGTGAGCATCGCCCCCACCCCGGGGCCGAACACCTCGTAGGCCTGATACTGCGAGAACTGGATGACGTAGCGACCCGGATGGGCGAGGACGTTGACCATCGCCGGGGTGGCCCAGACCGACTCGATCTGCAGCCCGCGCTCTCCCTGCCAGGTCAGCGGCGACACCAGGCGGTCCCAGCCACCGGTGACCAGACTGAGGACGACGAGGATGACGCCGGTGACGGCGAAGCCGATCCAGACCGCGACCCGGCTGTGTCGCCGGCCGAACAGGCCGGTGATCAGCAGGGCCGGCCACAGCTTGACGGCCGCCCCGATGGCCACCAGTCCGCCGGAGACGCCCGGTGCCCGGGCGAGCAGCAGCAGGGCGACCGCGGCCAGGACGGACGGCAGCAGGTCGAAGCGGGTGTAGACCAACGGCCCGATCAACATCGTGAAGACCATCCAGTAGTACGCCGCCACCGTCGACCCGGCCCGCCGTCCACGCAGCCACAGCCACCCGGTGAGGGCGGCATCCAGGAGTCCCATCAGCACCATGAAGAGCGCCACGTACGCCACCTGGTCGCGGCCGCCGAGGAGGTAGGGGAGCTGCAGCCACCACACCACCGGGGTGGGGTACTCGACCAGGGTGTGGCCGAGGCCGACCGTGGGGAGGCCGGCGACCCTGGTGAAGTAGTAGTAGACGTCCCACCAGACGGAGATCTCCAGGCCGAAGAACAGTGCCAGCATGGTGAGCCGGGAGCCGATCCAGAGCAGGGCCGCTCCGAGCGCCGGGCCGATCAGCGGGCGATGGGCGGAAGTCACCGTCCCGCCGGCCGGCGGTCGTCGGGCGGGGGTCGCGGTCTCAGGGGGCGTCACGGGAGCCAAGGCTACCTGCCGGTGCCGCCTGCTCCGGTGAACGCCGGGCGATGGATGCCGAGGTGGCGGATGTGATGTCCCCGTCACCGGATCGCCGGCCGGAGCCGGTTGGCGCCCCCAGTAGGATTCGAACCTACGCTCCCGCCTCCGGAGGGCGGTGCTCTATCCCCTGAGCTATGGGGGCCGATCGCCTGCCGGGTCTCACCCGGCGGTGGCAACTGGAAAAGAATAGCACCACTTCGGAGCTGCCCCGTCCACCCGCTCCGCCGGGGGAAGTCCATCCGCCGCGACGCGGTGTGCCCGCCGGCGTGTCGCTGGCAGAGTAGAGCCCATGACGCACATGCACGTCGCCGGCTCGATCCACGCCGACACCATCGTCCCCGGGCCACAGTGGCTGCGCGTCCCGGAGGACGTCAACGCCCTGTTGCCCGTCCTGTGGAGCGCCACGGTCGAGCGGGGGGCCGACGGGATCCTGACGGTCGGCGGTCTGCGGGTCACCGAGATCGCCGAGCGGTGCGGTACCCCGGTCTACATCCTCGACGAGGTGGACTTCCACCAGCGCGCCCGGGCCTTCGTCGAGGCCTTCGCGGGGTGGGACGTCTACTACGCGGGGAAGTCCTTCCTCACCACGGCGGTGGCGGGCTGGGCGCTGGCGGACGGCCTGCACGTCGACTGCGCCACCGGGGGTGAGCTGACCGTCGCGTTGCGCGGTGGGGTGCCCGGGGGGCGGATCGGTCTGCACGGCAACAACAAGTCGGAGGCGGAGATCGCCATGGCGCTGGACGCGGGGGTGGGACGGATCATCGTCGACTCCTTCGACGAGATCGGCCGGGTCGGCCGACTGGCCGCGGAGCGCGGCGTACGCCCCCGGGTGATGGTCCGGGTGACGACCGGTGTCGAGGCGCACACCCACGAGTACATCGCCACCGCCCATGAGGACCAGAAGTTCGGTTTCTCGATCGCCTCGGGGCAGGCGAAGGAGGCGCTCCGTGCCTGCGAGGCCGATCCGCACCTGGAGCTGATCGGCATCCACTCCCACATCGGCTCGCAGATCTTCGAGACCCACGGCTTCGAGGTCGCCGCCCGGCGGATCATGACCCTGCACGCAGAGGTCGCCCGCGAGTTCGACCGGGAGCTGCCCGAGATGGACCTCGGTGGTGGCTTCGGGATCGCCTACACCTCGCTGGACCGGCCGGAGAGCCCGGAACAGTTGGCCGCATCCCTGCGGGCGATCGTCGAGGAGCAGGCCCACGACCTGGCGGTGCAGGTGCCGCGGATGTCGATCGAGCCCGGGCGGGCCATCGTCGGGCCCACCACGATGGCGCTCTACCGGGTCGGAACGGTCAAGCAGGTGGTGCTCGACGGGGGAGCGACCCGGACCTACATCTCTGTCGACGGCGGGATGAGCGACAACATCCGCCCCGCGTTGTACGGCGCGGAGTATTCGGCCACCCTCGCCGGTCGCGCCTCGTCGGCGGGCGCCCGGCTGTCGCGGATCGTCGGCAAGCACTGCGAGGGCGGGGACATCCTGGTCCGCGACGAGTTCATGCCGGCCGACATCGCGCCGGGAGACCTGATCGCGGTGCCCGGCGCGGGCGCCTACAGCCGGGCGATGGCGTCCAACTACAACCTGGTCACCCGGCCGCCGGTGGTCGCCGTCCGGGACGGCGCCCTGCACACACTGCTCCGCCGGGAGACCCTCGACGACCTGCTCGCCCTCGACCTCGGCTACGACCCGGTACCGTGAGACGACCGGGTACGGTGAACCGGGAGAATCGCGCCGATCCAATGGAACCAGTGAGGTTGACAGATGAATGAACCGGTGGGGCGCCCGCTGGGCGTGGCACTGCTCGGCTGCGGCGTGGTCGGCGCGGAGGTGGCCCGCCAGCTGCTGGAGCACGCCGACGACCTCGCGGCGCGCGCCGGTGCCCCGCTGCGCCTCGTCGGGATCGCCGTCCGCCGCGCCGACCGGGAACGCCCCGGCCTGCCGGCCGAACTGTTCACCACCGACGCGACCGGCCTGATCGCCCGCGCGGACGTCGACCTGGTGATCGAGGTGGTGGGCGGCATCGAGCCGGCCCGGACCTGGATCCTGCAGGCGCTCACCAGTGGCAAGTCGGTGGTCACCGCCAACAAGGCGCTGCTCGCCGAGGACGGTCCCGCCCTGGTGGCCGCGGCCGACGGTCACCGGACGGATCTCTACTACGAGGCCGCCGTGGCCGGCGCCATCCCGATCATCCGGCCGATGCGGGACTCCCTGGTCGGTGACCAGGTCACCCGGGTGATGGGCATCGTCAACGGCACCACGAACTTCATCCTGGACAAGATGCACACCGCCGGCGCCGGCTTCGCCGAGACGCTCAGCGAGGCGCAGGCGCTGGGCTACGCGGAGGCGGATCCCACCGCGGACGTCGAGGGCTACGACGCGGCCGCCAAGGCGGCGATCCTGGCCACCCTGGCGTTCCACTCCCGGGTCACCCTGGACGATGTCTACCGTGAGGGGATCACCGATGTCTCCCGGGCGGACATCGCCGCGGCGGAGTCGCTGGGCATGGTGGTGAAGATGCTCGCCATCTGCGAGCTCGAGGAGCAGCCGGACGGTGGCCGGCGGATCTCTGCCCGGGTCCACCCGGCGATGCTGCCGGCGCACCACCCGCTGGCCTCGGTCGGCGGGGCGTTCAATGCGGTGTTCGTCGAGACGCAGGCCGCTGGACAGCTGATGTTCTACGGGCAGGGGGCGGGCGGGGCGCCGACCGCCTCCGCGGTGCTGGGTGACCTGGTGACGGTGGCCCGCCACCGGCTGGCGGGCGGACGCGGGTCGGCGTCCTCGGTCTACCAGGACCTGCCGATCGCGCCGATCGGTGACGTCATCACCCGGTTCCACATCGCACTGGAGGTGGAGGACACCGTCGGGGTGCTGGCCAAGGTCGCCACGGTGCTGGCCGCCCACAACGTCTCCATCATGACGATGCGTCAGGAGGACGCCAGCGGGACCGCCCGGCTGGTGCTCGGCACCCACACGGCGCGCAATGCCGATGTGGAGGCGACCGTGGACGAACTCGTCGCCATCCCGGAGGTCTACGAGGTGTCCAGCCTGATGCGGGTGGAGGGCCGCTGAGGTGCGGATCGTCGTCCGCGTTCCCGCCTCCTCGGCCAATCTCGGCCCCGGCTTCGACTGCCTGGGGATGGCCCTCGACTGGTTCGACGAGGTCACTCTCAGCACCCAGGCCGCCGGCATCGAGGTGGACGTCACCGGGGAGGGTGCCGCGGAGGTCCCGCGGGACGCCTCGCACCTGATCGTCTCGACCTTCCTGCTCGGTCTGGAGTCGCTGCGGGTCGCCCCGCCGAGTGGGCTGCGGCTCCGGGCGCACAACTCGATCCCGCACGGGCGGGGCCTGGGATCGTCCTCGGCTGCGATCACCGCCGGGCTGCTGCTGGCGTGGGCGTACGCCTATCCGTCCTCGCAGCCGGACCGGAAGTGGATGGAGCGGATCGGCACCCGGTTGGAGGGCCATGCCGACAATGTCGCCGCGGTGATCCTGGGTGGTCTGGCGATCGCCTGGGGGACGGCGGACAGCGGCCGGGCGGTCTCCGCGCCGCTCTCCGGCGACCTGCGGGCACTGGCCTACATCCCGCACCGGGCGGTGCCCACTCGCCGGGCGCGCGAGGCGCTGCCCACCCAGGTGAGTCACGCCGACGCCACCGCGAACACCGGCCGGGCCGCGCTGCTCGTCCACGCCCTGGCACAACGGCCCGACCTGCTGCTGGACGCCACCGAGGACTGGCTGCACCAGCGTTACCGGGCGGCGCTGATGCCGGAATCGGCCGCCCTGGTCGCGAACCTGCGGGCCCGGGGACACGCGGCGATCATCTCCGGGGCCGGCCCGACCGTGGTCGTCCTGGGCACCGAGGAGATGCTGGACGAGCTGGCCCGGACACCGTTCCAGGGCTTCGACCGGCGGCTGCTGCACGTCGGCGGGCCGGCGCACATCGTCTCGATCTCGGAGGCCTGAACCGCCCGGATCAGGGAATCGGTGTACGGGCTTCGGATCGGGTGCTAAGCTGTGTCCAGCGCATCGCCCGGTCTGGGCGACGCAGCGTGCCCGGATCATCGTGATCCGCCCGGTGGCGCCAGCACTGCACTCTCCGCTCTGCCCGGTCATCACCGCTCGGTCCGCTGATCGTGGTGGGCACACGTGGCGCGATCCCTTGATCCCTGAACGGAAGTCCCGGAAGGGCCGTTCTGGCGGATCGTGGCACGACCCGAACCAGAGGGCCGTGGCAGGCCCAGGGCCGGTGTGACGTCAACAGGGCGTCCCGGCCCCCGGAAAGGAATCCCGTGACCGAAACGTCGAATGCGACGACCCCGGTGGAGAACGCGCCGAAGACCGCGAAGCGCGCTTCCGGTGGGCTCGAGGCCAAGGTGCTGCCCGAACTGCGCCAGCTGGCCGGCGGTCTGGGGGTCAAGGGCACCTCCGGCATGCGCAAGGCCGACCTGATCGCCGCGATCCGTTCCGCGCAGTCGGAACAGGCCGCCGGTGGACGCGCCTCGGGGGCGAACCCGCCCGGTGGCCGGGGCAGTCGCCGCGCCCAGGGCGCCCCGGTGAAGGAGCAGCCCGCTGCGGGGCGCGAGGAGCGTCCCGGCAACGGTGAGACAGCGCCGGCCGGGGAGACCACCGAGCGCCGTACGTCCCGGCAGCGGCCCGCGGCGGAGACCACGCCGGCGGTGCAGCGCGAGCAGGCACCCGCCGAGCGTGAGCGTCCGCGGACCGCCGAGCCGGAGCGCCCGGCCACCCAACGCCCGGCCGCCGAGCGGCCGCAGGGGGAGCAGGGCGAGGCCGAGCGCCCGCGCGGGCAGCGCCCCGAGGGCCAGAACCGGCAGGACGGCCAGAACCGGCAGGAAGGGCAGCGCCCGAGCCGCGAGGCTCGCGAGGGTGGCAACCGCGAGGGCGGCGGGAATCGTCAGGACCGCGAGAGTGGTAATCGTCAGGACCGCGAGGGTGAGGGCGGCAGCCGGCGCAGCCGGCGGCGCCGCGGCCGGGACCGGCAGACCCGACGGACCAGCAGCGGCGGCGGGCGCAGCGGCGGCATCGACCGGTACGAGAACGAGCCGACGGTGGCCGAGGACGACGTACTCACCCCGGTGGCGGGCGTCCTCGACGTCCTCGACAACTACGCCTTCGTCCGCACCTCCGGCTACCTGCCGGGCCCGGACGACGCGTACGTCTCCCTGGGCATGGTCAAGAAATACGGCCTGCGCAAGGGCGACGTGGTGACCGGTGCGCTGCGCCAGCCCCGGGAGGGGGAGCACAAGGCGAAGTTCAACCCGCTGGTCCGGATCGACTCGATCAACGGCTCCGAGCCGTCGGCGATGCGTGACCGCCCCGAGTTCAACAAGCTGACGCCGCTCTACCCGGACGAGCAGCTGCGGCTGGAGTCCGACCCGGCGAACATGACCGGCCGGATCATCGACCTGGTCGCCCCGGTCGGCAAGGGCCAGCGCGGCCTGATCGTGTCGCCGCCGAAGGCCGGCAAGACCTTCGTGATGCAGTCGATCGCCAACTCGATCACCAAGAACAACCCCGAGGTCCACCTGATGGTCGTGCTCGTCGACGAACGGCCCGAGGAGGTCACCGACTTCGAGCGTACGGTCTCCGGCGAGGTGATCTCCTCCACCTTCGACCGTCCGGCCGACGACCACACCACCGTCGCCGAACTGGCCATCGAGCGGGCGAAGCGGCTGGTCGAGCTGGGCCGTGACGTGGTCGTGCTGCTCGACGGGATCACCCGGCTGGGCCGGGCCTACAACCTGGCCGCCCCGGCCTCCGGCCGGATCCTGTCCGGTGGCGTCGACTCCGCCGCCCTCTACCCGCCGAAGAAGTTCTTCGGCGCGGCGCGCAACATCGAGAACGGCGGCTCGCTGACGATCCTCGCCACCGCGCTGGTGGAGACCGGTTCCAAGATGGACGAGGTGATCTTCGAGGAGTTCAAGGGCACCGGCAACATGGAGCTGCGGCTGCGCCGGGAGTACGCCGAGAAGCGGATCTTCCCCGCCATCGACGTGGTGCAGTCCGGCACCCGGCGCGAGGAACTGCTGCTGGGCACCCATGAGCTGGCGATCATGTGGAAGCTGCGCCGGGTGCTGTCCAACATGGAGGGCCAGCAGGCGCTGGAGATGCTGCTCAAGCAGATGAAGAAGACCCAGTCCAACGCGGAGTTCCTGCTGCAGATCTCCAAGAGCACCCCCAACCGGGACGGGTTCTGAGCCGCCGGGAACATTTGCCGGACCGCCGGCGTTTGCGGCATAGTTGTTCCTTGGTCCGGTTCACGCCCGGCGGAGGTCTCCACTCCGGCGGACGACCCGGCGCCATCACTCGACAAGGAGAATCACCATGAAGCAGGGGATCCACCCCGATTATCACGAGACGACGGTCGTCTGCACCTGTGGCAACACCTTCACGACTCGTTCCACGGCCCCCGGCGGCGAGATCCGCGCCGACGTGTGCTCGGCCTGCCACCCCTTCTACACCGGCAAGCAGAAGATCCTCGACACCGGCGGCCGGGTCGCCAAGTTCGAGAAGCGCTACGGCAACTTCAAGAGGGGCAAGAAGTAGTTCTTCCGTGACGCCGGGGTGCAGCGATGCTGCGCCCCGGCGTTCGTCGTCCCCGCACCCCGCCCCACGTACGAGCCTTGAGGAGAACACCATGTCCGACCCCACCGACCGGTTGCCGTCCCTGCTCGCCGCGGTCGCCCCGCTGCGGGCGGAGTACCGGGAGGTCGAGACCCGGATGGCCGACCCGTCGGTGCTGGCGGACCAACGGGCGATGCGGCGGCTGGGGCGGCGCTATGCCGAGCTCGGGCCGGTGGTCCGGGCCGCCGACGAGCGCGACCGGGTGACCGAGGACCTGGCGGCCGCCCGCGAACTCGCCGTCGAGGACGCCGGCTTCGCCGACGAGGCCGAGGCCCTGCAGGATCGCCTCCGGGACCTGGACCGTCGGCTCACCACCCTGCTCGCCCCGCGTGACCCCAACGACTCGCTGGACGCGATCGTGGAGATCAAGTCCGGGGAAGGTGGGGAGGAATCGGCCCTCTTCGCCGGCGACCTCTTCGGGATGTACCGGCGGTTCGCCGAGGCACGCGGCTGGAAGATCGAGGTGCTGGACGCCCAGGACACCGATCTGGGCGGCTTCAAGTCCGTCACCTTCGCGGTCCACGCCCCCTCGGCCGGCGACCCGGACCGGATGCCGTACGGCACGCTGAAGTTCGAGGGCGGAGTGCACCGGGTGCAGCGGGTGCCGGTGACCGAGTCGCAGGGCCGGATCCACACCTCCGCGGCCGGGGTGCTGGTGATGCCCGACGTCGAGGACGACGAGGCGATCGAGATCGACCCCGACGACCTGCGGATCGACGTCTACCGGTCCAGCGGCAAGGGTGGGCAGGGCGTCAACACCACCGACTCGGCGGTGCGGATCACCCATCTGCCCAGCGGCATCGTGGTGACCTGCCAGAACGAACGGTCCCAGCTGCAGAACAAGGAGCAGGCACTGCGCATCCTGCGCGCCCGGCTGCTGGCCCGGGCCGAGGAGGAGTCCGCTGCGGAGGCGTCCGCGGCCCGGCTGTCGCAGGTGCGGACGGTCGACCGTTCCGAGCGGGTGCGGACCTACAACTTCCCGGAGAACCGGATCGCCGACCACCGCATCGGGTACAAGGCGCACAACCTCGACCAGGTGCTCAACGGCGAGCTCGGGCCGGTGATCGAGGCGCTGCAGGCCGCCGACACCGCCGAACGGCTCCGGACGGCCGGGGCATGACGGCCGACGAGCGACCCGCCCCGGTCCGGGCCTCCGTGCTGGCCCGGCGGGGGGCCGACCGGCTGCGCGGTCAGGTGGCCTCCCCGGAGGTCGACGCGCGGCTGCTGCTCGCCCACCTGCTCGGGCTCCGGCCGGGCGATCTGGTGCTGGCCGGTCCGCCGTCGGCGGAGCGGGTGGCGCGCTACCGGGAGTTGCTGGACCGCCGCGCCGAGGGGGTGCCGCTGCAGCACCTCACCGGCGAGGCCTGGTTCCGCAACGTCCGGGTGGCGGTCGGGCCGGGTGTGTTCGTGCCGCGGCCGGAGACCGAGTCGGTCGCCGGGGCGGCGATCGAGGCGGCCCGGGCGGTGCGCATGCAGGGTCGTACGCCACGGGTCGTCGAGTTGTGCGCCGGCTCCGGGGCGATCAGTGCCGCGCTGGTCGACGAGGTGCCCGGCTGCCGGGTGGTGGCGGTGGAGATCGATCCGGTCGCCGTCGACTGGGCCCGGCGCAACCTCGCCGGCACCGGGGTCGATGTCCGCCGGGGCGACCTGGCCGGTGCCGTCCCGGAGTGGGACGGCACCGTCGACGTGGTGGTGGTCAACCCGCCGTACGTCCCGCTGCGGGTCCGCGCCGTGCTGCCGGTCGAGGTGACCGGACACGATCCGGCGCTGGCGGTCTTCTCCGGGGAGGACGGCCTGGACGCGATCCGGGCGGTGGAGCGCACCGCCCGCCGGCTGCTGCGGCCCGGCGGGCTGCTGGTCTGTGAACACGACGACAGCCAGGGCGAGTCCGCCCCGGCGGTCTTCTCCGGCGGGGCGTGGCGCGCCACCGCCGACCATCCGGACCTGTCCGGCCGGCCGCGGTTCGTCTCGGCGACCCGGACCCAGGTGGCAGGATGATGGGCGTGAGCGACACGTCGGACGACAGCAAGGACATCGCACCGGGCAACGTCCCGCCCGCCCCGCAGCCGCGGATCGTCGACTGCCGGCAGGGCGACCGCGGGCCGGCGCTGACCGCCGCCAAGGAGGCCATCGCCGACGGGCGGGTGATGGTGATGCCGACCGACACGGTCTACGGGATCTGCGCCGACGCCTTCGACGGGTACGCCGTGCAGCGGCTGCTGACGGCCAAGCGCCGGGGCCGGGACATGCCGCCGCCGGTGCTGATCAGTGACGAGGGGGTGATGGCGGCCCTCGCCGTCGACGTCCCCGAGGCGGCGAACCGGCTGGTCGGGACCTTCTGGCCGGGTCCGCTGACGGTGATCTGCCGGGCGCAGTCGAGTCTGCGGATGGATCTGGGTGACACCCACGGCACCATCGCCCTGCGGGTGCCGGACCACGACCTGGCCCGGGAGGTGCTGCGGCGGACCGGCCCACTGGCGGTCAGCAGCGCGAACGTCTCCGGGCAGCCGCCGGCGACGACCGTCCGGGAGGCGGCCGACCAGCTCGGCCTCGACGTCGCGCTCTACCTCGACGGCGGTCCCACCCCGGGCCCGGTGCCGTCGACGATCGTGGACTTCACCGCCTATCCCGAGGGCCGGGTCGTCCGGGAGGGCATCATCTCCCTGGACCGGCTGCGCGAGGTCGCCCCGGGCGTACGCTCCCCGGACGGCGAGGCACCCACGCCGGAGTCCGCGGAACAGACGGAGCAACCGGAGCAGACCCCGGAACCGGTGGAGCAGGCACCGGAGCCGACGGCCGAGGATCACCGGACCACCTAGCGATGCGTGAGTACATCCTCGTCCTGCTGGTCGCCGCCGCGGTCACCTATCAGCTGAGCGGCTGGGCGCGTCGGGCCGCGATCCGGTTCGGGGCCGTCGCCAAGGTCCGGTCCCGGGACGTGCACGTCGTGCCGACGCCCTACTTCGGTGGGGTGGCGATGCTCGTCGGGGTGGCGGTCGCCTTCCTGCTGTCGATGAACCTGCCGTTCCTCGGGCGGCACGAGATCGTCCGCCACGACGCCACCTGGATCCTGGTCGCCGTCGCGGTGCTGTGCGCGGTCGGGGTGCTGGACGACCTGCTGGACATCAGCGCGATCACCAAATTCGCCGGCCAGGTGCTGGCCGCCGGGATCGTCGTCCAGGCGGGCGTACGGATGCTGTGGATCCCGCTGCCCGACCGGATCATCTCGCTGGACGCGGCCAGTTCGATCGTGATGACGGTGTTCTTCGTGGTGGTCTGCACCAATGCGGTCAACTTCGTCGACGGTCTCGACGGGCTGGCGGCCGGGGTGGTCGGGATCGGGGCGGCGGCGTTCTTCACCTATTCCTACATCCTGGCCGTCGAGCAGGATCTGGTCCGCGCCACCACGGCCAGTGTGGTCTCGGTGGCGATCATCGGGGTCTGTCTGGGCTTCCTGCCGCACAACGTGCACCCGTCCAAGATGTTCATGGGCGACTCGGGCTCGATGCTGCTCGGCTTCCTGCTGGCGATCTCGACGGTGAGCCTGACCGGCCAGTTCGACTCGTCCAAGCTCGAGGCCGGCGGTGGTGACCTGCTGCCGGCGTACCTGCCGCTGGTGCTGCCGTTCGCGATCCTCGGACTGCCGCTGCTCGACCTGGTGCTGGCCTGGATCCGACGCGCCAACCAGGGCAACTGGTGGTTCGTGGCCGACAAGGGGCACCTGCACCACCAGTTGTTGCGCCGGGGCTACAGTCACCGCGGCGCGGTGATAGTGATGTACCTGTGGGCAGCACTGCTCTCCTTCGGGGTGATGGTGATCGGTCTCACTCGCAGCACCTGGGTGGTGGTGGCCTGGGTCGCCGCGGCGATCGCCGTGGTGGTGGTCACCCTGGGGCCGGGTCCACGGATCTTCGGGGCGGCGGCCCTGCACCGCTCGGCCCTGCACCGCTCGGCCCTGCACCGTTCTGCACGACACGGATCGGCACCGCGCCGTTCGGCACAACGCAGGCGATAGCCGGAACCTTGTGTTACGTTTCACAAGCAGGTGCCGGACGGCACCGCGAGGGGCCTCCGAAGGAGTGGGAAGCACCGCAGGATGAGTACGGTCATGGCGATGGATGAGCACCTGGGGGACGACGCTCCGTCCCCCGTCGATCGCACCGTCGGCCGTCCCGCCACCGGGGTCTCCACCGCGTTGGCCCGCCGGCTGCTGCTGGCCGGCCTGCTCGGCGGGCAGCTCGGCCTGCTGGCCTCGACCGTCCTCGCCGGCCTGGTCCGCGGGGGCGTGGCCGCCGCCTCGGCCGCCGTCGGTGCGGTGATCGCGGTCCTCTTCTTCAGCCTCGGTCAGGCGGTCGTGCTGCGGTACGCCGAGCGAGAGGGCGCCGTGCTGCTGGTCGCTGCCCTCGCCTCGTACGGCATCCGGGCTGCCGGGCTGGCCGGCGCCGTGGCCCTGTACGACGGGGCCGGACTGGACCTGCTCGACCGCACCGCCACCGCGGCGGGGATGGTGGCCACCGTGCTGCTGTGGACAACGGCCGAAGTGATCACCTTCGCGCGGATGCGGATCCCTGTGTATGACCTCGGTTACACCGACGGGCGTCCGACCGGCGAGGAGTGACGCTGCGACATGCCAACTGATAGTGTCCGAGACGCGCTGAAAGACGAGGAGGTCGACAACGTGGGTACCCGGCGTCGCATGCCTGGCAAGCCCGAATCCTCGTTGCTACCCCCCGGCGAGCCCGTCGGGATGGAGACGGGAATACGTATCCTGTCCTACCTCGTGTCCGGCCTCATCGTCTACGGAGGCCTCGGCTGGCTGGGCGACAGATTCCTGGGCACCGCATTCCTGCTGCCCCTCGGGCTCATCGTCGGGATGCTGCTGGCCCTCTACGTGATCATCAGACGGTACCACCACGATCCCGGTGACCAACCGAAGAAGTAGTCCGGAAGAGACCATGACGTACGACATCGAAGTTGAGGAGGAACGGTGGGTCCGTTGACACTGCCGGCCCTGGTGGGAGCGCTCGTCCCGCTGGAAGGCGCAACATACACTCCCCCCGGGGTGAGGGAGTTCCGGTTCTTCTGCGAAGCGACCGAGCCCGGGACGAACGGTCCGAACGATCCCGGCAACGTGGCGGGATGTA
Source organism: Raineyella sp. W15-4 (assembly GCF_033170155.1). GTDB lineage: Bacteria > Actinomycetota > Actinomycetes > Propionibacteriales > Propionibacteriaceae > Raineyella. Next base: position 2,074,892 of record NZ_CP137079.1, on the reverse strand, counting down.
CGTTCGGTGTCGACTGGATGAACAAGCCGTTCTGGTTGGCCGTGATCGGCGCCGCGTTGGTCATCGCGCTGTGGTTCTTCGCCTCCCGCAACCTCAAGCTGGTCCCCGGCAAGGGACAGTTCTTCTGGGAGTACGTGTACGGCTTCATCCGCAACGGTGTCGGCCGTGACATCCTCGGCCCGGAGTACCGCCGCTACCTGCCGTACCTGCTCGGCCTGTTCAGCTTCGTGCTGGTCAACAACTGGTTCGGCGAGACCTTCCTGTTCATGTTCCCGACGTTCTCCAACATCGGGTACGCCTGGGCGCTGGCGATCATGTCGTGGGTCATCTACATCGGGGCCGGTATCCACAAGCACGGTTTCGGCCACTACATGAAGATGCAGCTGATCCCCCCGGGGGTGCCCGGCTATCTGTATCCGGTGATCATCCCGCTGGAGTTCCTGTCGAACTTCATCACCCGGCCGCTCACGCTCGGCTTGCGTCTCTTCGCCAACATGTTCGCCGGCCACCTGGTCGTGATGGTGTTCGTGATCGGCGGCGCCTACCTGCTGACCTTCCCGCACAACGCGTTCTACAACGTCTCGGGCGCGGTGTCCCTGCTGTTCAGCTTCGCGATCCTTTTCCTGGAGCTCTTCATCGGGTTCCTGCAGGCGTACATCTTCACCGTCCTGACCGCCCAGTACATCAATTCGTCCCTCGCCGACGCGCACTGACGCCGAGGCCCCACCCCCACCCACAGTTCTCTTCTCACTGCAACCGAACCCCTGAGAAGACCATCCGAAAGGAACGAGAATGACCCCGTTGGAAATCGCTGGCAGCATGAACATGCTCGGCTACGGCCTCGCCACCCTCGGCCCGGCCATCGGCGTGGGCTGGATCTTCGCCTCCGTCATCAACGGCACCGCCCGCCAGCCTGAGGCCCGTGGCGCGATGATGAGCACCGCGTTCATCGGCTTCGCGGTCGTCGAGGCCCTCGCCATCATCGGCATCGCCCTGGCCTTCGTCCTTCGGTGATGACCCCCATGGTGCCGATGGAACTCGACCTCGGCCCGCTCCTGCCCACCCACTTCTCGGAGCTGATCGTCGGGTTCGTCCTGATGGTCCTGGTCTTCCTGGTGATGTGGAAGGCGGTGGTGCCGGCGTTCGAGAAGATGTACGAGGAACGCCGGGACGCCATCCAGGGTGGTATGGACCAGGCCGAGAAGACCCAGGAAGAGGCGCAGGCGGCGCTGGCCGAGTACCGGGCCCAGCTCGCCGAGGCCCGCACCGAGGCGGCTCGCATCCGCGAGGACGCCAAGAACCAGGGTGCCCAGATCATCGCCGAGATGCGCGAGCAGGCCCACGCCGAGGCGGAGCGGATCATCGCGACGACCAGCAAGCAGATGGAGGCCGAGCGCAAGCAGGCCATGGGCGAGCTCCGCGACGAGGTCGGTGGCCTGGCCACCACCCTCGCCGGGCGGATCGTCGGGGAGTCCCTCGACGACGACGAGCGCGCCCGCCGCACGGTCGAGCGCTTCCTGGCTGATCTGGAGTCGCAGACGGAGACGGAGAAGGCATGAGCCCCCAGACGGATCGCAACGAGCCCCGGCTGAACAGCCTGGACCAGGTGCTGGACGCACAGAATGCGCACCTGCAGCTGGCCACGGAACTGTTCTCGATCGCCGACCTGTTCGGTTCGGACCCCGCGCTGCGACGCGCGGTCACCGATCCCGGAGCACCGGTGGAGGCTCGTCAGCAGCTCGTCAGCCGACTGCTCGACGGCAAGGTCTCGCCCGAGGCCGTCGCCGTCCTGCGGCAGGCCGCGGGTCTGCGCTGGCGCACGGCGGGGATCTTCGTGTCCTCCGTTGAGCGCCAGGCGATCCGGTCTGCGCTCGCCCAGGCACAGGTCGCAGGTCAGCTCGACCAGGTGGAGGACGAGCTGTTCCGGCTCAACCGGGCCGTCGCCGCGACGCCGGCACTGCGCGACGCGCTGTCCGACGAGCGGCGGTCGCTGGCCGACCGTCAGGAGGTGGTGGCCCAGCTGCTCGACGGGAAGGCCGCTCCGGCCACGGTCGTCCTCGCCCGGCGGGCGGTGGTCGCCCGGGAGCGCACCTTCGCCAACACCATGGACGGCTACCTCGCCCTGGCCGCGGCCCAGCGCAGCCGCGCCGTGGCCACCGTACGGGTCGCCCGGCCGTTGACGGCCGAGCAGACGACGCGACTGCAGAACGCCCTGAACAAGCAGCTGGGTCGCCCGGTCAGCATGCACGTCCTCGTGGACCCCGCGGTCCTCGGCGGCGTCCGCGTGGAGGTCGGCGACGAGGTGATCGACGGGACTGTGGCCTCCCGTCTGGACGAGGCACGCAAGCTGTTCTCCTGACCGCCGGCCCGGACCCGGACGCCCGGGGGACACCGGACCCCGAACCACGACACGCACAGACAACGAGAACAAGGACGCAGAAGATGGCGGAACTCACTATTCGTCCGGAGGAGATCCGGAACGCACTGGACCAGTACGTCCAGCAATTCACTCCGGAGACCTCCTCTCGTGAAGAGGTCGGCACCGTGGTCACCTCGGGCGACGGTATCGCCCGCGTCGAGGGCCTGCCCTCCGCGATGGCCAACGAGCTGCTGCGCTTCGAGAACGGCACCCTGGGTGTCGCCCAGAACCTCGAGGCGCGCGAGATCGGCGTCGTGGTGCTCGGATCCTCCGAGGGCATCGACGAGGGCCAGACCGTACGCCGCACCGGCGACGTGCTGTCGGTCCCGGTCGGCGAGGGCTACCTCGGCCGGGTGGTCGACGCGATGGGCAACCCGATCGACGGGCTGGGCGAGATCACCGGCCTGGAGGGCCGCCGGGCCCTGGAGATCCAGGCTGCCGGCGTGATGGACCGCCAGGAGGTCCGCGAGCCGCTGCAGACCGGCATCAAGGCCATCGACTCGATGACCCCGATCGGCCGTGGCCAGCGCCAGCTCATCATCGGTGACCGTAAGACCGGCAAGACCGCCATTGCCATCGACACGATCATCAATCAGAAGGCCAACTGGGCGTCCGGCGATCCGAAGAAGCAGGTCCGCTGCATCTACGTCGCGATCGGCCAGAAGGGCTCGACCGTGGCCGAGGTCCGGGGCGTGCTGGAGCAGGCCGGCGCCCTGGAGTACACCACCATCGTCAACGCCCCGGCGTCCGACCCGGCCGGCTACAAGTACATCGCCGCCTACGCCGGTTCGGCCATCGGCCAGCACTGGATGTACCAGGGCAAGCACGTCCTGATCGTCTTCGACGACCTGACCAAGCAGGCCGAGGCCTACCGCGCCATGTCGCTGCTGCTGCGTCGCCCGCCGGGCCGTGAGGCCTACCCCGGTGACGTGTTCTTCCTCCACTCCCGCCTGCTGGAGCGTTGCGCCAAGCTCTCCGACGCGCTGGGCGGCGGCTCGATGACCGGTCTGCCGATCATCGAGACCAAGGCCAACGACGTCTCGGCCTACATCCCGACCAACGTGATCTCGATCACCGACGGCCAGATCTTCCTGCAGTCCGATCTGTTCAACGCCAACCAGCGCCCGGCCGTGGACGTCGGCATCTCGGTTTCCCGCGTCGGCGGTGCCGCCCAGACCAAGGCGATGAAGGGCGTCTCCGGCACGCTGAAGATCGACCTGGCGCAGTACCGCGACCAGCAGGCGTTCGCGATGTTCGCCTCCAGCCTCGACGAGGCGACGAAGCGGCAGCTGGAGCGCGGCGCCCGGCTCACCGAGCTGCTGCGCCAGAAGCAGTACTCGCCGTACCCGATGGAGGAGGAGGCCGTCTCCGTGTGGGCCGGCACCACCGGCAAGCTGGACGATGTCCCGGTCGCCGATGTGCTCCGCTTCGAGAAGGAGTACCTGGAGTACCTGCGCCGCAGCACCGCGCTGCTCACCACCATCCGGGACAGCGGCAAGCTGGACGACGAGACCAAGGCCGGCCTGGAGCAGGCCCTGGTGGCCTTCCGCCCGGAGTTCCGCACCAGCGAGGGCAAGCCGCTGGGCACCGAGCCGGAGCCGAAGAAGATCGGCGACGAGGACGTGGAGCACGAGCAGATCGTCGTGAAGAAGGCCTGAGATGGCTACCCTTCGCGAACTCCGTGATCGGACCAGGTCGGTCCAGACCACGAAGAAGATCACCCGGGCGATGGAACTCATCGCCGCGGCGCGGATCCGCAAGGCCCAGCAGGCCGCCGAGGCGGCCGATCCGTACACCCGCGAGCTGACCCGGGCGATCCAGGCCGTGGCCAGCCGCCCGGACCTGGACCACCCGCTGCTCACCGAGCTGGAGCACCCGAAGCGGTCCGCGGTGCTGCTGGTCACCTCGGACCGCGGCCTGGCCGGCGGGTACTCGACCAACGTCCTGAAGGCGGGGGAGTCCGTCCGGCACTACCTCACCGTCAAGCACCACCGGGAGATGGAGACCTACATCTCCGGCAAGAAGGGCGTGGGCTTCTACGAGTTCCGCGGTCGGGAGATCAAGCAGTCCTGGGAGGGCTTCTCGGACGCCCCCAGCTACCGGGACGCCGACGCGATCGCCCGGGTGCTGCTGGAGGCCTTCCTGACCCCGACCGAGGAGGGGGGCGTGGACGAGATCTTCCTCGTCTACACCCGCTTCGTGTCCCGGGTGCGGCAGGTGCCGCAGATCATCCGGCTGCTCCCGCTGGAGGTGGTCTCCGAGGAGGAGGCCGCCGAGCGGGCGGAGAGCGGTGCCCGGATGACCGAACTGCACCACGCGCCGGTCTATCAGGAGGACCGGGTCGAGACCCCGTTCGACTTCGAGCCGAGCCCCGAGGGCGTCCTCGACGAGCTACTGCCGCTCTACATCGGCAACCGTGTCTACCACGCGCTGATGCAGGCGTCGGCGTCCGAACTGGCGGCCCGGCAGGCCGCGATGAAGTCGGCGACCGACAACGCCAACGAACTGATCCGAAACCTGACGCGCGAGGCCAACCAGGCACGTCAGGCGGCGATCACCCAGGAAATTACCGAGATCGTGGGTGGCGCCGCCGCGCTGTCCGAGAGCGCGTGAGAGCGAGTGAGTGAGAGATATGACTGCGATTGCTGAACAGAACGCCGCGGTGAAGCCCGGCGCCACCGGACGGGTCGTGCGTGTCATCGGACCTGTGGTGGACGTCGAGTTCCCGCCGGACGGCATGCCGGAGATCCTCAACGCGCTGACCCTCGAGGTCGACGTGATGGGCACCAAGCGGACGATGACGCTGGAGGTCGAGCTGCACATCGGTGACAACACCGTGCGCGCCATCGCCCTGAAGCCGACCGACGGCATCGTCCGTGGCCAGGAGGTCACCGACACCGGTGCCCCGATCTCGGTGCCGGTCGGCGACGTGACCAAGGGCAAGGTCTGGAACGTGACCGGCGACGTGCTCAACGTCGACCCGACCTCGTTCGAGGTGACCGAGCGCTGGCCGATCCACCGCGACCCGCCGCCGTTCGACCAGTTGGAGTCGAAGACCGAACAGCTCTACACCGGCATCAAGGTCCTCGACCTGCTCACCCCGTACGTCAAGGGCGGCAAGATCGGCCTGTTCGGCGGCGCCGGCGTGGGCAAGACCGTGCTGATCCAGGAGATGATCTTCCGGATCGCCCACAACTTCGGTGGCACCTCGGTGTTCGCCGGCGTCGGTGAGCGGACCCGTGAGGGCAACGACCTGATCTTCGAGATGGACGAGGCGGGTGTGCTCAAGGACACCGCGCTGGTCTTCGGCCAGATGGACGAGCCGCCGGGCACCCGGCTGCGGATCGCCCTGTCCGGTCTGACGATGGCGGAGTACTTCCGCGACGTCCAGGGCCAGGACGTGCTGCTCTTCATCGACAACATCTTCCGGTTCACCCAGGCCGGTTCCGAGGTGTCGACGCTGCTCGGCCGGATGCCCTCCGCGGTGGGCTACCAGCCGAACCTGGCCGACGAGATGGGCGCCCTGCAGGAGCGGATCACCTCGACCCGCGGCCACTCGATCACCTCGATGCAGGCCATCTACGTGCCGGCCGACGACTACACCGACCCGGCCCCGGCGACCACCTTCGCCCACCTGGACGCCACCACCGAGCTCAGCCGCGCCATCGCGTCGCGCGGTCTGTACCCGGCCGTGGACCCGCTGAGCTCGACCTCGCGCATCCTCGACCCGCAGTACGTGGGCCAGACGCACTACGACGTGGCCACCCGGGTGAAGCAGATCCTCCAGCGCAACAAGGAGCTGCAGGACATCATCGCCATCCTCGGCATCGACGAGCTGTCCGAAGAGGACAAGATCACCGTCAACCGGGCCCGGCGGATCCAGCAGTTCCTCTCGCAGAACACCTACACCGGCGAGAAGTTCACCGGTGTGCCCGGCTCGACGGTGGAGATGCCCGACATCATCGAGTCGTTCCGGATGATCTGTGACGGCGAGGTCGACCACATCCCCGAGCAGGCGTTCTTCAACGTCGGCGGGATGGACGACGTCTACCAGGCCTGGGACAAGATGAAGAAGGAAGGCTGAGCGATGGCCACGAGCACCCTCCACGTCGAGGTTGTCTCGGCCGAGCGCGTCATCTGGTCGGGCGAGGCGGTGAACATCATCGCCCGCACCGTGGAGGGTGACATCGGCATCCTGCCCGGACACTCGCCGGTGGTCGCCCTGCTGGAGCCGTCCGCCGTGGAGATCTACACCGTCGAGGGCAACCGTGAGGTGGTGGCCGTGGACGGCGGGTTCATCTCCGTCGCCCAGGGCCGGGTCTCGGTGCTGAGCGCGTTCGCCCGCCTCGGTCGGGAGATCGACCAGCACCAGGCCGAGAAGGACTACACGGCGGCCCGGGAGCGGATGGAACACGAGTCCGACGACGAGGAGACCCGGGAGCGCTTCAACCGGGCCCGCGCCCAGGTGCGCGCTGCGGAGAAGTACACCGGTCAGTCGAGCCCCGGGCTCGCGGTCTGACCCGCCGGCCGGTCGGTGCGATCCGCTCGCCCCGGCCGGCGCGTGCTGGCGGCCAGTCCGCGAGTTCGGGATCGGCGTGGGCGTCAGTAGAATGTGCCCATGTTCCTGGCCATCCTCAAGTTCTGCCTCGTGGCGCTTGTCGTACTGGCCATCCCCGTCCTGCTCCTGCTTGTCCGCCGGATCTGGTTGGTCCGAGCGGTCGGCGCGTTCGACTGCAGCATGATTCTGGAATCTGCGACTCCGGGCACCCGCTGGGTGTCCGGAGTCTGTCGTTTCAAGGGCGAGGAGCTGTGGTGGTACCCCGATTTCGGCCTGTCCTTCGCCCCCCGGCTGCGGTTCCCCCGGGATCGTACGATCGCCCTGCCCAGCCGCGCCCTCGACGGCACCGAACCGTCCCCGGAGTTCGCCGACTACCGGGTCGTCCCGCTGAGCCGCAAGATCGGCGGCGGGACGGCCGTCTGGGACCTGGCGATGGCACCGCCGGCGGTGATGGCGGTGCTGAGCTGGCTGGAGGCGGCGCCGCCGGGGATGGGGCACCGCCGGCCACAGCTGCCACCCCCCGAGGTGACCTCCAGCCCCTAGCGGCCTTCTCCGGGACGTTCGTCCAGCGCGTTGGCGTGTTCGGTGATCCTGGCCCGGCGGCGCAGCGCCCGCTGGTCCTCGGGGAGACGCTCGCCCCCGGGGACCCAGAGGATGTCACCGGACTCGCCGTTGACCACCCGGGTGAGGATGAACAGCAGGTCGGACAGCCGGTTGAGGTAGGTGACGGCCAGCAGGTTGACCCCGCCGACCTGGTCCGCGTCGGTGGCCGGCTCGGTGCCGTACGCCGCCACCGCGGCCCAGGCACTGCGCTCGGCACGCCGGGCGACGGTCCGCGCCTGGTGCAGCTGGGCCGCGGCCGGCACACCGCCCGGGAGGATGAACGACGCCAGGGCGGGCAGCTGCTCGGTGAACTCGTCGCACCAGGCCTCCAGCCGGTCGATCGAGGCCTGCTCGATCCGCAGCGGGGGGTAGCGCGGATTCTCGGCCAGCGGGTTGGACAGGTCGGCCCCGACATCGAACAGTTCGTTCTGCACCAGCCGGAGCACCACGGCGACCGGCTCGGGCATGCCGTCGGTGGCCAGGGCCACCCCGATGATCGCATTCGTCTCGTCGACATCCCCATAGGCCATCACCCGCGGGTCCGTCTTGTCGGCCCAGGACATGTCGGACAGCCGGGTCCGTCCGGCGTCGCCGGTGCGGGTGTAGATGCGGTTGAGGTTGACCATGGAGCCAGCCTAGGGGATGGGCAGGATAGATTCCCGGGGGACCGTACGTGACGCGATGGCGCAGGGGAAAGGGTGGAGGGATGCTGACTCGGCTGTCCTGGAGGCTCGGGGTGGTCTCGGCGGTGACCGGGCTGCTCACCCTGTCGAGCGGCTGCGCCCCCTCGGCGGCGCCGGCCGCCGGCCCTTCGGCCGGACGCCCGGGTGCTGCCGCCTCGGTCACCGCGCCGAGCAGCGAGCCGGGTCAGGGCGGGGAGCACACCGTCGGCTGTGACTACCGCCGGGCCGGTGAGCCGGCCCGGCCGGTGGATCCCCCGCCGGCCACCGCACCGGCAACCGGTACGACGGCGGTGACCCTGTCGTTCGCCGTCGGCGACGTCACCATCACGGTGGACCGGGCCCAGGCGCCGTGCACGGTGAACAGCTTCGAGTCGCTGGCGACCCAGGGCTTCTACACCGGCACCCGGTGCCACCGGCTGGCGGACAACGGTCTGTTCATGCTGCAGTGCGGCGACCCCACCGGCACCGGGGGCGGCGGGCCGGGCTACACCTTCGCCGACGAGGTGGATCCGAAGGCCGACTACCCCGCCGGGACGGTGGCGATGGCCAACGCAGGCCCGGACACCAACGGCTCGCAGTTCTTCCTCGTCTACCAGGACTCCCCGCTGCCGGCCGCCTACACCGTCTTCGGCCACCTCGACGACGCCTCCACCGCGGTGGTCGGCAGGATCGCGGCGGAGGGTCAGGACGGCTCGTGGGGGGACGGCACCGGCCGGCCGAACAACCTCGCCGCGATCACCGCGGTACGCCTCGGCTGACCCGCCGACCCGATCGCCGGAGAGATCACCGCCGGGCGACCGGGGCCGCCGGGCGGCGCAGCACGAACCGCTCCACCGCGGCGGTGAACACGTCGCGCTGCTCAGCGTGCACCCAGTGTCCGGAGTCCTTGATGGTGACCTGGAGTGTGGCCGGGAAGTAGCGGCGCATGGTCGGGGCGTAGGCGGGCAGCACGTAGTCGCTGTCGGCGGCCTTGATCCACAGGGTGGGGCCGTCCCAGGAGCCCTCCACCCCCTCGGGCCAGCCGAGGACCTTGTCCAGCTCGGCCGCCAGCATGGTGATGTTCGGCTGCCAGTACCACGAGCGACCGTTGCGGGCGAGGTTCTGCAGCACCCACTGCCGGATCCCGTGGTCGGGCAGCAGCGGGCGCATGATGTCGGACGCGGTCTGCCGGTCGGGCAGCCGGTCGAGGTCGACGGCCCGGACCGCGGCGATGATGTCCTGGAACTGGCGATGGCCGGTGTAGGTCACCGGGGACATGTCGGCGACGACGAGCCGCTCGACCAGCTCGGGGTGGCGCAGCGCCACCAGCATGGAGATCTTGCCGCCCATCGAGTGCCCGACCAGGGTGACCGGTTCCCCCTCGACCTCGGTGGAATCGGCCAGCCACTCGGCCACGATGTCCGCGGTCTGCAGGTAGTCGAAGTGCTCGGTCCACAGCGACCGACCGTGGTTGGGCATGTCCAGCAGGATGGTCCGGGCGCCGTGCAGACCCATGTGCTTGGCGATCTGGGCGAAGTTGCGCCCCTGGCCGAGCAGGCCGTGGCAGAAGACCACGAGCGGGCCCTCCGCGCCGAAGCCGATGGAATAGAGGGCGGGGACGGTGCTCATGGACGGCGGCTCCAACAGGATGTGTGCCAGTGCCGGCGCTGGGACACGGCACTGTCGGCCCCGGGTCCGGGGTCGTGCGGCCAGACCACCAGGTGGGGTGTGCCGGGCCGGATCTCATGATCGCAGCCGGGGCACCGGTATGTCTTCACGGCGTTCTGCCCGGCCATCGTCCGGACCACCCAGCGTCCGTCCGTCTTGTGGTCCTCGCGTGCGTGACTGCTGCCCAGCGGCCGCGGCGCGCGCAGGTGCTTGCTCGGCCGCCGCTTCATGGTCCTCCCAGCACGCTCGGATGTTGCGGCCCAGCATAGTCAGGTAGCGTGAAGCGGTGCGTTTGGTGATTGCTCGCTGTCAGGTCGACTATTCGGGGGCGTTGACCGCCCATCTGCCGATGGCGAATCGGCTGATCATGATCAAGGCGGACGGCTCGGTGTCGGTGCATGCCGACGACCGGGCGTACAAGCCGCTGAACTGGATGAGTGCCCCCTGCACGATGACCGTCCGGCCGGCGGAGGAGGACGAGGCCGCGGTCACCGACGAGCTGGACGCCGAGATCACCGAGGTGTGGACCGTCCGGGGGACCGGCAAGGAGCCGTCCCGGCTGCAGATCGCCATCGCCGAGATCCTCCATGACACCGAGCACGAGCTGGGCGTCGATCCGGGCCTGCAGAAGGACGGCGTCGAGGCCCACCTCCAGGAGCTGCTGGCGGAGAACCCCGAGACCTTCGGGCCGGGCTGGTCGCTGGTCCGCCGAGAGTACCCCACCGCGATCGGGCCGGTCGACCTGCTGTGCAAGGACGCCGACGGGGCGTACGTCGCCGTCGAGGTCAAGCGGCGCGGCGAGATCGACGGGGTGGAGCAGCTCACCCGTTACCTGGAGCTGATGCGTCGTGATCCTCGGCTCGGTCAGGTCGCGGGCGTGTTCGCCGCCCAGCAGATCAAGCCGCAGGCCCGCGTCCTGGCCGAGGACCGCGGGATCAGCTGTGTCACGGTCGACTACGACGCGTTGCGCGGGATGGACCACTCCGAGGACCGGTTGTTCTGAGCCGGGCCGCCCGGTCCGCCGTCGGGCCGGCTCAGCGGGTGGTGTTCCCGTGCCCCGCCGATGCTCCCGAGGCGGGCGAGGCCGGCTCGGTGGGCGGGAGCGGACGGACCTGGGTGGGGGCGTCGTCCTCGGCCGGCCGGGCCGGCGCCGGGTTCTCGCCGGCCAGCCGCTCCGCCTCGGCCCGGTCCAGGACGATCGTCGCCTCGTCGGCCACCTCCGGCTCGTCGGCCTCCACCGGAAGCTCGATCACCGGGTCGCGGCCCAACTCGTCGAGGGCGCCGAACTCCATGTCGGGGAAGTCCTCGGCGGTGGTGCCGGCCAGCGCGGACAGGTTCGACAGCTGGGCCAGGATCGCGTGCTTGCGTTGGGTGAGCATGTCGGTCTCCCGGCGCAGCCGGCTCTGCCGCTCGGCCCACCGGTCGGCGACGGTCTGGTTGGCGGCCTCCGCCTCCTTGTGGGCCTGGTTGACCAGCTGCTGGCCCTCCCGGGCCGCCAGCACCTTGGTCTGCTCGGCCTCGGCCATCGCAGCGGTGCGCAGTCGCTGGGCCCGCTCGGTCTCCTCGGCGATCGAGGCAATCAGGGCCTCGTGGCGGGTCGTCGCGTCGGCGAGCATCCGCGATGTCTGCTCCTGCACCCGCTCCTTCTCCTGGATCAGCGCGGTGAGTGTCTTCTCCCGTTCCTCGGCGAGCTCGGTGCGGGTGGCCCGGACCTCCTCGGTCACCTCGTCGCGGAGCCGGCTGGCCTCGGTCCGCGCGGAATTCTGCAGCAGCGCCGACTCGGCCCGGGCCTCGTCGCGCAACGTGGTCGCCTCGGCCCGGGCCTCGGCCAGGATCGTGTCGGCCCGCTCGCTCGCCGCGGCGAGCGTGGTCCGTGCCTGCTCCTCGGCTGCCGCGGTGGTGGTCCGGGCGGTTTCCTCGGCCTGTGTCAGGGTCGTCCGGGCGCGTTCCTCGGCCGCCTCCATGGTCGCCCGGGCGGAGGCCTCCGCGGCGTCGCGGGTCTCCTGGGCGAGCCGCTGGGCCTCGGCCAGGATCGCCTTCGCCTCCACCTCCGCCCCGGAGCGCACCAGCTCCGCCTGCGCGTCGGCCTGACCGGTGACATCGGTGGAGTGCTGTCGGGCGGTGCCGACCAGGGCGTCGGCGTCGGCGCGGGTGGTGGCCAGGATCTGCTGGCTCTCGGCCTCCCACCGGTCGCGCAGCGCCCGGGACTCCGCCAGTGTGGTGGTCCGCAGGTCCTCGGCGTCCCGCTCGGCGTGGTTGCGGATGTCGGCCGCGTGCTGGCGGCTCTCGGCGAGGATCTGCTCGGCCTGGGAGTTCGCCCGGTCGGTGATCTCGCGGGCCTGGGCCTCGGCGGTCGAGAGCATCTGGGTGGCGTGCGTGCCGAGGTTGCTGAAGTCCATCTGGACCGGCTTGTCCAGCTCGGAGCGTTGCTGGTCCACCGTCCGGCGCAGGTCCCGCTGGAGTCGCTTGAGATCCGCGATCTGCGCCTCCAGGGAGCGGAGGTACTCGTCCACCGACGCCTTGTTGTAACCGCCCCAGGCGGCGGTGGGGAAGCTCCCCACCGCGCTGGCAGTCTCGTCGAAGAGGTCGAGTCCCTCGTTGTCCGCTGGCACTGGTGTCTCCTGTCCGTACGTGGGCGACTGGTCCCAGGCTACCCAGCCATGGGGACAAAACGACGAACCACCGCGCGGGCACCCGGAAGGCCGGTGCGGGGCGGTGGTTCGCCGGGGTGTCGGGCCGGGCCCGCCCGGCTGCCGGAGCCGGGTCAGGCGATGGGCAGGAAGCCCTCGGGATCCGCCGGGCGCTCGACGAGTTCCAGCAGCACGCCCCCGGTGCTCTTCGGGTGGCAGAAGTTGATCCGGGAGCCGTACGTGCCGTGCCGTGGGCCGTCGTAGAGCATCCGGACCCCGCGGGAGGTGAGGATCTCGGCGGCCTTCTCCACATCGGCGACGCGGTAGGCGACCTGCTGGATGCCGCCACGGCCACCGTTCTTGGCCAGCCACTTGCCGATCGTGGAGTCCTCGCTCAGCGGGGCCAGCAGCTGGATCTCGGCATCACGGTCGGTGAAGTCATGGCCGTTGGTGGCCAGCATGACCTCTTCGACACCCTGCTCCTCGTTCTTGCCGCGGAAGACCACGTGCCAGCCGAAGACCTCGGTGTGCAGCTTGATCGCCTCGTCCATGTCGGGGACCGCGTAGCCGACATGGTCGACGCACAGGAAGATGTCCTGGTTGTCGGATACAACAGATGACTCGCTCATGACTCCAGCTTTCCACAGTGCGGTGGTCCGCCCCACAGGGGGTCCCGAGCCCGCGGATCACGGGCGCACTAGGCTGGGAACGATCAGCCAACCTCCGTACGCGACACCGGAAGGACGTGCCCCGTGGCCCGTACCCAGCCCACCGTGCCCGAGCTCATCGCGGGGGCCCGCCAACGCAAGCCACGGGCGCTGGGCCGCCTGATCACGCTGATCGAGAACAACTCCCCGACGCTGCGACAGGCGATGGAGCTGATGGCCCCCGACACCGGTCACTGTCATATCGTCGGGATCACCGGCTCGCCCGGGGTCGGCAAGTCGACCAGCACCTCGGCCCTGGTGACGGAGCTGCGGGCCCGCGGCCAGCGGGTCGGGGTGCTTGCCGTCGACCCGTCCTCGCCGTTCTCCGGCGGGGCGGTGCTGGGGGACCGGATCCGGATGCAGAAGCACTCCCTCGACCCGGATGTCTACATCCGCTCGATGGCGACCCGGGGTCATCTGGGCGGGCTGTCCGCCGCAGCCCCCCAGGCGCTGCGGGTCTTCGACACCGCCGGCTTCGACACCGTGATCGTGGAGACCGTCGGGGTGGGGCAGTCGGAGGTGGAGATCACCCAGACCGCGGACACCGTGCTGGTGCTCAACGCCCCCGGGATGGGGGACGGGATCCAGGCGGCCAAGGCCGGCATCCTCGAGATCGCCGACATCTTCGTGGTCAACAAGGCGGACCATGACGGCACCCAGGCCCTGGTCCGGGAGCTGCGCAACATGGTGGCGTTGGCCCACCTCGGCCCCGACGACTGGAAGCCCCCGATCGTCCGGACGGTGGCCAGCCAGGGGGAGGGCATCGCCGACCTCGTGGACCAGATCCAGGCGCACCGGGACCATGCCCAGCAGACCGAGGCCTGGCAGGCACGTCGACTCGATCGGGCCCGCGCGGAGGTCGAGGCGTTGGCGCTCGGCAACGTACGCCAGCGGTTCCTCCGCCAGGGCCGGGCCCATTTCGATGCGATCGCGGCCGATGTCCGCGACGGGAAAACCGATCCGTACGCCGCGGCCGACGCGATCCTGGAGGATCTCTGACGGCACACCACACCGAGTCGGCTGCCGGAGCAGCACGTTCTCGGTGTGGGGATCAGCTGGTGGGGTGGTCAGCGGAACAGGTACCGGGCGACCTGGTCCAGGGTCATCCCCCCCTCGGAGGCGGTGAGGAGGCGGTTCGTCCGTACGACGTAGAGGAAGTACGGCGCGGCAAGGGTGGAGACGCAGGTCTTCGTCAGGCGGAGGCCCTGCTGGGTGGCCTCGAAGGAGAGGCGCTGCTCCACGAGACGGTCCCAGGCGCTGGGCGGGGGCGCCGGGCGATGCGTGCGGACATGTGGCCGGATCGGTGCTGTCAGAGTCATGGTGGTCACCCCCGTTCGGCGGACTCGAGGCGATGAGCGTGTGCCACGTCTGTGCGTTGATCAAAATGTTACCAGCGACTTCGGTGGCCTATAAGCCCCCCACCGCTGTGAATTGCCTCATTCTACACCGGGTCGGCGTGTTGCTCCCGAGGTGACGTTGCCGTGGGGTAGACATAGGGACGGTCCATGTCCTCGTCCCGATCGGAGGTCGACGTGCTGAATTGGGTGAGGAAGGCCCTGCTGGTCCTGGTCATCGCGTTCGCCGTCTTCTACCTGTTCACCAACCCCCAGGGGGCGGCCTCTGCCGTCCGGGGGTTCTTCGGCCTGTTCGCCTCCATCGGCACCTTCTTCACCGCGCTGACCCGCGGGTGAGCCGGGGCCTGCGATGAGCCGCGGGCGGTTCCTGGACCACGTGCTCGATCCGTACATCGACGATCACCTGATCGCGGACGAGGGTGAGGTCGTCATCGACGAGGTGATGCACCACTGGGTGGTGATGGTGAAACCGGTGCTGATCGTCCTGCTGGGCGTGGTGATCATCCTGGTGATGCCCTTCGTGGGCGAGCTGTGGTGGTTCGTCCTCGCCGTCGGGCTGGTCCCGGTGACGTACGGGCTCTATCGCATCCAGGTCGAGTTCATGGACCGCTTCGTGATCACGAACATGCGGGTGTTCCGGGTCCACGGGGTCTTCAACCAGCAGCTCGCCACCGTCCCGATGTCGCGGATCCTCGACATCAGCGTGCACAAGCCGCTGCTCGGCCGGGTGCTCGGGTACGGGCACTTCACCTTCGAGTCGGCGGCCCAGGACCAGGGGCTGCGCGACATCCGTTATGTCGGCCGCCCCGACGAGCGCGACCTGACCATCCAGCGGGTGATCCAGCGGTCCGGCCTGCGCAAGGATTTCAAGGTCGCGATCGTCGACGAGGACGACGGCACCTGATCGATCCCGGCCGACCGTGCCCGGCTCAGCGCCGGCCGGCCGTCCGGTGCCGCCGGCCCTCGAGCACCAGACTGCGCCGCCGGGCCGAGAAGGCGGACGACCGCCGGGTGTCGATCGGCGGGGTCAACTGGTCGTCCTCCGCCGGCAGTCCCGCGGCCAGCCGCCGGGCCCGGGCCAGCTCGGCGTTCAGCACCCCGCCGATGATCAGCGCCAGGTTGCAGACCCACAGCCACATCAGCAGCACGATGATCCCCGACAGTGTGCCGTAGTTGAGGTCGAGCCGGACGTACGCCCGGGCCGCGTACACCGTGAGGACCCAGGACGCGACGGCACCCAGCCCGACCGCGACGACCGCACCCGGGACCAGCCAGCGGGTGCCCTCGTGGCGGACGTTGGGGGCGGTGCGGTAGACGGTCATCGCGGCGAACAGCGAGACGACGACCAGCGCGGGCCAGCGCAGGGCGTTCCAGACCCGCAGCAGCGTGCCGGGGATGCCCAGCAGGACGCCGACCGCTCCGACCGCCGCCGGCCCGGCGATCAGCAGCACGGCAGCCAGCGCCGCGGCCACCACCAGCGCCAGCGTGGTGAGGTACTGCAGCGGCGGCAGCACCAGCAGGCGCCGGCCCTCCATCACCTCGTAGACCCGGTTGAGCATCCGGGCCAGCGCACCCAGATAGAGGCTCGCCGTCGTCACCGTGAAGAGGACCACGACGACCAGGGTGACCGGCGGGAGCCCGGAGTCGGCGAAACCGCGCAGTGGCCCGGCGAGGGCGTTCGCGACGCCGGCCGGCGCCACCGCGGTCAGCACGTAGAGGATGAGGTCCACGGTCCGCTCGTCCATGCCGACGAAGCTGACCAGATCGACCACCACCATGAACGCCGGGACGAGGGCGAGCACCGCGTAGAAGGTCAGTGCGGCGGCCAGGTCGACGCACTGCAGCCGCAGCACGCCGTCGACCGAGCGGCGGACGGCGTACCACCACAGGTGGCCGTGGAGATCGCCCCAGGTCCGGGGCAGCGGGTCATGGGCCGGCAGGCCGCCACGGCGGCCGGGCCCGACAGGCCCCGCGCCGGGCATGTGCACCATGGCTCAGTTCCTACCACGAGTGCCTGTGCCGGCGCGATCGACCCACCGGCCCGGCCGTTCCGGGTCAGGCCGACAGCACGGCGGAGACCAGCGCCTGGGCCTCCTGCTGGACCTGCGCCAGGTGTTCGGCGCCGAGCATCGACTCGGCGTAGATCTTGTACTTGTCCTCGGTGCCCGACGGGCGGGCGGCGAACCAGGCGTGCTCGGTGGTGACCTTGAGCCCGCCGATCGGTGCGCCGTTGCCGGGGGCCGCGGTGAGGATGGCGGTGATCGGCTCGCCGGCGAGGGTGTCCGCGGTGACGTCGGCCGGGCTGAGCGCCTTGAGCCGGGCCTTCTGCTCCCGGGTGGCGTCGGCGTCGGTCCGGGCGTAGTACGGCCGGCCGTGCTCGGCGACCAGGTCCTCGTAGAGCTGGGAGGGGGTCCGCCCGGTGACCGCGAGGATCTCGGCGGCGAGCAGGTCGAGCAGGATGCCGTCCTTGTCGGTGGTCCAGGTGCTGCCGTCCCGGGTGAGGAAGGAGGCACCGGCGGACTCCTCGCCGCCGAAGCCCACCGAACCGTCGCTCAGCCCGGGCACGAACCATTTGAAGCCGACCGGGACCTCGACCAGCGTACGACCGATGTCCTCGGCGACCCGGTCGATCATCGACGAGGACACCAGCGTCTTGCCGATCCCGCAGTCGGCGGGCCAGTCGGGGCGGTGGGTGTAGAGGTACTGGATGGCCACCGACAGGTAGGCGTTGGGGTTCATCAGGCCCGCGTCGGGGGTGACGATGCCGTGCCGGTCGGAGTCCGCGTCGTTGCCGGTGGAAAGGTCGAACCGGTCCCGGTTGCGGATCAGCGAGGCCATCGCGTTCGGGGAGGAGCAGTCCATCCGGATCTTGCCGTCGGTGTCCAGCGTCATGAACCGCCAGGTCGGGTCGACCACCGGGTTGACCACGGTGAGGTCGAGACCGAGGTGCTCGGCGATGTACTGCCAGTACTGCACCGAGGCGCCGCCCATCGGGTCAGCCCCGATCCGGACCCCGGCGGCCCGGATCGCGTCCAGGTCGATGATGTTCGCCAGGTCCTGGCAGTACGGGGTGCGGTAGTCGTACCGGGTGACCTGAGCGGCCGCCTGCTCGTACGGGATCCGCTGGATCGGCGAGGGATCGGCGATCAGGGCGTTGGCCCGCGCGGCGATCACGGAGGTCGCGTCGGTGTCGGCGGGGCCGCCGTGCGGCGGGTTGTACTTGAAGCCGCCATCCCGCGGCGGGTTGTGCGAGGGAGTGACCACGATGCCATCGGCCGGCGGCTCGGCCGGCGCCTTGTCCCGGTTGTGCACCACGATCGCGCGGGACAGCGCCGGGGTCGGGGTGTACTCGTCCTCCTGCTCGGCGCGGACGTCCACACCGTTGGCGACCAGGACCTCGATCGCGGTCTTCCAGGCGGGCAGCGAGAGGGCGTGGGTGTCCTTGCCGAGGTAGAGCGGGCCGACGAACCCCTGGGCGGTGCGGTACTCGACGATCGCCTGGGTGATCGCGGCGATGTGGGCGTCGTTGAACGCCCCGTCGAGACTCGAACCACGATGCCCCGAGGTCCCGAAGACGACCTGCTGATCAGGGTTCGTCGGATCGGGAACGATGCTGTGGTAGGCGGACAGGACGTCGTCGACGTTGATGAGATCTTCCGGGAGGGCCGGCTGACCAGCGCGTGCGTGAGCCATGGGTTCATCATGCCCCTAGTAGGCTGGGCGCGGCAGGCGACTCCCGGACCCGATCGGCCGGGACGGCACAGCCGGACGGCGCAGGACGCGACAGGCAGTGGACGACGAGGAGAACCGAGCAGCGATGACCAATTCCACCTTCAACCGACCCGGTGCCGTGGACCTGTCCGCCCTCACCCAGCGTCCGGCCGGCGCCGGTCGCCGGGGGACCCGGAACTCCTGGGTCGTGGAGGTCGACGAGTCGACCCTCGAGGCGACGGTCCGGCGGTCGCTGCAGTATCCGGTGGTGCTCGAACTGACCTCGCCCCGGGCCCAGGGCGCCGACCAGCTGGCGGCCGATCTCGCCGGTCTGGTGAACGCCGCCGAGGGTCGCTGGCTGCTGGCCCGGGTCGACTGCGACGCCCACCCGCAGATCGCCGCGGCCCTGCAGATCCAGGCAGTGCCGACCGTGCTGGGGCTGCTCGCCGGCCAGGCCGTGCCGCTCTTCCAGGGCGTCCTGCCGCATGACGACATCGCCGCGGTGATCGATCAGCTGCTCCAGGCGGCGCTGGCGAACGGGATCGCCGGGCACGCCGAGCCGATCGCGGTCCCGGATGATCCGGAGACGGAGCCGGTGCGCGACCCCCGCTACGCGGCGGCCGACGAGGCAGTGGCCCGGGGCGACTTCGCGGCCGCCGAGGAGGCGTTCGACGCGCTGTTGCGGGCCAACCCGGCCGATGCAGAGGCTCGGATCGGCAAGGCCCAGGCAGGTCTGTGGGCGCGCGCCGGCCGGGTCGACCCGGCCGGCATCGAGGCCCGACTGGCCGCGGATCCGGCCGATACCGCCGCGGTGCTGGACGCCGCCGACCTGGCGATGGTGCAGGGTCGTGCGGGCGAGGCGTTCGCGCTGATCATCCGGCTGATCCGGAGCACCGCGGGCGACGACCGGGAGCCGCTGCGGCGCCGGCTGCTCGACCTGTTCGAGACCCTGGATCCGGCGGACCCGGCACTGGCGAAGGCCCGCCGCGACCTGGCCAACGCACTGTTCTGAGCCCGCCGAGGGCGGATCGGGGCCGTCCACTGCGCGGTGGACGGCCCCCCTTCGGTGTCGTCGGGCTCAGCCCGCGATGACGTTCTCCGCCCGGTGCGTGAACCACACCGCGCCGAGCGGCGGGACGACGACCGTGGCGCTCTGCCGCAGCCCGTTGTTGGAGATCTCCTCGGTGTGGATCTCGCCGAGGTTGCCCCATTCCCCGGTCCCGTCGTACGCCGGGGCGTCGGTGTTGAGCACCTCGGTCCAGGCCCCCGGCAGCGGCAGCCCGATCCGGTAGTTGGTGTGCGGCACCGGCGAGAAGTTGATCACCGCCGCCAGGGCGTTCCCGCCGCGATCGAACCGGAGGAAGCTGAATACGTTGGCCGACGCGTCGTCGGCGTTGATCCAGCGGAAGCCGGCCGGGTCCTGGTCGAGTTCCCACAGTGCCGGGGTGGCCTGGTAGGCGGCGTTGAGGTCCTTGATCAGCTGCTGCAGGCCGTGGTGGCCCCAATGCGGCTGGGCCAGCCAGTCGACACCCTGCTTGTCGTTGAACTCGCTGCGCTGGCCGATCTCGCAGCCCTGGAAGATCAGCTGCTTGCCGGGGTGGGCCCACATGAAGGAGTAGTAGGCGCGTAGGGTGGCGAACTTCTGCCAGTCGTCGCCCGGGATCTTGCCGAACATCGAGCCCTTGCCGTGCACCACCTCGTCGTGGCTGATCGGCAGGACGAAATTCTCCGAGTACTGGTAGACCATCGCGAAGGTCATGTTGTTGTGGTGGTACTGGCGATGGATCGGCTCGTGCTCGATGTAGCGCAGGGTGTCGTTCATCCAGCCCATGTTCCACTTGAACCCGAAGCCCAGACCGCCCTGGTCGACCGGCTTGGTGATCCCCGGGAAGGAGGTCGACTCCTCGGCGATCATCACGCAGCCGGGCTGACGCTCGTACAGATGCCGGTTGACGTAGCGCAGGAAGTCGATCGCGTCGAGGTTCTCGTTGCCGCCGTACTGGTTGGGCACCCACTGCCCGTCCTCGCGGGAGTAGTCCAGGTAGAGCATCGAGGCGACCGCGTCGACGCGCAGGCCGTCGACGTGGAACTCGCTCAGCCAGTAGAGGGCGTTGGAGACCAGGAAGCTCTTCACCTCGTTGCGGCCGAAGTTGAAGATGTAGGTGCCCCAGTCGGGGTGCTCGCCCAGCCGCGGGTCGGCGTGCTCGTAGAGCGCGGTGCCGTCGAACCGGCCCAGCGCCCACTCGTCCTTGGGGAAGTGGCCGGGCACCCAGTCCATGATCACGCCGATGCCGGCCTGGTGCAGCCGGTCGATCAGGAAGCGCAGGTCGTCGGGGGTGCCGAACTTCGACATCGGGGCGAAGTAGCCGGTGACCTGGTAGCCCCACGATCCGGAGAACGGGTGCTGGGCGACGGGCATGAACTCGACGTGGGTGAAGCCCTGCCACTTGACGTACTCGACCAGGTCCTCCGCCAGCTCCTGGTACGTCTTGCCGGGCTTCCAGGAGCCGAGGTGCACCTCGTAGACGCTCATCGGGGAGCGCCACAGCTCGGTCGCCGGCCGGTGTTCCATCCAGCCCTGGTCGTGCCAGGGGTAGTTGTCGACCGTGACGATGGAGGCGGTGTTCGGCGGGCCCTCGGCCTTGCGGGCCATCGGATCGGCCTTCTCGTGCCACTGGCCGTCGGCACCGAGGATCCGGAACTTGTACAGCGCACCCTCCCCGATGCCCTCCACGAAGGCACCCCAGCAGCCGGACCCGGGGATCAGCTTCATCGTGTTCGCGCCGGCCTGCCAGTGGTTCCAGTCACCGATGAGCTGGACCTCCTGCGCGTTCGGCGCCCAGACGGCGAACCGGGTGCCGTGCAGCGTGCCGCGCTCGTCGTCCTCGACGGTGCAGAGGTGGGCTCCGAGGCGGCGCCACACCTCGGTGTCGCCGCCCTGATGGAACCCCTCCAGGTCCCACCCCGTCAGCCCTCCAAAGTAATCGTGCATGACCTACTTCTCCTCAGGGTTCGGTGACTGCCCGCCGCTCGGGTCGGACGACGGTGAGGCGAGCTCAGCAACCGCCGCGAGTGGGATTGCCACCCAGTCGGGACGGTTGCGGACCTCGTAGACGACTTCGTAGACGGCCTTGTCCGCTTCGTACGCCCGCAAGACTGCCAGATCGGACGCGGTCGGGGGGCCGGAGCAGTAGCCGGACAGGAAACCGGTACGGCATCGTTGCCGACAGGCCAGCGCCGGGGCCCGGTCGGTGGCCTCGCCGGGTCGGCGGGCCGCGGCGGCGTAGTCGAAGGAACGGAGCATGCCGGCGACGTCGCGCCAGGGGGAGTCCGGCGCCCACCGCTCGGCCAGCGTCTTCAGCGGCTCCCCCTCGAAGTCGATCACCCGCCAGCCGTCCGGCGTCCGGAGCACCTGGCCGAGGTGGAAGTCGCCATGCACGTGCTGGGCGGGGACGGTCCGGCCGGCCAGGGCGGCGAAGGCAGCCCGCAGGGCGGGGGCGTACGGTGTCAGTGCCGGGGCGGCCCGCTCCGCGGTGTCGAGACGTGCGGCCATCGCGGTGGCGACCGTCCCCCCGGCCAGCTCCACGGTCGGGAACCGTCGGGCCAGGCCGTCGTGGACCAGCCGCAGCGTACGTCCCAGTGCCTCGGCCTCGCCCGCGAAGTCCTCCCCGGCCGCGCAGGCGTCGAGGGCGAGCTGCCAGCCGTCGCGGGCGTCGCGGAAGCGCTCGGTGAGCATCGCCAGGTCAGCGCCGAGCACCTCGGTGCCGTCGCTCCACCGGGCCTCGGACCAGCCGTACAGCACCGCGGTGCCGCCGGCGGCCTCGTGGCCCAGCGCCTCGTGCACGGCGATGTCGAGGTTGTGGCCGATCTCCAGGCGGCGGAAGACCTTGAGGATCAGCGCGTCGCCGTAGAAGACCGAGCTGTTGGACTGCTCGCCGGTGAACGGCCGCGGGGTGAGGTCGGCGTCGGGCAGTGGGACCAGCAGGTGGTGGTGGATCGCTCCCGCGCTGGCCGGGTGCGGGTCGGGAGGTGTGCCGAGCGCGGTCAGTACGGCCGTCATCGCCTCGGCGTCGCGGGTGGCGTCGGCGACCTCGACCACCTCGGTCGTGCCGGTCACCGACGCGTCGCGACAGCGGCCGTACCACCCCGGCGGGACGGCCGGACCGGGACGACGGACGGCGAGCAGGAACTGGTAGGTGTGCGTGGCGACCGGGTGGACGTCGTCGTGCGCGACGGTCACCAGCACCGCCCGGACCCCGGCCAGACCACCGGGCGCAGGATCGGCCCGGTGCACGGTCCACGGCAGTGGGACGACCCGGACCAGCCGCAGCGGCCGGCCCTTCCCGGCGAACCACCGCGACCCGGCCAGCACCCGGACGGCGAGCTCAGCGAACTCCTCGGCCACGTCCCACCTCCTCGACGCTGCGCCCGTCGTGGGCCCGGTGGGTCCGTGGCCGGCCCGCCTCGGCCCATCCCGGGGTCCCCTCATCATCGGCGCGGTGCGCCGGCCCCGCGGCCGGTTCCGGATGTGTTCCCGGCGACATCACCGTGGCGGCCTCCTCCAGCACCAGCCAGGAGAAGCCGTGACCGGGCAGCTGCAGGGTGTAGGGCTCCGCGCCGATCGGCGGGTGGAACTCGTCGCGGGCCAGCCGTCGCGGCGTACGCCCCCGGAAGGCGGACAGGTCGAGGGTGACCTGCTGCGGTTCGGCGGAGAGGTTGTTCAGGCACAGCACCGTCTCGCTGTCGTCGTGGCGCAGGAAGGCGAAGACCGCGGTGTTCTCCCCGCCCAGGTCGGTGAAGTCGCCGGTGCCGAACACCGGGTGGGCGCGCCGGATCACCAGCATCGCGCGCACCCACTGCAGCAGTGAGCCGGGATCCATCATCTGGGCCTCGACGTTGACCATCGACCGGTCGTACTCGGGGTCGACGATCAGCGGCAGGTAGAGCTCGGCCTCCGCCGCGGTCGAGAAGCCTGCGCCGGGGGCGTCCCGCCACTGCATCGGGGTCCGTACCCCGTCGCGGTCGTGCAGCCAGATGTTGTCGCCCATGCCGATCTCGTCGCCGTAGTAGAGGCAGGGGGAGCCGGGCAGCGCCAGCAGCAGGGCGTGCAGCAGCCGGACCCGGGCGTGGTCACCGTCGACCAGCGGCGCCAGCCGGCGCCGGATGCCGATGTTGCAGCGCATCCGCGGGTCGGGGGCGTACTCGGCCCACATGTACTCGCGGTCCTCGGCGGAGACCATCTCGAGGGTGAGCTCGTCGTGGTTGCGCAGGAAGGTGCCCCACTGGCAGCCCGCCGGGATGGCCGGGGTATCGGCGAGGATGTCGGAGATGCAGGTCCGGTCGGCCTGCCGCAGGCCCATGAACAGCCGGGGCATCACCGGGAAGTGGAAGGCCATCTGGCACTCGTCCCCGTCGCCGAAGTACTCGACCACGTCGTGCGGCCACTGGTTCGCCTCGCACAGCAGTAGCGTCCCCGGGTAGTGGTCGTCCAGCTCCTTGCGGACCGCCTTGAGGATGGTGTGGGTGCCGGGCAGGTTCTCGCAGTCGGTGCCGTCGGTCTCGACCAGGTAGGGCACCGCGTCGAGCCGGAACCCGTCGATGCCCAGGTCGGCCCAGAACCGCAGCGCGGAGAGCATCTCGTCGAGCACCCGGGGGTTCTCGTAGTTGAGGTCCGGCTGGTGGCTGTAGAACCGGTGCCAGAAGTACTGTCCGCGCACCTCGTCGTAGCTCCAGTTGGACTCCTCGGTGTCGACGAAGATGATCCGGGCGTCGAGATACTCCTCCGGCTCGTCGCGCCAGACGTAGTAGTCGCCGTACGGGCCGTCCGGGTCGCGGCGGGACTCCTGGAACCACGGGTGGGCGGCGGAAGTGTGGTTCATCACGAAGTCGATGATGATCCGGATGCCCCGCTCATGGGCTCTCGCGATGAAGCCGCGGAAGTCCTCCAGGGTGCCGAGCTCCGGCATCACGTCGCGGTAGTCCTGGATGTCGTACCCGCCGTCGGCCAGCGGCGACGGGAAGAACGGCGGCAGCCACAGGCAGTCGACCCCCAGCCACTGGAGGTAGTCGAGGCGCTCCGCGAGTCCGGCCAGATCACCGATCCCGTCCTGGTCGGAGTCGGAGAAATTCCGGATCATCACCTCGTAGAACACAGCGGTACGGAACCACTGCGTGTCGGCCGCCGCCGTCATGGTGGGCTGTCGGGCTGTCAGTCGCGGCGCGGCTCGGCCGAGATCACCGCCAGCAGATGGGCCGGCTGCTGGGGGGTGAGCCGGACGAAGTCGTGGGCGCCCCAGTCGTACTCCTGGCCGGTCAGCTCGTCACGCACCCGCAGCTTGTCGCCCTCGGACAGTCCGAAGACCCCCATGTCGAGGTGGATCGTCGACTCCTGGGTGTGCTGCGAGTCGAGGTTGATCGCGACGATGACCGCGTCCTGACCCTCCGGGGTGTCGGTGGCCTTGATGTAGGCGATCACCTCCGGGTTCTCCGAGTTCTGGAAGCGTACGTTGCGCAGCTGCTGCAGCGCCGGATGGGCCCGGCGGGCCCCGTTGAGCTTGCCGATCAGCATCTTCAGGTTGGGCTGCTGGTCGTAGTCGCGCGGCCGGTACTCGTACTTCTCCGAGTTCAGGTACTCCTCGGAGCCGGGCCGGACGGCCTCGTGCTCGAAGAGCTCGTAGCCGGAGTACATCCCCCAGCTGGGCGAGCTGGTCGCGGCCAGCACCGCCCGGATGGTGAACGCTGCCGGCCCGCCGTACTGCAGGTAGGCGTGCAGGATGTCGGGGGTGTTGACGAAGAAGTTCGGCCGCACCCAGGCGGAGGTCTCGTACGCCAGCTCGTTGACGTACTCCTCGATCTCCCAGCGTTCCGTCCGCCAGGTGAAGTAGGTGTAGCTCTGGTGGAAACCGATCCGCCCGAGGGTCTGCAGCATCGCCGGGCGGGTGAACGCCTCGGCGAGGAAGATCACCCCGGGATCGGTCCGGCGGACCTCCGCCAGCAGCCAGGCCCAGAAGTTGATCGGCTTGGTGTGCGGGTTGTCGACCCGGAAGATCGTCACCCCGTGCGAGATCCACAGTCGGACGATCCGCAGCACCTCGGCGTAGATCCCCTCCGGATCGCGGTCGAAGTTGATCGGGTAGATGTCCTGGTACTTCTTCGGCGGGTTCTCGGCGTACGCGATGGTGCCGTCGACCCGCTCGGTGAACCACTCCGGGTGCGTGCTGACCCACGGGTGGTCGGGCGAGGCCTGCAGCGCCAGGTCGAGGGCCACCTCGAGGCCGAGCTCACGGGCCCGGGCGACGAACCGGTCGAAGTCCTCGAAGGTGCCCAGGTCGGGGTGGATGGCGTCGTGGCCGCCGGCCGGTGAGCCGACCGCCCAGACCGACCCGGGATCGCCGGGCTCCGGGGTGAGGGTGTTGTTGCGGCCCTTGCGGAAGGAGGTGCCGACCGGGTGGATCGGCGGCAGGTAGACCACGTCGAAGCCCATCGCCGCGATGTCCTCCAGCCGCGCCGTCGAGGTCTCCAGGGTGCCGGAGTGCCAGCCGTCGGCATCCTGGTAGGCGCCCTGGGACCGCGGGAAGAACTCGTACCAGGAGGAGAACAGCGCCCGCTGGCGATCGACGAACACCGGGTACTCGGGGGAGGGGGAGATCAGCAGACGCGGGCCGTGGGACCGCATCGCGCGGCGTACCCCGCTGCTCTCGATCAGCTCGATCAGCTCGTCGGCGGGGCGCTCGGCGAGCAACGCGATCGCCGCGCCGCGCAGGATGGCAGCGTCGCCGCGCCGGCCCGCCTGCTCGGCGCGCAACGCGGCACCCTCCAGCAGCAGCCGCCCCTCGGCGCAGACCAGCTCCACGTCGATGCTCTTGGTCAGCTTGATCTCGGCGTTGTGCAACCAGGTGCCCCAGGGGTCGTCCCAGCCCTCGACCCGGAACCGCCAGGCACCCTCGGTCGGCAGGCTGATCCAGGCCTCCCAGCCGTCCAGGCCCGGCGTGCCCCACGGGGACATGTCGGTGCGGATCTCCTGGCCCTCGGGGCCGACCGCGATCACCGACGCGTTGACCGTGTCGTGGCCCTCGCGCCAGATCGTCGCCCGGACCGGGAACGACTCCCCGACCGCAGCCTTGGCCGGGTAGGCGCCGCCGGCGATCACCGGCGAGACGTCGGTCACCGGGATCCGGCCGATCCGGGCGCCGATCGCCGGGGCTCCCGGCTCGACCGCCGGCAGCTCGGTCCGCGGCGACGGGGGTGCCGGCAGGTCCCGGGAGAACGCCTCGGCGGTGTGCACGGCCGGGAACCGCGCGGCCGCGGGCGCCGGGGTGGCAGCGGCAGTCGGCTCGGCCGTGAGGACCGTGGTGGCAGCCGTGGGGGCGGCCGGCGTGGTGGGCCGGGCGGTGCGGGTGGGCTTGGCCTCGGACGTGGGCCGGGCGGCCGACGCCGAGGACTTCTTCGCCGCGGTGGACTTCGTCGTACCCGACTTCTTGGTCGTGGCGCGCTTGGAGGTCGACTTCTTGGCGGTCGTCTTGCGCGTGGTGCCGTTGGCATCCACGGCGGGCGGGGTCGGGGTGCTGGACTCGTCGGAAGGCTGCTGCGGGGTCACGGGTCCAACCTAGCGGGGACGGAGTCCCCGGCACAGGCACAATCCGCAGCTGCCGACCGTGTCGTCGGCGGGGTGACGTCCGGCGCGCGGACTGCTGTGGCGTGCGACACGGGGCTCGATCCGGTGGGTGTGCCGTCGGTAGGGTTTGGCCCGTGCGAGCTATTCGACGTTTCACCGTTCATCCCGTACTCCCCGAGCCGCTGAAGCCGCTCGAGGACCTGGCCCGTAACCTCTGCTGGTACTGGAACGAACCCACCAAGGAACTCTTCCGCGCGATGGATCCGGCGCTCTGGGAAGCCACCGGGCAGGACCCGCGCAAGCTCCTCTCCCGCATCGATGCGAAGCGTCTCGCCGCGCTGGCGGCGGACACCCGGTTCGCCCGTCAGGTCGAGTACGCGCGACGTGACCTCAAGGACTACCTCACCGTCGACCGCTGGTACCAGGCATTCGCCGCCCAGCACGAGGGCGCTCCGCAGCGGATCGCCTACTTCTCCGCCGAGTTCGGCGTCGCCGAGGTCCTGCCGCAGTACTCCGGCGGTCTCGGCATCCTGGCCGGCGACCACCTGAAGGCCGCCTCGGACTCCGGCATCCCTATCATCGGCGTCGGCCTGTTCTATCGGCACGGCTACTTCCGGCAGTCGCTCGACGCCCAGGGATGGCAGCAGGAGCGCTACCCGATGCTCGCCCCGCTGGACCTGCCGCTGACCCTGCTGCACGACGAGCAGGGCCAGCCGGTCACGGTGGAGGTCCCGCTGCGCCAGGAGACCTTCCGCGCCCAGATCTGGGTCGCGCAGGTCGGCCGGGTGCCGCTGCTGATGCTGGACTCCGTCGTCGACGGCAACTCCGAGGCTGCCCAGGCCGTCACCGACCGGCTGTACGGCGGCGGGGTCGACCACCGCCTCGCCCAGGAGGTGCTGCTGGGTATCGGCGGTGTCCGGGCGCTGCGCGAGTACTGTCGGATCACCGGGGACCCGACCCCCACCGTCTACCACGCGAACGAGGGCCACGCCGGCTTCCTCGGCCTGGAGCGGATCCGCGAGTACATGAACGACGGCATCGACTTCGACACCGCGGTCGAGCGCACCCGCGCCGGCTCCCTGTTCACCACCCACACCCCCGTCCCGGCCGGCATCGACCGGTTCCCGCGGGACCTGGTCGCCGACCAGTTCCGCACCTTCGCCCCGCTGCCGCTGGACCGGATCATGACCTTCGGCACCGAGGACTACGTCGGCGGTGACCGCGGGGTGTTCAACATGGCCGTGCTCGGCTTCCGGCTCGGCCAGCGTGCCAACGGCGTGTCGCAGCTGCACGGCGAGGTGTCGCGGCAGATGTTCCAGGGCCTGTGGCCCTCCTTCGACGTCTCCGAGGTGCCGATCGGCTCGGTCACCAACGGCGTGCATCACAAGACCTGGATCCACCCCGACCTGCTCGAGTTGATGGCCACCCCCACCTCCGACAGCGACACCGTGATCGACGGTTACGACTGGTCGGCGCTGGACCGGGTGGACGACACCACCATCTGGTCGCTGAAGCAGCGGATGCGCGGTGGCCTGGTCCGGATGGCCCGCGAGCGCCTCGCCGCCTCGCTGAAGGCGCGCGGTCTGTCGGGCAACACCGAGTGGGTCGAGCGGGCGCTCGATCCGAACGTCCTCACCTTCGGCTTCGCCCGCCGGGCGGCGTCCTACAAGCGGCTGACGCTGATGCTGCGCGACCCGGAGCGGCTGAAGAAGCTGCTCAACGATCCCGAGCGGCCGATCCAGATCGTCATCGCGGGCAAGGCCCACCCGGCGGACAACATCGGCAAGGGACTGATCCAGCAGATGGTCCGCTTCGCCGACGCCGAGGACGTCCGGGAGCGGCTGGTCTTCCTGCCCGACTACGACATGTCGCTGGCCCGGCCGCTCTACCCGGGCTGCGATGTGTGGATCAACAACCCGCTGCGCCCGCAGGAGGCCTGCGGCACCTCCGGGATGAAGGCCGCGATGAACGGTGCCGCGAACCTGTCGGTCCGGGACGGCTGGTGGGACGAGTGGTACGACCCGAAGTTCGGCTGGGAGATCCCCTCGGCCGAGAACGTCGTCAGCGCCGACCAGCGTGACGCCCAGGAGGCCGCGGCGCTGTACGAGATCATCGAGAACGAGATCATCCCGCGGTTCTACACCCGCGACGCCAACGGCCTGCCGACGGCGTGGATCACCATGATCCGCGACATCATGTCCGGCCTGACCCCGAAGATCCTTGCCTCCCGGATGGTCCGCGAGTACACCGAGACGATGTACCTGCCCACCGCCCGGTCCTCGGCGCGGATGGCCGAGAACGACAACGCCGCCGAGACCGCCGCCTGGAAGCAGCGGATCCGCACCGCCTGGCCGCAGGTCAACGTCTCCCGGGTCGAGGGGCTGGACGCCGGGTCGCGCGCACTGGGCTCCGAGCTGACCCTGTCCGCCGTCGTCCGTCTCGGCGAGCTGACCCCCGACGACGTCGAGGTGCAGATGGTGCTGGGCTCGGTGGACGACGACGACGAGTTGCACGAGATCGTCATCCACCCGGCCGTCGCCGGTGACCGGGTCGACGGCGGGGTGCGCTACTCCGCCGTCATCCCGCTGGAGTCCGCCGGATCGGTCGGGGTGACCTGCCGGGTCGTGCCCAAGCGGGACGGTCTGGCCACCATCGCCGAGATGGGCCTGGCCACGGTGTCGACGGACTGACGCATCGACAGACCGACAGCGGCACCGCCTGACAGAGATACCGCCCGCTCACCCGGACCCGGGTGAGCGGGCGGTTCAGACTCCGGCGCCGAGCGCCTCGGCGCCGGACTGCTCGGATCCTGCCGGGTCCCCGGTGCCTTCGGTCTCCTCGCCGGGCTTGTCCGGGCCCGATTCGGCCGGTGCGGCCGGGGTGGAGGCCGCGCCGGCCGGCGCCGCGGCGGGCACCTGTCGGTCGGGCAGCTCCACCTGGAGCACGACCACCGAGCGGGCCGGCAGCTGCAGCCGGGTGTCGGCGGGCAGTGTGCCGGTGGGCAACTCGTCGGCCAGCCCGGTGTGGGCGACCACCTGGTAGCTCAACGCCCACGGGCCGCCCGGGAGCGGCACATCCTCGGGCTGGTCGCCACCGTGCACCCAGATCAGGAAGCCCTCGTGGAGGTCGGAGACGTACATCCCCAGGGTGCGTCGGGTGCCGTCGCGCCAGTCCTCGTTGTCCATCTCGATGTCCTCGCCGTCGAACCAGGCGAGGTTCTTGCGGCCGAGCTCACTGCCGGCGGCGTCCACCACGAACTCGCCGTTGCGCCAGTCCTGCGGGCGCAGCACCGGGTGCTCGGCGCGCAGCCGGGTGAAGGTCCGGGTCACCTCGAGTACGTCGGCCCAGGAGTCCGCGGTGTCCCAGTGCACCCAGGAGATGGGGGAGTCCTGGCAGTACGCGTTGTTGTTGCCCAGCTGGGTCCGGCCGATCTCGTCGCCGGCGGTGATCATCGGCACCCCGGTGGAGACCAGCAGGGTCGCCATCATGTTGCGCACCTGCCGGTGGCGCAGCTCGACGATCTCCGGATCCTCGGTCTCGCCCTCGACGCCGCAGTTCCAGGACCGATTGTCGTCCGAACCGTCCCGGTTCGCCTCGCCGTTGGCGTTGTTGTGCTTGACGTCGTACGTCACCAGGTCGCGCATGGTGAAACCGTCGTGGGCGGTGACGAAGTTGACCGAGGCCTCCGGCCGGCGACCGGAGTGCTGGAACAGTTCACCGGAGCCGGACAGCCGGGTCGCCAGCTCCTGCACCCCGTGCACCGCACCCCGCCAGAAGTCGCGGGTGTGGCCGCGGAAACGGTCGTTCCACTCGCTCCACCCCGGCCCCCAGGCGCCGACCTGGTAGCCGTACGGACCCATGTCCCACGGCTCGGCGATCATTTTGATGTCGCGCAGCACCGGGTCGGCGGCGACGAGCTTCTTGAACGGGTGGTCCTGGGCGACGTAGTGCTTCTCGTTGCGGATCAGCTCGGTGGCGAGGTCGAACCGGAAGCCGTCGACGCCCATCTCGGTCACCCAGTAGCGCAGCGAGTCCATGGTCATCTGCAGCACGCCGGGCTGGGAGGTGTCGACGGAGTTGCCGCAGCCGGTGACGTCGTAGTCGTTGTGCATGTCGGAGGTCAGCCGGTAGTAGGCGCCGTGGTCGATACCGCGCCAGGCCAGCGTCGGGCCCTCGTGGCCGCCCTCACCGGTGTGGTTGTAGACCACGTCGAGGATGACCTCGATCCCGGCCTCGTGTAGCGCGCTGACCATCGCCTTGAACTCGGCGACCTGCTCACCGCGGGTGCCCACCGAACAGTAGGCAGCGTGCGGGGCGAAGTAGCCCAGGGTGTTGTAACCCCAGTAGTTCGACAGGCCCCGACCGATGATGAACGGCTCGGACACGAAGTGGTGCACCGGCATCAGCTCCAGCGCCGTCACTCCGGCGTCCACCAGGTGTTGGATCACCGCGGGGTAGGCGATGCCGCCGTAGGTCCCGCGCAGGTGCTCCGGGACGGCCGGATGCAGGTGGGTCAGCCCCTTGACGTGGGCCTCGTAGATCACCGACTCGGCCATCGTCCGGCGCCGGGCGATCGGCGTGGGCGGCGGGGTGTCGGCCACCACCACGCTGAGCGGCACCGAGGCGAAGGAGTCCATCGGATCGGGCAGGTAGTCCGATTCCGCGGTGTGGTCGAGGATCGGCCCGGAGTAGTCCACGCCACCGGTGATCGCCCGGGCGTACGGGTCGAGCAGCAGCTTGGCGGGGTTGAACCGCTCACCCGTCTGCGGGGACCAGTCCCCGTGCACCCGGTAGCCGTACTGCTGGCCGGCGATGACGCCGGGGGCGAAGACGGTCCACACCCCGTCCTTGCCCATCTCCATGTCGTGGTTCTTCTGCGAGCGGTCGGGGGCCACGAGCGCCAGTTCGACCCGGGTGGCGCGGGGCGCCCACAGGCTGAAGCGGGCACCGCCGGCGAGCAGGCGTGCACCGAGCACGCTGGAGTCGATCGGGGCGGTGAGCGTGACGCCACTCATGGAGAACGTCCTTCTGGTCGGATGGGGGTTGGCTCCGGGGCGTACGTCGACCCGGGTAGTCTGCAGTGCTGTCGGCCGTCGACGCTACCTGCAGGACCTCCGTTCCACGGGCCACCACGGAACGGGGCCGAACAAACGCCAGGCAAGGATACCGTACAGAGGTGATTCCCGGGATCCGAACAGCGACGCACCCGCGTGCCTATCTCGACCATGCGGCCACCAGCCCGCTCACCGCGGGCGCCGCACGGGCGATGAGCGAGCACCTGGCGCTGGTCGGCAACGCGTCCAGTCTGCACACCAGTGGTCGCGCGGCGCGCAGGGTGCTGGAGGAGGCCCGGGAGGAACTCGCCGCCGCTGTGGGGGCGCACCCGATGGAGGTGGTGTTCACCTCCGGTGGGACCGAGGCCGACAATCTGGCCGTGCACGGCTCGTGGATCGCCCGTCGGACCGCCGGGCCCGGCGAACCCGTGGGCCGTCCCCGGGTGGTGATCAGTGCGATCGAGCACCATGCGCTGCACGACCTGGTTCCCGCGCTGCAGCGTGACGGCGCCGACGTCGTCAGGCTGCCGGTCCGGGCCGACGGGGTGGTGGACCCGCAGGCCGTCCGGGCCGCCCTGGCCGGGGAGCCCGGCCGGACCACCGCGGTCGGCTCACTGATGGCGGTGAACAACGAGACCGGCGCGATCCAGCCGGTCGAGGTGCTGGCCGAGGCGTGCCGCTCCGCGGGTGCCTGGTCGCACTCCGACGCCGTCCAGGCCTTCGGGCACGTCCCGTTCGACTTCGCCGCCAGCGGCCTCGACCTGGCGTCGATCTCGGCCCACAAGGTGGGCGGACCGATCGGGATCGGCGCGCTGCTGGTCCGCCGCAGGGTGTCCCCGGCGCCGATCGTCCACGGCGGCGGCCAGGAGCGCGGCGTACGCTCCGGCACCCTGGCGCCGGTGCTGGCGGTGGGCTTCGCGGCCGCCGCGGCCGAGGCGGCCGCCGAGTTGGCCGGCCGCGCCGAGCGGTGGCGGCTCCTCCGGGCCCGGCTGTTGGCCGGACTGGGCCGGCTGCCCGGGGTCCGGCCGCTGCTGCCGGCGACCGCCAGCCCGGCCGTCCTCACCGTCGCCTTCGACGGGTGCGAGGCCGACGACCTGCTGCTGTTGCTGGACGCCGCCGGCATCGACGCCTCGGTCGGCTCGGCCTGCAGTGCGGGGGTGAGCAGCACCAGCCACGTCCTGCTGGCGATGGGGCTGCCCGAGGCGGTGGCCCGGTCCTGCCTGCGGTTCTCCTTCGGTGCCGGCACCGGCGAGGAGGACGTGGCCGCCCTGCTGGCCGCCCTGCCGGAGGCCCTGGCCAGGGCGCGCCGGGCCCTGGGCGGCGGAGCTACCATCGACGGGCATTGACCGTGGAACCACGGATCGAGCGTGGACCGACGGGAGGAGTGCGGCGATGAAGGTCCTGGCGGCGATGTCCGGGGGGGTCGACTCGGCGGTGGCCGCGGCGCGGATGGTCGACGCCGGCCACGACGTCACCGGCGTCCACCTCGCCCTGTCCCGCAATCCGCAGTCCTTCCGCAGCGGCGCCCGCGGCTGCTGCTCACTGGAGGACGCCCATGACGCCCGGCGTGCCGCCGACGTGCTGGGGATCCCGTTCTACGTCTGGGACCTCTCGGCGGAGTTCCGCTCCGACGTGGTCGAGGACTTCCTCGCCGAGTACCGTGCCGGCCGTACGCCGAACCCGTGTCTGCGCTGCAACGAGTCGATCAAGTTCTCGGCGGTGCTGGCCCGCGGCCTGGCCCTCGGCTTCGACGCGGTCGCCACCGGTCACTACGCCCGGCTGCTCGACGGACCGCACGGCCCCGCCCTGCACCGGGCGGTCGACCCGACCAAGGACCAGTCGTACGTCCTCGGCGTGCTGGACGCCGACCAGCTCGCCCACTCGCTGTTCCCGCTCGGCGACTCGTACAAGACCGCGGTGCGCGCCGAGGCGGCCGAGCGGGGACTGGCGGTCGCCCGCAAGCCCGACTCGCACGACATCTGCTTCATCCCCGACGGCGACACCGGCGCGTTCCTCGACCGTGAGCTCGGGACCGCCGAGGGAGAGATCGTCGACCTCGACGGCACCGTCGTCGGCCACCATCACGGCGCGCACCGGTTCACCGTCGGCCAGCGCCGCGGCCTGCACCTGGGGATGCCCGCCGACGACGGGCAGCCGCGCTACGTGCTCGGCATCAGCCCGGTGGCCAACCGGGTCACCGTGGGCCCGCACGAGGCCCTGGCCGTGGACACCATCACCGCGATCCGTCCCAGCTGGGCCGGTCCCGCCCGACTCGGCGACTGGTCCGCGCGGGCGCAGGTGCGGGCCCACGGCGACCAGCTGGACTGCACGGTGGTCGCCGATCCGGCCGGGGTGGTGGTGACGTTGGCGGCGCCGGCATACGGCATCGCACCCGGCCAGGCCGTGGTGCTCTACGACGGGGACCGGGTGGTCGGCTCGGCCACCATCGACGCCACCGGCCGGCGGGCCGCCGGATGAGATGGGGCGCAGCATGACCGTCCGCCACAGCGGGGTCGGGTCCTGGCCGGGGCAGGACGCCGCCGCGGCCGTCCGGCTCACCCTGGGGGAGCTGCCCGACGGTGCCTACCTGCCCGAGCTGCCCGCCCGCGGACCCGGCAGCGACATGATCGGGCGCGCCCTGGGGGCCCTGGCCGAGGTGGGCGCCGACCTGCAACCGAGCGGCTGGCGGCTGACCGAGGGACGGTCGCTGCTGCAGCGGCGGGCCCACGCCACCCTGCGCGACGACCTCGACATCCTCGAGGAACAGGCCCAGGGCTTCGCGGGGGCGCTGCGGGTCACCCTCACCGGACCACTGACGCTGGCCGCGAGCGTGGAACTGCCGCGCGGTGGTGCCGCGCTCGGCGATCCCGGTGCCACCCGTGATCTGCGTGATGCGCTGGCGGAGGCGTCGGCCGGACTGGTCCGCGATGTGGCTCGCCGGGTGCCGGGCGCGGTGATCGGCCTGCAGTGGGATGAGCCGCTGCTCGGGGCGATCCGGTCGGGTGCGGTCCGGACGGCGTCCGGGCTGCGGCGGCTGCCGGCCTGGGGTGGGCAGGAGGTGATCGGCCACCTCCGTCCGTTGGTGGACCGGGTGGTGGCGGGCGGCCTCGACCCGGCCCGGACCCTGGTGCACTCCTGCTCCTCCTCGATCGGGATCGACGACCTGGTCGCGGCCGGGATCGGCGGGGTGGGGGTGGACGTCGACACCCTGACGGCGACCGACCTCGACGCGATCGCTGGCCTGCTCGAGGGCGGCCGGGCGCTGCACCTCGGCGTGGCACCCACCGCGGTCGCCGACGCGCTCCCGACCGTCGATGCGCTGGCCCGGCGGGCGCTGCGGGTGCTGCAGCCCCTGGAACTCGGGCCGGTGGTCGCCGAGCGTCTCGTGCTGACCCCGGCATGTGGTCTGGCCGGATGGACCGAGCGTCCGGCGACCGTGCTGCTGCGTCGGCTCGGCTCGGCGGCGGCGATCGTCGGCGAGGAATTGGCTCGCTGACCTGGCCGTTCCGCTCCGCCGGGCTGTCGGTGTGGGCCACTACATTGGGCCCGTGACCGAACAGCGCCCGGATCCCGCAGCGACCACCGACGCGGACGCGCCCGACCCCGCGGTAGCCCCCGACGAGGAGATCTGCGAGCGCCACGACGTCCTGGCCGCCGAGATCGTCGAGCATCGGCACCGCTACTACGTGCTGGATGCGCCGACCATCTCGGACGGGGAGTTCGACGCGTTGATGCGCGAGCTGGAGGCGCTGGAGGACCGCTACCCGCAGCTGCGCACCCCTGATTCACCGACCCAGCAGGTCGGTGCGGTGCCGTCGGCGACCTTCGCGCCGGTGGTGCACCCGCAGCCGATGACCAGCCTGGACAACGTCTTCAGCCAGCAGGAGCTGTTCGGCTGGGTGGATCGTACGATCGACCGGCTGGGCGAACGGCCCGGGGCGGGGGCCTTCGTCTGCGAGCTGAAGATCGACGGTCTGGCGGTGGACCTGGTCTACGAGAACGGCGCGCTGGCCCGGGCGGCCACTCGCGGCGACGGGCGGGTCGGCGAGGACGTCACGGCGAACGTCCGGCGGATCGCGGCGATCCCGCGGACCCTGGTCAGCAGTGCCGGCCATCCGGTGCCCGCGCTGCTGGAGGTCCGCGGCGAGGTGTATCTGTCCCTGGCACAGTTCCGCCGGATCAACGAGGAGCTGGTGGCGGCGGGCAAGGCCCCGTTCGCCAATCCGCGCAACAGCGCGGCGGGGTCCCTGCGGCAGAAGGATCCCGCCGTCACCGCCTCGCGCCGGCTCGGCTTCACCGCCCACGGCTGGGGTGCCACGTCCGACGAACCCGGCACCAGGCTGGAGCTGGCCCGCCAGTCCCACGCGTACGAGGTGCTCGCCGACTTCGGCCTGCCGGTCAGCCAGTTCTCCCGGGTGGTCGACACCAAGGAGGAGATCTGGGCATTCGTCGAGGAGGTGGCGCAGCGGCGCCACGACTTCGTCCACGAGATCGACGGCACGGTGGTGAAGGTCGACGAGCGGGCCCTGCAGGACCGGCTCGGGTTCACCTCCCGGGCCCCGCGCTGGGCGATCGCGTACAAGTACCCACCGGAGGAGGTCACCACCAGACTGCTCGACATCCGGGTCAACGTCGGCCGGACCGGCCGGGTCACCCCGTACGCGGTGATGGACCCGGTGGTGGTGGCCGGGTCGACGGTCGCCCAGGCGACCCTGCACAACGCCACCGAGGTGGTCCGCAAGGGCGTACTGATCGGCGACACGGTGGTGCTGCGCAAGGCCGGCGACGTCATCCCCGAGGTGGTCGGTCCGGTCGCCGAACTGCGTGACGGCACCGAGCGGGCCTTCGTGATGCCGACGCACTGCCCGGAGTGCGGCACCGCACTGGCGTACGAGAAGGACGGCGACGCCGACATCCGCTGTCCCAACCAGCGGTCCTGTCCGGCCCAGCTGCGGGAGCGGCTGTTCCACCTCGCCTCCCGCGACGCGCTGGACATCGAGGTGCTGGGCGCGCAGGGGGCCGACGCCCTGCTGGCCGCGGGCCTGCTCACCGACGAGGGTGACCTGTTCGCGCTGACCGCCGACGAGCTGGCCCGGACGACCTTCTTCACCCGCGCCAGCAAGCCGAAGGAACGAGCCGCGGGGGCCGGCGACCGGCTGCTCTCCGCCAACGGCGAGAAGCTGCTGGCGAACCTCGAGGCCGCGAAGACCCGGCCGTGGGCGAAGTTCCTGGTGGCGCTGTCGATCCGTCACATCGGCAAGGGGAACGCTCCCGACATCGCCGCCGCCTTCCCGACCGTGGAGGCGTTGCGGGACGCCACCGACGACCAGCTCGCGGCCGTCGAGGGGATCGGGCCGTCGATCGCCGCGGCGATCCGGGACTGGTTCGCCACCGACTGGCGGGTCGACATCATCCGCAAGTGGCAGGGCGCCGGCTGTGTGCTGGGGAGCTACGGTGAGCCGGCGCCGGCAGCCGGGCCCGAGGTGACGCAGACCCTGGCCGGATTGACCGTCGTCGTCACCGGCGCGATGCCGGGCTACAGCCGGGACGACGCCCAGGCGGCCATCGTCGCCCGCGGTGCCAAGGCGGCGGGGTCGGTGTCGAAGAAGACCGACTACGTCGTGGTCGGTGAGGGCGCCGGGTCGAAGGCCGAGAAGGCCCGCGCGCTCGGCCGGCCGATCGTGGCCGCTGAGGACTTCCAGCGGTTCCTGGACGAGGGGCCGGACGGTGTGAGGCCGGTCGCCTAGGCCTCCCGCCGGGCGTCATTGCCTACGCCCTGCTGCAGACGGCGTTCGCCGAGGAATCACTGTTCCGAGGTTTTCTGCTCAAGCGGCTCGCGAGCAGACTCGGCTTCTGGCCCGCCGACACCATCCAAGCTGCCGTTTTCGCCCTGCTGCACGTGGTGCCGTTCGGGCTCGCGGTGGGTGCTGGCTGGGGCATTGCTGTCGGAGTGTTGACCGGTGCCGTCGGCGCGCTGATGGGGTTTCTCAACGAGCACCTCGCGGGCGGCTCGCTGGTCCCGAGCTGGTCACTGCACGCCGCATCGAACCTGCTGACCGGCTGCCTTGCGCTGGCGGCCCTAGGCTGATGATGTGACGCGACGTATCTTCTCCGACCCCGACCTGCACGGTGACATCCCGGCGCGGGTGCGCCCCCGGCTGGGGGAATGGGGTCCGTCGCTGGTGCCCAGCACCCGCCGCAAGCGCCGGCAGCGCGTCCTCGTGGTGGTGGGCTTCGTCCTGGCGGTGGTCGCCGTCGTCGCCACCTGGTGGCTGTTCTACTGGATGATGACCGGCAAGGGCGCGCTGTTCTGACCGTCCCGCCCGGTCGACCTACCCCAGCAGGCCGGCCAGGCCGGTGCCACCCCAGGCCAGCAGGGCGAACCGCAGTCCTCGACCCAGCGACATCATGATGCCGAAGCTCCAGGCCGGGATCGGTGAGGCCCCGGCGACCAGCACCACCGGATAGAGCGGCGGGAAGCCGATCACGGCGGCCGCGAAGACCAGCGGCAGCCCGGCCCGGGTGTCACCGATCAGCCGCAGCGACACCCGGACGGTGCGCGACCACCAGCGGCGGAGTGTTCCCAGGTCGGCCTCGCGGCGGGCCGGAACGTCGCCGCCCGTGGCGCCAGTGCCCGAGGCGGCGCCGTCGGACCCGGACCCGCTCCGGTGCCGGGGATGGAAGAAGGGCAGTTCCTTGCCCCGGCGGACCCCCCAGAACATCAGCATCTTGCCGATGCCCTGGCCGAGGGTCAGCCCGGTGATCGCAGCGACCGAACCGGCCGGGTGCAGAGCCCCCGCGGCGACGGCGTACGCCTCGGCGTTGGCCACCGGCACGACGGCACCCACCAGGCCGTAGACCAGGGCCACCAGGAATCCGGTGAACCAGCCCGCCCCGTACGGCAGCGGCAGCTCCGGCACGGATCAGTCGGCCAGGGCCGAGAGGTGGCGCAGCCGGGCGATCTCGGAGGGCAGCCAGACCGGCCCGCCGGTCCGTCCGACCAGGATGGAGCGGTCGGTGCCGATCGGCGCCCAGGCGAGGGCGGTGTCGCTCCAGGCCGGCACCCAGCCGGCCGGCATGTCTGCCGAACCGGCCTTGGCGAGGTCCCCGACCCGTCCCAGCACGGCGCTGTCCAGGTCCGGCGCCATCGGCGTGGCGTACGTGACCGAGGCGTCACTCTCCCGCTCGACGAGCACGCTCCACTGGCAGTGGAAGACGCTGGGCGCGCTGTCGACCAGGACCTCGGCGGCATGCTCGGGGTCGCGGGTCATCTGCTCGAGCGTCTCCAGGTCGCTCTGCAGCGTGCCGCCGTCGTAGTGTCGCGAGATCCACAGCACCTCGACCCCGCTGACCTCCTGACAGGCGCTGACCACAGTGTCGGGCAGCACGCCGGTGGGGATCTCCAGCATGAAGTCGTCGATGCCGTGGCCGTCACGGCTCTCCACGATCTCGATCGCCTTGATGTCGCAGCCGACGAGGCCGACGGCGGAGGCGACGGCGCCGAGGGCACCGGGTCGGTCGGGCATGGACACTCGCATCAGGAACACAGCAGCATTCTCCCCTCCGGGTCGCCCACCACGGCAACTCGGGGGTGTTCGGGACGCAACGTGTCACACAGTGTTCACCCTGCTGACGCTTCGGAGGTCCACTCCGCTGTCCGCGCCACCACCTCCTGCGGTCGCCGAGCGGGCGCTGTCGGTGGTCGGCTCTAGGATGAGCGGTGCGGACATGAGATCCCCGGACCCAAGGAGTTGCACCGTGGCGTTGAGCCAAGACGAGGTCGCGAGGCTGGCACAGCTGGCCCGCATCGACCTCTCCCCGGCGGAGCTGGCCCATCTGGCCCCCCAGCTGGACGTGATCCTCGAGGCGGTCGCCCGGGTGACCGACGTGGCCACCGACGACGTCGCGCCCACCTCCCACCCGGTCCCGATGACGAACGTCTTCCGGGCCGACGAGGTGCACGACTCGCTGCCGGTCGACGAGGTCCTGGCGATGGCCCCGGACCGGGAGGACGACCGTTTCCGGGTCCCGCGGATCCTGGGAGAGGAGCAGTGAGCATGGACGCCAGCACGCTGATCACCACGAGTGCGGCCGATCTCGCCGGCGCGATCGCCACCGGGGAGGTCTCCAGCGTCGAGGTCACCCGGGCGCACCTGGATCGGATCGCCGCCGTGGACGGGGCGGTGCACGCCTTCCTCAGCGTCGACGAGGAGGGTGCGTTGGCCCAGGCCGCGGCCGTCGATGCCCGGATCGCCGCGGGGGAGCGGCCGGGGCCGCTCGCCGGCGTTCCGCTCGCCCTGAAGGACGTCCTCGCCCAGAAGGGCGTGCCGACGACCGCCGGCTCGAAGATCCTCGAGGGCTGGCGCCCGCCGTACAACGCCACGGTGACCCAGCGTCTGCTCGACGCCGGCGTGGTGATCCTCGGCAAGACCAACATGGACGAGTTCGCGATGGGCTCATCCACGGAGAACTCCGCGTACGGGCCGACCCACAACCCCTGGGACTTCACCCGGGTGCCCGGTGGCTCGGGCGGTGGCTCGGCGGCGGCGCTGGCGGCCTTCGAGGCGCCGCTGGCGATCGGCACCGACACCGGTGGCTCGATCCGTCAGCCGGCCGCCTTCACCGGCACCGTGGGGGTGAAGCCGACCTACGGCGGCACCTCGCGGTTCGGTCAGATCGCGCTCGCCTCCAGTCTCGACCAGCCCGGCCCGTGCGGCCGTACGGTCCTCGACACGGCACTGCTGCACGAGGTGATCGCCGGCCACGATCCGAAGGACCAGACCTCGCTGGACGCCCCGGTGCCGCCGGTGGTGGCCGCCGCCCGCGCGGGTGACGTCAGGGGCCTGCGGGTCGGCGTGGTCACCGAGCTCGGCGGCGAGGGCTACGCACCCGAGGTCGAGGCGAACTTCCGCGCCACCGTGGATCTGCTGGCGGAGCTGGGTGCCGAGGTGGTCGAGGTCTCCTGTCCCACCTTCGAGTACGCCCTCGCGGCGTACTACCTCATCCTGCCCAGCGAGGCCTCCTCCAACCTGGCCCGCTTCGACGCGATGCGCTACGGCCTGCGGGTTGGCGACGACGGCACTCGCTCCACCGAACAGGTGATGGCGCTGTCCCGGGAGGCCGGGTTCGGCGCCGAGGTGAAGCGGCGGATCATCATCGGCACGTACGCCCTGTCGGCCGGCTACCGCGACGCCTACTACGGATCCGCGCAGAAGGTCCGCACCCTGGTGCAGCAGGACTTCACCGCCGCGTTCGCCCGGGCGGACGTCCTCGTCTCACCGACCACCCCGACGGCCGCGTTCCGGCTGGGGGAGCGGCTCGACGACCCGATGGCGATGTATCTCAACGACCTGTGCACGATCCCGACGAACCTGGCCGGCAATGCGGCCGGGTCCTTCCCCACCGGCCTGACCGGCGACGGGTTGCCGATCGGGTTCCACGTGATGGCACCGCACCGGGCCGACGACCGGCTCTACCGGGTCGGCGCGGCGCTGGAGCGGGCGCTGACCGACCGCTGGGGCGGCCCGCTGCTCAATCGCGTCCCCGACCCGGCCACGACGACGGAGGTCACCCGATGAGCGAGCCGATCCTGTCCTACGCCGACGCCCTCGAGGCGTACGAGCCGGTGATCGGCCTGGAGGTCCACGTCGAGCTCAACACCGCCTCGAAGATGTTCTGCGGCTGCTCCACCGAGTTCGGCGCCGCCCCGAACACCCACACCTGCCCGGTGTGCCTCGGCCTGCCCGGCTCGATGCCGGCGATCAACGCCAAGGCGGTCGAGTCGGCCATCCGGATGGGCCTGGCGCTGAACTGCTCGATCGCCGAGTGGTGCCGGATGGCGCGGAAGAACTACTTCTACCCCGACATGCCCAAGGACTACCAGACCAGCCAGTACGACGAACCGATCGCCCACGACGGGCACCTGGATGTCGAGCTGTCCGACGGCGAGGTGTTCCGGGTCGAGATCGAGCGGGCCCACATGGAGGAGGACGCCGGCAAGCTGACCCACCTGGGGGGTGAGACCGGGCGGCTGCACGGCGCGGACTATTCGCTGCTCGACTACAACCGGGCCGGGGTGCCGCTGATCGAGATCGTCACCCGGCCGATCACCGGGGCCGGTGCTCGCGCCCCGGAGGTCGCCCGGCGCTACGTGGAGACGATCCGTGACCTGATGCGCGCCCTCGGCGTCTCCGACGTACGGATGAACGAGGGCTCGCTGCGCTGTGACGCCAACGTCTCGCTGCGCCCGTGGGGCCGGGAGAAGCTGGGCACCCGCACCGAGACCAAGAACATCAACTCGTTCCGGTCCATCGAGGGCGCGGTGACGTACGAGATCCAGCGCCAGGCGGCCGTGCTGCAGGACGGCGGGACGGTCGAGCAGTGCACCCGGAACTGGCTGGAACACCTCGGCGAGACGTCCTTCGGCCGGTCCAAGGAGGAGGCGGAGGACTACCGCTACTTCCCCGAGCCCGACCTGGTGCCGATCGCCCCGAGCCGGGAGTGGGTCGAGGAACTGCGGGCGACGCTGCCGGAGCATCCCACCAGGCGCCGCAACCGGCTGCAGGCCGCCTGGGGCTTCAGCGATCTGGAGATGCGCGACGTGGTCAACGCCGACGCGCTGGACCTGGTCGAGCAGACCGTCACCGCCGGCGCCACCGCCCAGGCGGCCCGCAAGTGGTGGACCACCGAGCTCGCCCGGCGGGCCAACGAGGCCGGCGTGGCGCTGGACGAGGTCGGGATCTCGCCGGCCCAGGTCGCCGCGGTCCAGGCACTGGTCGACGCCGGCACGATCAACGACAAGCTCGCCCGCCAGGTCTACGACGGGGTGCTGGCCGGGGAGGGCGAGCCGGCCGAGGTGGTCGCCGACCGGGGTCTGGCGGTGGTGTCGGACGATGGGGCACTCGGCGCCGCGGTCGACGCGGCCATCGCCGCCAACCCGGACGTCGCCGACCGGATCCGCGGCGGCCGGGTGCAGGCGGCCGGCGCGCTGATCGGCGCGGTGATGAAGGAGATGCGCGGCCAGGCCGACGCGGCCCGGGTGCGCGAGATCATTCTCGAGCGGCTGGGCTGAGCCATGGCGACGAATCCCACCCTCCCCGAGGAGGTGGCGGCGCTGCTCAAGCGCACCCCGGACGGGCTCGTCCCGGCCATCGCCCAGGACGCGACCGACGGTCGGGTGCTGATGATGGCCTGGATGAACGACGAGGCGCTCGCTCGCACTCTGGCCACCGGCCGCGGCACCTATTGGTCGCGCAGCCGCCGGAAGCTGTGGGTCAAGGGAGAGGAGAGCGGCCACCGGCAGTGGGTCCGCCGGGTCGAGCTGGACTGCGACGGTGACACCGTGCTGCTGCAGGTCGACCAGGAGGGCGCGGCCTGCCACCTCGGCACCCGGTCCTGCTTCGACACCCACACCCTCGCGCTCGGCCCGGGTGCCGCCCGTCCAGACGGAGGCTCCGATGAGTGAGCTGCCGATCACCCCGAGCCCGGCGGGCTTCCGTGAGCAGGCCAGGACCAGTCGGGTGATCCCGGTGTGGACCAAGGTGCTCGCCGACACCGAGACCCCGGTCGGTCTCTACGCCGCACTGGCCCGGGACGCTCCGCACACCTTCCTCTTCGAGTCCGCCGAGGACGGCGTCTTCTCCCGCTGGTCGATCATCGGGGTCCGCAGCGGCGCCACGCTGACCGAGCGGGACGGCCGGGCGGTGTGGTCCGGCACGCCCCCGGTCGGTCTGCCGACCGAGGGTGAGCCGCTCGACGTGCTGCGCGAATCCCTCCGGGTGCTCCGCACCGGTCGTCCCGACGGTCTGCCGCCGTTCGTCAACGGCTTCGTCGGCTATCTCGGCTACGACATCGTCCGGCACCTGGAGGTGCTGCCCGACGAGAACGTCGACGACCTGCAGGTCCCCGAGCTGGTGATGATGCTGGCCACCGACCTGGCCGTGCTCGACCACCGCACCGGCGAACTCTGGTTGATCGCCAACGCGATCAACCACGACGCGACCGACCAGCGGGTCGACGAGGCGTACGCCGACGCGGTGGCCCGGGTGACGGCGATGGCGCGCCGGCTGGCCGAGCCCGCGCAGCCGCTGGTCCGGGCGGTGGACGACTCCGGCACCGCGCCCGAGGTGATCGAGCAGCGTACGCCCGTCCAGTTCGAGGCGGCGGTCGAGGCGGCGGTCGAGGAGATCCGTGCCGGCGAGATCTTCCAGGTGGTGGTCTCCCAGCGCTTCGACATCCGTACCCAGGCCGATCCGCTGGACGTCTACCGGGTGCTGCGCCGGATCAACCCGAGCCCCTATCTCTACCTGTTGCGGCTCGACGGGTTCGACATCGTCGGCTCCAGCCCCGAGGCGCTGGTCACCGTCACCGACCGGGAGGCGGTCACCCACCCGATCGCCGGCACCCGGCCGCGCGGCCGGACGGCCGCCGAGGACGTCGCGCTGGAACAGGAACTGCTCGCCGACGAGAAGGAACGGGCCGAGCACGTGATGCTGGTCGACCTCGGCCGCAACGACCTGGGCCGGGTCAGCGAACCGGGCACCGTCACCGTGATCGAGTTCATGAAGGTCCGCCGCTACTCCCACGTGATGCACCTCGAGGCCGGCGTCACCGGGCGGCTGCGC
Source organism: Raineyella sp. W15-4 (assembly GCF_033170155.1). Lineage (GTDB taxonomy): Bacteria > Actinomycetota > Actinomycetes > Propionibacteriales > Propionibacteriaceae > Raineyella. Next base: position 2,030,288 of record NZ_CP137079.1, on the reverse strand, counting down.
GACGACGTCGACGCGGTGCAGGCGGTGCTGTCGTGCTTCCCCGCCGGGACCCTGTCCGGGGCGCCGAAGGTGCGGGCGATGGAGATCATCGACGACCTCGAGGTGAGCCGCCGTGGGGTGTACGGCGGGGTGATCGGCTACTTCGACTTCGCCGGCAACGCCGACGTGGCGATTGCGATCCGGACTGCGCTGATGAAGGACGGCACGGCGTACGTACAGTCCGGCGCGGGGATCGTCGCCGACTCGGTCCCGGCCAACGAGAACCAGGAGTGCCGCAACAAGGCGATGGCCGTGGTCCGGGCGATCGCCACCGCGGACAGTTGGCGCGAGCTGAACGGGACCCCGGGGTGACGGCCCACCGCTGGCGGACCATGGCGTACGCCGCCCTGCTGGTCGGCACCGTCGGCGCGTTCGCGACCGGCGCCCAGCCGTGGTGGCAGGCCGGGGCGGGCGGCACCACCGCTCCGCTGACCGGCACCGCGTCCAGCGGCAGCCTCAGCCAGGCGTTGGCCGTGGTGACCGTGGCCGGTCTGCTGCTCTCCCTCACCCTCGCCGCCCGGGGCCGTCAGGTCCTCGGCGCGGTGCTGTTCCTGGCCGGCGCCGGGATGGTCGCGGTCGGCCTCACCCGGCCCCGGCCGGCCGCCGACGTGGTCGCCGAGGCGCTGCGTACGGTCACCCTGTCGGTGGAGTACACCCTGACCGGCACCGGCTGGCCCTGGGCCTATGCCGTCGCCGGACTGCTGGTCGCCCTGGGCGGCGCCCTGCTCGCCGTCCTCGCCCCCCGCTGGGAGACCCGTCGCTCCCGCTTCGAGCGGGGCGCCGGCCCGATCGACCTCACCGACGCCACCGCGGTGTGGAAAGCACTGGACGCGGGCGTCGACCCGACCGCCGGTTCTGCGCTACCCTCGGCGGAGCAGGATGCGCCCCAGGAAGCGTCACCGGACAGGGAGAGTCAAGGATGAGTCACAGCGCGATCGGGCACGCCCCCGAGGAGAAGTACCACCACGGCAAGTCGCCGGCCTCGTACGCGTTCTCCATCATCTTCATGGTCGCCGTCGTCGTCGGCGTGGTCGGGATGGTGCCCGCCCCCCATCCGACCCTGCTGATCATCGCCGGCGTCATCGCGCTGGCCGCGTGGATCACCTGGGCCGTGCTGCGCGGGATGGGGCGCGACAACGTCTAGGACGTACTGAGCCGACCCCGCCCGGGCACGCCCCCGGGTGCGGGATCCATGGGCGCCCGGGCCGTCGGTCCGCGGCGCCCATTCGTGTCCCCGGTCCCACCGGCGTTCCACTGCTCGGGACGCCGGGACCGGTGCGGTAGAACAGACAGATGAGATGAACGGAAGGAGAGCCAGATGGGTGTGCTCGACGAGCTGAACCAGGGGGCCCGCGCCGACATGGCCGAGCGCCGGGTGCGCACCCCGCAGGACGAGCTGGTGCGCCGGATCGAGGCGCTGCCGCCGACCCGGGATCCGCTGCCCGCCTTCCGCGCGCCCGGGATCGCGGTGATCGCCGAGGTCAAGCGGTCCAGCCCGTCGGCCGGCGCGCTGGCCGAGATCGCCGATCCGGCGGCCCTCGCCCAGGCGTACGCCCGGGGCGGGGCGGACGCCATCTCGGTGCTCACCGAGCAGCACCGGTTCGGCGGCACCCTGGCGGACCTGGTCGCCGTCCGGGCCCGGGTGGACATCCCGGTGCTGCGCAAGGACTTCATCGTCGACGCCTACCAGCTCTACGAGGCGCGGGCCGCCGGGGCCGACCTGGCGCTGCTGATCGTCGCCTCACTCACCGACGGCGAACTCGCCGCCCTGCACGCCACCGCCCTCGACCTGGGCCTCACCCCGTTGGTGGAGGCCCACACCGCCGAGGAGGTCCGTCGCGCCGTCGACGTCGGCGCGGTGCTGATCGGCATCAACAACCGCAACCTGAAGACCCTCGAGGTCCACACCGCGACCTTCGGCCGGCTCGCCCCGCTGGTGCCGGCCGGCGTCGTCCGGGTCGCCGAGTCCGGCGTCCGGACCCCGGCCGACGTCCGGGCGTTCGCCGAGGCCGGCGCCGATGTTGCACTGATCGGCCAGGCCCTCGTCACCGGCGGCGACCCGGTCGCCGGGGTCCGCGCCATGAAGGAGGCCCACCGTGGCTGAGACCGTGTCCACCGAGCCGTTCCGCAACCTGGCCGGGCAGCGGCCCTGGGACGGGCGCGAGGTGCCCGACGCCCGCGGCCACTTCGACCGGCTGGGCGGCAAGTTCGTCCCGGAGGCGCTGTACGCCGCCCTCGCCGAACTCGAACAGGCCTACCAGGACGCCCTGCGCGATCCGGCCTTCGCCGCCGAGCTGGAGGACCTGCGGGTCAACTACGCCGGCCGCCCCACCCCGCTCACCGAGGCCAAACGGTTCTCCCGGCACTGCGGCAACGCCCGGGTGGTGTTCAAGCGGGAGGACCTCAACCACACCGGCTCGCACAAGATCAACAACGTCCTCGGCCAGGCCCTGCTCACCCGGCGGATGGGCAAGCAGCGGGTGATCGCCGAGACCGGCGCCGGCCAGCACGGCGTCGCCACCGCCACCGCCGCTGCCCTGATGGGCCTGGAGTGCCGGATCTACATGGGCAAGGTGGACACCGACCGGCAGGCCCTCAACGTCGCCCGGATGCAGCTGCTCGGCGCCGAGGTGATCGCCGTCGAGTCGGGCTCGGCGACGCTCAAGGACGCGATGAACGAGGCGCTGCGCGAGTGGGTCGCCACCGTCGACCACACCCACTACCTGATCGGCACCGTCGCCGGCCCGCACCCGTTCCCGAAGATCGTCCGGGAGTTCCAGCGGGTGATCTCCACCGAGGCCCGCGGCCAGTTCCTGGCGACGTACGGCCGGCTGCCGGACGCCGTCTGCGCCTGCGTTGGCGGCGGGTCGAACGCGTTGGGTTCCTTCGCCGACTTCATCCCCGACCCCGCGGTCGCGCTGTATGGCTATGAGGCCGGCGGGGAGGGCATCGAGACCGGCCGGCACGCCGCCTCGATCAACGGTGGCTCGGTCGGCGTGCTGCACGGCACCCGGACCTACCTGCTGCAGGACGAGGACGGCCAGACGCAGGAGTCCCACTCGATCTCGGCCGGGCTGGACTACCCCGGGGTCGGCCCCGAGCACGCCTACCTGCACGATGTCGGCCGGGTGACGTACGAGCCGGTCACCGACACCGAGGCGATGGAGGCGTTCCGGCTGCTCACCCGCACCGAGGGGCTGATGCCGGCGATCGAGTCGGCGCACGCCGTGGCGGGCGCGATCCGGCTCGGCCGGCGGATCGCACAGACCGACCCCGACGCCCGGCCGCTGATCATGGTCACCCTGTCCGGCCGGGGGGACAAGGACGTCCGGACCGCCACCCGGTGGTTCGGGCTGACCGGCGAGGTGGACGCGACCCACGGCGGGGACCCGGTGGAACTGCCCGAGGACCTCGCCGCCCACGCCGAACCGCGCCCCGAGGAGATGTGAGATGACCGCACCCGGCAACTGCACCCCGGCGTTCGACCGTGCCGCGGCCGAGGGCCGCGCCGTGTTCATCGGCTACCTCCCGGTCGGCTACCCGACCGTGCCCGGCTCCCTGGACGCGCTGCGCGCCCTGGTCGATCCCGGCGACGGTCCGGGCGCCGACATCGTGGAGATCGGCATCCCCTACTCCGACCCGATGATGGACGGGGTGACCATCCAGCGGGCGGCGACCCGCGCCCTGGAGCGTGGGGTCCGGGTCCGCGACGTGCTCGCGGCGACCGAGACGGTCGCCGCCGCCGGGGCCACCCCGTGCGTGATGTCGTACTGGAACCTGATCGAGCAGTACGGCTGCGACGCCTTCGCCCGGGACTTCCGCAACGCCGGCGGGGCCGGGGTGATCACCCCCGATCTGACCCCCGACGAGTCCGACGAGTGGCTGCCGGCGACCGACGCCCACGGGGTGGACCGGATCTACCTGGTCGCCCCGTCCTCCACCGACGACCGGATCCGGCTGACCGCCGACGCCGCCCGCGGCTGGCTCTACGCCACCGCGGTGATGGGGGTCACCGGCGCCCGGGAGACCACCTCGGACGCCGGCCGGGTGCTCACCGAACGGATCCGTACGCTCAGCCCGGACACCCGGGTAGGGATCGGCCTGGGGGTGTCCAACGGCGCCCAGGCGGCGGAGATCGGCGGGTACGCCGACGCCGTCATCGTCGGCTCGGCGCTGGTGCGGACGCTGCTCGAGGCCGACGACGCCGGCCGGCCCGACGACCTCACCGCCTTGCGGGCACTGACCGTCGACCTGGCCCGGGGCGTCCGCGCGGCCCGCTGAGGGCCGACGCAGGGGCGGACTGACTAGAGTGTCGGTGGCCCGATGACCCGCACGGCGTTGACCCGAAAGGCGACCCGATGACCCTGCTCCCGCTCACCCCGACGGTGCTGGCGCCGCTGTCGATCCCCAGCCCGCCGCAAGGGGTGTGGGAGCTGCCGATCCCCGGCACCGGACTGGCCCTGCCGATCCGGGCGTACGCCCTGTGCATCCTCACCGGCATCGTCGTCGCCTGGGTGATCGCTTCCCGGCGGTGGCGGGCCCGCGGTGGCAACCAGGAGACGCTGGAGACGGCGATCCTGTGGGCCGTGCCGGTGGGGATCATCGGCGCCCGCGTCTATCACGTGATCACCGACCACCAGCTCTACTTCGGCCCCGGACGACACCCGATCGAGGCGCTCTACATCTGGAACGGCGGCCTGGGGATCTGGGGCGCCGTCGCCGCCGGCGCGCTGGCCGTCTGGCTGGTCTGCCGGCGGCGCGGGGCCTCGTTCGCGGCGATGGCGGATTCGCTCGCCCCCGGGGTGGCGGTGGCGCAGGGCATCGGCCGGCTCGGCAACTGGTTCAACCAGGAGCTCTTCGGCCGGCCCACCACGCTGCCCTGGGGTCTGGAGATCGACCTGGCGCACCGCCCGCCGGGCTACGAGCAGTACGCCACCTTCCAGCCCACCTTCCTCTACGAGTTGCTCTGGGTGCTGTTGATCGCCCTGGTCCTGGTCGTTCTCGACCGCCGGCTGCGGCTCGGTCACGGTCAGGTCTTCTGGCTCTACGTGGCGCTCTACACCTTCGGTCGGTTCTGGATCGAGGGCCTGCGGATCGACACCGCCAACCACATCGGTACCTGGCGGATCAACGAGTACGTCTCCCTGGTGGTCTTCGTCGGTGCCCTGGTCGCCCTGGTGATCAGCCGGCGCCGCCATCGCACCCGCGAGGCCCCGGAGACCGTCGACCCGCGGGGCAGCGGCACGAAGGCGGAGGCGCCGGCCGGATGACTGCCTCCGCCCGGATGACTGCCTCCGCCCGGATGAGCGCTGCCGCCCGCCCCGCCGTCACGCCTGTCGCCGCCCCGCCGGCCGGACCGGCACCGGCCCCCACCCCGGTGGAGGCCTGGCTGGCCGTCGCGGTGCTCGCTCTGCCGGTGGCCCTGGTCGTCGCCGCGGACCGGCTGCTGGTGGGCTGGTCGCTGCGTGACTCCGGGCGACTGGACGCGCCGGCCCTGGCCCCACTGTTGGGGGTCGGCCTGGTGCTGCTGACCCGGCGGCGGCTGCCGGGGCTGCGGACCCGGTTCGACGTCCGGGTCAACCTCCGGGTGGTGCGCCGCGGGCTGGCCCTGCTGCTGATGGTGATCGCGAGCATGGTGGTCTGGAACCAGTTGTGCCTGATGTTCGGTTGGCTGCCCGCCCCGCGGATCGACCTCGCCGCCGGGTTGCCGTTCCCGGCGCGGATAGCGGCGTACGTCCCCCTTGCAGTGGCCCAGGAACTCGCCTGGCGCGGCATCGTCCGGCCCACCCTCGGCGCCGTCCACGGTTGGTTCCTCGGCTCGTTGGGCACCGGCCTGGTCTGGGGTGTGCTGAGCGGCCCGACCTGGCGGTTCGGGGTGACGTACGGGCTGCTGACGGTGGCCGCCACCATCGGCTGGTCGGTGATGATCGGCACCCTGGTGGAGGAGATGCGTCACGGTCAGTTGGTGGTGGCGAGCCTGTTCCAGTGGGGGCTGCTGGTGGCCCTCTACCTGCTGTTGCCCGAGGAGTCCGGGGTGGTCAAGGCCGCCTGGGTGCTCGCCCTCACCGCGGCGATCGGCGGGGCGGCCACCGGCTGGGCGTACGTCCGCTCCCGGCGGGCCCGCGGGATGTCGCCGTACGGCCGGGTCAGGCCCGGTCAGCCGTAGGCCCGGTCAATGTCAATCGTGTTACACGTCCCCGTGCACCATTTACAGGGGCGTTTCGTTGGTCGAGTATGTGTCCTTGGAGTACTGCCGTCGCGCAACGGAGCCGACGGCCGTCCCACATCCGCACGGTCCCGCCGATCGGTGGCGATGTTGCCGCCGATCTGGTCACCGTTCACCGCCCGTTCTCACCGCTGAGGTGACGACGCGGCCTGTCCGAGGGGAAGAACATGGCTCCTGACAGTGCGCTCCAGGCACGGGAGGGCATCGCCGGCGAGGGTCTCTATGACCCGATGTACGAACACGATGCGTGTGGCGTGGCCTTCGTCGCCACCCTGAGTGGCGAACCCTCCCACCGGATCCTCGAGCAGGGCCTGGAGGCCCTGCGCAACCTCGACCACCGTGGTGCCACCGGTGCCGACCAGGCGGCCGGCGACGGCGCGGGCATCCTGCTCCAGGTCCCGGACGCGTTCCTGCGGGAGGTCTGCGACTTCGAGCTGCCGGCGCCCGGCACGTACGCGATCGGGATGGCCTTCCTGCCGGCCAAGGAGTCCCGCCGGGACGCCGCCCGCCGCGAGGTCGAACAGATCGCCGTGGAGGAGGGTCTGCGGGTGGTCGGCTGGCGCCCGGTGCCGGTCGTCACCGACACGCTGAGCCCGATCTCGCTGCACGTGATGCCGCACTTCGAGCACCTGGTCGTCGTCCCGGTCGCGAACGGCCGCACCGGTGTCGACGTCGACCGGGCGGTGTACGGCCTGCGGCGCCGCGCCGAGCGGGAGGCCAAGGTCTACTTCCCGTCGCTGTCCGCCCGCACCCTGGTCTACAAGGGCATGCTGACGACGATGCAGCTGGAGGAGGTGTTCCCCGAGCTGCACGACGAGCGGATGGCCTCCGCGCTGACCGTGGTGCACTCCCGGTTCTCCACCAACACCTTCCCGGCCTGGGAGCTGGCGCACCCGTTCCGGATGATCGCCCACAACGGTGAGATCAACACCGTCCGCGGCAACAAGAACTGGATGCGGGCCCGTGAGGCGCTGCTCGACACCCCGTTGATCCCCGGTTCCCTGGAGCGGCTGTTCCCGATCTGCGAGCCGACCGCGTCGGACTCCGCGTCCTTCGACTCGGTCGTCGAGCTGCTCAACCTGGCCGGGCGCAGCCTGCCGCACGCGGTGCTGATGATGATCCCGGAGGCGTGGGAGAACAACCACGACATGCCCCAGCCGGTGCGGGACTTCTACGCCTACCACGCCTGTCTGATGGAGCCGTGGGACGGCCCGGCCTGTATGACGTTCACCGACGGCACCCAGATCGGCGCGGTGCTGGACCGCAACGGTCTGCGACCGGGCCGCTACTGGATCACCAACGACGGCCTGGTGGTGCTCGCCTCGGAATCCGGCGTGCTGGACATTCCCGACCACGACGTGGCCGCCAAGGGCCGGCTGAAGCCCGGCGAGATGTTCCTCGCCGACCTGTCCGAGCACCGGATCGTGCCCGACGAGGAGATCAAGCAGGGTCTCGCCGCCCGGGCACCGTACGGTGAGTGGCTGCGCGAGGGCCGGCTCAACCTGTCCGAGCTGCCGGTCCGCGAGCACATCGTGCACACCCACGCCTCGGTCACCCGGCGCCAGCAGGTCTTTGGCTACACCGAGGAGGAGCTGCGCAAGATCCTCGCGCCGATGGCCAACACCGGCGCCGAACCGATCGGCGCGATGGGCACCGACGCCCCCCTCCCGGTGCTGTCGGAGCGGCCGAAGCTGATGTTCGACTACTTCGTCCAGCACTTCGCCCAGGTCACCAACCCGCCGCTGGACGCCATCCGCGAGGAGCTGGTCACCAGCCTGTTCAACAGCATCGGCCCCGAGCAGAACCTGCTCCAGCCGAGTCCGGCGTCCTGCCGCCAGATCGTGCTGCCGTTCCCGATCCTCAACAACGACGAGCTGACCCAGATCGTCCGGATCAACCAGGACGGCACCCTGCCCGGCTACCAGTCGTACGTGCTGCGCGGCCTCTACCCGATCGAGGGGGGCACCGAGGCGCTGCAGCACCGCCTCGACGAGCTCTGCGAGCAGGCCTCCGAGGCGATCGCCGACGGGGCCCGGATCCTGGTGCTGTCCGACCGGCACGCCAAGCAGGAGTACGCGCCGATCCCGTCGCTGCTGTTCACCTCGGCGATCCACCACCACCTGGTCCGGGAGAAGACCCGGACCAAGGTCGGCATCGTCGTCGAGGCCGGCGACGTTCGCGAGGTGCACCATGTCAGCACCCTGATCGGCTACGGCGCCGCCGCGGTCAACCCCTACCTGGCCTTCGAGACCGCCGAGGACCTCGCCCGCACCGGCACCTTCGTCTCCGTTGCGCCGGCGAAGGCCGTCGCCAATGTCGCCAAGGCCCTCGGCAAGGGCGTGCTGAAGGTGATGTCCAAGATGGGCGTCTCCACCGTGGCCTCCTACACCGGCGCGCAGATCTTCGAGGCCGTCGGGCTGTCCCAGGAGCTGATCGACCAGTACTTCACTGGCACCACCTCGAAGATCGGCGGCATCGGCCTGGAGGAGATCCACCGGCAGATCCGGGCCGGCCACGACATGGCCTACCCGGTCGACGGCATCCCGCTGGCCCACCGCCGGCTGCAGATCGGCGGCGACTACCAGTGGCGTCGCGAGGGCGAGGAGCACCTCTTCGACCCGGAGACCGTCTTCCGGCTGCAGCACTCCACCCGGAACCGTCGCTACGACGTCTTCAAGCAGTACACCGACCGGGTGAACGACACCTCCGAACGGTTGATGACGCTGCGCGGCCTGCTGAAGTTCCGGCACAACCGCCAGCCGATCGACATCGACGAGGTCGAGCCGGTCGAGGAGATCTACAAGCGGTTCGCCACCGGTGCGATGTCGTACGGCTCCATCTCGATGGAGGCCCACCAGACATTGGCGATCGCGATGAACCGGATCGGCGGCAAGTCGAACACCGGCGAGGGCGGCGAGGACCCGGAGCGGCTGCACGACCCGGCGCGGCGCTCGAAGATCAAGCAGGTCGCTTCCGGCCGGTTCGGGGTGACCTCGGAGTACCTGTCGTACGCCGAGGACATCCAGATCAAGATGGCCCAGGGTGCCAAGCCCGGCGAGGGCGGCCAGCTGCCCGGCCAGAAGGTCTACCCGTGGGTGGCGAAGACCCGGCACTCGACGCCGGGCGTCGGTCTGATCTCGCCGCCGCCGCACCACGACATCTACTCGATCGAGGATCTCAAGCAGCTGATCCACGACCTGAAGTGCGCGAACCCGCAGGCACGGATCCACGTCAAACTGGTCTCGGAGTCCGGGGTCGGCACGGTCGCGGCCGGCGTGGCGAAGGCCAAGGCCGACGTGGTGCTCATCTCCGGCCACGACGGCGGCACCGGTGCGGCTCCGCTGACCTCGCTCAAGCACGCCGGCACCCCCTGGGAGCTCGGCCTGGCCGAGACCCAGCAGACGCTGATCGCCAACGGCCTGCGGGATCGGATCGTGGTGCAGACCGACGGCCAGATGAAGACCGGCCGTGACGTCGTGGTCGCCGCTCTGCTCGGCGCCGAGGAGTACGGTTTCGCGACCGCCCCGCTGGTCGTCGAGGGCTGCGTGATGATGCGGGTCTGCCACCTCGACACCTGCCCGGTCGGTGTCGCCACGCAGAACCCGGAGCTGCGGGCGAAGTTCACCGGTGAGCCGAAGTTCATCGAGACCTTCTTCCAGTACATCGCCGAGGAGGTCCGCGAGATCCTCGCCGAGCTCGGTTTCCGCAGCCTCGAGGAGGCGATCGGGCGCTCCGACCAGCTGGATACCCGCGCCGCCGAGGCGCACTGGAAGGCCGCCGGGCTGGATCTCAGCCCGATCCTGCACCAGCCGTCGGTGCCGGAGGCGACCGCTCGCCGGCATGTGGTGGACCAGGAGCATGACCTCGACAAACAGCTCGACATGGAGCTGATGGGGCTGGTCGCGCCGGTCCTCGCCGCCGCCCGGGAGGGGCGTACGCCCGAGCCGGTCCGCGGCGCGATCCCGGTGCGCAACGTGCACCGTACGGTCGGCACGCTGCTCGGCCACGAGATCACCATGGCGACCGAGGGCCGGGGGCTGCCCGACGACACCATCGACATCACCCTCACCGGGTCGGGCGGGCAGAGCTTCGGCGCGTTCATCCCGAAGGGGCTGACTCTGCGGCTGAACGGCGACTCGAACGACTACGTCGCCAAGGGCCTGTCCGGCGGCCGGGTGATCATCCGGCCCCAGGCCGACGCGACCTTCGTCGCCGAGGAGGAGATCATCGCCGGCAACGTGATCGGGTACGGCGCCACCTCCGGTGAGCTGTTCCTGCGCGGCCAGGTCGGCGAGCGGTTCTGCGTCCGCAACTCCGGGGCCACCGCGGTGGTCGAGGGCGTCGGGGACCACGGCTGCGAGTACATGACCGGTGGCACCGTGGTGGTGATCGGCCCGACCGGGCGCAACTTCGCGGCCGGTATGTCCGGCGGCGTGGCGTACGTCCTGGACCTCGACCCGCACCGGCTCAACTCCGAGCTGGCCGACCCGAAGACGCTGGACGCCACCGACGTCGCGCTGGTCCGCACCCTGCTGGAGCGGCACCGTCAGGAGACCGGCTCGGCCGTCGCCGGCCGGCTGCTCGACGGCGAGGCCGCCGACACCGTGATCGGGGAGCGCTTCACCAAGGTGCTGCCCCGCGACTACGCCCGCGTCCTCGCGGCCCGGGCCCTGGCCGAGGCCGAGGGCCTCGACGACGAAGCGACCACCGCCAAGATGATGGAGGCGACCCGTGGCTGATCCCCGTGGTTTCATGAAGTTCCCGCGCGAGCACCCGCAGCGCCGGGACGTCGAGGAACGGGTGAAGGACTGGAACGAGGTCTACCCCGGTGGCCCGGCCGCGGCGTTCCTGCCGATCATCCCGACGCAGGCGGCCCGCTGCATGGACTGCGGCATCCCGTTCTGTCACTACGGCTGTCCGCTCGGCAACATCATCCCGGAGTGGAACGACCTGGTCTGGCGTGACGACTGGCAGGCCGCCTCCGACCGGCTGCACGCGACCAACAACTTCCCGGAGTTCACCGGGCGGCTGTGCCCGGCGCCGTGCGAGACCGCCTGCGTGGTCGGCATCAACGGTGACCCGGTGGCGATCAAGGGCGTCGAGGTCTCCATCGCCGAACGCGCCTGGGACGACCGGTTCATCCAGCCGCAGGCGCCGGACTGGCACACCGGCTACACGGTCGCGGTGGTCGGCTCCGGCCCGTCCGGCCTGGCGGTCGCCCAGCAGTTGACCCGGGTCGGCCACACCGTGGCGGTGTTCGAGCGGGCCGACGTCCCCGGCGGTCTGCTGCGGTACGGCATCCCGGAGTTCAAGATGGAGAAGTCGGTCCTCGACCGGCGGATCCGGCAGATGAAGGACGAGGGCACCCTGTTCCGCACCGGTGTCACCATCGGCGCCGACATCACCTGGACCCAGCTGAAGTCCCGCTACGACGCCGTCGTGGTGGCGATGGGATCGACCAAGCCGCGCGACCTGCCGGCGCCCGGACGCGAGCTGGCCGGCATCCACTTCGCGATGGACTACCTGCCGCAGGCGAACCGGGTGGCTCGCGGGCGGACTGTCGAGGACCAGATCGTGGCGACCGACAAGCACGTGGTGGTGATCGGCGGCGGCGACACCGGCTCGGACTGCATCGGCACCGCGCTGCGCCAGGGCGCCGCGTCGGTCACCCAGCTGGAGATCTTCCCGGCCCCGGGGGAGGACCGCCCGGCCAACCAGCCGTGGCCGACCTACCCGGCGGTGTGGCGGGTCTCCACCTCCCAGGAGGAGGGCGGCGAGCGGATCTTCGAGGCGTCGACCACCGAGTTCATCGGCGACGAGGAGGGACACGTCCGGCAGCTGCGGCTCGTCGAGGTGAAGCCGAACGGCTCGGGCGGGTTCAACCCGGTCGAGGGCTCGGAGCGGGTGATCCCGGCCGACATGGTGGTGCTGGCGATGGGCTTCGTCGGTCCGCAGGCCGAGGGCCTGGTCGATGAGCTCGGGGTGAGCCTGGACCGCCGCGGCAACGTGGCGCGCGACGAGAACTTCATGACCGGCGTCGAGGGGGTCTTCGCCTGCGGTGACGCCGGCCGGGGCCAGTCGCTGATCGTCTGGGCGATCGCTGAGGGACGCTCCTGCGCCGCCGGCGTGGACGCCTTCCTCAGCGGGTCGACCAAGCTGCCGCGCCCGATCGGGCCGCAGGTCCGCCCGATGACGCTCTGACCGGTCGATTCATACAGGTATACGTTTCGCCCGCGGGGTTGTGCTGGTCTTCAGACACAAACCCGCGGGCGAAACGCGGTGCCGGACAGGACGTGCCGATAGGCAGGACCACGGCGCCCAGGGCGGTGAGCCGTGAGTAGAGCAGCAGTCGGGGCGGCTCAGTCCTCGTCGGCCCAGCTGTCGGGGCCGCGGCGGACCGCCCGGCGCAGCGCGGCCCGGGCGGCCGGCAGGTCGCGGTCCAGGTCACCCAGCTGGGCGCCGAACAGCACCCCGTAGGTGAACGTCGGCTCGCCCGCGGCGGCGGCCGCGTCGGCCAGCCGCAGCAGCCGTTCCCGCGCCACCACGGCATCGTTCATCTCGCCGAACACCTCGGTCACTGCCTCCCAGTCCCGGGCCGAGGACGCGGCGTCCTCCCCGTAGACGGCGGTGAGCGCCTCGCAGGCGTAGCGGACGACCTTGGACTTCTTGCGGACCTCGTGCAGCGCGGCGAGTCGTTCCGCCCCCTCGGAGGCCTCGGCGGTGGCGTACGCCTTCCGGACCCGACGGATCGCCCGGTCCACCAGCGGGATCGCCCGCTCCGACACCGGTGCGTCGGCGACCCGCACCAGCGGCGGGTCGGTCAGCCAGCGGCTCAGGGCGACCATCAGGGCGGTGTAGCGGTCGTCTGCCAGGCACGCCTGCACGCCGGCGAGACCCTGCTGGTGGGTGGCCTCCAGCTCACCCTCCATCCGGTCCCGGACCGGCCCGAGCACCGATTCGGGGGGCAGCGCGTCGAGCCGGTTCAGCAGCTTGGCTTTCTGCACCTCGGCGTCGCGGGCGTGGCCCAGTTCGGTGGCGTACCACTGCAGCTCCTCGCGCAGCGTCCGGACTGCCTCGGCCTCGAACAGGTCGCCGAAGACCCGCAGGATGCTGCGCAGCCGGCGGGACGCGACCCGGGCCTTGTGAACGGCGTCGGGGGCGTCGACCGCCACCGCCTCCTCCCGGCCCTGCAGCACCCCGACGTGGGTCGCCAGCGCGGCGAGTACGGTCCGGGACAGCGGATCGGTGCGGGACGGGACGTGGGCCGCGGCGGCCGCCGGGGCGCCGCCGAGCGCCTGGTTGATCTTGGCGGGGGAGGTGGCGGGCACGATCCCGGCCCACTGGAAGCGTTCGGTCACCGCGTCGAGGAAGGACCGGTCACCCTCGCGGAGCTCCACCTCGATCTCGCGCCAGGTGGTCTCCTGACCCGGGATGCCGGGCAGCGGCAGCCGGGTCGCCGTCACCGTGTCGTCGGCCAGTTCGGCCAGCGGGGCACCGGTGGCGGGGTCGGACAGCACCCGCATCGTCCGGGTGGTCCGCAGTCGGGCGACCGGGACGAGCGGGACCGTGCCGGCCCGTTCGCCGACGGTGGCCCGCAGCGGCCGGGGCACCACCAGCGGGTCGGGGGTGGCGTCCAGCGGGATGTGCAGCTCGGTCCGGGTGCCCTCCACCGGCGGGAGCTTGACGTGCCAGGCGGCGTCACTGCCGCCGGTCCGGCGGCGCAGGGTGACCCGGGCGCGGTTCAACTCGTACGTGGGGGAGTCGAAGTAGGTCGCGTCCAGGTGCTGCACCACCGGCTCGCCCATCGTGGCGAGCCCGTCCAGCCCGGGCACGCGGGCGCCCGGTAGGAGGGCGAATTTGCGTTCGGTCTCGGCCTGCACGTGGGGACCGGACGCCGGGCCGGTCTGGACTTCGGACACCACTGCTCCTCATCGACGGGGACTGCCAGTCTACCGGGCTACTCTGGTCCCCATGCCGGGCTCCCTCGACGACTCGTTCGTCCATCTGCACGTCCATTCCGAGTTCTCGATGCTGGACGGCGCCGCGCGGGTGCCCGACATGTTCAAACGTGCCGAGGAGCTCGGCATGCCGGCGATCGCGGTGACCGACCATGGCAACATGTTCGGGGCGTACGAGTTCTGGAAGACCTCGAAGAACTACGACGTCAAGCCGATCATCGGCTGCGAGACGTACATGACGCCGAAGACCCACCGCTCGGAGCGCAAGCGGGTGCAGTGGGGCGACGGCACCGGCGACGACGTGTCGGCCAAGGGCGCCTACACCCACATGACCCTGTGGTCGGAGACCACCGAGGGCATGCACAACCTGTTCCGGCTCGAGTCGTACGCCTCGATCGAGGGGTTCTTCTACAAGCCGCGGGTGGACCGCGAGCTGCTGCACCGCTACGCCAAGGGCCTGATCGCCACCACCGGCTGCCCCTCCGGCGAGGTGCAGACCTACCTGCGGCTGGGCCAGTACGACAACGCGTTGGCCTCCGCCGCGGAGTTCCGCGACATCTTCGGCAAGAACAACTTCTACGTCGAGATCATGGACCACGGGATCGACATCGAGACCCGGGTGCGCGGTGGCCTGATGCGGATCAGCAAGGAGCTGGACCTGCCGCTGGTGGTCACCAACGACTCGCACTACGTCTCCCAGGACGATGCCCACGCCCACGACGCGCTGCTCTGCGTCTCGTCCGGGTCGCACCTGGCCGACACCAACCGCTTCCGGTTCAACGGCGACGGCTACTACCTGAAGTCGCCCCGGGAGATGCGCGAGCTGTTCCACGAGATCCCCGAGGCCTGCGACAACACCCTGGAGATCGCCGAGCGGTGCGAGATCGGCTTCGAGAACGCCATCGGCAAGTTCATGCCGCACTTCGACGTCCCCGCCGGCGAGACCGAGGAGTCCTGGTTCATCCGCCAGGTCAACCAGGGACTGCACGACCGCTACCCGGGCGGGATCACTGCCGAGGTGCGCGACCGCGCCGACTACGAGATCGGCGTGATCAAGCAGATGGGGTTCCCGGGCTACTTCCTGGTGGTCTCCGACTACATCAAGTGGGCCAAGGCCCAGGGCATCAAGGTCGGCCCGGGCCGCGGCTCCGGCGCCGGCTCGATGTGCGCGTACGCCCTGCACATCACTGAGCTGGATCCGATCCAGCACGGCCTGATCTTCGAGCGCTTCCTCAACCCGGAACGCATCTCGATGCCCGACTTCGACATCGACTTCGACGACCGCCGCCGCGGCGATGTGATCCAGTACGTCACCGACAAGTACGGCGCCGACAAGGTCAGCGCCATCGTCACGTACGGCACCATCAAGGCCAAGCAGGCGGTCAAGGACGCCGGCCGGGTGCTCGGCAAGCCGTACTCGCTCGGTGACCAGATCACCAAGGCGATGCCCGACCCGGTGATGGGCAAGGACGTCCCGCTGCAGAAGCTGTTCGACGACCAGCACGAGCGCTACCTGGAGGGCCAGGAGTTCCGGGCGCTGTACGACGCCGAGCCCGAGGTCAAGGAGGTCGTCGACACCGCGATGGGCCTGGAGGGGCTGAAGCGGCAGTGGGGCGTGCACGCCTGCGGGATGATCATGTCCTCGGAGCCGATCATGGACGTCGTCCCGCTGATGAAGCGGGAGCAGGACGGCCAGATCATCACCCAGTTCGACTACCCGTCGTGCGAGTCGCTGGGCCTGATCAAGATGGACTTCCTGGGGCTGCGCAACCTCACCATCCTCGCCGACGCGCTGGCGAACATCCGGCTGAACCAGGACCAGGAGGTGGTGCTGGAGCAGCTCACCCTCGATGACCCGGCCACCTTCGAGCTGCTGCAGGCCGGTGACACCCTCGGGGTGTTCCAGCTGGACGGCGGGCCGATGCGGGCGCTGCTGCGGTCCATGCAGCCGGACTGCTTCGACGACATCTCCGCGGTGGGTGCGCTCTACCGCCCCGGCCCGATGGGCGCCGACTCGCACAACAAGTACGCCCGGCGGAAGACCGGCAAGGAGCCGGTGGAGCCGATCCATCCCGAGCTCGAGGAGCCGCTCAAGGACATCCTCGGCGAGACGTACGGCCTGATCGTCTACCAGGAGCAGGTGATGGCGATCGCCCAGAAGCTGGCCGGCTACACCCTGGGCGGCGCCGACATGCTGCGCCGGGCGATGGGCAAGAAGAAGAAGAAGGAACTGGACGCCCAGTTCGAGACCTTCAAGAACGGGATGCTGGAGCGCGGCTACTCGCAGGAGTCGATGCAGACGCTGTGGGACATCCTGCTGCCGTTCTCCAACTACGCGTTCAACAAGGCCCACTCCGCGGCGTACGGGCTGGTGTCCTACTGGACCGCCTACCTCAAGGCGAACTACCCGGTCGAGTACATGGCCGCGCTGTTGCAGTCGGTCAAGGACGACAAGGACAAGATGGCGGTCTACCTCGGCGAGTGCCGGCGGATGGGCATCGAGGTGCTGCCGCCCGACGTCAACGAGTCCGCTGCCCAGTTCACCCCGGTCGGGAAGGCGATCCGGTTCGGCCTCACCGCGGTGCGCAACGTCGGCGAGCACGTCGTCGAGGAGATCCTCGCCACCCGCCGGGAATGCGGCCGGGCCACCACCTTCAACGAGTTCCTCGACCAGCAGCCGCTGGCGGTGTGCAACAAGCGGCTGATCGAGTCGCTGATCAAGGCGGGCGCCTTCGACTCGATGGGACACCACCGCCGCGGGCTGATGGAGTGCTTCGAGGAGGCGATCGACAAGATCACCGGCCGCAAGCGCAACGAGGCGAACGGGCAGGACGACCTGTTCGCCATGTTCGGGGACCAGACCGTCGAGGACGATCCGACCGCCGTCGTGGTGCCCGACCTCGACGAGTGGGACAAGCGGACCAAGCTCGCCTTCGAACGGGAGATGCTCGGGCTCTACGTCTCCGACCACCCGCTGCAGGGGATGGAGCCGGTGCTCGCCCGGCTCTCCGACAGTGGGATCGAGCAGATCCTCGACGAGGACGGGCCCAAGGACGGCGAGCAGATCACCATCGCCGGGATGATCACCCAGGTGGTGCGCAAGCAGAACAAGCGCGGCGACTTGTGGGCACTGATCTACGTCGAGGACCTCGGCGGTTCGATCGAGGTGAAGTGCTTCAACAAGGTCTACCAACTCGTCGCGCCGATCCTCGCCCCGGACACCATCGTCCAGGTGCGCGGGACGGTCCGCCGCGAGGAGGAGACGGTGTCGATCTTCGCCCGCGAGGTGACGCTGCCCAACATCAGCGAGGATCCACACGGGCCGATCGTCATCACCATCCCGGCGGTGAGCTGCACTCAGCCGCGGATCGAGCAGTTGCGCGACGTGCTGGCCGCGCATCCGGGTGCCACCGAGGTGCGGGTGCGGCTGCGCGGCAGTGGCGGCACCAGCGTCTGGCGGGTCCAGCCCGGCCTGCGGGTGGACGCGTCGGTGTCGGTGATGGCCGATCTCAAGGCGTTGCTGGGGCCGGCGAACGTGAGCGCCGCCGGATGACGGCTGATTCCGCCCCGGAGGACCCGACGCCGGACAGCGCCGCACCGGGCCGCCCGGCGCGGGCCCGGTGGCCGTGGCCGGTGGTGGTGTACGTCCTGGCCGCGGTGCTCCTCGGCGGGGCCGGCGGGGTGGTGTGGCGGACGACCACCCCGCTGCCCGGCTACACGGTCCAGCCGGACGGTCAGGCGGTGATCAGCGAACTCGCCCTGACCCAGCTCTTCGTCGCCGACGCGCGGTACGCGGTGATCGGGCTGGTCGGTGGGCTGTTGCTGGGGCTGCTGGCCGTCGCGGTGCTGCGGCGCCGCGGATGGTGGGTGGTCGTCTGGGCGGCGGCCGCGCCGATCCTCGCCGGGCTGGCTGCCTGGGGCGCCGGGGTGGTCGGCGCCGTGCCGCTGAAGGACCGGATCGCGCACGCGGTGGCCGGGCAGAGCGAGCCGGTTGATCTCGCGCTGCACTCCCCGGTGGCGGTGCTGCTGTGGCCGTTCGCGGCGATGCTGGTGGTGCTGCTGTGGAGCGCGTTCGCCCCGGAACCCGCGCGGGAGCGGTCAGCCGATCGAGAACCGTCAGCCGACCGGGAGCGGTCAGTCCAGGGTGCGGATGGTGGCGACCCGGGCGTCGAGCAGCCGGATCAGGTCGTCCGGGGCGATCTCGAGCTTGAGTGACCGCTTCCCGGCGGACACGAAGACGGTCTGCTGCGCCAGCGCCGAATCGTCCACCACGGTGAGCAACGGCGTCCGCTGCCCCAGCGGCGAGATGCCGCCCACCACATAACCGCTGGAGCGTTCGGCGACGGCCGGATCAGCCATCTGGGCCTTTTTCGCGCCGATGGCGCGGGCCAGCGCCTTGAGGTCGAGATGGTGGCTGACCGGGACCACGCCCACCACCAGACGGCCCGAGCAGTCGGCGATCAGGGTCTTGAACACCCGGTCGGGGCTGACTCCCAGCTGCCGGGCCGACTCCGGGCCGATCTCGCCGCGGCCGTGGATGTCGGTGGCCTGCAGGTCGCCGGCGTGCTCGTGCAACGTGTGCGGGATCCCGGCCCGGACGACCGCCTGCAGAGCAGGGGTGCCGGCGGGCTCATGGGAGTTCTTGCCGCGCTTGGCCATGAAGATCATTCTCCCACGGCGCTGCGTCCTGCTCGCCGACGGGACTTCCGGAGCGACCCCCTGCGCGATATAATAGTTCATGTGTTCGCTAATGTCAGAGGGGGGACGTAGCGTCATGGACATGGACGAGCAGCTTCCGTTTCCCGATGAACCGGCGGGTGATGCCTCGCGGGCCGATGCCAGCGGTGGCGGGCCGGTGGTGTCACCGGCTGAGCCGACGCTGTCCCGAGGCTTCTTCCTGCCGGCGGATCTGCCGACGCTGGGGGAGCTGATGGTGGACGGCGTGCTGGTGCGGGACAGCCCGGACGGGCCGCCGCGGGCGGTGTCGGTGGGCTACGGACTGCCGGAGGATGCCGAGGAGCATGTCCGTCAGTTGCGCGAGGTGGAGGCGCTGGCGCGGTTCGCGGAGATCCGTCGGGTGGCGTTGATCGCGGATCTGGTGGAGGCCGCTCCCGCTGTGGACGGGGAGCAGCGGGTGCCCTGTGGCGGCGACGGCACACCGTCCGTGCCGGAGTTCCTGGCCATGGAAGTCGGCGGCGCGTTGGGGATCGGTGCGCCCCGGGCGTGGTCGTTGATGATCGATGCACTGGATCTGAAGTGGCGCCATCCCCGGCTGTGGAACCGGATGGTGGAAGGCGACATGGTGCCGTGGCGGGCGCTGATGGTGGCGCGGATGTGCCACGACCTGGGGTTCGAGGCGGCGCTCGGGGTCGATCAGGAGATCGGGGAGCGGCTGCCCGATCTGGCCTGGGCGCGGGCGAAGCGGCTGGTGGAGGGTCAGATCGCGGCGGCGGACCCGCAGGCCGCGCTGGAGCGGGAGCGGTCGCGGCAGAATCGTCGGCTGGTGGGCGTCGCGGCCCGGGACGGGGTGACCGGGGCGATGGATGTGTTCGGGGTGCTGGACACAGCCGACGCGCGGGCTCTGGACGCGACGCTGGGCCGGTTGGCGGGGGATCTGGCCCGGGCCGGTGACGATTCGGATCTGGATCATCGCCGGGCCCGGGCGTTGGGCCTGCTGGCCCGCGGGGAGATCCCCGTCCCCGGCGCCGGCCCGGTGGGGTGCCGGCCAACGGCGCGGATCTATCTGCATGTGTGGGCCGACAGCACGGTGGCACGGGTGGAAGGGCACGGCCCGTTGCCGGTGGAGGAGCTGCCCGGCTTCCTGGATGGCTGCAATGCGCGGGTCACCCGGGTGATCGATACCCGCGCGTCGGTGCCGGTGGATGCCTACGAGGTGCCCGAGGCGATGCGGGAACAGCTGGTGGTGGCTCAGCCGTATGAGGTGGCGCCGTTCGGCTCGGTCTCGGCTCGGTCCGCCGACATGGATCACACGGTGCCGTACGGTCGGGGCGGGCCGACCGCACCGGACAATCTGGGGCCGTTGGGTCGGCGCGCTCACCGGGCGAGGACGCATGGCGGCTACCGGCTCAGCCAGCCCGAGCCGGGCCGATGGATGTGGCGTACGCCGTTGGGGCAGACCTTCGAGGTCACGAACCGCGGCACCCGCCATGTCCCCGACTGAGGCGTCCCCGGCTGGGATACTGGCCTGGACGGAGGGGGCCGCGGGAATGGCGACACGGGTGTTGGTGGTGGACGACGAGGCCGGGATCCGCGAGGTGCTGCGGGGCTATCTGGAGGCCTCGGCGTACGAGGTGCTGGAGGCAGGTGACGGTGCCACCGCCCTCGACCTGGCCCGCCAGGCCGCGCCGGCAGTGATCCTGCTGGACCTCGGGCTGCCCGACCGCGACGGGCTGGAGCTGATCCGAGACGTGACGGAGGCGACAGACGCCTATCTGCTGGTGGTGAGTGCCCGGGCCGAAGAGGTGGACCGGCTGGTGGGGCTGCGGCTCGGCGCCGACGACTACATCACCAAGCCGTTCAGCCCGCGCGAGGTGGTGGCCCGGGTGGACGCCGTGCTGCGGCGCGACCGGCGACACGCGGCGGAGGACACGGAGGACCGGGTCGAGCTCGACGGGTTGGTCGTCGATCGCGGCCGCCGCGAGATCCGGGTCGACGACCGGTCGGTGGACCTGTCGGCGCTGGACTTCGACCTGCTCACCGTGATGTGTCAGGCGCCTCGGCGGGTCTTCTCCCGTCGTCAGCTCCTCGAACGGGTCTGGGGAAGCGACTACTTCGGCGACGAGCGGATCGTCGACGTCCACATCCGCACCATCCGCGCCGCGCTGGGCGACGACCCCGCGCAGCCACGGTTCGTGGCGACGGTACGCGGCGTCGGCTACAAGTGCGTGGCGGCGTCGCGATGAAGCGTACGGTCGGTCGGCTGAGCACCCGCCTGCTGCTCTCCCACCTTGCCGTGGCGTTGGTCGGGGCGGGTGTCGCCTTCGGGTTGGTGCGGCTGCTCGCGCCGGCCGACTTCGCCCGGCGGACCGGTGCGGCGGGCGGTCTCGGTCCGACGGGGGCCGGTCCGGGCACCGGCCGGGGTCGGGTGCTGTTGGAGGCGTTCGATGCGGCGATCAACCAGGCGCTGCTCGTCGGCCTGCTGGCGGCGCTCGTCGTGGCGGCGCTGCTGGCCTGGCTGATGGTGCATCGACTGTTGCGCCCGCTCGACCGGGTCCGGACCGCCACCCGGGCACTGGCCGGTGGCGACTACGACACCCGAGTGGACATCCCCGATGAGGTGGAGCTCGCCGCGCTCGCCGAGGACATCAACGCCCTCGGCGCGGCGTTGCAGGAGTCGGAGACCCGTCGGGTGCGGCTGATCGGCGAGGTGGCCCACGAGATGCGGACGCCGCTGACCGTCATCGACGGCAACGTCGAGGCGATGATCGACGGCATCTTCGCCGCCACGCCGGAGCGGCTCGCCGCGCTGTCGGAGGAGACCCGGGTGCTGCGTCGGCTGGCCGAGGATCTGTCCGCGCTGTCCCGGGCCGAGGAGGGCAGGCTGTCGCTGGCGCCGGCACCGCTGGACCTGACGGTCCTGGTCGGTGAGGAGACCGACCGGCTGCGGGCCCAGTACGCCGCCGCCGGGGTGACGCTCGAGCTGATGCCCGGCCCCCCGGTGCCGGTGGTGGCCGACGCGGACCGGATCCGTCAGGTGCTGACCAATCTGCTCGGCAACGCGTTGCGGGCCTGCTCGGCCGGCGACCGGGTGACCGTCGGGGTGACGAGCGACGGCGGCACCGCGGAGGCTACCGTCGCCGACACCGGACGGGGGATCGCGGCAGGGGATCTGCCGCGGGTGTTCGAGCGGTTCTACCGGGTGCCGGATCCGGCCTCTGGTCTTCGCTCGGGGACCGGCTCCGGCATCGGCCTGACGATCGCCCGCAGCATCGCCCGGGCGCACGGCGGTGAACTGACCGCCGTCTCCCCCGGACCCGGCGGCGGAGCGACCTTCCGGCTGGTGCTGCCGAAGGCCTGACTCGCGGGCGGGGGAGCCGACGGGGATGGACGCAGTGGTGGGGTGGTCAGTCCTGCAGGCAGCTGCCGTCACGCAGGCCCTGACCCTTCGCCTGTCCACGGCCCGTGCCGACGGCTCCGACGGATCCGGTGGTGAAGGCCTTCTCGTGCTGCTGGGAGGCGGCCAGCAGCCGGCCGTACACCTGGTCGAGATCGGCGTTGTCGGACTCGTCGATGGCTGCCTGGAGGTCCTTCACATCGGCCTGCTCGAGCGCGACGGCCGCCCGGTAGGCCTCATCGCGCGACTGCTGGGCCCGGGCCAGCCAGCCGTCGTAGAGCTGCTGCACCTCGGCGTTGTCGTACGTCCCGGCCACCGTAGACGGCACGGTGAGGGCGTAGCGGTCGAGCAGCGTCAGCACCCGGTCGTAGTGCTGCTGCTCACTGGCCGCCACCCGGCTGAACTGGGTGGCATCGGGGTACTTCTCGGCGATCGTGGTGTAGAGGTCACGGGCCATCCGTTCCTCGTCGGCCATCCGCAGCAGGGTGGCCT
The DNA here is from genome assembly GCF_033170155.1 of Raineyella sp. W15-4. Lineage (GTDB taxonomy): Bacteria > Actinomycetota > Actinomycetes > Propionibacteriales > Propionibacteriaceae > Raineyella. The sequence goes on along the minus strand of NZ_CP137079.1, from coordinate 2,007,499 downwards.
TCTCGGCGGCGGACAGTGGTGAGGTCGGGAGCGCGGACGCAGTGGCCTGGGCCCCCGGGCGGCCGGTCGGCGGGGCGGCGACGGCCAGGCCGAGGGCCGGACCGGCGAGGCCCAGGCCGAGGGCTGCGGCGACGATGCCGGCGATGAGGCGGTTCGAGGTCATGATGGATCCTCCTGTTCGGTGCTGATGACTCCACTCCATCGCGTCGATGTGGAGCCCCGGCGGGAGCGATCGTGAAGATTCCGTGAAGCGTCGGTGGCTGCTCGGGACAGACATAGCGGCGTCGGCCGGCTGCGCCCACGATGGTGCCGAACGCGGCGACGCCGGCAGAGACTCGCCAGCTGGCGAGCAGTGTTGAGGACTCCGGCGGTGACACAAGCATGCTCGGGAGCGGCGTCCTCAAGGTGATCCAGAACAAGCTGACACTTCCGATGCCCATCCCGATCCGAGCCATCGAGGGATCTCGGGTGACCTCCTGTCGCTGCCCCGGGGCCGGGGTCACCGGTCCTCCGCGATACTGGCGGCCATTGGTCGACGCGGGGGTATGTTGACCCGTTCCGGACCGGGGACTGGTCACTGAGCTGAGACGGGCCGAACGCCCCGGTGACGGTGTGGATCGCGCATCTCCATGTGTCATCAGGTCGGGACGTAGGAGGACGCCATAGCCCTGCCACATGGAAGAATGCGATCATGCCTTGGCGTAGATCGCTCTTCGTTGTGGTGGCCTCGCTTGTGCTGGCGTCCTGTTTAGCAATATCGGCCTGCTCGAAGATGACGTTCCCATGTGACCCGTTCCGCGGCTGCCCTGCTTCGACCTCCTCATCAAGTAGCCCTGGGCCCTCCGAGATTTCGGTCGGCAAACCTAGCGACGGTCCACCCGACTTCGTTCTGGCTGGAACGCTGGTGACGGACGGCGGCTTGGAAGCAAAGATTGACAGTCAGCTTTGGCTTGGGCAACCCAGAGTGGCATCTTCTCGTCAATATTCATCCGACTTGGTTCATGTAGAAATTCCAGTTTCAGGGTCGGTCATGGTGGCGAACGGGACATTCGAGTCGAACCCGGCTGCTGCTTCTGTGTCCTACACCTACGTGGCCGGGTATCCACAGGATTCGGAAGTCTGTCGGTCTGTCGGGCAGACTGGCAGCAGGAACCGCTTGGCCGGTAGCCATTGTTGGCAACTCATCGGCGAGGCCAGCCTCTACAGCTTTGCCCTTGGTCAAGCCGATCCGGTGTCCCCGGGACACTCCAGGACGGCATCCATCGGCGCGGAGAGTGTGATTTCGGTCGATGCGCTGGCTGGTGATGCCACCACGATCGTTGACGAACTTCGGCGTCCGGCTATCGTCGCTGTCTGGACGCGCGACGTCCCCGGGGCCCCCAGAAAATTCCGATTCCGCAACGCCTGCTTCCTTGCTGCCAATGCCCCATCAGCCCCAACCAGTGCGTCGCGTGACCCACAGGAGCAGCGTGTTCAGGTCGGTGCCACGGCCCCGGTGAATTGTGGAGACGTGTCATGGTGACGGGATCTGTCGGCAGTGTCAAGGAGCATAAAGCGGAACGGGATCAGCCGGGACACACGCCACCAGCATCACCCCACGCCGGCCCAACCACCAGACCTAGCCACCCGAGAACCCGACCACCAGCCACACCGGACAGGCCCGCCCCCCTTTTCACGGCTCCATCGCCGTCCCCGACGCCCCAAGTTTTTTAGGAACTCATTCTCCAGACGGGCTTCGTGGATTTCCTTCTTCAACCGCGCGATCTCGGCAAGTTCTTCTTTGCTGGCAGTCTCGGTACCGGGTTCGGGGTGGTCCTGCCGGTATTTCTTGACCCAGTTCCCGACGGTTTGAGCGACAAGTCCGTACGATTCGGCAACCGCGGCGATGGTGTGGTCCTTCTCGATGACTTCAAGGACGACCTGCTCCTTGAAGTCATCACTGTATTCGAGGCCGTCATGATGTGATCCTACCTGATTCTCGTAACCGGTCATTTTCTCCAGTGTCCGAAAAACGTCACGCAGTCCAGTGGTCCTTGCGGTGGGAGGGAAGGGTCGGCTATCTGACGGTCAACGGGGCGGACTACGACAGTCTCCCCTCAGATGGCTCGTACGGACCGCCCACCGGAACCTTCGACTGTCCGCGGTGAGCGGTCGGACGCTGCTCGTCAGCGAGTGGGGAGGGTGAGGAAGTCGGCGTAGACCCGTGCGCAGGTTTCAGCATCCGCGCCATGTGGTGTGCTCGTCGCGGCGACATACTGGCCGTCGGGTGGTGCCCGGTGGGTGCATACCGCTGACTGTCCGCAGCGACTCGCCGGTGGTCTGCCCGTCCGGCTGCGCCCCAACGATGCGGTCGAGGCCTACCGGCAGGCCGTGGAGCACGACGAGGCTGTCTGCGACAGCCTGACCTGCTGACGGGCCTCGTACGATCGGGTCCATGGGGGTCGAGCCGCAGGAAGATTCGGCCAAGGTGACACGTCGGCGCTGGCCGGGGTGGTCGCGTTCGGTGTGGCATCCTGTCCTGTGGTGGGCCGGCTGGGTGTGGGTCGCGCTCCTCGTTGCCGCCGAGTACACGGGGGCCGTGGCGTATGGCTTCCTGTTTCATGTCGGCCCGCTGCTGGTGCAGGCTCGGCTGGTGGCGGTGGCGCTCTATGTGCTGGTCCTTGTGTGCTGGTCGTGCAGCCTTCGGAGGCGGACGCCACGCACGCCGAGGAGTGGTCGCCTGCGGCGGTTCCTGATCGTGATGCGGAGGGTCGCGGCGGTGCTCATGGCGACGGTTGTCGTCCTTCTCGGCGGTCTTTACACGGTGATGACGGGCCTGTTTCTCCTCAATGAGCACTACCACATGCTGAACCCGGCCAGCGCCGGTGGATGTCGAGTCGTGGTATCGGTCACCCAGGATGCCGAGTACGGGTCGGACGGGCTGTTCTATCTGGCGTTGCCCGGCTCGATCGTGGTGCGCGAGACCGGTTACGGCTGGAGTATGCCGGGCAGTATCGACCCGTTCAGGCATCGCAACTGGTCGCTGCGCTGGGATCGCAGGACAGCCCACCTCACAGTCAACGGGGAGAACTACGACGATCTTCCCCCACACGGCCCGTACAGATCGCCCACCGGGACCTTCGACTGCCCCCGGTGAGCCGATCTGTAAGCACGCCGGTCAACGATGCGGATTGGCGAGGAAGGTGGCGAGTTCCCTTGCGCAGACTTCGGCTTCCTGAGCGTTCGGCTCACGTGAAGCACCAGAAACGAGTTCCAAGGGGAACTCCCGAGTTCACTCATCTCGTGTCGATTCGGCAGTGAATGCTTGTCTGGCTAGGTGATTCTCCCGTCCGGGGTGGTGAAAGGGGTTACTAAGAACTCCTTGGGGGCCGGTAGTCTGCCCGGGTGGGGTCCCGGTTCGTACGGAAGGTCCGGACCGCGTCGGGAGCCGTCGCGGTTCAGATCGTCACGCGTGAGGGCCGCCAGGTCGTCGCGGTCGATCACGTCGGTTCGGCGCATACCGACGCCGAGTTGGGGTTGTTGATGGCCGCGGCCCGCGAACGGCTGGTCCCCGATGGTCAGGACATGCTGGACCTGGGGCCGGTCGAACAGGCTGGGGCGCGGCTGGGCGATGTTGCCGACTGGACCCGTCCCGCCGACACGCTGTCGGTCGAACCGACCGGTGGGCGGCCCCGCCAGACGGCCGCCGGCGGGCGGGTCTCGGGGACGGCCTCACTGCTGTTGTGGGATCTACTGGTCGAGGCCTATGGCCGGCTCGGGTTCGAGGCCTTGGCGGACGACACGTTCCGGGCGTTGGTGTGCGCGCGGATCATCGAGCCGACCTCGAAACGCGACACGCTGCGCGTGTTGGACGACATCGGTGTCGCGGCGCCGGCGTTGAACACGCTCTACCGGTGCCTGCGCCGGGTCAAGGAACGCGACTACCGCGACCGCCTGGCGCGCGCTTGCGCCGCCTACTCGGCTGCCGTCAAGGGCACCGGTGGCCTGATCCTCTACGACGTCACGACCCTCCACTTCGAGAACGACAACGAGGACGACCTGCGTCGGGTCGGGATGAGCAAGGAGCACAGGGTCGATCCGCAGGTTCAGGTCGGGCTGCTGGTCGACCCGTCCGGGTTCCCGCTCGAGGTCCACCTGTTCGACGGCAGCATCGGGGAGACCAAGACCCTGATCCCGGTCCTGAAGGCCTTCCGGGACCGTCACGGACTGGCCGAGCTCGTGGTGGTCGCCGATGCCGGGATGTTGTCGGCGGGCAACCTGAACGCCCTGGAGGACGCCGGGTACTCGTTCATCGTCGGCTCCCGGCTGACGAAGGCGCCCTATGACCTGGCCGACCACTTCGAACGTCACGGAGACTGGTTCGCCGACGGGCAGATCCTCGAATCGAGTCGGGTGATGGGGACCGGGTCGGCGGCCAGGGAACGCCGGATCGTCTACCAGTACTCGTTCAAGCGCCGTAAGCGTGACGACAAGGCGATCGATGCCCAGATCGCCCGGGCGGAGAAGATCGCCGCCGGCAAGGCGCCTGTCTCGCGGGCCCGGTTCCTGAAGGTCGCCGGTGCCGACAAGCAGCTGAACCAGGACACCATCGACCGGGCCCGCCGGCTCGCCGGCCTGAAGGGCTACGTGACGAACCTGCCGGTCGCCACGATGGACGGCCAGGCCGTCATCACGGCCTACCACGACCTGTGGCAGGTCGAGGCGTCGTTCCGGTTGACCAAGTCAGATCTGCGGGCCCGCCCGGTGTTCGTCCAGACCCGGGACACGATCGAGGCCCACCTGACCATCGTGTTCGCCGCGCTGGCGATCAGCCGTCACCTCCAACAGGCGTCCGGGGTCACCATCCGCAAACTCGTCCAGACCCTGCGCCCGATCCGGTCAGCGACCGTCACGATCAACGGCCAGCACCTCACCCTGGAGCCCGAGATCCCCGACCACGTCCAAGCCATTCTCGACAAAATCAGGGGTCACTAACCCCAATGTGTGAACTCGGGTTCGGCTTCCTGAGCGTTCGGCTCACGTGAAGCACCAGAAACGAGTTCCAAGGGGAACTCGGAGGCGTCCCACGGCTGCTGGCCAGTGAGCAGTCCCTCGGAGAGGTCGGTGAACGCGGCGACGACATTGTCGGGGCTACCCGCGAACCGTTCGTTGTAGAACCGGATCAGACGTTCGTTGCTGTCGACCTGGTTGATATACCGCAACGCTTGGGACAGTGCCCGGGCGCCGCTGCCCACCGATTTCGCGAGGAGCCATCCGTCGGCGTCGGCGACGAGGTCGGAATAGGAGAACCCCTGGTTGTCGTTGACGACGGCAAGGTGGGCCGACAACCACTGGCCGAGATTTGCAGTGCCTCCGCCCGCAACGTAGTTCAGATAGCTGCCCCACAGTTGGATGAGGTCGAGAGGCCACCCACCGAAATCTCCCCAAGTGAACCCGGCCGGGTTGGATCCGAGACCGCGTTCCAGGTAGCCGAGGGTAGTGGTAGCCATGTGGGCGAGATCGAGGTACCCGCCGTCCACCTCGGTGCGGATGTCGGACAGGCCAGACAAGGCTGACTCGCAGGCGGCGCGGGCGAGGCGCTGTGCGTCGGTGCTGTCGTACTGCGGTGTGTAGGCCTGCCAGAAGAAGGCCTTGGGCCTGGCATCCCAATAAGTCGGCTTCCGGAGCCAGCCCAGAATGTAGTCCGGAAGGGACGTGACCAGTCCTTCCCCGAGGGACCCGCTCAGCGCCCGTTCGCAGGTGGCTTCCGCGCTGACCATCCATTCGAAGAAATGATTGAACCCAGTTGCCGACTCAGAGCCGTCGTGCTCGATCGGCGGCGGGGTCACCCCCGCCAGGTCGATGGCTGCGGCGTGGGAGGAGACGGCGACGTGGTCCAGGGCGGTGGTTGTCCCGCCGAGGGTTTCGCTGGTTTCGAGGATCTGGTTGTAGTGCCAGGCGTCGGGCATGGTGAAGCCCATGTTGCCCGACCAGCCGGTTGACATGCCGGCGACGAAGGCGGCGCTGGCCAGGCCGGCGTCGATGATGGTCTGGCAGACGTTGCGGGTGCCGTAGACGCCGATGGTGTACCGGCCGGCGAGCTGGAACGCCATGATCGCGTTGACGCCGGTGAAGTAGTTCGTCACCGGTCCGCTGATGGAGTCTCCGGTGGGGTCGTAGTCGACGGCGAAGAAGATCGTCGACCCGTCCGGCAGGCCCAGGCAGCGGCAGCGTTCCAGCGCCTCGATGCCCTGGGCGCGCCCGTTGGCCTCGGTCATCTCGGCGTCGGAGTTGTTGAACCGCTGCTCGATCGGGAACAGCCGCAGGCCGGCCGACTTGAGGCCTGCCAACTCTTGGGCGGTGATGAACTTGCCGGCACCGACGGTGTAGCGGCCGACGTGGGTGTAGCCGGCCGACCTGGCCGCCTGAGCCTGCGTGGGCGTCAGTTGGACGGAGGTGTCGAAGCCGGAGACCGTCCGGTTCGGGTCGCCGGAGGAGACCAGTAGCGCACACCAGGTGCCGTAGTCGCCGGCGCCGGTGACGGCCAGTTCCATGAACGCCTGGAACGTGGAGGTCGGCGTCGCGGTGGTGGCGCCGAAGGTGCCGTCGAAGGGCGGATGGTAGCCGTTGAAGCGCAGTGCGGCCTGGTAGAGGTGGACGAACCGGTGGGCGCTGTCGGCGCTGCCCTGGCTGACCGGGGCCTGGCTGGCCAGGCCGGAGCGGGTGCCGGGGCCGAAGTTGCCGTTCGCGGTGCCGTCGGCCATCCCGAACTCGTACTGCAGCGCGTACAGCAGGGCGGTCTGGATCTGGCGGGAGAACAGGCCGTCGCACGGCACGATCGCGAAGTCCCGCCGGTTCACGTAGGTGCCGTTCAGCCATTGCTGGACCTCACGGATCTCGGTGGTCCCGCCGCTGCCCGGCGGGATGGTATAGGCGTCCATCGACAGCAGCGAGGCCATCAGCTTCACGTCGATGGTCGCCGCACCGGCAAGTCCCAGATCCGATCGGGCCTTGGTGACACCCGAGGAGACCGCAGAGAACGTCGTCGCGGCGCCGAATCCGTTGTAGTCGCCGTCCTCGCCCTTGCACCACAGGGCGCCCGATGCCAGTTTCAGCACGTTCTGCCAGGTGGTCGAGTCGTTGATCGTTCCGATCTGGGCGGTGAACGCTGCTGTCGTTGCCGGTCCGAAGCCGGAGGAGACCGGGGAGATGCCGAGTTCGTGTTGCAGTCCGCGGCGCAGACCGTAGATGGTGTCCCACCCGGTCAGCCCGTTCTCTTCGATCCACACCCAACCGTCGACGAGTCCGTATGTCGAGTTGAGCCAGTTCTGGGTGTTCTGAACCCACACGTCAGCCATGCTGAACCACCATCCCCGGGCGATCACGCCCGCTTTGCCCCGTGAATCCAGACCTACCCGCGCGTAAGCGACGTCTCCAGCCAGCAGCGATGAACGGCCGATGAACTCTGCATCGCCCAGGAGAGGACACCCGCCGAAGCGCGGGGAGAGGAGACAGCTCAGCGCAGGACGGCGACCAGCTCGACCAGCGCCGGTGCGATCACCAGCGCTGGCAGCAGATCCACCACCGGCACTTTCCGGGCGTTCAGGATCCGTAGCCCGAGCCCGACCAGGATCAGCCCACCGACCGCGGACAGGGCCATCAGGTGCGGCTCGGGCAGGATGTCTCCGACCGCCCAGCCGACCGCTGTGAGCAGTCCCTGCACCACCAGCACCATTCCGGCCGAGGCCATCACTCCCGCGCCGAGGCTGGCGGCGAAGGCGATCGCGCTGAAGCCGTCGAGGACCGCCTTGACCAGCAGTTGGTCGGGCCCGCGACCGAGACCCTCGGTGAGCGCTCCGAGCACGGTGAGCGGTCCGACGCAGAAGAGCAGCGAGGCGGAGACAAAGCCGTTGACGAACCGGCCGGCGGCGTCAGGACGTCCGCTCCCGTCGCCGGCAGGCGGATCGGTCACGACGTGTGCACCCGGATCGGCACCACGGACGAGCCGCCGGCGCACCCAGTGGCCGAAGGCATCCAGCCGCCCCTCGAGGTCGAGCAGGGAACCGATCACCCCGCCGATCAGCAGCGCACCGAGCACGACCAGCACCGGCGCGGACGAGCCGACCGCCTCGCGCAGGGCAGGGGAGAGCACGTCGGCGGCGGAGAGCGCACCCAGCAGCAGCGTGATCAGGCCGAGCGCATCGACGACCGTACGCTGCGTACGCTCCGGGAAGCGGCTGCCGATCCACAGGCCGAGGGAGGAGCCCACCAGCACGGTGACCACATTCGCGAGGGTTCCGAAACCGATGAACACGGACCGTAGACTAGCCGGGTGCTGAACATTGTCGATCTTCGTGACCAGGTGGATGCCGAGGTGGACTACTCCACCATGGTGCCCCGCGCTCCCTTCGACGTGACGGCCGCCCTGGACATCGTCGCGCCGGTCTGCCAGGACGTCGCGACCCACGGTGTCGAGGCGCTGCGGCGGCTGTCGGAGAAGTTCGACCATGTGGTGCCGGAGCATTTCCGGGTGCCGGCCGAGGCACTCCAGCACGCGCTCGACGGGCTGGACCCGTTGGTCCGCCAGGCGTACGAGATCGCCGTCGAGCGCCGCCGGATCGTTGCCTACCAGGAGCTCGGCCCGCAGCAGGTCGATGTCGAGGTGGCTACCGGAGCGACCATCAGCCAGAAGATGATCCCGGTCAACCGGGTCGGTCTCTACGTGCCGGGCGGGCGGGCGCCGCTGGCCTCCTCGGTGATCCACAACGTCGTCCCGGCCCAGGTCGCCGGCGTGCAGCAGATCGCCGTCACCTCCCCGCCGCAGGCCGACTTCGGCGGGCTGCCGCACCCGAACATCCTCGCCGTCTGTGCCCTGCTCGGGGTCGAGGAGGTCTACGCGGTGGGCGGCTCCCAGGCAGTGGCGATGTTCGCGTACGGCGTGCCCGGCCTGTGCCGGCCGGTCGACATGATCTGCGGCCCGGGCAACATCTACGTCGCCGCGGCCAAGCGCTACGTCCAGGGCAGGGTCGGGATCGACTCCGAGGCCGGCCCCACCGAGATCGCCATCGTCGCCGACGACAGCGCGATCCCCAGCCACGTCGCCGCGGACATGGTCTCCCAGGCCGAGCACGACCCGATGGCCGGGGCGGTGCTGATCACCGACTCCGAGGAGCTGGCCCACCGGGTCGACACCGTCATCGCCGCGCAGGCCGCCGAGGCCCGGCACGCCGAACGGATCGGCCAGGCGCTGAAGGGGGAGCAGTCCGGCATTGTGCTGGTCCGTGACATGGAGCAGGGACTGGCGGTCGCCGACGCGTACGCCGCCGAGCACCTGGAGATCCACACCCGCGACGCCGAGGCGCTGGCCCAGCGGGTGACCAACGCCGGTGCGATCTTCATCGGCACCTGGTCCCCGGTCTCGCTCGGCGACTACCTGGCCGGCTCCACCCACGTGCTGCCGACCGGCGGGGGCGCCAAGCACTCCTCGGGGCTGAACGTGAAGTCCTTCCTGCGGGCGGTGCATCTGATCCGCTACCAGCAGGGCGCGACCGACGCGGTGGCCAAGGACGTCATCGCCTTCGCCGAGTCCGAGGACCTGCCCTCGCACGGCAACGCCCTGCGGGTGCGTGTCGAGGACCCCGACGGGAGCCGCGCATGAGCGCCGTACGGCCGGGGGTTGCTGCTCAGCGGGCTGCTGCCGACGTCCGGCTCGCCGATCTGCCGCTGCGTCCCGAGCTGGTGGGCGAGGAGCCGTACGGCGCCCCCCAGCTCGACGTCCCGGTGTGCCTCAACGTCAACGAGAACCCCTACCCGCCGAGCCCGGAGGTGATCGCCGAGATCGCCCGTGCCGCCGCGGCGGCGGCCGGCTCGATGAACCGCTACCCGGATCGCGAGGCGACCGCCCTGCGGGCCGGCCTGGCAGCCTACCTCAACCGCGGTGGATACGCGCTGACGGCGAACAACATCTGGGCGGCCAACGGGTCGAACGAGGTGATGATCCAGCTGATGCAGGCCTTCGCCGGCCCCGACCGGGTGGTGATGACCTTCCCGCCGACGTACTCGATGTACCCGGAGTACGCTCGCGACACCCACAGCCGCTACGTCACCGTGCCGCGCCGGGCAGACTTCACCCTCGACCTGGACGAGGCGCTGCGGCAGATCCGGCTGGAGCAGCCCGACCTGATCATCGTCTGCTCCCCGAACAACCCGACCGGCACCAGCACCGACCTGTCGACGCTCCGGACGTTGTGCGAGGCCACCGACGGGATCGTGGTGGCCGATGAGGCCTACCAGGAGTTCGCCCGGGCCGGCACCCGCTCGGCGCTGGACCTGCTGCCCGACCACCCGAATCTGGTGGTCAGCCGGACGATGTCCAAGGCCTTCGCCTTCGCCGGCGGCCGGTTGGGCTATCTCGCCGCCGCTCCGGCGGTCGTTGACGCCTGCCGGATCGTCCGGCTGCCGTACCACCTGTCGACGATCACCCAGGCGGTGGCGAAGGTCGCCCTCGACCACGCCGACGAGATGCTCTCCCGGGTCGACGACCTGCGCACAGAACGCGACCGGCTGGTCGGCTGGCTGGGGGAGCAGGGCCTGCGGACCGCCGAGACCGACGCGAACTTCGTGCTGTTCGGCCGGTTCGTCGACCGACATGCGGTGTTCCGCGGTCTGCTGGACCGCGGGGTGCTGATCCGCGAGGTCGGCCCGGACGGCTGGCTGCGGGTCAGCGCCGGGACGCCCGACGAGATGGCAGCCTTCCGGACCGCCCTGCTGGAGATCCTGCCGGACAGTCTCCGGATGACCGAGGAGTGACGATGGCCGACCCGACCCGATCCCACCGCACCGCCGAGCTCAGCCGGGAGACCTCCGAGTCCTCCGTCCTCGTCCGGATCGACCTGGACGGCCGCGGGCGCACCGAGATCAGCACCGGAGTGCCGTTCTACGACCACATGCTCACCGCGCTGGGCAAGCACGGACTGTTCGACCTGACCGTCCGCGCCACCGGCGACGTCGAGGTGGACGCCCACCACAGCGTCGAGGACACCGCGATCGTGCTCGGTCAGGCGTTCCGGCAGGCGCTGGGTGACAAGAAGGGCATCCGCCGGTTCGCCGACGCGTACGTGCCGTTGGACGAGGCGCTCGCCCATGCGGTCGTCGACGTCTCCGGCCGGCCGTACGCGGTGATCTCGGGGGAGCCGGACGGCCAGGCATACGCCCTGATCGGCGGCGGGAACGGCGCGGTGCCGTACGCCGGGTCGATGACCCAGCACGTGGTGGAAACCTTCGCGGCGAACGCGCAGATCTGCCTGCACCTGCGGCTGCTCGCCGGCCGCGACCCGCACCACATCGTCGAGGCGCAGTTCAAGGCACTGGCGCGGGCGCTGCGGGACGCGGTGGCGCTCGATCCGCGGGTCGAGGGCGTGCCGTCCACCAAGGGTGCGCTGTGACCGCGGCGCAGGTCGGCGAGGGGACGGCGGCACGTCCACGGGTGGCGCTGCTCGACTACGGCTCCGGCAACCTCCGCTCGGCGTTCCGGGCACTGGAGGCCAACGGCGCCGACGTGACGCTGACCGCCGACCGGGAGCTCTGCCTGGCCGCCGACGGCCTCGTCGTGCCGGGCGTGGGGGCCTTCGCCGCCTGCATGGAGGGACTGCGTGCGGTGGGCGGCGACGAGGTGATCCGCGCCCGGGTCGCCGCCGGCCGGCCGGTGCTGGGCATCTGTGTCGGTCACCAGATCCTCTTCGACCGCGGCGTCGAACACGGCCACGACGCCGCCGGGGTCGGCGTGCTGCCCGGTGTGGTGGAGCGGCTGGCGGCCCAGCGGCTGCCGCACATGGGCTGGAACACCGTCGAGGCGGCCGAGGGGAGCACCCTGTTCGCCGGCGGTGAGGATGCGTGGTACTACTTCGTGCACAGCTACGGCGTGCATGCCGGTGACGACCTGCTCGGCGTGCCGGGCGTCCGCGTCACGTACGCCACCCACGAGACCGACCGGTTCGTCGCTGCGGTGGAGGCGGGGCCGCTGTGCTCGACGCAGTTCCATCCGGAGAAGTCCGGTGAGGCCGGGGCACAGCTTCTGACCAGGTGGCTGGGGAGCCTTCAGGCATCCTGATCCTCGCCGTGTCCTGAAGAGCCTCCGGCGCGGATCGTGCCCGGGTGAGGCTGAGACACAGCGGTCTGGCACGGTCGAGAACGCCAGACCCGGCGCTGACAGAGTCGGCGGCGAGGAGGACGCTCGTACGCGGCGCGAATGCGGTGCACGGGGGCCGCAGTCCGCGTGCCCGGATCTGCCGGGTCAGCGTCGGATACGAGCCGTCGTAGCCCAGCGGCCCGAGCTCGTCCAGCAGCGTCGCCGCCCACAAGGTGCGGGTCCTCCGTGAGCCTGGCGGTGACGTAGTCGACGAACAGGTCGAACGGATCCGGCGCCGCGCGCTCACGCTGGCCCGGGGTGCGTTCCCCGTTCAGGTAGGCGCGGATTTTCTTGCGGTCGTGGTGGGTGCGGCGGGCGATCTCACTGATCGTCATCCCCTGCCGTTTCAGCGCGTTGATGTCCACGCTGCTCCTCTCTGAGAGCACGAGGAACGGGCGTCCCTCGAAGGCTGGTGTGTGGTCGAAGACCACCAGCATCGAGGGAGACCCGCCTCATGCGACGGAGCGACCCAGGGTGGGGAATTTCGATGAGCAGAAGTGGGGAGTTTCAGTGAGCGCCGTCACAACTGCGGTTCGATGATGTCGCGACGGCTACCGCCTGAGCGCGTTCGCGACAAACACGACCCGGGGTCAGTTGACGGAGCTGGAGCTCCAACACCGGCGCGGGGCCCTGTGGGGCTGTTGGCCCACCCGGACCACTCGCCCCGCGGCGCCACGCGGGTTCTGGTCACACCTACCTGCCACAATCAGCCCACGAAGCGGAGATCCCCTGCCGCGACAACAAACCAGAACCCGATCGGGTGAAAGATCGAGGCTAGGTCACCACCCGGACGCACACCTGAACGATCGGACAACTGCTTCCAGGTATTGGCTCCTCTACCAAATGCTCCCGAACCACCAGCCATTGAGGCGCTGATGACAAGGAACGGCAAGGTTGTAGCTTGCGCTGAAAAGAAGTGATACGGCGGTACAGGTGGCCAAGTTAGAATAGGGGCCGTGATAGACGATGGACTGGACCGCATATGGCCCGGATGGCTGATTTCCGCCACTGGCCTCGACTACAGTTGGCATCCGGGCAGTAGTCTGATTGGGAGAGGCGGCGGATGCCTGAATCGGGGTGAGTGCAATTGCTGCGGTCAATAGACCCGCGAGAAAAATGGCTGGTTTGGTCGTTGCTCTTCCTCGTCTCTCTTCGGTGGCTGACTGTTGTTGACGGCGATGTCTGAGGTGCTTGCGCCGTTGGTATAGAGGTTATTTGGAATCGAAGTCGCTGGTAAGTCCCGGAATTATTACGTGCACCCCGCGAAAGGGTGATCGTGATCAACATTGGTTGATATCCTGGACGGTTGGAAATTCTGACCTTTGCGTCGATCAGTGGTAGCGTGCCACCCATGTCAGAGATGCAACCACCAGACCCGTCGGGTGCGCACCGATTTCTGCGCTTCGGCGTCGTGGGTGGGCTGGGCACTGTGCTCAACGTCGCACTGACGATCGTGATGACGAAGGTGCACGGCGGTGTTATCCACGACAATGATGTGGTGGTCGACCTGCCAGGGCAGTGGGACGTGCGCTTCACCGCGGTCGTGTGGATCGTCTGTTTCCTGGTCGCGAATGTCTTCAACTATGGGATCAATCGCCGCTGGACGTTCGCAGAGCGGGCGCCGGAGCAGTGGACCAGCGGGCTGGGGAAATTCCTCGCCGTCGGCGTGGTTGCCGCAATCCTGGGATTGGCGGTGAAGATCCTGCTGACCAATCCGACCTCACCGATGGTCCTGCCGGACCCGCCGTTCGACAACACCTCCGGCCTTCGAGCCCGCGCCTACTGGGCCCAGGTGATCGCCATCGGGGCCACGATGCCGGTCAACTATCTGCTCAACCTGGTGTGGACGTTCCGGCGCGGATCCAGTCCGGCCCGGGCCGAACCCTCAGGTCACGACTCGTCCGGCAGCCGAGCTATCAGCGGAGAACTCACTCGCGATTGAGGGGCTGGCTTGTCACTGCTGAGGTAGGTGGTCCACTCGCAATTCCTGGGCGCGCACGGCGAGCTGGGCGCGTGACTGACAGCCCATCTTGGTGAGGATGCGCGACACGTACGTCTTGACCGTGGCCTCGGTGAGACCGAGATGCCTGGCGATCTCACGATTGGACGCTCCGGAGGCCACCTCGGCGACGACTTCGCGGTCACGCTCACTCAGCCCGTGGGCGCCGGCCGGCGCCGGTGGCGGCCGGCGGGACGGAAAGGTCCGCATCACCTCGGCCGCCGCGGGGGAGAGCACGCTCAGTCCGGCCGCGGCGAGGTGGACGGCGCGGGAGAGTTGCGCAGGGGAGGCGGTCTTGAGCAGGTGGCCAGAAGCCCCGGCCGCCAGCGCAAGGAGGATGTCCTGGTCGGTATCGTACGAGGTCAGTACCAGGATCGGCAGATCCCGAGTTCGGTCGCGGATGACCCGGGTCGCGGCGAATCCGTCCATCACCGGCATGCGCAGGTCCATCAGGACCAGATCCACCTCGTGTTCGGCCACGAACCGGACCGCTTCGGCACCGTCGCGGGCCTCGCCCACCACTGTCAAGCCAGGTTCGGCGGTCAGGATGTCGACGAGGGACCGTCGTGTCAGTGCATCGTCATCGGCAATGAGGACGCGTAGGTCAGTCATGACTATTCCCCTTCCCGGTCGCCACTGCGCCCTCTGCGGGAACGGTCACCAGGGTCTCCCATGCCGCCCCCTTGGGTCTGCTCAGCAAGCTTCCGCCCACCTGACGCAGGCGCTGATGAGCGATCCCCAGGCCGAGATGACCATTTCGTCCGGATGGTGAATCGGGCCGGAGGATTCTGTTGCGGATCCCGCATCGCAGGACTGGTCCGTTGCTGACCGCGACCACTGTCACCGGTTGGCTGCGGTCCGCGTGAGCTATGACGTTGGCGACGGCCTCTTGCATGGCGTCGGCGAACGCCTGCGCGCCGGTCTCATCCACTGAGGCGAGGTTGTCATCACAGCGCAGGCGGGCATCGAAACCGTCGCTCCGCAGGGCGGCCAGCGCGGCTTCGAGAACGACGGCTGGCCTCGGGGCAGGTCCGCAGAGAGTCGCCAGTCCGTCATCTGAGTGAAGCACCTGCAACAGACGCCGCTGGTCGGCGACAGCAGCCCGGCACGTCTCGGCGATGAACTCCAAGTCATGGAGGGTCCGCTCGTCGGCGTCGCCCCGACTATGGGCCATCTCCGCGCGCCGCACCGCTCGGTCAGTGGCCCGCACGATCGTGTCGTGGAGATGGCGCGCCATTCGTTCACGTTCATCGCGTATGGCCTTCGCGTGCGCCTCGGACTCTCGCTGTCGAATCACCTGCACACGCCGGACCCCCACCCCGGCGGCCGTGGCCAAGCCGAAGACGATTGTCCAGAACCCGACCGCTTCAAGCACCTCTGCGGTTGATCTCGCCTGGCTGAGACTGAGTCCCAGCAGGACGGCGTAGTAGAGCAGTCCGGAGCCCGCGCCGAACGCCACCGAGCCGGAGGCGAAGAGGGCCGCGGTTCCCAGTGCGAAGGCAAGGACAGAGAGTCCGAGAGCTCCGGGCAGGAGGATGACCACGGCGACACAGCACGCAACCAATGTGCCCGCACCTGCCCTGGGATGGACGATCGACATCCCTCCGGCCAGGCTCAGGCCTATCTCCAGGGCAGTAGCGACCGGGTCGTCTGCAAAGGGCGGCAAAAAGGGCGCTGAACTCAGTCCGAGGATCGCCGCAGCTGCGACGCCCCATCCCGCTCGTGCCCAAGACCTCGTTGGCATCTTCCCCATGGGCGGAGCATAACGCACTCGATGCGTCGGCGAAGTACGGACAGGTCGACCATCGTTGACTCAGCGTCAACTACTTAGGACTCGTACGGCGGACGTGACGGCAGATAGCATCTGACTAGAAAAAGCTGGACGGTCATCTGACGAAATTTGGAGCGAATCGTTAGTACTCTATTCATTCTGCTTGCGCTGGCTGGAACTGTTCCCTCTGGGGACGTCAGCCTGGACTCCTATCCAGACGAAACCTCGATGGTGATGGTGGGTATCGAGCCTAATGGAATCTGCCAATGGTGGCCTGTGCTCTACCCCATCTGCCCACCTCGATAGACAAGTATACGCAAGATCTCTGTTCATGTGAGAGATCGAGTGTGGCGTGTTGGACAATTTGAACGAAAGGGAAATGGAACATGAATCGAATCGCAAAGGCAATCGCCACGGCTGTTGTGACCCTCGGTATCGCAGCCGGAAGCGCGGCATCGGCCAACGCCACTGTCGTTCCGGTTGGCGGTGGTACTTGGAACTACGGAGTTGGCGGAATTGTGTGGTCCAACTATTATCACGGTTCCAAGGTTCATGGAAGCACGGCGTGCAGTGGGGTTCGCTGTGTCGCGTCTCCCTGGACGCCTCAGGGACGGTGGTCGTACGCCTCTACGTCCGCCACTCTGGCGGGGAACACGGCGTACTGGCGAGTTTCCTGATTGACGGGAGTGGGTGTCGGCACTCAGGCGAGGGAGCCGACCCCCACAGTCGATGGGTGTCATTGGTTCGTAGCGCCGTCGCAACTGGAGAATAGGAGACGCAACCGGAGAACAGGAGAGTGGAGTGCGTAGCAATCTGGTACTGGGGAAGCTACTGCTCTGGGTGGCGACTGGGCTGTGTTCGCTGACGCTGCTCCTGTCGACGGCGATGTTCTTGACCGACGAGGATCGTTATGGTCCGGAAGGAATCACTCAAGGGGTGGCCCTCTACTCGCTTCCGGGCCGAGTCTCGCTCCAAGAGTTCACCACGACGCTGGACGCGGTGGCCCTGGCGGAGGGGGTCAACGTCTACAAGAGTTGGCCCGCTCCTGAGAACGGCATTCTGGCCACCGACTATTTCGTGTTCGCCGGGGATCCCGGATCGATCATCGGTGACGTCCAGACTCACACTTTCCCGACCTTCGGCGGGAGATATGTCGGACGCCTCTATCCCGCAAGTTCTATCGAGCGGTATCAACTGTTGGGAGGCTTCTTCGTCCACGGGAGTGCCGAGCAGGCGCAAGCTGTCATGGAGTCGCTCGCCTCTCTGGGGGCTGATGTCAAGACCGTACCCTCTCTTCCGGCTGTCCTGAGATGGCCCATTTTTCTGACCGGGAGCCCATGGGGTGGGGCGGTGGTGATCGCGTGGGTGGCCGTGGTCCTGGCCGGAGCCAATCTGCTCAGCCTGCGCCTGGCTGTCGCCGGACTGCGGCTATCGGTCGGTATGTCGTATGTTCAAGTCCTGGGCAGGGAAGCCGGCGGTGTACTCATCCCGGCCCTGTTGGCCGGAGTGGTCCCGTCCGCAGCACTGTTGGGCTACGCATTTGGGTGGGCGGCGGGATACCGATGGGCCTCGATCATCACGGTCGCGTCGCTGCACGTTCTGATTCAGGGCAGCGCCGTGCTGGCCGCATCGGCACTATTCGGGCTGGCCGTGCGGGGATTCTCGATCGGGCGTATTATGGCCGGAAAACGCCCGGTTGCACTGCTGGCCAGCCTCTCGGTCGTCGCGATCGTCGGGACCTCCATCATTGCTTCGGCAGGCGCCGCGCAGGCCTTCGCGGGTGCCAACGATCGCCATCTGGAACAGCAGGCGGACTCCTACCGTGCAGCGCACTCGAATCTTGTGTTCACGTACACGACCTACGCCATTGTCGGTGATGACGTTAAGCAGGTGATCGACGGGCTCGCGGAGAGCTATCGGCAGGCCGAGTCGACCGGTGGAGTCCTCCTCACTCAGGTCGACGCAGTAGCAGGACGTGGGACGGCGTTCGACCAGAAGGGCCGACCGACCGCTCTGGTCGCCAACACTGCATTCCTGGGTTCGTTGGATGCTGCCGATGCGAGTCTTCGTCGGCATGTCGAGGAGGCTACCCGACCGCTTGGAGGAGTCGCCCTTCTGATCCCGTCCGGCCGCGGAGATGAGCGAAGGGAGATCATCTCGCACGCCACCGATTGGTTGTCTTGGGAGGCATCGCTGCGGGATCCCGCCGATCGTGTCGCCCCCCAGCTCACGGTGCTGGATGGCGTCGATCTTGGTGTGGTACCCCGTCTCGACTACAACGGTGCGGACACTGCTCCGGGGCGACCCATGTACCTGGTCGATCCGGTGATGCTCGTGACCGATGCGCGCGGCGGGTTGTTTGACGACCATTTCTATGCGGGATCCGGCGCCTTCAAGGATCGTGATTCCCTGGTCAGGTTGCTGGATCAGTATGGGGTTTCCGGAGCTGCCGACATCGAGATTGTCGCCCAAGCATCCGAACTCTATCGTGTCAACAGAGAAGCTGATTACAAGGTTGTCATCACTGGCATGGTTCTCATGGTGACCGTCCTCTCGATGGCTTTGGTGATTCTCTCCGCCATCTACCTTCTTCGGAATCGAGTGGCGATCTTCCTGTTGTGGACGACCGGCCGGAGCTATCTGGGGATCCACTGGCGCTATGTGACAATGACGGGCTGTCTGGTCATCGCGCCGTCGGCGGCCTACCTGCTGACGATCGACCTCGCATTGGCGGCCAAAGCAGGGATCGTGTTCGCAGGTGGCGTTCTTGCCTTGCTGGCAGCGACAACCGCTCTCTTGCTGCTCGGCAGGCAGGAGCGACGAGAGGCATTGGTGATCTCATGAAGCAGCGCGAGGTGGATGTGGTGCAAGCGGCTGCCCCATGCGTGTCGGGTGGTGGTGGAGGGGACATCGAGCTGGCTGGCGCGGGCATCGCGGGCCACGATCTCGAGTTCGCTTACCCGGGTCGAGTCCTGTGGCGCGGCCTGGACGTGGAGATCGAGCCAGGCATGGTGACGGCAGTGTGTGGACAGAGTGGTTCGGGAAAGACCACCTTTCTCCAGTGCCTCGGGAGCCTCGAAAAGATGACCAGTGGCGAACTGGTCGTCTGCGGTACTGGCATGGCCGCGTTGCGGGGAGGCAGTCGGCGGCGGTTCCTTCGTGAGACCGTCGGGTTTCTCTTCCAGAATTTCGGACTGGTGGCGTCCTGGTCGGTCCGCAAGAACCTCGAAGTAGGCGGCTACCGGTTCTCTCGAGACCTGAGCGGCATTGAGGAGGTCTTCGACCGTTTCGACCTGCCGATCGCGCTGTTGTCCACCCCTGCCTATCGTCTGAGCGGTGGCGAACAGCAACGGGTCGCACTCATCAGGCTGGCTCTGCGTCAGCCACGCATACTCCTGATGGACGAGCCGACGTCCGCGTTGGATGACGAGAACACAACGCGATTGAACGACTTCGTGACGGACCACTGCCGAAGCGGGGGAATCGCGGTGATCGCGACGCATGATGCCCGTGTCGTCGAGCGCGCCGATCTCATCATCAGGCTCTGATCGAAGGAGCCGTGGGGTTGAGCTTCTGCTCGACCGCGTCGGCGGCCGACTGGATCGTACGGTCGCCGACTCCGCTTTCCCAGCTGATCCCGTTCGGCCCGGCAGGCTGATCCAGCCCGGGGGCTCAGTTGTCATCTTCGTGTCATGACTGTCATATTTCCGTCCTACGCTGCCGAGCAGTCGTCGGAAGGACCGCTCATGCCACGGATCGCCTCGACCATCGCCGCCGTCCCGTCGTCGGGGATCCGGCGGATCTTCGAGCTCGCCGCTGGTCTGGCCTGACTTGCACAAGTGAGGCTTCTCGGCGAGGTAGATGGCCTTGTGGGAGTCGGTTTGGGGGTCGGTTTTGGGGCACTAATCGGGGGGTTCTGTAGGCTGGCGGGGGTGAGCCCGTTCCTGCGGAAGGTGAAGACGGCCTCGGGTGCGACCGCGGTGCAGATCGTGGAGAAGCGCAACGGGCAGCGTCGGATCGTGGAGCATGTCGGCTCGGCCCATGACGAGACCGAGCTGGCGGTGCTGCTCAGCGCAGCCCAGCAGCGTCTGCATGGCCTCCAGGACGAGGCGTTGCCGTTCGATCCCGTCCCGCCTGGTCCGGCACCGTCGGGGCCGGTGGTGGAGGCGAAGGCCAGCCGGCTGTTGTGGGACGCCCTCATGGGTGCCTACCGCCATCTGGGCTTCGACCAGCTCGGGGACGGGGTGTTCGCCCAGCTGGTCGCCGCGAGGATCATCGAGCCGACCTCGAAACTCGACACGATCCGGGTACTGGGCGACCTGGGGCTGGCCACGCCGCACCGCAACACGATCGGCAACTGCCTGCGCCGCTGCGTCGAGCGGAACTATCGCGGCCGGGTCGCGACCGCCTGCTGGGCCCACGTCCAGGCCGCCGGTCCGGTCGCCCTGGTCATGTACGACCTGACGACACTCCACTTCGAGATCACTGACGAGGACCGGCTCCGCAAGGTCGGCATGAGCAAGGAACACCGCATCGACCCGCAGGTCAGCGTCGGTCTGCTGGTCGACGCCGGCGGGTTCCCCCTGGAGATCGCGATGTTCGACGGGGCCAAGGCCGAGACGAAAACGCTGGTGCCGGTGATCAAGGCTTTCCGGGCCCGTCACGGCATCACCGAGCTGGTGGTCGTCGCGGACGCCGGGATGTTGTCCGCGACGAACCTGAACGCGCTGGAGGATGTCGGCTGTCGGTTCATCGTCGGGTCACGGCAGTCGCGGGCACCCTACGATCTGGCTGACCATTTCGAGGCGCACGGGAACTACTCCCCCGACGGTGCCACGATCGAGACGAGCCGCGCCATGGGAACCGGGAAGGACAGGCGCACCCGCCGGGTCGTCTACCACTACTCCGCGGCCCGGCGACGGCGTGAGGATCGCGCGATCAACGCCCAGATCGCCAAGGCCGAGAAAGTCGCCGCGGGCAAGCGGCCCGTCGCCCGGGACCGGTTCGTGACCGTCACCGGCGACGGGGA
This sequence comes from Raineyella sp. W15-4, assembly GCF_033170155.1. GTDB lineage: Bacteria > Actinomycetota > Actinomycetes > Propionibacteriales > Propionibacteriaceae > Raineyella. The sequence goes on along the minus strand of NZ_CP137079.1, from coordinate 1,986,534 downwards.
GGGGAAGAAGGCCGAGGTCAACTGGGCTGTGATCGAACGGGCCCGCGCCTCCACCGGCTACAAGGGCTACGTCACCAACATCGGTGCCGACGTGATGGACGCCGAGGCTGTCGTGGCGGCCTACCACGACCTGTGGCACGTCGAGGCGTCCTTCAGAATGACGAAGAGCGATCTCGCCGCGCGGCCGGTCTTCCATCACAAGAAGGACTCCATCGAGGCCCACCTCACGGTCGTCTTCGCCGCCCTCGCCGTTTCGCGCTACCTGCAGCAGCGCACCGGGGTCAGCATCAAGAGGCTCGTTCAGACCCTGCGACCCCTCCAGACCGTCACGATCACCATCGCCGGTGAACAGGTCACCGCCCAGCCCCGCCTCAGCAGTGACGCCGCCGCCATCCTCGACAAGATCCCCGACCTCACGGGGCACTAAAACTGTGCAAGTCAGGTCTGGACGACGTGATCCCGCTGGCGGTCGGCGAGCCCGAGCTGCCCGTCGCGTGCCACATCCTGCGTGCCGGAGCCGAGGCATGGGAACGCGACGACACCGCCTACACCCCGAACAGCGGGATCGCCCCGCTGCGCCGAGCGATTGCCGCCAAACTCGATCGGTACAACGGCTACCGGGTCAGCGACGAGCAGGTGCACGTGACGTCGGGCGGGGCCCAGGCGCTGCACATGGCGATGTCGTTCACCCTCGAGGCCGGCAGCGAGATCCTCATCCCCGATCCCGGCTACCCGACGTTCTCCATGACGCCTCGGCTGTTGGGTGCGGTCCCGGTGCCGTACCCGCTGAGCTCGCCGCACGGCTTCCGGCCCGATCTGACCGAGCTGGAGTCCCTCGTCACCCCGTCCACCCGGGCGCTGCTCATCAACAGCCCCTCCAACCCGCTCGGCGTGGTCTTCGACCGTACGACCGTGGCGGCGCTGCTCGCGTTCGCCTCCCGGCACGACCTGTGGGTGATCAGTGACGAGGTCTACGAGTACCTGACCTGGATGAGTATTTGGAGGGTTGAGCGCCACCAGTTATTGACGTTGAGCGCCACCGGTTATCGGGCTTGGGCGCCACCGGTTGGTGCGGGTGAGCGCCAGCGGCGGTGGGTGGGTGCCGCTGGCGCTCAGCGTGGGGTCAGAGGGTCTGGGTCTGGGCCGCTCGTTCTCGCATGTTGATGGGTCCGGTGTTGATCCAGATCGCGGTGTGGACGATCCGGTCCATGATCGCGTCGGCGCGGACTCCGCCGCCGAGGCGCTGGTGCCAGTCCTTCTTGGGGTACTGGGTGGCGAACACGGTCGAGCCGGTGTCGTGGCGGCGTTCCATCAGTTCGAGCAGCATCGTCCGGGTGGCCTCGTCGGGCTGGTCGAGGAGCCACTCGTCCAGCACGAGGAGGTTGAACGCGGCGTACTTGCGCAGGAACTTGGTGGCGCCCTGGGTCTGGTCGCGGGCCAGGGTCCAGGCCTCGACCAGGTCGGGCATCCGGATCACGTGGGCCCGGATCCGGTGGTGGCAGGCGTTGCGGGCCAGCGCGGAGGCGAGGTAGGACTTGCCCGAGCCGGTGAAGCCTTCCAGGACCACGCTGCGGTTGGCGGTGATGAACCGGCAGGTCGCCAGTTCGGCCAGGACAGTGCGGTCCAGGCCGCGTTGTTCGATCAGGTCGAGGGCGCGTAGGTCTGCGTTCGGGTAACGCAGCCCGGCCCGGCGGATCAGGCCGGCGACCTTGGTATCGGTGAACGCGCCGTGCGCGTCGTCGACCGCGAGCCGGACCCGTTCGGCGAACGGCAGATCCATGGTGAGGGCGTCGTCCTGGGCCTCGAGCGCGTCGGCCAGGTCGCCGACGCCCATCTCGCGCAGCTTGCGCTTGGTCTCCATGTCCAGGGCGCTCATCGGGATCCTCCGGCGTAGTAGTCGGCCCCACGAACGAACCCGGCGTCGGCGCTCTCGCGCGGTGGTGGGGTGTGGTCGGGGCGGGTCTTGTCCTGCCCGGTCGCCAGGATCGGGGCCAGGTGGGCGTAGCGCGGTGTTCGGATGCCCGCCGTGAGCGCGATCCGGCTGGCGGCCTCTAGCCTCGGTGCCGAGTAGCGCCGCGACAGGCGTAGGACGGCCAGGGCCGCATTCAGGCCCTGCTCCTCGATCGTCACGGACGCGAAGATCCGATCCACGACGGTGGTGGTGTCGGGGCCGATGCGGCCCGCCCAGGCCCTGACCCGGTCCGGATCCCATTCTCGCCAGGGCTTGCCGTCGGGCAGGTCGGCGGGCCGGGTGCGGTACTGGTTGACCGCCGTGGCCGCCAGCAGCGGGTGGGACGCGAGGCGTTCGTCGTGGCGCCAGACCTCCAGCGTGGTGTCGCTGATCCGCAGGTCGACATGGGTCCCGATGTGGACGAACGGCACCGAGTAGCGATTCTTGGCCCAGACCACGTGCCCGTCGCGGCCGACCCGCCGGCCCCGGACCCACTGGGAGATCTCGAACGCCACGACCGGCAGCGGGCGCAGCAGCGGCGCCTCCTCGCTGGTGAACACCGAGGTCCGTGAGCCTGCGCGCTTCTGGAAGGGTGTGGCGTTGTAGTCGGCCAGCCGTTCCCGGATCGCGGCCCGCAACTGCGTCAGGGTCGTGAACGTCTCCTCGCGCAGCGCGGCGATCACAGCGGTGGCGATGTTGCCGACCGTGTTCTCCACACTCGCCTTGTCCTTCGGTTTGCGGACCCGCCCCGGCAGCACGGCCGCCGAGTAGTGCGCGGCGAGTTCTCGGTAGGCGTCGTTCAGGACAATCTCACCCTCACGGGGGTGGGTGATCACGCCGGTCTTCAGGTTGTCCGACACGATCCGGGGCACCGAACCGCCGAAGAACTCGAACATCGCCACATGCGCCCTTAGCCAACTGTCCTGACGCATGTCCACGGTCGGCTCCACGAACGCATACCGGCTGAACGGCAGACACCCCACGAACAGATACACCCGCTGCGACGTCCCTGCCACCGGATCGACCAGGCGCATCGTGGGGCCCGACCAATCGACCTCGACAGTCCTGCCGGCCTTGTGACCGACCCGCGAGGACGCGCCGGTCACCAGCAGATACCGGCCGTAGGACTTGCAGAACCGGTCATAGCCCATCGCCACACCCCCGGCACCCGTCGTGGCGTCGACGTACTCGGCGTGCAGCAGCCGCAGCGTCACCCCGACCCGCGCCAACTCCCGGTGCACCCGGGCCCAGTCCGGCTCGCTGAACACACTCACGTGCTCGTCCCGGCCCGGGAACAACAACGAGTAGACCTCGGCATCAGTCAAGTCGGCGACCTCATCCCAGCCGACCCCAGCCTGATCAGCAGCGTCGATCACCGCCGCGACGCTGTGACGCGACATCTGCTGGGACGCGGCGATCGCTCGCCCTGACAGGCCCTCGGCCCGGAGGCGAAGCACGGACTTCGCCTGAATCCTTCGTACCATTGCGATACTCCTTCTGCCATGCGGTAGGCGCATGGCAGAAGGAGCCTGACAGGGCGGCGCCGAACCACGCCAACCCCGGCGCTCACGTCGAATAATCCCTGCCCCGGACGGTGGCGCTCGAACCCACTACCGGTGGTGCCCCTGAGGCCGAATATTCACTGGACACCCGGATTCGTCAGCGCGGCTGCGGTCGACACCGAGAACCGCGTGTTCGGCGTGTATTCACTGTCGAAGACGTACGCCTTGACCGGCGCCCGGATCGGCTATCTGGTCACGCCCGCCGGGCTGCGCGAACGCTTCGCCGCCGCCCAGGAATCCGTGGTCAGCTGCATCAACGCCCCCGCTCAGTACGCCGCGCTCGCCGCCGTGGAGGGCAGCCAGGACGACGTGCGTACAGCCCGGGCACACTACCGGGGCAACCTGGCGGCCGCCTGTGCGGTGCTCGACACCAAGGGGCTGCGCTACCACCGGCCTGCCGGGGCGTTCTACCTGTGGATCGACCTGTCGCACGTGACCGGCGGGAACGTCGCTGCGTGGGCGGAGGAGTTCCTGCTGAGCCGGCGGGTCGCCGTCGCTCCGGGCAACGCCTTCGGTGCGGCTGGCGAGGGCTGGGTGAGGGTGTGCTTCGCCGGGCAACGGGAGCTGCTGGTCGAGGCGTTGAGTCGCCTGCCGGGGCCCGAGCAGCAAGGCACCGGGATCGGACCGCAGGGACCGGCCCGGCCGTGTCGATGAGTCGGTGCCGACCGTTCGCCCGAAGCCATTGTTGCAGGGCGTCGGTGGGACCTACCCACTATTCCTCGTCCGGTTCCGGTACCGGCGTCGCCGGCCGGCGCAGCGGCCGTCCGAGCAGAAGGGTGAAGAAGAGCTCCAAATGGTGGGACACGTCGTAGGGGACCGGACTCAACGGGGCATCGAGCTGGAGACCGTCCCAGAGGGCGCCGATAGTGGTGGACAGCTCCTCCGGGTCGAGTGAGGGGTCGATCTCACCGTTGTCCTGGGCAAGGGCGAGGTTCTCGGCGATGCTTCGTTTTACAGTGCGATTCTGGAAGAACTGGTGGGCGGGGTGCCCCGGATCGGCGGCCTCCGCCGCGATCACCGTGAACAACTGGACGAGTCCGGGCGACTCGGCATTGCGGCTGGCGAGATCGACCATCCGGAGGAACAGGTCGTCGATCCCTTGGTACCCCGGGAAGCTCCGGCGCCCCTCGACATCCCGCTGCTCCAGCACGGCGATCAACAGCGCGGCCTTGTCCGCGAAGTGATGCTGCAGGGTGGCGTGGGAGATGCCGCACCGTCGCGCGATCTCGCGCAATGATGTCCCGGCGAAGCCGACCTCACGGAAGACCTCGGTGGCCTTGGCGACGATGTCGGCTTTGGTGGCGCGACCTGTCGCGTATCCACCGGGTCGGCTGGTGCCCACGATATCCTCCCGAATCAGCTCTCTTGTCGAGAGTGCAGCCTGATCCCACACGGTAGCGCTCATGGCTGTGGCTACCCCACAGCATCGGCCAGTCCACCCGCGCTCGCGATCGGTGGCGGATGCCGGTGGCGGCCGGCTCTCGGCGACGCGACGGGACCGATCCCGACGTCGGACCGGGGGAGCATCGGTCGAACGGGAGGAGCCGGGCGGCCGAGGCACAGCCGTCCCGCGGCAGTGCGACGCGAGAGCCACCGAAGCGTCCTGATCTCCCGCGACGTGGGTGGTGACACGGTGGCCGCGGTGAGTGCAGGTGGTGCAGCGTTGTCCCCGGGCGCGGTGGTTGACCTTCGCGGTGAACGGGACGTCGGGGTGCTCGGGGCACCACCACAGGCCGGTCCGGCTCGAGCCGGCGGTGACCTGGGTGGCGTCGAAGCCGGACTGGTCGGCGAGCAGGGTCGCGGCAATGGCGGGGTGGGTGGTGGCCAGGTCGTTGTGGCCGGCGACGATCTGGTAGCCGGCGCAGATCCCGCAGCCGCACCCGCGGGAGCGTTCGGCGACCCGGGCGGTGAACGGGATCGATGGGTGCTCGGGGCACCACCACAGGCCGGTCCGGCCTGAGCCGGCGGTGACCTGGGTGGCGTCGAAGCCGGACTGGTCGGCGAGCAGGGTCGCGGCAATGGCGGGGTGGGTGGTGGCCAGGTCGTTGTGGCCGGCGACGATCTGGTAGCCGGCGCAGATCCCGCAGCCCTGGCCGCGGGTCCGCTGGTTCACCGTTGCCTTGTACGGGATGCCCGGGTGGGCGTCGCAGATCCACCAGCCGATCCGTCCCGAGCCGGCGGTCACCTCGGTGGCGGCGAACCCGGACCTCTCGGCGTCGAGGGTGGCGGCGATCTCCGGGTGGGTGACGGCCAGTCTCTTGCGGGGTCGGCGATCCCTGGCGGGGCGGGCTCTGCGGGTCATCCGGAAGACCGGCTGGCGGACAACCTGGACCGAGTCCAGGCCACGGCGCCACCACCCCGTCCGACTGGAGCCGGCGGTGACCTGGCGGGCGGTGAAGCCGGAACGCTCCGGGTCGAGCAGGACCGCGATGGCGGGGTGGGTGGTGGCCAGGTCGTTGTAGCCGGCGACGACCTGGCGGCCGGCGCAGATCCCACAGCCGACCTCGCGGGTGCGGCTGTCGACCGCGGCCCGGAACGGGAAGTGCGGGTGGATGGGACAGTGCCAGTACCCGATCCGGCCCGAGCCGGCGACCACCTGGGTGGCGTCGAAGCCGGATTCCTCGGCGAGCAGGGTCGCGGCGATCGCCGGGTGGGTGGTGGCCAGGTCGTTGTAGCCGGCGACGACCTGGCGGCCGGTGCAGATCCCGCAGGCCTGGCCGCGGATCCGGTCGACGACCCGGGCCCGGAACGGCACCTGCGGGTGGGCGGGACACCGCCACAGCCCGGCCCGGCCGGACCCCGCCGCCACCTGGGTGGCGTCGAAGCCGGATTCCTCGGCGAGCAGGGTCGCGGCGATCGCCGGGTGGGTGGTGGCCAGGTCGTTGTAGCCGGCCACGACCTGACGCCCGGCGCAGATCCTGCAGCCCTGGCCCCGGGTCCGCTGAGCGACCTTCGCCCGGAACGGGATCTCCGGATGCTCCGGGCACCACCAGAAGCCGACCCGGTTCGACCCCGCGACCACCTCCTCGGCCGTGAAACCGGACCGCGCCGCATCAAGAGTCGCCGCGATGTCGGGATGCGTGCTGCTCAACGGCGCGGTCACGGCAGCCCCCCAGGCCTGTCGGACCCCTCGGATGATGAGCCTGCGGCAGCTTTCTGCATCGTTTCCCCCCGATGTCGGCGTGGATGCTGCGTGACCGTCGGCATCTTGAATCTCAACCATATGGCTGATATTCAAGCCGTGGTGGTCACGGTCCTGGGATGTGGCACGCGGCGCGCTCCGCCGGCGCCGTCGCGGCGACGGCCGACCGTCCGGGACCGTCCGGTCGGGTAGGCTGCCGGGTTGTGAAGCCTTTGGAACTTCTTCCCGCCGTCGACGTCCGTCACGGACAGGCCGTTCAGCTGGTCCAGGGGATCGCCGGCACCGACAAGCGCTTCGGGGACCCGCTGGCGGCGGCCCGCCGCTGGCAGGACGCCGGCTCCGAGTGGCTCCACCTGGTGGATCTCGACGCTGCCTTCGGGGAGGGGGACAATGCCGACGTCCTGGCCGAGGTCGTCCGATCGGTCGATCTGAAGGTCGAGATGTCCGGGGGCATCCGCGACGACGCCTCGCTGGAGCGGGCGCTGGCCACCGGCTGCACCCGGGTCAACATCGGCACGGCGGCGCTGGAACGGCCGGAGTGGTGCGCCGAGGTGATCCGTACGTACGGTGACAAGGTGGCGATCGGTCTCGACGTCAAGGGCGACCGGCTGGCGGCCCGCGGCTGGACCCGTGAGGGCGGCGACGTCTTCGAGGTCCTGGAGCGTCTCGACCGGGCGGGCTGCCGCCGCTACGTGGTCACCGACGTCCGCTCCGACGGCATGCTGTCCGGTCCGAACCTGGAGCTGCTCGGCGCGATCTGTGCCCGCACCGACGCCCCGGTGGTCGCCTCGGGCGGCGTCTCCAGCCTGGAGGACCTGCGCCAACTCGCCGGACTGGTCTCCATCGGCGTCGAGGGTGCCATCGTCGGCACCGCCCTCTATCTCGGCAACTTCACCGTTGAGGAAGCCCTGGATCTCACCCGCAGCATCTCAGCCGCCCTCGAGCAGTAGGACCGATCCGTTGACGATATCCACCGACATCCCCGAGGTCGTCGGGCCGCCGCCGCTGGGCGGCCGGCTGCGTGACCTGCTGGCGGGCAAGAAGATCGTGATGACCGGCGCGACCGGCTTCATCGGCGAGCACCTGCTCTGGAAGATCCTCACCGAGCTGCCCGACACCACCCCGGCCGTGCTGGTCCGCCGCAAGGGCTCGGCCTCGGCGCGGGACCGGGTGATCACCCTGGTCGGCAAGCCGATCTTCCGTGACCTGGTGAAGACCGCCGGCGGCAAGACCGAACTGGTCGACGCCCGGATCGAGGTGATCGAGGGCGATCTGCCCAACGTCCCGCCGTTGCCCCGCGACCTCGACGTGGTCCTGCACTGTGCCGGCGACGTCTCCTTCGACCCGCCGATCGACAAGGCCTTTGCCACCAACACCGTCGGCACCCGGGCGCTGATGGACGCGATGCTCGCGGCGGTCACCGATGAGACCGGTGCACTGGTCAAGGTGCCGCACTACGTACACGTCTCCACCGCCTACACCGCCGGCCGGCGCCGCGGGATGATCCCCGAGGCACAGCACGTCCATGACATCGACTACGACACCGAGACCCGGTGGGGGCTGAAGCTCAAGGAGACCATCGAGCTGGAGTCGCGGACGCCGGAGCGGCTCACCCGGCTGCGCCGCCAGGCGGAGCGGGTGCACCGCAAGGCGGGCTACCTCACCACTGCCCGGGACACCGAGCAGCGGCGGCTGGACTGGGTGCACGACAAGCTGGTCGAGGCCGGCACCGAACGGGCCCGTTCGCTGGGCTGGACCGACTGCTACACCTTCACCAAGGCTCTCGGTGAACGCGTCGTCGCCGATGTCGGCCGCAACATCATGGTGTCGGTGGTCCGGCCCGCGATCGTCGAGTCCTCGCTGAAGTACCCCCACCCGGGATGGATCGAGGGCTTCAAGATGGCTGACCCGATCATCCTGGCGTACGGCAAGGGCAACATGCCCGAGCTGCCCGCCTCGCCGGACTCGGTGATCGACATCGTGCCCGTCGACATGGTCGTCAACGCAACCCTGGCGGTGTGCGCCACCCGGCCCGAGGCCGGCCGGCCGGTCTTTTACCACGTCAACTCCGGAGCCCGGAACCCGCTGACCTTCGCCGACCTCTACGACCACGTCCGGTCCTACTTCCTCGAGCACCCGCTCACCCCCGGCGGCCGCGGCGCGGCCCATCTGCCGACCTGGAGCTTCCCCGGCGCCCAGCGGGTCGACCAGCTGCTGAACACCTCGACGAAGGCCTACCAGTTCGCCGACATGGCGCTCAAGGTCGCCCCGCGGGTGGAGGTGTTCCGCCGGCTGGCCCGGGACCTGGACAAGGGTGGGGCGCAGATTGCCTTCCTCCGCCGCTACCTCACCATCTACGGGGAGTACCTGCGCTCCGAGGTCACCTACCTCGACAACAACACCCTGGCCCTGCACCACCAGCTCGATCCCGCCGACCTGGAGGCGTTCGCCTTCGACTCCTCGGTGTACGACTGGAAGGACTACATCGAGGGCATCCACTGCCCGGCGGTGACCAAGCCGGTGCGCCGGATGGAGGAGCTGAAGCGGCGGCGCAGCGCCCGCCCGGCGACCTACCGCGAGCTGACCCCGGCGAAGCGGCCGGGCACCGTGCTGGCCGCGTTCGACCTCGACGGCACGGTGCTCAACTCCGATGTGGTGCGCAGCTACCTGTGGGCCCGGCTGCCGGAACTCAGCCGGTGGGACCGGACCAAGGAGGTCGCCTCGCTGGCCCGTGACCTGCCCGGCTACCTGTGGATGGAGAACCGGGACCGCGGTGCCTTCCTGCGCGCCCTCTACCGCCGCTACCGCGGCGCCCACCTGTCGGCACTGGAGGACTTCGTCGACCGGGAGCTCACCGAGGTGATCCTGGACCGGCTCGCCCCGGAGGCGATCCGCCGGGTGCGCGAGCACCGCGACGCCGGGCACGTGACGGTGCTGCTGACCGGCACCATCCGGCCGTTCACCCGCCCGCTGGTGCCGCTGTTCGACGAGATCGTCGCGGCGGAGCTGGCCACCGACGCGCAGGGGCGCTGCACCGGCTACCTGACCGGGCCGCCGTTGGTCGGGGAGTCCCGCCCGGCCTGGCTGCGGTACTACGCGGCCACCCACGACATCGACCTGGCGACCAGCTACGCGTACGCCGACTCGCACGCCGACGAGTCGATGCTGCGCGCGGTCGGCAACCCGGTGGCCGTCAATCCCGACGTCCCGCTGATGCGGGTGGCGCAGGCCGACCACTGGTCCATCGTGGAATGGAGCTCCCACAGCGCCGGGAGCCGCAACCGGCCGCGTGGCCGATAACCGAGGAGAACCGCACATGTCACGACCGGGATTCATCCTCGAGGTCGAGAAGCGTACGCCCCCGCTGCTGATCGGCGACGGCGGGGCGGGCCGGTTGGCGTCGCTGCCGCTCGGCACCCAGGTGGTGTACCCGAACGAGCACGACGTCAGCATCCTGGACGTCGACCAGGCGATCGGCGATGCCCTGAGCTCCCCGCACGGCTCCGCCCCGCTGGCCGACCGGCTCGGGCCCGGCCGCCGACTCACCGTGGTGGTGACCGGACTCGAGGTGGCGCCGATGGCGCAGGACATCCGCGGCCGGCTGGTCGAGCAGGTGCTCGAGGTGGCCGCCTCCCGCCGGGTGAACGACGTCCGGGTGCTCATCGCCGTCGGCGCCGGCCGCCGACTCACCCGGGCCGAGCTCGTCGCCGTGCTGGGACAGCGGGTGGTCGACGCCCTGGGGCCGGACGGGCTGATCCTCCAGTATGACCTGGCCGATCCGGCGGGTGCCGTCGATCTGGGGCTGACCCCGGCCGGGGAGCCGGTGCTGGTCGACCGCCGGCTGGCCGAGTCCGATCTGGTGGTGACGGTCAACGTCGCCCGGAAGTCCGGCGACACCGGCGCCGGGTTCCTGGCCGGCGGCGTCGTCGCCCTCGCCACCCTCGACGCCTGCCACGGCTTCGGCGCGGTGGACGGTGCCGCGGAGCGGGTCGCCGCGGTGCTCGCCGAGAAGCTGCCGCTGTTCGCCATCGACGTGGTCACCGACCAGGCCGACGTCGCGCCCGCCTTCGACTACCTGGGCCGCCGGGAGTGGGAGTGGAGCGTACGCCAGCGGCTGGCGCTGAGCCTCGCCCGGCAGGCGCAGGGCGTGGCCCGGGAACGCCTGCACCGGGCGATGTGGGAGGCCGGCCAGCCGCGCCGGACCGCGGTCATCGCGGCCGGGGCGCCGGCCCGGGTCGCGGAGGTGACCCGCCGGGTGCTGGCCGACCAGCAGGTGGTCCAGTTGCCGGCCCCGGTCGATGTGCTGATCACCGGAGTGCCCGGCCGCACCCGGTACAACGCCGGGACGAGCGTCGACCCGCTGACCGCGGCCTGGTCGGCGCTGCAGGGACTGGAGCGTCCCGGCAGCCCGGTGCGCCCGGGCGGCGCGGTGATCGTCTGCCACCCGCTGCGCCAGGACTTCTCCAGCACCGAGCACCAGGCGTCGGGCGACTTCTTCGCCCAGGTGCTCACCCGGACCACCGACCCGGCGGTGGTCAACGCCGAGCACGAGCGCCGGTACGCGGAGGACGAGTGGTACGGCCACGTCCACCGCGACCAGCACGCCTACGCGGGTATCCTGCCGGTGTACCAGTGGTACGCGATCTCCCGGGCCCGCGCCCACTGCGGCGACATCGTCTGGGTCGGCGCGGACCGCGACAGTGCGGTCCGGATGGGCATGCGGGCGGCGACGACCCTCGCCGACGCCCTGGAGATCGTCTCGAACCGGATCGGCCCGGATCCGCAGGTGGCCTACCTGCACGCCGGGGCGACCATGGTCCCTGATGTCGTGGAAGGACGGGGGTGACACAGCCATGAGCGTTGACAGCTCAGCGATCAGCACCGAGATCGCCGGAGGACGGGTACCCGACCCCGGTGGGGAGCGGCCTCCCGCCGCCGGCTGGACCGATCGGTTCACCGGCCGGACGGCGGCCGCCGTCGAGAGCGGTGCCGCGCCATGGCGCCGCCGCTGGGCGCAGTCGGCGCCCGCGACCCCCGAACACCCCCGCATCTGGGGCTGACGCCCCGGGGCGTACGAACGACAGGAGCCACCCATGAGTGGGCATTCCAAGTGGGCCACCACGAAGCACAAGAAGGCCGTCATCGATGCCAAGCGCGGCAAGCTCTTCGCCAAGCTGATCAAGAACATCGAGGTCGCCGCCCGGGTCGGCGGCGGTGACCCGGCCGGCAACCCGACCCTCTACGACGCCATCCAGAAGGCGAAGAAGACGTCGGTGCCGAACGACAACATCGACCGCGCGGTCAAGCGCGGCTCCGGTGAGGGCAGCGAGGCCGTCAACTACGAGACGATCATGTACGAGGCGTACGGCCCCGCCGGCATCGCCCTGCTGATCGAGTGCCTGACCGACAACCGCAACCGGGCCGCGTCCGACGTCCGGGTGGCGATCACCCGCAACGGCGGCACCGTCGCCGACCCGGGGTCGACCTCGCGGATGTTCCAGCGCAAGGGCGTCGTCTCGGTCGCCAAGAAGCAGGACGGCAAGGAGGTCACCGAGGACGACCTGCTCGAGGCGACCCTGGAGGCCGACCCCGAGGACGTCCAGGACGGCGGCGACGCCTTCCGGGTGATCAGCGACCCGAACGCGGTGGTCGAGGTCCGCAAGGCCGTCCAGGCCGCCGGACTCGACTACGACTCCGCCGAGGTGGAGTTCGTGCCGGACTTCACCCAGCAGGTGGATCTGGAGACCTTCGAGAAGGTGGAGAAGCTCGTCGACGCCATCGACGACCTGGACGACGTCCAGAACGTCTACGGCAACTACGAGCCCGACGCCGCGGCGCTGGCCTCCCTCGCCGAGGACTGAGGCCGGGCGAGCGCGTGCGTGTCCTCGGCATCGACCCGGGCCTGACCCGGTGCGGCTTCGGCGTCGTCGACGGCGACCGGTCCCGCCGGTGCGCCCTGGTCGACGTCGGGGTCTTCCGCACCCCGGTCGACCTCGACACTCCGCGCCGGCTGGTGCAGCTGGAGCGGGAGATCGAGGCCAAGCTGCGGGAGCACCACCCGGACGTGGTCGCGATCGAGCAGGTCTTCGCCCAGCACAACAGCCCGACGGTGATGGGCACCGCCCAGGCCGCCGGGGTGGCCATGCTGGTCGGCGCCCGGCACGGCCTGCCGGTGCGGCTGCACACCCCCTCGGAGGTGAAGGCCGCGGTCACCGGGTCCGGCCGGGCCGACAAGAAGCAGGTCGGGCTGATGGTCAGCCGGATCCTCGGGCTGGCCGAGATGCCCCGGCCGGCCGACGCTGCCGACGCGGTGGCGCTGGCGGTGTGTCACGTCTGGCGGACGGCTCTGGAGTCGTACGGTCTCGAGGCGAACGGTCTCGGCGGATCCCGGCTGGAGGCCGCGGCACGGGGCGCCGCGGCCACGACGAACCGGTGGCAACAGGCGGTCGACGCCCATCGGACGAGCCGCCGGCCGACCTGGAAGGAAACGCCGCGGTGATCGCGCACCTCACCGGGACCGTGACCGCGGTCCGGGCCACCTCCGCCGTGATCGACGTCGGCGGCCTGGGGCTGGAGGTGCAGTGCACCGCCCGGGCGCTGTCCGGACTGCGCCCGGGGGAGCCGGGCCACGTGGAGACCTCGCTGCAGGTGCGCCAGGACGTGTTCACGCTGTTCGGGTTCGTCGACCCGGTCGAGCGGGAGGCCTTCGAGATGCTGCTGGGGGTCAACTCCGTCGGCCCCAAGCTCGCCCTGGCGATCCTGTCCCTGCTGGACCCGGCCGCGCTGGTCACGGCGATCCGGGCCGAGGACCTGCACGCCCTCACCAGGGTGCCCGGGGTGGGCAAGAAGTCTGCCGAACGGATCCTGGTCGAGCTCAAGGACAAGGTGGTCCGGCTCGGGGTCGAGGCGGCACCGGGCACCCCGGCGGTCGGCGCGCTGGAACGGCCGCTGTGGCGGGAGCAGGTCTCCACCGGGCTGCAGGGGCTGGGCTGGTCGGCCAAGGACGCGGAGGCGGCCTGCGACACGGTCGAGCCGCTGGTCGCCGAGGATCCGTCGATCGGCGTGGCAGAGTTGATGCGGGCGGCGCTGCGCTCGCTGGCCAGATGAGGAGTGACCGGGAGGTGACGGGGTCGTGACGGATCGGGGAGCGATCGACCCGTACGCCTCGCCCGAGGAGAGCGCTGTCGAGGCGGCGTTACGCCCGGCCCGGCTGGCCGACTTCGAGGGCCAGCCCCGGGTGAGCGCCCAGCTCGGGCTGGTGCTCGCGGCGGCCCGGCAGCGCGGCACTACCCCCGACCACGTCCTGCTGTCGGGCCCGCCCGGCCTCGGCAAGACGACGCTGGCGATGATCATCGCTGCCGAGATGGGTGTGCCGCTGCGGATCTCGTCGGGCCCGGCGATCCAGCACGCCGGCGACCTCGCCGCGATCCTGTCCGGCCTGGTCGCCGGCGAGGTGTTCTTCCTCGACGAGATCCACCGGATGTCCAAGCCGGCCGAGGAGATGCTCTACCTGGCGATGGAGGACTACCGGGTCGACGTCGTGGTCGGCAAGGGCCCCGGAGCCACCGCCATCCCGATCGAGATCCCGCACTTCACCCTGGTCGGCGCGACCACCCGGGCCGGGCTGCTGCCCGGCCCGCTGCGGGACCGGTTCGGGATGACCGCCCAGCTGGAGTACTACGGTCCGACCGCCCTGGAGCACATCGTGCAGCGCTCCGCCCGGGTCCTCGACGTCCCGGTCGAGGCGGACGCCGGCGCCGAGATCGCCCGGCGCTCGCGCGGCACACCACGGATCGCCAACCGGCTGCTGCGGCGGGTCCGGGACTACGCCCAGGTGCACGGCGACGGCATCGTCGACCGGGGCACCGCCCGGGCCGCCCTCGACCTCTACGAGGTCGACGAACTGGGCCTGGACCGCCTCGACCGCGGTGTCCTCTCCGCGCTCTGCGAGCGTTTCGGCGGCGGCCCGGTCGGTCTGTCCACCCTCGCCATCGCCGTCGCGGAGGAGCCGGACACCGTTGAGGAGGTCGCCGAACCCTTCCTCGTCCGGCTCGGTTTCATGATGCGTACGCCGCGCGGGCGGGTCGCCACACCGGCCGCTTTCGCCCACCTGGGGCTGAGTGCTCCCGGTGAGGGCAACGGTGTCCCCGCGCTGTGGGACTAGACTCGCCCCGTCCACCCCCGACCAGGAGAACTCAGACAGATGAATGGTTCCGTCAGCACCCTGCTGATGATCGTGCTCTTCGTCGCGCTCGGCTATTTCATGCTGATCCGCCCCGGACGCGTCCAGGCGAAGAAGCAGGCCGACCTGATGAAGGAGCTCGCCCCCGGTGCCCGCGTCCAGACCCAGATCGGCGTGTACGGCACCCTGGTCGAGATGGGCGAGGTCCAGGCGCGCATCGAGGTCGCCCCCGACGTGGTGATCACCGTGGACAAGCGGCTGATCTCCGGGGTGACCCCGCGCAGCCGCGACGAGTTCCACCAGTACCCCGACGACATCGCTGACACCGCGGCACCGACAGACGCCGCGGCGTCGGCGGAGATCGAGGCAGCACCGGTGGAGGCCACCGATGAGGCGGCTCCGACCGACGTGACCGAGGACGTTCCGGCCGACGACACGACCCCCGACACCGCGACTGAGACCTCCGTCACAGAAGACGACAGCCAGAACGACGGGCAGCCCGGCACCGGCACCCGGAACGCCTGAGCCGGGCCGATGGCGACGAAGTCCGGACGTTCCACACAGCCCGTCCACCCCTGGCGGCCGCTGCTGGTCGTCGTCGTGGTGCTGGCCGCCGTCTACGGGACCATGGCCGGGATGGGCAGCTGGCTGCCGAAGCTCGGCCTCGATCTGCGCGGTGGCACCACGATCACGCTGACCGCGGCCAACACCACCGGCTCGGGTCAGGTCGACCGGTCCAGCCTCGAGCAGGCCCGGACGATCATCCAGCAGCGCGTCGACAGCCTCGGTGTCGGGGAGTCGCAGGTCACCACCTCCGGCAGCAACCAGATCACCGTCAGCGTCCCCAACGTCAGCCAGGACCGGCTGCGGGACATGGTCGGCCAGACCGCCCTGCTCAACTTCCGGGTCGTCTACTACGGCCAGACGGTGACTGCCCCCTCGGCCTCGCCGAGCGCCGAGGCGACCCCGCAGGCCGGGTCCGGCAGCACCCCGCAGGCGAGCACCAGCCCGCAGGGCAACAACCTGCCGACCGCCCCGGCGGCGACCGCAGCCGCGACCCCGACCCTCAGCCCCTCGGCGTACCCGACCGCGTCGGGCAGTGGGACGACGCAGGACAAGGCGCTGGCGTGGCAGCCGACCGAGCAGGACTTCGCGAACTTCCAGGCCTACAGCTGTGGGCAGCCGGTCAACGACGTCGCCGACCAGCCGCTGATGACCTGTGACCGGGACGGGACGACCAAGTACCTGCTCGGGCCGACAGTGGTCAGCGGCAACCAGGTGACCACCGCCTCCGCCGGCATCCCGCAGAACCAGCTGCAGTGGGTCGTCACCCTGGAGTTCGACCAGACCGGCGCACAACTGTTCTCCGACGCCACCACCCAGCTCGCGCAGGGGGTGCCGTCCAAGCAGTTCGCCATCGTCCTCGACGGCAAGGTCGTCTCCGCCCCCCAGGTCAACGAGGCGATCCCGAACGGCCGGGCCCAGATCGACGGCGGGTCGACCGGCTTCACCCAGGAGGCGGCGCAGAACCTCGCCTCGGTGCTGAAGTACGGCGCCCTCCCGCTCTCGCTGAGCATCGACTCGGTGGACACCGTGTCCCCGGTCCTCGGCGGCGAGCAGCTGCAGGGTGCGCTGATCGCCGGTGCCCTCGGTCTGGTGCTGGTGGCCGCCTTCGCCATCGCCATCTACCGCAGCCTGTCCTGGGTGGTGATGGCCACCATCCTGCTGGCCATCGCCCTGACGTACGGCCTGATGGTGCTGCTCGGGCAGGGCCTCGGGGTGGCGCTCAACCTGCCCGGCGTGGCCGGCGCGATCGTCGGTATCGGGGTGACCGCCGACTCGTTCATCATCTTCTTCGAACGGATCAAGGACGAGGTACGGGCCGGGCGTACGCTCCGCTCGTCCGTCGAGTCGGGCTGGCTGAAGGCCCGCGGCACGATCCTGATCTCCGACGGGGTGCAGCTGCTCAGCGCGCTGGTGCTGTTCATCCTGTCGATCGGCACGGTCCGCGGCTTCGCCTTCATCCTGGGGCTGACGACGATCATCGACATCGTCATCACCTTCCTGTTCACCAAGCCGATGATGACGCTGCTGATGCGCACCCGGTACTACGGCGAGGGCCGGCGCGGCTCCGGACTGGAACCCACGCTGATCGGCGTGGAGTCGCTGCCGATCCGTCGCCGCCGCGCCCGGTCCGGTGCCGGCACACCTGAGGAGGCCTGATGGCTGCCCCGTTCCGAGCCCTCGTCCGGCTCTCCCACGGCGAGAACGTCTTCGACCTGCTGTCGCGGCGGCGCCGCTGGTACCTGATCAGCGCGGTGGTGCTGACCCTGTGCGTGGTCGGCCTGCTGGTCCGCGGACTCAACCTCAGCATCGAGTTCCGCGGCGGCTCCGACTTCCGGGTGCCACACGCGGTGACCGCCACCACCGTCGCCGACGCCCAACAGGTGGTGACCGGGACCGGCCTGCCGGAGATGTCCGACGTCACCGTCACCACGATCGGCGGCAACACCGTCAACGTGCAGACCCGGTCGCTGACCAGCGCGGAGGTCACCGAGGTCCGCGGGGCGCTCGCCGGCTGGGCCGGTGTCTCCTCGGAGCAGGTCTCCTACAGCCTGATCGGCGCCTCCTGGGGCCAGCAGATCACCCAGAAGGGGATCATCGCGCTGTCGGTCTTCCTGGTGCTGGTCGGCCTGGTGATCGCGCTGTACTTCCGGGACTGGCGGATGGCGGTGGCCGCGATCGTCTCGGTGCTGCACGACCTGCTCGTCACCATCGGGGTGTACGCCTGGGTCGGGTTCTCGGTGACACCGGCGACGCTCACCGCGCTGCTGACCATCCTCGGCTATTCCCTGTACGACACGATGGTCGTCTTCGACCGGGTCCGGGAGAACGTCCACGAGCTGCCCTCGCACCGCGAGACGTACACCACCGCGGCGAACCGCAGCCTCAACGAGGTGCTGCTCCGGTCGATCAACACCACCATCATCGGCGTCCTGCCGGTGCTCGCCCTGCTGATCGCCGGGGTGTTCGTGCTGGGGACGGGGCCGATCAAGGACCTGTCGCTGGCGATGTTCGTCGGCATGATCGCCGGCGCCTACTCGTCGATCTTCATCGCCACCTCGTTGCTGGTGGACATGAAGGAACGCACCGCCGCGATGAAGGACTGGCGGGCCAAGCTGGCCCGGCACGAGGAGCGTGAGCGGCTCCGCGACGAGGCCAGCGCCGGGCAGCCCGGAATCGACGGGCCGGCCGTGCCGGTGGTGGTGAGCGTGGACCTGACCGAGACGAGCCGGCCGGTGGCCCCGGAGCCGCCGACGCCGATCGCGCCGGGGGAGCGCCACCAGCCGCAGCACCGCACCCGCACCCAGCGCCGCCACGAGCACTGAAGGGGAACCCGGAGATGACGACCTCGACACCGCAGACGTCCCCGGGCGCGGCCGCGACCGGCGTCCCCGCCACCTCGGCAGAGCGGCGCCGGCTGATCGCCTCGCTGATCCGCGACATCCCCGACTTCCCGAAGCAGGGGGTGGGGTTCAAGGACATCACCCCGCTGCTGGGTGACGCCGCCGGGTTCCGGGCCACCATCGACGAACTGGTCGCGGCCGCCCCGCCCGGCATCGACGTCGTGGTCGGGATGGAGGCCCGCGGGTTCATCGTCGGCGCGCCGGTGGCGATCGCCCTGGGGGCCGGGTTCGTGCCGGTCCGCAAGCCGGGCAAGCTGCCGGCGGAGACGTACGAGGTCAGCTACGACCTGGAGTACGGGCGCGAGACACTGACCATCCACACCGACGCGATCCGGCAGGGCTCCCGGGTGCTGGTGGTGGACGACGTGCTGGCCACCGGCGGTACCCTCGCGGCGACCGCCCGGCTGATCCAGCGCTCCGGCGCGGAGCTGGTGCACGTGGCGGTGCTGATGGAGCTGGCCTTCCTGCAGCCGCGGACCCGGCTCGCCGAGGCCGGTCTGGGCGACACCGAGATCACCGCACTGGTCACCGTCGACGCCTGAGAGGCCCGTCGTGCCGCCGGATGACCAGGTGCTGGACGGCGCGCGGGACGCCCGTCCCGCTCCGTGACCAGTTGTCCTCGCTTGCCCGGTCAACCTTGTCGACACGGCTAGACTCTCAGCCCATAACAAGGTGACTCCGAGAGGAGGCCGCCGTGAGTGACGAACTGTTGCCCGTGGCCGTCAACGATGCGCCGCGTCTGTCGATGCGGCAGCGTCTGGCGCGCCTCGGCACCAAGCCCCAGCAGCCGAACGTCCTCGATCCGCTGTTCCAGGCGATCCGGGCCTCCCACCCGCGAGCGAACCTGGGCCTGGTGGAGCGTGCCTACCTCACCGCATCACAGCACCACGAGGGCCAGAAGCGCAAGAGCGGCGACCCGTACATCACCCATCCGCTCGCTGTTGCGACGATCCTCGCCGAGCTGGGCGCCGCGGAGGAGACGATCTGCGCCGGCCTGCTGCACGACACCGTCGAGGACACCGACTACACCCTGGAACAGGTCACCGCGGACTTCGGCCCGACGGTCGCCCTGTTGGTCGACGGGGTGACGAAGCTCGACAAGGTGACGTACGGCCCCTCGGCGAAGGCCGAGACGCTGCGCAAGATGATCGTCAACATGAGCCAGGACATCCGGGTGCTGGTGATCAAGCTGGCCGACCGGCTGCACAACATGCGGACGCTGCATTTCCTCCGCCCCGACAAGCAGAACCGGATCGCGGCGGAGACCCTGGAGGTGTACGCGCCGCTGGCCCACCGGCTCGGCATGAACACCATCAAGTGGGAGCTGGAGGACCTGGCCTTCTCGACCATGCAGCCGAAGCTGTACGACGAGATCGTCCACCTGGTCGCGCAGCGGGCACCGTCCCGGGAGCGCTTCCTCAAGCAGGTCACCGAGATCATCGAGGGCGATCTGCACCGCGCCGGGATCAAGGCGACCGTCACCGGCCGGCCGAAGCACTACTACTCGATCTACCAGAAGATGGTCGTCCGCGGCCGTTCGTTCGAGGACATCTACGACCTCGTCGCGTTGCGGATCATCGTCGACTCGATCCAGGACTGCTACGGCGCGCTGGGGGTGCTGCACTCGCGCTGGAACCCGCTGCCGGGGCGGTTCAAGGACTACATCGCGATGCCGAAGTACAACATGTACCAGTCGCTGCACACCACCGTACGGGGCCCCGAGGGCACCCCGGTGGAGTTCCAGATCCGCACCTGGGACATGCACCGGCGGGCCGACTACGGCGTCGCCGCGCACTGGAAGTACAAGGAGGGCAAGGGCGACCGTTCCGACCCGACCGAGCTGAACTGGGTGCGGGCGCTCAACCAGTGGCAGCGCGAGACCGAGGACCCGGAGGAGTTCCTCGACGACCTGCTGTTCTCGATCAACACCGACGAGGTCATCGTCTACACCCCCAAGGGCGACATGCTCACCCTGCCGGTGGGCGCGACGCCGGTCGACTTCGCCTACCAGGTGCACACCGAGGTCGGTCACCGGTGTATCGGCGCCCGGGTGAACGGGCGCCTGGTGCCGCTGGAGTCGAAGCTGCAGACCGGTGACCGGGTGGAGATCCTCACCTCGAAGGCGGAGGGTGCCGGGCCGTCCCGGGACTGGCTGGAGTTCGTCGCCAGCCCGCGGGCCCGGGCGAAGATCCGCCAGTACTTCAGCCGGGAGCGCCGCGACGAGGCGATCGAGAGCGGCAAGGAGGCGCTCGCCCGGCAGATGCGTCGGATGGACATGCCGATGCAGCGGCTGCTGACCATCGAGCACCTCACCGAGGTCGCCGCGTACTTCCGTGTCGCCGATGTGAACGGTCTTTACAAGGCCGTCGGCGAGGGCAGCATCTCCCCCCAGGCGGTGTGTCAGCGGCTGGTGGAGATCGCTGGTGGGCCGGAGGAGGTCGCCGAGGAGGCCAGCGAGGACTCCCTCGTCCTGCGCCGGCCGCGGACGTCCCCGACCTCGACCGAGACCGGGGTGATGGTCCACGGCGACAAGGGCGTGTGGGTCAAGCTGGCGCGCTGCTGCACCCCGGTGCCCGGCGACGACATCATCGGCTTCATCACCCGGGCATCGGGGGTGTCGGTGCACCGGCGCGACTGTAGCAATGCCCGCAACCTGCTGGAGCACGGCGCGGAGCGGATCGTCGAGGTGTCCTGGGCGCCGACCGCGGCGAGCTCCTTCCTGGTGACCGTGGAGATCATGGCCCTGGACCGCAGCGGCCTGCTGTCCGATGTCACCCGGTCCATCGCCGAGCAGCACATCTCCATCACCTCGGCCAGCGTCAACACCCACCGCGACCGCACCGCGCGGATCACGATGTCCTTCGAGACACCGGACCCGACCCACCTGGACCACGTGATGAACGCGATCCGGCGGGTGCCGGGGGTCTACGACGTCGGACGGGTCAGGGCCTAGGGCCGATCAGGCGCCGAAGTCGTGCGCCGCCCGTTCGGCCTGCTCCAGCCAGGTCTGGTAGGTGGCGATGGAGTCACGGTGCTCCTTGGCCTTCTTCGCATCGCCGCGGGCCTCGGCCTTGGTCGCCTTGTCGGTCAGGTCGTCGATCTGGGCCTGGATCTTGCGGGCGGTGTCGGTGGCCAGCTCCCGGGCCTGCGGGTCGGTGCGCTTCCACTCCGCCGCCTCGCGCTCCCGGACGGCCTGCTCGATCCGGTGCAGCCGGTTGTCGAGGCCGCGGATGGCGTCCCGGGGCACCTTGCCGATCTCGGCCCACCGGTCGAGCAGCTCGCGGTAGAGCTGCTTGGCGCCGGCGAGGTCCTGGTCGGGGTGGATCTGCGGCTCGTACTCGTCGAGCAGCGCCTCCTTGGCCAGCTGGTTGCCGCGGAACTCCTCGTCCTGGGCATCCTGGGCGGCGTTGCGGGCGTTGAAGAACCGGTCCTGCAGGGCGCGGAACTGCTTCCACAGCTTGTCGTCGATCTCCCGCTGGGCGGGGCCGGCGGCCTTCCACCGCTGCATCAGGTCGCGGAAGTCGCGGGAGGTCTGCCCCCAGTCGGTCGACTCGGCCAGCGGGGTCGCCTCGTCGATGATCGCCTCCTTGACCGTCTTCGCCTCGTCGCGCTTGGCGCTCTGTTCAGCGAACTGGTGCTTGCGGCGGCGGGTGTAGGTGGTCCGCGCGGTGGAGAACCGGTGCCACAGCGCGTCGTCGGTCGCCTTGTCGATCCGCGGCAGCGCCTTCCACTGGTCGAGCAGGGTCCGGAACCGGTTGACCCCGCCGCGCCAGTCGCTGCCGGCGGCGATCCGCTCGGCCTCGGCGACCATCTCCTCCTTGGCCGCGCGGGTCTCCTCGTTCTGGGCGGCTCGGGCCGCCTTGCGCTCCTCCGTCTTGGCCTCGACCAGCGGGCTCAGTGCCTCCAACCGGGCCTCGAGTGCGGCCAGGTCGCCGACCGCGGCGGCACCGTGGACGCTCGCCTTGACCTGGGCGATCCGCTTGCGGGCGTCATCGGGGGTCAGCGCGCCACCCTTGAGCCGGTTCTCCAACAGGTCGACCTCGACGGCGAGATTCTCGAACCGACGGACGTAGAACGCGAGAGCCTCGGCCGGATCCGCCCCTGCCACCTGGCCGACGGCCCGTTCGCCGTCCGGGGTGCGTACGAACACGGTGCCGTCGGTATCGACGCGACCAAAGGAAGCCGGCCCTGTCATCTCGCTCATGGGTACATCTTGCCGGATATGGTGGCCGTTGTGTTCATCGCGTCATTTCCCGCCGGGCCGTGGCAGACCAACTGCTACCTGGTCGCGCCGGCCGACCGGGGGCCGTGCATCGTCCTCGACCCGGGCGTCGGCGCGTTCGACACCGTGCGTGACCTGGTCGAGGAGCACGGCCTGGAGCCACAAGGGGTGCTGCTGACCCACGGCCATCTCGACCATCTCTACAGCGCCACCGACGTCTGTGCGACGTACGGTGTCGACTGCTGGATCCACCCCGCCGACCGGGCCCGACTCACCGATCCGTACGACATCCCGGGTGCCTATGAGTTCGTCGAGCAGGCACTGGGCCGGGCCCGCGACTTCACCGAGCGGGAACCGGCGGTGGTGCACGAGGTCGCCGACGGGGACCGGATCACCCTGGCCGGTTTGGAGATCGAGGTGCTGCACGCTCCCGGGCACACCCCGGGCTCGGTGCTCTACCGGGTGGCGCCCGCCGACCGGCCGCTGGTGTTCACCGGGGACGTGGTGTTCGCCGGCAGCGTCGGCCGGGTCGACCTCCCCGGCGGTGACGCCGCGGCGATGCGTCGTACGCTCCGCACCGTGGTCCTCGGCCTGCCCGACGACACCGTGCTGTTGCCCGGTCACGGCGGTCAGACCACGGTGTCCCGGGAGCGGGCCGCCAATCCGTACCTCACTCGTGAGGGACTAACCTCGTTCTGACCCTTTTCCGTTCCAGAAAGGCCTGTGCCCGCATGAGCCGCCCCAAGCCGATGTCCGGTTTCCCCGAGTTCCTCCCGGCCGAACGGATGGTCGAGTTGCATGCGCTGCGGATCCTGACGTCGACCTTCGAGCTGCACGGCTTCGCCCCGATCGAGACCCGCGCGGTCGAGCCGATGGAGCAGCTGGCCCGCAAGGGGGAGATCGACAAGGAGATCTACGTCGTCCGAAGACTCCAGGGTCTGAACGACGGCCTGCAGGGCCTCGACGGTGACGGTGACGACCTGGGGCTGCACTTCGACCTCACTGTGCCGTTCGCCCGCTACGTGCTGGAGCACGCCGGGCACCTGGTGTTCCCGTTCCGCCGCTACCAGGTCCAGAAGGTCTGGCGCGGCGAGCGACCCCAGGAGGGACGCTACCGGGAGTTCCTGCAGGCCGACATCGACATTGTCGGGCAGGGAACGCTGGCTGACCACCACGACGTGGAGATCCCGCTGGTGGCCCTCGACGCGTTCGAGAAGCTGCACGTCGACCTCGGCATCCCGCCGGTGGTGCTGCACGTCAACAACCGCAAGCTGTCCGAGGGCTTCTACCGCGGGCTGGGCATCGAGGACCCCGCCGCGGTGCTGCAGCGGGTCGACAAGTACGACAAGATCGGGCCCGATGCCGTCGCCGAGACACTGGTGGACGAGCTGGGCCTGGCCCCGGCCCAGGCGGTGCAGTGCGTGGCCCTGGCCGGTATCGCTACCCCGGACGAGTCGTTCGTCGACCGGGTCCGGGCGCTGGGCGTCGAGCACGAGCTGCTCGACCAGGGCCTGGCCGACCTCGCTGCCGTGGTGCGGGTCGCGGAGCGCCAGGTGCCGGGCCGGATGCTCGCCGACCTGAAGATCGCCCGTGGACTCGACTACTACACCGGCACGGTGTACGAGACGCTGCTGCAGGGCTCGGAGCGGATGGGGTCGGTCGCCTCCGGCGGCCGGTACGACGCACTGGCGTCCGACGGCAGGGTCACCTTCCCTGGGGTCGGCTACTCGTTCGGGGTGACCCGCCTGCTGGCGCCCATCCTCGGCCGAGGGGAGCTCACCTCCAGCCGCTCGGTGCCGACCTGCGTGCTGGTCGCGGTGGACAGCGAGGACACCCGCGAGCGGGCGCTGCGGACCGCCGACCAGCTGCGCCGGCGGGGTGTCCCGACCGAGGTCGCGCCGAAGGCGGACAAGTTCGGCAAGCAGATCCGCTATGCGGACCGGCGGGGGATCCCGTTCGTCTGGTTCGGGGCGGGGGAGCACGACGAGGTCAAGGACATCCGCTCCGGTGACCAGGTCGCTGCGGATCCGCAGGCCTGGCTGCCTCCGGCCGAGGACCTGTTCCCGCGCACCGTCCGCGGCTGAGCCGGACGGTCTCAGGCCAGTTCGTCCGCCGAGAGCGGGATGCTGGCGCGGACCACCCAGCGATCACCGGCCGGTCCGGCGGAGAAGTCGCCGCCGAGCAGGTCGACCCGCTCGGCGATCCCGCGCAGCCCCCACCCGGTGGGACCACGGCGCAGGTCGGCGGCGGGGGGTCGTGATCCCAACGGGTTGGTCACGCTCAGCACCACCTCGTCGGGGGTGAGCCGGATGGTGGCCTGGCAGATCCCGCCCGGGGCGGCGTGCTTGACGATGTTGGTGCTCGACTCCTGCAGGATCCGGATCAGGGTGCGGGTGAGCGTCGCCGGCAGGTCGTCGATCTCGGCCGGCACCTGACACATTGTGGTGTGACCGAGGTCGGAGAGCTGCTGGCGCAACTGCTCCGCGACTCCGACCACCGAGGTGTCGTCGCTGAGGTGGCCCAGGTCCGACTCGTCGGGCCCGCCCTCGCGGAGCAGTCCGACGAGGAGGCGGAGCTCGTAGAGGGCGGAGTGGGTGGAGCGCTTGACGCTGTCCAGCACCTGCCGGAGCTCGGTGGGGTCATCGGTACGCGAACGGCTGGTGATCTGCAGTGAGATGATCGACAGCTCGTGGGCGACGACATCGTGGAGTTCCCGGGCCAGGGCGGCCCGTTCGTCCTCCCGGATCCGCAGGTTCTCCTCGCGGAGCTCCTTGAGTTGACGACGGTCGGCCTCGCGGGCCCGCTGGAAGCCGCGGACGCCGGTGCCGATCGTCCCGGCGACGAAGAACAACAGCAGCACCGGCCAGAAGAGATCGGACCACTGGGCGCCGTGCAGTGCGCTGGCCACCACCAACCACGCAAGGAAGATCAGCCAGGTCGCCCCGGTAACGGCCCAGCGTGTGGTCATCGGCGTAAGCAGGACGATAAGGACACCGGTCAGGATTCCGGTCGCGTCACTCCTGCTGATCAGGATGACCGCAAGCAGAGGGACACTCGCGAGGGCCGCCCAACCAGTTCGCCACAAGGCGAGATAGAGCACTACGTACATCAAGGTGGTGCCGAGCACCATAGGGAGGTGGCCCGGAGTGAGCCGCGGAGGAGCCGAGGTGATGGCCCTGGTGATGTCATCGACCGCGCTGACTGTCACAAGGACTGCCAGCGACAGCCTCAACCACGGCGCGAGCGGTCGGCTGCTCAACAGTCTACTGAGGCGGACCGGTAGTCCTCGACGTAGTATCGACGAGCCCGCGGTGTCTGCAATGAGAGAACCCCCGGCCGACGGGTCAGGAACCGTGCGGCCGGGCATCCGCTGATCGCGCGCACTCACTGGTCCTGACCCAATCGCCCGAGCGGCAAGCGCTCCCGTTGGACCGAGGTCCGGTCGACGTGGTCCCATCGGGGCAAGAGTCTGTGCTGTCTCCGCCCCAGTCGGGCGGGACTCAGGAGCAGGCGATCGGAATGTAATGGCAGATCATGTAGTAGAACCCCGCCGGCTGCACGGTGCCGCCGCCGGTGCTTGCTGCCAGGGAGGTGGGGGCCGATACGACCACCAGCGTCACACCCATCACGAGGATCTGCTTCAACATCGGCTTCATCGGGCCCCACCTTCCTGGACTGACAGCACCCCCCGGCGCCGTCACCCATCTTGGTCGACTGCATGGTCGGGCACCATCGCCTTTCGGTTAGTTCTCCGACCCGTAGTCTATGGATGTGGAACCGACGAGAATTCTGGTGGTGGATGACGAGGCCGTGGTGCGCGATGCATACCGGCACCTGTTCGGTGACGCCGAGGACTGTGAGGTGATCGCCGAGGCGAGTGACGGCCGGGAGGCGGTCGCCCGTTACGAGGAGGTCCGGCCCGACGTCGTGCTGATGGACCTCAAGATGCCGCGGATGTCGGGGGTTGAGGCGATGACCGAGATCGGCCGGCGACACCCGGATGCCTGCATCATCGCGGTGACCAGTTTTGCGTCGCTGGACTACGTGGTTCCTGCCCTCCGGGCCGGGGCGGCCGGCTACCTGGTCAAGGACGCCGGCGCCGACGAGCTCGTCGACGGCATCCGCCAGGCGCTTGCCGACGAGATGCCGCTGTCGCCGCGGATCGCCCGGGCCCTGGCGCGCAGCATCGCCGAGACCCCGGCCGAGCCGCCCCGGCCGAAGAAGCCCAAGGTCACCTTCGCGGCGCCGACGATCCGGGAGCAGGAAGTGCTCGATCACCTGGCCCAGGGGCTGTCCAATAAGGACATCGCCGCGGAGTTGTGCATCTCCGAGGCGGCCGTCAAGGCCCACCTGCGCCACCTCGGGGACAAGTTCGGCGTCCGGTCGAGGACGCAGATCCTGGTGTTCGCCTACCGGCACGGACTGGCCAGTCCCGAGCCGGTGCACTGACCGGGGCGCGGTCCGGCAACTGATCGGCGGTAGGCTGGGGGGCCGTACGCCCCGACCACCCCTGGAAGGACCACCTGTGATTCGTACCCATGACGCCGGTACCCTGCGCGCCGCGCACGCCGGTCAGACCGTCACCCTCGCGGGATGGGTGGCTCGTCGACGTGATCACGGCGGGGTGGCGTTCATCGATCTTCGCGACGCCAGCGGCGTTGCCCAGGTGGTCGTCCGGGACGAGATCCTCCAGTCGTCGGGCGCCCACGACCTGCGCAACGAGTACTGCATCAAGGTCACCGGCCTGGTCGAGGAACGCCCCGAGGGCAACGCGAACCCGGACCTGCCGACCGGTGAGATCGAGGTCGCGATCAGCGAGCTCGAGGTGCTCAACCCGTCGGCCCCGTTGCCGTTCCAGATCGACGAGCACGTCACGGTCGGCGAGGAGGCGCGGCTCCGGTATCGCTACCTCGACCTGCGCCGGCCCGCCCAGGCCGCAGCCCTGCGGCTGCGCTCGAAGGTCTCCCAGGCGGCCCGTGGGGTGCTGGCGGATCACGACTTCATCGAGATCGAGACGCCGACACTGACCCGTTCCACTCCCGAGGGCGCCCGCGACTTCCTCGTCCCGGCCCGGCTGGCCCCGGGATCGTGGTACGCCCTGCCGCAGTCCCCGCAGCTGTTCAAGCAGCTGCTGATGGTCGCCGGCATGGAGCGCTACTACCAGATCGCCCGCTGCTACCGTGACGAGGACTTCCGGGCCGACCGGCAGCCCGAGTTCACCCAGCTCGACATCGAGATGAGCTTCATCGACCAGGACGACGTGATGGCGCTGGCGGAGGAGCTGATGGTCGCGCTCTGGAAGCTGATCGACGTCGACCTGCCGACACCCTTCCCGCGGCTGACGTACGCCGACGCGATGGACCGCTACGGCTCGGACAAGCCGGACCTGCGCCTCGACCTGCAGCTCACCGATATGACCGCCTACTTCAAGGACACCACCTTCCGGGTGTTCCAGGCGGCGTACGTCGGGGCGGTGGTGATGCCGGGCGGTGCCTCCCAGCCGCGTCGCCAGTTCGACGCCTGGCAGGAGTGGGCCAAGCAGCGCGG
Organism: Raineyella sp. W15-4; assembly: GCF_033170155.1. Taxonomy (GTDB): domain Bacteria; phylum Actinomycetota; class Actinomycetes; order Propionibacteriales; family Propionibacteriaceae; genus Raineyella. Next base: position 1,958,461 of record NZ_CP137079.1, on the reverse strand, counting down.
GGCGAAGGGCCTGGCGTACGTGACGGTGGCCGAGGACGGCACTCTGGCCGGTCCGGTCGCCAAGAACATCACCGACACCGAGCGGGCCGGCCTCGCCGGCGCGACCGGCGCGCGGCCCGGTGACGCGATCTTCTTCGCCGCCGGTGGCCGGAAGGCCTCCCAGGAGCTGCTCGGTGCCGCGCGGCTGGAGATCGGCCGCCGCACCGGGATGATCGACGAGAACGCCTGGAGCTTCCTCTGGGTGGTCGACGCACCGCTGTTCGAGCCGACCACCGAGGCGGTCGCCGCGGGCGACGTCGCGGTCGGTGAGGGCGCCTGGACCGCGGTGCACCACGCCTTCACCTCGCCCAAGCCGGAGTCGATGGACACCTTCGACACCGATCCCGGGGCCGCCCTGGCGTACGCGTACGACATCGTCTGCAACGGCAACGAGATCGGCGGTGGCTCGATCCGTATCCACCGCCGCGACATCCAGGAGCGGGTCTTCGCCGTGATGGGCATCGGTGAGGAGGAGGCCCAGGAGAAGTTCGGCTTCCTGCTCGACGCGTTCAAGTTCGGCGCCCCGCCGCACGGCGGCATCGCCTTCGGCTGGGACCGGATCGTCTGCCTGATGGCGCACACCGACTCGATCCGCGATGTGATCGCCTTCCCGAAGTCGGGCAACGGCTACGATCCGCTGACCGGCGCGCCGGCGCCGATCACGCTCAAGCAGCGCCGGGAGGCCGGCGTGGACGCCAAGCCCAAGGAGAAGGCGGCCAAGGCCGGCGGCGAGGACCAGCCGGCCGTCGAGGAGAAGACGGTCCGCGCCACGCTGTGAGGCTGGGGCGCCCGGCTAGGCTGGCAGGCGCCATGTCACACGATCTGTTCTCCGATGCCGACGATCCCGCCACGGACGCCCGTGGCGGGACCCTGAGCTGGGCCGGGCCCGGTCAGCAACCCCTGGCGGTCCGGCTCCGGCCGCGTACGCTCGACGAGATCGTCGGGCAGGACCACCTGCTCACCCCAGGGTCGCCGCTGCGCAGGCTGGCGGCCGGGGAACCAGGATCGGTCTTCCTCTGGGGTCCACCCGGGGTCGGTAAGACCACCGTCGCCGCGGTGGTGTCCCGCTCGACGAACCGCCGGTTCGTCGAGATCTCGGCCGTCACCGCCGGAGTCAAGGATGTCCGCGCCGAGCTGGACCTCGCCAAGCGGGAACTCGCCCGGGGCAACCCCACGGTGCTGTTCGTCGACGAGGTGCACCGGTTCTCCAAGGCCCAGCAGGACGTGCTGCTGCCGGCGGTGGAGAACCGGCTGGTCACCCTGATCGCCGCCACCACCGAGAATCCGAGCTTCTCGGTGATCTCCCCGCTGCTGTCCCGCTCCCTGCTGCTCACCCTCCGGCCGCTGACCGACGAGGGGATCGGCGTCCTGCTCGACCGGGCACTCGGCGACAACCGCGGGCTGCGGACACCGACCGGCGGGACCTACACGCTGACCACGGAGGCCCGCGCGGCGCTGCTGCAGATGGCCGGCGGCGACGCCCGACGAGCGTTGACCTACCTGGAGGAGGCCGCCGCCGGGGCCACCGCCCGGGGCGACACGGGCCAGACTGCGCGCGAGAGCGCGACGATCGATCTGGCCGCTCTGGAACAGGCGGTGGACCGCGCCGCGGTCCGCTACGACAGGGGCGGCGACCAGCACTACGACGTGATCAGCGCGTTCATCAAGTCGATCCGCGGCTCCGACGTCCAGGCGGCCCTGCACTACCTGGCCCGGATGCTGGAGGCCGGCGAGGACCCCCGGTTCGTCGCCCGCCGGCTGATCATCTCCGCCAGCGAGGACATCGGGATGGCCCAGTCCTCGGTGCTCCAGACCTGCGTCGCCGCCGCGCAGGCCGTGCAGCTGATCGGCATGCCGGAGGCGCGGATCACCCTGGCCCACGCCACCGTCGCCTGCGCGATGGCCCCCAAGTCGAACGCCGCCTACCTCGGCATCGCCGCGGCCCTGGCCGACGTCCGCGCCGGGAAGGGCGGCCCGGTGCCGCCGCACCTGCGCGATGCGCACTACCGCGGCGCGGCGGCGCTGGGACACGGCAAGGGCTATGTCTACGCCCACGACGCGCCGCACAGCGTCGCCCGGCAGCAGTACCTGCCCGACGACCTGGTCGACGCGGAGTACTACACGCCGACCCGCAACGGTGCCGAGGCGGCGATGGCCGACCGGCTCGAGGTGCTGGACGACCTGCTGGGCAAACGACCCGACCGGCGGAGCTAGGCCCCCTCCGGCGCGACGAACTCGACCGCGCTGTCGGTCGAGGCCTGCAGCCAGGACCGGATCGCGTCGACCCCGGTGGCCGCGGGCAGTTCCACCAGGTAGTCGAGCACCATCTCGGTGTCCCGCCACGGCGTGACGTAGAGCTCACCGGCAGGTGCCAGCGGCGACGTGCCGCCGAAGACGCGCCGCAGCGGCCGCTGCTCGGTGGTGGCGAACTCCAGGAACCAGCACTGTGGGACGTACGTCGACGAGACGTCCGCCGGATCGACGCCGACCCGGATCACCAGCTCCCCGTCGCGGTGCTGGGCCATCGGGGTGTCGTCCACGAAGAGTTCGGTCCAGCCGGCGGCGAGCAGCCGGTCCAGCCAGTCCTCGGGGGCCCGCTCCGGCGGGGTGGCCCCGCCGTCCAGGTCCCCGGTCCACTCGAACCCGGGGGCGTAGGCCGGCCACGCCAGCAGCCCGACCCGTTTGTTGAGCTCGACCAGCATGGTCGCCACGCTCACCCCGTCCAGGCCCAGCACATCGGCGAGATCGACCGCGTCGGGCCCGACCAGATGGAAGCTCTGCGAGTCGTGCAGCCGCCAGAACGACACCAACCAGGAGCGGGCCACCGGCCAGTCGCCGCCCACCTCGGCCGGCGCGGGGACGGGCGGACGCCCCTGCAGCACCCGGATGCTCAGGCCGTCCGTCCGCCGTCGGTATACGCCGGAATACTCGTGGTAGGACCCGTGTTCCCACCCCGGGAAATCCTCGATCCACGTGGTACTCACCATGGCTTCACACTATTGGCTGCGTGCGGGAAATGGTGGAACCGGGTTGTAGGGTCGACCCTGTTGAATTTGCTCCATCCTGCTCTCGACACGGAGGTACCTGATGACCGTCGGTGGCATCGCCGGCCTGCTCGCCGCTGTGGCGGCCCTGCTCCTGGTGGCCTTCCTCGCCCGCCCGCTGCTCAAGCTGGCCCGGGTCCTGGAGGAGGTCCGGCTCGTCGTGCGTGACTTCGGTCATTCGCTGGTCCCGATCATGACCGAGCTGCGCGGCACCGTGACCGCGGCCAACTCCGAGATCGAGAAGGTCGGCGTGATCACCGAGGACGCCTCGCGGGTCACTGCGAACGCCACCACCGTCGCCCGCAACGCCGCCGAGCTGACCACGCTGTTCCGCGCCACCGTCGGCGGGCCGCTGGTGAAGGTCGCGGCGTTCAGCTACGGGCTGCGCTCCGCCACCCGCCGGGGCAAGGGTGGGGACCGCTGATGCCGGGCCGGGCGCGCAGCGCGCTGTGGTTCCTGGTCGGCGCCGTCGTCGCCACGGTGGCGGTGCTGGTGGGCCGCAAGGTGATCGCGGCCAACCGGGACACCCCGGCGCTGGAACGGGTGAACGAGTTCATCGACGACGTACGGCGGGCATCCGCCGAGCGCGAGGCGGAGATCCGTGAGGCGCTGAACCTGCCTGAGGAGGGCGACGAATGAAGACAGCCGACATCCGGCGGAGGTACCTCGACTTCTTCGAGAAGCGGGGCCACACCGTGGTGCCTTCGGCCCCGCTGGTGTACAACGATCCGACGTTGCTGTTCGTCAACGCCGGCATGGTGCCGTTCAAGCCGTACTTCATCGGCGACGAGGTCGCCCCCTTCGACCGCGCCGTCAGCTCCCAGAAGTGCGTCCGGACCCTCGACATCGAGGAGGTCGGCAAGACCACCCGGCACGGCACCTTCTTCCAGATGCTGGGCAACTTCTCCTTCGGCGACTACTTCAAGGAAGGCGCGATCGAGTACGCCTGGGAGCTGGTCACCGGCCCGCAGGCCGACGGCGGCTTCGGCTTCGACGGGGACCGGGTCTGGACCACCGTCCTGCACGACGATGACGAGGCGTTCGCGATGTGGCGCTCCGTCGGGGTGCCCGCCGAGCACATCCAGCGCCGCGGCCTGAAGGACAACTACTGGCACATGGGCGTGCCCGGCCCGGGCGGCCCGTGCTCGGAGATCTACATCGACCGCGGACCGGCGTACGGTCCCGAGGGCGGCCCGGAGGCCGACGAGGACCGGTTCCTGGAGATCTGGAACCTCGTCTTCCAGACCCAGGACCTGATCGAGGTGCGCTCGAAGACGGACTTCGACGTGGCCGGCGACCTGCCCAAGAAGAACATCGACACCGGTGCCGGCCTGGAGCGGATCGCGTATCTGCTGCAGGGCAAGCAGAACATGTACGAGATCGACGAGGTCTGGCCGGTGATCGCCCGGGCGGCGGAGCTGGCCGGCAAGACGTACGGTGCCGACCACGTCGACGACGTCCGACTGCGGGTCGTCGGCGACCACGTACGTTCCGGCCTGATGCTGATGGCCGACGGTGTCTCCCCGGGCAACGAGGCGCGCGGCTACGTGCTGCGCCGACTGCTGCGCCGCGCGATCCGGGCGATGCGGCTGCTCGGTGTCCAGGACCCGGTGCTGGCCGAGCTGCTGCCGATCAGCCGGGACCTGATGACGGTCTCCTGGCCCGAGGTCGGCGCGAACTGGGCGCGGATCAGCGACGTGGCGTACGCCGAGGAGGAGACCTTCCGGCGCACCCTCAGCTCCGGCACCCAGATCTTCGACCTGGCGGTGCAGAAGGCCAAGCAGGCCGGTCAGGAGACCCTGTCGGGGGCGGCGGCGTTCCAGCTGCACGACACGTACGGCTTCCCGATCGACCTGACCCTGGAGATGGCCGAGGAACAGGGCCTCACGGTCGACCGCAAGGCCTTCCAGGGCCTGATGCAGGAGCAGCGGGACCGGGCGAAGGCCGACGCCCGCGCCAAGAAGGGCGGAATGATCAGCACCGACAGCTACCGCGAGCTGCGCGCGTCGGGGGAGACCACGTTCACCGGCTACACCGACCTGGTCACCCCGTCCACCGTGCGCGGCCTGCTGCGCGACGGACAGCCGGTCGGCGAGGCGCAGCCGGGGGAGACCGTCGACCTGGTGCTGGCCGAGACCCCGTTCTACGCCGAGTCCGGCGGCCAGGACGCCGACCTGGGCATCATCACCGGTGACGGGCTGTACCTGGACGTGCTGGACGTCCAGCGTCCGGTGCCCGGCCTGGTGGTGCACACCGTCCGGGTCGGTGAGGGGGAGCTGCACGTCGGCCAGTCGGTCGACGCGCGGGTCGACCCGCTGCACCGGTTCGGCTCGCGGCAGGCGCACTCGGCGACCCACCTGGTGCACGCCGCACTGCGGGAGCTGGTCGGGCCGACGGCGGTGCAGGCCGGCTCCTACAACAAGCCCGGCTACCTGCGCTTCGACTTCAACTCCACCCAGGCGCTGTCCAAGGACCTGCAGCAGGCGATCGAGGGTCGCACCATGGAGGCGATCCACGACGACCTCGCGGTGACCACCTCGGTGATGAACCTGACCGATGCGAAGGCCGCCGGGGCGATGGCGATGTTCGGTGAGAAGTACCCCGAGCGGGTGCGGGTCGTCGAGATGGGCAGCCCGTGGTCGCTCGAGCTGTGCGGCGGCACCCACGTGTCCCACACCTCGCAGATCGGCCTGGTCGCGATGACCGGCGAGTCCTCGATCGGCTCGGGCATCCGCCGGGTGGAGTTCCTGGTCGGCCCGCAGGCCTTCGACCACTTCGCGGCCGAGCGCCAGCTCGTCCTCGGCCTGGCGGACACCCTGCGGACCCAGCCCGACCAGCTCGCCGAGCGGGTCGCCCGGATGGCCGAGCAGCTCAAGGCGGCGGAGAAGGAGATCGCCGCCTACCGCGCCAAGGAACTGCTGGCGACGGCCGGAACGTTCGTCGACCGCGCGGTCCGGCTCGGTGACGTCACCGTGGTCGCAGAGACCGTCGCGGGCGTGGCTCCCGGTGACCTGCGCACCCTGGCCACCGAGATCCGTGGCCGGCTCGGCGAGACCCCGGCGGTGGTCGCTCTGGTGGGCGGCACCGAGAAGCCGGCCGCGGTGGTGGCCACCACCGCCGGTGCGCGGGACCTCGGGCTGTCGGCCGGCGACCTGATCCGGCTCGCCGTCGCCGAGCTCGGCGGCAAGGGCGGCGGCAAGCCGGACCTGGCCCAGGGCGGTGGCACCGATCCCGCCGGGGCCCCGGCGGCGCTGACCGCGGTCCGGTCGGCCGTCGAGAAGGTCGGCGCCGCTCGATGACGGTGCGTCCCGGCGTCCGACTCGCCCTCGACTGGGGCGATGCCCGCATCGGCGTGGCGGCCTGCGATCCGGCGGCCACGCTGGCCTACCCGGTGCGGACCGTGCAGGTGCGGGGCGACGAGGGCGCCGCGATCGGCGAGATCCTCACCCTCGCCGACGAGTACGGTCCGCTGCTCGAGGTGGTGATGGGGCTGCCGCGTACGCTCAAGGGCAAGGAGGGGCCCGCTGCGCAGAAGATGCGCCGGCGGGCCGCCGTGCTCCGCCGGCGCCTCGACCCCAGCAGCGGCCTCCGCCTGGTGGACGAGCGGATGACGACCGCCGCGGCCACCCGGGGCCTGCACGCCGCCGGGCGCAGCACCCGGGACCAGCGCTCCGTCATCGACCAGGCCGCCGCGGTGGCCATCCTCGAGTACGCCCTCACCGCTGAACGAGCCACCGGCACCCCGGCCGGTGAACTCGTGCCGCTGCCCGATCTGGGAGACGCCCGATGAGTCATTTCCTCGACCAGCCCGACCAGCCGACCCCCCGCCGCGGCCGACCCGCCCGGCGGGCCGCCGGGTCCCGCGGCCACCGTGGATCGCGCCGGGCGGGGGTGATCCTGCTCGTGGTCCTCGTCATCGTCGTGGCGCTGCTCGGCGCCGGCGGCTGGTACGCCGCCGGCAAGCTCGGGCTGCGTGCCCCCGACTACGCCGCGGCCAGCACTCCCGGTGCCGCCGTCACCGTGAAGATCCCCGACGGCGCCAGCCTGAAGGACATGGGCACGATCCTCACCGAGGGCGGGGTGGTGAAGTCGGAGGCGGCGTTCGTCCGCGCCGCGAAGGCGAACAGCAAGGCCACCGCGATCCAGGCCGGCAGCTACCGGCTGAGCACCAAGCTGCCCGCCACCCAGGCCGTCGACGCGCTGCTCGACCCGAAGAACCGGATCGCCAAGCAGATCACCCTCCGGGAGGGTCTGACGCTGGCGAAGCAACTCGACGCGATCGCCGACCAGAGCGGGGTGCCGCGCCAGCAGTTCGCCGACCTCGCCAAGGACCCGGGCGCGCTGGGCGCCCCGTCGTACGCCAAGAGCCTCGAGGGTTACCTGTTCCCCGATACCTACGAGTTCGGCGACAACACCACACCCAAGCAGATCCTCACGGCGATGGTCGACGAGTACAAGCAGACCGCGACCCAGGTCGGCCTGGAGCAGGCTGCCGGCACGCTGCACCGCACCCCGGCCGAGATCGTCGCCGTTGCGTCGATCATCGAGTCGGAGGCCCGCAACGCCGACGACCGGCCCAAGGTGGCCCGGGTGATCTACAACCGGCTGGACCGCGGGATGCCGCTGCAGCTGGACTCCACGGTGAAGTACGTGAACGGTCTGGACGGCAAGCTCACCACCACCGACAAGGAACGGGCCCAGGACAGCCCGTACAACACCTATCTGCACGCCGGGCTGCCGCCGACGCCGATCAACGGCCCCGGCAAGGCCGCTCTCGACGCCGCCGCACACCCCGCCAGCGGGTCGTGGCTGTATTTCGTCGCAGTCAATCCGGAGACCGGCGAGACCAAGTTCGCCTCCACCCTCGCCGAGCACAACCAGTACGTCGCCGAGTTCCAGGCCTGGTGCTCTGCCAACAAGTCCAAGGGCCTGTGCTGATGGAGGGCCTGTGCTGATGGCTACGCATCGCTGCGCGGTGCTGGGCTCGCCGATCCGCCACTCGCTCTCGCCGGTGCTGCACCGGGCGGCGTACGACGCCCTCGGCCTGGCCGACTGGGCGTACGACGCCCACGAGGTCGACGAGGCGGGGCTGGCCGGCTTCGTGGCCGGCTGCGGCCCGGACTGGGTCGGTCTGAGCCTGACGATGCCGCTCAAGCGGGCGGTGCTCACCCTGGGCGAGCCCGGTGAGGTGGCGCGGATCGTCGGGGCCGGCAACACCCTGGTCTTCGACCATGGTGGTGGGCCGCACCGGGTGGAGAACACCGATGTCACCGGGATGACCGCCGCGCTGTCCCGGGCCGGGGTGACCGGGGCCGACACCGCCCTGCTGATCGGCGCCGGCGCCACCGCCCGCTCGGCGCTGGCCTCGCTGGCCCCGCTGGGGGTGCGGACTGTCAGCGTGATGGCCCGCTCCGCCGAGCGCGCGCACGCCAGCCTCGATCCGGTCGCCGCCCACTTCGGGCAGCGGATCGAGGTCCTCTGCTGGGGGAAACTGCCGGCCGTCGCCCCGCAGCTGACCGTCGCCACCGCGCCGACGGCGCTGGAGCCGGGCACGGCGGCGCGGATCGCCGCGATCTCTCCGGTGGTGTTCGACGTCGTCTACGACCCGTGGCCGACCGTCCTCGGCGAGGCGGCCCTGCGGGCCGGCGCCACGGTGCTGGACGGGATGGACCTGCTGGCCGCCCAGGCGGTTGACCAGGTGCGACTGATGACCGGCCGTGAGGTGGCCGTCGAGGTGCTGCTGTCTGCCGGTCGGGCGGCGTTGGCCGCCCGCCGGGCTGGGTGAGAGAGTAGCCCCCATGGTGCGTTGGTTGACTGCCGGAGAATCCCATGGACAGGCGCTGGTGGCGGTCCTCGAGGGGATGCCGGCCCACATCGGGGTGACGTCGCGGGACATCGCCGATGCGCTGGCCCGCCGGCGCCTCGGCTACGGCCGCGGGGCCCGGATGAAGTTCGAGGCCGATCGGGTCACCATGATCGGCGGCGTACGCCACGGCGAGACCCTCGGGTCACCGGTCGCGATCGAGGTCGGCAACACCGAGTGGCCGAAGTGGGAGACGGTGATGTCACCGGACCCGGTCGACCCCGAGGTGCTCGCCGACCAGGCCCGGGCCGCGAAGCTGACCCGGCCGCGGCCCGGCCACGCCGATCTGGCCGGGATGCAGAAGTACGACTGGGACGAGGCCCGCCCGCTGCTGGAGCGAGCCTCCGCCCGGGAGACCGCTGCCCGGGTCGCCCTCGGCCGGGTCGCCGCGAACTTCCTGGAGCAGGCCTACGGCATCACCGTGCTGTCCCATGTCGTCGAACTGGGCCCGGTGCAGACCCCGGCCGGGATCTTCCCGACCATCGAGGACCTGCCCCGGATCGACGCCGACCCGCTGCGCTGCGCCGACCCGCAGACCTCGGCCAGGATGGTCGCTGAGGTCGACGCCTGCCGCGAGGCGGGGGACACCCTCGGCGGCGTCGTCGAGGTGCTCGCCTGGGGCGTGCCGGCCGGGATCGGCTCGCACGTGCACTGGGACCGGCGGCTGGATGCCCGGCTGGCGGCCGCGCTGATGGGCATCCAGGCGATCAAGGGGGTCGAGGTCGGCGACGGCTTCGCGCTGGCCCGGGTGCGGGGCTCGCAGGCGCACGACGAGATCGCGCCGGGTCCGGACGGCATCCGCCGGCTGTCGCAGCACGCCGGCGGCACCGAGGCCGGGATCAGCACCGGCGAACTGCTGCGGGTACGCGCCGCGATGAAGCCGATCGCCACCGTGCCACGGGCGCTGCGCACGTTGGACACCAGCACCGGCGAGGCGGCCGTCGCGCACCACCAGCGCTCCGATGTGTGTGCCGTCCCGGCCGCCGGTGTCGTCGCGGAGGCGATGGTCGCGCTGGTGCTGGCCGATGCCTGTCTGGAGAAGTTCGGTGGCGACTCGGTCGCCGAGACCCGGCGCAACCACCAGGCCTACCTCGCCGATGTCGCCGCCCGAGGGCTGGCGATCCACGAATGATCACCCGCCCGCTCGTCCTCATCGGCGCCCCCGGCGCGGGCAAGTCCACCGTCGGCCGACTGCTCGCCGACCGGCTCGGCTGCGACTTCCTCGACGTCGACGACGTGATCGAGGAGCGGACCGGCCGCACGGTCCGGGACATCTTCGCCTACGACGGCGAGGCGGCCTTCCGGACGATCGAGAGCGCGGTCACCCTCGACCTGCTCGACCGTCCCGCGGTGATCAGTCTCGGCGGCGGGGCCCCGATGACACCGGCCGTGCAGCAGGGACTGGCCGGCCACACCGTGGTGTGGCTGGAGGTCGCAGCCGGCCGCGCCGCCGACCGGGTCGGGCTGAACGTCGCCCGGCCGCTGTTGCTGGGCAACGTCCGTGGGCAGCTGCGCGCCCTGCTCGAGCAGCGCCTGCCGACGTACGCCGCCCTCGCCACCCACCGGGTGACCACCGACGAGCTGACTCCCGACGAGGTGACCGAGGCGGTGCTGGCGGCGGTGGGGCATCCGGCCGCGATCGAGGTGCACGCCGACGACCCGTACGTCGTCCAGGTGGGCCCCGGCGTGCTGGACCGGGTCGCGTCCCTGGTCGGTGACACCCGCCGGGTCGCGATCCTGCACCCGGCCGTGCTGCGCGGCGTCGCCGGCCGGGTCGCGGCCGCCATCGCCGGGGAGACGCTGTTGATCGAACTGCCCGACGGGGAACAGGCCAAGACGGCCACGGTGCTGGCCGACTGCTGGGACCGGCTCGCCGCGGCCGGCTTCACCCGCTCCGACCTGGTGATCGGCCTGGGTGGCGGGGCGACCACCGACCTGGCCGGGTTCGTCGCCGCCTCCTGGCTGCGCGGGGTCCGTTTCCTCACCCTGCCGTCCACCGTGCTCGCCATGGTGGACGCCGCCGTCGGCGGCAAGACCGGCATCAACGTCGCCGCCGGGAAGAACCTGGTCGGCGCCTTCCACGAGCCGATCGGCGTGCTCTGCGACACCGACCTGCTGCGCACCCTCGACCCGCGCGAGCTGCGCTCGGGGATGGCCGAGGTGGTCAAGTGCGGCTTCATCGCCGACCCGCGGATCCTCTCCCTGGTCGAGGCCGACGTGATCGCCGCGCTGGCCCCGGCGAGCGCGGTGCAGACCGAGACGATCCGGCGCGGCATCGCGGTGAAGGCCCGGGTGGTGTCCGACGACCTGCGGGAGCGGACCAGCGTCGGGGACCACATCGGTCGTGAACAGCTCAACTACGGCCACACCCTGGCCCACGCCATCGAACAGCGCGAACACTTCCAGTGGCGCCACGGCGAGGCGATCAGCGTCGGGATGATCTTCGTCGCCGAGGTCGCCCGCCGCCTCGGGCTGATCGACGCGGCGCTGGTCGAGCGGCATCGTACGATCCTCACCGCGGTGGGCCTGCCGACCGGTTACCAGCCCGATGCCTGGCCGGAACTGCGCGCCACCATGGCGCTGGACAAGAAGGCCCGCGGCGACACGCTGCGGTTGGTGGTGCTGCGCGGGCTGGCAGATCCGGTGATCGCCGAGGGCATCGACGAGGGACTGCTGGCCGAGGCGTACGCCGCCACCTGCCGGCGGTGACGTATGGCGCCGAGCGACTCAGGGCACCCGAGCTGGTCATCCCCGGCTCGGTGGTGTGCGGCCGGGGCGCTCCTGGCGGCGCTACTGGGGGTGGGAGCCTTCCTTCTCCTCCCCGGGCACGCGTCTGTGAGTGTTATCGCCGAGGGAACCGGGAGTCCCGGCCCCGTCGAGGTGACTGCTGTCCCTGGGTCGGAAGATCAGCTCGGCCGAGGTGGCCGCACTGCTGGACGACGACGAATGACGGACTACCTGCTCGACGCCAATGTCGCGATCGCGTTGGTGGTGCCGGAGCATGAGCATCACACGCGGGCGGCGGAGTGGTTCGGAGGAATCGAACGGGCACTCGGGGCATTGCGGCCCCAGCAGACGTTGTTGCTCCCGACCCTCTGAGCCCGGTCGGCTGGCGTTGCCGGACCCGCCGATTGTGTCACCGGCTTCTGAGCCGGGACAGCCGCTCGGCCGCCTCCGCCAGCACCTCGGGGCGCTTGCAGAACGCGAACCGGACCAGTGACTCGACCCCGGTCGGGTCGGTGTAGAAGACCGAGCTCGGCACCGCGACCACCCCGCACAGCTCCGGCAGCCGCCAGCAGAAGTCGACCGCATCGTGGTAGCCCAGCGGCGCGACATCAGCGGTGACGAAGTAGCTGCCCTCGGTGGGATGCACGATCATCCCGGCCGCCGCCAGCCCCGGGACGAGGACGTCGCGCTGCGCCTCCAGTCGCGACCCGATCGCGGTGAACCGGTCAGTGGGCAGCGCGAGCCCCTCGGCGACCGCCCACTGGAACGGTCCGCCCGATACGTACGTCAGGAACTGCTTGGTCGTCGTGACCGCCGTCACCAGCTCCGGGGGCGCGCACACCCAGCCGATCTTCCAGCCGGTGGTGGAGAACGTCTTGCCGGCCGACGAGATCAGCACGGTCCGCTCCCGCATCCCGGGCAGCGTCGCCAGCGGCCGATGCGTACGCCCGTCGAACAGCAGGTGCTCGTACACCTCGTCGGTCACCACCAGCAGGTCGTGCTCCACCGCCACCCGGGCGACGATGGCGAGTTCCGCGGCGGCCAGCACGTGCCCGGTGGGATTGTGCGGGGTGTTGATCAGCAGCAGCCGGGTCCGGTCGGTGATCGCCGCCCGCAGGTCGGCCTCGTCCAGCCGGTAGCCCGGTTCGGTGGCCGATGGGTGCCGCAGCCGGACCGGCCGGGCGACGGCATGGGCCATCGCGATCGCCGCGGTGTAGGAGTCGTACGTCGGCTCCAGCACGACAACCTCGTCGCCGGTCTCGCACAGCGCCAGGATCGCCGCAGTGATCGCCTCGGTCGCGCCGGCAGTCACCAGGATCTCGGTCGCCGGATCGTACGACAGGCCGTACCAGTCGGCCTGGTGAGCAGCGATCGCCTCCCGCAGCGGGGCGATGCCGCGGCCGGGCGGGTACTGGTTGTGCCCGGCCCGGATCGCCGCCACCGCGGCGTCGAGCACCTCGGCGGGGCCGTCGGTGTCGGGGAAGCCCTGGCCGAGGTTGATCGCGCCGGTCCGCATGGCCAGCGCCGACATCTCGGCGAAGATCGTGGTTCCGAACGGGCGCATCCGTGCTACCAGGGGTTGGGTCACGGTCTCTACCGTAGTGCCACCGCGTCGGATACTCTGATGCGCATCGAATGCTTGCATGCGGCGAGCATGAAACATAGCCTGGACGCATGTCCATGATCCAGATCCGCAACGTCCCTGAGGACCTGCATCGGCGCCTCAAGGCGCGGGCGGCGTTGGAGGGCCTCTCGCTGTCCGATCTCGCGCTCGCGGAGCTGCGCCGCTCACTCGATCGGCCCACCCGCCGGGAGCTGCTCGCACTGGTGGCTTCTCGTGAGCCGGTGACTGCAGGCCCTTCTTCGGTGGCGCTGGTCGACCAGGCCCGGCGGGATCGATGATCGTCCTGGATGCGTCGGCTGCCGTCGAGTGGCTGCTCGGTCGGCCGGCGGCGCCGGAGGTGGCCGCCCACCTCGCCGACCCCGACACGATCGTCAACGCGCCGTCGACCCTCGGCGTCGAGGTGGCGTCCGCGATGCGGGGCCTGGTCAGGGGTGGGTACGCGGGCCCCGAACGTGGCCGTCAGGCGATCTCGGACCTGTCGGCCGCCGACATTGTGCTGCACGACCCGAGCCCACTGCTGCAGCGGGCGTGGCAGTTACGCGACAACCTCTCGATCTATGACGGGGTGTACGTGGCGCTCGCTGAAGTGCTGGACGCCACGCTGGTGACCGGTGACGCCCGTATCGGCCGGGCACCGGGGATCACCGCCGCGGTGGACGTGGTCGCTGTCCGCTGACTCCCATGGCCACGGGCGCTGGGGTGCCGCCCAGATCCCAGCTGATTTCCGCACCGGGGGGACCCTCAGAGTAGACTGTCGCGACGGTCGGCCGACCAGGCCGAAGCGTACGGTGGCGAAAGGCGGAGAAGCGTGGCTTCCACGAATGACATCAAGAACGGGATGATCCTCGATCTGGACGGCCAGCTGTGGCAGGTCCTGTGGTTCCAGCACCACAAGCCGGGCAAGGGCAACACCGTGGTCCGCACCAAGCTCAAGAACATACTGACCGGCAAGATCGTCGACAAGACCTTCAACTCCGACACCAAGGTCGACACCGCCACCGTCGACCGGCGGGACATGCAGTACCTCTACAACGACGGCGAGAACTACGTCTTCATGGACGTCACCTCCTTCGAGCAGCTGGAGTTGCGCCCCGAGGTGGTCGGCGACGCCAAGGACTTCCTGCTGGAGGAGAACACCGCCACCGTCGCGATCCACGAGGGCACCCCGCTCTACATCGAGCTGCCGGCCTCGGTCGAGATGGAGATCACCTACACCGAGCCCGGCCTGCAGGGTGACCGTTCCACCGGCGGCACCAAGCCGGCCACGATCCAGACCGGCCGGCAGATCCAGGTGCCGCTGTTCCTCAACGTCGGCGACCGGGTCAAGGTCGACACCCGCACCGGCGACTACCTCGGCCGGCTGTGACCGGGAGTATTCCCCGGCACCCTTCGTCCACCCGGCACAAGGCCCGCAAGCGCGCCCTCGACATCATGTTCGAGGCGGAGTTGCGCGGCCGGTCCGTACTGGCGACGCTTGTCGAGCGTACGGACGCCGCGGAACCGCCGGTCCGTGAGTACACCGCGGAGATCGTCCGCGCCTTCGACGCGCACGCCGCCGACATCGACGCCCGGATCAGCGCGGCGCTCGACAAGGACTGGTCGCTGGACCGGATGCCGCTGGTCGACCGGACCGCCTGCCGGATCGCGGTGACCGAGATGCGTTACCTCGACCTGCCGGTCGGGGTCGCGGTGTCCGAGGCGATCGCTCTGGTCGAGGAGCTCTCGACCGATGAATCGCCGACCTTCGTCAGTGGCGTCCTGAACAACGTCGTCCTCGACTAAATCGTCTGATCGTTGACCGACCCGAAAGGACCCGTCCTCCTATGCCTGCCGCCCGTCACCGCGCATTGCTTGTCCTGGAGGATGGTCGACACCTCGTCGGCACCTCCTTCGGGGCCGAAGGGGAGACCTTCGGCGAGGCGGTCTTCTCCACCGGCATGACCGGCTACCAGGAGACCCTCACCGACCCGTCGTACCGCAACCAGATCGTCGTCGCGACCGCCCCGCACATCGGCAACACCGGCTGGAACGACGAGGACGACGAGTCCGCCCGGATCTGGGTCGCCGGCTACGTCGTCCGCGACCTCGCCCGGGTGCCGTCCAACTGGCGGTCCCGGCGCAGCCTGGAGGAGGCGATGCGCGCCCAGGGGACCGTCGGCATCGCCGGCGTGGACACCCGGGAACTGACCCGCCACCTGCGCGAACGCGGCGCGATGCGGATGGCGATCTCCACCACCGAGACCGACCCGCAGGCCCTGCTGGCCCGGGTGCTGGCCCAGCCGTCGATGGCCGGGCAGAACCTCGTCGGCGACGTCACCACCGGCAAGCCGTACGTCGTCCCCGCGATCGGGACCAGCCGGACGGCAGGCAGGACGCTCACCCTCGCCGCGGTCGACCTCGGGATCAAGTCGATGACCCCGCACCGGCTCGCCGAGCGGGGCGTGCAGACCACCGTCTTCCCCGCCGACGTGACGTACGAGCAGCTGATGGCGATCCGGCCGGACGGGGTGTTCTTCTCCAACGGCCCCGGCGACCCGGCCACCGCGGACGCCCAGGTGGCGCTGCTGCGGCAGGTGCTCGCTGCTGGGACGCCGTTCTTCGGGATCTGCTTCGGCAACCAGCTCTTCGGCCGGGCCCTCGGCTTCGGCACCTACAAGCTGAAGTACGGCCATCGCGGGATCAACCAGCCGGTGCAGGACCTGTCCACCGGCAAGGTCGAGATCACCGCGCACAACCATGGGTTCGCCGTCGACGCCCCCCGGCAGGGCGGCACCGCCACCCCGTACGGTGAGGCCCGGGTGAGCCACGTCAATCTGAACGACGATGTCGTCGAGGGGCTCTCGCTGCACGACGCCGCGGGCCGGCTGACCGCCTTCTCGGTGCAGTACCACCCGGAGGCCGCCGCCGGACCGCACGACGCCAGCTACCTGTTCGACCGCTTCGTCGCCCTGATGGAGGCCTGAGATGGGACGCCGCACCGACATCGAATCGATCCTCGTCATCGGCTCCGGCCCGATCGTCATCGGCCAGGCCTGTGAGTTCGACTACTCCGGCACCCAGGCGTGCCGGGTGCTCCGTGAGGAGGGCTACCGGATCATCCTGGTGAACTCCAACCCGGCCACGATCATGACCGACCCGGAGTTCGCCGACGCCACCTACCTGGAGCCGATCACCCCCGAGTTCGTCGAGAAGGTGATCGCCCGGGAGCGCCCGGACGCACTGCTGCCGACCCTGGGCGGCCAGACGGCCCTCAACACCGCCGTCGCGCTGCACGCGAACGGTGTGCTGGAGAAGTACGGGGTGGAGTTGATCGGTGCCTCGATCGAGGCGATCCAGCGTGGTGAGGACCGGGAGCAGTTCAAGAAGATCGTCGAGGCGCTCGACGTGCCCGGCCGGACGGCCGAGGTCGCCCGCTCCCGGATCTGCCACACCATGGCCGAGTGCCTGGCCGCCGCCGAGGAGCTCCGCTACCCGGTCGTCGTCCGGCCGTCGTTCACGATGGGCGGGCTGGGCTCCGGCTTCGCGTACGACGAGGCGGACCTGCACCGGATTGCCGGCGCCGGGCTGGACGCCAGCCCGACCACCGAGGTGCTGATCGAGGAGTCGATCATGGGCTGGAAGGAGTACGAGCTCGAGGTGATGCGCGACCACGCCGACAACGTGGTGGTGGTCTGCTCGATCGAGAACTTCGACCCGGTCGGCGTGCACACCGGCGATTCCATCACCGTCGCCCCGGCGATGACGCTGACCGACCGCGAGTACCAGCACATGCGTGACGTCGGCATCGCCATCATCCGCGCGGTCGGCGTCGACACCGGCGGCTGCAACATCCAGTTCGCGATCAACCCCGATGACGGCCGGATGGTCGTGATCGAGATGAATCCCCGGGTCTCCCGGTCCTCCGCGCTGGCCTCCAAGGCCACCGGTTTCCCGATCGCCAAGATCGCCGCCAAGGTGGCCGTCGGCTACACCCTCGACGAGATCCCCAACGACATCACCGCCGAGACCCCGGCCTCCTTCGAGCCGACCCTCGACTACGTGGTGGTCAAGGTGCCGCGGTTCGCCTTCGAGAAGTTCCCGTCCGCCGACGACACCCTCACCACCCACATGAAGGCGGTCGGTGAGGTGATGGCGATCGGCCGCAACTTCACCGAGGCCCTCGGCAAGGCGCTGCGGTCGATGGAGGACGAGAAGGCGCCGCTGGACGTCGCCGGTGCCCTCACCGCGGGCAAGGAGGAGTACCTGGCCAGCGCGGCCCGCCCGCACGACGGCCGGATCAACGACGTCTACCGCGCCCTGCGCGCCGGCGCCACGCCGGAGCAGGTGTTCGAGGCGACGAAGATCGACCCGTGGTTCATCGATCAGCTGGTGCTGGTCACCGAGGTCGTCGAGGAGGTCCGCCGGGCGCCCGAGCTCACCCCCGAGGTGCTGCTCCTCGCCAAGCACCACGGGCTGTCCGACGCCCAGATCGGCGCCGTCCGGGGCCTGCGCACCGACGTCGTCGCCGGGGTCCGCTGGGCGCTGGGCCTGCGGCCGGCGTACAAGACGGTCGACACCTGTGCGGCGGAGTTCGCCGCCCGGACGCCGTACCTCTACTCCTGCTACGAGCTCACCGGCGCCGCCAGCGAGGTCGCCCCACGGGAGAAGCCGGCGGTGATCATCCTCGGCTCCGGGCCGAACCGGATCGGCCAGGGCATCGAGTTCGACTACTCGTGCGTGCACGCCTCGATGACCCTGCACGAGGCCGGCTACGAGACGATCATGGTCAACTGCAACCCGGAGACCGTCTCCACCGACTACGACACCTCCGACCGGCTCTACTTCGAGCCGCTGACCCTGGAGGACGTGCTGGAGATCTACCATGCCGAGGCCGCCGCCGGCCCGGTCGCCGGAATGATCGTCCAGCTCGGCGGGCAGACCCCGCTGAAGATGGCCCAGGCGCTCAAGGACGCCGGGGTGCCGATCGTCGGCACCAGCCCCGAGTCGATCGACCTGGCCGAGGAACGCGGCGCGTTCGGGGCGGTGCTGGAGGATGCCGGTCAGCTGGCCCCGAAGTACGGCACCGCCTACTCGTTCGAGGAGGCGTCCAAGGTGGCCGCCGAGATCGGCTACCCGGTGATGGTGCGCCCCTCCTACGTGCTCGGCGGGCGCGGGATGGAGATCGTCGACAGCGAGGACGGCCTGCGCGAGTACATCGGCCGCGCCGCGGCGATCTCGCCGAAGCACCCGGTGCTGATCGATCGGTTCCTCGACGACGCCACCGAGATCGACGTGGACGCGCTCTACGACGGCACCGAGCTCTACCTCGGCGGCGTGATGGAGCACATCGAGGCGGCCGGGGTACACTCCGGCGACTCTGCCTGCTCACTGCCGCCGGCCACCCTCGGCCAGGAGGTGATCGACGAGATCCGCAGCTCCACCGCGGCGATCGCCGAGGGGGTGGGCGTCCGCGGTCTGATCAACATCCAGTACGCCCTGCAGGGCACCACCCTGTACGTGCTGGAGGCCAACCCGCGGGCCTCTCGGACCGTCCCGTTCGTCTCCAAGGCGACCGGCACCCAGCTGGCCAAGGCTGCCGCCCGGATCATGCTCGGCACCTCGATCGCCGAGCTGCGGGCCGCCGGGATGCTGCGTGCCGACACCGACGGTGCGGCGATCTGGCCGGGCCTGCCGATCGCGCTCAAGGAGGCGGTGCTGCCGTTCAACCGGTTCCGCACCACCGAGGGCCAGTTCGTCGACACCGTGCTCGGCCCGGAGATGAAGTCCACCGGCGAGGTGATGGGTCTCGACGACGACTTCGGCACCTCCTTCGCCAAGGGCCAGATCGCGACGTACGGCTCGCTGCCGACCGGCGGCACGATCTTCGTGTCGGCCGCGAACCGGGACAAGCGCAACATGGTCTTCCCGATCAAGCACCTGGCCGATATGGGCTTCCGGATCATGGCGACCGGCGGCACCGCCTCGGTGCTGCGCCGCCACGGCGTCGACGTGGTCGAGGTGCGCAAGGCCAGTGAGGGCACCGGCCCGCACGGCGAGCCGACCGTCACCGACCTGATCAACGCCGGCGAGGTGGACCTGATCTTCAACACCCCGCACGGCTCGACCCAGGCCGGCGGGCAGCCCCGCAAGGACGGTTGGGAGATCCGCACCGCGGCCGTGCTGCACAACGTCCCCTCGGTGACCACCGCACAGGGGCTGTCGGCCGCGGTGCTCGGCATCGAGGCGCTGCGCGCCGGCGGCATCGGCGTCCGGTCCCTGCAGGAGTGGGAACGGATCACCGCCGACATCGTCGCCGCCCACACCGCGGGCGTCGGGGCCTGAGATGGCGCCGCACCTGCCCGGGGCGCTGGTCGACGCAGCGTACGGTGCCGTCGGCCGCCCGCTGCTGTTCCGGCTCGGCGGCGGCGACCCGGAGGTCGCCCACGAAACCACCCTCGACTGGCTGGCCTGGTGGGGGCGTACGCCGGCCCGCCGGGCCGTCCTCGAACTGGCGTTCGGCAGCCGCGGCCGTCCGGTCGAGGTGGCCGGGATCCGGTTCGCCGGGCCGGTCGGCCTGGCCGCCGGGATGGACAAGGACGCCCGGGCGCTGCAGGCGTGGGCCCGGCTGGGCTTCTCCCACGTCGAGTTCGGCACCGTCACCGGCCGGCCCCAACCCGGCAACCCGAAGCCGCGGATGTACCGGCTGCGGGCCAGCCACGGGGTGATCAACCGGATGGGCTTCAACAACGCCGGGTCCGCGGCGATCGCGGCCCGGCTGGAGCTCGCCGGGGTCCGGCGCGGCAATCTCGCCGCCGGGATGCCGGTCGGGGTGTCGATCGGCAAGACGAAGGCCGTCGCGCTGGCGGATGCGGTCGAGGACTACCTGTCGTCGCTGCGGCGGCTGGTGCACCTGGTCGACTACCTGGCCATCAACGTCTCCAGCCCGAACACGCCGGGTCTGCGGTCCCTCCAGGGGGCCGAGGAGCTGTCCGGGCTGGTCCGGGCGCTGGTCGCCGAGGCCGCCGTCCAGGCGGAGGAATCGGCCCAGTCGGCCCTCGGGCCGGTGCCGGTCTTCGTCAAGATCGCCCCCGATCTGGAGTGGCCCGCGATCGACCAGGCGCTGGAGGTCTGCGAGGCGGCCGGGGCCGCCGGGGTGATCGCCACCAACACCACCCTGGCCCGGGACGGCCTGGCGCCCGAGGACAGGCCGACCGGGGCTCAGCCGGGCGGCCTGTCCGGCGCCCCGCTGACCGCCCGGGCACTGGCGGTGGTGTCGTACGTCACCCGCCACACCACGTTGCCGGTGATCGGTGTCGGCGGCATCATGACCGCCGACGATGCCCGGGCGATGCTGCAGGCCGGCGCGGCGCTGGTGCAGGTCTTCACCGGCTTCATCTACGGCGGGCCCGGACTGGTCCGTGACATCAACCGACTGGACCGCCTCACGGAGCGAGACTGACATGCCCGACACCAGTTACACCGCCCTGCTCACCGCCGTCACCGCCGCGCGCGGCCGACTCTGCGTGGGGATCGACCCGCACCCGTCGATCCTCGACAGCTGGGGCCTGCCGCACACAGTGGCCGGCCTGGAGGCGTGCGCCCGGGGGATGGTCGAGGCGCTGGGCGGGACGGTGGCGGTGTTCAAGCCGCAGTCGGCCCTGTTCGAGGAGTACGGGGCCGCGGGGATCGCCGTGCTGGAGCGGGTGCTGGCCGACATCCGGGCGGCCGGGGCGGTGTCGATCCTCGACGTCAAACGCGGCGACATCGGCTCCACCATGGCCGGGTACGCCCGCGCGTACCTCCTCGACGATGCACCGCTGGCCGCCGACGCGATCACCCTGAGCCCCTATCTCGGCTACGGCTCGCTGCAGCCGGCCGTCGACCTGGCGGTCGAGCACGGACGGGGCGTGTACGTGCTGGCCCGCACCTCCAACCCCGAGGGGGACCACGTCCAGCTCGCGACGGGCATCGACGGCCGCCCGGTCGCCCAGCAGATCGTCGACGCCGCCGCCCACACGAATCGTCAGTTCCCCGGACCGCTCGGCCCGGTCGGCCTGGTGGTCGGCGCCACCCGGCTCGACACCGGCATCGACCTGGACGCCTTCAACGGGTCGATCCTGGCCCCCGGGATCGGCGCCCAGGGCGGGAAGGTGACCGATCTGCCGGCCATTTTCGGCGCCTCACTAGGGAATGTGCTGCCGACCACGAGTCGTGGTGTGATGGGCGCGGGGCCCGACGCGGAGGCACTGCGTCAGGCCGCTCGTCAGCAGGTCAACTCCATGGTCTAACCTGCAAGCCGTACCAGCGGGGGAGACGTCATTCGAAAGGGGCCACGGTGCCGATCCCACCCTTGAGCGAGGAACAGCTGCAGGACGCCCGCGCGGCGGCTGCGCGGGCCCGCCGGGAACGTGCCACGATCAAGGCGAAGGTCAGGGCCGGTGAGCTTACCGTGGGGGACGTGCTGGATCTGGCCGCCGAGGACGATATCATCGCCCACATCCGCGTGGTCGACCTGCTGAAGTCCGTCTCGCGGGTCGGCCCCAAGCGCGCCGAGGTACTGATGGACCGGTTCGACATCGCTTCCGGAAGGAGGCTGCGCGGCTTGGGGCGTCATCAGATCGCCGCCCTGAAGAAGGAGTTCTCGTGACGGTTGGCCCCGGTCGAGTGGTCGTGCTGTCGGGTCCCACCGCGGTCGGCAAGGGCACCGTGATGGCCCGGCTGCGCGAGTTGCACCCGGAGGCGTACGTGTCGATCTCCGCCACCACCCGGCCGGCCCGGCCGGGAGAGCGTGACGGGGTGCACTACTGGTTCGTCTCGGACGCCGAGTTCGACGAGCTGATCGCCTCCGGCGGCCTGCTGGAATGGGCCGAGGTGCACGGGGCTGCGCGCTACGGCACGCCGCGCGAGCCGGTCGACCGGGCGGTCGCCGCCGGGCGTACGGTCATCCTGGAGATCGACCTGCAGGGCGCCCGGCAGGTCAAGGAGAACTGTCCGGAGGCGTACTTCGTCTTCCTGGCACCGCCGAGCCCGCAGGAACTGGTCCGCCGGCTGCAGGGCCGGGGGACCGAGACGCCCGAGCAGCAGGCGCGGCGGCTGGAGACCGCCGCCACCGAGATGGCGGCACGTGACGAGTTCGACGCCGTCCTCGTCAACGACGATGTCGGGCGAACCGTTGACAAGCTGGTAGAGTTGTGTGGTCTGTGACACCGTCGGTGCCACGCTCCTAGGTTGCAGAGGCTGATCTTGACTACTGAATCCACGCCCCCGGGAATCACGAACCCCCCGATCGACGACCTGCTGACGCGGGTCGACTCGAAGTACCGCCTGGTGCTGTTCGCCGCGAAGCGTGCTCGCCAGATCAACGCCTACTACGCCCAACTCGGTGGTGGGCTGCTGGAGAACGTCGGCCCGCTGGTCGAGACCGAGATCCAGGAGAAGCCGCTGTCGATCGCGCTGCGCGAGATCAACGAGGGGCTGCTGGAGTTCACCGAGATCGATCCCGAGGCCGAGGCCGCGGCCCAGCAGGCCGCCTTCGGTGAGGACTTCATGGAGGGCGACTTCGGGTCGTACGACTTCGGGGACGGCCTCGACGCCGGCGAGGGGTTCGACCTGCCCACCGCCGAGCCGGAGACCGAGCAGCCGACCGACACCGCGACCGACACGCAGGAGTGATCTGCGGCCATGGCTCGGGTCATCCTCGGTGTCGCCGGTGGCATCGCCGCCTACAAGGCCTGCGAGGTCATCCGACGGCTCCGGGACTCGGGTCATGACGTCCGCGTGGTGCCGACCGCGAACGCGCTGAACTTCGTCGGCGCCACCACCTGGGAGGCGCTGTCCGGGCACCCGGTGGCCACCGAGGTGTGGCCCGGGGCCGCCGAGGTCCCGCACGTCCGCCTCGGCCAACAGGCCGACCTGGTCCTGGTCGCTCCGGCGACGGCGGATCTGCTCGCCCGCGCCGCCGCCGGACGGGCCGATGACCTGCTCACCAACATCCTGCTCACCGCGCGCTGTCCGGTGGTTGTGTTTCCCGCCATGCACACCGAGATGTGGCTGCACGCCGCCACCCGGGCCAATGTGGCGACACTGCGGGAGCGGGGAGCGGTGGTCGCCGATCCCGACTCCGGGCGACTCACCGGGGCTGATTCCGGGCCCGGCCGGCTGCCCGATCCGGTGGAGATCCGCGCGGTGGCGGAGACGCTGCTGGAGCTGCCGGCGCTGGCCGGCCCCGCTGCGGCGCGGGACCTGGCCGGGCTGCGGGTGGTGGTCTCCGCCGGTGGCACCCAGGAGGCCCTCGACCCGGTGCGATTCCTCGGCAACCATTCCTCGGGGCTGATGGGCATCGGCATCGCCCGGGCCGCTCGGCTGCGCGGCGCCGAGGTGACCCTGGTGGCGGCGCGGATGGACCACGAGCCGCCCGCCGGGGTAGCGGTCCGCCGGGTCGTCTCGACCGGGGACCTCGCCGAGGTGATGACGGAGCTCGCCCCGGCGGCCGACGTGGTGATCATGGCGGCCGCGCCGGCCGACTTCACCGCCGCGCGGCCCGCCGAGCACAAGATCAAGAAGGAAGGCCGGGAGGGACTGACCCTCGACCTGGTCCAGACGACCGATGTGCTGGCGGCCCTGGCCGCCGGTCGGCGGCCCGGCCAGACGGTCGTCGGCTTCGCCGCGGAGACCGCCGACAACCGTGCCGAACTGGTGCGACTCGGCACCGCCAAGCTGGCCCGCAAGGGCGCCGACCTGCTGGTCTGCAACGACGTCAGCGGTGGCAGGGTCTTCGGCGACGCCGACACCGCGGCGGTGATCATCGACCGTGCGGGGATCGTCGCGGAGTGTGCCGGCAGCAAGGACGTGGTCGCCCACTCGATCGTCGACGCCGTGCTGGCGCACCGCGGGCATCCCGCGCACCCCGTCACGCCCTGAAGGCGTACCGCCCACGCGTCGGCGAAAATTCTCTGTGGCGGTCATCACCGTCCGCTCTATACGTACGCTTGTTTGAATTGTCTGAGGTCTCCCGTAGACTGATGTCATGATCGCGAGCGAGGATCGTCCCTGGCGGGACGGGGGAGATGCCCTGGGTTGGGTGTCGCCGGGCGGGCCGCTGCCCGCCGATCCGGTCGCGACCGGTGACCACCTCCGAGCGTTGCGGTCCTTGCGTGCCGGGGTGGAAGCGCGTGAACTCGTGCTGGTGGCGCACCTGTGCGACCAGGCGCCGATCCCTCCCGCGCAGGACGGGATGCTGCCCGGACGCACCGCGATGGTCCCGGGAGGCGCTGACGGCACGCCGAGGATCCCGGAGTTCCTGCATCTGGAGCTCGGCCCGCTGCTGGGCACCACACCGTATGCCGCCCGCCGGTTGATCGCCGACGTGCTGGATCTGCGCCACCGGCTGCCGCGGCTGTGGGAGGCGGTGCTGGCGGCGGAGCTCCCGGTCGCCCTGGCCCGTCGGGTCGCGGCGCTGTGCGCCACCCGGGGCCTGTCCCGGGAACAGGCGCGAGCAGTGGACGAGGCCCTGGCCGGCCGACTGGCCGGGCTGGGGTTCGGCCGGGCGATCGCTCTGGCGGAGGCCGAGGCGATCCGTGTCGACCCCGAGAAGGCCCGCCGCCAAGAGGAACGGGCCCGCACCGAGCGCTGCTTCCGGCTCGGACGGCAGGACGACTCCGGCACCCGGACCGTGTTCGCCCGGGTCAACGCCGCCGATGCCATTCATCTGCAGGCGATGGTCGGGCGGCTGTCTGATGTGTTCGCCGAGGCCGGCGATCAGCGCCCGAGCGGTGAACGGGAGGCCCGAGCCCTCGGCCTGCTCGCGACCCCGGCCCGCGCCGTGACCGTCCTGGCCGGGGCCCACACCCCTCAGCCGGCGCTGCCGGGCGAGCAGGATCCGGACCGGGGGCAGCGTGCGGCGTGGAATGACCCGCGCGCGCTCGCCACGGTGGCCGACGCACTGACCGGTGTCGATCCGGATCGTCTCGCCCCACCGGTGCGGCTCTACGTGCACACCCACGCCGACCACCTGGGCCCCGACGACCTGGCCCGGGTGGAGGGCGGCCGCGCCACCCTGGTGGGCGAGCTGCGTGAGCTGTTGGCGGACAGCCGGGTGCGTCTCACCCAGGTGATCGACCACCGCGAGTCGGTGGCGACCGATGCCTACGAGGTGCCGGCGGCGATGCGGGAGAAGCTGTGCACCGCCCAGCCCTTCGAGGTCTTCCCGTGGTCGACCCGCCGGTCGCGACGACTGGACGTGGACCACACCTTGCCGTTCCGCCCCGGCGCGCCGGGGCAGACCCGGATCGACAATCTGGGGCCACTGAGTCGTACGGTCCACCGGGCCCGCACCCACGGTGGATTCTCCGTGGCCCAGCCGGTGCCCGGCCTGTGGATCTGGCAGACACCCCTGGGCCGGGTGCATTCGGTGTCGAACCGCGGCGCCCGCAGCTGGAACCGGCAGCACAGCACGCTGGAGATCATCCTGCTGCACCAGCGGCCCCGGCCCTCACCAGACGGGCCCTCACCCGACCCGTAGCAGCGCCAGAAACATCGCATCGGTCCCGTGCCGGTGCGGCCACAACTGGACGAACCGGTCGCCTCCCCACGGATCGGGGCGGGCGCAGTCCGGCACCTCTGGCAGGAATGATGGTGCGTCCAGCACCTCGGTGCCGATCCCGTCATCGCCGAGTTCCTCGACGACCGTCTGCACGACGTCCTCGGTCTCCGACGCGTGCGGGGAGCAGGTGACGTACGCCACCACGCCACCCGGCAGGGTCGACCGGATCGCGCTGACGAGCAACTGCGCCTGCAGCGGAACCAGGTCGTCCAGGTCCTCGGGGCGGTGCCGCCAGCGGGATTCGGGCCGGCGACGCAGCGCACCCAGACCGGTGCACGGTGCGTCGAGCATCACCCGGGCGAAGCTGCGGGCCGGCCAGGCGGGCCGGGTGCCGTCGGCACAGATCACCCGGCCGGCCGGCCGGTAGCCCCGCAGTGCCTGCGCCACCAGGCCAGCCCGGTGTTCGGCTAGCTCGGCCGCCAGTACGTCCTCGCCCCGGGACCGGGCGATCCCGGTGAGCAGGGCGGCCTTCCCGCCCGGCCCGGCGCACATGTCCAGCCACGGCCCGGCCGGGGCCTCCACTCGTGACAGTGCCAGCGCCACCAGCTGGGACCCCTCGTCCTGCACCCCCGCCCGGCCCTCCCGGACCGCGGCGAAGTCGGCCGGGTTGCCGTCCGCGACGGCGCCGTACGGGGACCAGCGGGTGGCAACCGCCCCGGCGGCGACGAGTTCGGCGCGCTCGGCCAGCCCGGGCCGGACCACCAGGGTCGGACGGGGGGCAAGATTGTCGGCCTCGAGGGCGACGGCGGCCTCCTCGCCGAGCAGATCGGCGTAGGTCTCCGCGATCCACAGCGGATGATGGGTCCGCACCGCGAGGTGGGCCACCCCGGTGGTTCCGGCCGACAGGCGGTCGACCCACTCGTCGAGGCTGTCCGCGGCGACCTTGCGCAGCACGGCGTTCACCAGGCCGGTCACCCGCTCCCCGATCGCGGTGCCGGCGAGGTCCACGGCGCTGTCCACCGCCGCCCGGGTCGGAATGCGCATCGACAGCACTTGGTGGGTGCCGAGCCGCAGCACGTCGACCACCGCCGGCTGGAGGGACGACAGCGGCCGGCCGGCCGCGGCCTCGAGGATCGCGTCGTACGTGCCCTGGAGTCGGCTGGTGCCGGCGACCAGTTCGGTGGCCAGGGCGGCGTCCCGCTCGTCGAGGTGGCGTCGGTCGAGGATGTCGGTCAGTGCCAGGTTCGCGTACGCCCCACCGGCATGCACCGCCCGCAGCGCGTCGAAAGCGGCCCGGCGGGCCTGATCGACCGGCCGGCGCGGACCCGAGCGGGGGGAACGCCGGCTCACCGGTCGAACCGGATGGCGTCGGCGTGCAGCCCGCGGGCCCAGTCCGTGGCCGCCATCGCCCGTTTGCCGGCGGGCTGGACGCGGAGCAGCTCGAGCTGTCCGGTGCCGGTGTGGACGTGCACGCTGTGCCGGTCCCGTTCGACGGTCCCCGGGCTGGTGGAGGGCCGGTCGGTGGGGACCGCCTCGTGCACCCGGAACTTCTGCCCGTCGAGGGTCGTCCAGGCCCCCGGCGCAGGGGTGCAGGCCCGGATCCGGCGGTCGAGCTGCTCGACCGGGGCGGTCCAGTCGAGTTGGGCGTCCGCGGCCTCCAGCTTGGCGGCGTACGTCCCGCCCTCGGCAGACTGCTCGACGAATCGGGCGGAGCCGTCCTCGATCCGGTCCATCGTCTCGGTCAGCAACGCGGCCCCGGACACCGCCAGCCGGCCGAGCAGGTCGCCCGCCGTTTCCCGTGGCCCGATCGGGGTGCGCAGGGTGCCACAGACCGGGCCGGCGTCCAGCGCCTCGACGATCCGGAAGGTCACCGCCCCCGTCTCGGTCTCGCCGTGCAGGATCGCCGCCTGGACCGGCGCCGCGCCGCGGTAGGCGGGCAGCAGCGAGAAGTGCAGGTTGATCCACCCCTGGGCCGGGATATCCAGCAGTGCGGCCGGCAGCAGCGCCCCGTACGCGACGACGGGGCAGCAATCGGGGGCGAGCTCGCGCAGCCGGTCGTGGAACTCCGGATCGCGCGGCCGGGCGGGCTTCAGCACCGGGATGCCGAGCTCGGCGGCCCGCGCCGCCACGGGGCTCGGGCTGAGCGCGCCGCCGCGGCCCCGGCGGGCGTCGGGGCGGGTCACCACCGCGACGACCTCGTGGTGCGAGGCGACCAGGGCATCGAGACTGGGCAGGGCGACATCCGGGGTACCGGCGAAGACGAGGCGCACCTGCCGAGTCTATCCTCGGCCGATCCGCGCTCAGCCGATCCGCACCGGATCGACGACGATCCGGACCGCCCCAGGGTCCTTGTGCGCGGTCCGCAGTGACTGGACGTCACGGACGGCGTGGACCGCGGCCGCCCCCTCGGCCAGCGGCGCCCGCACCGTCAGCCGCCAGGTGTCGCCCAACGTGCCGTCGGTCTCCAGCACCGGGGCCGGCCCCCACACCTCGGCGCCGTCCGGCGGGAGCAGCCGGCCGGCGATCCCCTCCACGCCGACCCGGTCGCCCTCCACCACGATCAGCCGGACAGCCGGCGGAAACCCCGCTTCCCGGCGATCGTCGAGCTCCCGCGCCGCCAGGCCGGCCGGGTCGAGCCGGATCAGGGCCTGCACGGCCGGATGGTCGGCGGCGCCGATCACCAGCACCGAGCCGCCGTCCTCGCCCGGCCGGACCAGGGCGCAGACGTGCAACCACCGGCGCAGTGCCTCCTCGGCGGCCCGCAGATCTGCCCGGAGCAGCGGGGCGTCGGCGTCCAGCAGCACGGCGGCGCTGTAGCCACCGTCCGCCGGCGGCTCGGCCCCCGGTGTGCAGATCACCAGGGCGCTGCGGTCGTCGATGCCGTCCAGGACGTGCCCGGCGTGGGACTGGCGCACCGGCACCTGTGGGAACGCCCGGCCGAGCTCCTCGGCGGTGCGCTCCGCGCCGACCACCGGGGCGCGCCACCGGGTCGAGCCGCACTCCGGGCAGCTCCAGTCCTCCGGCCGGGCGCCGCACAGGCCGCAGATCAGACCGTCCTCGCGCCCGTGCAGCGGTCCTCCGCACCGCGGGCAGCGCAGGTGCGTACGACACTGCGCGCAGACCACCACGACCTGGTAGCCGCTGCGCGGCACCTGGACCAACACCGGCCCGGCGGCAAGGCCGGCCCGGATCAGGTCGAACGCATCGTGCGGCAGCCGACCGGCCTGGTCGGGCCGGTCCCGGGGGGTCCGCACCACGGCCGACACCTCACGCTGGTCATGGCCGGGCAGCGCGATCGGGTGCAGCCAGCCCCGCTCCAGCAGCGCGTGGGCCTCGGTGCTGCGGCCGTGGCCGGCGAGCAGCAGCGCCGCCCCGGCCCGCTGGGCCCGCAGCGCCGCGACCTCCCGGATGTGCGGGTAGGGGGCGCGCGGCTCGGCGAGGAGGTCGTGACCCTCATCCCACACCCCGAGGAAGCCGAGGTCCTCGACCGGCGCCCAGACCGCGCCCCGGGTGCCGATCACCACCCGGGCCTGGCCGCGCAGCGCGGCGAGGAAGCTGCGGTAGCGCGCGGCCGGACCGGACTCGGCGGTCAGCGTGACGAAACCGCTGTCGGAGAACGCCACCCGGCAGGCCTCCGCCAGCCGGGCGACATCGTGGGTGTCCGGGACGACGAGGACGGCGCTGCGGCCGGCGGCGACCGCAGCGGCGGCCCCGGCGACCAGGCCGGCCGCCCAGTCGCCGACCGGATCCGGGGTCGGGGCGACCTGCCAGAACGCCCGCGGCGCACCGCCCCGGCCGACCGCGTCGAGGAAGGCCGCCCCGGCCGGGTAGCGGCAGAGCGGATGGGCGGCGGCCACGGCGCGGCGGGCGTCCAGCGGTGGGCGGTGGGTCGGCTCGGCGGACTCCGCCGCGGCGTGCCGGGGCGGCACCGCCAGCCGTACGACATCGGCGAAGGAGCCGCCCCAGTGGTCGGCCACGGCGCGGACCAGCCCGGCGATCTCCTCGGTGAGCACCTGCTCGCCCGACACCACCCGCCCCAGCTCGGAGAGTTGCTGCAGGGCGGTGCCGGGGCCCAGGTCATCCCCGTCGACCCGCTGCACCACGAAGCCATCCCGCTGCTGGCCGGCGAACGGCACCCGGACCCGGACGCCGGGCAGGGCGGTCGGCGCCTGGGCCGCGGTCACCCGGTAGTCGAACAACCGGTCGAGGTGCAGCAACGGCATGTCGACGGCCACCCGGGCCACCGGCAACCGCACCATCTCGTCCATGCCCCCGATCCTAGGAGTGGGCTCAGACACTAGACTCTGCCGCGTGGGAATCCAGATCACGCCGAGCATCCTCGCCGCCGACTTCGCCAATCTCGACCGCGACATTGCAGCAGTGCCCAGCGCCGATGCGATCCACGTGGACGTGATGGACAACCACTTCGTGCCCAACCTCACCATCGGCCTGCCCGTCGTCGAGGCGATCCGCCGGCGGACCACCCACGAGCTCGACATCCACCTGATGATCACCGATCCCGACCGCTGGGCGCCCGAGTACGTCGAGGCGGGTGCGGAGTCGGTGAGCTTCCACGTCGAGGCGGCCGCCGCGCCGGTGCGGCTGGCCCGGGAGCTCCGCGCCCTCGACGCGAAGGCTGCCCTCGCGGTCAAGCCCGCCACCCCGATCGAACCGTACGAGGACCTGCTCGGCGAGTTCGACAAGATCCTGATCATGACCGTCGAACCCGGCTTCGGCGGCCAGGCCTTCCTGGACATCGTGATGCCGAAGGTCCGCCGGACCCGCGAACTGATCGCCGGCACCGGCCGCCAGATCGCCCTACAGGTCGACGGCGGCATCTCCGAGCGGACCATCGACCAGGCGATCGCCGCCGGCGCCGACGTGTTCGTCGCCGGGTCGGCCGTCTACGGTGCAGACGACCCGGACGCGATGGTGCGAGCACTGCGTGACCACGGCGACGCCGAGATCCACCGCAACCACGCCCACTGAACCGACACCGACGACGAGTCAGGACGACATGCGATACATCTCCACCCGCGGCGGCGCCGAGCCGCGTACGTTCTCCGACATCCTGCTGGAGGGCCTGGCACCCGACGGCGGCCTCTACCTGCCGGAGGAGTACCCCCACCTGACCCCCGAGGTGCTGGAGAAGTGGCGTACGGTGCTGGCCGAGCAGGGCTACGCCGCGCTCGCCGTCGAGGTGTTGCGCCTTTTCATCGACGACATCCCGGCCGAGGACCTGCGGGCAGTCTGCGAGCGGACCTACACCGCCGAGGCGTTCGGCGATCCGGCGGTGATCTCGATCGACGACCTCGGCGACGACCTGCTGCTGGAGGGACTCTCGCACGGGCCGACGCTGGCGTTCAAGGACATGGCGATGCAGCTGCTCGGCTCGCTGTTCGAGTACGAGCTGGGGCGACGCCACCAGGAACTGAACGTGTTGGGTGCCACCAGTGGCGACACCGGCTCCGCGGCGGAGTACGCGATGCGCGGCCGGGCCGGGATCCGGGTGTTCATGCTGTCGCCGAAGGGCCGGATGAGCGCGTTCCAGCGGGCCCAGATGTACACCCTGGACGACGACAACATCCACAACATCGTCGTCGAGGGGGTGTTCGACGACTGCCAGGACCTGGTCAAGGCGGTCTCCGCCGACGCCGACTTCAAGCGCGAGGCCCACATCGGCTCAGTGAACTCGATCAACTGGGCCCGGCTGGTGGCGCAGGTGGTCTACTACGTCGCCGGCTACCTGCGGGTCACCACTTCCGGTGACCAGGAGGTGACCTTCGCGGTCCCGACCGGCAACTTCGGCAACATCTGCGCCGGTCACATCGCCCGCCAGATGGGCCTGCCGATCCGCCGGCTGCTGCTGGCCACCAACGAGAACAACGTGCTGGAGGAGTTCTTCCGCACCGGGGTGTACCGGCCGCGCAGCGCCGACGAGACGGTGAAGACGTCCAGCCCCTCGATGGACATCTCCAAGGCGTCCAACTTCGAGCGGTTCGTCTTCGACCTGGTCGGCCGTGACCCGGCGCGGGTGCTGGACCTGTTCACCGCGAAGCTCACCCGGCTGGGGCAGTTCGACCTCAGCGACGACCCGGTCTTCGCGCAGTGCACCGACTGGTACGGGTTCCGGGCCGGGGCGAGCAGCCATGCCGATCGGCTGCGGACGATCCGGGAGGTGTGGGAGGACCGCGGCGTCCTGGTCGACCCGCACACCGCCGACGCGGTGACCGTCGCCCGCCGGTTGCAGGCGCCGGGGGAGCGGATCGTGGTGCTGGAGACCGCCCAGCCGGTGAAGTTCGCCGAGACCATCCGGGAGGCGCTGGGCCGGGCTCCCGAGGTGCCGGCGGCGTACGCCCGGCTGGCCACCCTCGAGCAGCATGTGGTGGAACTGCCCGCCGACGTCGCCCAGCTCGAGGCCTACATCGCCGGCAACATCGGCGACCCGGACTAGAGTCGGCCGAACCCGGCCGAGCGCAGCAGGTCGTCCAGCACCCGCTGCAGGTAGGCCGGCGCGTCGGGCAGCACCCGGTCACCGACCGCGGTGCCCTTGACGGTGATCACCTGCCCGACCCGGCCGGACGGCCCCGGCACCGTGTCGACCACCTCGTAGCGGCCCTCGCCGTCGGTGACCAGCGGGATCCAGCCGCCGGGCCACAGCCGTGCGCCGACCAGGTCACGCGGGTGGGCCAGCACGGTCAGCCCGTGACCCCGCTGCAGCTCGCGGAACCGGCGCAGGCTGCGGTGCTCCTCGACGATCCGGGCCACCGGCAGCAGTTGCCCGCCGGGCCAGCCGCCGGGCTCCGATCCGTCATGCCGCAGCAGACTGGCCCGCAGCGCCGCCGGGAAGGTGACGCCGATGCTCTGCTCGGCCCAGCGAATGTCGCTGGCATCCGCCCCCGGGCGCAGCGGCCCCAGTCCCGACGCGTCGGCATGTGCCACCTCGATGCGGGTCCACAGTTCGTCGAGTTCCATGGGCCCCATTGTGGTGGCATCGTCACTTCTTGTCGTCGCGGCGACGCAGGAAACGTTCGAACTCGGCGGCGATGGCCTCCCCGGATGCCTCGGGCTCCTCGGTGGCGTCCTTCTCCGATTCGAGCATCTGGACGTACTGGGCGATGTCCTCGTCGGCCCGGACCAGCTCGTCGACACCGTTCTCCCAGGCGGCGGTGTCGGCGACGAAGGACGACCAGTCGGCCCGCAGATCGAGCAGCGCCTCCACCCGGCGGGCGAGGGCGAGGGAGGCCTTCGGCTGCGGCGGCTCGGAGACGTAGTGCGGCACCGCGACCCACAGGGCGGTGGTGTCGATGCCGGCCTCGGTCAGCGCCTGCGTCACCACGCCGGTGATCCCCGTCGGCCCCTCGTACTCGGAGACCTCCATGCCGAGCTCGCGGGCCTGCTCGGTGCTGAGCGGTGAACCGGACACCGGGAACGGCCGGGTGTGCGGGGTGTTGGCCAGCATCGAGCCGAGGACGACCGCCCGGGTCACCCCGGCGTCCTGCAGGATCTGCAGGATCGTCCGGGTCAACGTACGCCAGCGCAGGTTGGGCTCCGGACCGGTCACCGTGACCACGTCGACCCCCGGCAGATGGACCAGCCCGATGCTGATCGCCGGCCAGGCCACCTCACGAGCGCCCTCGTCGTCGACCAGCGCGGTCAGCGGCCGGGTGGTCTGGTAGTCGAACCAGTCCTCCTCGTCGAGGTCGGCGAGGTCCTCGCCCGGATAGGTCTGCAGCAGGTGATCGGCGACCGCGCTGGCCGCGTCGCCGGCGTCTCCCCAGCCCCCGAACGCCACCAGGGCGACGGGGGCGGGGCGCTGGGAATCGGCGGAGGCTGACGTCATGAGAGGGAGGCTACCCTCTGGCTAGTGGAACCGGCCCTCGGAGAAGGCCTTCTCGAGATCCTCGAGGGACCGGCCGGAGGTCTCCGGCACCATGAACCTGATCCAGCACCATGCGATCACCCCGACGACGAAGAACATCAGGAACGTGCCCTGGATGTGGATCCGCGACACCAGGATCGGGAAGAGGAACGTGATGATCGTGTTCATGATCCACAGCGCGAACACCGAGATGCCCATCCCGAAGCCGCGCAACCGCTGCGGGAACAGCTCGGACATCAGCACCCACATCGGCATGTTCAGGAAGCACTGCATGCAGCCGATGAACGTCACCATCAGCACCAGCGTGACGACGGCCTTCGTGGTGCCGTCGGGCAGCAGGAATCCGGTGGTGGCGATCAGCCCGTGCAGGATCGTGGTGAGGGTGAATCCGATCAGGATCAGTCGGCGGCGCGGGAAGCGGTCGATCAGCAGGAAGCACACCGAGGTGCCGACGACGGCCAGGATGCCGTTGGCGACATTGGCCACCAGGGCGGTGTTGGCGGAGAAGCCCGCCATCGTCAGCACCTCGGTGCCGTAGTACATGATGGAGTTGTGACCCGGCAGTTGCTGGGCGATGCCGACCCCGACGCCGATGATGACCAGGCGGCGGATCCACGGGATGCCGAGGTCCTTCCACCCCGCTCGGTCCAGGTGGGCGACGGCTTCGTGCTCGCGGCGGATCGCGTCGAGTTCGGCCCGGGCGCGGTCCTCCGGGCGCACCTGCAGGAGCACCTGCAAGGCCTCCTCGTCGCGTCCCCTCGACACCAGCCAGCGGGGCGACTCGGGCACTCGCATCATGCCGAAGAACAGTGCCAGGGCGGGGATCGCGCAGACGGCGAGCATCAGTCGCCAGACACTCGGATGATCCAGCGTCAGGCCGATGACGGCGTTGATGGTGAAAGCGAGCAATTGCCCGATGACGATGGCGACCTCGTTGCGCCCGGAGATGATTCCTCGGCGTTCGGTGGGGGAGAGCTCGGCCAGGAAGACCGGCACCAGCGAGGATGCGGCCCCGACGGCCAGGCCGAGCGCGAACCGCGCCGGCACCATCACGGCCAGATCGGGAGCGAACACCGTCCCCAGCGTGGCGAGGAAGAACAGCGCCGCCAGCCAGTGGATGGTGGGCTTGCGACCGACATGGTCGGCGACACGTCCGCCGACCACCGCTCCGATCGCGGCGCCGAGGAGCAGCGAGGCCGTTACCAGGCCCTCGCCCACCGGGCCGATGCCCAGTTCGACTTTCATGGAGCTCAGGGCGCCGTTGATGACGCCGGTGTCGTACCCGAACAGCAGTCCGCCGAAAGTGGCGATGACGGTGATCTGGTCGAGTCGTCTCTGGTGCCGCCCGGGGGTGAGCGGCGGAAGGTCGGTCGCGACAGACTTCGTTGTCTCAGTCATTGGAGTGGCCGGTCAGCGGGCGGCGTCGGCCGCGATCAGGGTGCGGGCGGCGAGTTCGATGCCCTCGAGCTGGCCGAGGCTCTGGTCCTCGTGCTCGATGTTCACGTTCATCTCGGGGTCGATGTCGTGGATCGCCCGCAGGAACTCGGTCCAGTACGCGACGTCGTGCCCCTGCCCGATCGCGACGAACCGCCAGGCGGGATCGCTCGGCCAGGTGGAGCAGAAGTGGGCCATGCCGGTGGGCGTACGGTCCGCCGGGTCCTCGGGAACCGGGCCGAAGCTCGGGTCGAGGACACCGCGGGTGGCGACGCCGGGGAAGATCCGGGTGTCCTTGGCGTGGACGTGGAAGATGTGTGATCCGAGCAGCCGGATCGAGGCGAGGATGTCCATCCCCTGCCAGAAGAGGTGCGAGGGATCCATGTTGACGCCGACGTTGGTGGCGCCGATCCGGTCGGCGAACTCCAGGAAACCGACCGGGGTGAAGACGTGGTTGTGGGGATGGAGCTCCAGGGCCACCTTGACGCCGTTGTCCTGGGCGAGCAGGTCCATCTCGCGCCAGAACGGGTCGACCACGGTCTGCTGGTACTCGAGAACCTCCAAGTAGGTGCCGTCCCAGGGGTTGACCACCCAGGACGGGTAGCGGGCGGCCGGGTCGGAGCCCGGTAGGCCGGACATGCAGACGACATCGGTGATCCCTAGCTTGCCGGCCAGCTCGATCGTCCGGCGCAGGTCGTACGCATGGCGTGGCCCGGTGTCGGGCAGCGGGCTGAGCGGGTTGCCGGAGGTGTTGAGACCGGCCAGCCGCATGCCGTGCTCGGTGAAGACACCGAGATAGTCGTCCCGCGCTGTCGGCGAGCCGATCAGCAGGTCGACCGGACAGTGGGGTGACGGGATGAAGCCGCCGGCGTTGACCTCGGCGCCGGTCAGGCCGTCGGCCGCCAGGATGTCGAGGGCCTCGGGGAGGTCGTAGTTGTGCAGGCAGGCGGTGTAGGCGCCCAGGTTCATGGTCATCGCGAGTTCTTTCGAGAGGTGCGGGTCAGTGGATGTCGACGGCGGCGCCGCCGGCGGCTGCGGAACGGGCCACCGCGTCCTGGATCCGGAGCGCGCGGTAGCCGTGGGCGAAGGAGGGGACGGGGGGCAGACCCTCGTCGAGGCCGATCACCTGGTCCAGGAAGGCGCGTGCCTGGTAGGTGAACTGCTCGATCTGGGTGGTGCCGACGCCGGCGAAGGCCATCGAGGAGCCGTCCTTGAAATAGGGGAAGTCAGGACCGGCGAGCACCCGCTTGGGGCCGCGGATCCCGGCCGGGGAGTGGGTGTCGTCGAGGGTGATCTCGCCGGAACGCAGCAGGTCGAACGATGCCCGGCCACCGGTGCCGAAGACGTCGAAGGCCAAGCCGTTGGGCAGCCCGAAGGCGACCCGCGACACGGAGATCGAGCCGATGGCGCCGGACTCGAAGACGATGTTGAACTTTGCGATGTCGTCGTTCTCCACCGGTTCGGTGGCCGCCGCGGTGGTGGTGGCACCACGACCGCCGGACAGTCCCTCGACGGCGGGTGGGCGGTGGGTGATCACCGTGGCGAAGGTGCCGCCGTTGACCGATCGGATCGGCCCGCAGATGAACTCGGCCAGGTCGGTGATGTGTGAGCCGAGGTCACCGAGGGCCCCGGAACCTTGCGGCCCCCGGTAGCGCCAGGCGATCGGCACCGTCGGGTCCGCGCCGTAGTCGCACCAGTAACGGCCCTCGAAGTGGACGATCCGGCCCAGGGCGCCGTCCTCGGCCAGCCGGGCCACCTCGGCGATCGAGGGTTGCCGGCGGTACCCGAAGCCGATACCGGTAATGACGTCGGCGGCCTCCGCCGCGCGGGCCATCGCCGCGGCGTCGGCGAGTGTATCGCTGAGCGGCTTCTCGCACAGGACGTGCTTTCCGGCGGCGATCAGGGCCTCGGCGATCTCCCGGTGCAGCCGGTTGGCGACGACGATCGAGACGATGTCGATGTCGTCGGCCGCGACGATGTCGTGCCAGTCGGTGGTGGCGCGGTCATAGCCGTAACTGGCCGCGGCGGCTTCGGCGAACGGCAGGTAGGCGTCGCAGACGGCGGCGAGGCGTACCGGTGGGATCCCCTCGGTGCCGTAGACGGTGCCCACCTGACGCCAGGCATTGGCGTGGGTGCGTCCGGCCATCCCGGCCCCGATGACGGCTACGGACAGAGTTCTGGGTGACATGTGCTGCGGTCTCCTTTGACGCGGATGTGGTCGGCGGGCGCGTCTTCCTCATCACTTAACGCGCGTTAAAAGAACGGTAGCACGCTTGTTTTGTCCTGTCATCAGGTCCGTGGTCGAGCTTTTTGTCAGGACGAATCGCGTACCGACAGCGACGGGGTGACGACCCATTCCCGCCCCGTGGGGCGGGCTCCGTCGGGCTCGGCGGCTCGCCGCTCCACCAGCGCGGCGAGCGCCAGATGCACCAACTGCGACAGGTTCTGTGACACGGAGGTGAAGTTGTACTCGGGACGCCGGGCGACATGGGTGTCGTCGAAGCCCACGACGGCGATGTCCCGGCCCGGCACCAGGCCATGGCCCCGCAGCACCACCACGGCGTCGGCGGCCACCAGGTCGTTGTGGGCAACGACCGCCACCCGCTCGGCGGCCGAGGTCAGCTGCGGGAGCAGTGCGGCGGCGACACCGTCGTCGGCCCCGACCTCCACCACGGTGACCGGCAGCGAACGTTCCGCGGCGATCCGTTCGATGGCGGAGCGACGCCGGTCGACCCACACCTGGCCCGCCCCGGCCTCCGACGACAGATAGACGATGCGCTGCCAGCCACGGGCGGCGAGATGGTCCACCACCAGGCGGGCGGCGGCATCCTCGTCCATGTGGACGCAGTCGATGGTCGTCCCCGGCGCGTCCGCTCCCACCAGCACCAGCGGCAGTGACCGGCCGGCGGCGGAGAGGTCCGCCAGTGGCTGGACCGGCGACACCAGTACGGCGCCGGCGACGCGCAGCTGACGGAACCGCTCCAGGACGACGGCCTCCCGCGCCGGATCATTGGAGACAGTGGCCACCAACGGCAGCAGGCGGTGGCGATCGCTCTCCGCCTGCAGGGTGGCGACCAGACCCTCGAAGAACGGGTTGCGGAGATCCGGCAGCACCACACCGACCACCGGGGATCGCCCGGCGGCCAGCGAAGCCGCGCCCAGGTGCCGGGAGTAGCCGAGCTGCTCGGCAGCCGCCAGGATCCGGTCCCGGGTCGCTTCGGCCACCGCGGGCGAGCCGGACAGGGCCAGCGACACCAGTCCCCGCGACACGCCTGCCAGCTGCGCCACGTCGCTCTGGGTCGGCTCGGAGCCCATGCCTTGTCCACCCCCTGTCGGCGCCACCGCTTGAGAGCGAGGGTACCCGTGTCGACCGCCACGTAGAGTGGCCCGGTGATCTCCTCCTCGTCCGCTCCGTCGAGCCTCCGTGCCGCGCTGGCACACCGTGTCGTCGTCGCCGATGGGGCGATGGGCACGATGCTGCAGCAGTACGACCTCGGCCTGGACGACTTCGAGGGGTACGAGGGCTGCAACGAGATCCTGTCGGTGACCAGGCCGGATGTCCTGCGGGAGATCCATGCGGCATACTTCGCGGCCGGATCGGACGCCGTCGAGACCAACACCTTCGGCGCCAACCTGTCCGCGCTGGGGGAGTACGGCATCTCCGACCGGATCGCCGAGCTGGCGTACGCCGCGGCGGCCGTGGCCCGGGAGACCGCCGACGCGTGGTCGACGCCGGAGCGGCCGCGCTGGGTGCTCGGCAGTGTCGGCCCGGGCACGAAGCTGCCGACCCTGGGCCACGTCCGGTTCCGCGACCTGCGCGACGCGTACCAGGTGCAGGTGGCCGCGATGCTGGCCGGCGGCATCGACGGGGTGTTGATCGAGACCGCCCAGGACATCCTGCAGGCCAAGGCGGCGGTGATCGGTGCCAAGCGGGCCATCAGGACATCCGGCCAAGACGTCCCGGTGGTCGTCTCGGTGACCGTCGAGACCACCGGCACGATGCTGGTCGGCTCCGAGATCGGTGCCGCGTTGGTCGCGCTGGAGCCGCTCGGCATCGACATGATCTCGATGAACTGCGCCACCGGCCCGGCGGAGATGCGCGAGCACCTGCACCACCTGGCGGACAACGCCCGGATCATGGTCGGCTGCATGCCCAACGCCGGCCTTCCCGAGCTGACCGCGGACGGCGCCCGGTACCCGCTGCAGCCGGGCCAGTTGGCCGACGCGCTGGACGAGTACGTTCAGGACTTCGGGCTGTCGCTGGTCGGCGGCTGCTGCGGCACGACACCGGAGCACATCCGTCAGGTTGTCGAGAGGGTGGGCGGGCGCGAGCTGGCGCCGCGGCCGTTCCGCCCGCTGCCCAGCGCCTCCTCGCTCTACACCGACGTCCCGTTCCGGCAGGACACCTCCTACCTGGCGATCGGTGAACGCACCAACGCCAACGGTTCGAAGGCGTTCCGCGAGGCGATGCTGGCGGAGAACTGGGACGAGTGCGTTGGCATCGCCCGGTCGCAGAGCCGCGGCGGGGCGCACCTGCTGGACCTGTGCGTCGACTACGTGGGCCGTGACGGTCGGGCGGACATGGACGAGCTGGCGTTCCGGTTCGCCACCGCGGTCACCCTGCCGATCGTGCTCGATTCCACCGAGGCGGCGGTGATCGAGGCCGGCCTGGAGCGGCTCGGCGGCCGGTCAGTGATCAACTCGGTCAACTACGAGGACGGCGACGGCCCCGACTCCCGGATCACCAGGGTGATGCCGATGGTGAAGGAGCACGGGGCCGCCGTCGTCGCGCTCACCATCGACGAGGAGGGCCAGGCCCGGACGGCCGAGTGGAAGGTCCGGGTCGCGACCCGGCTGATCGAGGACCTCACCAAGCGCTGGGGCCTGCGACTGGGCGACATCCTGGTCGACACGCTGACCTTCCCGATCGGCACCGGCCAGGAGGAGACCCGCCGCGACGCACTGGAGACCATCGAGGCGATCCGCGAGATCAAGCGGCGCTACCCGGAGGTGAACACCACCCTCGGGGTGTCGAACGTGTCCTTCGGGCTGGCCCCCGCCGCCCGGGTGGTGCTCAACTCGGTGTTCCTGCACGAGGCGGTGCAGGCCGGGCTGGACTCGGCGATCGTGCACGCGGCGAAGATCATGCCGATGAACCGGATCCCCGAGGACCAGCGCCGGGTCGCCCTCGACATGATCTACGACCGTAGAACAGCGTCCTATGACCCGCTGTCGACCTTCCTGGAGATGTTCACCGGCGTGACCACCGCCGACCAGAAGGCCGAGCGGGAGGCGGCGATGGCCGCCCTGCCGGTGGGTGAACGGCTCACCCAGCGGATCATCGACGGGGAGTCGAAGGGCATCGAGGCCGACCTCGACGAGGCGCTGCGCGAGACCGCACCGCTGGACATCATCAACACCCACCTGCTGGACGGGATGAAGGTGGTCGGCGAGCTCTTCGGGTCGGGCCAGATGCAGCTGCCGTTCGTGCTCCAGGCGGCCGAGACGATGAAGACGGCCGTCGCCTACCTGGAACCGCAGATGGACTCCGATGCCTCCGGCGCCGGCAAGGGCACCATCGTCCTGGCGACGGTCAAGGGCGACGTCCACGACATCGGCAAGAACCTGGTGGACATCATCCTCACCAACAACGGCTACGACGTGGTCAACCTCGGCATCAAGCAGCCGGTCGGAGCGATCATCGAGGCCGCCGAGGAGCACCACGCCGACGCGATCGGCATGTCCGGCCTGCTGGTGAAGTCGACCGTGGTGATGAAGGACAACCTGCTGGAACTGAACACCCGCGGCCTGGCCGACAGATACCCGGTGCTGCTCGGCGGGGCGGCGCTCACCCGGTCGTACGTGGAGCAGGACCTGCAGGGTCTGTTCCAGGGCCAGGTGCGCTACTCGAAGGACGCCTTCGAGGGCCTTGCCCTGATGAACGCGGTGATGGACGTCAAGCGCGGAGTGCCCGGCGCCACCCTGCCGGCACCGCGCGAACGCCGGGTCCAGGCGGTGGACCGCCCCGGCCGGCCGGCGGTCGAGGTGCCGGCGCGCTCCGACGTGGCGTACGACGTGGACGTGCCGACGCCGCCGTTCTGGGGCACCCGGATCGTCAAGGGCACCCCCCTGCGCGAGATCGTCGAGTGGCTCGACGAGCGGGCCACCCTGATGGGCCGCTGGGGGCTGCGCGGCACCCGCGGCGGCGAATCGTACGAGGAGCTGGCGGAGCGGGAGGGGCGGCCGCGGATCCGCCGGCTGCTGGACCGGATCCGCACCGACAACCTGGTCGAGCCCGCAGCGGTCTACGGCTACTTCCCGGTCTACTCGGCCGGCGACGAGGTGATGCTCCTCGACCCGCGGACGCCCGAGGACCTGGATCGTACGGTCGGCCGGTTCACCTTCCCGCGCCAGCAGCGGCCGCGGTTCCTCTGCATCGCCGACTTCTTCCGCGACCGCGCCCTGGCCGAGGCGAAGGGCCCCGACGTGATGCCACTGCAGTTGGTGACGATGGGCTCCACCCTTTCCGCGGCGACCGCCACCCTGTTCGCCGCCGATGCCTACCGCGACTATCTGGAGCTGCACGGCCTGGGTGTCCAGCTGGCCGAGGCGATGGCCGAGTGGATGCACGCCCGGGTCCGCG
Organism: Raineyella sp. W15-4; assembly: GCF_033170155.1. Classification (GTDB taxonomy): domain Bacteria; phylum Actinomycetota; class Actinomycetes; order Propionibacteriales; family Propionibacteriaceae; genus Raineyella. Next base: position 1,916,685 of record NZ_CP137079.1, on the reverse strand, counting down.
CCGAGCTGGGTCTGGCCGCCGAGGACGCCACCGTCGACGCGATGGTGCGGGACCAGGCCTATCGTGGCTCGCGGTACTCCTTCGGCTACGGCGCCTGCCCCGACCTGGAGCAGCGGGCCGTGATCGCCCGGCTGCTCGACGCCGACCGGATCGGAGTGACCCTCTCCGAGGAGTTCCAGCTGCACCCGGAGGAGTCGACCGACGCCTTCGTCGTCCATCACCCGGAGGCGAAATACTTCAATGCGCGCTGATGCCGGACCGGGCGGGCGCCCCGCCGCCTGCCTGTGGGACTTCGACGGGACGCTGGCCGACACCGAGCCGATCTGGATCAGCGCCGAGTACGAGCTGATGGCGCTGCTGGGCGGGGAGTGGAACGACGGGCACGCCCATCGGCTGATCGGTGCGGACCTGACCGCCGCGGCCCGCTACATGCTGTCGGTGGCCGGCCGCGACGACCTGACCCCCACCTGGGTGGTCGACTGGATGGTGCAGCGGGTCACCGGCCGGATCCGGGCCGCCGACGAGTTGGAGTGGCGTCCCGGCGCGCTCGACCTGCTCGCCGCACTGGCCGAGGAGGACGTGCCGTGCGCGCTGGTGTCCTCGTCCTGGCGACCGGTGCTGGAGGCCGTCCTGGAGCGGCTTCCGGTCGGCACCTTCCGGGCCGTGGTGGGTGGCGACGAGGTCACCGCCGGCAAGCCCGCCCCCGACCCGTACCTGCGGGCCGCCCGGCTGCTCGGTGTCGCCGCGGAGGACTGTCTGGTCTTCGAGGACTCGGTCACCGGCAGCACCGCCGGACAGGCGTCCGGCGCCTGGGTGATCGGGGTGCCGAGTATCCTCCCGCTGCCGGTGATGCCGCGCCGGACGGTGCTGCGGACCCTGGCGGGGGTCACCCCGGCGGCGCTGTACGCGATGCGCGGCGCGGCGATCAGCGGAGGCATGCCGTGACCCGCCGGAGGCTCGGCGCGGCGCTCGCACTGGCCGTGGTGGTGACCGTCGCCGGGTGCACCCAGCAGACGGCGCCGCCGGCGCCGCAGGTCGGCCAGCCGGTGCCGCACGAGTCACCCAGTCCCACCCCGACCCCGCGGCCGGACCGGGACTTCACCGTCGGCACCACCGACGCGATCACCAGCACCGATCCGGTGGCGATGACCACCGGCGGGTCGGAGACGATCGCCTTCTCGGTGTTCCAGCGACTGATGACCACGCCCGCGGGCCAGGACCTACTGAAGCCCGACGCGGCCCGGGACTGCATCTTCCAACAGGCCACCGTCTACACCTGCACCCTGCTCGACGGGCTGCGGTTCCAGTCCGGGCGGCCAGTGACGTCCGCCGACGTGAAGTACTCCATCGAACGGGCCCAGCGCCTCGGTGTCGCCGGGTCGGGGGCTGCCCAGCTGGCGTCGATCAGCTCGATCGAGACCCCCGACCCGCAGACCGTACGTTTCGTCCTGTCGTACGCCGACACCGACATCGGCTACGCGCTGGCGACCCCGGCGGCGTCGATCGTCGACCCCGACGTCTATCCGACCGACAAGGTGGTCGACGCCGGCACCCGTCCGGTCGGCTCCGGGCCCTACCGGGTCACCGCCAGCGGCGGCGGCACCTGGTCGTTCGGCCGCTACGAGGGCTACCAGGGCTACGCGCCGGCCTCCATCGTCCGGGTGGTGCTGCGCGAGTACGACAGCTCCGCCGCCCTGGAACAGGCGATGATGTCCGGCGACGTCGACGCGACCTGGCGCGGTCTGTCCGCCGCGGCGGTGATCCGGCAGCGGGCCGACGCGACCGCCGACTCCTCCGCGGCGACGACGACACCGGTCACCGGGCTGACCCCGGTCACCATCGCCGGGTCGAGGGTGCTGCGGCTGGCCTGGAACACCGGCTCCCGCTACGCCGGGGACGCCGCGGTTCGGGCCTTCGTCAGCCAGGCGGCGGGGGACCGGCGTACGCTCACCAGTCTGCTGCCGATCGGGGTGACCGGCGCTCGCACCGGCCTCTTCCCGGCCGGCGGCACCCCGGCCCTCGACAAACCGAGTGGCACCCCGCTCGCGCTCACCCTCGGCTACGACCCGCGGATGCCCGACGGGGCGGACCTCGCCGCCGAGCTGGCCCGCTCCCTGGACGCCACCGGGCTGGCGACGGTCACTGTCGTCCCGAACGCGGCGGGGTCGGACACCGGCTCGGCCGACCTGCAGCTGCTCGACGAGCGGGCCAGCACCTGGACCGCCCGCGCCTGGCTGCAGCGCCCACTGTCGGTGACCGGTTCGCCGCACGAGCAGGAGATCCAGACCATCCTGACCCGGGGGCTGCCGTCCTCCGACCAGGCCACCCATAAGGCCGCGGTCAGCCAGCTGCAGTACTTCGCGGCCGAGGACGCGTACGTCACCCCGCTCAGCCAGACCGACGAGGTCGTCTTCGTCCGCGAGGGCTGGTCGGTCGACACCGGGCGGATGGGACCCGGCTGGCAGCTGGACCTGGCCGCCTTCAGCAAGAACTCATGACCGGCAACGACCCGCACTGGTCCGGCGTACGGCTGGGCCCGCTCGCGGCGGGGGAGCGGGTCAACCTCTCCGACGCCAAGGGACGGCGGCACTCGATCGTGCTGCAGCCCGGTGGATCGTTCTTCACCTCCCGCGGCGAGATCCGTCACGACGCGCTGATCGGCGGGCCGGACGGGGTCACGGTGGAGTCCAGCCTCGGCCAGACCTATGTCTGCTTCCGGCCGCTGCTGGAGGAGTTCACCGTGTCGATGAAGCGCGGCGCCGCGGTGATCTACCCCAAGGACGCCGCGATGATCACCATGTTCACCGACGTGTTCCCCGGGGCCCGGGTGCTGGAGGCCGGCGTCGGCTCCGGCGCGCTGACCCTCTCCCTGCTGCGGGCGGTCGGGCCGGCCGGGGTGGTCCACTCCTACGAACGGCGCCCGGAGTTCGCCGCCGTCGCCGAACGCAACGTCACCGGCTTCTTCGGCGCCCACCCGGGCACCTGGCAGCTGCACCTCGGCGACCTCGCCGAGGTGATCACCGACGACGAGGTGGACCGGGTGGTGCTGGACATGCTGGCTCCCTGGGACTGTCTCGACGCGGTCACCGAGCGGCTGGTCGGCGGCGGCCTGGTGTGCTGCTATGTCGCGACGACCACCCAGCTGGGTAGGGTGATGGACACGTTGCGCAGCACCCGCTGCTACACCGAGCCGCGGGCCACCGAGACGACGATCAGGTCCTGGCATGCCGAGGGGCTGGCGATCCGGCCGGGTCACCAGACCTCCGGCCACACCGGCTTCCTGGTGATCGCCCGCCGGATGGCCCACGGTGTCGACGCACCGCTGCGCAAGCGCCGCCCCGCCCCCGGGGCGTACGGGCCCGACTACCACGGCCCGATCCCGCCGGGGGTCCCGGTCGCGGAGGCAGAGGAGGACGACGATGCGTGAGGACCGTGATGGCTGAGCAGACCGAGCAGCTGCAGGCGGAGATCTACCGGCTGCGCGACGAGGTGCGTACGCTCACCGACCAGTCCCGGCGACTGGCCCAGGAGAAGGGCTCCGCCGACCGCCGGGTCGCCCAGCTGCGCACCGAGACCCGAGGGCTGGTCGACCAGAACGCCCGGCTCACCGACCTGCTCGGCCAGACCCGCGACCAGCTCGTCGCCCTGAAGGAGAAGGTCGACGAACTGCGCCGGCCGCCCTCCTCGTTCGGCCTGGTGACCGGGCTGCCGGGCGACCAGGTCGCCGATGTGGCGATCGGCCAGCGCCGGCTCCGGGTGCAGGTCTCGCCCTCGCTGGAGATGTCCACGCTGCAGCTCGGTGGCCAGGTGCTGCTCAACGACGTGCCGCAGGTGATCGGCCTCGCCGACACCGCGGTCACCGGCGAGCTCGCCACCGTCAAGGAGGCCCTCGACGACGGCCGGGTGCTGGTCACCACCGGCACCGACCGGGAGGAGGTGCTGCACCGGGCCGCGGTGCTGGTCGACCAGCAGCTCCGGGTCGGGCAGTCCCTGCTGGTCGACACCCGGGCCGGGATTGCGCTGGGCCGGGTGCCGACCACCGACGTGGCCGACCTGATCCTGGAGGAGACACCGAGCATCGGCTACCGGGACATCGGCGGTCTCGGCCCGCAGATCGAGCAGATCCGCGACGCGGTGGAGCTGCCGTTCCGGCACCGCGACCTGTTCGGCGCCTACGACCTCACCCCGCCGAAGGGCATCCTGCTCTACGGCCCGCCGGGATGCGGCAAGACGATGATCGCGAAGGCCGTCGCCCATTCGCTGTCCGGTGAGGGCGGCGCCGACGGCCGGGCGTACTTCTTCAACATCAAGGGTCCCCAGCTGCTGAACAAGTACGTCGGGGAGTCCGAGCGGCAGATCCGGGTGGTCTTCCAGCGGGCCCGGGACAAGGCCTCCGACGGTGCCCCGGTGGTGATCTTCTTCGACGAGATGGAGTCGATCTTCCGCACCCGCGGCAGCGGCCTGTCCTCCGACGTGGAGACGACGATCGTGCCGCAGCTGCTGGCCGAGATCGACGGCGTCGAGCAGCTCGCCAACGTCATCGTGATCGGCGCCTCGAACCGGCAGGACATGATCGACCCGGCGATCCTGCGCCCGGGTCGCTTCGACGTGAAGATCCGGATCGAGCGGCCCGACCGGACGGCCGCCGAGGAGATCTTCGCCACCTACCTCAACGACCGGGTGCCGATCCGGGCCGGGGAGACCCGCCCGGCGATGATCGAGGCCACCCTCGAACGGCTCTACGCCACCGACGCCGCCGCCGAAGTGTTCGAGGTGACGTACGCCTCCGGTGCCACCGCGACCATCCGCTCCGGCGACCTGGTGTCCGGGGCGATGATCGAGTCGATCGTCTCCCGGGCGAAGAAGTACGCCATCAAGGACGTGCTGGCCGGTGGCCCGGCCGGGATCAGCGCCGAGCACCTGCGGCGGTCCGCCCGCACCGAGCTCACCGACAACACCGACCGGCCGACCACCGATCCGGCCGACTGGGCCCGGGTGCTGGGGACCGACCAGGGCGACCACGCCGGCGAGACGATCATCGCGGTCCGTCCGCTGCGCCGGGCCGAGCCGGTCCCCGGACCGGGCACCGGCCAGTACCTGTGACGCCCACTAGGGTGGGGTGGGTGAGAGCTGCGTACGTGCTGCTGGCCGACCTGATCGGCGTCGTCGTCTTCGCCCTTGCCGGGCGGGGCGCCCACGGCGAGGGGACCGGGGCGGGTGCCGTTGCGCTGACCGCCTGGCCGTTCCTGGTCGGCTGCCTGCTGAGCTGGGCCGCGGTCCGCGCCTGGCGGGAGCCGCTGCGACCGCGCACCGGCGGTGCGCTGGTGATCGGCACCGTCCTGGTCGGCCATGTGCTGCGGGTGCTCACCGGCGGCACCACGCACTGGTCGTTCATCCTGGTCAGCATCATCGCGCTGACCGTCCTGCTGGTGGGCTGGCGACTGGTCGCCGGGGTGATCCTGCGGCGTCGCCGGAGCCCGGCCCGGTGACCTCCGGGCGGGTACACGGCCTGGAGACCGAGTACGGCATCAGCCTGCTCGGGGTGCCGGCCGCCGAGGCCCCGCACCCGATGTACCTGGCCAACCACGTGGTCCGCAGCTACCTGGAGTCGATCGGCTTCGGGACCGGCCGGTGGGACTACACCGCCGAGTCGCCGCTGATCGACGCCCGGGGCTTCACCATGCCGCGGGAACGGGCCAGCCTGGATCAGCTCACCGACGTCGACCAGGGCCTCGGCAACGCCATGCTGGACAACGGCGCTCGGTTGTATGTCGACCACGCCCATCCGGAGTACTCCGGGCCGGAGGTGCGGACCGCCCGTGACGCGATCGTCTGGGACCGTGCCGGGGACGCGATCATGCTGGCGGCGACCCACGTCGCCTCCGCGGCGATCGGGCACGAGATCCGGCTCTACCGCAACAACACCGACTCCAAGGGGGCCTCGTACGGCACCCACGAGAACTACCTGGTCTCCCGCGCGGTCCCGTTCGGGCGGATCGTCCGCGACCTGACCGGATTCCTGGTGTCCCGCACCGTGGTGATCGGTGCCGGCCGGGTCGGGATCGGCCAGACCGGTCAGGCGGTGGGCTTCCAGCTGGGCCAGCGCCCGGACTTCTTCGAGACCGAGGTGGCCCTGGAAACCACCGTGCACCGGCCGATCATCAACACCCGCGACGAGCCACACGCGCTGCGCCGACTGTGGCGGCGGCTGCACGTGATCACCGGCGACGCCAACCAGGCCCAGGTCGCCGGCTGGCTGAAGGTCGGCACCGCTGCGCTGGCGGTCCGGCTGGTGGAGGCCGACCGGGCCCCCGACCTGCGACCGCTGCGGCCGGTCGACGCCTTCCGGGCGATCTCCCACGATCCCGACCTGACCCGCACCGTGCCCCTCCAGGACGGCCGCAAGGTCACCGCGCTGGACATCCAGCAGGCCTGGCTGGAGGCCGGTCGTACGTTGCCGGTCCTCGGCGCCGAGGACCTGGCGCTGCTGGACGCCTGGCAACAGCTGCTCGACGACCTGCGGGCGGACTGGCGCCGGGCCGCCGACCGGCTCGACTGGGCCGCGAAGCGGCTGCTGCTGGAGTCCTACCGGGCCCGGGACCGCCTCGGCTGGGACGACCCGAAGCTGGCCCTGGTGGACCTGCAGTACGCCGACATCGACCCGGCCCGCAGCCTGGCGCTGCGGCTGGAGCGAGCCGGCCGGCTGCGCACCCTGGTCACCCCCGAGGAGGTCGCAGCGGCACGGCGTACGCCCCCGCCGGACACCCGGGCCTGGGCCCGCGGCCGGATCGTCGGCCGGTTCGTCGACCAGCTGTTGGGTGCCGGCTGGGACGGGCTGACCTTCAGCGGCGAGCACGGGCGCGGCATCGTCCGACTCGAGCTGACCGACCCGCTCGGCGGCACCCGGGAGCAGGTCGGGGACCGGATCGACCGGGCGACGCGCCCCACCGAGCTGGGGGACCTCTTCCCCGGCACGTACGCCGGATAGACTCGATCTGCCCCTGGTCCGGAAGGAGACCCCCGATGTCCGAGCAGCAGCACGCACGACACCGTGCCGAGGAGACGGCCGAGGAGGCCGAGACGCTGACCCCGGCGCGGCAGCAGCAGGACGAGGGCTTCGACGCCCTGCTCGACGAGATCGACTCCGTCCTGGAGACCGATGCCGAGGAGTTCGTCCGCGGCTTCGTGCAGAAGGGCGGACAGTGACCGACGAGCTGACCAGCTCCTTCACCGAGCTGCTGTCCCGGGTCGCGCCCGACCTGCTCCCCTCCCGGCGGGTACCGTCCGGCCGGGCCGACGAGCTCACCCCGCACGGCACCACCATCGTGTCCGCGACCTTCCCGCACGGCGTGGTGATGGCCGGCGACCGGCGGGCGACGATGGGCAACCTGATCGCCCAGCGCGACATCCAGAAGGTCTACGCCTCCGACGAGTTCTCCCTGGTCGGCATCGCCGGCGCGGCCGGCCTCGCGGTGGAGATGGTCCGGCTGTTCCGGGTGGAGCTGGAGCACTACGAGAAGATCGAGGGTGCGCCGCTGTCGCTGGACGGCAAGGCCAACCGGTTGGCCGCCCTGATCCGGGGCAACCTCGGCAACGCCCTGCAGGGCCTGGCGGTGGTGCCGCTGTTCGCCGGCTGGGACCTGGCCGGCGACCTGGGCCGGATCTTCTCCTACGACGCGACCGGCGGACGCTACGAGGAGACCGCCTTCCACTCGGTCGGGTCGGGGTCGATCTTCGCCCGCGGATCGCTGAAGAAGCTCTACCGTCCCGATCTGGACCTGCAGGGCTGCGCCACCGTCGTGGTGCAGGCGCTGTTCGACGCCGCGGACGACGACTCCGCCACCGGCGGCCCGGACCTGATGCGCGGGATCTACCCGATCATCATGGTGGCCGGGCCGGACGGGGTGCACCAGCTGTCCGACGAGGAGATGACCGCCATCACCGACCGGGTCATCGACGGGCGGCGCCACCGCCCGGACGGTCCGGCGGCCCCGCTGATCTGAGGAGCAGTCCATGAGCATGCCGTTCTACGTCGCGCCCGAGCAGCAGATGAAGGACCGCTCGGACTTCGCCCGCAAGGGCATCGCCCGCGGCCGGGCGGTGGTGGTGCTGCGCTATCGCGACGGGATCTGCTTCGTCGCCGAGAACCGGTCGCTGGCCCTGCACAAGATCTCCGAGATCTACGACCGGATCGCGTTCGCGGCCGTCGGTCGCTACAACGAGTTCGAGCAGCTGCGGATCGCCGGGATCCAGCAGGCCGACCTGCGCGGGTATGCGTACGACCGCTCCGACGTGACCGGGCGGATGCTCGCCAACGCGTACGCCCAGCTGCTCGGGTCGGCGTTCTCCTCCGGCGCGGAGAAGCCGTTCGAGGTGGAGCTGGTCGTCGCTGAACTCGGCCACGACCGGGCCGGTGACCAGATCTACCGGCTCACCTACGACGGGTCCGTCGCGGACGAGGAGAACTTCGCCGCGATGGGCGGTGCCACCGAGACGATCGCCGAGGTGGTGCGCCGCGGCATCGACCCGCAGGCCGATCTCGGCAGCGCCGTCCGGTTGGCCGTCCGGGCACTCGCCGCCGACACCTCGGCGCCCTCACCGCGGGTGCTCGGGCCGGACTCGCTGGAAGTGGCGGTCCTCGACCGGACCAGGCCCCGGCCGCGGAAGTTCCGCCGGCTCGGTCGTTCCACCCTCCCCGAGGTGCTGGAAGAACAGGAGACCAAGTGAGTGACGCAGCAGAGCTCGACCCGACCGTGGTGATCGGGGCGGGACTGCTCGGCGCCTCGATCGGTGCCGCGCTGACCCGGGCCGGGGTCACCGTGCACCTGTCCGACGCGGTGCTCTCCCATGCCCGGGTGGCGGAGACCCTCGGCGCCGGGACCACCGCGAAGCCGGAGCCGGCGGCCGTCCGGTTGGTCGTGGTGGCCACCCCGCCGCGCTCGCTGGCCGCGGTGATCGGTGAGGCCCTGGATCGCTACCCGAACGCCGCCGTCACCGACGTCGGGTCGGTCAAGGGCCGGGTGCTGCGCCAGCTGCAGGCCACCGGCCGCGACCTCTCCCGCTACCTCGGTTCGCATCCGATGGCGGGCAGCCAGCACTCCGGCCCGGTCAGCGCCAGCCCGGATCTCTTCGAGGACCGGACCTGGGCGGTCACCCCGCACCGCGAGGTGACCGAGGCCACCGCCGACCGGGTCCGGGCGATGATCCGGCTGTGCGGTGCCCGGTACGTGGCGTTCACCCCCGACGAGCACGACCGGGCGGTCGCCCAGGTCTCGCACCTGCCGCAGCTGGTGTCGGTGCTGATGGCCGATCACCTGCTCGGCATCCCCACGTCCCATCTGGCCCTGGCCGGCCAGGGGCTGCGTGACGTCACCCGGATCGCCGGCTCCGACCCGACCCTGTGGGAGCAGATCATCGCCGGCAACGTCGACGCGCTGCGGCCCGAGCTGGAGGAGGTGCGCGACCATCTCGACGAGATGATCGCCGCCCTGGACGACCCGCTGCACAAGGTCCGGCCGATCCTCCAGCGCGGGGTGAACGGCACCCGCCAGATCCCCGGCAAGCACGGGGCACCGGCGATGGACTATGCCCGGCTGGTGATCGAGATCCCGGACACGCCCGGCGCGCTGGCGCAGCTGTTCCGCGACATCGCCGACGCCGGGGTCAACATCGAGGACATCGACATCCAGCACGACCTGGTCCGCCAGGTGGGCTATCTGGAAGTCTCCGTGGAGCCCGGCCACGTCCGCGAGGTGGCCGAGGCGATGAGGACTGCGGGCTGGCGGCTGTCCTAGTCGCCGAACCGTCGCCCGGCGGCCACCTGCAGGACATGTGGGCGTCGGGAACCGTCGACCAGGAAAGTTAGGGTGATCAGCGTGGTAGTCGTGGCCATCGACGGGCCGAGCGGGTCGGGGAAGTCCTCGACCTCACGGGCCGTCGCCGAGCACTTCGGGTGGGCCTACCTCGACACGGGGGCGATGTACCGGGCGGTGGCCTGGGCGTGGCTCGGCTCGGGCATCCCGCTCGAGGACGCCGACGCGATCGTCGCGATGGTCCGCCGGACCCCGCTACGGATCACCACGGACCCCGCGGCCCCCGGCATCGCCGTCGACGGCACCGATGTCAGCACCGCGATCCGCGACCCCCGGGTCTCCGCCGAGGTCTCCAAGGTCTCGTCGATCCAGGGCGTACGCGACGAACTGATCGCCCGGCAGCGGGCACTGATCGCCGCCGCCGACGGCGGGATCGTCGTCGAGGGCCGGGACATCACCACCGTGGTCGCCCCCGACGCCGACGTCCGGATCCTGCTCGTCGCCGACCCGGGCGCCCGGGTCGCCCGGCGCGCCGCCGAGCTCGGCGCGCGGGCCACCGGCGCCGAGGTGACCGACCAGGTGATCCGCCGCGACCGCGACGACTCCCGGGTGACCACCTTCACCGAGGCCGCCGCGGGCGTCACCGTCATCGATTCCACCTACGACGACCTGCCGACCGTGGTGGGCCGGGTCGTCGCCCTCGTCGAGCAGACGCTCGCCGAGGAGCACTGACCGAGAGGACCCCGCCATGACCGTGGACACCCGGAACGTCACGTCGGCCCGGCCGACCGCCCCGGTGTCCACGGCCGGCCTCCCGCACACCGACCTGCTGCCGGCGCCCCGGCACGGTCTGCTGCGCGCCCTGGCCGGTCCGGCCAGGGCGGTGGTCCGCGGGCTGTGGGACGTCCGGGTGCACGGGTCCGACCAGGTGCCCGCCGAGGGGCCGGTGATCCTGGCGTCCAACCACATCGCCACCCTGGACGGGCCGCTGTCGGTGCTGATGTCGCCGCGGCGGCCGACGTACGCGCTGGCGAAGCGGGAGCTCTTCCGCGGCGCGGTCGGCGGGGTGCTGGACCGCTCCGGCCAGATCCCGATCGACCGGGACGTGACGGTGGACCGTACGGCGGTCGACCGGTGCATCCGGGTGTTGCGGGACGGCGCCGCGCTGGTGATCTTCCCCGAGGGCATGCGCGACACCGGGGAGTTCGCCTGGATCCGGTCCGGGGTGGCCTACCTGGCGATGGTCACCGGCGCGCCGGTCGTGCCGGTGGCGATGCTCGGCACCCGGGTGGTCGGCGGCAGCCCGCACGGCACCCCGCGGCTGCGCACCCGGATGCACGTCGTCTTCGGCGCACCGCTGACCTCCCAGCCGGTGCCGTGGCCGCGGCGGCAGGCCAGCGTACGGGCCACCGCCGAGGAGCTGCGGGTGCAGCTGGCCGACCACGTCCGGCACGCCGCGGAACTGACCGGGATGCCGTTGCCCGGCATCCCGCGCGATCGGATCGCCCGGGCCTGACCGTTGCCGCCCTGCACTAGGCTGGGCCGGTGACCGAGAACCAGAAGCCCGTCGTCGCCATCGTCGGACGTCCCAACGTCGGCAAGTCGACGCTGGTGAACCGCATCATCGGCCGGCGGGAGGCCGTGGTCCAGGACGTTCCCGGGGTCACCCGCGACCGCATCTCGTACGACGCCACCTGGAACGGGCGTGACTTCGTCGTCGTCGACACCGGTGGCTGGGCCTCCGATGCCAAGGGCCTGGCCGGCCGGATCGCCGAACAGGCCGAACTGGCGATCAACGCCGCCGACGCGGTCGTCCTGGTGGTGGACGCGACCGTCGGCACCCTCGACGAGGACGAGGCGGTGGTCGCCGTGCTGCGCCGGTCCCGCAAGCCGGTCGTGCTGGCCGCGAACAAGGTCGACGACCAGCGCACCGAGGCCGAGGCCGCCTCGATGTGGAACCTCGGCCTCGGCCAGCCGTGGCCGGTGTCGGCGATCCACGGGCGTGGCACCGGCGACCTGCTCGACGCCATCGTCGCCGTGCTGCCGGAACGGTCCGCGGTCGCCGACGAGCCGACCGGCGGCCCGCGCCGGGTAGCGATCGTCGGCAAGCCCAACGTCGGCAAGTCCTCCCTGCTGAACCGCCTGGTCGGCACCCAGCGGTCGGTCGTCTCCGACATCTCCGGCACCACCGTGGACCCGGTCGACGAACTGGTCGAGGTGGGCGGAGAGGTCTACCGCTTCATCGACACCGCCGGCCTGCGCAAGCGGGTCAAGGAAGCCTCGGGCCACGAGTACTACGCCTCGTTGCGGACGGCCGGCGCGATCGAGCGGGCCGAGGTGTGTGTGGCGGTGATCGACGCCTCCGAGGAGGTCTCCGAACAGGACCTGCGGATCCTGTCGATGGTGGAGGAGGCCGGCCGGGCGCTGGTGATCGCCTTCAACAAGTGGGACCTCACCGACGAGGAACGCCGCCGCTACCTGGACCGGGAGATCGAACGCGACCTGGTGCAGTTCCAGTGGGCCGACCATGTCAACATCTCCGCCCTCACCGGCCGTAACGTGGTCAAGCTGCGCACCGCCATCGACACCGCCATCGAGGGCTGGGAGACCCGGATCTCCACCGGTCGCCTGAACGCCTTCCTCGGCCGGCTGGTCGCCGCCCACCCGCATCCGGTCCGCGGCGGGAAGCAGCCGCGGATACTGTTCGCCACCCAGGCCCAGGCCGGCCCGCCGACCTTCATCCTGTTCACCACCGGCGAGCTGGACGCGGGCTACGTACGGTTCGTGGAGCGCCGGCTGCGGGAGGACTTCGGCTTCCGTGGCACCCCGGTGCACGTCGAGGTGCGGCCCCGGGCGAAGCGTTCCTGAGGGCACTCGACCCCGGTGTGACCGGCGGCGCACCGGTTCACCCCCTCGGGGTCTGGCCTCCGGGGCGTTCGCCGGCTTACTATTGGACCGTTCCAAATTTGTCCAATACGACGAAGGAGTCGACAGATGAGTCAACCAGGAACCCTGCGCCTGCAGGCCGGGATGGTCGGCGGCGGGCCGGGGGCCGACATCGGCAAGACCCACCGCTACGCCATCCGCCTCGACGACCGCTACGACCTGGTGGCCGGGGTGTTCGGACAGGATCCCGCCGCGTCCCGAGAGCTCGGGGAGCGCCTCGGGATCGCCGAGGACCGCGTCTACCCCGACCACCGCACGATGGCCGAGGCGGAGGCGGCCCGCCCGGACGGGGTCGACGTGGTCGCGGTGACCACCCCGAACGACAGCCACTTCACGATCGCCGCGGCCTTCCTGCGGGCCGGGATCAATGTGGTCTGCGAGAAGCCGCTGACCACCGACTCCGGCTCCGCCGCGGAACTGGTCCGGATCGCCGCCGAACACGACGTCCTGCTCGGGGTGCCGCACTGCTACTCGGCGTACGCCATGGTCCGTGAGGCCGCCCGGATCGTCCGGGACGGCCGGCTGGGGAAGCTGCTGCACGTCGATGTCGAGCACGCCTCCGGCTGGGCGGCCACCGGCCTGGAGTTCACCGGCCACAAGCAGGCCTCCTGGCGGATGAACCCCGACATCGCCGGCCGGGCCAGCGTGGTCGCCGACCTGGGCACCCACGGCTACCACCTGGCCCGCTACATCACCGGTTTGCACGCCGAACAGGTCTCGGCGCAGCTGCAGACCTTCGTCCCCGGCCGGCGGGTGTACGACAACGCCACCGTGGCGCTGCGGCTGTCCGACGGGGTCTCCGGCCGGCTGTGGGCCAGCATGGCGGCCACCGGTCACAACCACGGCCTGCGGATCCGGGTGTTCGGCGACCGGGGCAACCTCGAGTGGCAGCACGAGGACCCGCACCACCTGACCCTGCAGAACCTGGCGGGGGAGACCACCATCCTGGCCCAGGGAGTTGCCACGTTGTCCGAGGACGCCTCCCGGCTGACCCGGATCGGCCTGGGGCATCCGGAGGGCTTCATCGAGGCCTTCGCCGACTTCTACCGCGATCTCGCCGACGAACTGGCCGCCCGCCGCGACGGCCGGCCCAGCACGATCCGCGAGCTGACCTTCCCGACCGGGGAGGACGGCCTGATCGGGGTGCAGTTCGTGGAGGCGGTGACCGCCTCGCACGACGCCGATGCCGCCTGGGTCGCCCCGGCGTACGGGTCGGCCGGAAAGGAGCAGTGAGATGGTGCGCTTCGCACTGATCGGAGCCGGGTTCATCGGCGGCGTGCACGCCGCCAACCTGGCCGCCCACCCGGACGTCGACCTGGTCGTGATCGCGGACCCGAACGTCGAGCGGGCCCGTACGCTCGCCGACCGCCACGGCGCCCGGTGGACCGGCGAGGTCGGAGAGGCGATCGCCGCCGACCGGGTGGATGCCGTGTTCATCGCCTCGTCGACCGACACCCACGCCGCGAACCTGCGCCGCGCCGCCGATGCCGGGGTGGCAGTAATGGTGGAGAAGCCGATCGACCTCGACCTGGCCAAGGCGATCGACGTCGCCCGGTACGTCAAGGCCAGCGGGATTCCCACCATGGTGGACTTCAACCGCCGCTTCGACCGGGACTACGCCGAGGTCCGGCGGGTCGTCGAGGCGGGGGAGGTGGGGACGGTCGAGCTGGTCCAGCTCACCTCGCGCGGCCCGGCAGTCCCACCGCTGGAGTACATCGCCGTGTCGGGCGGCCAGATGCGCGACCAGGCGGTGCACTTCATCGACCTGGCCCGCTGGCTGGCCGGCGCCGACCCGGTCGAGGTGTACGCCGCGGGATCGGCGCTCGCCGAACCGCGGCTGACCGAGTACGACGACGTCGACACCTCGGTGCTCACCCTCCGGCTGGAGACCGGGGCCCTGGTCCAGATCGACTGCACCCGCCGGATCGGCTACGGCTACGACGAACGGCTCGAAGTACTCGGCTCGGCCGGCCTGGTGCAGGCCCGTGGGCACCGGACCGGCACGGTCGCCCGGTACGGGCTGGGCAAGGTGGTCGAGGACGGGATGGACGCCGGCTGGTTCGAGCGCGCCCGGCCGACCTACCGCACCGCCCTCGACCACTTCGTCGCCTCGCTGGAGGCCGGGACCGCCCCGGCCGCCTCTCTCGAGGACGGCATCCGGGCCCAGGCGATCGCCGAGGCCGCGACCCTGTCGCTGCACTCGGGCCGGGCGGAGACGATCGACTACCCGGTGCTCTGACCCCACCGCGGCACGCTGTGTTTGTTGTCTGCTCGGCACTGCTATTGTTAAGACAAATGAAGTCCTTGACCGGCCCAGCCGGTGGGACGTACGGAGTCGTGCGGGGCACGGCTCCAGGTGGGCCTCCTCTCGCACGCCGAACGGGCACCCTCGTGGTGTCCGAGAAGGAGGAAGCAATGTCCACCGAACTGATCCAGCGGACCCCGGGGACCGCTCCCACGGCCACCCCGTCCTTCGAAGGCCCCGCACCGATGACTGTGATCATCGGCATCGTCGCGCTGCTCCTCGGCATCGCGATGACCCTGGTGGGTCCCGCCGTCCTGTTGGTCCTCGGCCTCGGCGTCGTGGTCACCGTCGTCGGTCTCGCGGCGTCCTGGGCCGCCGTGATGCTGGTGCGATGAGCTACCGACGCGCCCCGGGCGGACCTGGGACGCGACGTACGAGTTCGGGCTGACGAAGTGGAGAACTCCGCCAGCCCGAACTTACTTTGTCGATCCGGTCGACGCCGGTCGGTCAGACCGCGTCGGGGGCGATCTCTTCGGCCTCCGCGCCGCGACGGGACCGGCCCAGCGTGGTCATGAAGTGCTCCTCGAGTCGTTCCAGAGTGATGCCATGACTCTCCGGCACGTTTGTGGCGATGAAGACCACCGCCAGCGCGTTCACCCCGGCGAAGGCGAAGAAGGTGCCGAAGCCGATCGCCTGGGTGAGCATCGGGAACACCTGGGCGATGACCATGTTCGTGCCCCAGAGCAGGAAGACGGTGACGCCGATCATCGCGCCGCGCATCCGCAGCGGGAAGATCTCGGAGACCATCAGCCACACCAGCGGCCCCGCGGTGCCCTGCATGATGAAGACGAACAGGACGATGATCCCCAGCAGCAGCCAGCGGCGGGCCGGGTCCGCGGTGTCCATCTGGGTGCCGACCACGCCGGCCAGCACGTGCGCGATCGTGATGGCGGCGAACCCGAAGATCAGGACGGCGCGGCGGTTGAAGCGGTCGATCACGAAGTTCAGTGCGATAAGCATGGCCGACACCGAGGCGACGCCGCTGAAGACGTTGACGATCAGGGCGATCTGGTGGGAGAAGCCGGCATCCTGCAGGACCAGCTCGCCGTAGTACATCATCGAGTTGATCCCGGTGAGCTGCTGGAACATCGCCAGGCCGATGCCGATCAGCAGCAGCCGCCGCATCCACGGGGTGCGGATGACCTCGCTGAGGTGGCCGGACTGCTCCTCACGGGCGATCTGGGCCAGTTCACGCACCTCCGCCATCTCGGCGACGGCCCGCTCCTCGCTCCGCACCTGGCGCAGCACATCGAGCGCCTCACGGTCGCGTCCCTGCAGGACGAGCCAGCGCGGGCTCTCCGGCATCCGCAGCATGCCGAGGAAGAGCACGATCGCCGGCAGGGCCGCGACGACCATCATGTAGCGCCAGGTGTGCGGCGTCGCCGCGAACACGTTGCCGATGATGGCGTTGATCAGGAAGGCGAGGAACTGGCCGGTGACGATCATCAGCTCGTTGCGGCTGACGATCGACCCGCGCTGCTCGAACGGGGCGATCTCACCCAGGTAGACCGGGACGGTCACCGAGGCTCCGCCGACCGCCAGGCCGAGCAGGAACCGGAAGGCGAGCAGCACCTCGTAGTTCCACGAGGCGACGACGCCGACCGCCGCGACGAAGAACATCACCGCGAGCACGACGATCAGCCGCCGGCGCCCGACCTTGTCCGAAAGACGACCGCCGACGAGGGCACCGATGGCGGCGCCGGCGAGCAGGATGGAGGTGATCAGACCGACCTCCGCGGCGGACAGCTCCGCACCGGGCGAGCCGGTCAGGACGGGGTCGATCTTCATGAACCCCAGGGCACCGTTGAGGACACCGGTGTCGTACCCAAAGAGCAGGCCACCGAAGGTGGCGATGACTGCGACCCATCCGAGCCGGCGGCTGTAGGGGCCACGCCCCAGGGCGGGCAGCTCGGTACTCGCGCCGGATGAGCTACTGGTGGTTGTTGACACGTCATTTCTCCTGTCCGGTCCGTGGATGCACCCCGGACCTTCGAGGCCCTTATCGGTGGTCGACACGACCGAACCGCCATACGGCCTCATTGCCTGTGTGGGGCCGAGGGGCGACGTGTTCACCACTCGGCTTGCCCTCGACGGTAGTTGGCGCGCTCCAAATTTGTCAAGACATAAGGAAGTAAAACGTCCGAACAAATTGTTGAGCCGTCAGGATCTGGGCGGGGCGGTAGTCGACCGTACGTGCAGCGAGGTGGCCACCCGGGCCGTCCGGGCCGGGCGATGCGGATCCTCCAGCCGGTCGACCAGGAACCGGCCGGCCTGCACCCCGACGGCGTAGTTGCCGTTGTCGACCGAGGTGAGGGAGATGTGCCGGACCCGGGCGAGGTAGGTGTTGTCGTAGCCGACCAGGGACAGCTGGGCCGGCACCTTCACCCCTGCGTCGGCGGCCGCCGACAGGGCGCCCACCGCGGAGATGTCGTTGAAGGCGAAGATGGCGGTGGGGGGCTCGTCCAGCGCCAGCAGTCGCCGGGTGGCGGCGTAGCCGCTCTCCTCGCTCATCCCGCCGGCCTCGGCGTAGCGCTCCGGGTCCAGGCCGGCGGCCCGCATCGCCGTACGGAAGCCGTCGCGGCGCAGGCCGCCGACATCGCCGGGCCCCCACAGATGGGCGATCCGCCGGTGCCCCAGGGTGATCAGGTGGTCGGTGGCCAGCCGGCCGCCCGCCTCGTCGTCGTCGACGGCGACGTCGGCGTACGGCAGGGGAGGGTTCCGGGTGCCGGCGAGGACGATCGGCAGCAGGGCGGCCGCCTCGGTGAGGGCCGGCCCGTCGGGGGTGGTGCCGACCACCACGATGCCGTCCACGCCCAGGCCGGTGAGGGAGTCCACCGGGTCGCCGCCGACCAGGCGGACGGTGGCGCTGTCGGACAGCACCGGGGTGAGGTCGGCGGCCTGCAGGATGCTGGTGAGCCCCTCCAGCAGGTCGACGAACCACGGGTTGCGCAGATCGTTGAGCAGCACCCCGACCGCGCCGGACCGCGAGCTGGACAGGGTCCGGGCGGCGCGGTTGGGGCGGTAGCCCAGCTCGGCCATCGCCTCGATGACGGCACGGCGGCGCTGGTCGCTGACGTGCGGGTCACCGCGCAGCACCAGGGAGACGAGCGACTTCGAGACTCCGGCCCGCTCGGCCACGTCCCGGATGGTCACGGTGTCCGAACGCTCCGCCATCAGTCGTCCCGTCCCCTCCGTGCGTGTCCCGGCACCGACGATACCGCCGGTCAGGACGGCTCGTCGTCGACACCGCGGGCGACCAGCGCCTCGCCCATCGCGTCGGCCTCGCGCAGGGCGCGGACGACCAGCGGGACGGCGAAGGCCTTCCAGCTCGTCCCGACCCCGCGGGCCAGCTGAGCCTCGCGCACCTGGGCGGCCAGATCGGCCACCAGCGGGACACAGCGGATGCCGAGGGTGAGCATCAGACCGACCCGGTCCGGGTCCACCCCCAGCCGGCGCAGCGGCCCGACCACCCGCACCACGGCGTCGATCAGCGCCGAGGTGGGCGTGGTGAGGGTGACCAGGGCGGCGGTGAGCACCAGCAGCACGATGGTGCAGGTGACCACCACCGCGCGCTGCCAGGACGTGGCCCAGACGTGATAGGCAGCGGTGAAGGCCAGCAGCCACAGCATCGGCCGGAGCTGCCGGACGACGACCCGCGGGCCGATGCCGGCCAGCGCGTACGCCCCCAGCAGCGCGGCCAGCAGGGCGAGCACCAGCCACCAGTAGGTGAGGAAGACCGAGGAAGCACCGAGCACCAGCAGGGCGAGCAGCTTCGGGCCGGCCGGGATCCGGTGCAGCGCGCTGGTGCCGGGCCGGTAGAGGCCGAGAGTGGACTGCATCAAGCCGCCATCAGCTCCCGGTAGTGGGCCAGCGCGGCCGCCGGTGCGTCGTCGGCGACCAGCCGGCCGTCGTCGAAGACGAGCACCCGGTCGAAGGACTCCAGCAGGTGCAGGTGGTGGGTGACCAGCAGCACCGACTGGTCCAGCCCGGCCACCACCTCGCCGATGATCCGCGCGTTGCGCAGATCGAGCAGGGTGGTCGGCTCGTCCATCACCAGGATGTCGGGGCGGGTGACGAGCACCGAGGCGAGGGCGAGCAACTGCTTCTGCCCACCGGAGAGCAGATGAGCCGGATGGTCGGCGTGGCCGGCCAGACCGAACCGGTCCAGCAGCTCGCCGACCCGGCGCTGGATCTCGTCGGCGGGCAGCTTGCTGCGACGCAGCCCGAAGGCGACGTCCTCGGCAACCGTCGGCATGATGATCTGGTTGTCCGGGTCGGTGAAGAGGAAACCGACGTGCTTGCGGATCTCCCGCGCCTGGCTGGCGGTGTCCCGACCGTCGACGAGGATCCTGCCCCGGGTGGGGACGATCAGGCCGTTCACCATCCGGGCGAAGGTCGACTTGCCGGACCCGTTGTGGCCCACGATGCCCACCCGGCGCTCGGTCAGCCGCACCGACAGGTCCCGCAGCACCGTCCGGGCGGCGGGTCCGTCGCCGTACGTGTGGGTGACGTGGTCGGCCTCGATCAGCACCGTTCGACCACCATGGCGATGCCCTGGCCGGAGCCGGCCGAGACGGCGGCCAGGCCGAAGCGGCCTTGGCTCTGGCGGACCAGCTGGGCGAACAGCCGGGTGATCACCACCGCACCGGAGGCGCCCCACGGGTGGCCGAAGGCGATCGCGCCGCCCTGGCGGCAGATCCGTTCGGGATCCAGGTGCAGGGCGGAGCAGGCGACCAGCACGTTGGAGGCGAACGCCTCGTCGAACTCGATCGCGTCGAACTGGTCCAGCTTCAGCCGGGTGGCGTAGAGGACCTTCTCGATCGCCGGCACGATGCCCCAGCCGACCCGGGCGGGGTCACAGCCGAAGGTCGCGCTGGCGGTGACCCGCAGCCCCGGCCTGCGCAGCCGGCGCTGGCTGGCGCCGTCGATCATCAGCACCGCGGCGGCGCCGTCGTCGATCACCGACGGGTCGGCGTCCTCCCAGCTGAGGTCGTCGGTGCTCACCCCGCCGACGGGGACGATCTCGTGGCCGAACAGGTCTTTGTCGGCGGAGGTGGCGGCCCGGGTGCGGGAGCGCTCGGCGTACGCCCGGCGCTGCTCGCGGGTGATCCGGAACTCATCCGCGAGGGCATGCGCGGCGTCGGCCATCGCCGGGTTGACCGGCTCCTGCGCCTGCGAACCCGCCTCCACCCCACCGGCGATCATGTAACCGGGAGTGTTGACCGAGACGAGCTTGTCGGCCGCGTAGTCGATGGCGGACAGGCCGGAGGCCCGGCCGCGCTCGACCGACAGTGCCGACACCTCGACCGGCACTCCCGCCTGGCGGAGGGCGTCCCGGCCCAGGCCGACCCGGCCGAAGGCGTGCCCGATCACGACGTCACGCAACAGCTCCGGCTGGGGGCAGGCCCGGTACAGGCGCTCCAGCAGCGGAGCCAACAGGTCGGCAGCGGTGAACTGCGCCAGCGGCCCGCCGTTGTGGGCCAGCGGCGTCCGAACAGCGTCGATGATGACCGCGTTGTTGATCACTGCATCCTCCAGGGCATGACGACGGGACGGGGGCGGCCCCGCTGTCTGCACCCTATCGTCCGGTACGGCGCCGACGTCGGCCACGACCTCAGGCCTCGGCGTGGTGGGCCGCCTCTTCCGGGGCCGGCCGGGCGCCGCGCCAGGGCAGCAGGCCGGGGTAGGCGGCGTGCACCCCCTTGGCGATCAGCGTGGCGGCGACCACCTTGATCGAGTCGCCGATCAGGTAGGGCAGGTTCGCGGCGACGGCGGCCGGCAGGGACAGATGGGCGACGGCCATCATGCCGGCGATGCCGAAGGCGTACATCAGCACCATGCCGCCCAGCACGTTGATCAGCAGCCCCCAGCCGATGGAGTACGGGGCGCCCTTGCGGTAGGTCGCCCAGCCGATCACCCCGGCGCAGACCACGTAGCCGACCAGGAAGCCGACGGTCGGGCTGGCGAACACGCCGATGCCGCCGCGGCCCCCGGCCAGCAGCGGCAGGCCGATGGCGACCAGGGCGACGAAGAGCAGCTGGGAGAGGAAGGCACGGCGGCCGCCGAGGATGGTGCCGGCCAGGATGATGCCGAACGACTGGGCGGTGATCGGGGCCGGGGAGAACGGCGTGTAGAACGCCGGGATGAGTCCGAGTGCGGCGGTGACGCCGGCGAAGACGGCGATCAGCGCGAGGTCACGGGCAGGAGTGCGGGTGTGGGCCACTTCGAGTCCTTGGGTCGTGGGACGGACACCGCGAGTGTAAGGTCCGGGACCCGTCGACTTGTACAGCGTTCAGGTGGTGAACAGCGTTCAGGTCGTGCCGGGCCGGTCAGGGGGTGACGGCGCTGTCGCCGCCGACCATGCCAGCCCGGTCGAAGGCCTGCGCCGCCAGCCAGCGACCGAGCGCGATCTGCTCCTCGGCCTTGTGGAAGTCCAGCGTGCCGAGCGAGTCGCGGGGGACCGTCACCACCACGTCGGGCGGGAAGGAGGCGAACTGGTAGCGCTGCACGATCGTCTGCATCGTCTCCAGCGCCATCGTCATCACGTCGGTCGTCCGCAGCCCGGGCGGCATCTCCCCGAACAGTTCCTCCACCGAGGGGGCTGCGGAACCGGACGGAAGGGTGCGGCCGCGGCCGACCATCAGGGAGGCGAGCGTACGCAGCGGCTCGGCCTCCATCAGGTGCCCCATGGTCTGGCGCAGCCGGGACGTCCACTCCTCCTCGGGCTGCTCGTCGGCCGAGGTCCGCACCGGCAGGGCGGCGCCACGGTGGGGTTCGTAGCCGTCCAGGGTGACGGCGAGGGTGATGTCGGCGGGGGCGGAGGCCAGCACGCTGACCGGCACCTGGTTGAGCACCCCGCCGTCGACGAGCAGCCGCCCGTTGAGGACGACGGGTGGGAAGACTCCCGGTATCGCGATGGAGGCGCGGACGGCTGGACCGATCGGGCCCTCCTGGAACCACACCTCGCGTCGGGTCCACAGGTCGGCGGCGACCGCGGTGAACGGGATGGGCAGATCCTCGATCCGCTCCACCTCGATGATCTCGGCGACCCGCTGGAGCACCCGGTCGATCTTGACGGTGCTCGGGCCGCGGAGGTTCGGATCCATCAGGCGGAGCACCTCGCGTTGCGTACGCAGCTCGAGCGCCCAGTCGGTGAAGGCGTCGAGATGCCCGGAGGAGTAGAGGGCGCCGACGATCGCCCCCATGGACGTGCCGGCGATCCGGGTGACCCGGTAGCCGCGGTCCCGGAGCTCGGCGACCACACCGATGTGAGCGTATCCGCGGGCGCCGCCACCGCCGAGGGCGATCGCCACGTTGTTGCCTGTCGTGTTCCCTGTTGCCAGGGCTTCGTTCGCCGTTGCCACGAGATCGATGCTAGGCGACCCGGTGGCGCGATTGGCGCGATCAGGGCCGGGGTAGTAGGGTTGCCACTCGTGGCCGCGGCGAGATCCGCGGCTCACGGGCTGTAGCGCAGCTTGGTAGCGCACCTGACTGGGGGTCAGGGGGTCGCAGGTTCAAATCCTGTCAGCCCGACCTTGTGAGGCTTACTGCAAACAGCGCCCCATTGCACGGGCGCTGGAGCTTTCAGGGCCCGTGAAGTAAAGGAGTCGTCCTTCGGGACGGCTCCTTTCTTCGTTGGGTGGTGGGTGTTCCAGGTGTGCTGGGCGATGGCGGGCAAGTCGCCGGGCGGTGCCCCGACGAGCGTGGCGTGGTAGATCGTCTGGACGGTGAACAGGTCGCCCAGTGGATCTTCGAGGTCGTGGTCGATGATCTCGTCGTGGTCGATAAAGATCCGCTTGAAGATGGCCTGATTGAGGCGGCGGCGGACTTCATCGCTGGCGTTCAGGTAGAGCTCATAGGGATTCTCGAGGAGTTGCAGGTTGGCCTCGATGAATGCGATGGCGTCGGTGAGACTGTCCGTTGTGGCGTTGAGCTGGGCGGTGATGCGTTCGCGCGAGGTGCCGATCTCGCGGAGCCTGGCGCGGATCATGTCCCGGGGGATGGTCACGTCGCCGATCAGGTCGAGGAGGTTCGCTTCCTGGGCGTCGAGGCGGGCCAGGTGACCGTCGAGCTGCTCCTTGAGGGCTCGTTGGGAAGCTTCCTGGTCGGCCAGCGCATCGGCCAGGGTCTGGCGCATGGCTTGCAGGAAGTCCGGGGAGAACTGGACGGTGCGGTAGTGCTCCTCGACGGCGCGTTCGATGCGCTGCAGGTTGGAGTACTTCGCGTCGCAGAGTCCGTCCTGGGTACCGCGGCAGAAGTAGTACAGGTACTCGTCGCCGTTGCGGGCGATGGTGCGCCGGACGATCATGCGTCGGATGGAGCCGTCACGGCGAAAGCAGGCGCCGCACCACAGGGTGCCCTTCAAGTAGTGGTTGACGACCCGGCGCCGCTCGCCGGAATGGCCTCGTGCGGCGATCAGATCTTGGACGTGGTCGAACAGGTCACGCTCGATCAGCGGTTCGTGCCGGCCGGGGTAGGCCTCATCTTTGTACGTGGGGGACCGCTGCAGGTTTGGTTGACTCCTGATACGAGCTGGTGGAGCTGGCTCATGGAAGGATCAACCCATGCCGAGGAAGTGCCCCGACGAGTTCCGCCGCGACGTCGTGCGCGCCGCGCGGGCCTCCGATGCCCCGGTCGAGCAGATCGCCCGTGATTTCGGTGTCTCGAAGTCCGCGTTGTGGATCGCACCGGGGTTGGTGGAGGGTCTGATCCAACGGAAGGATGCAGGCCATGCCAGCTCCGAAGAAGTACCCGATGAGATGCGTGAGCGCGCGGCCCGACTGGTCCGTGACAAGCTCGCCGAGACCCCTGGCTTGACCGTCACCCGGGCCTGCCGCCAGGTCGGCGAGCAGTTGGGCATCAACACCGACACGCTGCGCAACTGGGTCAAGCAGGCACGCATCGATGCCGGCGAGGCGCCCGGGACCACCACCGACGACGCGCAAAGAATCGCACAGTTGGAAAAGGAGAATCGCGAACTGCGGCGCGCGAACACGATTCTGCGCCAGGCGAGCGCGTATTTCGCGCAGGCGGAGCTCGACCGCCAATAGAAGACATCATCGGGTTCATCGACACCCATCGTGATGAACACGGGGTCGAGCCGATCTGCGTCACGCTGACCGAAGCCGACATCAGGATCGCCCCGTCCACCTACTACGCCAGTAAGTCACGCCCACCAGCGGCTCGCACGATCAGCGACGCCCTCCTCGATGAGCGCATCAAGGAGGTCCACACGGCCAACTACGGCGTCTACGGTCACCGCAAGGTCTGGAAGGAACTCAACCGAACCGACCCCGACCACCCGGTCGCCCGCTGCACCGTCCAACGTCGAATGCGGGCCCTGGGCCTGCAAGGAGTCTCACCGGCCCGCTCCACCCGCACGACCAGACCACGGGCAGCCGACCAGCGCCCTGACGACCTGCTGCGCCGGGACTTCACCGCCCCCGCGCCGAACAGGCGCTGGGTGGCCGACATCACTTACGTCGCCACCTGGGCAGGGTTCTGCTACGTGGCGTTCGTGATGGACCTGTTCAGCCGGCGCATTGTCGGCTGGCGGGTCTCGGCGAGCCTGCGCACCGACCTGGCCCTCGATGCCCTGGAACAGGCGATCTGGCAACGCCGGCGCGCTGGCCACGAAATGGAGAATCTGGTCCATCATTCCGACCATGGGTCGCAATATCTTGCGATTGCCTACACCCAACGATTAAAGGAAGCCGGAATAGAAGCTTCCGTCGGCAGCGTCGGGGATTCCTACGACAATGCCGCTGCCGAAGCGCTGAATCGCCTCTACAAGAAAGAACTCATCTGGCGCCAAGGCCCCTGGACCGGGCTCGACGCCGGCGAATACGCCACCCTCGAATGGGTCGACTGGTACAACAACCGGCGCCTCCACAGCTGGTGCAACGACCGACCACCAGCAGAACACGAGGACCTCTACTACGCTACAACCACCCCGCCGACGTCAGCAGACTCGGCAGAACTCGCCCTCCACTGAACCCGGTGCGATCCAGTCATGCCGTACACCTCCTTCGATGGTGGGGTGGTGATCACTTCAGGCGGTCGACGAGGTAGACCGCGCTGTTGAGGTCGAGGGACGGCTCGGCGTCTCGCACCGCCTTCACGGCCTTGACGGTGTTGTTGGAAGCCGACAGGCCCTTGGCGGACAGCACATCGGCCGCCCACTGCAGCGGGTCAATCCCCTTGGCAGCGGGGAAGGCCTTGTTGATCGAGTCGAGCGGGTTCGGGTTGCCGAAAATGTGTGCGGTCATGGGTGTGTCTCCCTCTCATTCGGGTGTTGTTGCTGGGATGCCGGCCGTGTCCTGTGGTAACTGGGATGCCGACGACCTCAGTGTTCCGAGGAGGTCAGGGTGCAACATCGTTCCTCCGGATCGTCCGATCGGAGAGCCCGGTGCTCATCCTACGGGTCGAATGGGTCGCGGACCATGACTCGCAGGCATCTGGGCATTGGTATGTCCCCTGAGCCGGTGTCACCGGGTCGTCATGCGGTCTATTGAGGGACTGTTGGCCGGGTTCCGTGGGTGTCGCGGTGAGGATGACGCTGATGCCGGGGCCGTCTGGGGAAGGGAGCACGTTGATCGCGAAGACCTGGGCGTCGAAGTGCGCTGAGGAAACGCCTGATTCGCCGACCGTGTTTCGCCCCGTCGACCAAGTCGCCGCCAGGTGCTTCGAGGCTTTTATTACTGACGATTATTGAACGAATCGTGAGCTTGTTGGTGTTGAGTATCTCGATCACGGTCACCCCTTTTTGGCTCCAATAATAATACCGGTCAAACTACACCGGTATTAGAATCGGGTGCGTGGTCAGACTGCCCCTCACGCCGGAGGACATTCAGCGCGGCGAGCAGCTCGGCGCGATGCTGCGTCAGGCGCGAGGTGAGCGTACGATGGTGCAGGTCGCCCTGGAGGCGGGCATCTCCCCGGAGACGTTGCGGAAGATCGAGTCCGGGAGGGTGGCCACGCCGTCCTTTCCCACCATCGCCGCGATCGCCGATGTGTTGGGGTTGTCGCTGGATGAGATCTGGGCCGACCTCCGTCACGGCTCCGGGACGGCAGCACCCGGCCGTACGACCTTGGCCACAGCCTGACACGGCTTCGAGGCGAACGAGATCCCGGCCTCCCTCCGGCGCGACTCGACGTGACAGCGTGCCGCGGCACCGTCGGACCGACTAGGGTCGAGGGGTGAGCGACCAAACACCTGGTGTCGTGGATGCCGTGGCGACGTCCGAGAGCGAGGCCGATCCTGATCGGGAGACCGAGGAGCGGGCCTCGTTCGCCGACCTGGGTCTCGATGACAAGATCCTCAGGGCGTTGCGGGACTTGGGCTACGAGTCGCCCTCGCCGATCCAGGCGGCGACAATCCCCGCGCTGCTGGCAGGCCATGACGTCATCGGCCTGGCCCAGACCGGCACGGGCAAGACCGCCGCGTACGCGCTGCCCATCCTCGAGCGCCTCGACCGGAAGCAGAAGGCGCCGCAGGCGCTGGTGCTCGCCCCGACTCGCGAGCTGGCCCTGCAGGTCGCCGAGGCGTTCGAGAGCTACGCGGCCCAGCTGCGGGATGTCCGTCTGCTGCCGGTGTACGGCGGGCAGGGCTACGGCGTCCAGCTCAGCGCCCTTGCTCGCGGCGTCCACGTGGTCGTGGGCACACCCGGACGCATCATCGACCACCTCGACCGCGGCACGCTCGACCTATCCGAACTGCGTTACCTGGTGCTCGACGAAGCCGACGAGATGCTCAATATGGGATTCGCCGAGGACGTCGAGCGGATCCTCGCCGACACGCCGACGGACAAGCAGGTCGCGCTGTTCTCGGCGACCATGCCCAGGCAGATCCGGGCGCTGTCGAAGAAGTACCTGACCGATCCACTGGAGGTGAGCGTCAAGGGCACCACCTCGACCGCCGCGAACGTCACCCACCGCTATCTGGTCGTGTCCTATCCGCAGAAGGTGGACGCGCTCACCCGCATCCTCGAGGTGGAGAACTTCGAGGGCATGATCGTCTTCGTCCGCACCAAGAACGAGACCGAGACGCTGGCCGAGAAGCTGCGGGCCCGTGGATTCTCTGCGGCCGCCATCAACGGCGACATCGCCCAGGCGGCGCGGGAGCGGACGATCAACCAGCTCAAGTCGGGCAAGCTCGACATCCTCGTCGCCACCGATGTCGCCGCTCGCGGGCTCGACGTGGACCGGATCAGTCACGTGGTCAACTTCGATATCCCGACCGACACCGCGTCGTACGTCCATCGCGTCGGGCGCACCGGCCGGGCCGGACGCAGCGGCGATGCCATCTCGTTCGTCACGCCGCGCGAGCGCCGCCTGCTCCGTGACATCGAGAAGGCCACCCGGCAGACCCTGACCCAGATGGACCTGCCGACCGTCGAGGACATCAACGCCACCCGCCTGACCCGGTTCGACGACGCGATCAGCACAGCACTGGAGACCCCCGAGCGGATCGATTTCTTCCGCGACGTGGTGACCCACTACGTCCGCGAGTACGACGTCCCGGAGGTGGACGTCGCCGCGGCTCTGGCCGCCGTGTTGCAGGGCGACGAGCCGATGCTGCTGGAACCCGAGCCCGAGCCGACGCGCCCCCCTTCCCGTGACGACAGGAAGGGGCGCCGCGAGCGCGGCGCGGGAGAGGAGGACGCTCGCGGGTCCCGGGATCGCCGTGACGATCGAGGCGGGCGGCCGGGCAGGGGCGGGCGCCGATCCGCCGGTGATCTCGTCGCCTACCGCATCGCTGTCGGGCGCCGGCAGCAGGTCTCTCCACGACAGATCGTCGGTGCACTGGCCAACGAAGGTGGGCTGGGACGGGACGACTTCGGCCGGATCGACATCCGTGCCGACCACTCGCTGGTCGAGCTGCCGGCGACGCTGCCGCCGGACGTCTGGGAGGCGCTGCGGTCCACCCGCATCTCGGGCCAGCTCATCAAGCTCGAACTGGACCGGGGCCGTCCGTGGCGAAACGACCGGCGGCGCCCGCCTCGCGACTGAGCCCAGGGCTACTGGCCCGCTGCGGTCACGCTGGTGGCACAGGGGCTCAAGTGGCCGGGAGCGTGAGGATTTCTGCGCTGGTCTCGGTGATCGCGATGGTGTGCTCGCTGTGTGCGGTCCGACTTCCGGTGGCGCTGCGGAGGGTCCACCCGTCGGGGTCGGTGACGAGTTCGTCGGTGTCGGCCATCACCCACGGTTCGAGCGCCAGGAGGAGCCCGGGACGGAGCCTGTATCCGCGTCCGGGGCGGCCCGCGTTGGCCACGTGAGGGTCTTGATGCATGGTGGACCCGATGCCGTGACCGCCGAACTCGCGATTGATGGCATATCCGGCCTCGGAGAGCACGCGCTCGATCGCATGGGAGATGTCACCGATGTGGGCGCCCGGGGCGGCGGCGCGGATTCCCGCGGCGAGCGCACGCTCGGTCGCGGCGATCATCGTCACATCCTCGTCGCGCGCGTTGCCGACGATGAAGCTGATTGCGGCGTCCGCGGCGACACCGTCCCTGACCACCGCGAGATCGAGAGTCAACAGGTCGCCGTCGGTGAGCCGGTAGTCGTGCGGCAAGCCGTGCAGGACCGCGTCGTTGACCGCCGTGCAGATGTAGTGCCCGAAGGGCCCCCGCCCGAAGGAGGGCGCGTAGTCGATGTAGCAGGAGGTGGCGCCGGCACGGAGGATCATCTCCTTCGTCCATTGATCGATCTCCAGCAGATTCGTGCCGACCGCACACCGGGCCTTGAGAGTCTGGAGGATGGTGCCGACGAGGCGCCCGGTCTCCCTGGCGCGCGCAAGCTTGTTGATGTTGAGTATCTCGATCACGGTCACCCCTTTCAGGCCCCAATAATAATACCGGTCAAACTACACCGGTATTAGAATCGGGTGCGTGGTCAGACTTCCCCTCACACCGGAGGACCTTCGGCGCGGCGAGCAGCTCGGCGCGATGCTGCGTCACGCGCGAGGTGAGCGCACGATGGTGCAGGTCGCCCTGGAGGCGGGCATCTCCCCGGAGACGTTGCGGAAGATCGAGTCCGGGAGGGTGGCCACGCCGTCCTTCCCCACCATCGCCGCGATCGCCGATGTGTTGGGGTTGTCGCTGGATGAGATCTGGGCCGACCTCCGCCACGGCTCCGCGACGGGAGCTTTGGGCCGTGCGACGTTGGCGACGGCCTGACGGCCGCCTCGCGACAGTCAGAGCGGTGGCGTCCCAGCCGACACCAGTGAATACGTAACCCCCGAGCCGTCCGCCGGACCGGCCGGCCCGCTGCTAGATTCGGCGCGTGCTGGTGACTGTATCGTTGACGGGCCCGGACGCTCCGGCGCTCGGCCACCTGTTGCACAAGCATCCCGACCGGGTGCAGACGTTCGCGTTGCCCGTGGGCGAGGCGACGGTCTTCTACCCGGAGTCCTCCGCGGAGCGGGTCACGGCGGCGTTGCTGCTGGAGGTCGATCCGATCGGGATGGTGAAGCGGCGACTGACGTCGCGCGAGGGTCTGGCGCTGACCGATTACGTCACCGATCGCCCGTACGCCGCGGCGTCGATGCTCGCCGTCGCGATCGGCCGGGTCTTCACCACGGCGATGAACGGGCGCTGCGACTCCTTCCCCGAACTGGCGGCATCGCCGCTGCCGCTGGAGATCCGTGTCCCGGCTGTGCCGGCACGCGCGACCGCAGGTGGTGATCCACTGGCGGGCGGGCAGCTGGTCCGGGAACTGTTCGAGCCGCTGGGCTGGCAGGTGCGGGCGGCCGAGGCGCCGTTCGGACCGGAGGGCAGCTGGGGGCCGGCGCCGTACGTCGACCTGACGTTGACCGGGTCGGTGCGACTGGCGGATGCGCTGTCACACCTGTACGTGCTGCTGCCGGTGCTGGACAATGCCAAGCACTATTGGGTCGGGTCGGACGAGGTCACCAAGCTGGTGCGCCGCGGCGAGGGCTGGCTGGCCGACCACCCGCGGCGCGAGCTGATCGTACGACGCTACCTGGCTGCCCGGCGCGACTACGTGGAGGACGCGACCCAGCGGCTCGCGGCGCTGGATGACTCGCCGGTCGATGAGCCAGGCGACGATGCCGAGGAGGAGACGGCCGCCCCGTTGAAGGTGCAGCGCCTGGAGGCGGTGATGGGAGTGGTCCACGAGGTCGGCGCCCGACGCGTGGTCGACCTGGGCTGCGGCGAGGGCTACTACCTGCGGGTGTTGCTCGCCGATCCGGCGATCACCGACGTGGTGGGGGTGGACGTGTCGCCCCGGGTGCTGGCGAAGGCGGAGCGGCGGCTGGGCCTCGACCGGCTCCCCGACCACCAGCGGGACAAGATCACCCTGCGGCAGTCCTCGGTGATCTACCGGGACGATCAGTTGGCCGGGTTCGACGCCATCCTGCTGGTGGAGGTCATCGAGCACCTGGAGCCGGATCGGATCGCGTCGTTGGAGGCCAGCGTGTTCGGCGCCGCCCGACCGGCTCATGTCGTGGTGACGACGCCGAATCGGGACTACAACCCGGTCTACGGCCTGGCGGACGGCGGCCGGCGCCACCCCGATCACCGGTTCGAGTGGACCCGGGCCGAGTTCGCCGACTGGGCGCACGGGGTGGCCGAGCGTCGCGGCTACCGGGTGGAGTTCCGCGCCGTCGGCGCCGTCGACCCTGTGGCCGGCCCGCCCACCCAGCTGGCGTTGTTTGCTCGGGAGGCCCGGTGAGTGATCTGCATATCCCCGCACTCGCACTGGTCGCCCTGGTCGGCGTCTCCGGCTCGGGGAAGTCGACCTTCGCCGCGCAGGCGTTCGCACCGTTCGAGGTGCTCAGCTCCGACTACTGCCGAGCGCTGGTGAGCGGGGACGAGAACGATCAGGCTGCCACGGCCGACGCCTTCGATGTCCTGCACTACATCGCCGGCAAGCGGTTGGACCGAGGCCTGCTGACCGCGGTGGATGCCACCAACACCTCCCGCGAGGCCCGTGCCAGCCTGGTGAAGCTGGCTCGCGACCACGACGTCCTCCCGGTGGCGATCGTCCTGGACGTCCCCACCGACGTCGCGATCGAACGCAACCGGACCCGGCCCGACCGTGCCTTCGGTGACGGCCCGATCCGGCGCCAAGCCTCCCAGTTGCGCACGTCGATCCGCGGGCTGGGGCGGAAAGGCTTCCGCACGGTCCACGTGCTGTCGAGCGTCGCGGAGGTGGCGGACGCGAGGATCGTACGGGAGCGGCTGCTGAACGATTATCGCGACCAGCACGGCCCGTTCGACATCATCGGCGACGTGCACGGCTGCCTCGACGAACTCCTGGCGCTGCTCGACCGGCTGGGCTACGCCGTCACCCGGGACCGGGACGGCACCGCGGTCGACGCCACCCACCCGGAGGGCCGGCGGGTGGTCTTCGTGGGCGACCTGGTCGACCGCGGTCCCTCTTCGGTCGGCGTGCTGCGACTGGCGATGGGGATGACTGCGGCCGGCCACGCGCTGGCAGTGCCCGGCAACCACGAGAGCAAGCTGATCCGGGCCCTGGACGGCCGCGCGGTCCAGGTCTCCCACGGGCTGGAGCGCACCCTGGCGGAGTTGGCCGAGGAGTCCGAGGAGTTCCGTGTCGCGGTGCGGGAGTGGTGCTATCGGCTGGTGTCCCACCTGGTCCTGGACGACGGCCGGCTCGTCGTCGCGCACGCCGGGCTGAAGGAGGCCTATCACGGCCGTACATCCGGCCGGGTGCGCGCCTTCGCGCTGTACGGGGACACCACGGGCGAGAC
This sequence comes from Raineyella sp. W15-4, assembly GCF_033170155.1. Classification (GTDB taxonomy): domain Bacteria; phylum Actinomycetota; class Actinomycetes; order Propionibacteriales; family Propionibacteriaceae; genus Raineyella. The sequence goes on along the minus strand of NZ_CP137079.1, from coordinate 1,884,884 downwards.
CGACGAGTACGGGCTGCCGGTGCGCTACCCGTGGGCCGAGGAGTATCGCGGCCGCGCGATGGTGGTCTACGGGCACACCCCGACGCCCACCCTCGACTGGGTCAACAACACCCTGTGTGTCGACACCGGCTGCGTGTTCGGCGGACGGCTCTCTGCGCTGCGGTACCCGGAGCGAGAGACCGTCCAGGTCGATGCGTACGCCGTCCACTACGAACCTGCCAAGCCGTTCCCGGCCGTGGCGGCCGCCCCTCGGGGTGAGGACGAACTCCGCCTCGACGACGTCGTCGGCAGACGCGCTGTCGAGACCGGAGCACTGGGGCGGGTCACCATCACCGCTGAGAACGCCGCCGGTGCCCTGGAGGTGATGAGTCGGTTCGCGCTCCACCCGCGGCTCGTGCCGTATCTGCCGCCGACCATGTCGCCGGTCGCCACCTCGCAGCGCGATGGTTACCTCGAACACCCCGACGAGGCGTTCAGCCAGTTCGCCGAGTGGGGGATCGACCGGGTCGTGTGCGAGGAGAAGCACATGGGCTCGCGGGCCGTGGTCTACCTCACCCCGGACGGCGGGGCGGTCTACACCCGCACCGGACGGGCCTTCTTCCCCTCCGATCTCACCGCCACCCTGCTGGCGCGCGTCCGCGATGCGGTGTCCCGGGCGGGCGTGTTCGACGAGTTGGGCACCGACTGGCTGCTGCTGGACGCCGAGCTGCTGCCCTGGTCGGCCAAGGCCGGACCACTGTTGCGCGAGCAGTACGCCCCCGTCGGCGCCGCCGCGCTGATGGCGCTTCCCCCCGCGCTCGAGGCGCTCACCGCCGCCCGGGCGCGTGGCCTCGACGTCGGACCACTGCTGGCCCGCACCACGGCACGTCTGGAGAACGCCCGGGCGTACGACGCCGCCTGGCAGCGCTACGCGTGGCCGACCGACGGGCTCGACGGCGTCGAACTCGCCGTCTTCCAGGTGCTGGCCGCCTCCGGGGCGTCCTTCGCAGATCACGACCACGACTGGCATCTGGCGATTGCCGACCGGCTGGTCACCGCGGACCCGGGTTTGTTCCGGACGACCCGCCGCCACCATGTCGACACCGGTGACCCCGCCGATCGGGCGGCCGGCGTCGAGTGGTGGGAGGCCATCACCGAGGCCGGCGGCGAGGGCATGGTGGTCAAGCCGCTCGGCAACCTGACCCGTACGACTCGGGGTCACCTGGCCCAGCCCGGACTCAAGGTCCGTGGACGCGAGTACCTCCGCATCATCTACGGGCCGGACTACACCGAGCCGGAGAACCTCAGCCGGCTCCGCGACCGCAACCTCGGGCGCAAGCGGTCCCTCGCCCTGCGCGAATACGCCCTCGGCCTGGAAGCCGTCGACCGGCTGGTCGCCGGCGAACCCCTGTGGCGGATCCACGAGGCCGTGTTCGGCGTGCTCGCCCTCGAATCCGAACCCGTCGACCCGCGTCTCTGACACCGCGGGCCCGCCCCAGGGCGAAGCCAGACGATCGGGGTGCTCACCACGATCCCGCACGTCGTTGGAGTATTGCCGAATATCCGCCACGTCACGACACCTGAGCCCAGGACGGGCCGGGTTCCGCTCGTGGGCCCAGGAGGGAGTGGTCAGCTTGACCTGACACGCCGCGCCAGGGGGCGGATCAGAACGACCAGCCCCACAGTGCCGGTGACCGCTGCCGCCGACGTGCCTGCCGCCAGGCTGACGACCTGGCCGATCGGATCGAACCCGGGCGGGATGATCAACCCGCGATAGGTGCTGAGGGCGAGATAGGCGACCAGGCCTGGCACCGCAACGGCGCCGAAGAAGCCAATTACGCCGCCCGATCGGGTGGCGGCCAGAATCGCCGACAGCACGGCCACCGCGACGAGACTCAGGATGACGTAGTAGACGGTCCAGACGATGAAGTTCAGCAGGTCGATCTGGCCAGGCGCCGGTGGAATCGTCGTGCTGTAGGTGCCACCGGCGAGGTCAGCGACCTCGTAGGCCAGGACAGCGGGGACCAGGAACGCCAGGCCGCGGCGAACGGACATCTTGAAGTTCTTGCCGGTCAGACAGGCCGCGTATCCTGCGAGCAACCAGCACCACCCGGCCCCCAGGACTTTCGATATATATTCGTGGCCCGGCCCAAAGCCATGGTTGAGTGCCCCGACTCCAGGGCTGGTAGTCTCTGAGACCTGGGCGGTGGGGCTCGCCCATGAAATCGTTGCTCTGCGACCAACAGTCCCTACCTGTATTACCCGTACTGGCGAGACCGTGCGGTGAGGTAGGTGCGGTCGCATCGTGGTCTCCGCCGCGCTCATCCATCACAGCATCGGACCCGTCCGGGCCGGGTCCGTTTACCATCCGTGCGCGGGCTTCCTGCTCGAGCACATGCCAGGAGGTTGCTGTGATCAACAACGCGGTCATCATCGACGCAGTACGCACGCCCTTCGCCCACAACGGCGGCTCACTCGCCGGTGTGGCCCCGGCCAACCTTGCCGCCCCTGTGCTGAAACACCTCTACGAGGCGTGCCCGGCTCCCGAACATTTCCGCGACGTCATCCTCGGCCACGCGTTCGGCCGAGTCGGTCTGGGACGTGATGCCCTGGAAGCTGCCGGTGTACCCGACGAAGTGCCCGCCGTGTCGCTCGAGCGTGGCCGGGCCTCCGGTCTGTCCGCCATCGACTATGCCGCGGACAAGCTCGTCTCGGTCAACAACCCCGGCTACATCATCGCCGGCGGGGTCGAGTCCGGGTCGTCGGCGAACGAGCCGATCAACCCGTCGATGGCCGAGGCGGCTGACCGGCTCGCCGAGGAGTACCACGTCACTCGCGACCGGCGCCTCGGCTACGCCGAGCGCTCCCGTCGCCGGGCGACCGACGCGGCAGCCGGTGGAGTCTTTGCTGCGGAGATCGTGCCGGTCGGCAAGGTGTCGGTGGATGACCCGGTCGATCCCGCAGCGGATCCGTCCGTGATCGACGACGGCGCCGCGGCGGTGTTGATGGTCGACGGATCCACCCATCGGCGTGACCGCCGTCCCGGCCTGCGGGTGACGGCCAGCGCGGCCTTCGGCTGCGACCCGGCGCGGGTCGGCTGGGGCATCGTTCCCGCCATTGAGAAGGTCCTCTATTCCACTCGCCTGAAGATCGCGCAGTTCGACGTGATCGAGTTCGACGAGGCCTTCGCGGCGAACGTACTCGTCGCCTGCTCGGTGCTGCGGATCGATGAGGAGCAGGTGTGTCGTGAGGGTGGCGCGCTCGCCTTCGGTCATCCCTGGGGTGCCTCTGGTGCGGTCGTGATGACGCGGCTGTTCAGCCAGATCGTCCGTGAGGATGGAGGGCGCTTCGGCCTGGCCGCCGTGTCGGCCGGATCGGGCCAGGGGCTCGCGATGGTGGTCGAGCGCTGCTGACGCGGACAGCCACATCGCGGCCTGTCGTTAACGTCCGCAGCTGGATTTCGCCGGGTGTCCCGTCTGCACACGGGTACGGGGACACTCCCCGAGAGGAGTGCCCCCGTAGGCCGCCGGGCGGACGATCTGGGTCGGCCGAGTGCTGATGGAGGTGGCCATCGCATTGCCGGTGTCGTGGAAGCCGTTGGTGAAGTCAAAGCCAACGGCTGTGGCAATCACGAGGAGAAGCAGCAGTAGTTCAACACTCACGTGTTGATGCTTGACTCCAGGCGTGTCATGGCGGGAGATGTGATGCATGAAACATCAATAGTGATTCGATGAACTCCCGGTGAACGGCCGGTGAAGCATGCCGGACCAGACGGGGCCGGCCCGGCCTCCTGCGGCGGTCAGATCTCGGACGTGGTCGAGCAGGTCCCGGTCACCCCCATGGTCAAACCCTGTGCAATCCCGTATGATCGCCATACATGAATCCGGAAATCGCCCGCCAGCATGAAGCGAATATTCAGTCTGAACTGGATATTATTGGCGAGCTCCAGGATCAGCTACATCGGCGATTCCCTGACGGTATCGAAGCGGGTATCGCGCAGTACCGGGAATGGCTGCGCAGCGAGCTGACCTACACATCGAACGCACTCGAGGGAAGCACCCTCTCCAGCATAGAAACGCGCATGGTCATCGAGGATGATGCGATCATCCCGGACAAGTCCCTCCGCGAGCACCTCGAAGCGCGTGACCACGCGATCGCCTGGGACTACGCCACCGATGTGCTGCAGAACCAGCCCGAGATTTCCGAAGCTGACATCCTCTCTCTCCATCGGCGCGTGCTCTACAGCACCAACAACACGGAAGCCGGATTCCTCCGCCGTACCGGCGTACGGGTAGCCGGCTCGCAGACCATTTTCCCGACCCCGCTGAAGGTCCCCGATCTCGTCGCCGCATTGGTCGAGAGCATCAACCATCTGCCTGCCGAACTGCATCCGATCGTCCACGCCGCTCATGTGCACCTCGACTTCGTGAAGATCCATCCCTTCGTCGATGGCAACGGACGCACTGCACGCCTCCTCATGAACGTGCTGCTGCGCCGCGCGGGATTTCCGGCTGTCCCGATCTACCCGAAAGATCGCCGCGAGTATCTTACGGCGATCGAACAGGCCGACACCGACGCAGGTGGAGCTTTCACTGCGCTCATCGCCCGTTCCGAACGCGAGACGATGGAGCAGTTGCTCGATGACGGGACAGCGGCGGAAAATGAACGCTGACCCGATGCTCGCAGCCGAGTGCTGACCACGGTGCTGGCTACGGCGTCTCACCGGCTCGGGGCAAGGAGGCCAGGTGTTTTTCGAGATCACTGATCGTGTCGCACCCGCAACGTTGGCGAGAATCACGGGTGGACTGTATGTGTCGTTCATTGCGGTCTCCGTGCTCGCCGATGCGCTCGGGCACATCGGGTTGGGAGATGCGCAGCAGATGTACGGTGCACTGACCACGAGTCCCGGGTTGTTCCGCCTGGGTCTCGTGGCAGCGTTCGTGTCCGCTTTCCTCTTCCTGATGACCGCGTGGGGTCTCTACGTCCTGCTACGCACCGTCAACACGGACCTGTCGTTGCTCTTCCTGTTGCGACACAGCCGGGAGGTCCTGACTCCTGCCGCCGCAGACCCGCCCAGTCTGCTCCCCGCCCTGGCCGGCGACGCCGTCGACGCGTACGCCATCACCCCGCCACCATCGCCCGGCTGCACCGCAGCTGACCATCGGTCCGGAACCGGCTACCGTCCGGGGGCGTACGTTGCCGCACTCAGACCCCGGCACCGACGGGTCTCGGCCTCGGCGACAGCGGTTCGGTGCCGACGCGTGAGGTACCACTCAGCGCCCAGCGCGAGGACGGCGAGCACCGTCGCCGCCGCGCCGACCAGGTAGGGGAGTCCCATCCCGCCGACCTGCGAGAGCGGACCGGTCAGGGTCGGGGCGAGCGCCGCGCCGACGAACCGGATGCCGGAGTAGCTGCTGGACGCGACTCCGCGCGGCAGGTCCGTCGCCTCCATCGCCGCTTCGGTCATGGCAGTGTTCATGACGCCCAGCAACACGCCCGAGAGCAGGGTGGCGACGATTACCACGGGCAGCTGGCCTGCGCCCAGCCAGAACGCCACCTCGTCGACGGCCAGCGCCGCGAGGGCGACGAACAGGGTCGGCCTCAGCCCCAGGATGCGGGAGAGCCGGGGAGCCACGACCACGGACGCCACCGCGAGCAGCAGGCCCCAGACGAAGAAGACGAGCCCGAGGTCGATCGGCGTGAAGTCGAGTCCGGCGTTCGAGGCAGCCTGGTGCAGCGGAAACGGCGTGAACGCGAGGATCGTGAAGTACGCGTAGTTGTAGAAGAACGTGGCCGCCAGCACCGGGACGAAGTCGTGGCGGCCGAGCGCGCGGAACGGCGCACCGAGCGACACCGGGGCTGGCTTCTCGGTCCGTCGTTGCAGATAGAGGCCGATCCCGAGCAGGCCCAGGCCCATCAGGATCGCCGTCCCGCCGAACGGTGCCCGCCAGGACACTGCGCCCAGCAGGCCACCGGCCAGCGGACCCAGCGCCATGCCCACGCCGAGGGCTGCCTCGTAGAGCACGATGGCGCTGCGGGCCTGGGCGGCCGAGCCGATGATGGCCGCCAGAGCGGTCGAGACGAACAGCGCGTTGCCGACGCCCCAGCCGCCGCGGAACCCGATGACCTGGCGGACGTCCCCACTGAGCGCGCAGGCCGTCGCGAACGTCACGACCAGTCCCAGGCCCAACAGCAATGTCCTCCGCATGCCGAACCGTGAACTGACCCACGAGCTGAAGAACATCATCAGCGCGGTGGTGAACAGGTAGCTGGTGAACAACAGCTCCGTCTGGCCGGGCGACGCGTCGAGCGATGCGGCGATGGTCGGCAGGATCGGGTCCACCAGACCGACACCCATGTAGCTGACGACGCAGGCGAAGGTGATGGCCTGGACCGAACGTGGTTGGTGCGCGATGGGGATCACTGGTTGTCTCTTTCCTTCCGCAATGCGTTCAGCTGCCGGGTGAGCCGTTGCAGGATCGGCAGCGCGGCCCGGAGCGTGTCCTGCTGGGATTCCGGCAGCGCCGCCAGCAGGTCGGCGACGGTCCGGCCCAACTGCTCCTCCCACTCGGAGCACCGGGCGAGCCCCTCCGGTGTGGCGGTGAGCAGCCTCGAGCGGGCGTCGTCCGGGTCGGGTCGGCGGGCGAGCAGCCCCTGGTCGACCAGACGGTTGACCAGCACGGTCGCGCTGGCCGCGGTGTAGCGCTCCAGACGGGCGAGTTCACCGATCCGCATCGGGCCCTCGGTGGCGACGATCCGGATCGTGCGCCAGTCGGCGGACGACACCGGGGTCCCCGCGAAGTACTGCGCATTCCGGGTGAACCGGGTGGTCGCCAGAGCGAGGTCCGCGGCGAACCGGGCATCGTCCGCCTGCGCGTCGTGGTCCGGGATGCCGGCGTCGCTGAGCATGTCGTCGGGGGTCACTCGAGCAGTGTAGTTAAGTTTCTTAAGTAGTTGGCCCGTGTCCGCTCCCGCGCACAGGAACCGGGCGCAAAGGGAGGCACTGGCAGTACCTGGAAGAACAGGCACTCCCGCACGCCGGCGGGAGGGGGTGTGATGGTCGTGGCCCGATGGAGGGCGCACCACGGGTCATCCTCGTGGTGCGCCGACGCGTCTCCCTCGGTGCTCCCCTGGCCCCGAGAAGAAAGACGAGTGTCCTCATGAAGGCAACGTTCATGTACGGCGCCGGTGACGTACGCATCGAGACCGTCCCGGACCCGATCGTCCAGGACCCGACCGACGCGATCGTACGTACGGTCCGCGCGTGCATCTGTGGCTCGGACCTGCACCCCTACCATTCGCTGCCGAAGACGGCGGAGGGGCAGTCGATGGGGCACGAACTGATCGGCGTGGTCGAGGAGATCGGCTCGGAGGTGACGAGCGTGAGGCCGGGGGACTTCGTGATCGTCCCGTTCGCGTACAGCGACAACACCTGTGTGTTCTGCCGGGAGGGCTTGCACACCGCCTGCGTCCACGGTGGCTGGTACGGCACCCCGCAGGCGGCCGGGCTGCAGGCCGAGTACGGCCGCGTCCCGCTCGCCGACGGCAGCCTGGTGAAGGTCCCGGACATCGACCCGGCGACGGCCGACGAGGCGCTGCTGGCGTCGCTGCTCACCCTGTCGGATGTGTACCTGACCGGTTACCACGGCGCCCACATGGGCGAGGTCGCCCCGGGCAGGACCGTCACCGTGGTCGGCGATGGCGCAGTCGGCCTCGGCGCGGTGCTCGCCGCCAAGCAGTTGGGCGCCGAGCGGATCATCCTGATGGGCCGGCACACGGCGCGGACCGACCTGGGCGTCGAGTTCGGCGCGACCGACGTGGTCGCCGAGCGTGGCGCGGAGGGCATCGCGAAGGTCATCGACCTCACCAACGGCGAAGGCTCCCACGTCGTTATCGAGGCCGTCGGCCATCTGCCGGCCTACCAGCAGGCGTACGGCGTCGTACGCCCCGGCGGCATCATCTCCCGGGTCGGCGTCCCGCAGTACGAAGAGGCCCCGATCGGATTCGGCTCACTGTTCGGCAAGAATGCCCGCCTGGCCGGCGGCCCCGCCCCGGTGCGCGCCTACCTGGAGGCCGCGATCCCGCAGGTCCTGGACGGCACCATCAACCCCGGCAAGGTCTTCGACCGCACCGTCAGCCTGGACGAGGTGCCCGCCGGGTATGCGGCGATGAACGCCCGCGAGGCGCTGAAGGTGATGGTCCGCCCGTGACCGATCCGGTCGACGGAGCGAGCTCGAACGAGAAGGAAGAGTAAGGAACGATGATGGAATACCGCTACCTCGGCCGCACCGGCGTCAGGGTCAGCCCGCTGTGCCTGGGCACCATGATGTTCGGCCCGTGGGCCAACAACGACCACGACGACGCGATCCGCATCATCCACGCAGCCCTGGACGCGGGCATCAACTTCGTCGACACCGCCGACGTCTACTCGGCCGGCGTCTCGGAGGAGATCACCGGGCGGGCGCTGAAGGGGCACCGGGACGAGGTGTTCTTGGCGACCAAGTTCTTCATGCCGATGGACGAGGACCCGAACCACGGCGGCGGGTCCCGCCGGTGGATCATGACCGAGGTCGAGAACTCCCTGCGGCGCCTGGGCACCGACCACATCGACCTGTACCAGGTCCACCGGCCCACTCCCGAGATCGACGTGGAGGAGACCCTGGGCGCGCTCACCGACCTCGTCCGGGCCGGGAAGGTGCGCTACATCGGCTCCTCGTCCTACTCCGGCTCGCAGATCGTGGCGGCGCAGTGGGCGGCGAAGGAGAACCACTACGCGCGGTTCGTCACCGAGCAGCCGCCGTACTCGATCCTGGTACGCGGCATCGAGGAGGACGTGCTGCCGACCACTCTGCGGCACGGGATGGGCACCCTGACCTACAGCCCGCTGGCCGGCGGTTGGCTCTCCGGCCGCTGGCGGGCCGGGAACGCACCGACCACGACGTCCGCCGCCCGCCCCGGCCCCCGCTTCGACATGAGCAGCCCCGCAAACCAGCGCAAGCTGGCGATCGTCGAGGACCTCGCCCAGCTCGCCGAGCAGACCGGGATCACGCTGATCGAGCTGGCGATCGCGTTCGTCCTCAACCACCCCGGAGTGACCGCCGCGATCGTCGGCCCGCGCACGATGGAGCACCTCCAGTCCTACCTGCCGGCCGCCGACATCACCCTCTCGGCCGAGGTGCTGGACCGCATCGACCGACTCGTCGCGCCCGGCGTGACCATCAACCCCGACGACAACAGCTACGGTGCCCACGAGCTACAGCCGGCGGCTCGACGCCGCTGAAACGTCCCGGGCCTCCCGTCCGTCCCAGCTCTGACCTACGGTGATCGACATGGCAGACGTGAAAGCAGAAGTCCGTGAGTTCCTCTCCTCACGGCGTGCGCGGCTGAGCCCGCAGGACGCGGGCCTGCCCGTCTACGGCGGCAACCGCCGGGTGGCGGGGTTGCGCCGTGAGGAGGTCGCCCTGCTCGCCGGGGTGTCGGTCGACTACTACGTACGCCTCGAGCGGGGGAACCTCGCCGGGGCCTCGGAGAGCGTGCTGGACGCGATCGCCACCACCTTGAAGCTGGACGAGGCCGAGCGCGAGTACCTCTTCGACCTCGCCCGCGCCGCGGGCCCGAGCCGCCGCAAGCCCCGGAAGACGCCCGGCGGTGTGCGGCCGGCGGTCCTGCAGGTCCTCGATGCGATCTCCGACGCCCCGGCCTGGGTGCGCAACGGTCGCCACGACATCATCGCCGCCAATCCGATGGGACGTGCCCTGTACGCCCCTGTGTTCGACGACCCGAGACGCCCGGTGAACACCACCCGGTTCACCTATCTCGATCCTGCCGCCCGCACCTTCTGGCGCGACTACGACAGGATCGCCTGGGACGCTGCGGCGATGCTGCGGCTGGAAGCCGGTCGGAACCCGCACGACCCGGACCTGATCCGCCTGGTCGGCGAGCTGTCCACGCAGAGCGAGCTGTTCCGGCAGCGCTGGGCCTCCCAGGACGTCACGTACCACCGCAGCGGCATGAAACGGCTGCATCACCCCGTCGTCGGTGATCTCGACCTGAACTTCGAGTCGATGGAACTCCCCAGCGAACCCGGACTGGTGCTGAACGTCTACACCGCCCCGGCCGGCTCACCCACCGCCGACGGACTGAAACTGCTGGCCTCGTGGGCCGCCGGCCAGCAGGAGCGGTTCACCGACGAGGACGCCACCGCCGAGGCCTGAGTACCTGCTGACCGGCGCCGAGATTCGCAGCTGCCCGGACGGTGCAGCGCGATACGTCAGCGGCACAAGGGGGCGATGCCCGCGATGAGAGCGTCCAGCCCGTACCGGAACTGCTCATCGGTGACGTAGCCCGCAGCCGTGGTCGCCGTCGCCCGGGTGTGGGGGAAGTGCTCCGCGGGGACGTCCTCGAATGCGACGAGCCGGGTCGCGACCCGTTCCGCCATGGTCGGGGCAGGTCCGTCGGGTAGTTCGGCGGCATCCATCGCGGCGAAACCGAGAACGTACGCCAGGACGGTGTACAGGACGCGGGCGGCGTCGTCCGGCGGGAATCCCGCGTCGACCAGCAGGGCGAGCACACGTTCGCCGAGTCCCAGCGCCTGGGGGCCGAACATCGGGCCGGCGACCATCAGCGGCACCATGCCGGGATGGCGGGCCAGGGCCGCGCGCAGCGCGGAGGCGATGCCGCGCACACCGGCTCGCCAGTCGCTCCCGAGCGGGCCGCCGTCCACCTCGGCCAGCACCTGCTCGATGAGCGCCGCGACCAGCGCCGCACGGTTGGGGAAGTAGGTGTAGAGCGCGTTGGGCGCCACGCCGAGCTCGGCGGCGACAGCGCGCATGCTCAGCGCATCGGTGCCGCCCGCGTCGACGAGGGCCAGCGCCGCGGCCACGACCTGGTCCTGGGTGAGCACCCGCATGCGGCCGGGGCGCCCGGCAGAACGACTTGCCATGCAGGAATTGTACGGCGTACATTATCTGTACGCCGTACAATTAAGGAGAAGCCATGACCCGCCTGCTCACCGGTGTAGCGATGCTCATCGCAGCACTCGGCACGAACATCGTCTTCGTCGCTCTCGCGAACGCCTTCGACTACCCGGCGATCCTGCGCGAACCGCCCGCCGTGGTGCTGGGCCGATTCGCGGCCACGGCCAGCGTTCGGTGGCTGTTCGCGGCTCTTGCGGCGCTCGCCGCGCTGCTCGTCCCGGTCAGCGTCGGCCTGCGCGGTCTCGATCCGCATCACTTCAGCTCGACCGCCAGGCTGGCGGCTGTGGTGGGTGTCCTGGCGGGGGTCGTCCAGGTGGTCGGCCTGTTGCGCTGGGTCTTCGCGGTCCCGGCGCTCGCGGCTGCCGCGGCGGACCCGTCCAGCGCTGCGGCGGCCCTTGTCGGGTTCACCGTCCTGCACGAATACCTGGGGGTCGGCATCGGCGAGACCCTCGGCTACCTGACGACGGCCGGATGGACGGTGCTGGTGGCGCTCGGCACGTTGCGTCGCCTCGGCCAGCCGTCCTGGCTGCGGTGGTTCGGCGTTCTCTGCGCCGCGGCCGTGGTGATCGGTGTCGCCGAGCCGTTCGGGTTTGCGGCCGGTGGCACGGTGAACTTCATCGGCTACGTGGCATGGAGCGCGTGGTTGGCCGCGACCGGGGTGCTGCTGCTGCGTCGTGCGCGAGCCTGACGACCATGCCCCCGTGGAGCTCTCTACAGACCGAGCTCCCGGAGGAGGCTCGGGATGCGTACGGTAGGGATCCACATAGACTCATTGACATCCATCTATGCGTTGGAGCATGATGGTCCCGATAGATGAGCGTCTATGTAAGGAGACCGGCGTGTTGGACGAGGACAGGGCACGGATCCAGGAGCAGGTTCGCGACCGCTACGCGCAGACGGCTCGGGCGGTCGGCGATCGTCGTCTGCTCCTGGACACCGGCGACCGCTGTGCTGGCGGCGGGTGTTGCGAGCCCACAGGCCCGGGTCCGCTGGAGGTCGACGAGCGGTTCGGCTCCGGACTCTATGTCGCCGGCGACGCGGTCGACCTGCCGGCGGAAGCGCTGGCGGCCAGCCTCGGCTGCGGCAACCCGACCGCGGTGGCCGACCTGCGCCCCGGTGAGCGCGTGCTCGACCTCGGCTCCGGCGGCGGCATTGACGTCCTGCTGTCCGCCCGCCGGGTCGGCCCCGAGGGATTCGCCGTGGGGGTGGACATGACCGACGAGATGCTGGCCCTCGCTCGCGCCAACGCAGCCAAGGCTGATGTACGCAATGTCCAGTTCGTCAAGGGCACGATCGAGGATGTCCCGCTGCCGGCCGGATCGATCGATGTGGTCATCTCCAATTGCGTGATCAATCTGTCGGTCGACAAGCCGAAGGTGCTGGCCGAGATGTTCCGCCTGCTCAGGTCGGGCGGCCGGATCGGGATCGCCGACGTGGTGGCCGAGGATGACGTGACGCCGGGCGAGCGGGCGGAGCGCGGCTCCTACGTCGGCTGCATAGCCGGCGCGCTGTCCCGCGCGGAATACCTGGCCGGGTTGGCGGAAGTCGGTTTCACCGACACCAGCGTCGCATTCACCCACGAGGTCGCCCCCGGCATGCACGGGGCGATCATCAAGGCGACGAAGCCTGCCTAGACCTCGCCCGTGGTCGCCGCGTGTCGACCGCTCCGAGCAACCAACATCTCTCGATGCCCGTGGAGAATCACTTTCGGTTCATCTGCGCGATACGGCGTCCAGGTGCTCCTGGGTGTGGTAAAGGATGCGTTGCGGACCACTGGGGGCATCGATATCGACGTACGCCTCGAGACCGATCACCTTGTGTTGCGTACCGTCAGTGTCAGCACGGTCGTTGTCAGATCAGGCACTGCGAGCGTACGAGCCGCCGCATTCTGCAATCCCATGCTGCTCCCAGCAGGGCGATCAGAATCCCCAGCGGGAGCCCCGTATACGACTGGTTCACCGGCGGTATCGGAAAAGACAGCGCCAGTACCAGCGCTACGAGAACGAGCACCATCTGCGCAAGTGTGCCCACCAAGAGATGACGACCGCGATGGTGGCCCACCCGTGAAGCCACGCGTCCGCCAAGGAATGCCCACCAGGTGAATCCGGGGGCGCCGCCCAGTGCGAACGACAGGAACACCACATTTCCGGTCATGTTCGCCACGAACACCCGGCCCAGCACCAGATAGCTGAACGCATCGACGAGACCGGTGACCACCGTCAGAAGCAACAGAAGCGGTGGCAACGGACCATGCGGGCCACCCTTCGGCGGCACCAACGTCTCCCATGCCTCCACCAGGTGACTCTTCATCACACAGCCCTCCATTCCCCGACGTCTATTCCAGCCCGAAGTAACCCGGATCGGCGAGAAAACGAGCGTACAGGGCGACGGTCATCAGCTCCTTCCAGCGGCGGGCTCGGAAGCCGGCCTCGTCCAGTTCGATGATCTGTGCTCCCGGGGTGGCCGAGAGGATCGGCGAATGGGTCGCCATCAGCACCTGGATCCCGTCGTCCCGCAACTGCGCGAGCCGGTTCGCCAACCTGATCTGGGACAGGAAGGAGAGCCCCGACTCCGGTTCGTCGAGCACGAGGAAACCACCGCGGCCGACCATGTGCCCCAGCTTCACCTCGAGGAGTTCATCGAACGCCTGACCATGCGAGCGTTCGTGGTAGCGGGCATCCGCGCCCGGGTGTTGCTCGAGGTAGGTCAGCAGACCATGCATCGTCTCGGCGCGCAGGAAGTAGCCCCACCGGGAGCGGCCGACGCCACGCACCACCCGGATCCGCTCGTGCAGCGGCGACTCGGTGGGCCGGTCCGACGGCCTCAGCGAGATGCTTCCACCCTCGGGACTGAGCCCGTAAGCCATCGCGATCGCCTCGAGGATGGTCGACTTGCCGACCCCGTTCTCCCCGACCAGGACAGTCAGCTCGGACAGCTCCAGACCGTCCCGCAGCAGCTGGGCCACCGGGGCCAGGGAGAACGGCCACCCGCTGTCGTCATCGCCCGGTTCACCGATCACCTCGCGGACGGGGAGTGAGCTGAAGGCGGCGGTCATGACGACAGGCTATGCGGCGCGCCGGACACCGCCGGGCGGACGACTCCCAGGTCGGTGTCGCCGTGCTGGCTGCGCACCCCTTCGGGCTGGCTGCCCGGGGGGAGCGACCGGCCGGCCCGGTGGCTGCGCGGAACCAGACACACGTCCGACAATCACCGCTGCATTCATTGCAGAGTGCTCAGGAAGTCCAGGAGCATCGTCGTGACGACCTCAGGGGCATCCTGGGTGATCACGTGGCCGGCCCCGGTGATGACGTGCTCCTCGATCCCTTCCGCGGCCGCCCAGCGGGGCATCGCGGTCGCGATGTTGCCGGTGCGGTCGTCGGCTCCGCGCGCCAGCAGCAACGGGATCGGGGTGCGGTAGTCGGGCTCAGGGCGCAGGAACTGGGTCGTCGCCTGCCAGGCGGCGAGGAACTCGCGCTTGGTCAGTTGAGCGAAGGCGCGTCGCAGATCCGTACGGGCTGCCTCGGTGGTGGCCGAGGCGTTCGCCATCAGCCGCGGCAACGACCCAGCCGGGATGAGCCGCAGCAGCGGGGCGGCGGCCCGCAGCGCGGCCCGCTCCACCGGGGTCAGCGGACCGCTGTTCCAGGCCGCGTCCAGTACGGCGAGCGCCGAGTAGCGATCCGGGCCCCGGCGGACCAGATACTGGGCCAGATTCCCGCCGAGCGAGAGACCGACGAGCACCGGCCGCTCCAGCTCGAGATGTGCGGTCAGCGCTTCGATGTCGGTGGCGAGGAGTGTTGCGGTCAGCGGCACCGTGGTCGGACGCGAGCGGCCGTGCCCGCGCAGATCGACCGTGACAGCCCGGAAGCCCGCCTCCGCGAGCGCCTGGTACTGGGCGTCGAACATCACGTGATCGACGCCGGCTCCGTGCAGGAACACGACACCGGGCCCTCCGCCGCTACTCGCCTCGAACCGAAGCACACACCCACCGACCTCGAGTGACCGCGTCACGTCCACCATGCTCCGAATCTACGACACCGCAGATCAGCCCTATTGCCGATCCGCAGTAACTGCATATTCTTGATCTGTGGGAACTGGAAGCTCTGAACTCGACACCCTGATCCGGGACGCCGCCGCGGCCATCACGCGGGCGGCAGAGTCGACCAGCGCTGCGGATGCCCTCCCGCTGATCGCCGAGGCCCAGGGGCAGCTCACTCGGGCGATCGACCAGGCGATGGCCGCCACCGTCCTCGAAGAGGGCACCTCCCTACGGCAAGCCGGCCAGCTCGCACAGCTCTCCGAGAACGCCGTCGGGCCACGGCTGGCCCGCACCGCCCGGCTGATGCCGTACGCGACGCCCGAAGGCCGTGTCACGAGAACATCTGTCGAGCGCGCCCGCTACGACGCCGAACTCGGACGCCCTGCCCCCACCCCCGACCATCCGGTCGAGCCGCTCAGATTCCGTCGTCGCCGCGACAGCTGACCACCCCAGGAGGAGTCCCCATGACCAACCCGCACCTCACCCACCTGTACTTCCTCCTCGACCGCTCGGGCTCGATGCAGTCCATCCGCGAGGACACCATCGGCGGGTTCAACGCCTTCATCGCCGATCAACGCCGTCACCCCGGCGACTGCCGAGTCACCCTCGCCCAGTTCGACAACCAGTACGAGGTCGTCTACCGGGACAAGCCCATCGGGGACGTGCCCGGGCTCGATCTGCAACCGCGGGGGACGACCGCCCTGCTGGATGCCATCGGCCGCCTCGTCACGGACGCCGGCGCCCAGCTCGCCTCCCTGCCCGAGCCGGAACGGCCCGGCACCGTCATCGTCGGGATCATGACCGACGGCTACGAGAACGCCTCCCGGGAGTGGACACATCCGGCGATCAGAGCACTCATCCAGCAGCAGACGACGACCTACAGCTGGGAGTTCCTCTACCTGGGCGCCGACCAGGACGCCATCGAGGTCGGTACCAGCCTCGGTGTCGCCGCCAACCGTTCAATGACCTACGCCCGCGACGCGGCCGGTTCGGCGATGAGGATGACGTCCTACCTGGTCGGGCGGGTACGCACCGCGCGGGTCGCCGGAGCACCGGCCGCGGACATCGGCTACACCGAGCAGGAACGACGGGAATCCGCCGGCGAGCCCTCGGACTGATCGGCGACCGCGCGGCGGACGGTCACCTCGGCGAGTCGTCGGAGCGGGCAGCCGCGCCTCAGACCAGCAGGTGGTCGTTCATCACCGGTTGCAGCCCGTGGGCCCGGATGGCGGCACACACCTCCGGAAGGCTGCGGCCGTCGGCGATCTCGAACTGCTCGTCGCCGGACCCCAGCCCCTCCGCATGGGCACCCACCCCGGTGCTGACTCCCGCCGACACCTTGGTCGCCACCACGCCGATCACGTTGTCGCGGAAGCCGGCGCGCTCCCGGGTCGACACCGTGATGGCGGCGTACGGCAGGAACAACCGGTAGGCACACAGGATCTGCAGCAGCTGCCGCTCGTGGACGTCGCGCGGGTTCACGGTGGCGTCCGCCACCGTCGGACGCAGCCGTGGGCAGGACAGGCTGATCTCCGCGGCCGGGTAGGCCTTCTGCACCAGGGAGGCGTGCAGGCCGGTGGCCAGAGCGTCGGTGTGCCAGTCGTCCAGACCGAGCAGCGCGCCGAAGCCGACGCCGCGCATGCCGCCGCGCAGCGCCCGCTCCTGCGACTGGAAGCGGTAGGGGAAGCTGCGCTTGCGCCCACCCGGATGCAGCGGGTCGTACGCGTCGGGGTTGTACGTCTCCTGGTAGACGCAGACGGCGTCCGCGCCGGCCTCGTGGAGCGTACGGTACTCGGCGGTGTTGACCGGCTGGATCTCCACCGCGACGGTCCGGAACAGCCGGGCGGCCCGGCGGACGGCGTCGGCGATGTACTCAGTGTTCGAGAATTTCGGGCTCTCGCCGGTGAGGATGAGGATCTCCTCGAAGCCGGTGTCGGCGATCGCCCGCAGCTCCGCGTCGATGCCGTCGGGGGTGAGCCGCATCCGGTGGATCCGGTTGTCGGCCGCGAACCCGCAGTAGGTGCAGAGGTTGGCGCAGTAGTTCGCGATGTAGAGCGGTGTGAACAGTTGGATCGAGGTGCCGAAGTGCTCGCGGGTCTCGCGCCTGGCCGCCACCGCCAGGTCCTCGAGCAGGGGAGCGGCGGCGGGGGAGAGCAGGGCAGCGAAGTCGTCGATCGTCCGGGTCCGGTGGCTCAGCGCCGCCTTGACGTCACGGCTGGTGTAGACGGAGAAATCAGTCGCCGCCACCCGGGCGAGCACCTGCGCCATCAGCCCGGAGTCGAGTCGCTCCTGTCGGGGGTAGTACCCCATGTGGTCGGTGTGCCTCATCGGGCCACCTCGTCCAGCTCCACCTCATCCAGGAATGCGGTCAGCGGGCTGGACGCCTCGCCACCGCGCTCCAGCACCCGGCCCGGCCCGGCCAGATAGCCCGCGCGGCCGGCCTCGATCGCCAGCCGGAAGGCCCGGGCCATCGCCGGGACGTCCGACGCGGTGGCGATCGCGGTGTTGGCCATGATCGCGGCGGCGCCCAGCTCCATCGCCTCGCAGGCCTGCGAGGGCCGGCCGATGCCGGCGTCGACGATGATCGGCACCTCGATCTCGTCGATCAGGATCTGGAGGAACTCCTTGGCGGCCAGCCCACGGTTCGAGCCGATCGGAGCCGCCAACGGCATCACCGCCGCCGCACCGGCCGTGACCAGGTCGCGGGCCACGGTCAGATCGGGGTGCATGTACGGCAGCACGATGAACCCCTCGGCGGCAAGGATCTCGGTCGCCTTGAGGGTCTCCTGGTTGTCCGGCAGCAGGTACTTCGAGTCGCGGACGACCTCGATCTTGACGAAGTCGCCGCAGCCGAGCTCGCGGGCCAGCCGCGCGATGCGCACCGCCTCGTCGGCCGTACGGGCCCCCGAGGTGTTGGGCAGCAGAGTGACGTGGTCGGGGATGTGGTCGAGGATGCTCTCGGTATCGGCGGTGGCCCGCCGCAGCGCGAGGGTGATCATCTGCGCTCCGGCCTGGTCGACGGCCGCTCTGATCAGCTCGAGGTTGTACTTGCCCGACCCGAGGATGAACCGGGACGAGAACTCGTGTCCACCGAGGGTGAACGTGTCAGACATTGTGGTGCACTCACTTCCTACGCCGGCATGATCCGGACAGGTTCGACGGTCCAAGCGCGTCAGCTTGCTCTCAGCCCCTGCTGGGGCTCCCGTGGGAATGCGACCACGCTATACCCGACCCCCCGGCGCAGCGCCGCCGGGGGGTCGGGTCCGCGTCAGACCAGCCCGTGGCGCGCCTTGAACTCGCGCCGACGCGCGTGGAGGATCGGCTCGGTGTAGCCCGAGGGCGACTCCGTGCCGTGCAGAGCCAGGTCGCGGGCGGCACACCAGGCGATCGAGTCCTCGTACGATCCCTCCGGGGTGGCCGGGGTCATCGGCAGGTAGTCAGGATCGTCGGCGTTCTGCTGGTCCACCACCACCGCCATCCGCCGGAACGCGTCGACCACGAACTCCGCCGACACCACGTCGTGATGGATCCAGTTGGCCAGCATCTGCGAGCTGATCCGGCAGGTCGCCCGGTCCTCCATCAGGTCGACGTCGTTGATGTCGGGCACCTTGGAGCAACCCACCCCCTGTTCGACCCAGCGGACGACGTAGCCGAGGATCGACTGGCAGGAGTTGTCGACCTCGCGGCGACGCTCGTCCGCGGTCCAGTCCGTGCTCGGGGCGAGCGGGATCCGGAGCAGCCCGTCCAGGGTGGCGCGGCGTCCCCCGCGGGCGATCTCGGCCTGACGCTCCCGCACATCCACCTGGTGGTAGTGGGTGGCATGCAGGGTCGCGCCGGTGGGGGAGGGCACCCAGGCGGTGTTCGCCCCGGCCAGCGGGTGGGCGATCTTCGTCTCCAGCATGTCCGCCATCAGCTCGGTCATCGCCCACATGCCCTTGCCGATCTGGGCGTGACCGGGCAGTCCGGCGGCCAGGCCGACATCGACGTTCCAGTCCTCGTAGCTGGTCATCCAGGTGGCCGACTTCATCTCCGCCTTGCGGATCATCGGGCCGGCGACCATGGAGGTGTGGATCTCGTCGCCGGTCCGGTCGAGGAAGCCGGTGTTGATGAAGATGATCCGGTCGGCGGCCTCCCCGATGCAGGCCATCAGGTTCACCGTCGTCCGGCGCTCCTCGTCCATGATGCCCATCTTGATGGTGTGCCGCTCCAGCCCGAGGATGTCCTCGACGGCGCCGAAGAGGTCCGAGGTGAACGTCACCTCCGCGGGCCCGTGTTGTTTGGGTTTCACGATGTAGATCGAACCGGCGCGGGAGTTGGCCCGTTCGTTGCCGGCGGCCAGGCCCGGCATCGCGCACAGGCTGGTGACGAGGGCGTCCAGGATGCCTTCGGGCAGCTCCCGGCCGTGTTCGTCGAGCACCGCCGGGGTGGTCATCAGGTGGCCGACGTTGCGGGTCAGCATCAGTGACCGGCCCGGCAGGCGCAGCTCGGTGCCGTCCGGCGCGGACCAGCGGCGATCCTCGGCGAGGGTGCGGGTGAACGTACGCCCGCCCTTCGCCATCTCCTCCGCCGCGGTGCCGTCGTTGAGCGCCAGCCAGTTGCGGTACCCGATCACCTTGTCGGGTCCGTCGACCGCCGCCACGGAGTCCTCGAAGTCCATGATCGCTGTGATCGCGGCCTCGAGGATGACGTCGCTGATATGGGCGCGGTCCGACCGGCCGATGGCGCTGTCGGCCTCGAACCGGATCTCGATGTGCAGTCCGTGGTGGCGCAGCAGGACGCTGCTCGGCACGCCGGGGGCGCCGGTGAACCCGACGAAGGCGTCCTCGTCGGCCAGCCCGACGACATCGCCGGACCGCAGCGTCGCCAGCAGCCGGCGCCCGGCCCGGTACTCCACGACGTCGGCGTGGGAGCCGGAGGCGAGGGGCACCGCCCGGTCCAGGAACGCGCGGGCCCAGGCGATCACCCGCTGTCCGCGGACCGGGTTGTAGCCACGGCCGCGCTCGGCGCCGCCGTCCGCACTGATCGCGTCGGTGCCGTAGAGCGCGTCGTAGAGCGAGCCCCACCGGGCGTTGGCCGCGTTGATCGCGAACCGCCGGTTCATCACCGGCACCACCAGCTGCGGGCCGGCCACCTCCGCGATCTCGGTGTCGACGTTCCGGGTGCGGGCCCGGACGCCGGTCGGCTCGTCGAGCAGGTAGCCGATGTCGCGGAGGAACTGCTGGTAGGCGACCGGCTCCGGGACGCCGGGATGCTCCCGGTGGTAGGTGTCGAGGGCGGTCTGCAGCCGCTCGCGCTCCTGCAGCAGGGCGCGGTTGCGGTCGGTGAACCCGTGGAACAGCTGCACGAAGCCGTCCCAGAACGTCTCCTGCGGGACGCCGGCGCCGGGCAACGCCTCCTCGTCGAGGAACGCCACCAGCCTGCGGTCGACCAGCAGGTCACCGATCGGCTGGTGGGTCTCGGTCCGCAGCCCGGCGGGGGGCATGGTCGATGTGGTCATGGCGGTCTCCTCACTCCCGTGCGGTGTCGGATCAGAACTGGGCGATCTCGGTGGAGTCCTTCAGAGCTGTCGTCGAGCTCTGCGGGTTGACCACGGTGGCGATGTCGTCGAAGTAGCCGGTGCCGACCTCGCGCTGGTGCTTGGTGGCAGTGTAGCCACGCTCCTCGGCCGCGAACTCGCGCTCCTGCAGGTCGACGTAGGCGGACATCCCGTGGCGGGCGTAGCCGTGGGCGAGGTCGTACATCGAGTAGTTGAGGGCGTGGAAACCGGCCAGGGTGATGAACTGGAACTTGAACCCCATCGCGCCCAGCTCACGCTGGAACTTGGCGATCGTGGCGTCGTCGAGGTGCTTCTTCCAGTTGAACGACGGCGAGCAGTTGTACGCCAGCAGCTGCTCGGGATGCTCCGCCTTGACGCCCTCCGCGAACTTCCGGGCGACCTCGAGGTCGGGGGTGCCGGTCTCCATCCACAGCAGGTCGGCGTACTGGGCGTACGCCTTGCCCCGGGCGATGCAGGCCTCGAGCCCGTTGCGGACCTTGTAGAAGCCCTCGCTGGTGCGCTCGCCGGTGAGGAACTCCTGGTCCCGCTCGTCGACGTCGGAGGTGATCAGGGTGGCCGCCTCGGCGTCGGTGCGGGCGATGATCACCGACGGGACGTCGGCGACGTCGGCCGCGAGCCGGGCGGCGTTGAGGGTGCGCTCGTGCTGCTTGGTCGGCACCAGCACCTTGCCGCCGAGGTGGCCGCACTTCTTCTCGGAGGCCAGCTGATCCTCCCAGTGGACGCCGGAGGCACCCGCCACGATCATCGACTTCATCAACTCATAGGCGTTGAGCGGACCACCGAAACCGGCCTCGGCGTCGGCCACGATCGGGACCAGCCAGTCCTCGACCGTACGGATGCCTTCGGAGTGCTCGATCTGGTCGGCGCGCAGCAGCGCGTTGTTGATCCGCCGGACGACCTGCGGCACCGAATTGGCCGGGTACAGCGACTGGTCGGGGTAGGTCTGGCCGGCCAGGTTGGCGTCCGCCGCGACCTGCCAGCCGGAGAGGTAGATGGCCCGCAGACCGGCCTTGACCTGCTGCACCGCCTGGTTGCCGGTGAGCGCGCCGAGCGCGTTGAGGTAGTCCTCGGTGTGGATCTTCTCCCAGAGCCGCTCGGCGCCCCGGCGGGCGAGCGTGTGCTCCTCCTGCACGGTGCCACGGAGGCGGACGACATCGTGAGCGGTGTAGTCCCGCCGGACGTCGGCCCAGCGGGAGTTGGTCTTCCAGTCGTGCTGGATGAGTTCGGCGGAGGTGGAGCTCATGATGGTGTTCCTTCGGTTCGTCGGGCCAGCGTCCTTGCTGCGCGTCCCGTTGACACCACCTTGCGTGACCTGCACCACAACTTCCTAGAGAAAACTCTGGAAAGAAACGCAAAAATTCTGCTACCGTCAATTTCGTGCTTGTCAATGATGATCAGCCCACGGACCCTGACGACGCGGCCGACGCTTTCGATCCGTTTTCCCTCGGCCGGCGGTTGCGGCACCTGCGCAAGGAGCACCACCTGACGCTGGGCCAGGTCGCCGAGCGGTCCGGCGTCTCGGCGTCGCAACTCTCCCTGCTCGAGAACGGCAAGCGCGAGGCGAAGCTGTCCATGCTGCAACGGATCGCCCGGGTGTACGACGCGACGCTCGACGATCTCACCGCCCCGGTGCCCAGCCGCCGCGCCCAGCTGGAGATCGAGCTCGAGCACCACATGCGCTCCCCGCTGGCCCGGGCCAAGGGCCTGCCGACGGTCCGGATCTCCCCACGGATGCCGATCGACGTCCTCGAGGCACTCGTCGGGCTGCACCGCGAACTCGCCCGGGAGGCCGCCGAACGGGTCGCCACGCCGGAGGAGGCGCGGCGCGCCAACGCCCAACTGCGGGACGAGATGCGTGCCCGCAACAACTACTACGGCGAACTCGAGGCGGAGGCGGCGAAGCTGCTGAACCGCGTCGGCTACGTGTCGGGGCCGCTGTCGCAACACCTCATCGGCGAGATCACCGAGCACCTCGGGTTCACCCTGCACCATGCCAGCGACCTGCCGCATTCGACCCGCTCGGTCACCGACCTGAGGAACATGAGGATCTACCTGCCCACCGCCGGGCTGGGGGACCACGACCCCAAGTCGGTCCTGCTGCAGGCGCTCGGACACCACATCCTCGGCCACACGCCGCCGACGAGCTACGGCGACTTCCTGCGCCAGCGGGTCGAGACCAACTACTTCGCCGCGGCGCTGCTGATGCCCGAGGCGCCAGCCGTACGTTTCCTGCAGCAGGCGAAGGACCGGCGGGAGCTGGCGCCGGAGGACCTGCGGGACGCCTTTGCGGTCAGCTACGAGGGTGCCTGCCACCGGCTCACGAATCTGGCCACCGAGCACCTGGGCATCCCGATCCACTTCCAGCGGGTGCACGAATCCGGCGTCATCTACAAGGCGTACGAGAACGACGGGGTCACCTTCCCCAAGGACAGCCTGGGCGCGATCGAGGGCCAGCCGTTGTGTCGCTACTGGACGTCGCGGCAGGTCTTCGACGTGCCGGACAAGTTCAATGCGTTCGACCAGTACACCGACACCCCCGACGGCACGTACTGGTGCACGGCCCGCGTCGATCGGGCCGATGCCAGCGGCGCGTTCTCCACCAGCATCGGCGTGCCCTACAAGGAGTCGAAGTGGTTCCGGGGCCGCGACACCAAGGAGCACTCGGTCTCCCGGTGCCCCGACGAGAGCTGCTGTCGCCGGGCGCCGGCGGAGCTGACCCAGCGGTGGTCCGGCTACGCCTGGCCGAGCGCGCGGGCCCACGCACACCTGCTTGCCGCGCTTCCGCCCGGCACGTTCCCAGGGGTCGAGGACGCCGAGGTCTACCAGTTCCTCGATTCCCGCTCGGGTCACCCGGAGGACTGATCCGGGTCGTCCTCCGGGTTGACGGACAACGGACAACCCTGTCCCCTCGGCAGTCCGGACGGGCGCTAGTGTCGCTCAGGCCGTTGGATCGACCGACACCCACCGCCTCGAAGGAGCACTCCCATGAGCCTGACCGACCGCAAACCGGATCGCACCGTGAGGCCGGCCGTGTCCGCGCGGAAGGTGGCGATCATGGCGGTCTTCATCGCGTTGAGCGCCGTCGGCTCCCTGATCAAGCTCCCCAGCCCGCTGGGCACGGTCGCCCTCGACTCGGCCCCGGGCTTCTTCACCGCGGTCGCCTTCGGCGGGTGGCTGGGCTTCGTCGTCGCAGCCGTCGGCCACCTGCTCACCTCCGCGATCGCGGGCTTCCCACTGACTCTGCCGCTGCACCTGCTGATCGCGCTCGGCATGGGCATCTGTGCCCAGGTCTTCTGCTGGCTCGGCCGGCGGGGGACCGTCGGGATGGTCGCGGGTCTGGTCGTCACTGCCGTGCTGAACAGCTTCGGCCTGGGCCTGGTCGTCCTGCCCGTCGGCGGCTGGGGCATGTACGTCGCCTCGGTCCCGTCGCTGCTGGTGGGGGCGGTGGTCAACCTCGTCATCGCCACCATCGCCTACTACGCCGTCCGCAACACCAGGCTCGTGAACTGACCCGATGCGGGACTCTCTCGACGTGGTCGACGTCACCTATCGCTACCCCCGCGGCGACGCGGACGCCCTCCGGGGGGTCGATCTCCGCTTTCCGGCCGGCAGCTTCACCGCGGTGATGGGCCCGACGGGCGCCGGGAAGTCCTCCCTGCTGATGACCCTCAACGGCGTGATCCCACAACTGACGGAGGGGACCCTCCACGGTGCCGTCCGGCTGGACGGAGCCGATCTCGCCGACTATCGGGTCCAGACCATCACCGAGCACGTCGGCCTGGTGCTGCAGGATCCCGAGGGCCAACTGCTGGGTCGTACGGTCGCCGAGGACGTCGCCTTCGGTCCGCGCAACTATCTGGTGCCCCGCGACGAGATCCGGCGCCGGGTGACGGGATGCCTGGCCCGGGTGGGGCTGGCCGGTCTCGAGGAGCGGGCGACGGCCGAGCTCTCCGGCGGCCAGAAGCAACGCCTCGCCATCGCCGGGATCCTGGCCCTCGAGCCGGAGGTGCTGTGCCTCGACGAGCCCGCCGCGGAGCTCGACCCCCAGGGTCGCAGGGAGGTCTATGCCACCCTGGACCTGCTGCGTCACACCCCGGGGACGGCGGTCATCGTGGTCGACCACGACGGCGCCGATGTCGTCCGCAGGGCCGACCGCCTGGTCGTCCTGGACGAGGGCCGCGTCGGCTGGCAGGGCCGCCCGGTGGACTTCTTCCGTGACCCGGGGCTGGCGGCGCGGCACTCGATCAGGCCACTGCCGATCGCGGTGATCGGGTCAGTGCTCGCCGAGGCCGGCCTGATCGCCCACCAGAACGTGCCCCTGGACGTCGACACGGCCGTGGCGATCGTGGACCAGCTGCGGTCCGGGCGTCCCCTTCCGGCCCCCACCCCCGCTTCCGGGACTGCTCCGCCGGCTGCGGGGACCGCCCCGGTGATCGAGCTGCGGGACCTGGCCCACACCTATCCGGACGGCCATCGGGGCCTGGCGGGGGTGAACCTGACCATCGGACGCGGCGAGTACGTCGCTCTGGTCGGACGGAACGGTGCCGGCAAGACGACCCTCACCAAACACCTCAACCGCCTGCTGGACCCCACCTCGGGCGTCGTCCGGATCGACGGGGTGGACGCGGCCCGGCTCGAGCCCTGGGAACTCGCCCACCAGGTCGGTTACGTGTTCCAGAATCCCGACCACCAGATCTTCAACCGTACGGTCGCCGACGAGGTCGGCTACGGACTGAGGATCGCCGGGCTGGATCCCGACAGGATCGGGCAACGGGTCGCCGAGACCCTGGACCTGTGCGGACTGTCCGCTGTCGGCGACCGGCATCCGTTCTCTCTCGGCAAGGGGGAGCGCCAACGGATCGCGGTCGCGTCGGTGCTCGCTCTGCAGCCGCCCGTCCTGGTCGTCGACGAACCCACCACGGGACAGGACTGGTCCGGCGTCCGGGGTGTGATGGCGCTCATCGACCGGCTCAACGCCCACGGGACCACGATCCTGATGGTCACCCACGACATCGACCTGGTGGCCGGCCACGCGCGCCGGACGGTCGTGCTGGATGCCGGGCAGGTGATGGCCGACGGCCCCACCGCCGAGGTCCTGGCCGCCGCCGGGGTGTCCGTCCCGCCGACCGCGGAACTCTGCCGGCGGCTGTGGCCGGACGCGGTGCCCGTGCTCGACGCGGGGCTGCTCGGTCGTCACCTCGCGACGACGCTGGACCGGCGGGCCGCCGGATGAGACTGCACGCGCTGGACGTCCGGGTCAAGCTGGTCTGTTTCGTCGCGATCATGGTGGCGGTGATCACCCTCTCCCACCCGCTGTGGACCACCGCACTCCTGGCCGGGCTGCTGGCGGCGCTCGCGGCCGCGGGAACGCCGCTCCGGGGACTGCGGGGGGTGATCGAGCCGTTGGTGCCCGTCTTGGTGCTGGTCGTGGCCGTCACGCTGGTGACCGGTGGCCGGTCCACGGCACCCGACCACGCGGGTGTGCTGATCGCCGCCGGCCCGATGACAGCCACCGTGGCAGGCCTCCTGGTCGGGCTGAACCTGGTGGCCAGGATCCTGGTGATGGTGGTGGCGACGTACGCCGTCACGATCAGCACGCCGGTCGACGACCTGCTGGTGGTGATGGCGACACTGCGCGCCCCGACCTGGTTGTCGATCCTGGTCACCACGGCGATCTCGGCCATCCCCACGATGGCCCGGAAGAAGGACCTGATCATCGACGCCCAGCGCGCCCGCGGCGCCCGGGTCCGGAACAGCGGGCCGATCGGACGGATCACCGCGGTGATCCCACTCATGGTCCCGTTGATCACCGGCTCGATCCTGATGGCGGAGAACCTCGCCATCGCCCTGACCAACCGTGGCTACGGTGCCCGGACGTCGATGACCATGCTGCGAAAGCTGAGGCTGCGGCGCTCGGATCTGGTGGTGCTCACCCTTGTCCTGGCCGTCGTGGCGGTGCTCGTCTGGTTGCGCTTCGCACGCGGATACGGCCGGCTGTGAGATCGGGTCCGCATCCCGGCGTGCCGGGGCCGATGTCCGGACCGACTGTCCGACCGTTCCGCGACCTGCTGGTGCTCGGCGGCGGTCTCGTGGTCGCCACCGACTGTGTCGGTGGGATCGGCCCGAAGCCGGCCGACACCGTGCCGGCGGACGCCGTCACGGTCGCCCACTTCGCCCTGCGGGTCCCGCTGCTCGAGATCCTGTGTGTCGGCGCCGAACCGATCGCGGTCGTCAACGACCTCTGTGTGGAGCGAGATCCGACCGGCGAGCCGATGATCGCGGAGATCCGCCGGCTGGCCGCGGAGGCCGGGGTACCGGCGGAAGCGGTGACGGGCAGCACCGAGGAGAACGTCGTCACCCGCTCCACCGGTGTCGCCGTCACCGTCATCGGGCGCCTGCCGAAGGGCCGGGAACCGCGGGGCCGGTCGCTGGCCGGCGACCTCGTGCTGTGCGCCGGGACGCCGCTGTCGGCCCCGCGGGACCACCTCGTCATCGGTCGTCCGGGCCTCGTCCCGGTGACCTCGGTCCGCGCCCTCCTCGCCTCCGGACTCGTGCACGACGCGGTCCCGGTGGGGTCACGGGGGCTCGCCTGGGAGGTGCCCCAGCTCGCCGGACCCGCCGGTCTGACTGCCGTGTGGACGGCGGACGCACCGGTCTCCCGGACCGACTCGGGCGGACCGTCGAGTTGCGTGCTGCTCAGTTGCGCGCCGGACGCGGTGCAGCCGCTCCGGGCGATCATCGGCGCCGGGGTGCCGCTGCATCCGGTCGCGCAACTGACCCAGTGATCCGTATTTGTATGTACATTTGCTTGACTTCGTCCTGTCATGACGTTTAGATTGTCTCGTGGCCATCAGCTGGGCGGCATCGGCGCCCCCACGCCACCGACCAGGAGCTTGAGTCCATGAATGACACGGCGTACCTCGAGACGGCACTCGTAGCCGGTCCCCTTTTGGAGGCTGCCCAGACCACCCCCACCGCCCTGTGGAACGACTCCTCCGATCTGGAGGAGTTGCGTCAGTCCATCGCCTTCGGCGGCGTGGGCGCCACCTGCAACCCGGTGATCGCCTACACGACGATCTCCAAGCACCCGGAGGTGTGGACCGACCGGATCCGCGAGATCGCGGCCGCCCACCCGACCTGGGGTGAGTCGCAGATCGGCTGGCAGGCGGTCAAGGACATGTCGGTCGAGGCCGCCCAACTGCTGGAACCGATCTTCCATGCGCACAACGGGCGCAACGGCCGCCTGTCGGTGCAGACCGACCCGCGGCTGCACCGCGACGCCGACGCGATCGTCGCCCAGGCCGTCGAGTTCAGCGAGCTGGCGCCCAACATCGTGGTGAAGATCCCGGCCACCGACGTCGGCATCAAGGCCATCGAGGAGGCCACTTACCGCGGCGTCTCGGTCAACGTGACCGTCTCCTTCTCCGTCCCGCAGGCGGTGACCGCCGGTGAGGCGATCGAGCGGGCCCTCAAGCGCCGCGAGACCGAGGGCCTCGACACCGCCACCATGGGGCCGGTCGTCACCATCATGTGCGGACGCCTGGACGACTGGCTCAAGCACGTCGTCTCCCGCGACAAGATCTTCCTCGATCCGGCTGCCCTGGAGTGGGCCGGTGTGGCCGCCTTCAAGCACGCTTACCAGATCTTCCAGGAGCGCGGCCTGCGGGCCCGGCTGCTGTCGGCGGCCTTCCGCAACGTGCTGCAGTGGGCGGAGTTCGTCGGCGGTGACGTCGTGGTCTCCCCGCCGTTCAAGTGGCAGGCACTGATCAACGCCTCCGACTACCAGGTCACCCCGCGGATGGACGTCCCGGTCAGCGAGCACTACCTGGAGCAGCTGCGCCGGATCCCCGACTTCGTCCGCGCCTACGAGGCCGACGGGATGACCCCGGTCGAGTTCGACGAGTTCGGCCCCACCCGACGCACCCTGCGCCAGTTCCTGACGGCCGACGCCGACCTGGACGCCCTGGTGCGCGACATCCTGATCCCGGCCCCCTGATCCCGGACCGGCTCCTGCCCTCTTCTCCCCGTCTGCCCGGTCGCGCTGATCACCGGGCAGACGGGGAGTGTGCTTGGACACCGCTCCGTCCCAGGAGATGGGTGATACAGCAGGGTGCTGTCGCGTTCCGGATGCCGTCGCTAGGGTGGGGCCATGGCTGTCCATCGCACGGACATCGATGTCGAACGCCTGGTCACCAGGCCCCTCTTCGCACTCCCCAACGAACTGGACGGCATCCCGAAGGACCAGTTGCCGACCGACGGCATGGATCCCCGGGTCGCCTACCGGTTGCTCCACGACGAGCTGATGCTGGACGGCAACTCGCGGCAGAACCTGGCGACGTTCGTCACGACCTTCATGGACGACGAGGCCGATCGGCTGTTCGGCGAGACCCTCGACAAGAACATGATCGACAAGGACGAGTACCCGCAGACCGCGGCGATCGAGGGCCGCTGTGTGAAGATCGTCTCCGAGCTGTGGAACTCGCCCTCGCACGAGGCCGCCACCGGCACCTCCACGACGGGCTCGAGTGAGGCGGTGATGCTGGCCGGCCTGGCGATGAAGTGGCTGTGGCGGCAGCGACGGACCGCGGCCGGACTGCCCCACGACCGGCCCAATCTGGTGATGGGCATCAACGTGCAGGTGGTGTGGGAGAAGTTCTGCCGCTACTGGGACGTCGAGCCGCGGTACGCGCCGATCGAGCCGGGACGGCTGCACCTGGACGCCGCCCATGCGCTCCCGCTGGTGGATGACAACACCATCGGTGTCGTGGCGATCCTCGGGTCGACGTTCGACGGATCGTACGAACCGGTCAAGGAGATCGCCACTGCCCTGGACGACCTGGCCGCCGGCGGGGGACCGGACGTCCCGGTGCACGTCGACGCCGCGTCGGGCGGGTTCGTGGCGCCGTTCCTGGATCCCGAGCTGGAGTGGGACTTCCGGGTGCCGCGGGTGCGGTCCATCAACGCCTCCGGGCACAAGTACGGCCTGGTGTACCCGGGCGTCGGATGGGTGATCTGGCGTACGCCGGAACAACTGCCCGAGGACCTCGTGTTCCACGTCAACTACCTCGGCGGGGACATGCCGACCTTCGGCCTGAACTTCTCCCGCCCCGGTGCCCAGGTCATCGCGCAGTACTACAACTTCATCCGGCTGGGCCGGGAGGGCTATCGGGCGGTCCAGCAGGCCTGTCGCGACACCGCGACACACCTGGCCCGCGAGATCGCCGCGATGGGGCCGTACGAACTGCTCAGCGACGGTTCGGAGCTGCCGGTCTTCTTCTTCCGGCTCAGGCCGGAGGTCGTCAACTACACGGTGTACGACGTGTCGGCGAAGCTGCGGGAGCGTGGTTGGCAGGTGCCCGCCTACTCATTGCCGGCCGACCTCACCGACGTGTCGGGGCTGCGGATCGTGGTCCGCAACGGCTTCGGCCATGACCTGGCCGATCTGCTGCTCGACGACCTGCGCCGGGCCACCGACTACCTCGAGCACCTCCCGACGAAGCTGCCGGCCGATCCCAGCCACACCGAGTCCTTCCGGCACTGACGGCAGCGGGGCGGCGTGAGCATGAAAGGGTGAGGGAGCGCCGACCGATCCGGAGCCTGCCCACGCCGCTGCCCCGTCACTCGAGGACGCCGCCGTCAGCACCCTGTGGTGGTACGCGTTCGGCGCGGTCGCCGCGATCGTCGGCCTGTCACCCTGGCTCCTCACCGGCATGCGGCTGCCGCTGCAGAACCTGTGGGCCGGTTCGACGCTGCCCGGCCGGATGCCGATCGCCCTGTTGCCGTTCAGCCAGTACGCGATCACCCTGCTGTGGGGACTCATCGTCACCGGATACGCCCTCGCCGGCGTGCTGGTGCGACTCGTGGGCGGAGGGCGGCGGTCTACGGCGGCTGCCGCGACGGGCGGCACGGCTGCCGTGTACACAGTCGCGATGGTGCAGACCGTCGTGGTGGTGGCGCTCGGGTTGCAGCACAACCGGCTCTCCTGGCTTTACCTGGTGCTGATGCTGGCGGTGATCATCGCCGCTGACCTCGCCGGGGTGGTGGTGCTGCAACTGATCGCCGTCGGCCCGGCACCAGCCGCCGTCGTCGGGCTGAGCCTGGCAGCGGTCGCCCTGAGATGGTGGCTGCTCGACGTCGCCCTCCCGCTCCCGCCGGTCGACGCGCCTCTCGATCTGCGGCACTGGCCGTGGCTGCCCACCGCGGTGTCGGGCCTGATCGTGGGCGCGTCGATCGCCTGGAGTGGTGTCGCCACCAGGACCCGGGCCACCGCCGCACTGGGCAGCCTGGCCGTCCTCTGGATCGTCCCGGCGGCGTTCTCGGGCATCCAGACGGCGGCCGGCTACCGCGTCTATCTGCGCTACCCCGCCGAACTCGCCCGGATAGCGGCGCAGACGTTCGTCCGGACGCTGATCCAGGACCCGCACACCCTGATCGCGCTCGCCGTCGCCGTCGCGGTGGCACTGGTCGGGTTGGCGATGCAACGCCTCCGTCGCCGGGCCTGGTCCCACTGACCTCCAGGCTGTGACAGGGTGGAGCCGTGACGATCCTCCCGCCGCTCCCCGGAGAGCCGCGCCGGCCGTTCGGTCCGCGGGACCCCGGCGACGCCTGGGTGGTAGCGCCGACGGGGGAGCGATACTGGGGGCGTTTCGGCGCCGCGGGGCTACTGGCCCTCGATCCCGCCCGCGGCGTGTTGCTGCAGCACCGGGTGGAGTGGAGCGACCACGGCGGCACCTGGGCCTTGCCGGGCGGCGCGCGGCACGAGGGGGAGTCCGCCGTGGACGCGGCCCGGCGCGAGGCGCGCGAGGAGGCCGGGCTCCCCGAACGAGCGGTCACGCCGCGGTTCCTCAGCGTCGTCGACCTGGGCGTGTGGAGCTACACCACCCTGGTCGGTGACGTCGTGGTGCCGTTCGAGCCGGTGATCAGTGACCGGGAGAGTCTGGAGCTGGCCTGGGTGCCGGCGGCAGAGGTGGCAGGTTACCCGCTGCATCCCGGTTTCGCCGCGTCCTGGCCGCGGCTTCGTGGGCTGCTCGAGCACCGACCGGTGATCGTGGTCGACGCCGCGAACGTCATCGGCGCCGCGCCGGACGGGTGGTGGCGCGACCGCGTCGCGGCCGCCCGGCGATTGCTCGGGCGGGTGGCCGCTCTGGCGGCACGCGGCCTGCCGGCCGGCGCACTGGGGCTGTCCGAGGACCGGTGGTTCCCCGGGTACCGGGTAGTGGTCGAGGCGGCGGCCCGCGCCGTGTCCGACGAGGACGCCGGGGACAGTGTCACGTCGGCGACGGTGGGGATCATCCGGGCGCCGGGGTCGGGAGACGACGCGATCGTGGCCGAGACCGAACGGCTCGTCGCCGCGGGACGAGCCGTCACGGTCGTCACCAGCGACCGGGGACTGACCCAGCGGGTGGTCGCGGCCGGGGCGTCCGCCCGGCGGGTGCACTGGCTGCTGGACCTGCTGGTCTGAGCGCCCGGGGTGAGTGGTGTGACTGGGTCCGGTAGCGCTTCTGTTCGCGCCAGCTCACCGACCCACGGCGACAAGAAGGACGTAGATGACGAACGCGCCGGCCAGCGTCGTCAACCCCAGTAGCAGGGAGACCAGGACCGCCCGGGTCCGGGACGGTCGCAGTCCATCCGGTTCCGCCATCATCGACCTCCCGTCTCGCCGCGGTGTCGGGCGAGGAAGTCCAGGGTGTGGGCGAAGGTGGTCCGCCCGGCATCGGCGTCGACATCGAACTGATACTCATGCGGCAGGTCTCGACCGGAGCCGGTCCAGAACTCGGTGGTTACATCCACCCCGCGGTCCCGCAACGCGCTGGTGAGTTCGATGGCCTGGGGCTCGAAGGGATCAGCATCGCCAACCGCGATGAACGTCGCCGGATAGGCTGCGGACGCAGTACCGGTGGTGGACAGTTCCTCGATCCGGTCATAGCGGAGGTAGTCCCGGCGCCCGGTGTAGGACCAGAGGAACGTTCGCAGCGCCGGGAATCCCGTTTGCCCGACCGTGCGCATGTCGTACAGGCCGCAGAAGAGCACCACGCCCCGCAGCTGGCCAGCAGCCAAGGACGGGGTGATCCCCACCCGGGAGGCGAACGCGGGGTCGGTCTCCACAACGGCGGTCTCACTGGCGATCTGAGCCCCCGCGGAGTCACCGCCGAGGAAGAATGCCGCGGAGTCACCGCCATATTCCGCGGCGTGGTCCCTCAAAAAGGCGAATGCTGCGTCTGCCTGGCGGACCGGGGTGGGGTAGCGACTCCGCGGTGCAAGAGAGTAGTCCAGGCTCGCCACTACGTACCCCGACGCCGCGAGCCGGGCAGCATAGTCGCTGACCATCCACGAGGAGTTCGCGATGAACCCACCGCCGTGGACCCAGAGAACGACCGGCAGGGGTGATGACGTCGGCTGGGCCGGTCGGTAGATGTCGAGCGCTGCGGTCGGCGCGCCGCTGACGGCTACCGGAACTCCCACCGTCACCGTGGCGTCGCGCACGGCGACCATGCTGCCCGGGGCGGGCGGTGGCTCTGCTCCGGCCTCGAAGGCCAGCTTGACGATCGCGGCGCCGGGTTGGACCGAGACCCCGTACGTGAGCACAGCCACAGCAACCATGGTGGCGATCACGCCCATGATCACCACCGCGCGACGGCGAAACGAACGCGTCGGCACCCGCCCGGGGCGCCGACGGTGACGACCGGATGCCGCACCCGAACCGCCACTCGCCGGAGGTGTTTCCCGGTTGTCGGAACGGCCTGTCAGCGCTTCATCGTCCACGGCTCTCCGCTCCGGTCCTCATTCCGATCAGCACGTACGCCCGAGGTCTCGCGCCTCGGCCACACGATCGGCAAGGGCATGGCCGTACGACGACGGCAGGAGCATATCGTCGCGAGTGTCACGCCGGGACCCCGGTGTCGGCCGATCGGCTGCCGGCAGCCCCGTCCAGCGCCATCCCAGGCTCAGGACAGGCCGGCGAGGATCGCCTCGACGATCTGCTCCACCGGGAGCGTCCCGTCGACCGTGATGCCCTCACCGGGAGCCAGCGGTTCCAGGGTGCTCAGCTGGGAATCCAGCAGGCTGGCCGGCATGAAGTGGTCGGTGCGGGACCGCAGGCGGTGGCACAGCTCCTCCCGATAGCTGTGCCGCAGCGCCGAGCAGGACACCACACTGCCGGTGTCGGCATGGGCGGTCATCCATCCGGCCAGCCGCTCCGGCCAGGGCCAGCGGTCCTCGTCGGCGAGCGGGATCCCGTCGGCCATCTTCCGGCGGGTCCGGATGATGCAACCACCCCGCCAGATCCGGGCGCAGGCGCCACGGTCGATGTCCCAGCCGTACTCCGCACTGGCAGCGGCGATCTGGTCGAAGCCCTGGGAGTAGGCGACGACGGGTTCGCCCCCGCTGGGGCCGCGGATCGAGACCGATCTCGGTCCGGTCCTGGACGGCGAGGGCCACGACCTGGCGACCCGGGTCGAGCACGGCTCCCAGGTCGAGTCCAGCTCTGCCGACCTCGCCTGGACCGCCCGGGAACTGCTGGTCTACCTGACCGGCTATCTCACCCTCGCGCCGGGCGACGTGGTACTGATCGGGGCCCCGGCCATCTCGCTGCCGATCCTGCCCGGCCACCGTGTCGCGGTCTCCGTCGAGGATCTCGGTGTCCTGGTCAACCCGGTGGTCGAGGAGAGCGTGGCGGAGCACCCGGAGCCTAGAAGCCGGGGATGAGCCGTACGACCTGGTCGATCAGCCAGATCCCGACGAACGGTGCGACGATGCCGCCGGCCCCGTAGACCAGCAGGTTGCGGCTAAGGATCCTCGCAGCCGACGTCGCCCGGTACCGCACCCCGCGCAGCGCGAGCGGGATGAGGGCAACGATGACCGTCGCGTTGAAGATGACCGCCGACAGCACCGCGGAGGCCGGCGAATGCAGACCCATCACGTTGAGGACCGCCAGTCCCGGATACCTGCCGATGACGATCGCCGGGATGATCGCGAAGTACTTCGCGATGTCGTTGGCGATCGAGAAGGTCGTCAGGGCACCGCGGGTGATCAGCAGCTGCCTGGCGATCCGGACGATGTCGATCAGTTTCGTCGGGTCGGAGTCGAGGTCGACCATGTTGCCGGCCTCCTTGGCGGCCGACGTGCCGGAGTTCATCGCCACCCCGACATCGGCCTGGGCGAGCGCCGGCGCGTCATTGATCCCGTCGCCGGTCATCGCGACCAGACGGCCGGCCTGCTGCTCGCGGCGAATGAGGGCGAGCTTGTCCTCCGGCGTCGCCTCGGCCAGGACATCATCGACGCCGGCCTCCGCAGCGATCGCCGCGGCGGTCAGTGGGTTGTCCCCGGTGATCATCACCGTACGGATCCCCATCGCCCGCAGCTCGGCGAACCGCTCGGTCAACCCCTCCTTGACGATGTCCTTGAGGTGGACGACACCCAGCAGATGCCCCTCCCCGGCGGGGCTCGTCGAGGCGACCACCAGCGGGGTGCCTCCCGTCCGCGCGATGGCCTCGATGTGCCGGTCCAACTCGGCCAGCAGGTCGCCGGGCCGGGCCACCAGGTTCCGGCCGAGCCAGGCCGTGACGGCTGACCCGGCCCCCTTGCGGATCCGGGTGCCGTCCGGCAGGTCCAGGCCCGACATCCGGGTCCGGGCGGTGAACGGGACGATCTCGCCGGGCGCGTCGCTGCCGACATCGATCCCCTGGCGGGCGGCGAGGGCGACGATGGAGCGGCCCTCCGGTGTCGGGTCGGCCAGCGACGACAGGGCTGCGGCGCGGACCAGTCGCTCCTCGCGTACGCCCGGCAGCGGAAGGAAGGCCACCGCCCGGCGGTTGCCCTCGGTGATCGTCCCCGTCTTGTCCAACAGCAGCGTCGACACGTCACCGGCCGCCGCCACCGCGCGCCCGGACGTGGCCACGACATTGCAGCTGAGCAGCCGGTCCATCCCGGCGATCCCGATCGCCGACAGCAACGCGCCGATCGTGGTCGGGGCCAGGCAGACCAGCAGCGCCACCAGGACGGGGATGCTCACCGCCCCGCCGCCCCCGAACGACACGAGCGGCTCGAGGGTGAGCACGACGAGAACGAACACGACGGACAGCGCGGCGAGCAGGATGCCCAGGGCGATCTCGTCCGGCGTCTTCCGACGGTTGGTCCCCTCGACGAGGGTGATCATCCGATCGAGGAAGGTCTCGCCGGGCTGCGAGGTGATCCGGACGACGATCCGATCGGTCAGCACCCGGGTGCCGCCGATGACGGAAGAGCGGCCGCTCCCCGCCTCCCGTACCACCGGAGCGGATTCGCCGGTGATCACCGACTCGTCGACGGTGGCGACGCCCCAGACCACGTCCCCGTCGGCGGGGACCGGCTGGCCCGCGCTCACCACGACGACGTCGCCCTCCCGGAGCTCGGAGGACGGCACCGGAGCGTTGAAGGTGTGGAAGGCGCCGGGATCCTCGCTCGGCCGGTAGGCGTCCAGCAGGTGCGCCCTCGTCCCGGTGCGGCTGTCCCACAGCGCCTCGGTCCGGGCCCTGCCGCCGCTCTCGGCGACCGCCTCGGCGATGTCCGCGAACAGCACAGTGAGCCACAGCCACACCGCGATCGACCAGGTCAGCAGCGGGGACATCGCAGGGACGGAGGCGGCCGAGCCCACCGGGGAGAAGGACTGAGCGACCGCGAGAGCCGTGAGGAGCACGGCACCCACCCAGACCAGGAAGATCACCGGATTGTGCCACTGTCGGCGGGGGGCGAGCTTGGCGAATGCCTCGGGGAGGGCGAGCCGGAACCGGGCCCGGCCATCGGCCACCCGCCCGTGTGCGGCGTCACGCATCAGAACACTCCGTCCGGAGGACACGGTCCCGGCGGGGACCGGCGCCCGATTGGGCTCACCACCTGATCAAAACCCGCGGCGCCGCCCGTGCTCTCGGTCCTGACGGAACGCATACGGCGGTGCCGACGGACGCTGACGATGCCGCAACACGGCAGGCCTGACGTGCGTCGGCCAGGCGCAGGAACGTGCCGGCGGGTGGCCACGGAGACGTACGCCGTGCCACCCGCCGCGCCCGAACCGATCGCGATGACCGGCAGAGCAGGTCAGATCAGCCGGTGGAGTGCCGCACCGATGGCCAGCAGCCGGTCATCGGTGCCGATGCCACCCTCCAGGGTGACCGCGATCGGCAGTGCGCCGTCGGGCCGGGACAGCGGCAGGGTGAGCTGCGGGGCACCGGCCAGTCCGCCGGGGGCCACATTGCGCGTCGCGGTGGGGAACATGTCCCGCTCGGTGCCGTTCAGCGTGATCCGGTCGTCGGTGCCGATCTCCGGCGGCAGGTTCGGAGTGGTCGGGTAGAGGATCGCATCCAGCCGATGGTCGGCGAAGGTGGCCTGGTAGCGCCGCCGCAGCCGGTTGCGGACCCCGGCGTCCGCCTCGTAGCGAGCATCGCTGATCGGGTCGTCGAGCATCAGCCGCAGCATCGCGGTGACATCGGGCGATCCGGTCCGGGCGGCGATCTCGGCGAGGGTGAGCCCCCGGTAGGCCTCCTCGGTCTCGTTGAGGTAGGCCCGTACGTTGATCGGGGTCTCGTAGAACACCATCGAGAAGCCGGCCGCGGCCAGCTCCATCGCCCCGGGGACGCCCACTTCGACGAACCTGACCCCGGCGGTCCGCAGCGCGGCCAGCGCGGCGTCGGCCGCCCGAGCCACCTGCGGATCGACGTCGTCGAAGAATTCCGCCGGCACGCCCACGGTGAGGCCGGCCGGCTCGACCGGATCCGGCCGCACTGACGACCGGGTGATCACCCGGTCGATGATCCGCACGTCCGTGACGGTGTGGGCGTGCACCCCGATCGCGTCCCGGGTCCAGGTCAGGTGCAGCATCCCGTCCCCGGCGTACCGTCCGGTGGACGGCCGGAAGCCGACGACGCCGCAGTAGCCGGACGGGGTGGTGACCGAGGCACCGGTGTCGGTGCCGAGGGCGAACGGCACGCTGCCGGAGGCGACCGCCGCGGCCGATCCGCCGCTGGAGCCACCGGAGACCCGGTCGGGGTCGTGCGGGTTGCGGGCCGGACCGAACCGGCCGTTGTTCGAGGTCAGCCCGAAGGCCAGCTCGTGCATGTTTGCCTTGCCGATGGCGATCGCGCCCTCGTCGCGCAGCGAGCGCACCACCGAGGCGTCGATCCTCGGGCGGTGCCCGATCAGCGCCGGGGTGCCACCGGTGGTCGGCAGGCCGCGGACGTCGATGTTGTCCTTCACTGCGTACGGCACCGCGGCCAGCTCGCCCTCGTCGGCCGGCCCGAGTTCGTCGGGGGAGAGGAGTGAGATGTAGGTGTTGAGGTCGTCGCGGGCACGTTCGGCGGCCCGCACCGCCTCGGTCAGGAGTTCCTTGCGGGCGCCGACCGGCAGCGCCAGCCAGTCCTGCAGGGTCCGGTGGGTTCCGGTGGTCTCGGTCATCGTCGTCTCCCCGTTCACCAGCGACGCCAATCGAGGATCACGGTGCGGGCCTGCGGCGTGCCCTCCTCCATCCGACCGGAGAGCGTCATCGTCGTGCCGTCCCAGCCGACCGTGCGGCGCAGCCCCTTGCCGACGAAGTTCGGGAAGACGCTGAGGTCGACATAGTGGACCACCTGGTCGCCGTCCAGGACGTACGTGCCGGAATAGCACATCGAGGTGCTGTAGGCCATCGCCTTCTCGGCATCGTCCGCGTCCCACTGGCCGCCGGTGACGAAGTCGGGGCGGGCGGCGCTGGTGGCGATCTCGTAGACCCGGCCCTCCCGGTAGCTGATCAGTCCGACCGGATGCTCGCCCATCGGGTGCTGGAACCGGCCGTCGTCGTACTCCTGGCGCCAGTCGAGGAGCCGCCAGGTGCCCTCGAACTCCTCAGGGGTGATCGTGCGTGCTGTCATGGTGTGCCTTTCGGGTGGTCAGCCGACGTAGGGCCGTCGGGTGGCGGGGATCCAGCTGTCGGCGGGCACCACGTCGTAGTTGCCCTCCCGGACGTGGACGGGGTAGCTGCGGCCCTCCGCGGAGGCCTGGATCCGCATCTGCCGGGCCTTGAGCCGCAGCTCCGGAGTGAGCCAGGACCGCTCATGGCCCCAGATGCTCGGTCCCTCGGTCAGTTCGTAGGGCTCCCACCGCTCGACGTCGACGGAGCGGCCGCCCCAGCCGTACTCGAGCATGAACGGGGAGGGGGTGCGGGCGTAGAACGAGATCATGTGGTCGTTCGAGTGCCGGCCCAGGGTCACCCGGATGCCGTCCTCGCGGCCCTCGGCCAGGTCGAGCCCGGCGCCGACGTCGTCCAGCTGGGCCAGCTCGACCATGATGTGGTGGACGCCGGGGCCGTCCGACCGGACCACCGCGAGGCTGTGGTGGCGCGGGTTGAGATGGAAGAAGTACGCCTCGAACGGGCTGAACATGTAGTCCGACAGCCGGAACCCGAGGACCCCCCGGTAGAAGTCGATCAGTGGGCGAGGGTCCGCGGTGAGCAGCACCGCGTGGCCCAGGCCGAGCACCCCGGTGCGGAAACCACCGAGTGTCCGGCCGGGCGAGAACGGGTGATCGGCCAGCTCGGGCCCGTGGAAGACCTCGATCCGGTTCCCGTCCGGGTCGAGGCACCACAGACCGTCGGTCACCCGGCGGTGGTCCCGGGTCGGACGGTCCATCGCGGTGTGGCGCACCCCGCGCAGGTCGAGCCGGGCGGCGACCCGCTGCAGCGCGGCCGCGTCGGAGACCTCGAACCCGTAGTAGCCCCGGCCGCCGTCGTCGGTGATCAGGAACCTGTGCGAGCGGCTGTCCATCCGCAGTGCCCGGCCCCGCCGGGTCGAGTCCACCACCTGCATGCCGGCGACGTCACGCCCGAAGGTGGTCCAGTCGTCGAGCCGGTCGGAGGACACCCCGACGTAGCCCAGGGAGTCGAGCAGCAGGTCGGGTCGGTCCTCCTGCTGGATGGCGTGATCGTTGGCTGGCATGGTCATCCTCTCTTCGGGTGGCCGGTGAGGCCCAGCTCGGCCCGGGTGCGGGTGAGTGTGTCGACGACGGAGTAGGCGATGGTCCGGACGCCGATCAGCGCGTCCTCGACCGAGGCGACGCCCATCCCGCCGAGTCCCTCGTTGAGCTCGGCGGGTGCTGCGGCCGGCGGCCAGGGGTAGCCGACCCGGGCGGTCGGGATGCCGAGCGTACGGATCATCGCGCCGTCGGTCTGCCCGGCCTGGTAGGGCGTCTCGGTGTACGGCTCACCGGAGACCTGCTCCCAGCCGCGCTGGGCGGACTGGACGATCCAGTTGTCGTAGTCGGTGAGACCACCCGGCAGGCTGCCGTACATGGTCCAGTCCAGCTCGATCTCCGGGTGGCGCCGGCGCAGCCCGGCGACGAACTCCGCGAACTGGGCCCGGACGTCGGCCGGCGAGGTCCGGGGATTGACCCGCAGGTCGAGGAAGATCTCAGTGGTGGCCGACGGGAACGCGGGCTTGTCGGGATCCCCGGCGCGGACGGCGGCGATCCACCCCTCCGGCAGCACGGTGCCGTACGTGTTGGCGGCGGTGTACCGCGGCAGCCAGGCCTCGAGCTCCTCGATCACCGTGGCGGCCGGCACGATGGAGGAGCGGAAGCCGGGGGTGCCGCGGGTGATCCCGGCGTACCCGAAGGTGCCGTGGACGTCCACCCGGATCCACGCCATCCCCGGCTCCTCAGGGTAGACCCCCGGGCGGGGCTTGAGCAGCAGGCAGTAGTCCGGATAGAGGCCCCGCATCAGCAGCTGGTAGACCCCGGTGCTCATCCCGACATGGTCCCGCCGGGAGTTCAGCCACGGCATCCCACCGCCGGCGAAACCGAGGGTGAGATCGCCGCGGAACGCCAGGCCGGCGTCGCGGACCGCATGGACCACCTCGGTCAGCCCGGCCACCATCACCTTGGGGTTGGACGCCCCCAGGCCGACCACCAGGCCGTCCTCGACCCGGGCGGCCGGGAGCATGTCGGCCCGGGGCTCGGGGCCGATCGTCGGGACGTCGAGGTCCGGCTCGATGTGGGTGTCGATCGGGCAGTAGAGCAGCAGGTTCGCCCCGTCCCCGCTGCCCGGGAGGATGCCGTGGACGTTGCCGGTCCCGGCTGAGATCGGCATGTACGCCGCCTCGATGCCGACCTCCTCGCGCAGGTGGTGCGCCATGAACTCGGACGCGGCCCGCTCGGCACCGGTCGGGCTGTGGATGTCGACCAGCCGGACGAGCAGGTCCCGCATCCGGTCCGGATCGAGGTGGGAGACCAGGGCGTCGTACATCGCCTGCCGCTCCGGGTCCAACGGCAGCGGCCGGGTGCTGACACGCATCGGCGCCACCTCAGTTCTCGCTCGGCACGAACTGCTCGGCCCGGATGTCGTGGGCAGGCAGCCCCAGCTCGCCGAAGCGTTCCTCGGCGGCCCGGATCATCGGCGGGGGACCGCACAGGTAGGCGACGGTGTCGGGCAGCACGTCGCCGGGGTGGAGCACCGACAGTGGGGTGCCGGCCGGCAGGTCGTCGCGGCCCTCGTTGTCCATCAGCACCGTACGCACCTCCAGGGTGGGGATGAAGGAGACCCGGGCGGCGAGCTCGTCCTCGTGGAAGAGTTCGGCCGGCCGGTTGCAGCCGAACAGCAGCAGGATCGGCGGGGTCGGCTGGACGGTCCGGAGCCGGTCCAGCATCGACAGCATCGGGGCCAGGCCGGTGCCGCCGGCCATCAGGATGGTGGGCCGGGGTGCCGGCTCCAGGACGAACCCGCCCAGCGGTCCCTCCAGATCCAGGACCTGTCCGGTCCGGGCACCGTCCCGGAGGAAGTCGGACATCACTCCCGAGGGCAGGATCCGGATCAGGAAGGTCAGCCGGAACCGCTCGTGCTCCCCGGACGCGATCGAGTAGCTGCGCCACTCCTCGGTGCCGGGCACCTGGATCCGGCAGTACTGCCCGGCGGCGAAGCCGAACTTGATCGTCTTGGGGACCTTCAGCTCCAGCTCGACCACCGTGTCGGCGACCCAGCTGAGGCGGGAGATCTTGGCCCGGAAAGCGACCGGCGGATGGGCCTCCAGCAGCGTGGAGGGATATTCCAGGTCGAACGACGAGTCGCGGAGGGCACGGGTCTGGCAGAGCAGGCGTTGGCCCGCGGACACCTCGTCCTTCGACAGCGCACTGAGCTGGCCGGCCGGCATCTCGGCCGCCCCGTCGATCAGCGTGCCGACGCAGGTCCCGCAGGTGCCGACAGTGCACTGGCTGACCAGGGTGTGGCCGGCCCGCTTGGCCGCGGTGAGGATGGCCTCCTCCGGATCGGCGTCGAACTCCCGCACCTGCCCGTCGGTGAACCGGAGCGCGATGTGACGCGGCTCGGTCGGCGGCACGGTCATCTCCGTGCCCTCCACGATCGTCATCGGAGTCGGTCCTCTCAGTCCTCGTCGAAGTAGGGCGACTGGAAGAAGCCGCGCCCGTGCTTGGCCGCCTGCTTGCGCCAGGCCACGACCGAGAAGTCCGCATCGGCGAGGACCTCGTTGTTCCAGCCGTCGAAGCGCTCGTAGTGCTCCTCGGTGGCCTCGCGGGCGAAGACGTCGTTGTTGTTGAAGTTGAGCAGGCCGAGCGGCTCGTAGAAGTTCTTGTACTTGAACTCGAACTCCTTCTTCTCGTCCTCGGTGCTGGCGTGGTCGGCGATCACCTCGAAGTACATGTGGTGGTGGTCGTCGATCGGGACGTAGAACTCGTACTGGGTGACGCCCGGGATCGGCCAGTCCTCGACCATCAGGATGCCGGGAAGCCAGAGGCTGACCCGGAACGGCTTGAACATGGTGGTGCCGCGGGCCTTGATGTCGACGATCGGGTTCTCGAACACCGGCTGGTAGTTCTCCGGCAGGTCGTAGCGGTTCATCACGCCCTTCGGCCCGTTCTCGACGTCGAGGAGCTCGGTGGCGTCGTCCTTCATCGCCTTCATCCCCAGCGGCATGGCCCGGTCGAGGGCGACCACGATCTGGTTGTCCCAGTGGACCAGCAGGTGGCTCGGATCGAGCCCGTTCTCGGCGGCCAGCCGCCAGTTGCCGTAGAGCTTGCGGCGCAGGCCACGGGTGACGATCTTCGCGTCGCGGAAGTGCGGCGTGTCGTCGTTGTCGGTGACCTTCACCGGCAGGTCGGTGTCGAGCGGCGGCGGGGTGCCGTAGTCGTCGTCACCGACGAAGACGAAGATCAAGCCGGCGACCTCCTCCGCCGGGTAGGTGCGGACGCTGACCGTGTTGATCAGCTTGTCGTCGGGGGAGCCGACGATGGTGTCGAGATTGCCGCTCTCGGCGTTGTAGGTGTAGCCGTGGTACCAGCAGGTGACCGTCTTGTTGGCGAAGCACATCGGCTTGGCCGACAGCTTCACGCCCCGGTGCAGGCACCGGTCGGAGATGGCGCGGACGGTCCCGTCGTCCTCCCTGGTAATGGCGATGTCATGTCCGCCGATCGTGACACCGACGACGCCCCGGACGGCGACCTCGTCGCTGAAACAGGCCGGGTACCAGTGATTCGCGAAGCCCCAGTCTGCCTGGACGTACGGGGCGTACTGTCGCGCGACCTTCCCTGAGTTACCGATTGCAGATTCGGTGAGAGCCACGTGAACTCCTTCTTCGGTGAAGGGGGCGCCTGTGCCCCTCGGTGGGGCACGAACTCAACGCCGTGGACACAAGCCTCAGATAGATTCCATCGAAAGTCAATAGATCATCGAGAGATGCAGATGTGTAACGCAACCGACATGCAGGTGGCACACCAGCAGCCGCGAAAGGGGATCGTGGGTCGACACACAGTCAGCCCCGGAGACCTGATCGACTCCGGGGCTGACTGAAGGCAGATGCGCCAGGTCTGAGCGACCGGCCCTCAGTCGGCCGAGGTCGGCTCCTCGAAGAGCCGGTGGGGATTGAGGATGCCGGCACTGCGCGAGCTCGAGTCGTACAGCACCGTGAGCCGGGTCAACCGCCGGGCAACCTCGGCGAGGTTCTCCTCGGCGATCTCTGCCGGGGTCATCAGATCGATCAGCAGCCGGAAGCGCAGGCTTGCATAGCGCTCGGTCCACTCCGTGCCGGCGGGGGTGGTCACGTAGTGGGCGGTGACGCCGGAGCGGATCTTCTTCACCAGGCCCACCGACACCAGCTTGCGCAGGGTGTACTGGACATTGGCCAGGTCGTCGCGATTGACCAGTCGGGCGATCGTGGTGGCATCCTTCGGCCGGTCATACATCCGGATCACGTGCAGGATGACGATCTCGTTGTACGTCAGCTCCGGCTCCCCGATCAGCAGCGAGATCTGTGTCACGTATCGCTCGAAGGCCGCGCCGGCGGCCATCAGGGTGAACTCCAGGCTGGCGAGGTCGGCCTCCGCCGGGGTGCGGCCGAGATGCCAGGATGTGGTCCCGGGAGCGGAGCCCGCTTCGGCGGAGGTGACCGGAGCGGTCGGGTTGTGGTCGGCTGGACTGGGCATGGGGTCAGTCTCTCAAACCGCCCGGGCGGCCGACGGGTCGCAGGGTCGGCGGTTCAGGCGTTGACATCTTGGGATCGAGCTATTTCCAGGAATATTACAGGTAATTACCACAGTGGTACAGCTCACTGTGTCTCGGAGAGACCCTGCAACTCGCCCTTGTGGCCACCACGAGTGAGTCTGCGGCAGCCGGCGCCACCAGGGGAGCGTCGACGCCGCCAGACCCGTGTCCCTCCTTCAGAGGGGGAGACCACGGTCCTGGACGACACTCTTCATCACGATCGTCGAGGCGACCCGGTGCACCCCGGGGAGGGCGGCCAGCCGGGTGTCCCAGAGCTCCTGGTAGCTCGGCAGGTCGGCCGCAACGACCCGCAGCAGGTAGTCGGGGTCGCCGAACAGCCGTTCGGCACGCAACACCTGCGGCACAGCCCTGACCGCCTCCTCGAAGGCGGCCACCGTGTCGGCGCTGGTCGTGTCCATGGTGACGAAGACCAGCGCCTCGAAGCCGAGTCCGATCTTGGCCGGGTCGACCTGCGCCCGGTATCCGGTGATGATCCCGGCACGTTCCAACGTACGCAGCCGGCCACTCCACAGGCCGCGTCGGACGCGCCGACCGGTTCCTGGGCCACGCAACTGGGCAGAGGCGTGGCGATCAGCGGCCTGAACCCCAAGGCGTTGCTGCTCTTTCTGGCGCTGTTGCCGCAGTTCACCGACCCGTCCGGGAGCTGGCCGGCGGCGGTCCAGATCGCCGCCCTCGGCGGGCTGCACATGCTGTCCTGCGCCGTGGTCTACACCGGTGTCGGCTCGGGCTCGCGGGCGATCCTGCGTACTCGCCCCTCGGCCGCCCGGGCGGCCAGCCGATTCTCCGGCATCGCGATGACCCTGATCAGCCTCGGTCTGGTCGCCGAGCAGCTGCTCCGACTGCGACTGCCCTGACGGAGAGGTCCGGCCGACCGGATCGACGGTGGCCGGACTCCACTCCGCGGGGTGGGCGCAGGA
This sequence comes from Raineyella sp. W15-4, assembly GCF_033170155.1. GTDB lineage: Bacteria > Actinomycetota > Actinomycetes > Propionibacteriales > Propionibacteriaceae > Raineyella. The sequence continues at coordinate 1,839,913 of NZ_CP137079.1, read as the reverse complement.
GCGGCAGGGTCACTCCTCGGATTCCTCGCCGTCGTCCGGGCCGATGTCCTCCTCGGTCGTATCCTCGGGGGTGCCGGAGCCCGGCTCGTCATCGGCCAGCAGCCGGTAGAGCCGGCGTCGGGTCTCGTCGATGATCGCGTACGCCTCCGTACGGGCGGCGTCGGACCCGATCAGGCCGACCTGCTGGACCGCGGCCATCAGCCCGCGAGCGGCCCGGCGCAGCCTGTCATCCTCCTCGTCGACCCAGACCTGCGGGGCAGGCGTGGCCGCGGCCGCGGCACGGCCGGCCTCGGTCAACGCGTACACGCGCTTCCCCTCGACCTCCTCGCTGGTCACCAGGCCCTCGTCCTCGAAGCTCTGCAGGGTCGGGTAGACCGACCCGGCGCTGGGGCGCCAACGGCCACCGCTGCGTTCCTCGAGCACGCCGATGATCTCGTAGCCGTGCATCGGCCGCTCGGTCAGCGCGGACAGCACCAGTAGCCGGATCGAGCCACGCCGGGCCCTCCCACGGCCGCGGCCCCGTCCGGGCCCAGGGTCGCCCAGGTCGCCGGGACCACCTCGCCGTCCCCTGCCGCCGTACCCTCCCGGGCCGTATCCGCCGGGGCCAGGGCCGCCACCCCAACCGCGCTCGCCGCGCGGGCCGGGGCCCATCCCCGGGTGGTGGTGCGGACCGCTCCCCTCCGGATGTGGTCCGCGAAGAAGCGGACCCAAGCCGTCCTGTCGACGGCGTTCGTACTTTTCTGCGGGTGACATCTCTTTCTCCTTTGTCGTGATGTCTTTCTGCATCTCGTGGTGCTCTATCACGATATATCGTGATCTGTCTTCTTTCAAGAGGTCAACGTGCTGCGGGGGTCCGGCATCGTCACCGGCACCCCTTGCTCCGCTGTCCCGGGGCGTCGTACAGTGCCTCACTGAACACTGTTCAACGGGTCGGGGCATGAGCCCCGCGAGTCGGGAGGCGCGATGATGACGACGGACAGGGCGTACGGGCCCGCCGACGCGGAGGCCGTCGCGGTGCTCGAGGACCCCGATCCGGTGGCGGCGTTCTGGCGAGCCCACCGCTCCGGGTCCGACGTCGCCCTGTCGACCTCGGGCACCAGCTCCGGCACCCCGCGGACGATCATCCGCAGCACTGGCTCGTGGGTGGACAGCTTCCCTGCCTGTGCCCGACGCCTCGACCTCGGACCCGCCGACCGGTTCTGGATCCCCGGCCCGCTGGCCGCCACGATGAATCTCTTCGCCGCCTGCCTGGCCTCGGCGGTGGGCGCCGACTGGAGCACGGAGCGGGCCGGCTGCACCCATGCGCAGCTGACTCCCGCCCAGCTGGCGTCGGTGCTCGACGGGCCGCCAACGGCCGGGCTGCGGGCTCTCGTCGCCGGCGACGGCCTGTCGCCCGCACTGAGACGACGGGCCGAGGCGGCCGGGGTGCGGGTCGACCACTACTACGGTGCCGCGGAGTTGTCCTTGGTCGCCTGGGGCCACGACGCCGCCGACCTGCGGCTCTTCGAGGCGGTAACCGCGGAAGTCCGCGACGGGGAGCTCTGGGTCCGCTCGCCGTGGCTGGCCCGCGGGATGGCCGACGGCCGCGGCTTCGCCACGGTGCACGATCTGGTCCGGCTCGACGGCGATCGGATCGAAGTGCTCGGACGGCCAGGGGCCGCCACCACGGCGGGGGCGACGGTGGAACTGGCCCCGATCGAGGCGGCGCTCCAGGCGCAGGCCCGGGGAGGGGTGGTCGTCGTGGCGGTGCCGCACGAACGTCTCGGAGAGCTGATCTGCTGTGTAACCGGCTCCGCGGACCGGGACGCGGTGCGGCGATGGGGGCGTACGCAGCTGACCGGTGCACGTCGGCCGCGACGGTGGCTGGTCCGCGACGAGCTGCCGCTCACGCCGGCGGGCAAGATCGACCGGCCCCGGCTGGTCGCGGAGATCAGTACCACGGACCGGCCGCGGCATCTGGGGGGTGTCACGGCCGGGACCGGGCAGCGCGTCGACCGGGAAGAGACCCGGTGGGAAGGGGAACAGCCGAGATGAGGGGACCGGAGGACCACCCGGTGATCGTCGACGCGTTGCGGACACCGATCGGCACCGTCGGGGGCGCCCTGCGCGAGGTGGACGCAGCGGGCCTGCTGGCTCCGGTGTTGGCCGCCCTTGCGGGCCGCTGCGAGGCGTCGATCGACGAGGTGGTGATCGGCAACATCCGCGGGCCGGGCGGCAATCCGGCCCGGGTCGCGGCCCTGCAGGCCGGACTCGACGTGGCGACTCCCGCGGTCACCATCGATCGCCAGTGCGGCTCCGGGATGGCGGCGATCGAGTACAGCGCCGCCCTGCTCGGCGGACCCCGACGGGGCTTCCAGCTCGCCGGCGGCACCCAGTCGGCGAGCACCCAGCCGCTCACCTTCTGGCCGGCGACCGGTCCGGAGGACGAGCCGCAGCAGTACTACCGGGCGCCGTTCACCGACGCCGCCCACGGCGATCCCGAGATGGGGGTGGCGGCGGACCTGCTGTCGGCCGAGCGGGGCATCGGTCGGGAGCGCCAGGACGCGTACGCGGCGCGTTCCCACCAGCGGGCGGTGACCGTGGCCGCCGCGGGGACATTCGCCGACGAGATGCTGTCGGTGGCCGGCCTGGACCACGACGAACGCCCCCGGGCGGGGTTCACCCCGCAGCGGCTGGCCCACTTCCGGCCTGCCTTCACCCCGGACGGGACGGCGACGGCGGCCAACAGTTGCGGGATCAACGACGGAGCGGCAGCCGTGCTGATCTGTGACGGCAGGACCGCCGCCGAGCGAGGTCTGCACGGTCTGCGGGTGCTGGACGTGGTCAGCGTCGGGTGTGCGCCGGATCGTCCGGGCTGGGGCATCGTGCCCGCGGTCCTGCGGCTGGCGGAGCGTACGGGTGTCGGACCGGACGAGGTGGACGTGCTGGAGTTCAACGAAGCTTTCGCCGGGCAGGTGCTCGCCTGCCTCGACGCGCTGGGACTCGACGAACGGCGCAACTGCCCGCAGGGCGGGGCGATCGCGCTGGGACATCCCTGGGCGGCTACCGGCGCCGTCCAGCTGACCCGACTGTTCACCCAACTGGTCCGGGACAACATCACCGGAGCCCGGCTGGGCCTGGCCGCTATCGCGATCGGCGGAGGGCAGGGGAGCGCGATGCTGGTGGAAGCCGTCTGATACTGGCCGCCAGGATCCTCTTCCGCACCGCGCGGACCGGCTTCCGCTCCCGGATCAGGAGGCGGCACCACCGGTCCCGGCACCCACTCCGGCCTCACGGGCACGCAGCACCGCAGGCATCACGTCGTAGAGGGCCTGGACCACGCCCCGCAGCGCCAGGGCGACCGGGCGCCCGGTGTCGGTGAGCCGGTAGTCGACCCGCTGACCGGAGCGTTCGGTCCTGGCGACCAGACCGTCGGCCGTCAGCGTTGCCAACGTACGCGACAACATTCGATCGCTGATCCCGCCGACCAGTCGGGCGGTCTCGGAGAACCGGTGCGGGCTGTCGAGGAGAGCGACCAGGACGAGCGCCGACCATCGGTCGACCACATCGTCGACGAGCGACCGCGACGGACAGGCGTGGTCGAAGACATCGAAAGGGCGCTGCATGCCGGGCCTCCGGGGGTGACTACTGACCCGAGTATAGTGCTTACTGTTTGTAAGTACTGATCGAAAGGAAAGCTCATGTCTCTCGCTGTCACCGGTGCCACCGGTCATCTCGGCGGCCTCGTCATCGACCACCTGATCGCCCGCGGGACGCCGGCCGACCAGCTGGTCGCCCTCGTCCGTGATCCCGCCAAGGCCTCCGGACTGGCCGATCGGGGTGTCCAGGTGCGGACCTTCGACTACTCCCGGCCGGACGCCTCGGCCCTCGCCGGGGTCGACTCGCTGCTGCTGGTCTCCGGCACGGACTTCGGCCACCGGATCGCCCAGCACGCGGCGGTCGTGGATGCCGCCCTGGCCGCCGGCGTCGGACGACTGGTCTATACCAGCGCTCCCCATGCCGACGCGTCGATCAACCCGGTGGCACCCGAACACAAGGCCACCGAGGAGTACCTGGTGGGATCCGGGCTGCCGTACGTCATCCTCCGCAACGGGTGGTACCACGAGAACTACCTCGCCGACCGCGACGCGGCGGCACGGAGCAACCAGGTGCTGACGGCGTCCGGAGAGGGTCGGGTGGCCAGTGCCTCGCGCAGCGATCTCGCCGAGGCCGCCGCGGTCGTGCTGGCCGGCACCGAGACCGGGCGTACGTACACCCTGACCGGTGACGTCGCCTGGAGCTTCGACGACCTGGCCGCCGATCTGGCCACTGTGCTCGACCGCGAGGTCACCGCGACGTACGTGACGCCGGAGGAGAAGACGGCCGCCCTCACCGCGGCGGGTCTCGACGCGGGCCTCATCGGCTTCGCCGTGGGGGTGGACCGGGCGATCGCCGCCGGTGAACTGGGCGATACCACCGGGGAGCTGTCCGGGCTGATCGGGCATCCCACCGCACCGATCATCGACACGCTGCGCTTCCGGGGCTGACCCGACAGGCCGGTCGAGCCGGCGGGCGCTGTCGCGGTGCTCACCGGCGAGTGGCCGCGCCCGTCCGGGCGGTCGCCGGCCATCGCTCGCCGGCCAGGAGCGTCTCGATCACATCGGCCCCGTTGACCGCGCCGGGCATCGTACGGATCGCGGCGCCGAGCCGGGCTGCTGACCGGCGGTGCGGGCCGTCGGCCAGCAGTTCGACGATCACCGTCCTGAGCTGCTCGGTGCCCGTCCGGGGGGAGACGACGCGCCCGGCACCCGCCCGCTGCACCGAGGCGGCGACCATCGGTTGGTCGACCAGCGGGTGCAGCGGCAGGAGCACAAGCGGCAGGTCATGGGCCAGCGCCTTCATCGTCGTGCCGTGCCCGCCGTGCCCGACGACCAGCGACGCTCCCGGCAGCAGCTGCTCGTGCGGGACGAACCGGTGCACCTCGTGGTTCGGTGCCGTCCGCAACACCTCGGGATCGACCTGCGGTCCGGTGGTGACCACCACCCGGGCCGTTCAGGTAGGTGCCCGCGCCGGGTCAGCTCCCCGGCGAGTGCAGTGGCGGGCGGCACGTTGCCGCCACCGTCCCAGGTGATGACGAGGATCTCAGACATCTCGGCGCTCCTCCACGAGCTCGGACTGAGGGTGGGTCGGCGTCTCGGCCGGTCCGGGGTGCGGGTGGGCGGCCAACACCGCGTCCACGAGGTCGCGCAGCCGCCGCTCGGTGACGGCCCGGGAGTGGCCGCGATCGAGTCGCAGCAGTTTCCAGGTGTAGACGTCGGTGGCCACGACCAGCAGGTCAAGGACCGCGGCGTCGTCGGTGGCGGGGGCGAACGCGTCGCGCACCCAGGCACGGTGCAGCGCCTTGTCCCGATCGTTGACGGTCCGGGCGATGGCGTCGTGGTCCTCCTGGGCGAGCATCAGCAGCGAGGAACGCCCCCGGTGCTCGTAGTGATCCATCACCACCCGGACCGCAGCGGCCACGTCGCCCGGTGGCGTACGCCGCTCGTCCTCGGTCTGCGCGAGACCGGTCTCCAGTGCTTCGGCGAACAGGCGGTCGCGACTGCCGAACTGGCGCAGCACCGTCTGCACACTGACCCCGGCCCGTTCGGCGACGGAGTCGAGAGTGGTCTGGGCGATGGGCCGTACGGCCACCAGGGCGACCACGGCATCGAGAATCCGGCGGCGAGTGGCCTCGACCGCCTGCGCCCGGGCGCCCATGGTGTACTTCCGAGTCTCTTTCATGTCAGCACTAGTTCACACCAATAAAGTATTGGAGTCAATAGATACCACCGTGAAATTCTGGCCCGACGGGCGCGGCGGGACCACGAACAACGGCATCACCACTGGTCTGATGTGATCTTCCTCACAGTGAAGGTCCGTCTTACCCTGGAAGGGCCGATCGGGCGACGGTCGCCCGACTCCGCAGGAGGAGGACTCCATGCTCGGCACCATCACCCCCGTTCCCACGCTGGCCGTCAGTGACCTGGCCCGCGCCCGAGGCTTCTACGAGGGGGTCCTCGGCCTCCTGATCGCCTCCGAGGGCGACCAGGGGATCAACTACACGACGGGATCGACCCAGGTGCTGGTCTACCCGTCGTCGTTCGCCGGCACCAACAAGGCGACCGCCGTGTCGTTCCCGCTGGACAAGGACGCGTTCGACACCGAGGTCGCGGCGCTGCGCACCAAAGGTGTGACGTTCCAGACGTTCGACCTGCCGGAGGGCACCTGGACCGATGGTGTCGCCTCGTACGGTGACGATTTCCGGTCCGTCTGGTTCAGCGACCCGGACGGCAACATCATCAACCTCGAGACCGGGATGTGAGGCACCTGGCGAGGAGGAAGGAGAAGGCCTGGGTCAGCGGGCCCGGACGAGTCCGGTGAGGCTGCCCCAGGCGATGGTGTGGTCGGCGATCTCGTCGAGCACGTGCTGGCTCGACTCGCCGCGGAGACGGCGGTCCACCGCGTGCACCGCGAAGATGTAGCGGTGGGTCCCGCTCGGCGGGCACGGCGCGAACCATCCCGGAGTGCGTGCGCTGTTGGGGAGTTCCCGGCTGCCCGTCGGGGCGGCGCCCTCCGGGAGTCTGCCGTCCCGGGGCGCGATCCCGGTCACCAACCAGTGCAGGAACGTGCCGTGCGGCGCGTCCGGGTCGCTCACCACCAGGGCGAGTTCCACCGCGGCAGCGGGTGCTCCGGCCCAGGTCAGCGCGGGGGAGAGTCCCTCACCCTGGCAGGTGAACCGCGCCGGGATCGGGCCGCCGTCGGTGAACGCCGGGCTGGAGACCGTCATCGTACGGGTCAGTCGTGGCTGTGGGACCTTCATGGCTCCTCCTCATCGGACACACCACCCCAGTATCCGACCACCTGCCGACGGCGTCAGGTGAGAGGCCGCCCGGCGCGGCCGGGCGGCGACCCCGGGCTGCGCCGAAAGACCAGCCGGACGACCATCGCCGCGGCCCGTTCCAGGTTGTCCTGCCCGGTCGCGAGGGCCTCGGTGAGGTCCATCACCCGCGGCAGGATCGGGACCAGGGCGAGTACGCCGTGTTCCAGCAGCAGGTCGGCGTCCGGGGCCACCCGGCCCGCGAGGATGACGGTGTCCACGCCCGCCGCGCGGGCGATCGCGGCCACCCCGGCCGGGGCCTTGCCGGCAAGGCTCTGGGCGTCGACGGATCCCTCGCCGGTCAGCACCAGGCCGGCCCCGCGCACCGCATCGGCGAGCCCCACTGTCTCGGTCACCAGCTCGATGCCGGGGCGCATCCGGGCGTGCAGACGGTGCAGCAGCGCATAGCCGAGCCCGCCCGCCGCCCCGGCGCCTGGTCGCCCCGCCACGTCCGTGCCACCGTCCAGTCGCGACAGTCGCGCGAGCAGGGCATCCAGGACCGGCACATCCTCGGCGGTGGCACCCTTTTGCGGACCGAAGACGGCCGAGGCACCGTCCGGCCCGCACAGCGGGTTGGCGACATCGCAGGCCACGTCCACCTCGACGGTGCCGAGGCGCGGATCCAGCCCGGAGGCATCGACCGTCGCGACGGGGCGAGCCCGGCCGGCGTGGGGGAGAGGCGCCGGTCCTCGGCGTCCAGGTAACGGACGCCGAGGGCATCGAGCAGTCCGGCGCCGCCGTCGTTGGTGGCGGAGCCACCGAGGCCGATGACGAGGCGGGTGGCCCCGGTGTCGAGGGCGGCCGCGACCAGGCACCCGACGCCCGCGGTCGACGACTGCCAGATATCCCGCTCCGGGGGCGCGATCTGCTCCAGCCCGGCGGCTCGGGCCATCTCGATCACGGCCAGGCCGTCGTCGGTGAAGGCGAACTCCGCTCTGACGGGCCGACCGAGGGCGTCCGGCACCTCGACCTGGATCCGTCGGGCATCCAGCGCCACCGCCAGCGACTCCAGGAATCCTTCGCCGCCGTCGGACAACGGCACCTGGACGATCTCCGCCTCCGGCAGGACCCGCCGTACGCCGCGGGCCATCGCCGCGGCAGCCTCGGCCGCCGACATGGACTCCTTGAACGAGTCGGGGGCGCAGATGATCCTCATGGTGACCATCCTCGGGCTTTTACTCCTCGGCCGGGCAGACCTCGCCGAGCTTCACCGTCAGGACTCAGTCGACGGGCGAGACGCGGATCAGGTTGCCGTCCGGGTCGGCGACGACGAACGTACGACCGAACACCTCGTCGTGGGGTTCCTCGACGACGGCGACGCCCTTCGCCGCCCACCGGACGTGCAGCGCGTCGATCGCCGCCGCGGATCCCGGGATCATCAGGCCGACCTCGGAGGTGCGCGGCGTCGAGGGCGTGGCGTGTTCGCTGCGGCCGGTCCACAGCGCGAAGAGGACTCCGGGCGCGGCCTCGAAGGCGACGTACCGCGGGCTGGTGAAGACCGGCTGGATCTCGAAGAGATCGCTGTAGAAGCGGGTCGCCACTGCGGCGTCCCGGACGTAGACGAGGAAGAGATTGGGTGCTGACATCAGTTGCCTCCTGCTGGTGATCGATGGATACGCCACCAAGGAAATCGGCGAATCGCGTCAGAACCTGTCATGTTTTCCCGGATGATGTGACCATGAAGTCTGCCCGGCTGCTCTCGCTGTTGCTGCTCCTGCAGGCGCGGCAGCGGATGACGACGGTCGAGTTGGCCGACCGGCTCGAGGTGTCCCGCCGGACGATCCTGCGTGATGTGGAGGCGCTGTCCGCGGCGGGGGTGCCCGTCTACGCCGAACGCGGACGCCGTGGGGGGATTGTGCTGCTGCCGGGGGCCCGCCTCAACGTCTCACATCTCGACCCCGCGGAGATGGAGGCGGTGCTCACCGCGGGACTGGACGCCACCCAACGCGAGCAACTCGAGCTGGCCGCCGCCCACGAGACGGCCACCCGCAAGATCGCCGCCCGCCGGTCAGGCGGAGCTCACCCCGGCTCGGGCCTTGCCGACCTGATCGTGGTGGACAATGCGGGGTGGCTCGCGCCGGAGGGGCACGCGCCCCCGGTCGCGGAGCTGACCCTCGCGTTGCGGACCCGCCCCCGGCTCCGGCTGCGTTATCGCCGCAGTGGCGCGCAGCGTGCGGTCGCCAGGGTGGTGGATCCGTACGGTCTGGCCACCAAAGCGGGTCGGTGGTACCTCGTCGCCGACCAGGCGGGGGAACCCAGGCTGTTCGCCCTGGACCGCCTCGAGGGGTACGAGGTCCTGCCGGAGCCCGTCAGGACCCGACCGGGCTGCGACCTGCGGTCGGTGTGGGCCGAGCTGCGCCGGCGTACGGAGCGCCCTGGGTCGGTGGTGGTCACCGCCCGGCTGCGGGAGACCCGCCTCGACCTCGCCCGGCGGGTGCTCGGCAGCCGGATCCTGGACGTCGGTCCGGCCGCGGCCGGCTGGCACACCGTCCGCATCGGCTATCGGGAGCTGGAGTCGGTGCGACAGCTCCTGCAGTTCGGCGACCATCTCGAGGTGGTCGCACCGCCCGCGGCGCGGGCGCTGGTCCACGAGCTGGCCGCCGATCTCGTCGAGCGCCATCGTCCGGTGTCGCCGACCGGTCCGTCCACCGATGGTGGCGGGGCCGGGAGGAGCTGATCGGCCCGTCGGTCCGCGATCCGGCGTCAGAGATCCCGGCGGGCGTACAACCGCTGGGACAGCTCGGCGGAGGCGACCAGTAGCCCGGCGCTGACGGCGATCGTCAGCACGCCGGCCGGCACGGTACCCAAGTGCTGCAGCGCACTCAGCAGCAGGGGCCCGGCGTCGGGGACCAGCCCCGCCCCGAGGACGAGGAAGCCGCCGACGAAGGCGACGATCGGCACCACGAACACGTACGGTCGTGCCGCGGTGTAGCCGACCGCGAAGAAGAGCGGCAGCTGACAGGCGAAGACCAGGCAGAGGACGGCGACCGCGATCATCGTCATCCCGGCGACGATCGACAGCTCCAGCGGAACGCGCAGTGCGGCGGCCGCGATCGCCGTGGTGGCGAGGCCGAGCAGGGTCAAGACGGCTTCGAGGAGGGCAACGGTGAGATAGCGGCCCGCCACGACGGCGCGACGGGGGACACCGAGCACCGTGTAGAGCGTGTCCAGGTCGGAGCGTTCGTCGGCGGCGAAGAGGTACTGGGGTCCCACGATGACCGCACCGAGCATCAGCGGTGGAAGCACGGCGTAAGGGTTGCGCGACGGGAGCACGGTGAAGACGGTCATGATCACCAGGGTCAGGGCGAGTCCCCTGGCGTACGGCCGGAGGGCCCGCAGGTCGAGGCCGACGAAACGCAGGGCGGTGGACATCGTCAGCTCTCCCGGGGGTCATGGCGACCGAGGCCGACGACGACCTGGTCGAGGGTGGGTTGTTCCAGCACGACGCGGTGGTCGAAGGCGGCTGAGTCGGCGAGTCGGACCAGGCCGGTGAAGCCCTGGGGACTGCGCCGCAGCCCGTGCACCAGCGCCGCCGTCTCGGCAGTGAGTTCGTCGGCGCCACCGCGGATGACGGCGTACGTCTCGGTGAGTTCCTCGGCCGGCCCGGCGTACGTCACCCGGCCGGCGTCGATCAGCACCAGGTCGTCGGCGAACCCTTCGAGGTCGGCGGTGATGTGGGTGGAGAAGAGCAGGCTGCGCCCCTCCTCGATCAGATGCTCGCGCAACACGTCGATCAGGTCGGCGCGGGCCGCTGGATCCAGCCCGCTGGTCGGCTCGTCGAGGATCAGCAGGTCGGGGTGGTGGGCCAGGGCGAGGGCCACCATCAGTTTTCCGCTCTCGCCGCGGGACAGGTCCTTGACCTTCTCCTCGGGGCGCAGCCGGAAGCGGTGCCACAGGGCGGCCAGGTAGGCCTCGTCCCAGCGCTCGCGGAACCCCCGGACGGCAGCGGCGGCCTGGCGTACGGTCCAGTCCGGCACCAGGAAGGGGTGGTCGAACGCCACCCCGATCCGCCCGGGATCGGGGAGCCGCACCGTCCCCGCATCGGGGTGGACGAGGCCCAGCAGGCTCCGCAGCAGGGTGGTCTTCCCTGCCCCGTTGACCCCCACCAGGGCAGTGACGTAGCCACGGCGGATTGCCAGGTCGAGCGGGCCCAGGACGAACTCTCCCCGCCGTTTCCGCAGCCCCTTGATGTCGATCACGACGTCCGATGCGTTCATCGGTTCCACTCCTCCTCCAGGATCTGCACCAACTCCGGCAGGGCGACCAGACCCGAGCCGCGCGCGGTCGCCACCGCTCGGGCGAGATCGGCACGGGCCGCCTCGACCACCTGGCGACGGGCGGCCACCGGGTCGACCGTCGCCACGTACGACCCCTTCCCGGGCACGTTCACGATCAGCCCTGCCGCGGCGAGCTCGTTGTAGGCCCGGGTGGTGGTGATCAGGCTGACCCGCAGGTCCTTGGCCAGGCTGCGTAACGACGGCAACGGCTCGCCCGCGGTGAGCCGACCGGTGATGATCTGCTGGCGCAGCTGCTCCACGATCTGTTCGTACAACGGGACGCCGGTGGTCTCCGACAGCACGATCCGCACAGGCGTCCCTCCTCGTCGACCGGCCCACCGCGATAGACCTACTGTACATGTACAACATAGACAGTAACACGTGCGGCGCGCCCGGGTACAAGGGGCTCCCGCGGATCCTGGGTCCTGTCCAGAACGTCCCGGCCGGGCTAGGCTCGTCCAGAGGCGCCTTCGACGCCGACAGACGCCCTGACATCAAGGAGTGTTCCGATGGCGAATCCGAGTGTCAGCACCGCCACCACGCACTGGGAGGGCGGCCTCTTCGACGGCAACGGCCGTACGGAGCTGGCGACCTCCGGGCAGGCGACGTTCGACGTGACCTGGGCACGGCGGGCCGAGCCCGGACAGGGCACCACGAATCCCGAGGAACTCCTCGGCGCCGCGCTGGCGACCTGCTACAGCATGGCCCTCAGCAATGCGCTGGCCCAGGACGGCCACGCGCCCACCAGCATCGACACCCGCGCCGACGTCAGCTTCGTGCCGGGCACCGGGATCACCAGCATCACCGTCACCGTGCACGGCGTGGTCCCCGGTCTCAGTGACGCGGACTTCGCCGCCAAGGCCGACTGGGCGAAGGAGAACTGCCCGGTCTCCCAGGCACTGAAGGCGGTCCCCAAGGAGTTGCGCGTCGTCTGAGCCGAGCCCGTCCGCCGCGCCGCTGACGGTCCGTGCGGCTCAGTCCTCGTGTCGGGAGCGGGCCTTCGCCAGCAGTGCCGCCTGGTCGGCCTCGATGTGCCGGAAGCCACCCGTCTCCAGACCGAGGACCGTCACCAGCGGCCCGAGCATGACGACGACCAGGCACCAGCCCAACGAGACCCCGGCGTACGCCAGCACGACCGCGGCGCCGATCACCAGCGCGGTGACGACGAAGACCATGGTGTGGAAGAGGGCATGCCCGCCCTCGCCACCGCGGTGCATCAGGGCGTAGATCCCGTTGACCAGCGCGACGTACGTCAGGACGGGTACGGCCACCGCGCCGACCACCCCGGGCAGCGGTAGCGAGGACTCGCCGGCCACCCACAGCCCGGCGACATGCAGTCCCGCGCCGGTGGCCGCGACCGTCAGGAACAGCGGCAGGTGCAGGTAGCCGAAGAGGAAGGAGCGTTCCCGGTAATGGTGCAGGATCTGCGCGGTGTCGACGGCGAAGTACACCCACCACAGTCCGAAGGTGAGCCCGATGCCCGCCACCACGACCAGCACCGCCTCGATGGTCCAGTGCTCCCGGTCGATCAGGGCCGACAGTGCCGCGACAGTGCCGATCACCCCCTCACCGAGGGTGATGATCAGCAGCAGCCCGTACCGCTCGACGATGTGGTGGGCATGCCACGGCGTGGCGGCCCGACGTTCGGCGAGGAACGGCCCGGACACTTCGATGACCACCAGCCCGACCGTGCACCACAGCGTCTGGGTGACAGTCAACGGCAGCACCGCGACGACGATCCAGCAGGCCTGGGCGACGAGGATCGACCCGATGTAGAGCGCGATCGCCGGGCGGCGCAGCACGTCCACCGCCCAGGCTCGTCCCCAGCCCGCCAGCAGCGGCAGTCGCATCACGACATAGCCCAGGATGATCGTCCGGTTGTCGAAATGCGGCGACTCCAACGACTCGTACATCGGCGGGATGCCCAGCGCCAGCACCACCACACCGACCATGATCGCCATCGACATCAGCCGGAACGCCCAGTCGTCGTTGGCATAGGCGGAGGCGAACCAGGAGTAGTTGATCCACGCCCAGACGATCGCGAAACCGGCGATCGCGAAACCGAGCAGCGCGGTGGCGACATGGCCCTCGGCCAGGAAATGGGCGAACTGGGTGCCGCTCAGCCCGAACGCGACCGCGAAGGTCAGGTCGAACAGCAGTTCCAGCGGCGACGCGACCCGGTGCTGCTCTTCCGTGTCGCGGGGGAGCAGGGGGGACAGGCGGTGCCGGCCGAGGGATCCCGGCGCAGGCGTCGACTCCGGGGCGGGACCTGACTCCGGTACGGGTGTCATGGGAACAGTGTTCCGCAGACCGGCGCAGCGGCCCACCTCGGTGCCACCGACGCCGTCGTCCCCGACGGCCGCCGTGCCGCCCGACCCACCTCCGTTCCCGCCCCCGGTCACCGCACTACCCTGGTCTCCGGACCACGTCGTACGACCTCGGAGGACCCCATGAGTGCACAGACCGCGCCGGACCTGATGCCCGCGGCCTTCGTCGGCCACGGCACGCCGATGAACGCGCTGGAACTCAACCGCTACAGCGGGGCCTGGCGGGCCTTCGGCCGCGCGGTGCCTCGGCCACGGGCGATCCTGGTCATCTCGGCGCACTGGTACATCCAGGCGACCGCGGTGACGGCGATGCCGAAACCACGGACGATCCACGACTTCTACGGGTTCCCCCGCCGGCTGTTCGAGGTCGAGTACCCCGCCCCGGGTCTGCCCGAACTGGCGACCGAGGTCGCCGACGCGGTGCACCCGATGTGGGTCGGTGCCGACAGCGACTCGTGGGGGATCGACCACGGCGCCTGGTCGGTCCTGGTGCACGCCTTCCCGGACGCCGACATCCCGGTGGTGCAGCTGAGCGTGAACGCGGGCAAGCCGCTCGACTACCACCTGGCGCTGGGCGCCCGGCTCGCCTCCTTGCGGGAGCACGGGGTGCTGGTGCTGGCCAGTGGCAATGTGGTGCACAACCTGAGGGCGATCGACTGGCAGCAGCCGGACCATGGGTTCGACTGGGCGCGGCGGTTCAACGAGGACGCCAAGGCAGCCGTCCTCGAGGACCCGAGCGGTCTGGCCCGGCTGGCCGACCACCGAGATTTCGCCGCCTCGGTGCCGACCCCGGACCACTTCCTGCCGCTGCTGTACCTGGGTGGTCTGGCCGGAGTCGCCGGCGCCGGACCGGAGGTGCTGGTCGACGGCTACGCGTACGGCTCGCTGTCGATGACGGCCTACACCCTCGATCTGCACTGCGAGGTCGACCAGCAGCTCACCGGCGACCAGACCCTCGCCGACGAGGCGCCGGCGGACTCCGCCAACATCTGAGCCCCACCGTCGCTGCACCCCATCTGCGTTCCGCCCGGTCGATCGCCTGTCACGTGCAGCCGGCCGGAGGATGATGAGGCCATGTCCCTCGCCGTGTGTCTGCTCTTCGACCGGGAGGGCGACCGCGTCATCCGTGAGATCTGGACCCGGCTCGAAGGCGAGGGAGTGTCCACCCTGCTCACCCACACCCACGGGCACCATCTGCCGCACCTGTCGTACGCGGTGGCGGTGCGCTGGGAGCTGGCGAGGGTACGCGGGTGGATCGGCGCGCTGCCCGACGCCGGAGGGTTCCCGGTGGAGTTCCACGGCATGCTCGCCTTCTCCCGCGGCAGGGCGGCGCTGGCCGCCTCGGTGACGGCCGACGTCGCGCGGCGCCAGGAGACGGTCGCCGCTGCGGTGACCGGAACGGGGGCCGACCTCCACCGGCACTACGCCCGCGGGGCGTGGGTGCCGCACGTGTCGCTGGCCACCCGGGCCAAGGAGGCCCAGCTGCCGCTGGTGGCTCGGGCGGTGTCCGACGCGTTGCCGCTGACGGTCCGGGTCGTCGGTGCCGCCCTGATCGACAGCGGGACGGGGGAGCGCTGGCCATTGGACACGATCCCCTGAGGCATGTCGCCGCGACCGCGCCGGGCGGGCCCCGACCGCTCGTCCGCCGGCCGGCGTCGCCGGCTTACCCGCCGGAACCGGAGCCGCCGCCCGCAGCAGGACCGGAGTTACCACCTGCGGCACCGGAGCCGCCGCCGGCGGAGGCGGACCCACCGCCCTGGGCACCGGACCCACCGCCCAGGGCCCGGCGGGCGTTGTTGAGGTTCGTGTCCGGCAGCGGCGCGGTGAGATCGGCGAGGACGATCACGTCCGAGGCGCTGATCCCGCTGAGGATCTGCACCCGGCCCTGTCCTCGGGCGCCCACCGAGACGTCGACCGTACGCGTGGCGCCGTCGGCCAACGTCGTGACCGTGGTCGCCCCGGTGGAGCTGGTGGTGAGCGCCGAGGAGGGGATGACGAGGGCGCTGTTCAGCGAGGTGGTCACGATCGACGCGGTCGACGGGGCTCCCTCGGGCAGCCCGCCGGCGCCGCTCGGCACACTGACCACCACCGGGTAGCTGGGCGCGTCGGTGCCGGCGCCGCTGGAGGGCAGCGCGCCGACCGCGGTGAGAGAGCCGTCCAGTGCGGTGGAAGAGCCGACCGTACGTACCTGCACGTGGTCACCGACCGTGACCTGCTGCAGGTCGGCCAGTGAGGCGGTGGCGTCCACCTGGGCGGCGCCGGGGCCGATGATGACGATGCCCTTCGTCGGCGTCGCCCGGTTGCCGACCGAGAGGTCGACGGCACCGACGACGCCACTGATCGGTGCCGTGAGGCTGGCGGCATCGAGATTGTTCTGCGCCTGGGTCTGCTGTTGCTGGGCGACGGCCAGGGTGCCCTGGTCGGCGAGCAGCTTCGCCTGGGGCGAGGTCGCGCCGGTGCCCCCCTGACCCGACTGGGCGGACTGGCCGGCGGTGGCACCGGACCGGGCCGCGGTGGACGGGACGGTCGTCGAGCCGGTGGTCCGGGTGGCGGCCGACTGTTGACTCTGGGCCTGGCTCTGGGCCTGCTGGGTGAGCGCCGTGGCACCGGCATCCAGGGTGAGGGCCGCCTTGTGCTGTGCCTCGCTGAGGGCGCTGAGAGCGGTCATGCAGGTCTCGAGCGCCTTCGGATCGATGCTCGAAGACGTCGGAGCGGGCGACGCAGACAGGGAGGGTGACACCGAGCCAGCACCGGTGGGCGTGGATGCGTGCGCGGAGGAGGGCTGGCCGGCGGCGGGAGCCGACGACGACGGCGGGGTGGTGCCTGCCGACTCGTCCGGGCTCGGGGACGGCGTGGTCCGAGCGGCCACCGGTGCGGCCGAGGGCCCCGGATCCGCTGTGCCCTGCCCCAGACCCGACAGGAATTCGGTGCAGGAGCTGTTGACCGCCTGCTGCGCCTCATCGACCGCGGCCAGGGCCTTGGTGACCTCCGCCTGGGAGGCCGCTACCTTGCTCGCCGCGCCACTGCTCGCGCCGGTGGAGCCGCCCGCTCCGGAGGTGGATCCACCGGTCGAGGTGGCACCCGTACGTGATGCGGTAGCCCCGGCCCCGGAGGTCCCGGTCGCCGCGGACCCCGATGCGGCGCTGCCCTGGCCGGTGCTGCCGGCCTGTGCGGTGGCCGAGGGGGTCGCGGTGTCGATCGCGGTGCGGTCCTGCTCGATCGCGAGTTGGGCGGCGGCCACCTGGGACTGGGCCTCGAGCAGGGCGGCGCGCAGCGGGGTGGTGTCCATGGTGGCGAGGGTGTCGCCGGCCGTCACCTGTTGGCCGGCGTGCACCGACACCGAGGTCACCACGCCCGAGGCGGGGAACGCGGCGGTGACCGAGTCGACGTGCGTGAGGGAGCCGCTGAGGCTCACCGTGGCGGTGAGGTCACCGCGGGTGGCGGTGGTCGTCCGGTAGCGATCCGACGCCGAGCTGCCGGAGGAGTTGATCGCGTACGCGGTGGCCGCGACCCCCACCACCGCGACGGCGACCACCCCGGCGATCACCATCCGGCGTCGGTTCATCGTGTTTCCTCCTCGACGATTGCGTGCGCTCATGCCGTACGTCCCCTCACTCGGTCCGCAGGGCGTCGATGGGCGCGAGCCGCGCGGCCCGCGCGGCCGGATACACCCCGGCCACCACACCGATCAGCAACGACACCCCCAGGGCCACCAGGGTGGCCGGCCAGGACGGCGTGACCTGGAACTTCACCACCTGGGACAGGGCTGCGGCCCCGCCCAGCCCCAGCAGCACGCCGGCGAGTCCGCCGAGCAGGCCGAGCAGGCTCGCCTCGGCGAGGAACTGCCGCAGGATCGCCGCCGGGGTGGCGCCCAGGGCCTTGCGCAGGCCGATCTCCCGGGTCCGTTCGGTCACCGACACGAGCATGATGTTCATCACCCCGATGCCGCCCACCAACAGCGAGATCGCCGCCACGCTGCCGAGCAGGGCGGTCAACGTCGCGGTGGTGGTGGCCACCGTGTTGACCAGCGTCTGCTGGGAGGCGACCGCGAAGTCCGCGGTGTCCGGCGTGGTCCTGTGCGCGGTGTTGAGGGCGGCGTCGGTCTCCTGGTACGCCGCCGACAGCGCCTCCTGGCTGGCCGCCGAGATGTAGACGGTCGACACGCTGAGCCCGGTGGTGCCCTGGATCCGCTGGGTGAACGTGGCGATCGGGACGATCACCTGGTCGTCCTGGTCGCCGGTGATGGAGCTACCGGCGGTGTTCAGCACGCCGACCACCGTGAGGGTGGCGCCGTGCACCTGGATGGTCTGCCCGACGGGGGAGCGGGTGCCGAAGAGATTCGTCGCGGTGGTCGACCCGATCACCGCGACCGGGGCCTGGGCGGCGTTCTCGTCGGTGGTGAAGAAGCGTCCCTCGGTGACGGTCCGGGCCCGGACGGTGGTCCAGTCGGGCGTGGTGCCGACCACCGTGCTGGTCCAGTTGGTGTCGCCGGCGACGACCGAGGTCGAGGTCTGGACCACCGGCGCCACCGCCTGCACATCGGGGGCCACCGCCCGGTCGGCCAGCATGGTGGCGTCGTCCAGGGTCAGGGTGGTGGCACTGCCGGCGCCGCCACGGACGCCGGTCAGGCTGGTGCTGCTGCCGGGGGTGACGATCAACAGGTTGGAGCCCAATGCGTTGATCTGGCCGGTGATCGCCGCCTGGGCACCCTGGCCCAGGCCCACTGTCAGCATCACCGCGGCGATGCCGATCAGGATGCCGAGCATCGTCAGTGCCGACCGCAGCTTGCGGCCGAGGATCGCGGTGATCGCCGTCCGCAGCGTCTCGCGGAACTCCATCATGCGAGGCTTCCCGTCTCCAGCGGGCTGAGCAGCCCGTCCCGGATGGAGTACTGGTGCACCGACCGCAACGCCACATCGTGCTCGTGGGTGATCAGGATGATGGTGCGGCCCCGGGCGTGCAGTCCGGACAGCAGGTCCAGCACGTCCTCGGTGGACGCCGAGTCGAGGTTGCCGGTGGGTTCGTCGGCGAGCAGGATGTCCGGATTGTTCACCAGCGCCCGGGCGATCGACACGCGCTGCTGCTGGCCGCCCGACAGCTCACCGGGGCGGTGCGCCATCCGGTCGGCCAGCCCGACGGCCTCGAGTACCTCCCGGGCCCGGGCGTTCCGCTCGGCCCGGCCGACCCCGGCGTAGACCAGCGGCAGCTCGACATTGTGCAGGGCGGTCATGCTCGGCAGCAGGTTGAACTGCTGGAAGACGAACCCGATGGATCGGTTGCGCACCTCCGCCAGCTGTTTCTCCGACAGCGTGCTGACGTCCCGCCCGGCCAGCAGGTAGCGGCCGGAGGTGGCGATGTCGAGGCAGCCGAGGATGTGCATCAGCGTCGACTTGCCGCTCCCCGAGGGGCCCATGATCGCGACGTAGTCGCCCTCCTCGACATCAAGGTCGATGCCGCGCAGGGCTTCCAGCGAGATGGATCCGTTGGAGTAGGTCTTGTGGATGTCACGCAGCGACAGGATCGGGGCCATCACCGACCGCCCCGGCTGAACATTCCGCCGCTGGCCGATCCGCGCTGGCCGGTGGCTCCGGGCGAGGCGCTGGCGGTGCCGCGTACGCCGCCGACCCCGGGGACGACGATCGTGTCACCGGCGGTCAGTCCGTCGGTCACCACGGTGCGCTGTCCGATCACCGCGCCGAGGGTCACCGCCCGCTCCGTGGTGGCGCCGTTCGACACCACCCGGACCGCAGGGTGGCCGTTCGCCTGGACGATCGCTGTGGTCGGCACGGCGAGGACGTTGTCGAGCTGCTCCACCGCGATCGACACCGTGGTGGTGCTGCCGATGAACAACTGGGCGCCCTTGAGATCGGTCACGTCGACGACCACCGGGAAGGTGGCCGAGGAGGTGCCGCTGGTGGACGACGAACTGGCGGTGGCGACCTGGCTGACGCTGCTGACCGAGCCGGTCAGCGACGTACGCCCATCGGGTGCGGTGACGGTGACCGCCTGACCGGGCTTCACCGAGGGGAGGTCCGCGGCGCCTACCGAGGCGTCGACCTGCCAGGAGGAGGTGTCGACCACCACCACGTCACCGGACGTGCTGGACGAGGAACTGCCGGCCGCGGCGGCCGCCGCGCCGGACCCCGACCCCGACGATCCGGACCCTGCGGAGCCCGCAGCGGAGGACGACCCGCTCGATCCGGAACCACCGCCGGTCCCGGAGGCGACGCCGCCCTTGCTGATGTTCACCACCGCGACGGTCCCGGCGATCGGCGCGGTGAGAGTGGCACCGTCGTAGTTCGCCTGCGCCTGGGTGAGCTTGGCCCGGTCGGAGGCGAGCGTGGCCTGGGCGGCGGTCCGCTGCGCGGTCGTCGCCGACGAGGTGAGAGCGTCGACCTGGGCCTGGGCTGAGTCCACGGAGGCCTGGGCGCTCTGCAGCGCCGCGCCGAGTGCCGCCGAGTCCTCGGTGGCCAACACCTGGCCCTTGGACACCTTGTCGCCCACGGCCACCCTGACGTCGGTGATGGTGCCGGAGGCAGGGAAGCTCACCGACAGCTGCTGCACCGGTTCGAAGGTCCCGGAGGCGGTCACCGATCGGGTCAGCGAGGACGGCTGCACCGTGTAGGTCGACGAGGCGACCGTCGGCGCCGCCCGACGTGGGCGCAGCGCGAGGGCGATCGTCGTCACGACGACGGCCACGACGACCACGACGGACACCACGATGATGATCGTGCGACGCCGTCGCCGGTCCGGGGCACGGCCCGTGGTCGACGATGTCGCGGCCGATCCCTCGGCTGAAGTCTCACCCATGTGTTCCTACGACCTTCCGTCAGGTCCCTCCGTGGCGCACGGATCGTGCTCCGCCTCCATATGCGCAGTCTTGCGCGAAGCTGTGGATCAGCTGGGAGACCTGACGGCCTGATCCGGCGCTGTCCGGGTCGACCCTAGTCCTGCCCCGGCTCCGACCGGAACCGGTGACGACGCCGCTCGGGGATGACCGGGGGATCCTCCCGAGGGGACCCGGCCGGCCGGCGGAGGAGACGGGACGACGACCGCTCAGAGGCGCAGCGACCAGCCACGCCGATCGAACACCGCAGCCACCGTCAGCAGCACCGCGACCATCACCGCCGCCTGTACCAGGGTCAGCCACACCGGCGCCCCGGCATACCAGCCGTCCACCCCGGGCAGGGTGAGGAAGGCCATGGTGATCAGGTGGGCGAAGTAGAGCGGCAACGGATGACGCCCCGGGCTCTGCAGCCAGTGCCAACGGTGCGGGTGGCCGTCGAGGATCGCAGCGACGATCGCGAAGAGCAGCAGGCACAGCCCGAGGGCGAGCAGTTCGTACGTGAGCGACGCCCGGTTCTTCGAGACCGGGATCCAGGGGGAGAGGCCCCAGGCCAGCAGCGCCGACCCCAAGCCGACCGTCGCCAGCAGCACCGTACGTCGCACCGCCCCCCGCGTCCGGTGCCACTGCTCGGCGACCGCGCTCGCGATCATCAAGAAACCACCCCACGACAGGGTGCCGAGGATGCTGTCGAAGGAGATCTGCAGCACCGCCTGCAGGAAGAAGCGATCGAGCAGCACCTGGTAGACGAGGAGACAGCCCACCCCGCTCGCCAACCGCGCCCAGGCGGGCAGCAGCACCACCGGGAGCAGCAGCAGGGTCGCGGCGCCGATCGCCTGCAGCACGCCCCAGGACAGTGCGGTCGGGCCCGCGGCCACGGTCAGCGCCTGACCGCCGCTGATCACCGCGCCCAACCCGAGCAGCATCAGCCCGCGCCGGGCCATCCGGCCGCGGATCGGCCGCTTGTCCGGGGCGGCCCGCCACCCCTCGACGCGTAGCCCGACGACGAGGGCGATCGAGAGCATGAACATCGGGGCGACGACGTCGGCGATGGTGAAGCCGATGTCGGTGGCGTGCTTCAGCGCCGCCGGCACCCAGCGGACCCCCAGCCCGAGGTTGCCCACCGCCATCACCAGCACCGCGATGCCTCGGTAGGCGTCGATGGCGGCGTTCCGCGGCGCCGGCGAGACGGCGGTGGGGGTGACGCGTGCGTGGACCTGACCCGCACGATCGTGCATGTCGTCCTCCGGATCATCGGAAACAGGGCCTGGTTCCGACATCGTCGACGGGTCCGGCCGCCGGGCGGTGGGGCCGGCGCCGATCGGGCGATGCCGGTCAGTGGTGACGCAGCGCGTCGATCAGTTCCGTTGTCGTCATCCTGGACCGGGAACGGTTCACCGTCAGTTTATCCGCGCGCAGCGGAAGGAGGGCTCGCGGGTGGCAACCGGATCCGGCCCCCTGGGGTCAGAGCTGGCAGTTGTTGCACACGCGGGGTACCTTCGGGTGCAACACGGGTCGAGGGCCGAGGTCAGGGAGGTGGAACAGTGGGATATCCGGATGACGCGCCCGAGGTGCGCGCCCAGGGCTGGCGGTTGGTCGCCGAGCTGCACGCGCGGGTCGAGCGGGCCGCCGATCAAGCCCTGCGGGAGGAGGCCGGACTGTCGGTGGTCGAGTACACCCTGCTGGACGTGCTCTGTCGCCAGCACGGCCGTCACCACCTGCGGATGAGCCAGGTGGCCCGGGCGACCGCGCTGTCGGAGAGCGCCACCACCCGCCTCGTCGACCGTCTCGAGCACCGCGGCCTGCTTGCCCGCTACCTGTGCGCGGACGACCGCCGCGGTATCTACGCCGAGCTCACCGACCAGGGCCGGGCCGCCCTCGACGGTGCCCGCGGCGCGTACGGATCCGCCCTGACATCCGCGCTGGCCGAGGCTGCCGACGTCGCGGAGCTGGCGCCCGTGGTCGCTGCCCTGCGGCCGACCCTGGTCGGCTCCGAGGAGGATCGGATCCGCCCGGAAGCCCGGTGAATCCCCAGCGGGCGGGGACGATCAGGGGAGGTCGGCCAGCGGGATCTCCTGGTCGACCAGTCGCTCCCGGTCCACCCGCCGGCCGACGATCCCGCGCAGGGTGTCGTTGACGTCCCAGATGTTGACGTTCATCGCTGCGGTGACGACCCCGTCACGCTGCCAGAACACGATGAACTCACCCGATTCCAGCGCGCCGCGCACCACCGGCTCGTCGCTGGCGAGGTTGTTGCCGACGTACTCCATCCCGAGGTCGAACTGGTCGGTGTAGAAGTACGGCTGCCAGTCGTACGTGCCTGCCAGGTCGAGGATCGTCCGGGCCGCCAGTGCGCCCTGGCGCAGGGCGTTGTCCCAGTGCTCGCGCCGCAGTCGCTGGCCGAGGAGGGTGTTGTGGGCGTTGGCGATGTCGCCGACGGCCAGGATCGCCGGATCGCTGGTGACCAGCCGCTCGTCGGTCAGCACCCCGTTGTCCACCGCCAGACCGGCCTGCTCGGCAAGGGCGACCCGGGGGACGGCGCCGACGGCGATCAGCACCGCATCGGCGGCGATGTCGCCGTGGTCGGTCACGATGCCCCCGGCGCGACCGTCACGTTCCAGGACGCCCCGGGCGCCGACCCCCATCCTCAGGTCGATGCCGTTGCGGACGTGCAGGTCGGCGAAGTACGCGCCGATCCGGGGCCCCAGGATGTTGTCCAGCGGTTGCACGTTGGGGGCGACCACCGTCACGGTCATCCCGGCCTGCCGGGCCGAGGCGGCCACCTCGAGACCGATCCAGCCGGCGCCCACCACGGCCAGCTGGCCGCCGGCCGCGAAGAGGTCCTTCAGCGCATCGGATTCACCCAGCTCACGCAGCGCCATCACCCCGGGCAGGTCCGCGCCGGGGAACGGGATCCGGCGGGAGTCCGCGCCGGTGGCCAGGACCAGCCGGTGATAGGGGAGCGTCTCCCCGGTGGTCAGCCGGACCGTCCGGGCGGCCCGGTCGATCGACTCGACGACCGTGCCGAGCCGCAGGTCGACCTCGTGATCGACGTACCAGGTCTCGTCGTGCAGCCGGATGGCGGTCCGGTCCATCCGACCCTGCAGGTACTCCTTCGACAGCTTGGTCCGGTCGTACGGGAGCTCGGACTCCTGGCCCAGCAGCGTGATCGGACCGGCGAACCCCTCGGCCCGCAGCCCCTGGACGACGTGGGCCCCGGCCAGCCCGGCCCCGACAACGACGATCGCCTGCTCCGACATGTCCACTCCGTCCGGATCGGACCCGGGACCGTTCCCCGGCCGTTGACTCATGGTAGGACGAGTGGACCGGGCCCGACAGGTCGTCGCCGCGGGCCACCGGGCCCCCGCCGGCGGGGGCTGACTAGGATCGTGGGCGTGTCCAACCCCACGGCAGCCATCCTGGTGATCGGCGACGAGATCCTGTCCGGACGTACCCGCGACGAGAACATGTACCACCTCGCCGGCGTACTCAGCGCGCACGGGATCGACCTGCGGGAGGTACGGATCGTCCCCGACGACCATGACGCCATCGTCGGGGCAGTGGACGCGCTGCGCGGGGCGTACGCCCACGTGTTCACCTCCGGTGGCATCGGGCCCACCCACGACGACATCACCGCCGACGCCATCGCGGCGGCGTTCGGCGTCCCGATCGTCATCGATCCCGAGGCCGAGCGCCGGATCCAGGGCTTCTGCGCGGCGCGCGGGATGACGTACACGGTGGAGGAGCAGCGGATGGCCCGGGTGCCGGCCGGCGCCAGCCTGATCGACAACGGCCTGTCCGGCGCCCCCGGCTTCACCGTCGGCAACGTGCACGTGATGGCCGGCGTGCCGATCATCTTCCGCGGCATGGTCGAGGCGGTGCTGCCCGGCCTGGCCCACGGGCGCCCACTCACCGTCCGCGACTACCGGGTGCAGCGTCCGGAGAGCTCCATCGCCGGTGAGCTGCGCACCCTGGCGGAGACGTACGCCGACCTGGCCATCGGGTCCTACCCGTCCATGCTCGAGGGCCGCTCCGGCACCACGATCGTCGTCCGCGGCGATGACGCCGGCCGCGTCGCCGCGGCGATCTCCGCGCTGCACAGCACCTTCCCGCTGTAGTCCCTCCTCTTCCCGATGTGTTCCTCCGTGGTGGTGTCCGGTGTCCGTCATCCTTCCGGTTGATCCTCCGGGGCGGCCCGCCACCCGGCGGGTGTTCCTCGCCCTGGTGCCGGACCCGGCCGCGACGGAGGTCCTCACCCGGTGGCTGGCTGTCCCGGCGAACGGCCCGCTGCCGACCGGGTGGCGGACCATGGCCGCGGCGACCTGGCATGTGACGCTGGTCTTCCTGCCCGCCGTCGACGAGGCGGCGTACCGGCGACTGGCCGGCCGGATCACCCGGCTCGCGGCGCGCGCGGTGCCGCTGCCGCTGGGCTGGGCTCGTCCGGGGGCCTTTCCACGGGCCGGATCCGCCCACATCGCCTGGATCGGGCTGCAGGACCGGCCGACGAATGACGGTACGGATCTCCGTCGTCCACTCTCCACGCTGGGCGCGGTGGCGGGGGCCTGTCGACGAGCCGCCGCAGCGGCCGGGGCCGATCCGGATGACGCGAAGTTTCGTCCGCACCTCACTGTCGGACGGAGCAGCCGGGCCCGCGACCTCTCCGGCTACCTGGCGCTGCCCGGCGCGCCCACCGGGCCAGCCTGGGTGGCCGACCGGATCCTCCTGGTGGAGTCACAGCTGGGGAAGGGGGAGCAGGGTCGGCCCCGCTACCTCGAGCGTGCCGCCTGGCGGCTCGGCGCCCCGGCACCCACGTACGTCAGTGACCCGTTCCCGGGCTCCCTCGACTGATCGCGAACGGCGCGCGACAGCGCGGGTCGGCGCCGATCCCGGGCCTCGAAGCTCGGCTCGGCGCGTAAGGCGACCCTGGCCTGTCCGCCGCCCCCGGAAGCCTAGGCTGCCGCCATGTTCGACGTGATCTTCGGGCTCCCTGTCCACATCCTCGTCCTCCACGCGTATGTCGTGCTCGGACCGATCGCCGCCCTGGCGGCGATCGCCCATGCCGTCCGCCCCTCTTGGCGGCCGGTGCTGAAGTGGCCCGTCGTGGTGCTGGCGGTCGTCGCCGGGGTGAGTGCCTTCGTCACCAAGGAGAGCGGTGAGCGGCTGGCCGGCCGGCTGGTCCCCGACCTCGGGACCGTGGCGCGCCGCGGCAGCGCCGACCCGCAGGTGCAGGCGATCCTCGACCACAGTGAGCTGGGTGACCTGGCCGGGGCCGTCGGGATCCTCTTCATGCTGGTCGTCCTGGCGGCCGTGCTGTGGGCCCTGCGCTCCCGTGGTGGGAAGCAGCCGCACGGCGTGCTGCCGGTGTCCGCGGCGGTCCTGGTGATCGTGGTGTCGCTCGGTCTGCTCGGCTCGGTCGTGTACGCCGGTCACACCGGGGCCAGTGCCGCCTGGCGGGCCCGGATCGCCGCGACCTCACCGGCAGCCGGGAACTGACAGGGCGTCCGAGCCGCTCCACCGGCGGTCACCGCAGGCCCTCACAGGGGCGTCGACAGGTCTTCACAGAGAGGCCGGTCGACGCCCTTTTCCGATCTCGGAACAGGTCCTCGGAGAGCCCTGTTCTCTCAACCTGAGCTTCAGGCTGATACTTGCCGCCGACCGAGGACATTTTCCATGGTGTCAACGTGGCACGAACACTACGAGTAATCCTGACCGCTGCGGCGTCGGTTCTTCTCGTGTTCGGTGGAGCGATCTTCTCCCCGTACGCAAGGGCCCTCGCTCCTTCCACGTACATCAAGCAGACGCTCGACGCCGCCCAAGGTGTGCAACGGGAATACAAGGTTCCCGCCGCCGTCGCCATGGCACAGTCGATCCTCGAGTCCGGTTGGGGAGATTCTTCCCTCTCCCGGACCTATCACAACTATTTCGGCATCAAATGCACCTCGCAGAAGAGCCCCTTCCAACAGGGCTGCGTTTCGTTACAGACGAAGGAATACTCCGCGTCCGGGTCCACGACGATCGTCGACGGATTCCGGACGTACGCGACCACCGCGGATTCCTTCTCCGATTACGGTCGCCTGCTGACGTCACTGAGTCGATACCGGGCGGCGTTCGACCACACAGATGATCCGGACCAGTTCATCCGCGCCATCGCCGCCGGCGGCTATGCCACCGATCCGGCGTACGCGGACTCTGTGATCAAGATCATGAAGCAGTACGACCTCTACCAGTACGACAAGCTCCCAGCGGCCGCGGCGACCGCCGACCAGGTCTCGAACCAGACCACCTCGACCCCCACGCCGTCGTCGACGGCCACGTCGCCGAGTGCATCGCCGTCCGCCAGCAGCTCGCCCTCGTCGACTGCCTCTCCCTCCGCGAGCGTCTCTGCGGTGACCTCCGCCAAGCCGTCCGCGACGCCGAGCGCCAGCTCGTCGCCCCTGCTGCCGACCCCCTCGGCCTCCCCGAGCGCATCGGTCGGCACCGGCACGGCCGCGTCCGGTGACAACCCCGCCACCGTGACCGGGGTGATCTGGGTGATCAACCCGCAGACCAACCGGGTGTACTTCAGCGGGATCGTCTACGACGCCAACGGGAAGCCGCTCGCCAACACGGCATTCCCGGTGGTCGACACCACCGGTGCCACGTTGGGGACGGTGACCACGGATGCGGAGGGCCGCCTCAGCGCCGGGCTGGACCTGCCGGCCGGCTGGAGCAAGGTGCCGAACTACGAGGTCATCATCCGGTTCCAGGGCGCGGCCGGCACCGGCTACACCGAGGGGTCGACGACCATCCCGGCCGGTACCACCACCTCGACGTCCGGCACGCTGACCGGGGCAGATCCCTCCGTCGCCTCGGCCAGCGACACCGGGCTGGATCGGGACGACCGGCTGCCGACCAGCGGCCCGTCGGCGAGCGCCACGACCTCCCGCTCTGCCGTCTCCTCGCCGTCGGCATCGTCCTCACCGACCGCCAAGCCGTCGGCGACGGCCACGCCGGTGTGGCCGGCCGGCCGGGCCGCGGCCACGGGCCAGGTGGCCGCCACCTCGGCCAGCCCCTCGCCGGCCCCGATCCACTCCTCCGCCTCGACAACACAGAAACCGGGTAACACCACCGGCGGTTCGGCCACCCAGGTCGCCGACGACGCGGCGAAGAACATCGCGGCGCGACTGCCCCGGACCGGCGGACCGGCGGCCGTCTTCGGCCTGCTGGGGCTGGGCATCCTCGCGGCCGGGGCCACCCTGCTCACCACCTCCCGCGGCGGCCGCGGCAGCCACGACCAGGGCTGAGCAGTCCCGATCACCGACCAGGAGGGGCGGACCACCACGGTCCGCCCCTCCTGTCGTACGTATCGGTCGGCCGGGGTGGGCCCCGCCGGAGCCGTCAGTGCTGCGTACGGAGCTCCGGGAAGTCCTCGTAGCGGTATTCGGTGCGTCCTGGCTCGGCGTGGGCACCGCGTTGGGCCGCCAGTTCCCGGCCACGCAACGCCACCCGGCGGATCTTGCCGGAGATGGTCTTCGGCAGCTCGTCGAACTCCAGCCGGCGCACCCGCAGGTAGGGCGCCAGGTGATCCCGCGCGTACGCCAGGATCGACAGGGCCGTCTCCCGGGTGCGCTCGAAGCCCGGGGCGAGCGTGACGTACGCCTTCGGGACCGCCAGCCGGGTCGGATCGGGGGACGGTACGACGGCGGCCTCGGCGACCGCCGGGTGCTCGATCAGGACGCTCTCCAGCTCGAACGGCGAGACCTTGTAGTCGGAGGCCTTGAACACGTCGTCGGTGCGTCCGACGTAAGTGATGTATCCGTCCTTGTCCCGGGTCACCAGATCGCCGGTGTGGTAGTAGCCGCCGTGCTGCACCTGCCGGGTGAGTTCCGGCATGCCCACGTAGCCGTGCATCAGGTTGAGCGGCCGGGCGTCCAGCCGCAGGCAGATCTCACCGATCTCGGACGGTTCACCGGTCTCCGGGTCGACGATCTCGATCGGCACCCCCGGCAACGGCTTGCCCATCGACCCGGGCTTCACCGGCTCGCCGGGAACGTTGCCGATCTGCGCGGTGGTCTCGGTCTGCCCATAGCCGTCGCGAATGGTCAGCCCCCACCGCTCCTGCACCGAGCGGATCACCTCGGGGTTCAGCGGCTCCCCGGCGCCGACGACCTCCCGCAGGGAAGCGGGCCGCTCACCGAGATCGGCCTGGATCATCATCCGCCACACCGTCGGCGGGGCGCAGAACGTGGCGACGTCCACCCGGCGCATGTGCCGGAGCAGCTCGTGGGCGTCGAAACGCCGGTAGTTGTAGACGAAGATCGTTGCCTCGGCGATCCACGGGGCGAAGAAGCTGCTCCAGGCATGCTTGCCCCACCCGGGGGAGCTGATGTTGAGGTGCACGTCGCCGGGCCGGACGCCGATGAAGTACGTCGTCGAGAGGTGACCGACCGGATAGGACAGCTGGGTGTGCCCGACCAGCTTCGGTTCCTTCGTGGTGCCCGAGGTGAAGTACTGCAGCACCGGGTCGTCGGCGTCGGTGACCACCGGCTGCGGCTCGGACGGATGGTCGTACGCGTCGGCGAAGGAGATCCAGCCGTCGTGCGCGGCGGCGGTGGTGATCCGCACGTAGTCGCCGGGGACGGTGGCGAACTTCGGCGTGTCCGGGGCGTTCGCGATGACCGCCCGGACGCCGGCCCGGCCGATCCGGTCGACCAGGTCCTCGCTGGTGACGGCCTCGGCAGTGGGCAGGATCACCGCGCCGATCTTCATCACCGCCAGCATCGCCTCCCACAGCTCGATCTGGTTGCCGAGCATCAGCATCACGGTGTCGCCCTTGCCGAGTCCCTGCTCCCGCAGCCAACCGGCCACCGCATCCGAGCGGCGGACGATGTCGTCGTAGCTCCACCGGTCCTCGCGACCGTCGACCTGGCAGATCCACAGCGCGGTGCGGTCGTTGCCCCGGCCCACCGCGTCGAACCAGTCGATCGCCCAGTTGAAGGGTCCTGAGATCTCGGGCCAGGTGAAGGCGGCCCGGGCCTCGTCGACGCGACCGTGGAAGGACAGCAGCAGGTCTCGGGCGGCGCGGATCTGCTCGGTTGCTCGGCTCAAGGGGCACCTCTGATCTCGGGTGACAGCGTGGTTACGCTCGCGTCGGTTACGCTCGCGTAGGTAGAACGATACGCGGCGGTTCCTGTGTTCTCGCCGTGAGGGACCGACAAGCGTGCCGCGCCCTCGTTGTGCGGTCCCGACAGCCGGGTCGGTCAGTCGCTCCCGCGACCGGACGGGGTCGACGACGCCGGGCCGGCATGGCGGTGCAGCCAGCCGGTGAGCAGTGGGGTGAGCGCCAACATCAGGAACAGCCGTACGGCCTGCACCCCGGTGATGAACGTGACGTTGCCACCCGACGCCGCGGCGACCGCCAGCACCGCCATCATCCCGCCCGGAGTGGTGGCGAGATAGCCGTCCAGGTCGGGCAGCCCGGCCAGCCGCGCCAGCCACACTCCGGCCACCGCGCTGACCACCATCAACACGAACACCAGCCCCAGCGACAGCGGCAGCACCCGCACCACGGTCCCCAGCGCCGCCCGGGTGAACCCGAGGGTGGCGGTCCAGCCGATCACCACGTACGCCACCGCCACCACGACGCCGGGCAGCGCCGGCGCGGGGACCCCACCCCAGATCGCCACCGCGGCGGTGACCACCATCGGGCCGAGCAGGTCACCGGCGGGCACCCGGACGACGCGGCCGACCAGCAGGCCGACGATCGTGCAGCCGATCCCGACCAGGACCCCACCGGCACCGTCCGACGGACCGGCCGGCACCGCCGCGGCCGGGGCACCGAAGACGTACGCGGCGATCGGCGGCGTCGACGCGGTGATCAGCAGCACCCGGGTGTACTGCAGGGTGCCGACCATCCGGATGTCGCCACCGAGATCGCCGGCCACCGCCACCAGTCCGCTGGCTCCGCCGGCCGCCATCGACAGCACCCCGGTGACCCGGTCCACCGCGGGATGCAGGGCGAGCAGGAACCCGGAGCCGAAGCTGATCACCAGGGTGAGCACGGTGACGACGAGGACTCCGACCCAGTCCGCGGCGAGCGCCCGCAACTCCTGGGAGGTCACCATCGCCCCGAGCGCAGTCCCCATCACGGCCTGGCCGGCCACGGCCAGTGGCGGCGGCACCCGGCGGGGGCCACGCCCACTGAGGGCCACCGCGGTGCCTGCGACCATCGCCGCGAGGATCTCGGGGGAGGGGATCCCCACGCCGCGGGCCGCCACCACCAGCCCGGCCGTCAGAACGAGCAGGATTACCCACCCGAGAGGATGCACCTGCTCACCGAAGATGCGACCGGGGGACGTCATGTCCCCAGTCGACCACAGGTCCGGAGCATCCCCGCACCACCGCCCGGCGACGGACTAGTCTCGGAGCTGTCAGGAGGGTCCGAGGCCGGGCCAGGTCCACGAGGGGGATATCCATGAGGGCTGTCCAGATCACCGAGCACGGAGACGCCGGTGTGCTGCGCTACGTCGACACCGTGAAGCCCGAGCCGGGGCCCGGCCAGGTGCGTGTCCGGGTCCGTGCCGCAGGCCTCAATCCCGCCGACACCTACATGGTGCGGGGTGGCTACGAGTTCTTCCACAATCCGCTGCCGTGGGTGCCGGGCTTCGATTCTGCGGGGGAGATCGACGCGATCGGCGCGGAGGTGACCGGGCTGGCGGTCGGGGACCGGGTGTTCGTCGCCGGCATCCTCGCCGCCAGCGACGGGGCCTTCGCGCAGTATCACGTGGCCGAGGCCCGGGTCGTCCGGCGGCTGCCGGACAGCGTCGGCTACGAGGAGGGGGCCGCACTGGGGGTGCCGTACGCGACGGCGTATCGGGCGCTGTTCCAGCGTGCCGATCTCCGCCCGGGGGAGACCGTGCTCGTCCACGGGGCCAGCGGCGGGGTCGGCCAGGCCTGCGTCCAGTTCGCCCGGGCCCACGGCGCCCGGGTGCTGGCCACCGCCGGCACCGCGGAGGGTCGTGCACTGGCCGCCCGGCAGGGGGCCCACGTCGTGGTGGACCACAGCGCCACCGACCATGTCGAAGAGCTGCGCCGGGCCACCCCCGAAGGCATCGACGTGGTGATCGAGATGGCCGCCAGCAACAATCTCGAAGCCGACCTCGGCCTGCTCGCTCGCAACGGCCGGGTGGTGGTCGTCGGAGCCCGTACGCCGGTCGAGATCACCCCGCGGCTGGTGATGCGCACCGAGGCCGCGATCCTCGGTGTCGCCCTGTGGCACATCACCCCGGCCCAGACCCGGCAGGCCCTGGCGGCGATCGGAGCCGGACTGGAGAACGGCACCCTGGCGCCGCTGGTCGGTCACCGGCTGCCGCTGGAGCGGATCGCGGACGGTTTCGCGCTGGTCACCACCGGGCACCGGCACGGGAAGGTCGTTCTCACTGTCGACTGAGACGAGACACACCGACGGCAGAGACGCCCTCGACCGAGGGGCTCACCGTCGACCAAGGAGGGAGCTGTTGACTGGGTATGTGACTGGGGAATGCGCGGCGTGTCGCTCGCGTGGCTCCGCCGTCCGATGTGACAGTGGAACTGTCGTGCAACTTCCCCGGTATGACACGCAAGGAGATGCGGATGGACACCGCCCTCAGGTCTGAGGCCGTCACCCGGCCGGACCGCGATGGACGACCGACCACGGTCGTGGAGCGGACCCGCTTCGGCTGGTCCCGGTGGATCGAGACCGACGACGGTCTGGAGCGCTCGTACACGGTGTGCGAGCCACGGCTGCCCGGGTGGAAGCGGGACATCATCCACGCCACCCTGTTCCGCGACGACCGGGCAGGGATGATCGAGGTGGGCTCACGCTGGGCCATCCGCGGCTTCCTCGCCGCCCTCGTGCTGGGCGGTCTGCTCGCCCTCTTCGTGCAGTCCGCCGCTGTGGTGATCCCGATCGCCCTGGCGGTGCTGGTCTCCGCGGCCGTCCTGCTCGCCTCGCTGCCGAACCGGGGCCGACTGCTGGCCCAGCGCCACACGGTCACCGTCACCGGGGAGACCTGCCGTGAGGTGATCCGGATCGCTGCGGTGCTCGACCGCATCGAGACCGATCCGTCCGACCCGGACCGCGACGACGCCCGGACGATGTGGCGGCTCGCGCACACCGATCCGAGCTTCCTGCACAGCTACGGTCGCACCGTGCGTGACTGGGAGGTGTCGTACGACCGGCTGCGCACCACCCTGGCCCGCGAGGAGTCCGGTCAGGTGGCCCGGGCGATCGCCGAGGAGAAGCGATCCGAGGAGCAGCATCCTGACCGGTCTGCCTCGGATGCGGCCTGACCACCGCTGAGGTTCGGTGGACGCCGGGGAACGTGTGTGGGATCCGCCACGTTCCTGTGGACAGGTGAACCGATGGATGACCTTGTCCACAGTTCTTCCTCAGCGCCCCCGTCGTGCGACCCCTCCGCTCTAGGCTGATGCCGTACGCGGCGGGGGGCCGCGCCGACCCAGGGGGAACGGCATGGCAGGAGCGCAACCGATCACTCCACGCTCGCCCGGCGGATGGGGCCGCGCCGGCCTGCTGGCGGTCGCGATCGCACTGATCGGGCTGCTGGTCGCGGGCGGTCTCGGCCTCACCCACCAGGCCAACGACGCCCACGGCGCCGACCGTGACGTGAGGTCGGTCGCACCGGCCCCCGGGGATCATCTGGTGGCCGTCACCGCCGGCTCGGGCGGATCGTCGTCGGATGGCGGATCATCATCCCCCGCGTCATCGGCCGGCGACGGCCCTGCGCCGTCGCCTGCACCGTCCGGTTCCGGAGCGGCCGTCGCCCCGGCGCCGGCGGCGGCCGGTACCGTCACCACGACCGCGACAGAGGGTTCCCCGGGCTACCTGGACTCGGGCGCCGCGGTGGCGGCCAAGGCCGCGAACGGCCCGGCCGCGCCGGACTTCGACCGTGCCCTGGTCGATCTCTCGGCCGCTCAGCGGGTCGCGGACCAGCAGACGCGCGCCGAGCAGGAGACCCGGGAGAACACCTCGCGCGAGCAGGCGAAGCGGGTGGCCGCCCAGGCCGATGCGGCCAAGGGGATCCGGACCGAGCAGACCCGCCTGGTGGACGAGAAGAACAGGGCCGCGGCCGAGGCCGCTTTGCTCCAGGCCCAGCAGGCTGCCCTCGAGGCGGGCAAGCTCTCCGGCGACACGGGGATCCGGTTGCCCGACGGCACCCTCGTCCGTCCCCTGGCCGATGGCAGCCGGCCGGCGTCGGTACCAGCCGAGCTGAACCGACTCGGTCGGACGATCGGCGCCGCCACCGGCCGGACTCTGACGCCGATCGCGAGGGGCCAGTACACGGTCGGCGCCCGCTGGGGCGCGGTCGGCACCTGGGCCAGCTATCACACCGGCGTCGATTTCGGGGCTCCGATCGGCACCCCGGTCCGCGCTGCCGCCGACGGCACCGTGACGGTGCCGGTGGCCGGTGACTGGGCGGGCACCCACGTGATCCTCACCCACACCGACGGCTCCACCCTCTACGCCCACCTGCTCGCCTCGACGGTGCGACCCGGCCAGAAGGTGAAAGCCGGGGACATCATCGGGTTCGTCGGTCTGACCGGCCGGACCTTCGGCCCGCACCTCCACTTCGAGTACTACCCGCGGGGCAGCAGCCTGCTGACGCCCTACTCGGCGACCGATCCGCTGGTCTGGCTGGCCTCCCAGGGCGTCACGCCCTGACTCCGACCGCCGCGCGGGTGGGGGCCGACCGGCTCGGCCGCGGCCCGCTGTGCGGCTCACCCTCTGTACCCTCAAGCCGCACACCCCCGCGCCCTCAGCGCCAACGCGTCCTGATGTCCCCAGACGCGTCAGCACGCGTGGACATGTCCAGGGACGAACGGAAGCGTCCAGAGTGGACGGCCCGGGACACGGCGGCCACGACTCAGCGCGGCACGAGTTCGGCGTCGGCGAGGGTGAGCTCCACCCGGTTGCGCTCCACACCGTCGATGCTCACCTCGACTGTCCACTGCTCCAGCGGCCATCGGTAGACGCGGTCGCGCTGCCCGGTCAGGACGTGGGGATCGCCGAAGATCGTCGACATCTCCCGAACGAGTTCCTGCTGTTCGGCATCGATCTGGTCCGGGCCGACCGGGAGGCTGGCGGTCACTGTCGCGATCCTGCCGTGCCAGCCGTCCCAACGACCGGGACCGACACCGTCGATCGACAGCACACCCTCGGTGGGATCCTCCGCAGGTGAACAGGCCCTCTCCTCGGCGCCGATCGCCTGCCACAGCTCACCGCGCGCACCGATCGGCACGAAGCCGGCCTCGGCACAGCGCTCACCGAACTCCAGCAGCGGGTGGTCGAACATGGCTGCCTCCTCCCGTCGACCCAGCGGCCGCACTGCCACCGGGGACCATTCATCCTAGTCGAGCGTGCTTTGTGCGGCCCACGATTCGCCTCCGAAACGCCCGGTCGATCATCGCGACGGTCAGGCGGTGGCAGCCGACCCCGCAGCGACCCCGTTCGCCGCGGGATCACCGTCGTCCTCGGTGGCGGCAGTCCGGTGCGCCCGGACCGCCGTCACCGACCGGATGATGGCCGCCAGCAGCGGCGGGCCGAGGATCATGCCGAGAATGCCGGCGGCGGTGCCACCGACGATCGTCGCGAGCAGCACGGCGACCGGATGCACCTCGAGCGCCGAACCGAGTGCCCAGGAACTGACCGCACTCTGGATCGTGCCGTTGGACGCCAGCAGGCTGACAGCGATGACGAGCGCGGCGAGGGCACCGCCGGACCCGAAGGCGATCAGCACCGCGAATGCACCGGTGATCCACGGCCCGATGTAGGGGAGGAAGGACAGGAAGAAGTACAGGATGAAGATGGGAACGGCCAGCGGGACGCGCATCACGAGCAGCGGAATCATGAAGACGGGTGCCGTGATCAGCGCGGTGAGGGCGACACCCCTGAAGTAGCCCTGCAGCGAATCCTTGACCAGGTCGTCCACCTCCTGGACCAGCCCGGCGTCGAGCTTCGTCACCCGGGCGAGCCAGCCGGGGAACTGATGGCCGTCCTGGAGCACGAAGAAGAGGATGAACACCGAGAAGAAGGTGCCCACCCCGAAGGACACCGCGCCGGAGAAGGTGCTGGTCACCGCTCCCAGAACGCCCTGCCCCAGATACGGCGCATACTGCTGGACGGCGGCACGGGCGTGGTCCAGCCACACGGAATCGATCTCCAGGCTGCGCCCCCACTGCAGGAAGGACTCCCAGCCGATCAGGAGCTGCCTGGTGATCTCCGGCAGCTGCCGGATGAAGCCCCAGACCACCACAGCGACCAGGCCGACACCCACCAGCAGCGCCACGACCAGTCCGGTGACGGTCGCCAGCGTGGATGACACCTTGTGGCGTCTGAGCCAGCTGACGAGCGGTTCCAGGACGGTGCCGAGGATCACGGCGATGACGGCAGGGATCACGATGCCACTGATGGAGCTCACCGCCCCGGCCAACACGACGACGAGGGCGATGACCCCGAGGGCCAACCAGCTCGTCATTCCCGCCCGACGCAACCACGCCAGGTCGGGGCCGCCCACCCGCTGTCCTGCGTTGCCGTCACTCACCGACATCACGTCCCCCCTGTGTCCTGCCTGAGTCGGCCTCAGCATAGGGGCGCCCGGTCACGGCGGCCTCCCCCGCGCCGGGTGATCCTGCGGTGGTCGTCGGCGCCCGGGATCGACCCGGGCGGGGCCGGCCGTCCAGCGAGTGCCGCCGGCGTCCGGGCACCGGCGCTCCGGCTCACGGACGCCCGGCCCCCGGTGAGGCGGAGGTGACACAATACCCACCATGACTTCCCGCCCCCCGTCCGCCGAGGATTCGGTGGGGATCGTCGAGCAACACACCGTACGACTGTTCGAGGGGGACCACCCCCTCGTGCTGGCCAGCGGCGCGGTGCTGCCCGAGGTCGACGTCGCGTACGAGACGTACGGCACCCTCAACGCCTCCCGGGACAATGCCGTCTTCATCTGCCACGCCCTCACCGGCGACGCCCATGCCGCCGGCCGGCACCGGGAGGACGACCATCGGCCGGGGTGGTGGGACACGATGATCGGTCCCGGTAGGCCGATCGACACCGACCACTACTTCGTCATCGCCGACAACCTGCTCGGCGGCTGTCAGGGCACGACCGGACCGGCGTCGACCGACCCGACCACCGGCCGTCCGTATGGCCTCGACTTCCCGCTGCTCCAGATCGCCGACTTCGTCACCGTGCACCGCGAACTGTTGGCCCACCTCGGGGTTGACCACCTGCTGTCCGTCGTCGGCGGATCGATGGGCGGCATGCAGTCCCTGCAGTGGGCACTGTCGTATCCGGAGCAGGTCGGCAGCGCGGTGATCATCGCCGCGTCCAGCCGGCTGAACGCCCAGAACATCGCCTTCTCCGCGGTGGCACGGGAGTCGATCATGCGCGACCCTGGGTTCGCCGGTGGCCGCTACCTGGAGGTCGGCTCCAGCCCCGACACCGGGCTGTCGATCGCCCGGATGATGGCCCACATCACCTATCAGTCCGAGGCCGGCATGGACCAGAAGTTCGGCCGCCGCTACCAGTTCGGCGAGGACGCCCGGCGCGGCTTCGGAGTGGACTTCGCCGTGGAGAGCTACCTCGATCACCAGGGGCGGGTCTTCCTGTCCCGGTTCGACGCGCTGTCCTACCTCTACCTCACCCGGGTGATGGACTACTTCGACCCGTTCGCGGAGGAGGACGCCGCCGCGGCGCTGGCCGCCGCCGGGTCGCCGTGTCTGGTGCTCTCCTTCGACACCGACTGGCGCTTCGACACCACCCACTCCCGGGCCATCGTCCGGCAGCTGGAACGCCAACGGGTGCCGGTGAGCTTCCGGGAGATCCGCTCCCCGTGGGGGCACGACTCCTTCCTGCTGACCATCGACGACTACCATCGCACGGTGGCGGCCTTCCTACGGCGGGTGGCGTACGAGCGGGCCGCCGCCGACCGGGCGGCCGGGAAGGCGGACCGATGACCCTGCGACCGGACCAGACGGTCGTCACCCGCTTCGTGCCGGACGGCTCGCGGGTGCTCGACCTCGGCTGCGGACACGGCAGCCTGATGCGCTACCTGATGGACCGGCGCGGCTGCACCGGCACCGGCGTCGAGATCGCCCCCGACGCGGCGCTGGACACCATCGCCAAGGGTGTCCCGCTGATCGAGCTCGACATCGACCACCAACTCGACCAGTTCGGCGACAGATCGTACGACGTGGTGATCCTGTCCCGCGTGCTGCAGGCCACCTACAAGCCCCGCGATGTGCTGACCCAGATGGCCCGGATCGGCTCGCGGTGCATCGTCTCGGTGCCGAACTTCGGCTACTGGCGGCACCGCTGGGTGCTGCTGCGTGGCCGGATGCCGATGTCGAAGGAGCTGCCGCACGCCTGGTACGACACGCCCAACATCCACCTGTCCACGCTCACCGACCTGGAGGACCTGTTCGACGTGGTCGGACTGGACGTCTGGGAACGCCAGCTGTCCACCCCCGACGGCCGGCAGCGGGACTACCCGGCTCGCTGGGCGAACCTGATGGCGGCCAACGCCATCTACGTGCTCACCCCGCGGGATTCCCGGCCTGCCGACCCCGGGACCGTTCGGTGAGATCGACCAGCCCGTTCTCGCGGGCGGCGACGATGGCGGCGGCGCGGGTGGAGACCCGGCACTTCACCAGGATGCTCGTGATGTGGTCCTTGACCGTGTTCGGGCTGAGGACCAGGCGATGCGCGATCTGTTTGTTGGACAGGCCGTCGGCCATCAGCCAGAAGACCTCCCGCTCGCGGGCACTGAGCGGCTTGAACCCGGGCGTCAACGCATAGGTGGTCTGCCGGGCGTGGTCCATCAGCGTGTCCAGGGCCTCGGCCGACACCGGGACGTCGCCGAGTGCCCGGTGGACCACCGCCTCCAGCCGGCCGGACAGCCCCTTGACCACGTAGCCCCGCGCCCCGGCGGCGACGCTGAGGCGGACGGTGCGGGAGTCCTCGACGCTGGTCATCATCACCACCCGGGCGTCCGGGTGACGGGCCACGATCCGTTTGGTGGCCTCGATGCCGCCGATGCCCGGCATCCTGATGTCCATCAGCACCAGGTCCCAGGCCTCCTTGTCGCAGGCCGCGATGGCCTCCTCCCCGGACGCGGCGCCCCGGACGTCGGCAACCGGCACCTCACGGTGGACCAGGTCGACCATGAGGGCGCGCAGATCATCCTCGTCCTCGACGACCAGAATCTTGTCCATGCCGATGAGCCTAGCTTTTCGATAGCGTGGACCGGTCCGGGAAGCGCCCCTGGTCGGGTGAGGTTCGCGTCGCGCCGAGTCGTGGAAGAATGCCAGGGGAGGGGCTCGTACCTCGACGAGCAGGATCCGCAGCACACGCCCAGGGAATCGAGGGCCCGGCAGGGAATCCGTCAGGGCGGACGTCTGCATCGCAGATGATGATCTGATCCGGGGGAAACAGTCATGAAGCTGGTCGTCATGGTACTCACCATGTGGATGGCCGCGGGCCAGCCCGTGGTCGCTGTGCTTCCGGGGACACCGGAACGGTGGCCCGGGTCACCATCGGTCGTGGTGACCACCGACGTCGATTCACCCGACCCGTGCCTTATCTTTCCGTGGCTGTGCCCCTAGACGCCGTGGCTGTGCCCCTAGGCGACAACTGATACTGATGGATGGTGATGGAGACCATGCACACGAGCCCGATGCCCGGCTGGGGGATGCGCCGCGCCGACCGGAGACTCAAGATCACCATGACCGCGCTGATCGGGGCCGTTCTCATCGCCGACACCGGACTGGTGTTCTTCACTGTCGGCGGCCTCAGCGGCAGGTCACCTCTGGAGGTCATCAGCCTCTGGGTGTTCGCGTACGCATCCTTCCTCATCGCGGTGTGGACACCCCGATGGTTCCTGCTGTCCACCGTGCCGTCCATCGCACTGAGCTTCTACTGGACGGACTACGAGTGGACCTGGGTACTGATCCTGACCGGCCTGCTGACGATCATCGCACTGGGCGGACGCAAGTGGGTGGCGCTCACCTGTGTGTGGGCGGCAGCATGGGTGGCCGCCACCACAGCGGTGTTCGTCCCGGCGCACCGCGACCAATTCCTGGCGCTCATCCTTGCTGTCGTCTTCCTGGCCACATCGATCGGCATCTTCGCACGACGATATTTCTTCCAACGTGAGCAGCACGCCCACCAGGTGGCACGTGTGCAGGAGCTCGAGCAGCAGTCGTACGAGCAGGAATTGCTGCTCCTCGCCCGGGACATCCACGACTCGATCGGGCACGCCCTGACACGTGCCGCCCTCCAGGTGCAGAGACTCACCGGTCCCGATCCGGCCGATGGAGGTGCCGCACGTGAACGGACCACACCGTCGACCGCGACCACAGACCTTTCGGCCGTGCGCGCGGCTCTGGACGAAGCCATCCTGTCGATGCACCACATCGTCGATGTGTTGGAGGACCGCGCTCCGCTCGACAGGGCCGTCGCATCGATCGATGTCGACAGGGAGCTGTCGGACCTGGTCGCGGTACTGCGCAGCAGCGGACGCCGGGTCAGCCTCACCGGCGACGCCGCTGCGGCCGCTGAGCTGTCACCCTCGATCCAGATCGAGTGCATCCGGATCCTCCAGGAGTGCACGACGAACATCCTGCGTCATTCACCCTCGTCCGCCCGGGTGGGGATGACGGTCCAGGTCACCGAGGAGGCGGTGGCGATGGATGTGTCCAACACCTTGCGGGGGGACGACGTGCAGCCCGAGAGTGCGCTGGGGCCGGGGGGACACCACGGGCTGTTGAACATGGAGGCCCGTGCTGTCCGGTTGGGTGGCTTCTTCCATGCCGGTGTGGACGACGGACGATGGCTGGTGACCGTCCGTATCCCGCTGGCCGGTGGGACCGACAGATGGCGGTCCGCGGCGGCCGACGACAGGTCAGAGCATCTCAGCGGCGAGCGCACCGTCTGAGTCCCGGAGGTCATGCCCCCCATTCGGGGGATTTTCGCCCCCAAGGCTGTTCGCGGTCGATCCGAACCCATAGAGTCTGGCGTGCTCGGGGGGCGATCCCCGCAAGGAGATCGGCGGAACCAGGGTCCGGGCGGACGGGTGCGGGGTGCCTCGACAGAGGTGTCGTGAGCCTGTTCGACCAGCCCCGTCGATGGTGGTGAGCTCCGGGTTCGGACCGGACGCTCACCACCGTCTCCGTTTCTGTGGGATCCTCGCCGGTCCCGCTTGCGGATCTAGTGCCCGACCACCGGCCCACCGTCGGGCTGCCGGCCGGCCGGCCGCGCCTCGGTCTGCTGCTTCGCAGCGGCCTTCCGGGCGCCGGCGACCAGCCAGCCCTTGAACAACGGGGTCAGCAGGCGCGGCATCACCAGATAGGTCATCGCCACGGTGATGCAGATCGTGATCACGGCGGTCCGGACCAGGAACGGCACCGGCGCCAGCAGGGGAAGACCACCCGGCAACAGCGGCAGAGTACTGAGCAGCCAGATGAAGAAGGTGGCGGTGGGCCAGATCCCGACCCAGGTCACCAGGGCCATCCGGTGTTTCGGCGGGTTCATGCTCGCCGGCACCACCGCCGGTTCGAACCACGCCTCCAGGCCGGACAGCCGACGGTGGACCGGCTCGCCCAGGGCGACTGCGTGCATCCGGTCCAGGATCCCGGCCCGTTCCGGGCTGGCGTCCCAGGCCGCGAACCCGGTGTCGTCGTGGTAGCGCACCACCACGTGGTACGGATCGCCCGGCTGCTCCGGCGGGATCAGGTCGGCACCGAGGAAGCCCGGCTTCTGCCGCATCAGCGAGAACATCTCGCGGGCCATCTCCTCGTACTCGTGTTCGTGTCCCGGCTTCGCGTAGCGGGTCGCGATCCGGGTGATCGCCGCCGGTTCGGGGGTGGGGTGACTCATCGTGGTGCCTTCCTGATCGGGAGGCCGAGGGCCTCGGCCAGCCGGGTCGCGGGAGAGCCGAGGCCGTACGCCTCGACGAGCTGTGCCCAGACGGCCGGATCGGCCACCTCGCGGGGCAGCGCCAGCTCCTCGGCGGTGACGCCGAGCGGCAGGTCCCGCCGGATCCGGATCACCCGCGGCGCCACCTCGAGGTAGTCCGCCGCGGCCCGGATCGACGCGGCCTGGCGCGCGCTGAGGCCACCCTTCTCGACCGCGCCGTCCGCCGCGGCCCGCCGGACGCCGGCGAGGTCACCGTAACGGGCCAGCAGCCGCGCCGCCGTCCGGTCGCCGATCCCGGCAACCCCGGGGATGCCGTCCGAGCTGTCGCCACGCAGGCTGGCCAGCTCCACGTACGCCGCCGGGTCGACGCCGTACGCCTCGCGGGCCTCCGCCTCGTGGATCTCTCGCCACCCGGGGGTCCGTCCCACCGGGGTGAGCAGCCCGACACCGGCGGTGTCGTCGACGAGCTGGGTGAAGTCACGGTCCGCGCTGGCCACCGCCACCGTCCCGGTCCCGGCGAAGAGCGCCACCAGGGTGCCGATCACATCGTCGGCCTCCGCCCCGGCGGCACCGAGGACGGGCAGCCCGAGGGCGGTCAGCAGCCGACGGATCACCGGGATCTGCGGCAACAGCTCCTCGGGGATCTCCTCGGAATGCCCGTCGGCGGCGACCCGATGAGTCTTGTAGGAGGCCAGCAGGTCGACCCGCCAGCGGGGCCGCCAGTCCTGGTCCCAGGCGCAGGCCAGGTGTGTGGGACGGCGTTCCTCCACCAGCCGGGCGATGGTGTCCAGCGTGCCGCGGATCGCGTTGATCGGTTCCCCGGAGGGCCCCCGGAGCGTTCCGGGCACCCCATGGAACGCCCGGAAGAAGAGATAGGAAGTGTCGACGACGAGCAGCTGCGGCGCGGCCATGGGCCCATCCTGCCGCCCGCGAGCACCTCCCGTCAGCCCACTGATCCATCGCGGCGGGCCCACCGGATCGGCCCCGAGGAGCGCGCCGAGGCGGCGACCGCGCGACCTGTCCGTGCAGACGATCCCTCCCGGAGAGCCGGACCGGACGCCGCGGTGACGACCGGTATCGTGGTGCCATGAGCGATCCCCGCATCGGCCTCACCGTCACCCACAGTCGGTACGTCGGCCACAACCACACCCACTACTCGGGCAGCCAGGTCGATCATTCGTACACGATGTCGTTGCTCTCCGATGCGGCCACCGAGGTGTGCATCCGCACCGATGCCGACGAGGGCGCCATCGTGGCGTACGACGAGATCGACTTCCTCGCCCCGATCTATGCGGGCGACGTGCTGGAGGTCGAGGCCGTCGTCGTGGGCGTCGGCAGCACCAGCCGCGAGTTGGGGATGGAGGCCAGGGTGACCTGTCGGGAGGCGCAGCGCCTCGACGAGGACAATCCGAAGCTGCCCCCCACCGCCTCGTACGTGCTGGAGCGACCGCTGGTGGTCGCCCGGGCGAACGCGACGGTGGTGGTGGCGAATCCGCTGCCGGAGCCGCCGACGCCGTGGGGCACCCAGGTGGCCGAGGTGCCCGACCGCCCCGAGCTCGATCCCAGGGCAGGACTGCGGGACCTCCAGGAGACCTGGCTGCGGTGGACGCGGGATGCTCGGGAACAGATCGAGAAGCGCGCCGCGGAGCTGCGGTCGCGCACTCAGGCCGCCACCGACCACACCGCAACCGACCACAACGAGGAATGACAGACGACGATGACGCAACCCACCACCCGGACCAGCACCGCCCAGCAGATCCCGGGAGGGTCTGATCGCAAGGTCCTGGTCTGCATCCCCACCTACAACGAAGCCCAGAACATCGAGTCGATCGTCGGCCGGCTGCGTGCCGCCGTCCCGTCGGCCGATGTGGTCGTGGTGGACGACAACTCCCCGGACGGCACCGGCGACATCGCCGATCGCCTGGCGGGCGCGGACAGCCGGATCCACGTGCTGCACCGCCGGGGCAAGGAGGGCTTGGCGGCGGCGTACGTCGCCGCCTTCCGGTGGGGGCTGGAGCAGGGCTTCGACGTCCTGGTGGAGATGGACGCCGACGGGTCGCACCGCCCGGAGGAACTGCCCCGGCTGCTGGCGGCGCTCGACCGCGCCGACATGGTCAAGGGGTCCCGGTGGGTGCCGGGTGGCACGGTGGTGAACTGGCCGAAGTCGCGCGAGTACCTCTCCCGGGCCGGCAACCTCTACACCCGGATCCTGCTGGGCGTACGCGTCAAGGACGTCACCGGGGGCTACAACGTGTTCCGGGCCCAGACGCTGCGCGACATCGGTCTGGACAACATCGCCGCAGCCGGCTATTTCTTCCAGACCGACATGACGATCAACACCCTCGAAACCGGTCACTCCGTGGTCGAGGTGCCGATCACCTTCGAGGAGCGCCAGTACGGTGAGTCGAAGCTGGACCGGAGCATCTTCTTCGAGTCGCTGGCCCGGACCACCGCCTGGGGGCTGAAGCGGCGCGGCGCGCAGCTGCGGCGGCTGATCGGCAGGGGCCCGCGCGGCGTCACCCCCGCCGCCTGAGGTCGCGTGACCGAGCCTGACCTGCCGAGTCCTGACTGACGGGAGCCCTGACATGACGGAGCCCCGGACCGGATGGTCCGGGGCTCGCTGCAGTGCCGGTCGGCACCGGGTCAGCGGTGCTTCTTCGACGGCGGGGTGGTCCGGCGCATGTACTCGTCGGTGCTGATCGCACCGGTGGTCCGGACCTCCTCCAGCCGCTCCGAGAGGAGTTCCTCCAGATCGGCGAGCGAGCGACGCTCCAGGAGCATGTCCCAGTGCGTACGCGGAGGCTTCGCCTCCTTCACCTCGGGCTCGACGCCGTCGGACCGCTTGGCCTCCTGACCGCACCGCGGGCACTCCCACACGGTCGGCAGTTCGGCCTCCTCGGCGAAGGTCAGCTCGAAGTGGTGTCCCTGGGGGCAGTCGAAGCCCACTTCCTGGCGCGGGGCGAAGTCCACACCCACCTCGTCCTCGAAACTCTTGGACCCGAGGCCGGATCCGCGCAGAGAACGATCAGCCATGTGCTACCTCCTAGGATTGCTGGCGCGACCGGTCAACGCGTACGAGGGCGCGGTTGTTCCCCCGCCCATGGTCTACCGGTCGTCGTCCAGACTAGCGGTCCGGGCCAAGACCGCGCCGGACCTCCCCTTGGCGGCCGGCACCTGCAACAACAGCAGCGCGCCCACGGCGAGGACCAGGATGATCGCCACGATGCCCCAGCGGTCCTGGTGGGTGACGCCGGCGAACAGCGCGAACAGCGCAGGGGAGAGGAACGACACCGCCCGGCCGGAGGTGGTGTAGAGGCCGAACATCTGGCCCTGGCGTTCCGCCGGCGCCATCCGGGCCATCATCGAACGGGACGACGACTGCGCCGGGCCGACGAAGAGACACAGGGCCAGACCGAAGACCCAGAACAGGCCGAGGCCATGGACGAACAGCAGCACCGTGGCCGACCCGACCAGACCGATGATGCAGCCCAGGATCACCGGCCGGGCCCCGAGACGGTCCTCCAGCAATCCGCCCGCACCGGCCCCGACCGCGG
Organism: Raineyella sp. W15-4; assembly: GCF_033170155.1. Classification (GTDB taxonomy): domain Bacteria; phylum Actinomycetota; class Actinomycetes; order Propionibacteriales; family Propionibacteriaceae; genus Raineyella. Next base: position 1,795,066 of record NZ_CP137079.1, on the reverse strand, counting down.
CGACGATGTTGGCCGCGACGCCGAAGAGGAGCACCGCGCTCGCCGGCATGCCGTACACGCTGACCGCGAGCACCGCCCCGAAGGTGAACACCGCGGCCAGGCCGTCGCGGTAGATCGCCGAGGCGATCAGGAAGCGGACGGCATCAGGGTCGGCGTGCCACAGGTCGCGGACGTCGCCGATGAGCCGCCGGTAGGAGGCGATGACGCCGGTCCGGGTGGGGCGCGGACCGGCGTGCGGGTCGGGCACGGCGAGCAGCACCGGGATGGCGAAGACGAGGTACCAGACCGCGACGAGCAGGCAGACGATCCGGACGCCCAGCCCATCGGTGGCGGGCACCCCGAACCAGTTGCCCTTGGCGATGAACCCGAAGTAGGCGAACAGCAGCAGGAAGATGCTGCCGGTGTAGCCCATCGCCCAGCCCAGGCCGGAGATCCGGCCCATGTCCTCGTCCTCGGACACCTGCTTGAGCATCGCGTAGTACGACACGTTGCCGAACTCGGTGGCCACCGTGCCGATGCCCAGCAGCACCAGGCCGGCGACCAGATAGGAGGGTTCCGGTCGGATGGCGAACATCGCGGCGGTGGCGGCGATCACCACTGCGGTCCACATCCCGAGGCTGCGGCGCAGCCCACCGCCGTCGGCCCGCTGGCCCATGATGGGTGCGGTCAGGGCGATGATCGCCCCGGCGACCGCGGTGGAGATGCTCAGCGCGGTGGGGCCGCTGATCGCTCCGTCCTTCGCGGCCACCGTCCCGGTCAGGTAGGTCGCGAAGACGAACGTCACGATCACCGAGGCGAACGCGGAGGAGCCCCAGTCGTACGACACCCAGGACCAGATCCGGGCCCGCCGTCCGAACCGTGCGTGGAGCGGGCGGCGCGTGCCCGGCTCGATCCCGATCTCAGTCCCGGCCATGCCACAGCCCCCGCTCCACCAGGACGTCCTTGAGGACGTCGATCCGATCACTGACCAGCCCGTCGACCCCCAGCTCGATCAGCTCAGCCATCTCCACCGGATCGTCGATCGTCCAGACGTGCAGCTTCTTGCCCGCCGCGTGGACGGCGTCCACCAGACCGCGGGTGACCACCCGCACCTCGTCGCCCCGGATGTCGTGCCGGGCCAGGTCGAGCAGGCCGGCCGGGAGAGCCCCCACGGTCCGCGGCAGCGGCGTCCAGTGCGGCACCTGCAGCACGTTGCCGGGGACGGACAGCAGCCGGGGCAGGGTCGGGACCATCCGGAACCAGGCGACGCCCAGTGGGCTGACCGAGGTGGAGATCTGGCTGCCGGCGAGCCGGCGGAAGTCGTGCAGCCGGCGGGCGGAGAAGGACGCGACGTTCACCCGCTGCTGGGCCCGATGCCGGTTGATCACCGCCAGCAGCGGCCGGACGGCCCCGTCGGCCTTGAGATCGATGTTGAAGAAGGTGTCCGGGAACGCCTCGAACACCTCGTCCAGGGTGGGGATCGGCTCGATCCCGCCGATCCGGGCCTGGGCCACCTCGGCGTGGTCCAGCTCGGCGATCACCCCGGCGCGGTCCGTCACCCGGTCCAGCCGGTCGTCGTGGAAGGCCACCAGGACGCCGTCGTGCGTCGCGTGCACGTCGGTCTCGACGTGGGTGTAGCCCAGGGCAACGGCCTCCCCGAAGGCGTGCAGGCTGTTCTCCCGGCCGACGTTGGGAGCGTACGTGGATCCCCCGCGGTGCGCCAGGGCGAGGAACGGCGGGGAGAAGAACGGCAGATCACTGACGGACATGGGGCCATCCCAGCAGAGTCAGGTGACCAACGGGTGACACCGCACCGGGTCGGGGACGGCTCGGCAGCGTGGACGTCGGGCCGCGCAGGTGATCAGCGCAGCCGGTCGGCGGTGAAGGTCCACGCCGGGGCGACGAACTCGTCCTGGGCGTCGACCAGCGCCAGCTCCGCCCGACCCAGCTCCCGGGTGCGGTGCAGCAGGCCGAACATCGCCGCGGCGGTGTTCTCCACCGCCGAACGGGCCGAGCCGGTGCCGAGCAGGTGGGCGAGGAAGATCGCCGAGGTGACGTCGCCCGAGCCGACGAAGTAGGCGTCCAGCTTCGGGGTGGTGACGAGGTAGGCACCCGCGTCGTCGACCGCGAGCAGCTGCACGGTCGACGGGTCGGTCTCGGTGCTCACCATCGAGGTGACCAGCACGGTCCGTGGCCCGCGGGAGCGCAGCTCGTCGACCGCCGCCAGGATCTCGTCGAGCGTGTGGGTCTCGCGGCCCACCAGGTGGTCGAGCTCGAAGTGGTTCGGGGTGAGGACCTGGGCCATCGGCACCACCCGGTCGCGGAACATCGGCGGGACGTCGTCGCGGACGAAGAACCCGCGCCCGACGTCACCCATCACCGGATCGCAGCACCACACGGCGTCGGGGTTGCGTTCCCGGAGCAGTTCGGCCGCGGCCAACACCGTCGCGCCGGTGGCGCCGTTGCCCAGGTAGCCCGACAGCAGCGCGTCACAGCCGGCCAGGGCACCCCGCTCGTCGATCCCGCGGACCACGTCGAGGACGTCGGCGGGGTCCAGCAGCGGGCCGCGCCAGGCGCCGTAGCCGGTGTGGTTGGAGAAGTGCACGGTGAGCACCGGGTAGACCTCGATGCCCATCCGCATCAGCGGGAAGGCCGCCGCGCTGTTGCCGGCGTGGCCGTACGCGACGGAGGACTGGATGGACAGGATCGAGGTCATGCGCTCCATGGTGCCGCACCCCGGCGGGGTGTCCGGTCCCGAGACACGATGCGGCCGGGAGCCGGACGACTAGCCGGTGGTGACCCGGACGTTGGCGCCCAGCGCGTTCAGCCGGTTCGGCAGGTCCTCGTAGCCGCGGTTGATGACGTAGACGTCGCGGAGCACCGACTCGCCCTTCGCGCCGAGCATCGCCAGCAGCAGGCACACGCCCGGGCGCAGCGCCGGGGGACAGGTGACCTCCCGGCCGCGCCACTTCGTCGGGCCGTTGACGATCAGCCGGTGCGGATCGAGCAGCTGGATGTTGCCGCCGATCTTGGCCAGGTCGAGCAGGTGGATGGCCCGGTTCTCGTACACCCAGTCGTGGATCAGCGTCTGGCCCTGGGCCTCGGCGGCGATCACCGCGAAGAACGGCAGGTTGTCGATGTTGAGTCCGGGGAACGGCATCGGGTGGATCTTGTCGATCGGCGCCTTCAGCGTCGAGGGGCGGACGGTGATGTCGACCAGCCGGGTCCGGCCGTTGTCGGCCCGGTACTCGTCGGTGACGGTGAAGTCGAGGCCCATCTCCTCCAGGATGGCCAGCTCGATCTCGAGGAACTCGATCGGCGCCCGCTGGATGGTCAGCTCCGACTTCGTCACGATCGCCGCGGTGATCAGGCTCATCGCCTCGATCGGGTCCTCGGAGGGGTAGTACTCCACGTCGGCGTTGATCTCGCCGACGCCGTGGACGACCAGCGTGGTGGTGCCCACCCCGTCGATCCGGACCCCGAGCTTCTCCAGGAAGAAGCACAGGTCCTGGACCATGTAGTTCGGTGAGGCGTTCCGGATCGTCACCGGCCCCGCCACCATCGCGGCGGCCATCAGGGCGTTCTCGGTGACAGTGTCGCCGCGCTCGGTCAGCACGACGGCCCGCTCCGGGGCGTGCACGTCCTCCGCGGTGCACCGGTAGAAGCCCTCGGTGGCCAGCACGTCGAGCCCGAAGTGCCGCAGCACCTGCAGGTGCGGTTCGATGGTGCGCGCCCCGAGGTCGCAGCCGCCGGCGTAGGGCACCTTGAACTCGGGGTAGAAGTGCATCAGCGGAGCGAAGAACATGATGATGGACCGCGTCCGCCGGGCCGCGGTGACGTCCATCCGGTCCAGGTCCAGCTCCTCGGGGCGGATCAGCTCCAGATCGGTCTCGTTGATCCAGGAGATCCGGTAGCCGATGCTGATCAGCACCTCGCAGATCCGGTTGACCTCCTCGATCTTGGCGATCTTGCGCAGCACCGTACGACCCCGGTTGAGCAGCGAGGCGCACAGCAGCGCGACCGCCGCGTTCTTGGAGGAACGTACGTCGATCGCCCCGCTCAGCCGCCGGCCGCCCTCGATGGTGAGGTGCATCGGCGTCGGCTTGATCGGATGCATGGGCTGCGGGACGGCTTCGGTCGCCTCGGCACCGGGCCCGGCCTCCAAGGCCTGCGCGATCCGGTTGACCAGGTCGATCGACACGGTCACCGCTCCGCTCTCCACCTCCTCGAGGGCCGAGGACTGGGTGTTCAGCTTGGCGGCGAGGGCGTCCACGGACAGTCCCCGCTGCTCACGGGCGTCGCGGATCATCTTGCCGATCTGCAAGGCGGTGGAGCTAGAAGTCACCGTTCCAGCCTAACCCACGGTCCCGGCGGGGCCGCGGAGCCGCTGTCCGAGCCCCTCCGCGGCGCCCGCCGACCGGCGGGTGGACCGGCCTGGCGACCCGCGTGCCACCCGGTGCCACAACCTGGTCCGTGATCGGCGGTCGCGACGACAGAGGAGGGGCTCGCTGGTTAAGGTTGAGGCCATGACCGCACACTTTGACGTCGTTGTCCTGGGCGCCGGGCCCGGTGGGTACACCGCGGCGATCCGCGCCGCCCAGCTGGGCCTGTCAGCCGCCATCGTCGAGAAGAAGTACTGGGGTGGTGTCTGTCTCAACGTCGGCTGCATCCCGACGAAGGCGCTGCTGCGCAACGCGGAGCTCGCGCACATCTTCACCCATGACCGCGACCTCTTCGGCTTCAGCATCGACGGTGAGGTGCGGCTCGACTACGGCAAGGCCTACAGCCGCTCCCGCGACGTCGCCTCGAAGTCCGCCGCCGGTGTGCACTACCTGATGAAGAAGAACAAGGTCAAGGAGTACGACGGCTGGGGCACCTTCAAGGACGCCAAGACCCTCGAGATCGCCCTGAACGACGGCTCGGTCGAGACGATCACCGCGGACAACGTCATCATCGACACCGGTTCGGTCACCCGGATGCTGCCCGGCATGCAGCGCTCCGCCAATGTGCTGACCTACGAGGAGTTGATCCTCTCCGACAGCCTGCCGCAGAAGATCATCATCGGCGGGGCCGGCGCGATCGGCACCGAGTTCGCCTACGTCCTCAACTCGTACGGTGTCGACGTCACCATCGTCGAGTACCTGGACCGGATGATCCCGGTCGAGGACGCCGAACTCGGCAAGGAGCTGCAGAAGGCGTACAAGAAGCTCGGCATCAAGGTCCTCACGAGCACCGCGGTCAAGCAGGTCGAGGACACCGGCACCGGCGTACGGATCACCGTCGAGCCGGCGGCCGGCGGCGAACAGCAGATCCTGGAGGCCGACCGGATGCTGTCGGCCTTCGGCTTCGCCCCCCGCACCCAGGGGTACGGCCTGGAGAACACCGGTGTGGCGCTCACCCAGCGCGGCGCGATCGAGATCGACGACTACATGCGCACCAACGTGCCCGGCGTGTACGCGATCGGCGACGTCACCGCCAAGCTGATGCTCGCCCACACCGCCGAGGCCCAGGGCGTGGTGGCGGCGGAGACCATCGCCGGTGCCGAGACGATGCCGATCAACTACGACATGATCCCGCACGCCACCTACTGCCAGCCGCAGATCGCCGCCTTCGGCTACACCGAGGAGAAGGCCAAGGAGCTCGGCTACGACGTCAAGGTCTCGAAGTTCCCCTTCTCCGCCAACGGCAAGGCGCGCGGCATGGGAGAGACGGTCGGCTTCGTCAAGATCGTCGCCGACGCGACGTACGGCGAGATCCTCGGTGCCCACATGATCGGCCCGGAGGTCACCGAGCTGCTGCCCGAGCTCGTCCTGGCCCAGACCTGGGACCTCACCGCCGAGGAGATCGGCCGGTCGATCCACGCCCACCCGACCCTCTCCGAGACGCTCAAGGAAGCCGCTGAGGGCATCGCCGGCCACATGATCAATCTCTGAGTACCCACCGCCGTCCGGCGAGTGACCCCAGGCCCGGATCCGCGGCTGTTGCCGCGGATCCGGGCCTGTTCATGTCCGTCCACGGCCGTCTGTGCCGGGGAAATCTAGCCGCGCCCCACGGTGTCTCCCACTGCAGAGAATGCACCTTCGGGAACCGCCAGACCTTTGGCTTACTGTGTCTTAGGCCACAGTTGGTCCGCTGTGTCCTAGGCTACACACAGCGTCGATGGGGCGAGACACCGAAGCATCACGATCCGCCTTCATTTCTTGACACCCCTCGGCGACATCAGTGTTCTGGTTGTTGGGGGGTGGCAATGCGCGATTCGAACTTGTCCACAGGACATTCACGTCCACCGGGACGTCGTCCGGGCCCGAAGCTGCGGCGTTCATCGGCCGCCGTTCTCGCGGTGGTGCTGTTGTGCGCCGGATGCTCGGTGAAAGCCGACGTCACGCCGGTGGCGGGCTCGGCGCCGACCCAGAATACGACCACGGCAGCGCACCCGGCCGCGCCGGCCGGCAACTCCGATGTCGCCCTCCGCGTGCTCGTGCTCGACGACGGCGGCAGCTGGGCGGAAGCCCTGCGGAATCAGCTGAAGACCGAGGGGGTGCCGTTCACTCGCGTCGATCTCACGGCCGGTCCGGGCCACAACGTCACGTCCACGCTGCTGGCATCGCAGGACGCGGGAGGCGCCCACGGTCATTTCTCGGCGATCATCGCCCCCCGGGCGGGGTCCGCCCTGCTGACGGCCACCGAACAGCAGCTGCTGAGCACCTACCAGTCGACCTTCAACGTCCGGCTGATCGAGACCGCCCCCACCACCGACCTCGCCCTCGACGTGCCCCAGAGCACCGTGTATCGGGGGCCGATCGACGGCGCGAAGACCACTGTCACGAGCCAGGGGGAGGCGGGAGCGTTCTCCTATCTCCGAGGTGCCGTCCAGATCGACCCGGGCAACGACGACACCGAGGCGGCCCTGGTGCGCAATCCCGGCCCGATCAAGGGCGTGCAGACCACTCCGTTCCTGACGATGCTCTTCCCGGGCACCAAGACCCCCGCCACGCTCATCCGTGCGGAGGTCCGCAGCGGTCGCGAACGGATGATCGTCTCGTTCAACAGCAACGCCGGCGACGAATCCGTGAAGCTCCTGGCCCACGGCATGATTCGCTGGGTCACCCGCGACGTCTCGGTGTCACATTTCCGGAGTTACTTCTCCGTCCATGCCGATGACCTCTTCCTTCCGAACTCCCAGTGGAGCGTCGAGGGCAAATGCGAGATCGGCCGGAATTGCCCGCCCACCATCCCCACCACGGGCCCGGACGCGACCATCAGGATGGTGCCCGCCGACCTGGACGCGCTCGTCGCCTGGCAGAAGGCCAGCGGCGTGAAGATCGACCTGGCGTTGAACGGCGCGGGAGCCGCGGAGTACGCCCAGACCCACGGCGGGAGGGACCCGCTGGCCGACCGGCTGGTGCAGGTGACCGCGGACCTGCGGCTGCTCAACCACACGTACACCCATGCGTTCCTCGGCTGCCAGCAGGTCCTGCTTCCCAACGACTGGCACTGCGTCGAAGTGAACGGTGCGATCCAGTGGGTCCCCGCGGACACCCTGGCCCGCGAGATCGTCACGAACCAGGAGTTCATGCGGAAGATGAAGCTGGACAACTTCTCGACGACGGAGTTGGTCACCGGTGAGCACTCCGGCCTCCGCAAGCCGCCCCAGCAGCCCGACGACAATCCGGCCCTGGCCGACGTCCTGACCCGGGCCGGGATCCTCTGGACCGCGAGCGACGACTCGGACGAGAACGGCTCGCGCCGGATCGGATCGGCCAACACCGTGCCGCGCACGCCGATCGACCTCGACTACGACACGCCGACCATGCGGCAGGTCGTATCGCTCTACAACTGGAAGAACGACTCCCTCGCCGACGGCGGGAGCGGCGAATGTGCGGCGCCGGATTCGCAGACCGAATGCGTCGCACCGGTCGACCTCGACACCGGCTTCAACGACGTCATCCTCCCGATGGAGGCGGACAAGATCTTCACCCACATGATCAGCGACGATCCCCGTCCGCACTTCGTGCACCAGAGCAACCTGACCTCCCAGCGGCTCCTCTACCCGATCCTGGACCAGGCGCTGAGCCGTCGGGCCGACGTCTACTCGGACTCCGTACCGTTGATCAACCCCTCCATGTCGGACGCCGGCCAGGCCGTCGTCGACCGGCAGGCCTGGGACACCGACCAGAGCCTGGTGGACGCGACCGTCTCGGGTTCACGGGTGAAGCTGATCAACCATGCAGATCACCCGGTGCGGGTGCCGGTCAGCCTGCCCGACGGCGCGGACACCGTCTCGGCCGAAATGGCCACGGGCCTGTTCGGCGAGGCGTACGCCGGCCAACGCTCGGCCTGGGTGGAGCTGGCCCCCGGCGCGCAGGCCGAGTTCGAAACGGCCGGATCATCCGGCTTCCCGTCCAGTGCCGAGTGGCGATAGGGGGTGGCGTGATGCGTATCGGCCTTTTCACCGAAGGCACCTACCCGGTGGTCCGGGGTGGGGTGACCCGCTGGTGCGAGCTCCTCATCAACGGCATGCCGGAGCATACGTTCGTCCCGGTGTCGATCATCGGCTCCGACGAACGCGCGGTCGTACGGACACCCGGCAACGTCACCGAGACCACCCTCATCCCGATGTGGGGGCCGATGCGACCGGCCGTCGTACCGCGGCGGCGGCGCGCGCTGGAGGACCTCCTCGGGCGGATCTGGTCGGCCGCCCTGCCGGCGGCGACGGACGACGCAACCGACGTCGGGGGATTCTCGCAGGCGTTGCGGGGCCTGACCGGCTGGCACGGGGTCAGATTGTCCAGGATGCTCGCGGGGGACGGCTCTGCACGGGCGCTGCTGGCGGCCTGGCGCGCCCAGCGTCGGGTCCGCCCGGAACTGCCTCCGCTGTCCCTGGCGGATGCGGTGCAGGCGACCGCCCACGTGGACCGGATGCTGGCCCTGGCGGACATACCGTTCCCGGAATTCGATCTGAGTCACGTCGCCGCGAACGGTCCGAGTGCCCTGCTCGCCCTCGGCCGGTGGTGGTCGGCGGGCACGCCGATCCTGCTCACCGAGCACGGCATCTATCTGCGGGAACGCTATCTGGCGCTGGCGCGCACCGACCTGAGCTGGCCGGCCCGCCGCGCGGTGAGCGCCTTCTTGCGGGCGCTGAGCCGGGTGACGTACGAGGAGGCGATCCGGATCACGCCCGTCAGCCGGTTCAATGACGGCTGGGAGCAATTGCTGGGAGCGGACCCCGAGAAGATCGAGACGATCCACAACGGTGTCGAGACCGACCTCTTCCAGGAGATCACGACGGAGCCGGCGGAGCCCACGATCGCGTTCGTCGGTCGCATCGACCCGCTGAAGGACCTGGCCACCCTGATCTCCGCGGTGGAGATCGTGCGCCGTGATGTGCCTGACGTCCGGCTGCGCCTGTTCGGGCCCACGCCCAACGGCAACGAGCGCTACCGCGACGACCTGGTCCGGCAGGCCGCCGAAGCCGGCCTGGCCGGCGTGGTCACCTTCGAAGGAGCCGTTTCCTCGGCCGTGCCGGCGCTGGAGGCGGGTCACGTGATCGCCCTGTCGAGCATCTCCGAGGGGCTGCCCTACACCGTCATCGAGGCGATGATGGCCGGTCGTGCCACCGTCAACACCGATGTCGGAGGTGTCGGGGAGGTGGTCGGCGACGACGGGATGTGCGGGGTGTTGGTGCCCCCCAGGGATCCGGACGCGATGGCCTCCGCGCTGGTCCGACTCCTCACCCGGGACGAGGAGCGCCGTGCGATGGGGCGGCGCGCCCGCAGCCGGGCCCTCGCGATGTTCAACCTGGACCTCTTCACCGAGCGCTATCGCCAGGCATACCGGACCGTGCAGAGCGCCGAGACACCTCCGTGGATCGCCGCGCCGGGCACGACTGTCGAACGGCAGCGACGCAGGGTGCGGAGGTCCGAGGCGGTGCCGGCCACGATCCGTGTCGTGCCGGTGCCGGCTGTGCAGATCGCCGCAGGGAACGACCTGGCAGCAAGGAGCGACACGAAGGACAACGTGCTGACCGAGGGGAGGGGCTGATGTCCGCGACGAGCGCTGCACACCCGATGGCCGGTGCCGGGCGAGCACCGGCCGGCCCGGGTGCGGACCACCGGCCCACGCCGGAGGACGCGGCCGCCATCGGGGTCGACCTGTGGGACGTGACGGCCCACCTCGAGGCGTCGGGGTTCTCCGACCGCGCCGCCCGCGCCGCCGGGCATGCCTCGACCGCCGGGTGGGCGCAGCAGCTGCTCGGGGAGAGGGACCCGGTGCCCCGTGGGCGAACCCGACGGGGACGGCGGTCCGCCCGCAGCCACCTGCTGTGGGCAGCGCTGGGCCGAGCTGTCGTCATGCTCGCCGGAGTCGTCATCTGCGTGTCCACCATGCCTCGCGAGTCCGTCGAAGTGGTGGTCTTCGTGATCGCCGCGGCCGGCTGGTTGACCGCTCAAGTGGTCAGCGCGGCGCTCTGGCACGGGCTGGGGCGCGGTCCCCGGGGTGACGCCGTCCGAGGAGCGATGATCACCTGCGGCATCATGGTGCTGCTGGGGATCGCCACCTGGATCGCGCTCCGCGAACCCACCGTGATGATCTGGGTGCTCTGGGCGTGCAGCGCGCCGCTGCTGGTGACCCTGCGACCGGGCCCGTTGCTGGTGGCCCTGGTCGGCATCGCGGGAGCCGTGTCCGCCCTCGCCTGGACGTTCGGCGCGTACTGGCAGGTGTTGGTGCTGGCGGTCGGCGCAACCGCGCTGGCGTCGGTGGCAGCAGCCTCCGCGGCCGGGGAGGCGATCCGGACCGCACGTTCCCGGATCGTCCCCGGCACGGTCGGCGCCGTGACGGTGGCGCTGATCCAGACCCTCGCCCACCTTGGCCTGCTGCTGGTGATCTTCCTCCGGATCGGCCCGGGGGCCTTCGCCGCCGTCGCGATCGCGGGCCTCGTGGCAGGCGTACTGGCCGATCCGCTGTTCGCTGTGGCGCGGATCTTCGGCCGGTGGGTCAGCAGTCATCTCACCCGGTGGTTCCCCGGTCGGACGCTGGCCGGAGCGATCGGCACTCCACTGCTGCTCGCACTCTGCGCGGCCGCGGTCTGGGTCGCGTTCCGGGTCCTGGACGACCCGTATCGGGTGTACCTGGACGAGCCCCTCGCCATCACCGCGGCGACGGCCACCGCCGCGCTCGTCGCGACCATCAACGCGCTGCTGCGCACCGGCGCGGCAACCGGGGCGATGGTGTTCACGGTCCTGGCGTGTACGGCGGGCGGCCTCGCCCTGACCTATCGACTGCCGGCCGAGGAGCCCTGGCAATCGGGGAACTTCATCCTGGTCACCGCCGTGCTGGTGGCATCGGCGGCGATCATCGTCACCCATCGGCTCTCGCGTCCCCAGGCCTGGTGAGGACCATGCACCGTGCCGCGCCGTGGTATGTGCACCCGCTGGAGGCACCGGCCGCCTGGGAGCGGCTCCGGGCCGGAGAGGCCGGACTCGCGTTCGCCGTCGTCAACGTTGCCGACGGGCCCGGCCGGGAGGTGGACGGCAGCTACCGGGAGGCGCTGACCGGCGTGGGCACGCCAGTGGTCGGCTATGTCGACGTGGCGTACGGCGACCGGACGGGCGACGCCGTCCTGGCCGACCTCGCAGCCTGGCAGGAGCGCTACGCGGTGACCGCGGTGATGCTCGACCGCGTCCCCCCGGTGGCCTCCCGGCACTGGCGCCCGAAGGTCATCGACCGGCTGCGATCGGCGGGCGCCACCACCGTGGTGGCCAATCCCGGGCGCCCGGCCTCCGACGAGTTGGTGCTCCGGGCGGACGTCACCTGTGTGGCCGAAATGGCGTGGCCGACCTACGCCAGGCACAGTCCAGGAGTCACCGCCGCCGAACCCGGGCGGGTGTGGCACCTGATCCATTCCTGTCCTCCCGATCAGCAGCCCGACGCTATGGCGCGGGCCGAGGCGGGTGGGGCAGGCTATTACTGGACCACGGCGGGAAGACTCCCGAACCCGTGGCGGATCCTTCAGGAGAACTGGTGAGAGCGAAGACCTGGCTCGCGATACTGATCGGTGTCGTGCCGCTGATCGGCGGATGCGGACTCGTGCCATACGCCGCTCGGGGGAACCAACCGGACACGGTGAAGACCGCACCGACCGTCGCCCGCACGGTCCGCACCACGAGCTCCGCGGGACCCTGGTGGGCTCCGGACGTCGGGGCCACCTTCCTGATCCAGTACACCGGGAAAGTGGACTTCTCCCGGCCTTTCGATGTCTACAACCTCGACTGGGAACGCACCAACGCCAGCGACGTCACGCAGCTCAGGGACCGCGGCGTGGCCTCGGTCTGCTACCTCAACGCCGGCGCGTACGAGGACTTCCGCCCGGACAAGGACAGTTTCCCCGCCAGCGTGATCGGGAACGATCTCGACGGGTGGCCCGGGGAGAAATGGCTCGACGTACGACAGATCAGCACCCTGCTGCCGATCATGACGGCGCGGATGGACGTCTGCAAGAGCAAGGGCTTCGTCGCGATCGACCCCGACAACACCGACGGCTGGACCCAGGACACCGGCTTCCCGATCAGCGCGGCCGACCAGATCGCCTACCAGCGGGCCCTGGCGGCCGCGGCGCACGAGCGGGGTCTCGCCGTCGGGCTCAAGAACAACGAGGACCAGATCGACGACCTGGCGAAGGATGTCGACTTCGCCGTGAACGAGGAGTGCGTGGCCTACCGGGAGTGTGACCAATACCAGGCCTTCCTCGCCGGTGGCAAGGCCGTCTTCAACATCGAGTACAAGGGGAGTCCCACCTCGGTGTGCCCGGGCCGGCCGGCCGGCATGTCGACGGTGATCAGCAACCGGAAGCTGAGCGGGACCATCACGGCCTGCCCCTGATCACCGTCTGTGTCTGATCACCGCGGCCCCGGCTGCGACGCCGGCAGGGGCCATGAGAGAGTGGGCATCATGAGCTTCCCCCGCGACCGGCACCTTGTCGTCGCAGCCGCTCTGGTGGACGATCTGGCTCGACCGACCCGACTGCTGGCGGCCCGCCGGCACGCCACTTCCCAGGCCGGCGGGTGGGAATTCCCCGGCGGCAAGGTGGAGGCCGGCGAGGAGCCCCTGGCGGCCCTGCACCGCGAACTGGCGGAGGAGTTGTCCCTGCCGATCACCGTCGGTCCCGAGGTCCGCGGCCCGATGTCCGACGGCGCCTGGCCGATCGTCGAGGGCTGGCGGATCAGGGTCTGGCTCGCGGTGCCCGCCCGGACCGACGTACGTCCCGGCCCCGCCCACGACCTGCTGCGCTGGCTCGGTGCTGACGAGCTGGGCAGTGTCCCGTGGCTTCCGGCCGACGACGCGATCGTGGTGGTGCTCCGCTCCCTGATGGCGCCGGCGTCCGCCCACTTCTGACGTCGGTCCGCCCCCGGTCCGCCGGGCGCTCCGGCCCGAGCTGCCGGGACGCCGGCACAGGACACCCGGCCAGATGGCATGGTGGTGATCGGGCCCCGGCCGCGGGCCGTCCCCGACGGTGAGGAGCCACGATGACCCAGCCAGCCGCACACCACCCCACGCACCACCCGGACGGATCCGCCGACCGGTGCTCGGTCCGCTCCCTCGGCGCGGCGGAGCAGGCGGTGGGGACCGCCGCCGAGGCCACCTGTTGGGTGGTCCTCGAGCAGGACGGGCCCTGGGGTGCCCGGGCGGCCACCGAGTCCCGCCTCGATCCCGGGCTGGGCGCCCGGCTGGACACAGCGGTCTCCGGCGTCGGTGGCCGGTTCGCCCTGATGCGGGAGCCGGGTGCCCATCCGGACCGGCACATCGCCGCCCGTCCGGTGATCGTCAGCGGCGGGACCCTCGACGACCCCTGGCTGGTCCGTGGCACCGTCGCCACCCCCGACCGACTGCTCGACCTGCCGGTCGACGCCCTGGCCGACCCGACGCCCACCCGGCTGCTGGCGGCCCTGCCGGAACTCGACCCCGCCGACCGACCGGTCCTGTTGGTCTGCACCAACGGCAAGCGCGACCAGTGCTGCGCGCTCGGCGGCCGGCCGCTGGCGGAGGCGGCCCACCGCGCCGCCCCCGGTCAGGTCGTCGAGACCACCCACCTCGGCGGGCACCGATTCGCCCCCACCGCCACCGTGCTGCCGTACGGCCTCTCGTACGGCCGCCTCGACGAGGACACCGTGGTCACGGCCCTACGCGCGGCCGAGGCCGGCCGGATCCCGACCGAGCTTGCCGACACGGGGCACTACCGGGGCCGCAGCGGCCTGCGGCGGCCGCAGCAGGCCGCGGAACTGGCCTACCGGCTCGCCACCGGAGACCTGACCGTGCCCGGACCGCCGGTGGAGCCCGCCCACCCCGCCGGCGAGGACCGCTGGACGGTGGCGGTCGGCACCGGCCGGGCCCGGCTGGTCGTGGAGGTCACCCGGCTGGTGACCGACCGACTCCGTCCCGAGTCGTGCGGCAAGGCGGCCGCGCCGGTCCCGGAGTGGCACACCCGGGTGCTCGGCAGGAGGTGACCGGGACTGTGGGATGAAGCACAGGTTTTACTTTTTGCTATGGGTTCATTAACCTCAGATGATACCGGGGCGGACAACGCCCGCCCCGGTACGCGTCCGCCGAGCCGGGCGTGGCGGTGACGACCTGCCCCGAAGCCGAGGAGACCCCGTGTCCTACGACCGTACGACCACCACGACCAGCCCCGGTCCCGCACCCGTGGGGGAGCGCGTCCGCGGCCCCAAGAAGGATCGGTCCAACGGTCAGTGGGCCGTCGACGGCCGTACGCCGCTCAACCCCAACGAGGTGTTCAAGGCCGCGGACGACGGCCTCAACGTCCGGGCCCGGATCCTGGAGACGTACGCCACCGAGGGCTTCGACTCCATCCCCGCCGACGACCTCTACGGGCGGATGCGCTGGTGGGGCCTCTACACCCAGCGCGACCAGACCCTCGACGCCACCCGCACCGGCAAACTCACCGATGCCGAGCTGTCGTCCCGCTACTTCATGCAGCGGATCCGGGTCGACGGCCGGATCCTCAGCACCGACCAGGTGCGGACCATCGCGTCGATCTCGCAGGACCTCGCCCGAGACAGCCTGGACATCACCGACCGGCAGAACATCCAGTTCCACTGGATCCGGATCGAGGACGTGCCGGAGATCTGGCGCCGGCTCGACGAGGTCGGCCTGGACACCATCACCGCCTGCGGCGACACCCCGCGGGCCTTCCTCGGCAGCCCGGTCGCCGGCATCGCGGCCGACGAGATCATCGATCCCACCCCGCTGATCGAGGAGCTCCGCGACAAATACATCAACACCGGGGCGTTCACCAACCTCCCCCGCAAGTTCAAGACCGCCATCACCGGCCACCCCAGCCTCGACGTCGTCCACGAGATCAACGACATCTCCTTCGTCGGCGTACGCCACCCGGAGCTCGGCGCCGGCTACGACCTGTGGGTCGGCGGCGGGCTGTCCACGGCGCCACGGTTCGCCGAGCGCCTCGGGGTGTTCGTCCGCCCCGAAGAGGCGGCCGAGGTGTGGGCCGGCGTGATCTCGATCTTCCGCGACTACGGCTACCGCCGGCTGCGCAACAAGGCCCGGCTGAAGTTCCTGGTCGCCGACTGGGGTGCGGAGAAGTTCCGCCGGGTCCTGGAGGAGGAGTACCTGCACCGCGCCCTGCCGGACGGCCCCGCCCCGATCCCCGACGGGACCTCCGGCGACCACGTCGGCATCCACGACCAGAAGGACGGCCGCAAGTACGTCGGTTTCGCCCCCACCGTCGGCCGGATCGGCGGCACCCGACTGGCCCGGATCGCGAAGCTGGCCGAGGCGGCCGGTTCCCGCCGGATCAGCTTCACCCCGCACCAGAAGCTGCTGGTCCTCGACGTCGATCCGGACAAGGTGGAGGAACTGGTCACCGCGATGGAGGCGGTGGGACTGACCGCCCGGCCCAGCCCGTTCCGCCGCTCGACGATGGCCTGCACCGGCATCGAGTACTGCAAGCTGGCCTTCGTCGAGACCAAGGGACTGGCCGCACGGGTGATCGACGACCTCGAGCAACGCTTCGCCGGGGTCGACATCGACACTCCGATCAGCCTGCACCTCAACGGCTGCCCGAACTCCTGCGCCCGGATCCAGACCGCCGACATCGGCCTGAAGGGCCAACTGCTGGGCGGTTCGGAGTTCGGGTTCCAGGTCCACCTCGGCGGCGGTCTCGCCTCCGGCGACCGGGAGGAGGCCGGGCTGGGGCGTACGGTGCGTGGGCTCAAGGTGGGTGCGGAGGACGTTCCGGGTTACGTTGAGCGCGTGGTTCGACGTTTCCTGGACCAGCGCCTGGCCGGGGAGAGCTTCTCCGCCTGGGTGGCACGCAGTGATGACAAGGAGTTCCTGTGACGACCGCATCCCAGACCCCGGTCGGTGACGGGCCG
Organism: Raineyella sp. W15-4; assembly: GCF_033170155.1. GTDB lineage: Bacteria > Actinomycetota > Actinomycetes > Propionibacteriales > Propionibacteriaceae > Raineyella. Next base: position 1,778,684 of record NZ_CP137079.1, on the reverse strand, counting down.
GGGTCCACCAACACAGCTCCGGTCGATGACGGGCCGGGGCCGTACGATTCCGCGCCGGCCGGCCACGGCCCGGGGCGCCGCCGCCCGGAGGACGAGCTGCGGGCCATCGCCGAGGAGGCCGGCCGGCGATTCGCCGACGCCACCGCGGAGGAGGTGCTCTCCTGGGCCGCCGAGGAGTTCGGGGACGCCCTGGCCGTCGCCTGCTCGATGGCCGGTGACACCGTGCTGCCGCACCTGGTGTCCAGCCTGCACCCGGGCGTCGACGTGCTGTTCCTGGAGACCGGCTACCACTTCGCCGAGACCCTGGGCACCCGCGCTGAGATCGCCACCGTCCTGCCGGTCAATGTCATCGATGTGCTGCCCCGGCAGACCGTCGCCGAGCAGGACGCCGAGTACGGCAAGGACCTGTTCGCCCGTGACCCCGGCCGGTGCTGTGCGCTGCGCAAGGTCGAGCCGCTCGGCCGCGAGCTGGCCGGCTACGAGGCCTGGGTCACCGGGCTGCGTCGCGAGGACAACGCCCTGCGCCGCAACGCCCAACTGGTCGAATGGGACCACACCCACCGGATGGTGAAGCTGAACCCGCTCGCCGCCTGGACCTTCGACGACGTGATCGACTACGCGGGCCGCCACGGCGTCCCGATCAACCCGCTGCTGATCGACGGCTACCCGTCGATCGGCTGCGAACCCTGTACCCGCCGGGTGGAACCCGGTGAAGATCCACGGGCCGGCCGCTGGGCCGGCCTCGCCAAGACTGAATGCGGGATCCACCTGTGAGCACCGACTTCGTGACCCCTCTCGACGACGCCCCGACCCGCCCGTACGAGCTGAGCCAGCTCGACACGCTGGAGAGCGAGGCGATCCACATCTTCCGCGAGGTGACCGCGGAACTGGAGCGCCCGGTGCTGCTGTTCAGCGGTGGCAAGGACTCGGTGGTGATGCTGCACCTCGCGGCCAAGGCCTTCTGGCCGGGAAAGGTGCCGTTCCCGGTGCTGCACGTCGACACCGGGCACAACTTCCCCGAGGTGCTCGACTTCCGGGACCGTACGGTCGAGCGGCTCGGGCTGACCCTGGTGGTCGCCACGGTGCAGGACTACATCGACGACGGTCGACTGGTGGAGCGCGCCGACGGGACCCGCAACCCGCTGCAGACCCAGCCGCTGCTCGACGCCATCGCCGCCGGCCGGTTCGACGCGGTCTACGGCGGCGGCCGCCGCGACGAGGAGAAGGCCCGGGCCAAGGAACGCATCGTCAGCCTGCGCGACGAGTTCGGCCAGTGGGACCCCCGTAATCAGCGCCCTGAGCTGTGGGACCTCTACAACGCCCGGCACCGCCCCGGCGAGCACGTCCGGGTGTTCCCGTTGAGCAACTGGACCGAGCTGGAGATCTGGCGCTACATCGAGCGCGAGAACATCGAACTGCCCAGCCTCTACTACGCCCATCAGCGAGATGTCTTCCGCCACGACGGCATGTGGCTGGCCGACTCGCCGGTCTCCCGCCCCCGGGAGGGCGAGACGGTGGTCCGCAAGCGGGTGCGCTACCGCACCGTCGGGGACATGTCGTGCACCGGTGCGGTGGAGTCCGACGCGGACACCGTCGGCCGGGTGATCGCCGAGGTCGCCGCCACCACCCTGACCGAACGGGGCGCCACCCGCGCCGACGACCGCCTCTCCGAGGCGGCCATGGAGGACCGCAAGAAGGAAGGCTACTTCTGATGAGCACGCTGCTTCGCCTGGCCACCGCCGGCTCGGTGGACGACGGCAAGTCGACCCTGGTAGGCCGGTTGCTGCACGACACCAAGTCGATCCTGGCCGACCAGATGGACGCGGTGGAGCGGGTCAGCCGGGAACGCGGCCTCACCGGGGCGGACCTCGCGCTGCTCACCGACGGCCTGCGCGCCGAACGGGAGCAGGGCATCACCATCGACGTGGCCTACCGCTACTTCGCCACCCCGCGCCGCTCGTTCATCCTGGCCGACTGCCCCGGTCACGTGCAGTACACCCGCAACACGGTGACCGGCTCCAGCACCGCCGACGTCATCGTGCTGCTGGTCGACATCCGCCACGGGGTGCTCGAGCAGACCCGTCGCCACCTCGCGGTCGCCTCGCTGCTCCGCGTCCCGCACGTCGTCGTCGCGGTGAACAAGATCGACCTGGTCGACTACGACGAGGCGACCTTCCGCGCCGTCGAGATCGACATCCGTCACGTCGCCAACGGCCTGGGCCTCACCGACGTCACCGTCATCCCGGTGTCGGCCCTGGTCGGCGACAACATCGCGGACCGGTCCTCGATCACCACCTGGTATCACGGGCCGGCCCTGCTGGAGGTGCTGGAGGAGCTGCCGTCCGGTGACGATCCACGCACCCAACCGCTGCGCTTCCCGGTGCAGTACGTCATCCGCCCGCAGTCCGGCGCGCTCGACGAGCAGCACCGCGAGTACCGCGGCTACGCCGGCCGGATCGCCGGCGGGGTTGTCCGCCCCGGCGACGAGGTCGTCGTGCTGCCGTCGGGACGGCACACCCGGGTGGTCGGCATCGACCTGGCCGACCGGGAGCTCGACGAGGCGTTCGCCCCGCAGTCGGTGACGCTGCGGCTCTCCGACGACATCGACATCGCCCGCGGTGACCTGATCGCCGCGGCGGAGGACCGGCCGGCGCCGACCCGCGATCTCGACGCGCTGGTCTGCTGGCTGGCCGAGCGGCCGCTGGTGGAGGGGGCCCGGGTGCTGGTGAAGAACGGCGCCCGTACGGTCCAGGCGATCGTCCGGACGATCGATGCCAAGCTGGACCTCGACACCCTGGTCGGCCGGGCCGCTGAGCGACTGGAGCTCAACGACATCGGCCGGGTGCGGCTGCACCTGGCCGCCGACCTGCCGACCGAGCCGTACGCCCGGGCCCGGCACACCGGAGCGTTCCTGCTGGTCGACCCGCAGCAGGCCGGCACGCTCGCCGCGGGCATGGTGGTCAGCACCGACCCGGACGGCGGCGACGACACCGACTGGGTGATCTGATGACGCCCCGCGCACTCGACCCGGCGGACGGGGGGCCGGTCGCCGGCGAGGGTGATCCGGAACCCGCCGGGCGAATGCGCGGACCGTTCGAGACACCGGACCGTCCCGGAGCGCCGGGGCTCCCGACGTCACGGGACGGGACCGGTGGCGACAGTACGGTCGTCCTGGCCGCCCATGGCAGCCGGGATCCCGACGCCGCGCCGGTGGTGCAGGCGATCGCCCGGTCAGTCGGTGACCGGCTGTCGGCCCGGGTGGAGGTGGGCTGGCTGTCGACCGGCGAGCCCACCTTCACCGACATCGCCACCGGTGTCGCCGCCGATGTCGTCGTGCCGTTGCTGCTCGGGACCGGCTACCACGTGCTGGTGGACATCCCCCGCGGTCTGGCCGGGAGGGACGCGGTGCGCCCGACCACCGGACCGGCGCACTCCGCGGGCGCCGGGACCGTCGGTGCCGACCGCCCCGCCCCGGTGGTGACGCCGCACCTGGGGCCGGCCGGGGAGGTCGTCCGGGCGCTGGCCGACCGGGTCCGGGCGGTCGACCCGGAGCCCGTCGCGGTGGTCCTCGCGGCCGCCGGGACGTCCCATCCGGTGGGGCGCAGCGAGACCCGCCAGGCCGGCGACCTGCTGAGCCAGTCCCTCGGCGTCCCGGTCCGGGTGGCGTACGCCGCCGGTGCCGGCCCCGACATCGCCGAAGCGGTGCTGGCCCTTCGCGAGTCGGGCGCACGCCGGGTGACCGTGGTGCCCTATCTGCTCGCCCCGGGCTTCTTCGCCGACCGGATCCGTGCCGCGGCCGGGCGGGCGGGCGCGGCCGTGGCCGAGGTGCTGGCCGACCACCCGCAGATCGCCGCCCTCGTCGTCCGGAGGGTGATGGAGGCGTCCGCGGCGGTTCCGCCGGTGCCGGCGAGCCGGGCCGCGTAGACTCCCCGCCATCCAGGAGGTGCCCGGCCACCCGAGGACGCCGGAGCGCCGCCCACGACAGGGAGGTCGGTGCGGACATGGCCGTGTCTCTTGAGCAGCGCGATGCCCTGCTCGCCGCGGGCGCCGGACGCGCCGAGGGGATGGACCCGGACGAGGTGCTGGCGCTGCTCAGCGCCTTCTGGCGCGACCTGAGCACCGAGACACTGGCCACCCTGCGGCCGGAGGACCTGCTGGGGGCGGCCCTGTCGCACCGGCAGCTGGCCGCGCAACGCCGCCTCGGCGAGACCCGGGTGCGGGTGTTCACCCCGACGGTCGAGACCGACGGCTGGGGGACCCGGAACACCGTCGTCCAGATCGTCATCGACGACATGCCGTTCCTGGTGGACTCGGTGTCGGCGGCGCTGATGGAGGCGGGCGCCAACGTCCGGTTCGTCACCCATCCGCAGATGACCGTCGAACGCGCCGCGGACGGCACCCTGCTCGACGTCGCCGCCCGCGGTCCCGAGCCGACCGCAGGCCTCGACGAGTCCTGGATGCACTTCGAGGTGGTCCGCACCACCGACCGCGAGGCACTGCAGCAGCTGGAGGCCGGCGTCCGCTCCACCCTGACCGACATCCGCAGCGCCTACGACGACTGGGCGGAGATGGTCGAGCACGCCCGGCAGGCGACCCGCGAGACGTCCGCGCTGGCCGCCGCGGACCGCGCCGACGCGGCCGTGGCGACGGATCTGCTGGAGTGGCTGCTGGCCGACCAGTTCGTCTTCCTCGGCTACGTCCGGTACGGCGTCGGCGAGGACGGAGCCCCGGCGGCGGTGCCCGGCACCGGGCTCGGGGTGCTGCGGCAGGCCGAAGGGGCGACCGAGCTGCCCCTCGACACGGTGGAGGCCCGGGCCGCCTGGGACGCCGGCCCGCTGCTCGTCACCAAGGCCAACACCCGGGCCACCGTCCATCGGCGCGCCTTCATGGACCTCATCGTCGTCAAGACGTACGACGCCGCCGGTGCCGAGACCGGCAGCCACCGGTTCGTCGGGCTGTTCACCTCCAGCGCCTACCACGAGTCGGTGACCACGGTGCCCTACCTGATGGGCAAGGTGAACGCCGTCCTCGACGCCGCCGGGTTCCCGCCCGACTCGCACAGCGGCAAGACACTGCTCAACGAGCTGGAGAACTACCCCCGCGACGAGCTGTTCCGCTGCGATGTGGCCGAACTCACCCGCAACACTCTGGCCATCGTCCAGCTACGCGAGCAGATCCGCACCCGGCTGTTCCTCGGCCGGGACCCGTTCGGCCGGTTCATGTCCTGCCTGGTCTACCTGCCCCGGGACCGCTACAACACCGCGGCCCGGCTGGAGGTCTCGCGGATCCTGCGGGAGCGCCTCGAGGGCGAGACGGTGGACTACACCACCCGGGCCACCGAATCGCCGCTGGCGACGCTGCACTTCATCCTGCACATGGCGCCCGGCCGGCAGGTCCCCGAGGTCGACCCGGACGACCTGGAGAGCCAGATCGTCGAAGCCACCCGGGACTGGGACGAGGACCTCGGCGCGGCGATGATCGAGGAGTTCGGCGAGGGGCTGGGCGATCTCTACACCGAGGCCTACCGGGGCGGCTTCCCGACCGCGTACAAGGAGGTCTTCCCGCCCCGGGTCGGCGCCGCCGACCTGCGGGAACTGGAAGGGATCGGCGCCGACGAACTGCGGCTCAACCTCTACCGCACCCCGACCAGCCCGGCCGACGAACGCCGACTCAAGGTGTACAGCCGCGGCTGGCTGTCGCTCAGCGGCATCCTGCCGGTCTTCAGCCACCTCGGCACCGAGGTGACCAGCGAGCGACCGTACGTCCTGGAGCGCTCCGACGGCACCCTCTTCCACATCTACGACTTCGGCCTGCGCCCGCTCGGCGCCGCGACCTGGGCGGGCGAGGACACCCGGGAACGGTTCCAGGACGCCTTCGCCGCGGCCTGGGAGGGCCGGACGGAGCCGGACGAGCTGGACGGGCTGGTGCTGCTGGCCGGGCTCACCTCGCGACAGATCGTCATCCTGCGGGCGGTGACCGGCTACCTGCGCCAGATCGGCATCGCCTACTCCCAGAGCTACCTGCGCTCGGTGCTGCTGGCGCACCCCGAGATCGCCGCCCTGCTGGTGCGACTCTTCGGCGTACGCTTCGATCCCGACCTGTTCGGCGGACGGACCGTCGGCCCGCAGCGTCGCAAGGCCGAGGACGAGGACGTCGCCCGACTCGACGCGCTGATCGGGGCGGTGCCCTCGCTGGAGGAGGACCGGATCCTGCGCCGCTACCTCGGCGTGATCCGTGGGACGCTGCGGACCAACTACTACCAGCGCGCCCGGGAGGCCCCGCACGACGCCTCGACCACCCAGCCGACCGTCGCCCTCAAGCTGGCCCCGGCGACCATCCCCGGGATGCCGCTGCCGCATCCGCTGTACGAGATCTGGGTCTACAGCCCCCGGGTCGAGGGCGTCCACCTGCGGTTCGGCAAGGTCGCCCGGGGCGGGCTGCGCTGGTCGGGACGACGCGAGGACTTCCGCACCGAGATCCTCGGGCTGGTGAAGGCCCAGATCGTGAAGAACGCGGTGATCGTGCCGACCGGGGCGAAGGGCGGCTTCTACCCCAAGGGGCTGCCGGATCCTGCGGTGGACCGGGAGGGCTGGGCGACCAGGGGCCGGGAGGCCTACCAACTGTTCGTCGCAGCCCTGCTCGACCTCACCGACAACGTCGTCGACGGCGCGGCGATCCCACCGCCCCGGGTCGTCCGGCACGACGGCGACGACACCTACCTGGTGGTGGCGGCGGACAAGGGGACCGCCCGGTTCTCCGACATCGCCAACGCGATCGCCCGTACGTACGCCTACTGGCTGGACGACGCCTTCGCGTCCGGGGGGTCCACCGGCTACGACCACAAGGCGATGGGCATCACCGCCCGGGGCGCCTGGGAGTCGGTGAAGCGGCACTTCCGGGAGCTGGACCGCGACATCCAGGCCGAGGACTTCACCGTCATCGGCATCGGCGACATGTCCGGCGACGTCTTCGGCAACGGGATGCTGCTGTCGGCGCACATCCGGTTGGTGGCGGCCTTCGACCACCGCGACATCTTCGTGGATCCCGATCCCGACGCGGCGGCCTCCCTGGCCGAGCGGCGGCGGCTGTTCGAGCTCAGCCGGTCCTCCTGGCAGGACTACGACCGCGCGGTGATCTCCGCCGGCGGCGGGGTGTTCTCCCGTACACTCAAGAGCATCCCGGTCAGCGAGCAGATCCGGGCTGCCCTCGGCCTCCCCGACGGGGTCACCGAGCTGTCGCCGCACGAACTGATCCGGGCGGTGCTGCAGGCGCCGGTGGATCTGCTGTGGAACGGCGGCATCGGCACCTACGTCAAGGCGACCGACGAGTCGGACATCGAGATCGGCGACCGGGCCAACGACCCGGTCCGGATCACCGGCAGCGAGCTGCGGGTGCGGGTCGTGGGGGAGGGCGGCAATCTGGGCTTCAGCCAGCTCGGCCGGATCGAAGCCGCCCGCCGGGGCATCCATCTCAACACCGACGCCATCGACAACTCGGCCGGGGTCGACACCTCCGACCACGAGGTGAACCTCAAGATCCCGCTCACCGGCCTGATCCAGATCGGTGAACTGACCTACAAGCAGCGCAACCGGCTGCTGCGGGAGATGTCGGACGAGGTCGTCCGGCTGGTCCTGGAGGACAACTACAGCCAGAACGTGCTGCTCGGGCACTCCCGGGAGCGGGGCGGCAAACGGCTGGGCGCCTATCTGCGGCTGCTGCACTACCTGGAGGACCGGGGGCTGCTGGACCGGGAGCTCGAGTCGCTGCCCACGGACGCCGAGCTGCACGCCCGGGAGAAGTCGAACGAGGGGCTGACCAGCCCGGAGCGCTCGATCCTGCTGGCGTACGTCAAGCTGGCCCTCAAGCAGGACATCAACGCCAGTGGCCTGCCGGACGAGGCGTGGTTCAGCCATGAGCTGCGCAGCTACTTCCCCCGCCAGATCCTGGAACGGTTCCCACGGCTGCCCGAGAGCCACCCGCTGCGACGCGAGATCATCACCAACGTCGTCGCCAACTCGGTGGTCAACCTGGGCGGCATGACCTTCGCCCAACGCGCCCTGGAGGAGACCGGCGCCACCATGCCCGAGATCGCCCGGGCGCTGGTGCTGGCCCGCGAGGTCTTCGACATCGACCGGTTCATGCAACGGGTGAAGGCACTCGACAACGTGGCCGGCACCGCGGTGCAGGCGCGGCTGCACCGCGAGTCCCGTCGGCTGCTCGACCGGGCGACCCGGTGGATCCTGCTGGAACGGCCCGCCCACTCCGCCCTGGGCGCGGACATCGACCGCTACCGTCCGGGCGTGGCCGCCTTCGAACAGCGGATGGACGAACTGCTGCACGGCGCGGAGCGGGAACGGTTCGAGACGAACGTCACCGAACTCACCATCGCCGGGGTGCCGGAGGATCTCGCCCGGTGGACGGAGGGGCTGCTCGACGCCTTTGCCCTGCTGGACATCACCGACCTCGCGAGGGGAGCGCAGGAGGACCTCACCGACGTGGCCGAGCTGTACTTCGCCGTCACCGAGCAGTTCGACATCGACGGGCTGCTCACCAGCATCAGCGCGCTGCCCCGCGACGAACTGTGGGACTCGCTGGCCCGCAGCGCCGTCCGCGCCGACGTGTACGCCGCCGCGAAGTCCCTCACCGCCACCGTCATCGCCAGCACGCCGGGCAGCGGAGAGGTCGACCAGCGGCTGCGGCAGTGGATCCAGGACAACGCCGCCGCGGCCCAGCGGGCGCACCGTTCGCTGCTGCAGCTCCAGGAGCTTCCCGCGCCGGGACTGGCGGCCGTGTCGGTGGTGCTGCGGCATCTGCGGTCGGTGTCGCGGTCGGGGTGGGCCGGATCCCGCTGACGAACGCCGCCCGACCGGTCATTTGGTGGCGTACGTCACCCGGGGCTGGCCCGTGCGCCTAGGCTGGGGAGGCCCCACGGTTCTCACGGAGGAACTCATGCCCGAACTGCGTTCCCGCACCACGACCCACGGTCGCAACATGGCGGGCGCCCGCGCGCTCTGGCGCGCCACCGGCCTGACCAACGACGATTTCGGCAAGCCGATCATCGCCATCGCCAACTCGTTCACGCAGTTCGTGCCTGGCCACGTCCATCTCAAGGACATGGGCGGTCTCGTCGCCGAGGCCATCAAGGAGGCCGGCGGCGTCGGGCGGGAGTTCAACACCATCGCGGTCGACGACGGCATCGCCATGGGCCACGACGGGATGCTCTACAGCCTGCCCAGCCGGGAGCTGATCGCCGACTCCGTCGAGTACATGGTCAACGCGCACAAGGCGGACGCGCTGGTCTGCATCTCCAACTGCGACAAGATCACCCCGGGCATGCTGATCGCCGCGCTGCGCCTCAATATCCCCACGGTGTTCGTCTCCGGCGGCCCGATGGAGGCCGGCAAGGCGGTCATCCACGACGACGGCACCGCCCAGACCCGCCTCGACCTGATCGACGCGATGATCTCCTCGGTCGACCCGGCGGTCACCGACGACGAGATCGTCCGGATCGAGGAGTCGGCCTGCCCGACCTGTGGATCGTGTTCGGGCATGTTCACCGCGAACTCGATGAACTGCCTGACCGAGGTGATCGGCCTGTCCCTGCCCGGCAACGGGTCGACGCTGGCCACCGCGGCCGCCCGCAAGGGACTGTTCGAGCGCGCCGGCGCGCTCGCGGTCGAGCTGGCGAACCGCTACTACCGGGACGGTGACGAGTCGGTGCTGCCGCGCAACATCGCCACCAAGGAGGCCTTCGCCAACGCGATGACCCTCGACATCGGCATGGGCGGGTCGACCAACACGATCCTGCACCTGCTCGCCGCGGCCCAGCAGGCCGGGGTGGACTTCGACCAGGACGACATCGACGCGCTGTCGCGGCACACTCCGTGCATCTGCAAGGTGGCGCCGAACACCCACCACTACTACATGGAGGACGTTCACCGCGCCGGCGGCATCCCCGCCATCATGGGCGAGTTCGCGCGGGCCGGCCTGCTGGACGAGTCGGTCCACGCAGTGCACAGCCCGGATCTGGCGACCTGGCTGGACGCCTGGGACATCCGTGGCGGGAAGGCCACCGACGAAGCGGTCGAGCTGTTCCACGCCGCCCCGGGCGGCATCCGCACCACGGTGCCGTTCTCGTCGACCAACCGCTGGCGGAGCCTGGACACCGATGCACGGAGCGGCTGCATCCGCTCGGTGGAGCACGCGTACACCACCGATGGTGGCCTGGCCATCCTCAAGGGCAACATCGCCGAGGACGGCTGCGTGGTGAAGACCGCCGGGGTGCCGGAGGACCAGTGGGTCTTCTCCGGGCCGGCGAAGGTCACCGAGTCCCAGGAGGAGGCCGTCGAGGCGATCCTCGGCGGGCGGATCGAGGCCGGCGACGTGGTGGTGGTCCGCTACGAGGGCCCGAAGGGCGGCCCGGGCATGCAGGAGATGCTCTACCCGACCTCCTACCTGAAGGGGATCGGGCTCGGCCCGAAGTGTGCCCTGATCACCGACGGGCGGTTCTCCGGCGGCTCGTCCGGCCTGTCGATCGGTCACGTCTCCCCGGAGGCGGCCTCGGGCGGAGCGATCGGGCTGATCGAGGACGGCGACATCATCGAGATCTCCATCCCGGACCGTACGATCAACGTCCGTCTCTCCGACCAGGAGCTGGCCGCGCGCCGCGCCACCCGCGACGAGGCCGGGTGGACGCCGGTGAACCGGCGCCGCGAGGTCTCCCAGGCGCTGAAGATCTTCGGCATGCTCGCGCAGTCCGCCGACAAGGGCGCTGCCCGCCGGCCACTGGACTGATCTTCGACGTCGATCGGTGGCCTCCGGCGGCCGGTGCGCGTCGCGGCTGTCACGACCGGGCGGTTTCGGCGATACTGGACAATCATCCTGTGGACCGGCCGAGGAGGGCAGTGGTGGGCGTACTGATCGTGTGCGAGTCGAGTTTCGGCAACACCAGGCACGTCGCCGAGGCCATCGGAGCCGGGCTCGCCAGGCGGGGCCACCAGGTCGAGCTGTACCCGGTCGAGAGAGCCCCGCGGGAGATCCCCGACGACGTCACCCTGCTGCTCGTCGGTTCCCCGACCCACAACATGGCCATGACCACCGCCGAGACCCGGGCGAAAGCCGTCGCCGAGGGAGCGCCGACCGCCCCGACGATCGGGATCCACGAATGGATCGACCTGGTCACGCCGCGCCGGGCGCTGCTGGTGCGGACCTTCGACACCCGGACGACCGGCGCGTTCCTCCCCAGCGCGGCGCGGGACGCCGCCCGAGCGTTGAAATCGAACGGTTTCCACGGGGCCAAGACCGGGCAGTCCTTCCAGGTGGATCCGCGCACCACCGGTCTGGCCGACGGCGAACTGCAGCGCGCCCACGAGTGGGGGATGGCACTGGCGGATCTCGACCCCGGGCCCGCCGGGACGACGCCCCCGACGACCTGACCCTCGGTGCCGATCCTCGGGCCGGTGAGGCGGCACGGGACTCTGGCGTGCCCCGCCCCACCCGTGATAGGCCAGAGCACATGGCAACCACTGCACTCAAGGGAACCCCTGTCCACACCGTGGGGGAGCTCCCCGTCGTCGGGACCAAGGCGCCGGTCGCCACCCTCACCGGGGCCGACCTGTCCGACCTGTCGTCCGAGGACTACGCCGGCAAGCGGGTGATCCTCAACATCTTCCCGAGCATCGACACCCGGGTCTGCGCCACCTCGGTACGAAAGTTCAACGCGCTGGCCTCCGGCCTCGACAACACCGTGGTGATCTGTGCATCGGCCGACCTGCCGTTCGCCGCATCCCGGTTCTGCGGCGCCGAGGGACTCGACAACGTGGTGACCGGCTCGTCCTTCCGCACCGACTTCGGCACCGCCTACGGCGTCACGCTCGCCGACAGCGGGATGCGGGGGCTGCTGGCCCGCTCGGTCGTCGTCCTCGACGCCGACGGCACCGTGCTGCATTCCCAGCTCGTTCCCGAGATCACCACCGAGCCGGACTACGACGCCGCCCTCGCCACCCTGGCCTGATCAGCCGGCGATCCGGTCGATCAGCCGGCGCAGGTCGGTGATCCGTTCCCCGTCGCCGATCACCGGGATCCCCGGGGTCTCCAGGATGACGCAGCGGATCCCGACCTGTTCCGAGGCGACCGCGTCGATCGCCCGGTCGCCGACCGCCAGGCAATCCGCCGGGTCGAGGTGATGGCGCTCGAGCACCGCCCGGTACATCGCCGGGTCGGGTTTGCGGGGGAATCCGTCGCCGGGGCAGATCAGATCGTCCATCTCCAGCCCGGTCGCCGTGAGCAGAGCGGTGGCGCTGATCCGGTCGCGATTGGTGACGACGATGTTGAGCCCGCCGATCCGGCGTACGTGCGCGATCACCTCCCGTGCCCCGGCCATCACCGGTGGGGGAGTAACGGCCCAGGACCGCTTCAGGTCCGCGTACGCCACGTCGAACTCCTCGTGGGGGACGGCGAACCTGGCGGACAGCTCGTCGATCGCCGACGCGATGGCGCGGCGGGTCATCCGGGCGACCACGGCCTCGTCCATGGCGTGCCCGCGGGCGGCGACGACGGCGGCCAGCGTACGGTCCACCGACGGGTAGGTGTCGATCAGGGTTCCACCCATGTCCCAGATGATGCTGTGAGTTCTCACCCGCTCATTCTCGCCTGTCCTAGCATGGATCAGGGGTTGTCGCCCGAGACCGGGGATCGAAGCCCCGGAGTTTCTGACCGTTCCAGGAGCTCGCCATGGCCTTGTCCACCTTCACCCGTCGTAGCGTCCTCAGCGTCACCGGCCTGGCCGCCGCAGCGGTCGCCGGTTCGTCGTTCCTCAGTAGCTGTACCAACCCCGGCCAGCAGACCGGCCAGGGCAGCATCCCCACCAGTGAGATCCCGGTGGGCGGCGGCATCGTCCTCACCAAGGGCAAGTACGTGATCACCCAGCCCACCGCTGGGCAGTTCCATGCCTTCACCAACATCTGCGCCCACGCCGGCTGTCAGGTGGCCAGGGTCAAGGACAGCGAGATCCAGTGCGACTGCCACGGCAGCCGTTACTCGATCACCGACGGACACCCGACCCACGGCCCGGCGGTCCGCTCGCTCACCCAGTACCCGGTCGAGGTGACCGGCAACCGGCTGACGGTGGAGCCCACCCCGCTGGGCGGTGGATCGGCGAGTCCGGAGGCCTCGGCCTCGGCGTCCGCGACGGCCGGCGCCTGACCCGGCACCGGCCGTCGTCACGACCCCGAACCGTCAGGCGGCCTCGGCCGTGGGCCGGCTCAGGGCGTGGGTGCGGGTGTAGCCGGTGGTCAGGTCGGTGATCCGGACCCGGACGATGCCGTTCTCGTCGATGGCGTAGCGCTCCTCGACCAGCGGGCCCTGCTCGCGGGTCACCGGGACGGATTCCACGTCGACGCCCTCGGCCTGCAGGGCGGAGTCGAACGGGAAGACGATCTGCGCGAACGGGGCGATGTCACCGCGCGGTTCGCCGGACGGGTCGACCTCGGTGTACTCCACGAAGCGGTACCAGCCGACGTTGTGGGCGGCGCGGTACTGCCGGGTGATCACCAGGTCGCCGTGATCGGGGAGGGGCTGGTCGCGACCGAGGATCGGGTCGAAGCTGACGGTCGACCCGGCGTCGCCCTCACGGAACACACCGAACCAACGGGACAGCCGGTCGGCGAGGGAGTAGCCGGCCTCGTCGTCGGCGGCGATGGCCAGACCGATCGCGGTGGACGCCGCCGGGTAGGGGGAGCGGTGCACCCGCCGGCCGAACTTGTCCTTCAGCAGCCGCGGCACCAGCGGCAGGCCGGAGGCCCCACCGACCAGGTAGATGCCGGCGATGTCGGCGGCCAGCGGGGCATCACTCTCGAGGTCCTCGACCAGCGGGGCCATCGCGGTGACCGAGGCCTCCACCAGCGGGGCGGCGCGGGTGTAGTAGTCGTCGACCTGCACGGTGACCGGCCGGGCGTCCACCTCCACCGGAATGCGGCGCGACTGAGGGGACAGGTGCTCCTTCGCGTCGCGGCAGTCGTCGAGGAGACGGACGTAGCTGGGCAGGTCGAGATCGTCCAGCCGCAGACCCGCCTCGGCCAGGGCGCAGTCGGCCAGCACGGCGTCGAAGTCGTCCCCACCGAGCATGTTCAGGCCCAGGGAACCGATGATCTCGTGGTCGACCCCGTCCACGTTGACCAGCGAGGCGTCGAAGGTGCCACCGCCGAGGTCGTAGACGATCACCCGGGTCCGCTTGGAGTTGAGGGTGCGTCCCTGCCGATGGGTGTATTCGAAGCCGGCGGCGGACGGCTCGTTGATCATCGCGGTCACCCGGAACCCGGCGCGCCGGAACGCCTCCAGGGTGAGGAAGCGCTGGGCGCCGTGCGCGTGGGCCGGGACGGCGACCACGGTGGCCTCCGCGGTCGACGGATCGTACGCGTCGCTGATGCTCGACCTCGTCGCCAGGGCATCGCGGACGGCGACCAGGAAGCCGGTCAGCAGGTCGAGCAGCGGGACCTCACGATCCCCGATCAGGACGGTCGAATCGGCGTTGACGTCACCCGCCCCAAGAGCGCGCTTGAACGAACGGAGGAGCGGTGCGCCCTGCTCCGAGGCGGCCAGCGCCTCGAAACCGTAGCGGAACTGGTCGCCGACGAGGGCGACGACGGACGGGAAGAACTCATGTGAGTCCCCGGTGGAATCGAGGAAGCTCACCACCGGATAGTTGCCACGATCGACACTCGCGACAGTGGTGCGAGTGGTGCCGAAATCTATGCCCAAGCGCATACACCGACCCTAGCAACCGACGGTCCCGGAGCGGCGGACCGGTCGGCCCGGGGGCGTCGGCCGGAGTGACCCTGCCGGATGATAAGAGCGCTCCGGAGCCAGAGGCAGCGGCGCCCTTCGAGGATCGGGCCGCCGAGGCCGACGGCGAGCAGCGCACCGGCCAGCATGACGGCCGCCTCGACCAGTGTGTGGACGATCGGGATCACCGGGTGACCTCCTCGACGTCATCCTCCGATGGGGTGATGCCAGTCTCCCGTACGGCACCGACATCCTCCGGTACGACGTTGGCATCTTCAGACGGGGCACCGACACCCGTCGGACGGGCCGCGGCATCCTCCAGCAGTGCGATCGCCAGTCCCACACCCCGCCGGTCCTCGGCGTACGCCGCGCGGATCGCCCGCTGGCTGGCGGCCGACGCACTGATCCCCAGGGCGTCGGCCGCCGCATTGTTGGAGAGGCCCGCGTCGAGCAGGTCGGCGACCTCCCACCCCTCGGCGGACCGGCGGGCCAGCAGGGCACCCCACAGCACCAGGGCCGACTCGGCCCGCCACACCGCTCCATACGGTGCGGGGGTGGCATCGGCCCGGCCGCGGCCGTCCCGCAGGGCGATCCCCACCGACCGGCCGCGGGCCTCCTCCACGGCCGTCCGGGCCGCGAGATAGGCCGTTCCTCGCGCGGCGCGGGTGGAGTCGGCCAGCGGCAACTCGACGCCGCCCACCCCGACCCCGACCCGCCAGTCCCGCAGCCGGACCAGGCGCCGGACCACGGCGACCACCCCCGCAGCGGTGCCCAGCAGCCCCTGGATCTCGTCGCCCGCGGTCCGTTCGAAGGGCAGCACGACATCCCCGGCGGGCACCGTCCCGACCGCGGTGAGCGCCTCGGGGACCCGGTCCGGGCCGCGGCGACTACGGCGTTGATCGGCCGTCACCACGAACACCCGACTGAAGTCCACATCCTTCATTGCCATAATTTTAGTCTCCAGCCTTGAGACTCCGGACGCAAGGCCTCCGCCCGCCACCGGTCCCGGCCGTTCCACAGGGGAGCACTTCTCCGCAACCGGGTGGCGGACGGCTCCCGGACACGAAAAGCTGGTGCCGGACCAGCACACTCGCCCCGCCCAGGAGGACCCCCGTGTCGGACGTCGCACCCCAGAAGTTCATGCTCTCCAATCACAATCTCGGTCTCGACCTGATGCGGGCCACGGAGGCCGCTGCGCTGGCCGCCGCCCGCTGGGCCGGCCGTGGGCAGAAGGAATCCGGTGACGGCGCCGCGGTCGGTGCCATGCGGGAGGTGCTGTCGCACGTCCGCATCGACGGCACCATCGTGATCGGCGAGGGCGAGAAGGACGAGGCGCCGATGCTCGCGAACGGTGAGAAGGTGGGCAACGGGGACGGGCCGGCGATGGACATCGCGGTGGATCCGGTCGACGGCACCCGGCTGCTCGCCTGGGGCATGCGCAACTCGATCGCTCTGCTCGCGGGCGCCGAGGGAGGGTCCATGTACAACCCCAAGGAGTGCTTCTACATGCAGAAGCTCGCCGTGGGGGCGGACGCTGCGGACGTGATCGACCTCGACGCCCCGATCGGCGACACCATCCGCAAGGTCGCGAAGGCCAAGGGCAAGCGGGTCGAACAGATCACCGTCGGCGTGCTCAACCGGGAACGTCACCAGGACTTGATCGCCGAGATCCGCGACGCAGGGGCGGCGACCCGACTGTTCACCGACGGCGACGTCGCCGCCGCGGTGATGGCGGCGCACCCCGACATGCCGCGCCTCGACATGGTGGCCGGCGTCGGCGGCAGCCCGGAGGGCGTCGTCACCGCCTGTGCGATGAAGGCCCTGGGCGGCCGGATCCTGGCCCGGCTGTGGCCCACCTCCGACGAGGAGCGGCAGCGTACGCTCGACGCCGGCCACGACCTCGATCGCGTCCTCGACACCAGCGACCTGGTGACCAGCGACCACACGCTGTTCGTCGCCACCGGCATCACCCCCGGTGACCTGGTCGAGGGCGTGAGCTTCCTGCCCGACGGCGGCGCCCGCACCCACTCGATCGTGATGCGCTCCGCCTCCGGCACGATCCGCTACGTCGACGCCTACCACCATCTCGACAAGGTCGAGGAGTACCAGCGCCGGCACGAGGTGGCCGGCATCGACTGGAAGTGACCTCGACGGGGGCCGGCATCGACCGGTCCCGGTCCCCGGGGACGTGGGTGCTCCGGGGACGTGGGTCCACCGACGATGAAACGTGACCGGGTCGGTGGGAATGTCCGGCCCGGCCGGGGTGTTCTGCTGATGTCCAGTCGCCTCGTCCCAGGGAAGGGCCACCGTGTCGGAGTCCATGCCACTCTTCACGTACGCATCCCACATCGATCCCCGCCAGGTCCGCGCCGACACCCTGGTGGTCACCCTCGGCGGCTTCCTCGACGCCGGCCACACCCAGCGCCTGGTCGACCATCAGGTCCTGGACGGCCTGGCGAGCCACCGGGTCGGCAGCTTCGACGCGGACGTGCTGGTCGACCACCGCGCCGAGCGGCCGGGGATCACCTTCGCCGGGGACCGGTTCACCGACTATGACCCGCCGGCGCTGGTCCTGCTCGAGGCGACCGACCGCAACGACACCCCCTTCCTGCTGCTGCAGGGCCCGGAGCCGGACTTCCGCTGGGAGGAGCTCGCCGCCACCGTCGAACGGCTCGTCGACGACCACGAGGTGCGCACCACCGTCTTCGTGCAGGGCATCCCGATGTCCACCCCGCACACCCGGCCGGTCCAGGTGACCCGCTGGGCCTCGCGCCCCGAGCTGATCCCCGGCAACCGACCGCTCGTCGGCACGATCCGGATGCGGGCCTCCTTCCCGTCGATGCTCGCACTGCGGCTCGGCGACGCCGGCCACGACGTGATCGGTCTGGTCGCCCACGTGCCGCACTACCTGGCCCCCGGCGACTACCCGGATTCCGCGCTCGCCGTGATCGACGCGCTGCAGCAGTCGACCGGCGTGTCGCTGCCCACCTCGCCGCTGGAGCTGGTCCGGTCCGCGGTCCGGGCGGAGATCGACGAGCAGGTGGCCTCGTCGGAGGAGACCCGGGAGATGGTCACCGAGCTGGAGCACCAGTACGACCGGTTCATGGCTGAGCATCGTCTCGAGGCCCGCCCGGAGCCGGCCGACCTGCCCAGCGCCGAGGAGATCGCCGCGGAGGCGGAGAAGTTCCTCCGCAGCCTGGACGAGCCCCCGTCGGGAGGTGAGCCGCCGGCGCAGAGCTGACCCGGCGGACGATCCGGGGCGCCACCACGGGACCGGGCCGGAGGTCGTAGGCTGACCCCGATGAGCACCTCAGTCACCGCCAGCGCCCCGACCACCTCCGCACTCCTGTCCGGCTGGGGACGCACCGCCCCCTCCCGCGCGGACGTGTTGCACCCGTACGACGCCGAGACGGTCATCGAGGCCGTCCGGGCCGCCGCCGACCGGCGGGCGGACGGAGGACGCGGCGTCCTGGCCCGCGGACTCGGCCGATCGTACGGTGACGTCGCCCAGAACGGGGGCGGCGTCGTGATCGACATGACCGCCCTGGCGACGATCCACTCGATCGACCCGGACACCGCCACGGTGGATGTCGACGCCGGGGTCAGCCTCGACGCGCTGATGAAGGCCGCCCTGCCGTACGGCCTGTGGGTGTCGGTGCTGCCCGGCACCCGTCAGGTGACCGTGGGAGGGGCGATCGGCAACGACGTCCATGGCAAGAACCACCACAGCGCCGGGTCCTTCGGCGACCACGTCCGGTGGCTGCAGCTGCTGGTGGCCGACGGCCGGGTGCTGGAGCTCACCCCGGAGGGCACTCCCGACGACCCGGACGCCTCGATCTTCTGGGCGACGATCGGCGGGATCGGCCTGACCGGCATCATCCTGCGGGCGCGGCTGTCGATGACCCGCACCGAGACGGCGTACTTCATCGCCGACGGTGTCGTCACCCACGACCTGGACGAGACGATCGCGGTGCACTCCGACGGTTCGGAATCGCGCTACGAGTACTCCAGCGCGTGGTTCGACGCGATCAGCGCGCCCCCGAAGCTGGGCCGCGCGGCCATCTCCCGCGGGTCACTGGCGAAGCTCGACGAACTCCCGGCCAAGCTCCGCAAGGATCCGCTGGCCTTCGACGCGCCGACGCTGGTCACCCTGCCGGACGTGTTCCCGAACGGGTTGGCGAACAAGTACACCTTCACCGCGCTGGGCACCGCCTGGTACCTGAAGAGCGGCACCTACACCGGCAAGGTGCAGAACCTCACGCAGTTCTACCACCCGCTCGACCTGTTCGGGGAGTGGAACCGGGCGTACGGCACCGAGGGCTTCCTGCAGTACCAGTTCGTCGTGCCGCCGGCCGCGGTCGAGGAGTTCAAGAGCATCATCGGTGACATCCAGCGGTCGGGGCACTACTCGTTCCTCAACGTCTTCAAGCTGTTCGGCGCCGGCAACCAGGCCCCGCTCAGCTACCCGATGCCCGGCTGGAACGTCTGTGTCGACTTCCCGATCCGGCGCGGACTGGACACCTTCCTCAACGAGCTCGACGCCCGGGTGCTGGAGTTCGGCGGGCGGCTCTACACGGCCAAGGACTCCCGGACCAGTGCGGAGAACTTCCACCGGATGTACCCGCGGCTCGACGCCTGGATCGCCACCCGCCGCCGGGTCGATCCGGACGGGGTGTTCATGTCCGACATGGGACGCCGCCTCGAGCTGTCCTGACCGCGGGCCCGCCCTCCACCGTCCCGTCTTGGGGTCCGCTGAGGGCGCCGGGCCGGCGGCAGGCCCGGATCGTCGGCCCGGCGCGTACGCTGAATCTGTGCAGCCTTCCGCGTCCGATCCCTCCGCGACCGCCCCTCGCAGCGCAGCCGACCGTTTCCTGGCGATCCGCCAAGAGCTGTGGCGACGCCTGCCGGGCCGGCTCGGGCGGCTCATCCCGCCGGACTTCATCGGGTACGCGATCCTCAACCTGTTCACCTTCTTCGTGGACATGGCCATCCTCACGGTGGTGTTCCGGGCCGCCCGGGCGCCGTACCCGATCGCGACGACGGTGGGCTACGGCACGGCGCTGGTCTTGGCGTACCTGCTCAACCGGTGGCTGAACTTCCACTCCCGGGCACCGGTCGGACCGCAGACCGTCCGGTACGCCTTCGTGGTGCTGGTCAACTACTTCGTCCTGCTACAGGGCGTCGGCACCGGGCTGGAGATGCTCGGGGTGCAGTTCCAGCTCTCCCGGCTGATCGCCGCCTGTTGTGAGGGTCTGTGGACGTACGTCGGGATGCGCTGGATCGTCTTCCGCGGAGACACCCGACCGGTGCGGGCCGGCGAGACCGTAGGATCCCCACGCCGGCGCACGGCCCGGGACGGGGAACGGGCCCGTCGACGCGCGACCGCCGCCGGCGCCGGGAACGGCCCGGACGAGGCCCGGGACGAGGCTGAACCGGACGCCGTCCGGGTCCGGAGCTGATCGGGGCAGGCCAGGAGGTCGAACGATGGAATACGCGATGTTCCTACGGGGCATCAATGTCAGCGGCATCCGGGTGTCGATGCCCGAGCTGCGGGAATGCCTGGCCGACGTCGGCCTGGAGGATGTCCGGACCTACCTGCAGACCGGCAACGTGACCTTCACCTCGGCCGAGCAGTTGCGTACGTTGCACCCGATGATCGAGGAGGCGCTCACCTCCACCTTCAGCTACGAAGCACACGTGCAGGTGTTGCCGCGGGCCGAATTGGCTGCGGTCGTCACCGGCTATCCGTTCCCAAGCGCTCCGGACCACCACCGCTATGCGATCCTCTGCGCCACCGACCGGGTCGCGGCCGACCTGGTCGATCTCGCGCAGACCGCCGCGCACGAGCCCGGGGGTGACCGGGAGCGGGTAGCTGCCGGCACGAGTGTCGTCTACTGGTCCTG
Organism: Raineyella sp. W15-4; assembly: GCF_033170155.1. Classification (GTDB taxonomy): domain Bacteria; phylum Actinomycetota; class Actinomycetes; order Propionibacteriales; family Propionibacteriaceae; genus Raineyella. The sequence goes on along the minus strand of NZ_CP137079.1, from coordinate 1,758,000 downwards.
CCCGAAAGGGGCGACCCTCGGCAGCCCCTTCGGCAAGATCCTGGGGCAGCGGCGGTTCCGCGCCACCACGACCAACCGCAACCTCAACACCCTGGAGAAGATGCTCTGATCCCCGGGCGGCCCGCCGGGTGGCGCCTGTTCGTCACGTCTCGGCCTCCCCCTGGGCCCCGGTGTCCCCGTCGCCCCGGGTCTCCGCATCCGTCGGGCTCTCCGGATCCGACGTGTCCGCGGCCTCGATATGCCCGCCGTCGGTCTCCGCGGGCCTGTCACCGTCCGTCCCGGCACCCTGTGCGGGCGAACCGCGCAGCACCGTCCGCCGCAGCAGCCAGTCGATGATCGGCCCGAGCAGCATCCCCGCACCGATCGCCACCAGGATCCCGACCAGCGGGTTGTCCCGGAACCAGGCGCCGGCCAGGGTGCCGACGAGCACGCAGTACAGCGCCCACAGCGAGGAGCTCGCGACCACCACCTTCATGTAGCGGCGGCGCGAGTAGCCGACGACCCCGCAGACCAGGTTGATGACGATCCGGACGCCGGGGATGAACCGGCCGACGACGATGAAGGTGGCGCCCCGGCGGAAGAGTTCCTGGCGGGTCCAGGCGAACGGGCCGGCGATCCTGGGGCGGCGCCACAGGGAACTGCCGGACAGCCAGCGGGACCGGCCGATCGAGTAGGCGATGTTGTCACCGCACCAGGCAGCGCCGGCCGCGACCAGGAACAGCACCGGGAGCAGGCCGCGATGGCCGTTCACCAACAGTGAGGCCATCGAGATCACCACCGACTCGCTCGGCACCGCAGGGATCAACGCGTCGCCGAGGATCAGGACCACCAGCAGGGCGTACGCCCACACCGAGGTCGTCGCGCCGAGGATGAACTCGGTGATCTGGTGCAGCATGCGCCTGCTTTCGGTGGGGGCCGGGACTCCCTCCAGTCTTCCACGCCCGGCGGACGGAGCGGTCGGCGCCGGTAGGGTCGGGGCATGACCGAGATGCAGAACGCCAAACCCGACGTCGAACTCCCGCCGGGCCCGCCCCCGGCCAACCTGGAGATCAAGGACATCGTCGTGGGCGACGGCGCCGCGGCCGCGAAGGGCGACGCCGTCCGGGTGCACTACGTCGGGGTGGCACTCAGCACCGGCCGGGAGTTCGATTCCTCCTGGGAGCGCGGCGAGCCGCTCTCGTTCACCCTCGGCGGGCGACAGGTGATCCGTGGCTGGGACATGGGCGTGAAGGGGATGCGCGTCGGCGGCCGACGCCGCCTGGTCATCCCGGCCTTCCTCGGCTACGGCGACCGTGGCGCCGGGCCGGAGATCCGTCCCGGCGAGACCCTGGTGTTCGTCTGCGACCTGGTCGGGATCGACGCGCAGGACTGAGGCGGCCACCGCCTACCCTGGGGGACAGGGCATCGCGCCCTGACCCCGAGACCGGAGGACCCCGTGGAGATCGCCCTGATCGTCTTCGCCGTGATGGCCGCCGTGCTGGTGATCGGGGGCATCGGGTGGCTCGGCATCGTGGCGCACCGGGCCCGGGTCACCGCCGTGGCCCGCCGGGCCCTGACGATCGGTCAGACGACCACCACCCCGGCAGAGGTGCTCTGGCGGGCCCGGGAACTGAGTGAGTCACCGCACGTCCGGGCGATCGCCGCGCCGGAGATCACCTCCGCCGACGAGGCGGTGCTGGCGATCCAGGAGACGGTGGCCGCTCTTCCCCCCGCCCATCGGGAGGAGGCCCGGCAGACCCGGGCCGATCTCGACATCGCCCGGGCGGCCCGTTCCTCGGCGACCCAGGGTCTGGAGCAGGCCCGCGAGGGCGACACCCGCCAGCTCGCCGCGGACGTCTCACAGGGGCTGCTGACCGGCCTGTCCCGGACGGCGCTGCCGGGACACCCGGCGATCGCCGGAGCACTGGAGTCCGGCCGGTCGGCGGCCGCCGACCGGGACCGGGCCCAGGCCGACGAGTTCGCCAGCGCCGCGTCCCAGGCCGTCGACCGCTTCCTCGGCCACGTGCCCGGCCTCGCCTCGCTCGGGATGGACCCGGGCAAGATCGCCGGCGCCGTCGGATCGCGGCTGGGCTCGGTGGCCCGCGACCTGATCGGCAGCTTCGGCGGCCCGGCGGCCATCACCAGCGGCCCGGCGGGCCCGCAGAGCCGGCGGCTGCTCGACGCGATGGACGACCTCGGCCAGCAGGTCTCGCCGGCCTACCTGCACCAGCTGGTCGGCAGCAGCGAGGACGCCCTGCAGAGCGTCACCGCCAGCCTGGTGCGCTTCGAGCGCGAGTTCCGGCCGGCCTCCCGCCGGGAGCGCTGGCGCCGCGCGTACTGGCCGAGTGTCGGCGATGTGGTGGCCGAGGAGGCACTCCGACACGGGCGGCGGGTGCTGGTCGAGGAGAACGAGACCCACCGGGCGCTGGTCGAGGCCGTCCGGTCCCTGGAGGAGGCCGAGGCACGGGTGCGCGGCACTGCGTGGGCACTGGTCCAGCGGGAGGTGCCGCCGGGCACCTTCGTCGGCCCGGACCTGTCGGTGTACGCCGAGCGGCTCGAGTCCTATCTCGACGAGACCGGCCGGCGCCGGCAGCGCTGAGGCAGCCCCTCCGGCGGCATCCGGATCACCCGGTCGCGGCAGGTGGCTCCGGCCCGGCCGGTCGGCCGTCAGTCCCGGGCGTAGATCCGGAAGAAGTTGCGCAGCAACCGGCGGGGGTGCGGGACGGGGGAGCGCCGGGCCAGGTCCTTCAGCCCCTCGGACTCGTGCGGGTGGAAGTAGCCGTTGTGCTTGTACTCCTCGATCCGCCGGGTCAGCCCGTCCGCGTCCAGCTCGGGATGGAACTGGGTGGCGTAGAGGTTCTGCTTGATCCGGAACATCTGCACCGGGCACGGATCGGAGGTCGCCAGCAGCACCGCACCCGGCGGCAGCTCCCGGACCGCCTCCTTGTGACCCACGAAGGCATCGAACCGGGCCGGCAGCCCGGCACAGACCGGGTCCTTGCGGCCGGCCAGGGTGAGTTCGACGGCCACCGGCCCGACCGCCTCGCCGTACGTACGGTCCACCGCCGCCCCCTCGTGGGTGCCGAGCGTACCGACCCCGTAGCAGGCACCGAGGAAGGGGAAGTCCTGGTCGACCACCGCGTCCATCACCCGGGCGAGCAGGGCCTCGACCTCCCGTTGCAGCGCCGACTTGCTCTCCGCCGGGTCGGAGGAGTTGAACGGACTGCCGCCCAGCACGATCCCGGACCAGGCGTCCAGGTCGAGCTCCCCGAGCGGCTCGCGGTCGACGCGGATCCGCACCAGTTGGTCGGTCTCCAGCCCGCCGAGACGCCGGAAGGCTTCGAACTCGTCATCAGCGATGGCGTCCTCGGCGCGGGTTGCCAACAAGAGGAAAGGGCGCATGTCGGTAGTCTGCCGCGTCGCTCAACCGGGCGACGGACCACTCCACGGAATGGCACACCCCGGTCACCCTCCGGCCGGATGCCGATCCGGTGCCGGACAGTCCCCGGCACCGGAACCAGCCGGTCACTAGGATGCAGTGGTGCGCTCACGCACGGTGTCGGATGACCGCCGGAAGGAAGGGAGACGGCCATGAAGACGCTCGGTGCGATCCTCTCGCACGCTGCGGCAGGCTGGCTGGACGCCCTCACCCTCCGGCTCGACGTGGCCCAGGCCTCGGCCGGGCCGGTCGGTCACGCGGCGGCGATCCTGGTGGCCATCGGGGCCTGTGTCTCGATCCTGGTCGGCCGCTCGGTCGTGCTCGCGGTGAACCGGATGCGCCGCGGCGGGATGGTGTTCGTGATGGTGCTCAACTTCGTCACCCTGGTGCTGACGTACGCCCTGCTGGGCCTGCTCGTGTGGCTCGCGGGCACCCTGGTGATCGGCGGCCGGGTCCCCGCCGAACAGGTCGTCTGGGCGGTGCTGTGGGCCTGTTCACCCCTGGTGCTGGGCTTCGCGACGGCCATCCCGGTGCTCGGCACCGCGATCGACCGGGCGCTGATGCTGTGGTCGCTGCTGATCCTGTGGAGCATCATCCGCGACCTGTTCGCCACCACGCCGCTGCGCAGCGGGGCGATCGCGCTGGGCACCTTCCTCGCGGTCTGGCTGCTGTCCGCGGTCTACAGCCCGCTGCTGGCCCGGGCGCGTGACCTGCTGTGGCGGCGCGCGACCGGTCGGCCGCTGTACGACTCGTCACGCTACGTGCTGGAGCAGGCCGCGATCGAGGGCAGCGAGGCGGATCTGGACGGCGCGGCCTGGCTGGTCGAGCCGGACCGGGCCCGGCAGAGGGAGCGACGATGATCGGGCACATCCTGCTGGGCGCCCTGCTGGTGTTGATGTTCTTCGCGCTGCTGGCCCCCAACGAGTCGATGCGCTGGTGGGCGACGCAGAGCCGGGCAGAATCGGAACGGCGGTCCGAACGCGTGCACGACCTGATCGCCGCGGAGCGGGGCGGGAAGGACGAGCGGATCAGCTACATCGTCTACATCTCGGGCGTGGGGGCGTTCGAGCCCGAGGCGAGTCTGGCGGGGGAGCGGCCGCTGCTCGACGCGGTGCGCACCAAGCTCGACGGCATCGGCCTGGTGAGCCAGATCTACCCGTACTCGATGACGAACCAGGGCCTGCTGGAGGAGCGGCTGAGCGGCTGGTGGTGGCGGATCGTCCAGCGTCACACGTACGGCGGCCCGATGGCCCCGCTGGCCCGGATCATCATCAACGTCCGGAACGCGCTGCAGGTGGGCGTCTCGCTCGACCGGCGCTACGGGCCGCTCTACTCCCTGGGGATCGCCAACGTGATCTGGGACGAGCTGCTGGATGCCGGCTACCATCCGGCCGACAAGCGGCCGATCGTGCTGCTGTCCTGGAGCGGTGGCGCCCAGATCGCCCTGGGCGCCAGCTGGTACCTCGCGGCGACCGGGGCGCCCGTGCACCTGCTGTCGATCGGCGGGTTCATGGACTCCGACCCCGGACTGGACAAACTGACCCACCTGTGGCACTTCAAGGGCAGCCGGGACTGGGTGCAGGGCGCCGCGGGACTGTTCCCGGGACGCTGGCCGATGAGCCGGAAGAGCTCCTGGAACCGGGCGCTGGCCGACGGCCGGCTGACGATCCGCAGCATCGGTCCGCTGAAGCACCTGGGCCGGGGCAGCTACCTGTCCAACGCGACCGAGCTGGCCGACGGCCGGACCGGGCGGGAGATCACCGTCGAGACGATCTGTACCACCCTGGTCGAGGCGGGACTCGCCACCTGGCGCACCCCGGGGACACCACTCCCGCCGGTCAAGCCGCCGGTGCTGCACGGCCACCCGCGCCGTCTCAGGGCGGCGCTGCCGCTGCGGCGGTCCCGTCGGCGGACCGGCTCCGCGATCTGACGCCGCCTCGGCCGCTCCGGCAGAGAACCGTCCGGCCGGCCCCGGGAAGCCCCCATGGGACCGGGTGCCGGCAGGGCGCCATGGTATTTTGACGGCCATGACCTCCCCCGAGACCGCCTTCCCCAGCAGCGATTTCGTCCGCGATGCGGTGCGTCGCGACAACGAGCAGGGGACGTACGGCGGCCGGGTGCAGACCCGCTTTCCCCCGGAGCCCAACGGCTACCTCCACATCGGCCACGCCAAGGCGATCACGGTCGATTTCGGCGTCGCCGAGGACTTCGGCGGCACCTGTAAGCTCCGCTTCGACGACACCAACCCGGAGACCGAGGACGAGGAGTACGTCGCGTCGATCATCGACGACATCCGCTGGCTCGGCTACACCCCCGAGGAGATCGTCTACGCCTCCGACTACTTCGAGCAGCTGTACGCCTGGGCGGAGCTGCTGGTCGAGCAGGGCCTGGCGTACGTCGACGAACAGGACAGCGAGACCATCTCCGCCCAGCGCGGCGGCTACGGCCACCCGGGCGTGGAGAGCCCGTTCCGGGACACCCCGCCGGAGGAGAACCTCCGCAAACTGCGGGCGATGCGCGCCGGGGAGTACCCGGACGGGTCGCGGGTGCTGCGGGCCAAGATCGACATGCAGCACGAGAACATGCAGCTGCGCGACCCGGTGATGTACCGGATCCGCCGGGGCCACCACCACCGCACCGGGGACGCATGGTGCCTCTACCCGACGTACGACTGGGCGCACGGCCAGAGCGACGCGATCGAGGGGGTCACCCACTCGCTGTGCACGCTGGAGTTCGAGTCCCACCGCCCGCTGTACAACTGGTTCCTCGAGCACCTGCCGCTGCCGGGGGACCAGCCGCGGCAGCTGGAGTTCGCCCGGCTGGAACTGACCCACACCGTCACCTCGAAGCGCCGGCTCGCGAAGTTGGTGCACGACGGCCTGGTCGACGGCTGGGACGACCCGCGGATGCCCACCCTCAGCGGGCTGCGCCGACGCGGCTACCCGGCCGCGGCGATCCGCGACTTCTGCCGCTATGTCGGGGTGAACCGGACCAACAGCCGGCCGAGCATCGAGCTGCTGGAGTCGTTCGTCCGCCGTGAGCTCAACCGCACCGCACAGCGCCGGATGGCGGTGACCCGCCCGCTCCGGCTGGTGATCACCAACTGGCCGACTGCTCCCGACGGCACTCCCGTCGTCGAACACTTCTCGGTCGTCAACAACCCGGAGGACGAGACCGACGGCACCCGCGAGGTGGCCTTCACCGGCGAGCTCTACATCGAGCGGGAGGACTTCGCCGAGGTGCCGCCGCCGAAGTACTTCCGGCTCTCCCCCGGCCGCGAGGTCCGGCTCCGCGGCGCCTACTTCGTCACCGCCACCGACGTGGTGAAGGACGCCGACGGCACCGTGGTCGAGGTGCACTGCACCTACGATCCGCAGACCCGCGGCGGCACCGCCCCGGACGGCCGCAAGGTGAAGTCGACGATGCACTGGGTGTCGGCGGCACACGCGGTGGACGCGACCGCGGTGCTCTACGACCGGTTGTTCTCCGCCGAGGCTCCCGGCGCGGCGACCGGGGAGCCGCTGGACGACCTGAACGCCGACTCGCGTGAGGTGCTGACCGGCTGCAAGGTCGAGGCCGCGCTCGAGCGGACCGCGCCCGGTGAGGTGGTGCAGTTCGAGCGGCTGGGCTATTTCGCCCACGATCCGCGGACGCCGATGCTCTTCCACCGGACGGTCGGACTGCGTGACGAGTGGGCGGCGATCCAGAAGCGTCAGGGCAAGTAGCAGCACCGGGGCGAAGTGGGCCTCCGGCCCGGTGCGCCGCGGATACGCTTGTGATGAGGATCATGACAACGTCCACCTGAACACCCCCTGGGGTATCCTGGTCCCGACGTGGAGTGACCTCACCGCCGGCGGTTCGGCGCCGGCGTCGGCATCTCGCAAAGGAGCGGGACAATGAAAGCACTGGTGTACCACGGGCCGGGCCGGAAGGCGTGGGAGGACGTGCCGGATCCCACCATCCAGGAGCCGTCGGACTGCATCGTCAAGGTCGAGACCACCACGATCTGTGGCACCGACCTGCACATCATGAAGGGTGACGTGCCGGCGGTGACCGACGGACGCATCCTGGGCCACGAGGGCGTCGGCATCATCACCGAGGTCGGTCCCGCAGTCGGCCACTTCGCGGTCGGCGACCGCGTCATCATCTCGTGCATCACGAGCTGCGGGACCTGCAGCTACTGCCGCAAGGGCCTGCCGAGCCACTGCCAGACCGTCGGCGGGATCGGCTGGATCCTCGGCCACCTGATCAACGGCACCCAGGCCGAGTACGTCCGCATCCCGTACGCGGACACCAGCCTCTACCACCTCCCGGAGGGCGTCACCGCCGAGCAGGGACTCTTCGTCTCCGACATCGTGCCCACCGGCTACGAGATCGGCGTCCGGGACGGCGGGGTCAGGCCCGGCGACGTGGTCGCCGTGATCGGCGCCGGCCCGGTCGGGCTGGCAGCGATCATGACCGCCGGCCTGCACGGCGCCTCCCGGGTGATCGCCGTCGACCTGGACGACAACCGGCTGGCCCAGGCCAAGAACGTCTTCGGCGCCACCCACACGGTGAACTCCTCGACACCGGACTGGGAGGACCGGGTGCGGGCCCTCACCGCGGACCGGCTGGGCGTGGACGTGGCGATCGAGGCCGTCGGCCTGACCGAGACCTTCGTCGACGCACTGGCGGTGGTCCGCCCCGGCGGCGCCCTGGCCAATGTCGGCGTGCACGGCAAGCCGGTCGAGCTGCCGATCAACGACCGGTGGATCGACAACATCCGGATCTCGATGGGCCTGGTCAACACGGTGACCGGCGAGATGCTGCTGAAGATGATCGCCGAGGGCAAGCTGCCGGTCGACCGGCTGGCGACCCACCACTTCACCCTCGACCAGATCGACGAGGCGTACGACGCCTTCGGTCACGCGGCTCAGACCAAGGCGCTCAAGGTGGTGATGACGGCCTGAGTCACACCCGCCGCAGCACGGGGACCGGCACCTCACCACCCGGGTCGGCCGCGAGGTGCCGGCACCATGCCGTGAGACCGGCGAGGTCGATCCCGTACGGCCCCATCCCGTACGGTCCCGTCGAGGCGGACGGGCCGGCCGGGGCGGCCGATGTGTACGCCGCCAGGCGTTCCGCGGCCCGGACGGACACCGCCGTCGCGCCCCGGAGGTTCCCGCGGCGCTGATGGGTGAGGGCGACGGCGAGCTGGGCGAGCCCCTGCCACAGATCCCGCCACTGCGGCTCGGCCGCCTTCCACCGGTCCTCCAGGATCTCGTGCGCCTGGAACGGCAGCTCCCGGTCGAAGTAGTCCTGCGCCTCGGCGAGGACCTCGTCAGGGGTGCGCGAATGCTGCGGCACCCGCTCCGCGACATCCTCCAGCCCCCGCGCCCGGGGCCGGCCCAACGCGTCCCGTGGGCGGGCGTTCACCGGCCGCCCCGAGGCGTCACGATCTCGCGTGGTCATACTCCCAGTCTGCCGCGCCCGGACATAAGGTTGAGGCGTGCATGTCCCGAGCCCCGCACCGGCCCCGGTTGCACCGGCGCGCCGGCTCGGCCGACGCCCCGGGAAGCCGGACACACGCCAGGAGATCGTCACCGCGGCGTACGGACTGTTCTGTGGGCTCGGCTACGACGCCACCTCCCTGCGCGCGGTCGCCCGGAAGGCCGAGGTCGACGCCGCACTGGTCCACCACTACTTCGCGGACAAGCGGGCGCTGTTCCTGGCGACGGCGCAGCTCGCCTTCGACCCCGCCCCGGTGATCCGAAAGGTCGCCGGTGCAGGTCGCCAGCAGATCGGGACCCGGCTGGTCAGCACCGCCCTGCAGGCCTGGGACTCACCGTGGGGGGAGGCGATGATCGAGGCCGTACGCCACCGGGTCGAACTGGTGCCGGCCCTCCTGGGCTTCATGAAGGGCCCGATCACGGATGCTGTCCAGCTCGAACTCGGGATGTCCCGGCGGGAGGCAGAGCTCCGTACCGGCCTGGTGGAGGCACAGGTCTCCGGCCTGGCGCAGGTCCGTTACCTGGCCCGGCTCGAGCCTCTCGCCTCGATGCCGCGGGAGACTGTCGTCGCCGTCTACGGGCCGATCCTGGACCACCTCCTGCTGGGCGAGCTGCCGACGGGCCACGGGATGTCATCAGGGCGACCACGCGGCGCCCCGTCCGGTCCGTGACAGTCCGGGATCCGACAGCGACGTTTCGTCGAGCCCTGCGGCCGCGGGGGTGAGGACCATCACCCGACGGTAATTCATCACCGGTTGCCGAGTGTCCCGACCACGAGCAGGGTGGCCCCATGAGGAGATGGACCGTCGGTGCCGCGCTGGGGCTCGTCCCGGTCGCGCTGACGGCCTGCACACCGGCGCCGGCCACGCTCGCGGGGACCGTCCTGGACCAGCCGGTTCTCCTCGTCGCCCCCCAGTTGCCCGTGCCGGCGGTCAACACCGACGCCGGATTCGCTCCCACCGCATCGCCCTCCGCCGCACTGCCCTCCGGGACACCAGCGGTGCCCGTCCCGTCGGCCGCAACTGCGGAGACGACGTACGTCAGGGTCGAGAGCTCCGCACGAACGGGGGACCAGGTGGCCGCCGGCGACGTCGTCGTCCGCCTGGACGACCGCGCCGCGGTGGCTGCGGTGGCCGCGGCACGGGCCGACGCGGACGTCGCCCGAGCGCAGGCGGACGCCCTGGTGGCGCGGGGGAACGACGCCCGCAGCAGACGATCCGACCTCCGGGCCAACCGCGCCGAGGTCGACGCGGCGATCGCCGACCTGACCGCCACCCGCGATCGGCTCGCGGCCCAGCTCGACCGGGCACGCACGGCGGCGGCCGGCCGGACCGACGCCACCCGCTCCGCGCCCGCCGCGGCCTCGGCCCCGTCCGCCGGACCGGTCGCGTCGGGGGCAACCCCCGCGGCGCTGGTCCGCCAACTCGCCACCGCTCTGACCGCCGTCGACACCGGTCTCGCCAACGCGCGCAGCGCCCGAAGCCGCCTCGACAGCGCCGACGCCACCCTCACCGACGCGATCCGTCAGCTGGGCGATGCCGCCGAGCTGGCCCGGCTGGCCGCCGACGGCAGCGATGTCGCCGTTCGTCTCACCGAGGAGCAGGCCGGTCGGACGACCATCACCTCACCGGTCGCCGGCGTCGTCACCACCTCGGTCGCGGCCGGCGACGTGGTGGCGGCGGGCGCGACCCTGGTGGCCGTTCGACCGGACGGGCAGAGCACCGTCACCACCTGGGTCCCCCCGGCAGGCGCTGCGGGGCTCTGCGTCGGCACCGGCGCCACGGTCAGCGCGGACTGGCTGCCCGGGAACCGACACGCCACGGTGACGGCGATCGGCGCCCGGGCCGAGTATCCCGAGACGTCGTACGCCGGGAGCGACGTGCACCTCACCCGGGCGGTCCCGGTCCGGCTGTCCGTCGACGGCGACGCCCTGCCGCCCGGAGCACCGCTCGATCTCACCCTCGACAGTTGTCCCTCCAGCCCGAAGGACCGGTGACCCATGTCCCCCTCGAAACGCCCTCCGAAGGCCCTCATCCCGGTGGTGGTCCTCGTCCTCGTCGCGGCCGGCGTCGGCGGCTGGTTCTGGTGGCAGGCCCGCACCGGGGCCAGCAGTGGCACCACCGCGCTGACGGGCATCGTCGAGTCGACGAGCTATCAGGTGTCGGCACTCACCTCGGCACGGGTCGCGGAGGTGGCGGTGACCGAGGGTGACACCGTCAGGGCCGGGGACGTCCTCGTCCGCCTCGACGACACGGCCCTCGGCCTGCAGGTCGACCAGGCCGATGCCGGGCTGACCGCCGCGAAGGCCGCGGTCCAGCAGGCGGAGCGCGACAACGCGTCTGCCGCCGATCTGGCCGCGGCCCGCGCCCGGCAGAAGCAGGCGGAGGCCGCCGTCTCCCTCGCCCGGACGCAACGCGACAACGCCACCGTGACCGCACCCCACGCCGGGACCGTCTCCGTGGTCGCGACGAACGCCGGCCAGGCCGCCGCGCCGGGGCGGACGCTCGTCACGCTGGTGGACACCACCGATCCGTTCGTGCGGGTGTACCTGCCCGAGCCGAGACTGGGGGAGGCCCATGTCGGCCAGCAGGTGGCGGTCACCTCGGACATCGACACCCTCGTCCGGACGGGCACGGTCACCAGCATCGCCTCCGACCCGGAGTTCAGCCCCAACAACGTCGTGACCAAGGACCAGCGGGTCACCTTGGTCTACCAGGTGCGGGTCCGGATCGACGACACCTCCGGCGCACTCACGGCGGGCCTGCCCGTGGACGTGGCGCTGCGATGACGGGCTCCATCCGGGCCCGGGGCCTGACCCGGCGATTCGGGCCTGTCGTCGCGGTGGACGGCGTGGATCTGGACATCCCCGCCGGCGCGGTGTTCGGCCTGCTCGGTCCCGACGGCGCGGGCAAGTCGACGCTGATCCGGCTGCTGGCGACCGTGCTCGCCCCGGACGACGGTGACGCCACTGTCTGCGGAGCCTCCGTCGTACGTCGCCCGGCCGCCGTCACGCCGCATATCGGCTACATGTCGCAGCAGACGTGCATGTACCCCGACCTCAGTGTCCGGGAGAACCTCGACTTCTTCGCCTCCCTCCGGGGGGTCGGGTCACGTCAGCGCAGGGAGCGGGGCGACCGGCTCCTCGCCCGCATGGGCATGACGGAGTTCGCCGGCCGCGCCTTCGGAAAGCTCTCCGGGGGAATGAAACAGAAGTGCATGCTGGCCTCGACGCTGATGCACGCGCCGGCCCTCCTCCTACTCGACGAGCCCACGACCGGCGTCGACCCGGTGTCCCGCCGCGAGTTCTGGCGGATCCTCTCCGACCTGCATCGCGGCGGCACGACCGTGCTCGTCGCCACCCCGTACATGGACGAGGCGGAGCGGTGCACGGACGTGGCCTTCATGACCGGCGGCCGGCTCGCCACCACGGGCACGCCCGACGAGATCAAGGACCTCGTGCCCGGGACCCTCTGTGAGGTGGCGGCCCCCGCGCCCCGCGACGTGGTCGCCGCGCTGACCGGCCAGCCGGACGTGCTGTCGGCGCACCTGCAGGGGGAGGTGGCACGGGTGCTGCTGGCACCCCGGGAGGCGGCCGACCCGGCGGCCGACCTCGCGGGTCGGCTCCGCGCGCTGGGACTGACCGTCGACGAGGTCAGGACCGTACGTCCCGACATGGAGGCGGCCTTCGCCTTCTTGGCGGAGTCGCCACGCCCTCACCCCGCGGTGTCGCGATGAGGCGGTCACTGGCCCGGATCGGCGCCATCACCGCCAAGGAGTTCCGGCACCTGGTCCGCGATCCGAGGGCCCTGGGGGTCGTCCTCCTGCTGCCGGTGCTCGAGCTCCTCCTCTTCGCCTACGCCATCAGCTTCGATGTGGACCACGTACCGACCGTTGTCCTGGATCAGGACCAGTCCGCGGCCAGCCGCGCATATCTGACCGCCTACAGTTCGTCGGATTTCTTCGACGTCCGCGGCACCGTCTCCGGCCTCGACCAGATCGACGAGCTCTTCCGGCAGAACCGGATCCGGGTCGCGGTCGTCGTTCCACCCGGATTCGGCCGGACCCTCGCGGAGGGCGGCCAGGGCAGGGTGGCCGTTCTCGTCGACGGCGCCGACACCCAGGCCGCCGCGGTGGGCAAGGCGTACGCCACGGCACTGAACGTGCAGTACGGGGCCCGGCTCGCGGCGACCTGGACCGACCGTCAGGGGGGTGGTGCCGCGACCGCCTCCGCCGGCATGTTGGAGCCGCGGATGCGGACCTGGTACAACCCGGAACGGCGCTCCTCGTTGTTCCTCATCCCCGGGCTGGTGGTCGTCATCATCATGATCGTGACCGTCCAGCAGACGGCGACGAGCCTGGTCCGGGAACGCGACCTGCACACCCGCGAGCAGATGCAGGTCAGTCCGCTGCGCCCCGCGGAGCTGACGATCGGCAAGATGCTGCCCTGGACCCTGCTCGCCTTCGTCGACCTGGGCGTGATCGTCGCCCTCGGCCTGGGCGTGTTCGGGGTGCCGTTCCGTGGCAGCGTGCCGGTCTTCGTCCTTGCCTCGACGGTCTTCATCCTCGCCTGTCTGGCGCTGGGGCTGATCGTCTCGGCGGTGAGCCCCTCGTTGGAGACCGCGAACATCCTGGCGTTGGTGATTGCCTTCCTGCCGTCCTTCCTGTTGTCCGGATTCGCCTTCCCGCTCAGCTCCGTCCCCGGGTGGCTGCGTGCCGTCAGCTACCTGTTCCCGGCCCGCTACATGGTGACCATCTCGCACGGGGTCTTCCTCAAGGGCGCCGGGTTCGCCGAGCTCGCGCTCCCACTGGCGCAGTTGAGCGTGTACGCGGTGGTCGCGGCGTCGGTGGCCACGCTGCTGTCCCGACGGAGAGCCCGGTGAGCCCCAAGCGGATCCGGCTGCTGATCTGGAAGGAGTTCAAGCAGCTGCGGCGCGACCCGCTGCTGCTGCGGATCATCTTCGCGATGCCGATCCTCCAGCTCATCATGTTCGGCTATGTCGTCGCCGCCGACGTGACCCACCTGCCCACCGCGGTCGTCGACCTGGACCACAGCGCCGTATCGCGGCAGGTCGAGGACGCGTTCGCCGGTTCCGGCTACTTCGTCATCAGCGCCCATCCGGCGAGCGAGGCCGCCGTCCGCCCGCTGATGGACACCGGGGCCGTCTCCGTCGCGGTCGTGGTCCCGGAGGGTACGGAAGCCGCGCTCACCCGCGGCGAGAGCGCACCGGTCGCGGTGATCGTCGACGGTGCCGACGGCACCACCTCGGGCGTCGCGCTGAGCTACGCGACCCAGATCGTGCAGCAGGTCAACACCCGCCGGCTCGCCGCCGCCGGGGTGGACACGTCGGCGGTCCCCGGGCTGGACGCCCGGGTCAGGGTGCAGTTCAATCCCACGCTGCGCTCCCTGAACACCATGCTGCCGGGCCTGATCGGACTGATCTGCATGATCTCGATCGTGGTGGTGATGAGCCAGGCGGTGGTCAAGGAACGGGAGTCCGGCACCCTGGAGCAGATGTTCGTCACCCCGATCACCCCCGCCGAATACCTCACTGGCAAGACGGTCCCGTACGCCCTGGTCGCGTCCGCCCAGGCGCTGCTGGTCGCGGTCGTCGGCGTGACCTGGTTCAGGGTGCCGTTCAACGGGAGCATCTGGGTGGTGGTCGTCGGGCTGGTGCTGTTCATGCTGACCGTGCTCGGGCTGGGCCTGCTCGTGTCGTTGGTCTCCCGGACCCGGCACCAGGCCCAGCAGACGATCATGTTCCTGATGCTCCCGGCGATGGTGCTCTCGGGTTTCATCTTCCCGCTCGAGTCGATGCCGAGCGTGCTGCTGCCGGTGGCGTACGCCATCCCGCTGACGCACGTCCTCGTCGTGATGCGAGGGGCCTTCGTCCACGGGGCCGGGTTCGGCGACCTGGCCGGGCCGCTGGCGGCACTCGCCGGGTTCGCCGTGGCCGTCTTCGGTGCCGCCCTCGTGGCGGTCAACAGGCGGCTCAAGGGGTAGGGGAGTCATGACACTGTTCCATCGTTCCCGGCCGGCTCCGCCGTCAGGTCCTGCCGACCCCGACGTCGTCGTACGGGTCGAGGGCCTGCAGCGCATGTTCGGCGGATTCACCGCGGTGGACGGGATCACCTTCGACGTACGGCGCGGTGAGGTCTTCGGCTTCCTCGGGCCGAACGGGTCCGGCAAGACCACCACGATCAGGATGCTGACCGGCTCGCTGGCCCCGTCCGCAGGCCGGGCGTGGGTGCTGGGCACCGATGTGGCCCGGCATCCCGAACGCGTCCGTCGCCGGATCGGCTACATGTCCCAGCGGTTCAGCCTGTTCGAGGACCTGACGGTCGAGGAGAACATGCGGTTCTACGCCGGCGTCTACGACCTGTCGAAGGAGACCTACGCGGCCCGCCGGGAGTATGTCCTCGACATGGCGGATCTGCGGGGCAGGGAGGGCGAGCTGGCCCGCAATCTCTCGGTCGGCTGGAGACAGCGGCTGGCCCTCGGGACGGCGACCATCCACCAGCCGGAGCTGTTGTTCCTGGACGAGCCGACCTCGGGGGTCGACCCGGTGGCGCGCCGCCAGTTCTGGGACCTTCTCTACGATCTGGCCGGGCGGGGTGTCACGCTCTTCGTCACGACGCACTACATGGACGAGGCCACCAACTGCACCCGGCTGGCTTTCATGTACCGAGGGGGAGTGGTCGCCGACGCCTCTCCCCGCGAGCTGGTCGGCAGGGCTGCGCCGCTGCTGGAGGTCCGCTGCGCGGACCGGGACCGGGCGTACGCGTGGCTGGAGGCGGCCGCGGACGTCCAGGACGTCTACCTGGCCGGGGCCGCGCTCCACGTCGCCGCAGCGGGGCTGACCGCCCCGCAGCTGGCCTCCCGGCTGGGTGCAGCAGGGCTCGAGGAGGTAACGGTCACGGCGGTGACGCCGACTCTGGAGGACGTCTTCGTCGGACTCGTCACCGGTCGGTGAACACCGGCCGGGCGGGCAGCGGCCGGGGCGGGCACGGGTCCTGGCCGGCCCGGGCCCGGTCCCGACCGAGGATCACTTCCGGTGCGTGGCGCTGGCGGTGGCCCAGCTGAGGACGCCGATGCCCATGGTGAGCGCGGACACGCCGTAGGCGAGCACCGAGGTGAACAGCGAGGCGCGCAGGAAGTTGGCCTGCATCACGGTCTCCCGGGTGCCGGCCAGCTCGGCCGCCCGCTCGGTGTCACCGGCCGCGGTGGCCTCCATCCACTCCTCGCTGATCTCGGCGAAGGTGCGCCCGCCGCCCATGTTCAGCGCGTGCTTCTCGATCACGGCGGCCTGGGCGAAGGCGGTCACCGGGCCGGCGACCGGGCGCCCCTTGAGGTTCGGCGAGTCGGGGTGCACGCCGATCTTCTGGGCCTTGAGCTGCTCGGTGATGACGTACCAGGCGGCACCACCGGCTCCGATCAGGACGGGGCTGGCGAGACGCAGGACCGTACGGGCAAGGGTGTTTCCCATGGGGGACTCCGATCTGGGTTCGGGAAGGCGATCGCTCGCCACCTTAGACGCCCCGGTCTGTGTCTGGGCTGTGTCCGGTGTGGTCAGGACTCCGGCGTCGGCCGGGCACGACCCTGCTTGACCTCGGCGCGGCGGTGCTTGGCCTCCAGCCGCCGGCGGCGTGAGGCTCCGGTCGGTCTCGTCGGGCGCCGGGATGGCGGGGGCGGGGCCAGCGCGGTCCGCAGCAGCCCCGCGAGCCGATCGCGGGCCGCCCTCCGGTTGCGGTGCTGGGAACGGAACTCGGCCGCCTCCACGGTGAGGACCGTGCCGGTGAGCCGACCGGCCAGCCTGTCCAGGGCCCGGTCGAGACGGGCCTCCTCGACCCCGAGCGTGGCGAGATCGGCCAGGTCGAACGCCAGCTGCACCCGGGAGTCGGCGGTGTTGACCCCCTGCCCGCCGGGCCCGGAGGCATGGCTGAACCGCTCCCGGAGCAGATCGGCGGGAATGACCAGCCCGCGGGGCAGGCCCGGTCCGGGCGCGATGACGAGGTCGTCCACACCGACAGTCTGGCCCCTCGGCGACCGGACCGCCCGCTCACCCCCGACCTACCCTGGAGGGAGCGAGCGAGGAGGTGCGTCGTGATGGCCACGGTCTGCTTCGTGGGGACCGACACCGAGGGCATCGCGCAACTGGCGGAGGCGCTGGCCCGCAGCCGCTCCGACGGCGACTACACCACCACCTGCGCGAACGTGGTGGCGTACGACGCGGTGACCTCGCAGGTGCGCGACGCGGTGGCGACGTCGCGGCACCCGGTGCCACTGGCGCCGCCGCGACCGGTGGACCCGGTCGAGCTGGACCAGCACCAGCGCGTCATCGTCCTCGGCTTCCGCAACGCCCAGGGCTTCGTGCCGCTCCCGCCGGGCATCCGGCCGTCGTTCGAGGTGTGGCCGATCGAACCTCCCGAGGAGGACACCGATCCGGGCCGCCGGATGAAGGTGATCCGGAAGAACCTCGAGCACCGGCTCGCCCGTCTGGTGTACGACCTGAAGTCGCCCGAACGGGAGTGCTGCGGCAGCGGGTGCGCCAACTGCGTGCTGGACCGGTGACCGTGGGCTCTCAGCCGGCCCGTGGCGCGTACATGATGATCACCATCCCGGCCAGACAGACCAACGCCCCGGCGATGTCGTAGCGGTCGGGGCGGAAGCCGTCCACCACCATGCCCCAGGTCAGCGAACCGACGACGAAGACACCCCCGTACGCCGCCAGGATCCGGCCGAAGTTCGCGTCCGGCTGGAGGGTCGCGACGAGGCCGTAGACGCCGAGCACCAGCACACCGGCACCGACCCAGACCCAGCCGCGATGTTCCCGGACGCCCTGCCAGACGAGCCAGGCCCCGCCGATCTCGGCGAATGCCGCCACGACGAACAGGATCAGGGAGCGTACAAGGTCCATGGCAGGACCCTACGCCGAGCCCTCCGGCATACGGCGGACCGGCGACCGGCGGACCCCTGACCGCCGCCGATGGCAAGGTGTATGTCACGATGACGTTCGCGGTCATCCATACCGCCGACGGGACCGCGACGGGGGCCGTCGCGGTGGCCCGCGAGTACATCAAGGAGTCCTGACCCGGCCGATGCCCGGAGCGGGCCGACTCCCGACCAGAGAGGCGTGTTCCGATGGCCGGTACCGGCGGCAGTCGTCAGGGCAGGCACCGCCGGATCCTCATCGCCGTGGCCGTCGTGGTGCTCGGCGGGATCGCCGCCGGCCTGGTCGGCGCCGCGATGGTGGCGCTGCTCCACGTCGTCGAGGCGGTGGCGTACGGCCGGCACGGCACCCCGCTGGTCCAGGCGGCCCCACCGCTGCGCCGGATCATCGCCCCGACCGTCGGCGGGATCCTGGCCGGACTCGGCTGGTGGGCGCTGCGCCGGGGCGGTGAGGTGGTGCCACTCGACGCGACCCTGCGGGACCCGGCCCGGCGGATGGGGGTGCTGCGCACCACCGCCGACGCCCTGCTCCAGGTCCTGGTGGTCGGCGCGGGGGCGTCGATCGGGCGTGAGGGTGCGCCGCGCCAGACCGCGGCTGTGCTGGCCCAGCAGATCGGCCGCCGGCTGGGCGTGGAGGCCGACCTGCACCGGACGATCCTGGCGGCCGCCGCCGGCGCGGGCCTGGCCGCCGTCTACAACGTCCCGGTCGCCGGGGCACTGTTCGCCCTCGAGATCCTGCTGGTCCGCTGGTCCCCGCTGACGATCGGCATCACCGCCGCGATGTCGGCGATCGCGACGGTGGTGGCCTGGCCGGTGGTCTCCACTCGGCCGACGTACGCCTTCCCCAGTGCCGTCCCCCAGCTCGACGCGCTCTGCTGGGCGCTGGCCGCCGTGCCGCTGACCGCCCTGCTCGGGCTGGCCTTCGACGCGGTCCGGACTGTCGCCGAGCGCCGGCGGCCCCGGGCGGGGTGGCGGCTGCCGGTGGCGATCGGACTCACCGGGGTGGTGCTCGGCGCGCTGTCCGTCCCGGTGCCCAATCTGCCGGGCAACGGCCAGGAGATCATGCAGACCGCCTTCGCCGGCGGGGGATCGGCGATGGGATTCGCCCTGCTGCTGGTGCTCAAACCGTTGGTCACCGGGCTCTACGTACGCTCCGGCGCAGTCGGCGGGCTGCTCACCCCGGCGCTGGCGACCGGTGCGGCGGCCGGCGGTGCGGCGGCGTGGATCGTCCGGTCCGCGGGCGGTCCGGCCTCGGTGGCGCTGTGGGCACTGATCGGGGCCGCCGGGATGCTCGCCGTCACCCAGCGGGCACCGCTGTTCGCCACGGCGATGGCCTGGGAACTCACCGCCGCACCGCTGTGGACGGTGCCGCTGCTGCTGATGGTGGCGTACGGCGCCCTGGGCAGTGCCCATCTGATCGTCCGGCGGCTCCGGCAGCCCCCGCGACGCGGTCCCGGTCCGGCGGGTCCCGCGCCCCGTCCGGATGCTCCCGCTCCTGGGCCGGGGGACTGACGCCGCCCCGCCCACCACCCGCGGTCCGCGGAGGCCGACCTCCGGTCTCTCAGCGGAGGCGATCCAGCAGACGGATGGCCGGTGTCATCCCGGCGGCGAACGCGGCGGCCGCCCCGCGACGGCCGAGCGGGGGCGCCAGCGGCAACAGCCGCTGGGTGGCGACGGTCTGGCTCTCGGTGAACGCCAGCAGTCCCTCGACACCGTGCCGTCGTCCCAGTCCGGAGGCCTTCCAGCCGCCCATCGGCGCGCCGTGGGAGGCCCAGGCGGCCGTGTACCCCTCGTTGACGTTCACCGAGCCCACCTCCAGCCGGCGGCCCACCGTCTCACCGCGCCCACCGGCGGTCCACACGCTGGCCGACAGACCGAAGTCACTGTCATTGGCCCGGGCGATCGCCTCGTCGAGGTCGGTCACCGGCTGCACCGACACCACCGGGCCGAAGGTCTCGGCACGCGCCATCGTCGCCTCTGCCGGCACATCGGTCAGCACGGTGGGTTCGAAGTACCACGGGGAAGGGAACCAACGCCCGGCGGCACCGGCGTCCGACGGGCAGAATTGACCCATGGCCACCACCGATCCGTACGACCTGGAGCGCTTCGTCCGCGCCCAAGGGGACGGCGTCTACGAACAGGCCCTCGCCGAGTTGCGCGGGGGCCACAAGAGCAGCCACTGGATGTGGTTCGTCTTCCCGCAGGTCGCCGGGCTGGGTCGGAGCGCGACAGCGGAGCGCTACGCGATCTCCGGGCTCGACGAGGCGCGCGCCTATCTCCAGCATCCGATCCTGGAACATCGCCTGCTGGAGACCGGCCGGGCCGTGGCCGACGGTCCGGCCAGCACCGCCGAGCACCTGCTGGGCCGGGTGGACGCGATGAAGCTGCGCTCGTCGATGACCCTCTTCGAAGCGGCCAATCCGGGCGGCCCGGTGTTCCGTCAGGTGCTGGAACGCTATTTCGCCGGGGCGCGCGACCCGAGGACACTGAAGATCCTCGGTCTCACCCACCAGGTCGACCTGCCCTGAGCGTTCGCGTCCTGCTCGGACCGGATCGGACCGGCGGGTCGATCAGCGAGCGGCCCGTAGCATCCGGCGCAGCCCGAGTCCGGTGAGGGTCGCGACCGTGACGGCCATCGCCACTCCCGCCGCGGCGTACGCCACCAACAGGACCGGGACGGGGGTGCTGGTGTCGATGAACGGGGAGGGCAGGAAGGTGAAGACCAGCCCGACCAGCCAGGCGGCCATGTTCAGAGGGATCCACCGCCAGGCCCGCTCGACCGCCCCATGCAGCACGATCCACTGCAGCGCCGGGATCGTCACCAACAGCAGCAGACCGCCGGCGATCACTGCGGCGATGCCCGGACCACTCCAGTCGAGCGGCACGCCCAGATCGGCGAGGGTCGACGGGAGCATCCCGATCATCCAGGCCACTGCCGTCCCCGAGGCGGTGGCGACGATCCAGCCCACCCGGGACACGGCGACCCGACCACGCCGCAGGGCGGCGGACTGGGCGATGCCGAGCACGGGCCCCAGGAAGCCGATGCTCTCGCCGAGGGTCACGTACGCCACCCACCGGCCGAGGTCGAAGGTGGACCCCCGTCCGGTGGGGTCGGCGGTCCCGGACGGATGCTGCATGTCGGCTCCTGCTCGAGGGGTGGATGGCGGCCGAGGGACGGACAGTCTGCCCGACGGCTCAGGGTTCACCCTCTCACAGACGCGCGGGAGCCCGCCGCCCTCCGGAGCGACCCGGCCCAGACGAGTCCGGTAACCCCCGTCAGTCCCGCTCGGGCGCGACATCGCCACTGCCGACGGCCCGGCGCCGTACGATCCGCCAGCCGAGGGCGAGCACCACGAACCACACCGGCGCGACCAGCATCGGCTGACGCGTCTCCGGCCGCAGGGCCAGCAGCACCATGACGAACGCGAAGAAGGCCAGCACCACCCATGACATCGACCGTCCCAGCGGCATCGGGAAATGCGAGGTGGCGTGAGCCTGGGGACGCAGGGCTCGGTAGCGCAGGTAGCTGATCAGGATCAGGCTCCAGATCACGATGAAGAGCACTGCCGCCACCGAGGTGACGACGGTGAAGGCCGCCATCACCGACTCGTTCGCGGTGAGCACCATGGACGCGCCGATCAGCACCACCGAGAGCCAGAGCCCGGTGGCCGGGACGTCCCGTCGGTTGAGCACCCCCAGCCAGCGCGGCGCCATCCCCTTGTGCGCCAGACCGTAGAGCATCCGGGAACTGGAGTAGATCCCCGAGTTGCAGGACGATGCGGCCGACGTCAGCACGACGAAGTTCATCAGACCGGCGGCACCGCCGAAGCCGACCAGGGTGAAGAGGTTCACGAAGGGGGAGGTGCCAGGGTCGACCCGGTCCCACGGGGTGACGACCATGATCGCCGCCAGCGCCAGCACGTAGAACAGGAGCACCCGGACCGGGATGGAGTTGATCGCCTTCGGCAGCGTACGCCGCGGGTCCTGGGCCTCCGCCGCGGTGGCACCGACCAGTTCGATGCCGACGAACGCGAAGACGGCGATCTGGAATCCCGCGAAGAACCCGGGCAGCCCGGTCGGGAACAGGCCGCCGTGGCTCCACAGGTTCGCGATCGAGGTGTGGATGCCGGTCGGCGAGGTGAATCGCAGGACCACCATCGTCGCCCCGACGGCGACCAGCGCCAGGATCGCGGCGACCTTGATCAGCGCGAACCAGAACTCGATCTCGCCGAACAGCCGCACGGTGAGCAGGTTGAGCGCCAGCAGGACGACGAGGGTGAGGACTGTCAGCCCGATGGCGACCGGCAGGTCACCCACCCAGAACTTCCAGTAGCCGGTCACCGCGACGATGTCGGCCATCCCGGTGAACACCCAGCTCAACCAATACGTCCATCCGATGGCGAAGGCCGCCCACGGCCCCAGTAGATCGGCGGCGAAGTCCTGGAACGAGGCGTACTCCAGGTTGTGCAGCAGCAGCTCGCCCATTGCCCGCATGACGAAGAAGAGCATCACGCCGATGATCACGTAGACCAACAGGATCGACGGCCCGGCCAACGAGATGGTCCGTCCCGACCCCATGAACAGGCCGGTGCCGATCGCGCCGCCGATCGCGATCAGCTGGATGTGCCGGTTGGCGAGGTTACGGCGAAGATGCTCGTGGGCCGGCGGATCGGCTTCTTCGGGGGACGTTCGGGTCGGTGCAGACACGACGGCCATCGTACGGTCGGCCCGGTGGGGGCCGGTCCGGGACCACGGCCTGCGGTGTCGACCGTCGATCGGTCCCCGTCCATCTCCCCGGCCGGCCCCGGTCCTGATAGCGTCCCAGCATGGACAGACCCGGACGTACGTTCATCGAACAGATCGAGGTGGCCGGCGACCAGCTGGTCCGGACGATCAAGAAGCTCTATGCGGACGCCGACGCCCGCCGCGTCATCATCCGCACCGCCGAGGGCCGCGAACTGTTGAGCGTCCCGCTCACCCTCGGCCTCGCCGGCGGGGCACTGACCGTCGTCGCGGCGCCGGTCCTGGCGGCCGTCGCCGCCATCGGGGGCACGGTGGCCAGGGTCCACCTCGACATCGAGCGCGAGACCGGGCCCCACGTCGGTGACTGAGCCGGCAGCCGGAACACTGCGGGACCTGCGGGATCGCCCTTGTCGCCGTCGCCCCGGGCGACCGACACTGGACCGTGTCGGACCCCACTGATCACCCCACCCCGGCGCCCCGCCGCCGCACCGGGCGAGGCCGGGTCATCACCCCGTACGCACGCCGGTCCTCCCGCGGCCTGATCACCCTGGCCACGGTCACCCTCGGCTCGGGCATCACGATGCTCGACACCAGCGTGGTCGCCATCGCCCTGCCGACCATCGGGCGTGAGCTCAACAGCTCACTCGGCGGTCTGCAGTGGGTGAACAACGGCCTGATCCTGTCGTTGTCGGCGCTGATCCTCGTCGGCGGCAGCCTGGGGGACCGGCTGGGCCGGCGGCGAGTCTACCTGGTCGGGGTCGTCTGGTTCGCGCTGGCCTCTCTCGGCTGCGCACTGGCTCCGGCCACCGGCTGGCTGGTCGTCGCCCGGGTGCTGCAGGGTGTCGGCGCCGCGCTGCTCACCCCCGGCGCGCTGGCGATCATCCGCAGTTCCTTCCGCGAGGAGGACCAACCTGCGGTGATCGGCACCTGGGCGGGTGTGTCGGGCGTGGCCGTGGCCATTGGCCCGTTCCTCGGTGGCTGGCTCCTCGGCCACTTCTCCTGGCGGTGGATCTTCCTGGTCAACCTCCCGTTGTGCGCCGTGGTCATCTTGGCCGGCCTGGCGGCCGTCCCGGAGAGCCGCGACGAGGAGGCGACCGGACGCTTCGACGTGGCCGGAGCGGGGCTGACCTCGGCGGTGCTGGCCTCGCTGACCTGGCTCCTCATCGACGGCCACCAGTGGCCCCCGGTGCTGGCCGCCACCGTCGCCACGGCGGTCGTGGCCGGGGCGGTGGCCTTCGTCCTGGTCGAGCGCCGCGCGGCGTACCCGCTGGTGCCGCTGACACTCTTCTCCTCGCGGGTCTTCACCTCGGCGAATCTGATGACCTTCCTGGTCTACGGGGCGCTCGGGTCGATCCTGTTCTTCCTGGTGCTCCAACTGCAGAACACCGTCGGCTTCTCCCCGCGCGACTCCGGACTGGCCACCCTGCCGATCACCATCATCCTGATGCTGCTGTCGGCACCGATGTCGACCCTCGCGCAGCGCCTCGGGCCGCGCCGGCCGATGACCGTGGGCCCGATGATCGTCGCCCTGGGCGTGCTGATCCTCTCCCGGGTCGCCGCCGGGTCGGGGTGGGGGAGCGTACTGGTCGGCACCAGCGTGTTCGGGCTCGGACTCGCCGTCCTGGTCTCCCCGCTGACGGCCGCCGTGCTCGGCGCCGCGCCGGAACGCCTCGCCGGCGCGGCCAGCGCGATCAACAACGCGGTGGCGCGGACCGGGAGTCTGCTCGCGATCGCCGCACTGCCCGCGGTGGTGGGACTGTCCGGGGCGGACTACCGCGACGCCGGCCTTCTCACCGCCGGATATCGCCTCGCCACCTACATCACCGCCGCACTGCTGGTCCTGGGCGGACTGGTCAGCTGGTTCGGGCTGCGGGGGACGGGCCCGGCGGCTCGCCCCGAGCCCGGCCCGTCGCAGACTCCGACCGCCTGACACCTGCTGGCGGGCAGCTGTCGCCCGCCGGCGGAACGGCCCTCCGCACCGGTCAGGCCGGCACCTTTCCACCGACTGTAAATCTCGTACACATTCCCATCCGGCGACAGTGAACAGGGTTCACAAAAATTCTCCTGACAGTGAACTGCGGTCACAGTTCTACTCGACTAGAGTGAATGTCATGCACAGTTCCTCGGCGGTACCCTGGCCGGCGCTTGCGGCGCTGTGGGGGGTGGCCGGGGATGCACCCGGCCCGAAGCCGCGCTACTCCGTGGCGGAGGTGGCCCGGGCCGGTGTCCGGGTCGCCGACGAACACGGCCTGTCCGGGGTGACCCTCCAGGTCGTGGGCCGGGAGCTGGGGCTGACCACGACAGCGCTCTATCGGTACGTGGACTCCAAGGAAACTCTCCTGGAGTTGATGGCCGATGTCGCCCTCGGCGCCGCTCCCCACCTCACCGGCTCCCTCGCCGACCGGGTGCACACCTGGTGCACGGCACGCTGGCAGGTCCTGCAGGGCCACCGCTGGCTGTCCGAGGTCCCGATCCGGACCACCCCGCGCGGACCCGACGGGACCGCCTGGCAGGAGTCGCTGGTGTCCGGGCTGGTCGAGGCGGGGGTCGGTGACCCGGTGGGCGTCGCCCGGCTACTGGCCATCCTGGTGCACGGTCATGCCGCGACCGGCGGCACGGAGGCGGACGCCCCGACGAATCCGCCGACCTGGTGGACGGCCACCGTGGAACGTACGGCACCGACCACGACCGAACTGGTCCGGCGCCGTACGAACCTGCCCGAGGACGACCTGGCTGCGGCAGTCGAGCGCCTCATCGCCTCACTGGTGATCGAGTCCGCGTACGGTCTGCGACCGCCGATCGGTCGATGACCGGCCCGCCGCCGGCGATGGCCACCGACCCACTGGCTCAGGCTCCGGCCAGGGTCACCACGGCATCCGTGGCGAAGCCGAGGAACACTCCCGCGACGATCCCCCAGGTGGTGATCAGTTTGAGCTTCTGGCGTCGTGCCACGGCGAGCAACTCGATCACCACGTAGAGGATGGAACCCGCGGCGAGGGTCAGGAACGCCACGCTCACCAGGTCGTTGGAGAACCTCTGTCCCACCACCGTGCCGAGGAAGGTCGGGCCGCCCCCGATCAGGCCGAGCAGACCGAGGTAGCCCCACGAGGGCCGGACCGACTCGGCGGCCATCGGCGCCACGATGCCGAATCCCTCGGTGCCGTTGTGGATCGCGAAACCGACGACCAACAGGATCGCGAGATCGGTCGCCCCGCTCGCTGCGCTGCCGCCGATCGCCAGGCCCTCGGCGAAGTTGTGCAGCCCGATCCCGACCGCGATCATCAGGGACAACGTGGCGGCCGACGAGGCCATCCGGGCCACCGGCGTCACACCCGCCGTGGCGGCCCCCGGCCCGTCCGGCCGGCGACCGGTGGAGCGGGCCGCGATCCACCGGTCGAAGTACACCAGCCCGAGCAGCCCGATGACCAGCCCTGCGGCGAACACCACCGCCGGGCCCACGGCGGCGGCGAGGTCGCGGTCCGAGAGCGCCTTGTCGACCGGCTCCCAAGCATGGGTCAGCACGTCCCAGAACAGGAACAGCAGGATGCCGATCGCCAGCGCGTTCAGCCAGACACGGGTCCTGGGCAGAGCGGCCCGGATCCGGCCGAGGGGGAGGCCCAGGAAGATGGTCGCTCCGGCAATCAGGCCGAGGACGACCACAGTCATCGAACTCATCGAAACCTCCAGCGCCACGGGACGGCACCACGCGCCGACCGACTGAGGTTAGGGTAACCTCACTTACCGCGCGGTGGTGGCCGGTTCCTGAGCCCTCACTCAGGGTGACTACGCTGGTCGGGCCGCGGATGGCTCGGCGTACGGCCCGCTCGGCGGTGCCATCGGACCCGGCCCGCCGGCACCGACGAGCCCGTCCGGGAGGAGGCAGGATGACCGTGATCGAGGTCGACACGCCGCACGGGACCGGACGACTCGTCCTGGACCAGGCCGCGGCGCCCCGGGCGATGGTGGCGCTGGGGCACGGTGCCGGCGGCGGGATCGAGGCCTTCGACCTGGCCGCGCTCGCTACGGCATTGCCGCCGCTCGGCATCTCGGTGGCACGCTTCGAGCAGCCCTGGCGTACGGCGGGTCGGCGGGTCGCCGGAGCCGCCGCGGGACTGGACGCGGCCTGGCTGACCGCCCTCGGCGACCTGGTCAGCCGCCGCGCCGACCTGCCACTGGTCGTGGGCGGCCGCAGCGCCGGCGCCCGCGTCGCCTGTCGGTGCTACGCCCCGCCGGCGCGCGGCGTGGTGGCGCTCGCCTTCCCGCTCCATCCGCCCGGTCGCCCCACCGCCTCACGGGTGACCGAACTGGCCGGGGTGGCCGGACCGGTGCTGGTGGTCCAGGGCTCCCGCGACCCGTTCGGCAGCGCCGGCGAGCTGCGCGCCGCGCTGGCGGAGTCCCGGACGGGCGAGCCCCGGGACGAGGACGTCCCGCCCGGGGCGGCGGACGACCCCGCTGCGAACGGGGCCATCGAGATCGTCGAGATCGAGGGCGCGGTGCACGCCCTCGGGCCGACCCGCAAGGCCGACGACCCGGTGGCCCGCGCGCGGGCGATCACCGATCCGGTCGCCCGCTTCGTCCTCGACCTCGCCGGCCCGACCCCGCCGTCCGGCCGGCACCGGGTCAGACCAGACCCAGGATCGCGCCCAGGTCGTAGCTGACCGGTTCCTCCAGTTGGGCGAAGGTGCACGACCGTGGCGTACGGTCCTCCCGCCAGCGCACCCACTGGGCGGTGTGGCGGAACCGCGGGCCCTCCATGTGGTCATAGCGGACCTCGACCACCCGCTCGGGTCGCAACGGGGTGAAGGACAGGTCCTTGCGGGCGTTCCACCGGGACCCTGCGGCCGCCATCGGAGACCGCGGGGTCTCCTGGTCACGGTTGTCGGGCATCGTCTCGGTCGGCTGTTCCCACGCCCACGGATGATCGTCGAAGGAGGTCACCAGTGATTGCAGCTCGCGGAACAGCTCCTCGCGACGGGCGAGCGGGAAGGCGCCGATCACCCCGACGTGGTGCAGCGTCCCCTGCTCGTCGTGGAGGCCGAGCAGCAGCGATCCGACGGCATCGTCGCGGTCCTTGTACAAGCGGTACCCGGCCACGACACAGTCGGCGGTGCGGTCGTGCTTGTACTTGAACATCACCCGCTTGTCCTCCTGGTACAGCAGGTCCAGCGGCTTGGCCACCACCCCGTCGAGACCCGCCCCCTCGAACTCGGCGAACCAGCGGGTGGCCAACTCGCGGTCCCGCGTCGCGGGGGTGAGGTGGATCGGCGGCCGGGCCCCGGCGAGCGCCTCCTCCAGCGCCGCCCGGCGCTCGGCGAAGGGGCGTCCGGTGTAGTCGACCGGCCCCAGCGCCAGCAGGTCGAACGCCACGAAGCTGGCCGGTGTCTCGGCGGCGAGCCGGCGCACCCGGGACGCGGCCGGGTGGATGCGTTGTTGGAGCAGGTCGAAATCGAGCCGGTCGCCCCGGTCGGGGTCGATCATCACGATCTCCCCGTCGATGCAGGAGTGGTCGGGGAAGTTCGCGATCACCGCCTCGACGAGCTCCGGGAAGTAGCGGGTCATCGGTCGCTCGTTGCGGCTGCCGATCTCGACCCGGTCCCCGGAGCGCCAGATGATCGAGCGGAACCCGTCCCACTTCGGCTCGAAGAGCACCTCGCCGCGGGGGAGTTCCTTCACCGGCTTGGCCAGCATCGGGCCGTACGGGGGCACGATCGGCGTGCCCCACTCGGCGTCCCGCTCCGCCTTGGGGGGCAGGTAGTCGGCATCGGCGCGGTCGGTGCGGCGCTTGCTGGGCGGCACCCGCGGCGGTTCGCCGGGCATCTTGGGGTAGTCGGGCGGGAAGTTCAGCTCGCCGAGGCCCCGCTCCAGGTCCGCCTCCCACAGCGCCAGGGCCCCCGTCACGTCCCCGACATGGTCGTCGATCGTGGCCCAGGGGCAGGCCCGGTCGGCGAGCAGCTCGGGGACCGTCCGCACGGTGAAGTCCGCCGGGGTGGCGTCGGCGAGTTCGGCCCAGGTCAGCGGGGTCGACACGGTGGCCGACGGCAGCGGACGCGGGCTGTAGGCGGCGGCGATGGTCCGATCGCGGTTGGCCTGGTTGAAGTCGACGAACACCCGCTCGCCGCGCTCCTCCTTCCACCAGGAGGTGGTGACCAGGTCCGGCAGCCGCCGCTCCAGTTCACGGGCGATGCCGATGACGCCGTGGCGGACCTGCTGGAACTCGTGGGTCGGCGCGATCCGGGCGTAGACGTGCACGCCCCGGTTGCCGGAGGTCTTGGCGTACGCGGTGAGACCGACCCCGGCCAGCACCTCCCGCAGGGCGACCGCCGCCTCGACGGCGTCCCGGAAGCCCCGGCCGGGCTGCGGGTCGAGGTCGATCCGCAGCTCGTCGGGATCGTCCAGGTCGGCCGTCCGCACCGGCCACGGGTGGAAGGTGATCGTGCCCACCTGGGCGGCCCAGGCCAGCGCGGCCGGCTCGTCGAACACCAGTTGGTCGTGGCGGCGCCGCGACGGGTAGGTCAGGGTCACCCGACGGAGGAACCCGGGGGTGCCCTGGGGTGGCCGTTTGGAGAAGAACTCCTCGCCCTCGATCCCCTCGGGGAAGCGTTGCAGGGTCATCGGCCGGTCGCCGTTGAGCCGCAGGAACGGCTCGCCGACCATCAGCAGGTAGTCGGCGAGGTCACGTTTGGTGAAGCCGGCCCCGCCGCCGAGACCTGCGGCCGGCCACAGTACCTTGTCCGGACTGGTCAGGGTGATCTCACGGACGCCGTGGGGGCCGGGGACCGACAGGACCGTCGTCTCGCTCATGAGGTCAGCCTAATCTGGCCCGCCGTCCGACGGCAGCACCGCGACGCCCGCCGAAGTGCTGGTCGTTCCGCGCCGTTGCGGATAACGGTTTGTGTCGAATCCCACACATCCGGCAGAGAGGTCCGTAGAGTGGAACGGTGCGGGCGGCAACGAGGCCGTCCGCCATCCCCGGATTGAGGAGTTCGAATGAACACTCGACTCACCCGACTGGCGGCCGTCGGCATGGCCGCCGGGCTGTCCCTGGCGACTCTCGCAGGATGTGGTGGCAACCAGGCCACCACCGGCAGCTCCCCGGGCGCCGGCAGCGGGGCGAAGATCGCCCTGCTCCTGCCGGAGACGAAGACGACCCGCTACGAGACCTTCGACAAGCCGTACTTCGAGGAGGCGCTGAAGACCGAGTGCTCGAGTTGCACGCTGATCTACAACAACGCCAACCAGGACGCCGCCAAGCAGCAGCAACAGGCCGAATCCGCCATCACTCAGGGCGCCAAGGTACTGGTGCTGGACGCAGTCGACGGCAAGTCCGCGGTCACCATCGTCAACCAGGCGAAGGCCAAGGGCGTGAAGGTCATCGCCTACGACCGCTTCGTGGCGGGGTCCGACTACTACGTCTCGTTCGACAACGTCAAGGTCGGCCAGCTCCAGGGCACTACCCTGGTCGACATCCTGCACCAGTCGGGCAAGACCTCCGGTGACCTGGTGATGGTCAACGGGGCGCCGACCGACGCGAACGCGGCCGACTTCAAGAAGGGCGCGCACAGCGTCCTCGACGGCTCCGGGTTCACCATCAAGGCCGAGTACGACACCCCGGACTGGAGCCCGGACAAGGCGCAGTCGTTCATGGAGAGCCAGCTGACCACGGTCAAGCCGAATCTGGTCGGGGTGTACGCGGCCAATGACGGCACCGCGGGCGGCGTGATCACCGCCCTGAAGGCCGGCGGGGTGTCCCCGATCGTCCCGGTGACCGGTCAGGACGCCGAGCTCACCGGCATCCAGCGGATCATCAGCGGTGACCAGGCGATGACGGTCTACAAGGCGATCAAGCCGCAGGCGCAGGACGCGGCCAAGAACGCCGCGCTGCTCGCCGACGGCAAGGCCCCGGCCTCGGCGACCACCCAGGACGGCGTCCCGGCCACCCTGCTGACCCCGGTCGCGGTGACGAAGACCAACATCAAGGACACCGTGGTCCAGGACGGCTTCTACACGATCGCGCAGATCTGCACCACGCAGTACGCCGACGCGTGCAAGGCCGCAGGTCTCCAGTAGCCGGCCGGTCCCACAGGAGACAGAAACGACCATGACCACCACCTCCCCGCCCGAAGTGCTGTCGATGACGGGCATCGCGAAGCGGTTCGGCGCCGTCCAGGCGCTCAGTGACATCGAGTTCCATGCCAGGGCGGGCGAGGTGGTGGCCCTCGTCGGCGACAACGGCGCCGGGAAGTCGACGCTGATCAAGGCGATCGCCGGCGTCCACCTCCCCGACGAGGGGCACATCTACTTCAACGGCGAAGAGGTGCACATCGGCTCTCCGGCGCAGGCGCAGAAGATGGGCATCGCCACCGTCCACCAGGATCTGGCGTTGTGTGACAACCTCGACGTCGTCTCCAACCTCTTCCTCGGCAGTGAGGTCACCCACGCCTCTGTGCTGGACGAGGTGGCGATGGAGAAGCGATCCTGGGGGCTGCTGCGTGAGCTGAGCGCCAGGATCCCCTCCGTACGCATCGCCGTGGCGAGCCTGTCCGGCGGCCAGCGCCAGACCGTCGCCATCGCCCGGGCGCTGCTCGGCGAACCACGCCTGGTGATGCTCGACGAGCCCACTGCGGCCCTCGGCGTGGCCCAGACCGCCGAGGTGCTCAACCTGATCCGCCGACTGCGCGACCGCGGTCTGGCGGTGATCCTGATCAGTCACAACATGGCCGATGTGATGGCGGTCGCCGATCGGGTCGTGGTGCTGCGGCTGGGCCGCAACAACGGGGAGTACCGGGTGGCCGACACGACCGTCGAGCAGATCGTCGCGGCGATCACCGGTGCCGTCAACAACATGCGGCCGTCCGACGGCACCGGCCCGGCGAGTGCCGCTGCCACCCAGGACGGCACACAGGAGGGGAGTCAGCGATGAGCACCGAGAAGTCGGGGCCGACGAGACCGGCCGTGCCGAGGCGACCCTCCAAGCGGGAACTCGCCGCGATGCCGGGCGAGCTCCCGCCGGCCGTGCCCCCGGCGGACCTGCAGGACGAACGCCTGATCGCCGAGGAGGGGCTGAAGGGCTGGGCCAAGGCCCAGCTACTGCGGCTGCGGGGTGGTGACATCGGCTCGCTGCCGGTGATCATCGGCCTGATCCTGATCTGGGTGATCTTCACCGTGCTCAGTCCGGCGTTCATCTCGGCGCAGAACCTGGTCAACCTGATGATCCAGCTGGTGCCGATCGGTGTCCTCTCGCTGGGCATCGTGTTCGTCCTGTTGCTGGGCGAGATCGACCTGTCGGCCGGATCGGTGTCGGGTCTCACCGCCGCCGTGGTCGCGGTGACCTTCGTCAACGCCGGCCTGCCGCTGATCGCCGCGGTGCTGGTCGCGGTGCTCAGCGGCACAGCGATCGGTCTGGTCTACGGCATGGTGTTCAACCGGTTCGGGGTCCCGAGCTTCGTCATCACGCTGGCCGGCCTGCTCGCCTTCCTGGGCGTCCAGCTGCTCGTGCTGGGCAACCAGGGCACGGTCAACATCCCGTTCGATTCCGGTCTGGTGCAGTTCGCCAACGGGACCTTCCTGCCGGCCTGGCTGAGCTACCTGCTGGCAGTGTTGGCCGCCCTGGTCGCGTTGGCCGCCGGACTCAACACCAACCGCCACCGGGGCGGCGCCGGGCTGTCCACCCTGCCGGTGAGCATCGTCGTCGGCCGGGCAGTACTGCTGGCGCTGGCGCTGGCCGTGGTGACCTTCGTCCTGGACCGCGACCGCGGTGTGCCGCTGATGTTCGTCCTGTTCGTCCTGGTGATCGCGATCATGGACTTCGTCATCCGGCGCACCAAGTGGGGCCGTACGATCATGGCTGTCGGTGGCAACATCGAGGCGGCGCGGCGGGCCGGCATCAACGTCCGGCGGGTCTACCTGTCGGTGTTCATGACCTGCTCGACCTTCGCCGGCCTGGGTGGGGTGCTCTTCGCGGCCCGACTCGCCGCGGCGAACCAGAGCACCGGCACCGGCGACGTGAACCTGAACGCGATCGCCGCTGCGGTCATCGGCGGCACCAGCCTGTTCGGCGGGCGCGGCTCGGCCTACTCGGCACTGCTGGGCATCTTCGTCATCCAGTCGATCAGCAACGGCCTGGACC
This sequence comes from Raineyella sp. W15-4, assembly GCF_033170155.1. Lineage (GTDB taxonomy): Bacteria > Actinomycetota > Actinomycetes > Propionibacteriales > Propionibacteriaceae > Raineyella. The sequence continues at coordinate 1,725,277 of NZ_CP137079.1, read as the reverse complement.
TGCTGGACCTCAACTCCAGCATCCGGTTCATCATCACCGGCCTGGTCACCCTGCTGGCCGTGATCATCGACTCGACGACCCGCCGGCGTCGGGCGGCCTCCGGACGTGCCTGACGTCGGGTGGCGTACGCATCAGCCCGGCCGATGCGTACGCCAACCCGGGCGCACCCGCGACGACGGCTACAGCATGCCCCACTTGCGGGAGTACTCGACGTCGACACGATGCTCGTGCGGCAGTGCCCCCGCGGTGAGCAGGATCGCCTCGACGTCGACCAGATCGGCGGCGTACGTGGACAGTTCGACGGCGCTGCGGGTCCGGCGGACTCTCAGGTCCGGAACGGCGTCGGCCAGCGCCCGGACGACGGACTCCGCCCGGGCGAGTCGTGCCCGGGCGGCAACCAGGTCACGGACGAGGCCGGCGGGGTCCGCCGCACCACGACCGCCGTCGACGGCCAGGTCGAGGGTGACGATGGTGCGGGCCAGGCAGACGGTGTTGTCGGGTCTCATCGGGATGCTCAGAGGGAGGACCAGAAGCCAGCCAGAAGCCACGCCGACAGGGCGAAGCCCAGCAGGATGTTGACCACCGCGCCGGCACTGAACGCCGCCAGCGGGCGCCAGCCGACCGAGGTCAGGTCCCGGAAGCGGGTGGTGAGGCCGATCGACAGGAAGGTGAAGGTGAACACCCAGGTCCTGATGTCCTTGATCGGGTTGATCACGTCGGTGGTGACACTGGCGGACCCGGCGGCGCCCGCCGCGAGGATGAGCACGGTCAACACGATCGAGCCGACGAAGAAGCCGATGACGAACTTCGGGAACCGATGCCAGATCTGGGCGACATCGACGCCGGGACGCGGCGCGCCGGCCGCCTCGGCCTCCGCCACGACCTCCCGACGGTCCCAGTAGGTGATGGCGATCAGGGCCAGCACCAGGCTCCAGATGCCGATGAAGATGTCGCGGCCGACGACCTTGACCAGGGTGAAGGCAGCCAGTCCCTGGTCGCCGAAGGCGCTGGCCGCGGTGATGCCGGCAGCGTCGGCGAACTCCGACGACCCGATCCAGGCCCCGGCCACCCCGGGATGCAGGCCGAGCGCCTTGGAGATGGCCGTCAGCAGGAAGATCGCGGCCACCGCCCAGACGACGACGAGCGAGATGGTGATCGAGACGTGTTCCTTCTTCGCCTTGACCGAGGAGCCGACCGCGATCGAGGCCGACACCCCGCAGATCGATCCGCCGGCGCCGAGGGTGGCGGCGAACCGCTGGTCGAGACCGAGCAGCCTGGTGCCGACGAAGTAGATCACCAGGAAGGTCGCCAGGGCGATCACGGTGGCCTGGACGAAAGCCACCGGACCGGCCTTCACGATGAGGGTGAACGGGAGCGTCGCCCCGAGCAGGACGATGCCGACCTTGACATAGAGCTCGGTGCGCAGGGCGGAGTCGAGCCAGGCCGGCACCGGGGCGAGATTGCCGATCAGCAGGCCCAGGGCCAGCGCGACGATGGGCGCTTCGAGGTTGTAGGAGCTCGCCCACGACCAGGTGGCGAAGATGTTGATCACCAGGGCGGCCACGAAGAGCACCGCGAACCCGGCGATGAAATGCGCCGTCTCGAGTCGGAGGAATCGCGCCACCAGGGTGAAGAGGGCACCGAGCACGACGAAGAGGGCAACGATGTTGACGGCGTGACCGCCGAGCTGGGTCGCCAGCGCCGGGAACGAACTCCACTTGGCGATCTGCGGGGTGATGGCGGCGAGGCTGCCGCCCAGCGCCCACAGCAGCACGCCGAGGACGACCAGGAAAAGCCCGACCCACACCGACCACCAGTCCTCGCTGTGCAGCAGCGGCGATCGGCTGTCGGAGGTGGCGGGTGGGGAATCCGGGTCAGGCGCGGCGTGCCTGCCGGTGGTGGACAGGTCAGACGGATTGGACATGGATCTCTCTCTTTCTGGACGGGCACTCGGGTCTGGACGGACACGCGCGGTGGACGGGGCCGAGGGACCGTCGAACGACGCGCGGTCCGTCACGGCGCGGAGGGGCGAGGAGAGGCGCTGACAGCGTCGGGCGTGCCGAGCGGCAGCTCCCGGCGCCGCCGACGCGGCGACGAGCAGGAGAGGTCGGGGCCGGGACGAGGAGATCATCGCGCCGCGACGGCTGGCCGCCCCTCGCGGGGGTCAGCTCCGACGACAGGCACGACCCGGGCAGGAACGATCGGGCCGCATCCGGGTCGTGTCCATGGGTCTCTCCTGTGTCGTGGGGCCTTCCGGGAGAAAACTAGGCCTCCACCGCACCGGCAACAAAGGATTGCAGGAAGGCAGAGCAGAACCCTTGACGTCGCAGGTCGCCGCGCTCCGCCGACGCGTACGTCACGGGCCGGGTGGACGCGTACGTCCCACCGTCAGCGGTAGACGATCACCTTGTCGCCCACCTGCACCTGGCTGTAGAGGGTGGCGATGCCGTTGTAGTCGCGGACGTTCACACAGCCGTGCGAGGAGCCGTTGTAGCCGCGGGCGGCGAAGTCGGCGGAGTAGTGCACCGCCTGACCGCCGGAGAAGAACATCGAGTACGGCATCGGGGTGTGGTAGATCGTCGAGACCCAGTCACGGGCCTTCCACTCGACCTGGAAGGCGCCCTCCCGGGTGGGGGTCAGCTCGGAGCCGAACCGTACGTCCATCCGCAGTCGGGGCTGGCCGTCCACCACCCAGACCAGCTGGCGGGTCGACTTGCTGATGCAGATGGCCCGCCCGGTCAGGCACCGCGGGTCGAGCTCCGCCGTGCTCGTCCCGGTGCCCGACGACTGGCCACTCAGTTCCGCGGCGGTGGGGGTGCGGGTCATCGACCGCAGCCGGTCCTGGGTGGCTCGGTCGACGGCGCCGGTGACCGGCAGACCGCGCTTGGCCTGGAATCCCTTGACTGCGGCGACCGTCGCGTCGCCGTAGTAGCCGGTGACGGAGCCGGAGAACCAGCCGATCTGCTGCAGCCGGGCCTGCAGGTCACGGACCTGCTGACCGGAGTCGCCGCGCTCCAGGATGGCCGGTCCCGCCGACGGGGTACTGGTCGAGGGGGAGGTCGTCGGGGACGGGGTGGTCCCCGACGGCTGCGGAGTCGGGGAAGCGAGGTCGGACGGCCCCGGTGAGGGCGACGGCGTGGCCGTCTCGGACGGTGTCGCGGCGGCGTCCGGTGTGCCCGACACGGCAGGCACCGCGGAGGGCTTCGGCGCACAGGCCGACATCACCAGCACGACGGCGGTGACCAGGGCGGCCACCGCACCGCGGACCAGACCTGCACGCGTCATCACGACGTCCCTCATCCCAGCGTCCCCCGATCCGGTCCCACCGCACCGCTGGAACGGCACCAACCGTCGGTCATCTCGATCTCCCCTCAGGATGCCACCGCGTGCCGCGAACGCCGCTCGACACGACGGGGAGTGACCAGAGCGTTCCCCTGACGCCGTCATGTGAGCCGTGTCACACTGGATGTCCCGATCGACTCACCCCGAACGCTTCCGGAACGGAGAACCATGGCTCGCAGACATGCTCAGCTGGTCGCCGACCCCCAGCAGATCACCCGACTCGGCCTCGCCCCCACCGTGCAAGCCTGGGAGGACGGGCTACGGACCGATCCGCACCACCCCGGACAGTACGAGTGGTGGTACGTCGACGCCCACCTCGACGACGGCGCCACGCTGGTGATCACCTTCGCCACCAAGGACATGACCCACCCGAGCACCGGGCTGCGACCGTTGATCATCGCCGACCTCGACCTGCCGGACGGGCGCCGGATCCACAGGGTGGCTCACGTCGATCCCGAGCTCTTCTCGGCGCAGCGCGACCACTGTGACGTACGGATGGGCGACAACACCTTCCGCGGGGACCTGCACGACTACACCGTCTACCTGACCCTGGACGACCTGCTGGTCGAGGTGACACTGCACGGAACGACCGAGCCGTGGCGCCCGGGGGCCGGCCAGATCCTCTTCGGGGAGGGCCCGGACCGGGTCTTCGGGTGGCTTCCGTCCGTTCCCGCCGGCACCGTGGACGTCCGCTACACCGTCGACGGGACGAGCCACGTCAGCGCCGGAGACGGGTACCACGACCACAACTGGGGCACCGTGCCGCTGGCCCGGGTGGTCAACAACTGGTACTGGGGTCGGGCGAGCATCGGCCCCTACACCGTCATCTCGTCGTGGATCGTCGCGGAGAAGGCGTACGGCTACGACACCGTCCCGGTGTTCATGCTGGCGCGCGACGGCAGGGTGATCGCCGGGGACGCCTCCCGGGTGTCGTTCAGCAAGGAGGAGATGTTCACCGACGAGCTCACCGGCAAGCCCGTCGCCGGCCTGACCACTTACTGTTATCGCGATCGCGACCACCGCTACGTGTTGTCCTACCGGCGCAGCGAGACGATCCTGCGCACCCGGTTCCTCGACCAGCTGAAGGAGCCGCAACGGACCGCGGCCCGGCTGGCCGGGTTCGACGGGTCGCACCAGCGGTTCGCCGGTGAGGCCCACCTGGACGTCTACGAGGGTGACACCCTGACGTACCGGGGGGCCGCCCCGGCGATCTGGGAGTTGATGTACTTCGGCCGGCACGAGCACGAGCTGGCGACGGCCCGCCGCGAGGAGCTGGGCGACACCGACGACTGACGGCGCGCGGCCGGGCCGTCCGTCGGGCGGGTGCACCGGGACCTCGGCCGGTCGGGCCGGACCCGGTGTGCCGCGGGGTCGGCACGGGTAGCGTCTCGTCCGTGAGGATCGCCACCTGGAATGTGAACTCCGTCAAGCAGCGCGTGCCGCGGCTGATGCCCTGGCTGGAGGAGCGGCGTCCGGACGTCGTCTGCCTCCAGGAGACCAAGTTGTCGGACACCGCCTTCACCGACCTGCTCGCCGCACCACTGGCAGCTCTCGGCTATCAGGTCGCCCACCACGGGCAGGGCCAGTGGAACGGGGTCGCCTTGCTGTCCCGGGTCGGACTGGACGACGTCGAGGCCGGATTCGCCGGCCAGCCCGACTTCGAGGGACGTGCCGAGGCGCGCGCAATCAGTGCCACCTGCGGCGGTGTCCGGGTGCACAGCCTGTACGTACCGAACGGCCGCGAGGTCGGCTCCGACCACTACGCGTACAAGCTGGCATGGCTCGACGCGCTGGCACGGGCCGTCGCGGCCGGGCCGACCGAGCTGGTGCTGTGCGGTGACATGAACATCGCCCCGGCGGATGCCGACGTCTTCGATCCGGCAGCGTACGAGGGGCAGACCCACGTCACCGGGCCCGAGCGGGAGCGGCTCGCAGCGTTCGGGTTGACCGATGTGGTGCGGGCCCGGTGGCCGCACGAGCGAGTGTTCTCCTACTGGGACTACCGTGCCGGGATGTTCCACCAGGACCTGGGGATGCGCATCGACCTGGTGCTCGCCTCGGCCCCGGTGGCAGCCCGGGTGGCCGCCGCCTGGGTGGACCGGGCGGCCCGGAAGGGCACCGGGCCGAGCGACCACGCTCCGGTGATCGTGGACCTCGACCTGGCCCCGGACGGGGACATCGGCCCGGTGGTCCCGCCACCGTCCAACCCGAGGCGCGGCCGCGGGGTGAAGCTGCCGCAGTCACGCTGAGCGGGGACCGGTCAGGACAGGATCCACTGCATCGCCTGGTTGTACGGGGTGGGGATGCCGTGACGGAGGCCGAGCGCGACGACCTGGCCCGCGAAGATGTCGACCTCGGTGGGCCGGCCGGCGAGCACGTCCTGGTACATCGAGGTCAGTCCCTGCGCCGGCTGGCCGGCCAGGACCCGGTCCCACTCGGCGAGGTCGGCCCCACCCAGGTCGACACCCTCCGGCCCCGCAACGGCGATCACCTCGTCCATCAGTGCCAGCATCAGTGAGCGGGCCGGCCCGTCGTGCTGGAAGGCCCCGTACGGGTCCCGCCGCACCGCGGAGGCCTGGTTGACCCCGACGTTGACCATGAACTTCCACCACATCTCGTGACGCATGTCGGCCGGGGCCACCCAGACGAGTCCGGCCCGGTCCAGCGCCTGTTGCGTCGCCCGCAGCCGCTCGGGTGACCCGAGGCCCGGCCCCACCCCGAGGGCCAGCCGGCCCGGTTGACGGAAGGTGACCCGGGTGCCGTCCCGCTGGGCGTCCATCGCCAACGCGATGCACAGCAGCACCCGTTCGGCGCCGTATGCCTCGGCGATCGCCTGCTCGCTGTCGAGCCCGTTGAGGACGGACAGGAAGGTGGTCTGCTCCCCGACCAGGGGAGCGACCTCGGCGATGGCATCGGCCAGCTGACGGTGCTTGACGGCGATGAGGACGAGGTCGGCGGTCCGCCGGCCGACCGCGGCCTCGGGGTCGACGACCTCGGCGCGCAGCGGCTCCCCGTTGACGGTCAGGCCGGGGGAGCGCAGCCGGTCGGCGCGGTCGCCTCGTGCCACGAGCCAGGTCGTCAGTCCCGCCCCGGCGAAGTGCGCTGCGTACATGGCTCCCATCGCCCCGGCACCGACCACCGCCACCGTGCGGATCGTTCGTTCAATCACAGGGGCAGCCTAATCAGACCCGGGAGATCCGTCCGATCGGACGCGGGACGCGACGAAGGGGACGGCGCGCGCGACCGACGCCATCGCTTCCGGCGGTGCCTCGCGGATGCACGGCGGCCCTGCGGGAGACTACCGTCGGAGTCATGGATCTGGAGATCACCGTGCATCTCAGCGACCAAGCCCGTCGGGCCCTGGACACCCTCACCACCGCCGCTGATCAGTCCACCGACGAGATCATCAACAAGGCCATCATCGCGTTGCTCACCTCCGGCAAGAGCACCGACTGGTACGGGTCAGACATTCTCGATCTCGACGACTGACGCGCGGGCACCGGTTCGGCACCTTTCAGGGACACACCTGACGCCAGGCATTGAGGCTGAGCCGCTTGCGCATCGACGAGAATCCCAGATCGGTCGTGGTCGGGCAGAACCGGCTGACGGGCACGTTGTATTCCACGTGCAGGACGGCCTTGCCCCGGTCGATGAAGGGAACATACGCGTCACATTCGTCGAATTCGTAGCACTGTTCGACGACCGCGAAATCGAAATTGCCGACCAGATCATCGACCAGGTCGGGGGAGTTCTTCAGGCCGATGGACAGCCCGCGGGCGTGCGCCAGATCCGCGTCAGCACAGCCGGGCCCGCATCGCCAGGCACTCCTGGCCCACGAAGCCGGCGCGCTCGTAGAGGCGCCGACCGGCGTCGGTCGCCATCAGCTCCGCACGCCCGACCCCCGTCCGCCGGGCCCAGGCCATCACCGCGTCGAACGCCGCCCGGCCGTAGCCGCGCCCCCTGGACTGTTCCGCTGTGCAGACATTGCTCACCAGGACGTCGCGACCGTCCGGACTGGCGGGGGAGGGGGCGGCGTCGCGGATCGCGCCCACCGCGCAGGCGACGACTGCTCCTGCCGCCTCGACCACCACGATGCGGTAGTCCGGGTGGTCCAACCGGTCTGCGAACCATCGGCGAGCCTTTTCCCGCCACGGGCCGTTCGTGTCAGGTGTCCCCATCGCGCGGAACATCTCGGCGCGCAGGTCGACCAGGGCATCGAGGTCCGCGGGCTGGGCCACTCTCACACGTACGTCAGGCATGGCCCCATCGTCGCACCTGGCAGGGCGCCCAATGGCGCCGGGATGTGACCGGGGCCCCAAGGACCGTCCGCGCGGTTCAGGCGACATCCGGGGCGCAAGTGGAGGTCACCGAACGCGCGACAGATCCGAACGGGTCATTCGCGAGATGTCGGCCCCGCTTATTACCCCTCGCGGCTACCTGCGTCGTCCGCTCGTCGACCACCGGACCGTACGAGCGTCCGCCAGGCGGCCGGAACCGACAATGGCTGGGGCCGTAGCAGCCAGGGGAGCACCACCGCGATCATCACCACGGAGCCGAATCGGTTCACCAGGAGATCCCGGTACCAGGCGTCGACAGGGAAGCCGTAACCGAGGAAGACCAGGAACACGAAGAAGACCGTCATGGCGAGCACCGACAGCCGGTTCCAGCGTCGGGGCAGCCAGGCCGACACGCCGACGACGAGTTCGAAGCCGACCATGACCACGACCAACCAGCCGATGTTCGCCATCACCAGTGGCTCCCACCAGCCGGCGAGCGGCGGCCAAGCGGTGCGGCCGAAAGCGCCGTAGACCGAGGGATCACCGAGGGCATTGCCGAGGTGCACGACCGACCCGGCCACGAAGATCAGGCCGAAGACGGTGCGGATGGTGGTGACGTACGCCGATGGCCGGCTCATGATTCTCGCTTTCCCCCGATCGCTCCCAGTCTGGCACGGGCGCGACGCCCGCGGACTACGACTCCGGCTCTTCGGTCGCCCGCGTCGGGCGGCCCCAGTCGACGACCAGCTCGTCGCGGGCTCCGAATCGTACGAGGTGGCGGGCGACCACGTCCTGAAGGCGCTCGACGGCGTCCGGCGAGGCGGTGAGCTCGATGACGAGGGCGTCGGGGCGACACGAGAGTTCCGCACGTCCTTCGCCGAAGTCGAGGTGTCCGGTGGCGCTCTCGACGTCCCAGTCGCCGGCGGCCCGGCGAGTGAGGTGCGAGACCAGCTGCTTACCGTAGCGGGCCGCCCGGTCGGTCGCGACAGTGGCGGTGGTGAGGATCAGGTCGGTCATCGGGTCTGGCCTTTCCCTGGTGGGGCGGAGAGATGAAGAACACCGTGACGGCCGCCGGGCCGTCGGCGATGACACCGGCGTGCTCGAAGCGCTGGACTGCCACGGGCCGAGTGTAGGCGGCCGCGACCAGGTGGCCTCCGATCACCACCGGAGGGCTGGCCCCCGGGTGGCACACTGGGCGGGATGAGTGAGCACGCCCCCGCATCGGCCCATGTCCGCGTCGAGGGAGTGTCGCGCCACTACGGCGAGGGCGAGTCGCGGGTCGAGGTGCTCCACGAGGTGTCGTTCACGATCGCCCGCGGTGCCCGCTGCGTGATCGTCGGTGCCTCGGGGTCCGGCAAGTCCACCCTGCTCAACGCGATCGGTGGGCTGGACCGCCCGGACGCCGGCAGCATCCACGTCGCGGACCAGGAGGTCACGGCGATGTCGCCGCGAGGGCTCACCCGCTACCGGCGCCACCACATCGGCTTCGTCTTCCAGTTCTACAACCTGGTGCCCGACCTCACCGTGCGGGAGAACATCCAGGTCACCGCCCAACTCGTCCGCCGTCCGCTGGACATCGACGAGTTGTTGCGCGACCTGGGCATGGCGGAGCACCGGCACAAGTTCCCGGCCCAGCTGTCGGGCGGGCAGCAGCAGCGGTGCGCGATCGCGCGGGCGTTGGTCAAGGGCCCCGACCTGCTGCTGTGCGACGAACCGACCGGCGCCCTGGACCGGCACACCTCCCTGCAGATGCTGGAGGTCCTCGATGACGTGCACCGCCGCTATCGGACCACACTGGTCCTGGTCACCCACAACGAGGCGATCACCGGCCTGGCCGATCAGGTCATCGAGCTCCAGGACGGCCGGGTCATCCGTGACGAGGCCAATCCCGATCCGCGCCCCGTGGCCGACCTCCACTGGTGACCGACGGAGACCTGCCCGACCATGACCACCGCGCCCCTCCTGCTCACCGTGCGCCGCAACTGGCGCGGGTTCCGTGCCACCTGGGCGCGCTGGACCGCCATCGTCGTGCTGTTGACCATCGGTCTGGGCGTCGTGGTCGGGCTGCTGACCTCGGCCACCGCGACCTTGCGGGGGATCGACCGTGGCGCCCGCGCCGGGCAGCTCGCCGACGGTACGGTGATCACCGAGGTCCCGCTGACGACCGGCCAACTTGCCGACGCCGAGGCCGTGGGTGCCCGGATCGCGGCCACCCCGTACGTGGATGTGCCCGGCCGCTCGGGCGGGGTGGACACGACCGTCCGGGCGTTCCGCTCCGACCAGGCGCTCAGCCGGCCCACCCTCGACACCGGCACACTGCCGGCCGGCCCCGGCGAGGTGATGGTCGAGAAGCAACACGCGGCCGCCCACGGTCTCCGGGTGGGGGACACGGTCACGGTGGACGGCCGCCCGCTGCGGATCAGCGGGATCGGCAGCCTGCCCGACTACGCACTGGCCAGCCCCCAACTCGGCCAGACCAGTGACCCGGCACGGTTCGCCCTGATGGTGCTGACGCCTCCCGCCTTCGAGGCGCTGGCGGCGGCGCACCCGCGCGATGTGGTGTCGGCGTACGGCTACCGGCTGGCCGGAGCCACCGAGGCCCAGCTGCGCGAGCACCTGCAGCAGATCCCGCTCGACCCCCAGCGGGCCGCCGATCCGTACGTCGCGCGGGCCGTGGCGGCGGCCGGACAGGCGGGGGTGCCACTGGAATATCCGGTGATGTCGCTGTTCCTGCCGGCCCACGACAACCCCCGGATCACCGGAGCCGTCGATGATGCGCGCACCACCTCGGTGGTCACGCTGGTGACGACGGTGCTGATGATGCTGCTCGTCGCGTACGTCCTCGGGGAGTTCTCCCGGGACCGGATCCTGCGCGACGCGGTGGTCATCGGGACGCAGACGGCGATGGGGACCAGCGGATCCGCTCTGCTGCGCTACTACCTGGTCCTGCCGGTGGCCATCACCGCGCTCGGCTCGCTGCTGGGGACGATCCTGGGCCGCCAGTTGGCGCCGTCGCTGGACATCGTCACCGGCTACTACTCGTTCCCGGCCGTCCCGGTCGAGCCGTCCGCGCAGATCGTGGCCGCGGCCATCGGGGTCCCGGTCGGCGTAGTGGCGCTGGTGAACGTCGTGGTCGTGCGCCGCGCCCTGAGCCGCCCGGCCCAGGAGCTGCTGCGTCCCCAGGTGATGGCGAGCCCGTTGCTGCCGCTGCGCCTGGAACGGCTGTCGTTCGTGACGATGTTCCGGCTCCGGCAGGCGCTGCGGACGGTGGGCAGCTACCTGCTGATCGTGGCCGGTCTCTTCCTGTGCACGCTGCTGATGGTGTTCGGGCTGGGGATGCGCAGCTCGATGAACAGCTATCTGGACCGGGCCGAGACCGACCTCAGCTTCCACGACTACTACACGCTGCGGTTCCCCGACCTGGCTCGGCTGCCCGCCGACGCCCATCCTGCCGTCGCGGTCCCGATGCAGGTGCTCGGCGATGACGGGCGGCCGGGGAAGACGCTGACCGTCCTCGGGGTGCCGGCCGACAACCCGTACTTCCCGGCCGTGGTGAGCGGGCTGGGGGAGCACGAGCTGGTGTTGTCCCGGGCGGCGGCCCAGAAGTACCAGCTCGGCGTGGGGGACACGATCGCGCTCAGCGACGGCACCACGCTCAACTGGGCCTTCCGGATCGTGGGGATCGCCGACTACACCACCGGCGCCTTCGGCTTCACCACTCCCGCCCACGCCCAGGCGCTGCTGGACCCGGCGATCCCCGTCGCCGCCGAACGGATGAGCGCCGCCGACGGGGGAGCGAACGTCGCGTACTACAACGCGCTGTTCGCCGACCATCCGCTGGACCTCGACCCCGACCGGGTGGCCACCCACAGCACGCGCCAGGAGATGCTGGCGGGCGTCGCCACCTTCAATGCGCTGCTGTCCCGCATCGTCACGCTGGTCACCGGGTCGTCGATGCTCATCCTGGTCGTGGTGCTGTACGTGCTCATCCGGATGGTCGTCGCCCGGCAGCGGTACTCGATCTCCCTGCTGAAGGCCCTCGGCTACAGCGACCGCCAGGTCGGCCGGCTCTACCTCGACAACTATCTGTGGCTGGTGGTCGGCAGCATGGCCCTGGCCATCCCCGTCTCGGTGGCGATCATGAGCCAGGTCTGGCGGCTGATGACCAGCCACCTGCCGATCGGCATCCCGTTCCTCGTCACGCCGGGTGACGTCGCGGTGATGGCCGGGCTGGCGCTGGGGGCGTACGCGGTCGTACGACTCGCCACCTCCCAGGACACCCGGTCGGTGTCGGTCACCGAGGTGCTGAAGTTCCGGGAGTGAGCGGCGACGCCGGACGATGGCCCTGCGCCGGTGCGGGCCAAGGGGCGCCGCTGGGGGCGCTCGGCCAGGGGCGTAGCGTCGAGCCGACGCCGCCGTCCGGAGTCGGATGCGGCAGACAAGGAGAATCCAGATGACCGTCGTCGTCACCGCCGTCTTCCATCCGCTCCCCGGCCGCAAGGCCGACCTGGTGACCGCCATGCGGGCCGGGATCGAGGCGGTCCACGGTGAGGAGGGTTGCGAGCTCTACGCGATCCACGACGCCGAGGACGGGACGGTCACCATGATCGAGAAGTGGGCGAGCGCGGAGGCGTTGGACGTGCACTCGCGGGGCGCGGGCGTCGGTGTCCTGAACGGTGACGTCGCGGCTCTGATCGCCGAGCCCACCACGGTCACGCGGATGACGCCGCTCCCGATGGGGACCGATGGACAGGGTCAGCTCTGATCCGGAAGGCTGAGCCAGGTCCTCCTCACCGGGCGCGACAGGGCTCACGCACTAGGACTTCTCCTCCTGCCGGCGTACCATCTCGGTGATAGTGCCAGCAGCCGGGCCGCGCTGTCGCCGGTCACCCACAGTCGGCGAGCAAGATCCGGCTGGATCTTCAGCCGCTTCGCCACGGCCCGGAGCTTGGTGAGGTTGACGCCGTGGTCGTCACCGTGGCGCTCGTTGACCTCACGGATCTTCGGGTCCGCGAGGTCGGCCAGTTCCGCCATCACGTCGGCCACCGACGTCTCCGTCACATCAGCTCCTGTCTGTGCGTGCAGTGTCCGGTCCGACCCACCAGGGGGCAAAAGACGGGCGCGATCAGAGCGATCACCCGGCGCACCCACGGCCCATCGTAGGCACCAGCCTGTCGAGGGTAGTCACCACTGTCACACCTCGCCGATAGCCTCGAAGCAATGGAGGGAGGCGCACCGTGGCCGATTGGACCGTGGAGACCAACTTTGGGCCGGAACACATATCAATCGAGAATGGGCGCGGCAATCCGACTCTCGAGACCCTCGCACGCCTCGCCGCAGCACTCGGCCAGAAGCTGGTGCTACAGCCCGACTGACCCGCCGGGCGCCTCCCGCTCCGCCGCTGCTGCCTCGGCCCTGGCGTCGTCGACCGCTGCGCGGGCCATCTCGGCCACCCGCTCCGCGGAGGGAGCGACATCGTAGGCGGGCTGCGCCCCAGCGGTCAACGCGGGCGGGGCACCTTCGCCCGCATCGTTCTGTTCGCCCTGCTCGCCGGGCTCCGCGTCTGGTCGGCCGGCGGTCTCCACGTTCTGTGGGCGGGGCACGGCAAGGGAGCGGTCGCCGAACGCCTCGGTGACGGTCTGGATCGCCTTGGTCAGCTCACCAGGGATGACCCACAGCGTGTTGTTGTCCCCCTCGGCGAGCTGAGGCAGCACTTCGAGGTACTTGTACGCCAGCACCTTCGGGTCGGCGTCGTTGCGATGAACGGCCTGGAACACCAGGTCGATCGCCTTCGCCTCACCGTCGGCGCGCAGGATCGCGGCCTGCTGGTCACCCTGCGCCTCGAGGATCGACTGCTGTCGGGTGCCCTCGGCAGTGAGGATCTTCGACTGTCGCTCGCCCTCCGCATGCAGGATCGCCGCACGCTTGTCCCGCTCGGCCCGCATCTGCTTCTCCATCGCCTCCTTGATGGTCGGCGGCGGGTCGATGGCCTTGATCTCCACCCGGTTGACCCGGATGCCCCACTTGCCGGTCGCGTCGTCGAGGACCGTACGCAACTGCGCGTTGATCTCCTCCCGCGAGGTCAACGTACGCTCCAGGTCCATGCTGCCGATCACATTGCGCAGCGTCGTCACGGTGAGCTGATCGATGGCCTGCAGGTAGTTCGCCACCTCGTAGACCGCGGCGCGCGGCTCGGTGATCTGGTAATAGAGCACCGTGTCGATGTTCACCACCAGATTGTCCTCGGTGATCACCGGCTGCGGGGGTGAGGTGAACACCTGCTCACGGATGTCCAGCCGGCTGTTGACCCGGTCGACCAGCGGCACGATGAAGTTCAGGCCAGGCTGGAGCGTCGCCCGGTAGCGGCCGAAGCGCTCGATGATGTAGCGGCGCGCCTGGGGCACGACCCGTACGCTCCCGACGACGAGGAAAGCCACCAGGATCGCTGCGATAATGATCGGTACCAGCACCCATTCCATTGCACTCCACCTCTGTTCGCTCCGGCTGTCACATCATGCCGGCTGTCACGGCAGCAACTCGCGGGGGTAGACGACCGCCCGCGCGCCCTCGATCTCCAGGACCTCGACCGTGGTCCCCGCGGCGATCACCTGTGACTCGTCGTAGGAGCGGGCGGACCACTCCTCCCCGGCCAGCTTGATCAGTCCGGCCTGCGCGCTGACGTCCTTCAGGACCACCGCGGTGCGGCCGACCAGTGCCTCGGCGCCCTCGCGGGACAGCGGGGGAGTCTTCATCTGCCGGCGGGCGATCGGGCGTACAACCAGCAAGCCGAGCACTCCGGAGACCGCGAAGGCGAGGACTTGCGCCAGCAATCCGCCCCCGACCCCGGCCGCCACCGCCGCGACGAGCGCCGCCACCGCGAGCAGCCCGAAGGCCAGGGTGAGGGTGAAGATCTCGGCGGCACCAAGCGCGACCGCCAAGATCAACCACAGGATCCACGGCATGACATCAGCCTCCCCGCTGAGGGCGTACCTCCAATCTACCGGAGCGGAGTAATGGCGACCGACGGGGCGGCGGTGGCCTGGTGACGCGGCTCACCTCGGAAGTTGCTGCACCGGGTCGCGAGACCGGCCCCGGAATGCGACGCTCTCGGAGCCGAACATTTCGTCGAGAGGAACCCGGACATGGATCAGATCGGCATCGAAGAGGACCCGGACGGCGAGTGGCCGCTCCCCACAGCGCACCCCGCCTTCCAACAGCACTTCACCGATCCTGTCTACGACGATCCGGCGGGCGAGTTCGCCCCGTTCGGCACTGACGAGGGTGCCGACCTGCTGGACGAGTGGGCCGACCGGCGTGACGAGATCGCCGACTTCACCGTGGCGGACCTGCTGGGGGAGAGCGGCTTCGAGGGGGCCCTCGACGATCTCGATCTTCCCGACGGGGGAGAGGACGTGCCGGAGCCGGGAGGGCCGATCGACGCGGCGACCATCGTGGTCGGAGCGGCCTTCACGCTGCTCCGGCTCACCGGCCGGATCGACCCGGCGGGACGCGAGGCCGCGTTGCGGGCGCTGGGAGTCCTCGAAGAAGCGTACGGTCCGATGCCGGAGTTGGAACGCCAGCACGCCGACCTCGACGCCTGGCGCGGCTGAGGCGGTTGGTGCGTGCTGCGAGGATGCTGACCCAACCGCTTCCTCACGCCCTCGGGCGCGGGACCGAGGCGAGTTCCTGCACAACATCGAACTGACCTGCATGGCGCGCGTACTCCACCAGGACGTGGAAACAGATCCACTCGAGGGTGGGTGGGTCCGCGGTGAACCGTCCGCCGAGACGAGCGCGGGCGTCCAAGCCGTGGCCGTCCATCACAGCGCGCGTTCGCAGGCCCATGCGTCGTAGGTCCGTGGCCAGCTCCTCCGCAGTCACCTCGCTGCCGACCGTCCACCGAGGGACGACCCCGTCGGGCGACTGCCCACCGGAGGGGGCGACATTCCAGTCGCCCCACGGCCCGGACACCTGCTCGCCGAGGAAGCCCCACACGAACCACCGCTGCTCCATGTGCAGGAGGTGACTGAGCAGCTCGATGGGGGACCAACCGCTGGGCAAGCGCGACAGACGGTGCTCGGACTCCGGAAGCCCCAGAACGCCGTCGATGATCTCCTCACGCATCCAGTCGAGGTAGTCTGCCCACCGCTCGGCGCCGGCGCGCCCGTGCAGTGGGGGTTCTCCCGCGGTGCGGCTCGAACGCTGGTCTTCTGGCACGAAGGCAGACTACGCATCGGTCATGTCAGCAGTCATGATGATGGACATGCCGAGGCTCGGGTTCCTCCACACCGCCGATATCGACGCGCCGGCGCACGATGCTGACCTCACGTCCACGATTCGTGAAGGGTAGGTGGTGGGTATGTCCCACCCACGACTCCAGGCCGTGCCGCCGCGTGACTATCTCGATCCGGATGAGTTCGTCCAGAGCGACCACACGGCGGTGCGGACGCTGGAGGAGGAGCTCCGAGCCGGCCATGCCTCGGACGTCACGTTCGCTCGGGCCACGTTCGAATGGGTACGTGACAAGGTGAGCCATTCGTATGATGTCCACGACCCTCGCGTGACGCTCAGTGCTTCCGAGGTGCTCCGAGAACGAGTCGGACTCTGCTACGCGAAGTCGCACCTGCTGGCCGCAGTATTACGGAGCCAGGGCATTCCCACCGGACTGTGCTATCAACGCGTGGGCGACCCGACGAGCGGCCACGTCATTCACGGACTGGTGGCGATCCATCTGGACGACACCTGGCATCGGCAGGACCCGGACCCCCGCGGCAACAAGCAACGCAGGGGGTGCCTCAGCCGTAGTGGTACCGGCAGGCAGCGATCCTGACCTCGTTGCCAGCGACCTTGTAGACCAATCGGTGTTCGTCGGTGATGCGCCGTAACCAGTAACCGGCGAAGTCATGCTTGAGTGCCTCGGGTTTGCCGATCCCCTCGGTCCCGTTGCGTTGGATGTCCGCCAGGAGGGCGTTGATTCGCTTGAGTACGCGCCGATCCTGCGCCTGCCACCACAGGTAGTCTTGCCAGGCGTTCTCATCCCAAACCAGTAGCACCTCAGTCCGCTTCCGTCTCTGTCCCCACGAGATCGTGTTGCTCACCGCGACCGTCTTCCAGTCGCTCCATCGCATCGAAGAGACGTCGCGCGTTGGCGGGAGAGCGCATCAGGTAGGCGGTCTCCCGTAGTGACTCGTAGTCCGCCAGGGACAGGATCACCACGGGATCGTGCCCGGCACGAGTAATGACCACTTCCTCGCGGTCGTTGACGACAGCATCTAGGACCTCGGCATAGCGGGCCCTGGACTCGGTGTAACTCATCGTCTTCATCCGACACTTCCTGTACAGAAAAGTGTACATCATCTCGCCAAGTCGAACGGCTCCAGTTATTGGTAGAAGCCATCCGGCCCGACTCGACCAGGTTCCTTGGCCGGTCCGGACGCGGGCGATGGCGGTGTCGACATCCTCACCGCTGATGTCATCCGGGACGCCAACCGGCCGCACAACCGCAACGCGATCATCCGCCTCGTCAGCGCGCCGTGCCGTCGACCAGGCTCAGGGACACACCTGCCGCCATGCGCCGAGGTCGAGCTTCTTGAGCATCGACGAGAAGCCGAGTCCCTTCGTGGTTGCACAGAACTTGGTGACGGGCACGTTGTACTCCACGTGCAGCACCGCCTTGTTCTGCCGGATGAACGGAGTGAAGGCCGCGCATTCGCCGTACTCGTAGCACTGCTCGACGACCGCGAAGTCGAAATCGTTGACCAGATTGCCGACCAGATCGGGGGTGTTCTTCAGGCCGATGGACAGGCCGCGCTGGTGGGCCAGCGCCGCCAGCATCCGGTTGTAGGCGATCTGCTGGGTGCTGGTGATGGGGAACCCGGTCTTGTTCGAGTAGCCGTCGACGTTGTCGGCCTCGATCGCGTCGAAGCCCTTGTCCTTGCACATCTGGAAGCGCTTCTCCATGATCGGTTTCAGCGCGTCCAGCTGCCGGACGTCGAGCCAGCGCTCTCCCGGCCACCCGTCCATCGCGCTGCCCAGCACCTTCGAGGGGAAGGTGCCGGCATCGGATCGCCAGTTCTCGTAGCTCCCGGCGTCGATGTAGCAGATCGCTCGGCGACCCTGCTGGTGCAGCTTGGTGATCGTGTCCTTCGAGACATCGAAGCCGTCGACGTCGTAGACGGCCGCGTCGACGCTGAGATCAACGGTTCCGGTGAGCTGCCATTGCCAGGTCGTTCCCTTGGCGGGCCGCCACAGCGCGATCGTGGTTGCCGGCGCGGTGGTGTCCGCCGGTGACGGTGTCGGAGCCGCCGCCGGCGAGGGCGCGGCGGTGCTGGCGGCCGGCAAAGGCGACGCCGAGGCAGAGCTCGGCGCCGATGGCGCGGACGAAACAGCACCCGTCGGCGTGGACGATGCGGTGGCCGGACTCGCCGTCAGACTGTTCCCGGCGCCTGGTTGGGCGGTGGTGTCCCGGGCCGCGATGTCGGCGCTGACTTTGTCCCGCTCGGCGGTCAGGTCCTGGTAGGCCTGGTTGTTCTTCGCCACCTCGGCCTTCGCCGACGCCTCCGCCTGCTGGTCGGCCGCCACCGCGGCGGCCACCGTGCGCTGCTGGTCGGCCTGGGTCGCCCGCAGCTGCGTCAGAGCAGCCAGTGACTGGACCGATGCCGCGCGGTCGGCGGCGACCTTCGCAGTCGCCCGAGTCTGCGCCTCCTGGGCGGTCTCGAGTTGCGTCTGCAACTGGTGGAGCCGGTCGAGCTGGGCCTGGGTGGAGCCCAGCATCGTGGTCGACAGCTGGATCCGCGTCTGCAGCTCAGCGGTGGACCCCTGCTGGACCAGCACCGCCAGGCCCATCAGGTTGTGCTGCTGCTGTACCTGATCCCGGGCGATCTCGCCGACCGCCGCACGCTGGCCGTCGATCACCAGTCGGCTGGCCTCGACTGCCGCGTTGGCAGCGTCGAGGGCCGCCTGGGCGGACGTCAGTTGATCGGCGAGCCGGGCATCCGTCGCCGTCGCCGCGGTGACCTTGTCCTGAGTCGCGGCGAGGGCCGCCTGCACAGCAGCAAGCTCGTCCTGCGAACTCTTCAGCCGGGCCAGTGCGTCGTCGAGCCGTTTCGTGGACTCGTCCACCGACGCGCTCGCGGTGTCGATCTGTGTCGTCAACTGGTGTTCGCGGTCGTCGAGCTGGTCGGCAGAAGCCGGCAACCCGTACCCCAGACCCAGCGCGGCGACAAGGCCGACGGCAGCCGCCCGAAGGCCCCATCGACGACTCTGTGGTGTCGTGGTCACTGTTCCTCCCATGTCCCTCGGCACGCGAGTTCCCCCGCCACACCCGCGACTTGTTGTGGTGGCGATCAACTGGGGAATGATAGGAATGATGGAAATGCACCACCAGGACAATGGCAAGCAGACGATCGTCGATGCCGCCATCAACGGCGATTTCGGGGCGAAGTCTGTAGTGAGACTTCAGTCCTTGAGAGGTCGACACCGCGAGTCGGTCGACACCACCGGGGCTGCCACGACGCGCATCCGACGGCTGCTCACACAGAGCGCCAGTTGCGCGTCCTCAGGCCATAGTGCCAGCTCTGTCGCCAAGCCCTGGGCGGGTCAGGACTCACTTTGGTCAGCCAGCAGGATCGTCGTGCCGGCGTCGGTGCACCACTCCTCGACCTCAGACGTCTCGGTGTCGGTCACCAAGACATCAATCTGATCCAGCCCACAGACTCCGACATAATCGGTGTACCCGAACTTGCTGCTGTCCAGGGCAACTATCACCTGTCGTGCCCTCTGAATGATCGCCTGCTTCACCTGAGACTCGGCGATGTCTGCGACGGTGATGCCGTCAGCGGTGAGACCGCCAGCACCGATCACAGCAACGTCCAGGGTGAACTTACGGGCGTTGTCGATCGCCACAGGACCAACCAGCGACCCGCTGAGCACGCGCAGTTGACCACCCAGCAGGGTGTGCCGGATTCCTGGCCTCTCGGCCATAATACGGGCCACCCCGATGGCGCTGGTCAGCACGTTGATGTCAGGAGTCGTGATGGCGTCAGCGACCATCTCGAGAGTGGTGCCGTTGTCGAGGAAGACTGACAGACCGGGAGAGATCAGTGAGGCGATCTTCTGCGCGATCGCCAGCTTCGCCTCCCGGTGTTGAGAGACCCGTTCCTGTGGGGGCTGCTCCGGCCGGGACTCGACCGCGATCGCACCGCCGTGCGTTCGTTTGAGCAGGCCGCGCGCTTGCAGTGCACCCAGGTCCTTGCGGATGGTCTGCTCTGAAACACCGAAGGAATCGACCAGATCGGTCGACCGCACTCCCCCCTGCACCGCGACCGTTTCGGCGATCAGGCGTCGCCGTTCTTCGGCGAACGCAGGCCGGTCACTCCCATTCATGGGATCAGTCTAGCGGAGTGACGCACTCCACACGTAGAGAACCGCACCTGAACGAAAGCTCCAGCTATCCAACGCGGGCAGTCCCGCCCGACCTCAGTCCCGCGCCAACGCGGCCGATCGGCCGTACCAGAGAGGCTGTCGGACTCAATCCGCAGGCAAACGAATGCCAGGTGACCTACTTCACGGGCGCTTGGGATTGCAAACGAAAGTTCGTCACGCTACCGTGAGGTTGCGTTTGAGAGCGAATAATTTCGGTGCGGCCGGGCGGGTTGGTGCTCCGGTTGGTTGCGCTCCGAGCGCCCACACGGTGCGCAGCCAACCATCCGCATCGAAGGCACCGTCCGGCAAGCACACAGGTCCAGGAGCACGAGGAGAACGAACATGGACACGCAAGTAACTCGGGTCGAGGCGTCCGGCCTCCCAATCGATTTTGATCGTCAGAAGCAGGTTCTTCGGTTTGTGGACGGACTCACTTGCGCCGGTAGCAGCTTCAAGAAAGCCGGGCAGATGCGCAACCTCTTGTTTGACGCGAGGGACCTGGACGAAGAAGAGCCGTACTACGGAGCCTACCGGGACATCTGCTTCGACAATGATCGTCAAAAGTTCCTCGACCAGGACACTCGCTACGACATCACTGCTATCCGTCCAGGCACCATCAACGGGGAGTTCAAGAAGACCTCCGGACACTTCCACGGTTACATCCCCGGCACCTCGTACACCTACCCCGAGGTGTACGAGGTGCTGCAGGGTCGAGCGGCCTTCGTCATGCAGAAGTCCACCAACAACGACAAGGACGAGGAGCTGCGCGTCGACGAGGTACGCATCGTGGTCGTCGAGAGGGGGCAGTCCATCGTGATCCCGCCCTTCTACGGGCACGGATCGATCAACATCGGTGACGACATGCTGCTGTTCTCGAACCTGGCCATCGCGAGTTGCCCACTGGACTACGAGTCCGTCGCCAGTCGGCACGGGCTGGCGTACTTCCTGGTCGAGGCAGACAACGCGGACGGCTTCGAGGCGGTCCCGAACCCCAACTATGTCGGCCTGCCCCCGGCTACCGTCGTCCGCCCCACCGAGAACCCCGCGCTGGGCATCACCTTCGGAAAGCCCAGCTATCAGTCCTATGTCGAGGATCCCAAGGTCTTCGCCTACCTGTCTGATCCCACGACCCAGTTAGCCGACATCGACAGCCTCACGAACCCGGAGAACTGACATGAAGCTGCAACTTGCCTACGACGTGTCCAGCCTGCCCAAGGCGGTGGCGATTGCTGCCGCCCTACACGACGTGATCGACGTCTTCGAGGTCGGTACACCGTTGATCATAAAAGAGGGCACAGCACCGATTCGGGCACTGAAGGAGGCTTTCCCCGACCTGTGCGTCCTGGCCGATGCGAAGATTGTCGACGGCGGTGAGGGGGAGTGCCGGGATATCTGCGAGGCCGGCGCCGACATCATCACCGTGCTGGCGTATGCCGCGGACGAGACCATCGCAGAGGTCGTCCGAGTCGCCCACGAGCACGGACGCACTGTGATGGCCGACCTGATCGGCGTGCGTGACATCGCCGGCCGGGCCGCCCAACTGCTCGCCCTGGACGTGGACCTGATCGGCGTCCACACCGCCTATGACGTCCAGAAACTCGGCCGGACCCCGCTGAGAGACCTGACCGACCTGGTTGCCGCCGTCCCGGCCGAGCGCGCCACGGTGGCCGGCGGCGTCAAGCTCGAGACCGTCAAGGACTACGCAGCCCTGCATCCGGGCACGATCATCGCCGGAAGCGCGCTCTACAACGCCGACGATCCCCGCGCTGCGGCTCTCGCCATGAAGCAGGAGATCGAGCGTCATGCCTGAGACTCGTGGAATCGTGGCCACCGCCAGGGCGGGTGCCCTGCAGCTGGCCGACTGCCTGAGCGGCGTCGACGAGGCCGCTCTCGATCAGCTCTACGACGCGATCGTGTCTGCCCACGCGATCTTCGTCGCCGGCGCAGGCCGGTCGATGCTGATGCTACGTCCGTTCGCGATGCGGCTGATGCACGTGGGCCTGACCAGCTTTGTCGTGGGTGACACCACCACGCCGGCCTTCCAGACAGATGACCTGCTGATCGTGGCGTCCGGCTCGGGGTCGACCAAGAGCGTCGTCACCACGGCGTCCACCGTGAAGAAGCTGGGCGGCAAGGTCGCTGCGTTCACCATCAGGTCCGAGTCCGCGCTGGGAGAACTGGCCGACGTCGTCGTCGCCATCCCCGCCTACTCCGACAAGGGAGGGTTCGAGAAGGCAGCCCGTCCTGTTCTCATCGGCGGAGGGCTGTTCGAGCAGAGCGTCCTGTTCTTGGGTGACGCGCTCATCGTGCCACTCGCTGCCGAGAGGGGCATCTCCACCGATGTTGCCTTCCCGCTACACGCAAACCTCGAGTGAGTCACTGAACTCACACTGTGTTGGCAAAGGAGCCAATCGTGAAGTACGACCAGTTGGTGACAGGGGTCATCGAGAACATCGGCGGGGACAAGAACCTCGCGCTGGCGGACCATTGTGCGACCCGAATGCGCCTGGCGCTCAAGGATCCCGCCAGGCTGAACATGGACGCCCTGCGAGCCGTGCCCGGGGTGCTCGGCGTCCGCTCGCTGAATGAGAACGAGGTGCAGGTCATCGTCGGCACCGACGTGCTGAATGTCTACTCGGAGTTCGTCAAGAAGGCCAAGTACACGGGGCCCAGTGGGGCAGTGGCCGTCGGCGGCGCGGCGAAGGCTAGGCCCACCACCGCCGGCGGCTGGGCCAAGTACGTCGGCAACGCCATCCTGGCCTACCTCAGCGGGACGGTCCGCCCGGTGATCCCGATCTTCCTCACCTCGGGTCTATTACTGGCGTTTCTCACCGTCCTCACCAACTTCCTGGGTGTGTCCTCCGACAGCGGCACCTTCAAGGTGCTCAACGCCGCGGCCATGGCCGGTTTCACCTTCGTGCCGATCGCGTTGGGCTGGTCGGCGGCCAGCACCCTGAAGGTCGAGCCGGCGCTGGGAGCCTTGCTGGGCTCAGTGCTGGTCTACCCACAGATCTCCGGCGCCACTGGGCTTGACTTCCTCGGAGTCCCGGTGCACACGATGACCTACACGGGCTCGTTTCTGCCGATCGTCATCAGCGTGCCGGTGCTGGCGGTGGTGTACAAGTTCCTGCAAGACAAGATCCCGCAGGCCATCCGATATTTCATGCTGCCGCTGCTGACTATGCTGATCGCGATCCCGATGACGCTGATCGTGTTGGGCCCGATCAGCGACTGGGTGGGCTCGGGCTTCGCGGTGTCGCTGAACTGGCTCGGTGAACACTTCCGTCTGGGGGCCTCGGCTCTGTGGGCTGCGTTCTGCCCGATCGGTATCGTCACGGGGATCGACAAGGCGGTGCTGTTCGGCTTCGAAACACCGATCATGCTCAAGACCGGCTATGACAATCTGTTCTTCCCTGGCGCACTGGCAGGCAACGCCGCCATCGGTGGCGCCGCCCTGGCGGTGTTCATGCTCAGCAGGTCGGTCAACACGAGGTCCGTCGCCAGCTCGAGCGGTGTCACTGCCATCCTGGGCATCACTGAGCCGGCCCTGTACGGCATCCTGATTCCCTTCCGGACGCCGATGATCGGTGCCATGCTCGGTGCAGCCGTGGGAGGTGTCTTTGGGGCCATCTTCGACCTCAAGCAATACCAGCCGGTCGGCCCCGGCCTGATGACCAGCGCCATCTACATCGAGCCTGGCGGCGGCATGTGGAACTTCTGGATCGCCATCGCCACCATCGCCGTGTCGACCATCGCGGGCTTCACCATCACCACTGCTCTCAGCGCGAAGAAACGTGGGCAGTACACGGACGATGCGATCACCACTCCCAGCACGACCAATCCCGCGGCCACCGGAGCCGGTCCGGTGACGGCGGGCACCGCCGGCGGCGTTGGCGTTCTCGCCCGGCAGGTGCTGATAGCGTCCCCGGTGGCCGGCAGCGTGGTTCCCCTGTCAGGGGTCTCCGATCCGATGTTCGCGGAGGAGAAGCTCGGCATGGGCGTTGCCGTGAAGCCCACCGATGGAGAGGTGCGGTCGCCGGTAACCGGCTCAGTCGTGGTGGTCATGCCCCACGCGTACGGGCTCAAGACCGATGAGGGGGTGGAGGTACTCGTGCACGTCGGCATCGATACCAACCGACTCAAGGGCGACGGCTTCACCACTAGGGTCAAGAAGGGGGACCGAGTGCAGACCGGTGGCTCTTTGGGCTCCTTCGACATCGCAAGGATCACCAAGGACGGGCTCGATCCGACCGTGATCGTCGTGGTCACCAACTCCAGCGCCTACGAATCAATCGAGGTGATTGGCGCCGGTAGTGTTACGGCGGGCGAGCCGTTACTGAGCGTGGCCGCCTGACCTTCCACTCAAGACTGTGCGAGTGCCCATCCCGGATCGTCAGGATGGGCACTGGCGCAGTCGCCACAATCGGGGCTGGCGGCAACGCACCGAAGCTGTTCTGACATAATGTGCATTATCGGACATGTGCTGGTGGAGGCAAGGAGTCCATGGATCTGGCGCAATCGCGGCGCATTGCGCAGACCGGCGCACGTTCTCGAGGCGATGATCGACTCCTGACCGCCCGGGTGTGTGGTCGCACGACCACAGTCGTCGTGGCAGGCGCTGGGCACACTCGATACGTTCCCGTGGGCCAAGGACTCCGTCGATACGCCTCGGCGCGGGCAGACCTGCTTCGACTCGAGCACCGCGACGCGCACCACCGACCCACCGACCCACCGACGTAACCTCGGTCGCGTCCTGAGTATCCCGTTCGCCGACGCGACTATCCGAGCAGACTCTCTTCACGACCTGTCGTTGTGGCAGCGACAGGAAGAGATCTGGGCCAATCCGGAAGCTGGCGCAGTCCGGTATTGACATTCCGGCTCACCATCACCTCGCCACCGATCACTCCCCGTCCATGTCGCTTCAATGACAGTACACCCTTCATTGTTGTTGCCACGCTGCAATTCCCCACCTGAATATGAACTTGACATTCGCGTAACTTGTTGACATCCTGCCATTGTCATTCAAAGTGGGCTACTGGGATGACAGATGGGTGGCAGCATCCGGGCGGATGGCTGCTCCCGGCCAGGCCAAGTCCGATCGGTCCGGCGGCAAGGGTCTCGGTGCTGACTGCCTGTCGTCCTCCACTGGCGGTCAGCGGTGGCCAGTCTGCTGTCGGCCGACGGAGGCCCGGCAACGATGGGACACCCAAGCCAGGTCTGGGCCACATCCTGTCGCCCAGAAGCCTGTCACAGGCAGGGCTCGGTCCCCCCGGTCCCCGCGGTCCTGCCCAGTGGGAATCGGTGCGACGTCCAGCCCGCGCCAGCAGCTTGGTGTACACGGTCCCGGAGTGTTCCGAGAACGCGCCGGGTCAGCGGAGAGTGAGCTTGTCCTCCACTCCTGCCATATGTCCACGTGTCATTCAGACGGTTACCATCTGACAGTATCGAGATGGCATTTGACATCCTGTTTCATGTGTGGGCATGCTTTCATCAACATCGGTGGCAATCAGGCGCCAAGACTGATGACACCTCGAAGGATGGCGGCCGTGGGCGACAGCAGATACGACGTGATTTCGATGCTCGCGACCGGCGGCGGGCTGTACTCCCGGCATGTCACCCTGTCAGATGGTGCGACGTGCCTTGTCAGCTACAGACTCTCTGACCTTCAACAGGTCGGCGCCGTACGGTTCCCTTCTCCCTTGGCGATCGAACTCGACATGCCGAGGGCCGACCGCCCGCACCTGGTCATCAGATCAGAACTCGTGAACGGCAAGATCGCCGCCACTGAGCTGACCATGACGGCACGACCTGGTCAGACAGTCTCCCCCATTGCCATGGCTGAGGCCACCAACATCGACAGGTGGCTCGGCGAACTTTGGCAGCTCCTCGGCCTGCCGAACATCGTCGAGACGGAGGTGGCCAGCGTTCCCGCCGCCCTGGACGCCACGCCCCTGGCCGATGAACAGAGCAGCACAATGACGCGGCACGGACTCGACGACGCGGAGGCGCTCTCCCCCGAGCGGCATCCACGGATCGCGGCGAGGGGCAGGCGGGGCGGGCGAGTACTCCCGGATGACCACTACCGCCTGGTTGCTGACGTGTGGCGCCAGCAAGGTATGCAGGCTGTGCAGGCCAGGTGGAACAGGTCGTACGAGACCGCCGCGCGATGGGTCCGCAAGGCCCGCAAACTTGGCTTCATCACCGAGGAGTGACTCAGTCCTCCGCGGACCGGATTCCGGACCAGACATCGACGTCGCACGCTCCAGTGTCGCGGTCCCCGGCGGCGACTGCCCGCCCGTCCTTCCGGAGGCCGACCGTGTGGAGGTGCCCGGCGGCGATGTCGATGAGGCCGGTCCAATCGTCAACTGAACACTGCCCGCGTCGGTTGTTCCCGACCGCCACCGCCAGGACGTCACGCCACCCGGCGACGGCGCACTGGCCGTCGCCGTTCCACCCGGTCGCGAGCACAGTCCTGTCGGATCGAAGCCCGACCGTATGGGACCTTCCCGTGTTCATCGCCGTGTGGACGTTGCCAGTAGCAACGGCGACTATGTCTTCCCAGGATTCGACGAGGCATTCGCCCGTGGCATTGTTGCCCACGGCGACAACCGTCCCGTCGCAACGACGTGCGACGGAGTGCCGCCGTCCGGCCGCCAGTGCGGACATGAATGCTCGCCTTCGCTCGCGGCCGCGCTGGTCAGCTGATGCCATCAGACTGCGGCGATGCTGACGTCGTCCCGCCGCTGCGGGTGAATCTCCTGAAGCTCCTGCACCCGCAGCAGGCTAGTCCACCCGGCCGCCACGTCCTGCGCTGACGATCTTGAGCTACGCAAGTGCTACGCAGCGTGACACGATGGTGGCATGCGCACGATCTCCCAGCGGGAACTCCGCAACGACAACGCCGAGGTCATCCGCGCGGTTGAAGCCGGCGAGTCCTTCCTGGTCACCAAGAACGGCGCGCCCGTCGCCGTCCTCAAGCCAGCCACCGAGGCCGAACTGTCCACGGGGCTCCCGCTGGCACGGGCCGCCCGACGCAAGGTCGACTTCCGGACTTGGCCACGCGTCACCAGCACGATCACCAGCAAGGAGATCCTCGACGATCTGAGAGATGAGCGTTGAGCGCCTCTGCTGTGCCGGTCTCGCCCCGCTGGTACCTCGATACGTCCGCGGCCCTCAAGCTCCTCGTCAACGAGACCGAGTCCGAGGCACTCGCTGCGGCGATCACCACCGCGAACGCAGATCTGTGTGGCTCCAGGCTCCTGGAGACCGAGCTGCGCAGGGCCGCCCACCGAAACCCCGCCCTGCATCAGGACCGGGTCACCGCCTTCCTCGACGTCATCGATCTCTACGAACTTCCGGCAGCCATCTTCCGCCACGCCGGCCTGTTACCCGGCGTGCATCTCCGCTCGCTCGACGCTCTGCACCTTGTCGCCGCCATCGCACTGGACGTCGACGCAATGCTGTCCTACGACACTCGCCTGACCGAATCGGCCCAGAGCGTCGGCCTCGCCACTCTCGCTCCCTCCTGACCCGCCTTTGCTCGCCCGCGAAGTCCGCGGCCGCGCGGGCGTGCACGGTGGGAGTCGCCATCGTGACCCAGAACGATCTCACCGCGCGCCGCCGGCTCGGCCCTTCAGCTCTCCGACTTTGAGTGTGGGCCGCCCCCTGGGGGCTTCTTCCCGATGAGCAGATATCGCCAGAACAACAGGCGCTTGACGTGGACACCTGGCAGGACGGTGGAAGCCACCCGAGAGACTTCGGGAGTCGACAGCGGCGGATCCAGCACGACGGGCATCCCACGGTGACCGGGCTCCTTCGGGTGGCCATGGCCCGTTCCCAGCGCTCTGCCCACCAAGAACCCCACCCCTAGGACCCGATGCCCGACTGCCGCGGCGAGCTCGAGCGGCCATTCGTGGCGCAGATCGCGTCGAGGCAGCGCAACAGCCGCCAGAACGCCGCCGGGTCGCAAGGCATCGGCCAGTCGAGGAAGGACCACGCCGAGCGGCAGCTGGCGCAGCAGCAATTGCTGGTAGTAGGCGTTGTGATCCCAATCGAGCACGACCCGACTCTAGGTGACACCGACGACCACCGTCGGAAACTCCCCGACTCCCACTCGCACCGGATCCCGTACGACACTGAGTCTGACGCACCCACAAGGGAGTAAGGCATGAAGAGAATCGCGCTCATCGGCACCGGGAGGATCGGGACGCACCACGCGCGGACCCTGGCCCGCGAGGTCGCCGGGATCGAGCTGGCCGTGCTGGCCGATCCCGCCTCACCGACCCTGGAACGCCTGGCCGCAGATCTGGCGGTTCCGGCGGCCACCCGCGACCCGCTGTCGGTCGCCGCCGACGACAGCATTGACGCCGTGGTGATCGCCTCACCGACGGCGACCCACGTGGAGCTCATCGAGGCCTTCGCCGCTGCCGGCAAGGACATCTTCACCGAGAAGCCGATCGCCCTGACAGTGGCGGACGCGAAGCGCGCGATCGCGGCGACCGACGCTGCCGGCGTGGTCCTCCAGGTCGGGTTCAACCGCCGGTTCGCCGAGTCCTGGACCCGGGCCGAGCAGCTGGTCGCCGAGGGTGCGGTGGGGAGGGTCCAGCGCCTGCACTCCATCACCCGTGATCCGGGCCCGTACGGCGCCGATCCGGCCCGCGTTCCGGCCGGCACCATCTTCACCGAGACACTGATCCACGACTTTGACATCCTCAACTGGTTCAACGCCGGCTCCGAGCCGGTCGACGTCTATGCCGTCGCCGATGCCCTGGTCCGTCCCGACGCCAAGGACACCGGGTTCCAGGACAGCGCCGTGGTCGTCATCCGCTACGCCAACGGCGCGCTGGCCACCGCGGAAGCCTCGTTCTCCGCGATGTACGGCTATGACCTGCGCGGTGAGGTGTTCGGCTCGGCCGGCATGGTCCAGATGGGCCAGCTCGCCGCCACCGCCGCCCGGCTCTACGACGCCGCCGGGGGTCACACGGGCACCGCCGGCACCGACACGTCGCGGTTCCACGAGGCGTACCGGACCGAGTTCCAGACCTTCGCCGACGTCCTCCACGGCGCAGATACCGACTATCCCGAGGGCACAGACGGCCTACGGGCACAGCTCGTGGCCACCGCCGCCATCCGCTCGGCCGCCGAGGGTCGCCCGGTCCGCATCGCGGAGGTCGACCAGTGAGCACGAGTCCCTCCCCCAGCCGCCTGCGCGGACATGCTCGCGCCGGTCATGCCGCCGGGGTGGCCCGGGCGTCCAGCCGCCGCCGGACGATCCACCGACGCAACTCGTCCAGCAGCACCATCACCACCGGCAGCACGGCCAACGCCGCCCAGTCCGCCGGTAGTAGTGGGGCGGTGCCGAAGACGTCCTGGAGCAGCGGTACGTAGCTGAGCGCGGCCAGCAGCAGGATCTCCACCACGATGCCCAACACGATCCGGCGGTTGGAGAAGATCCCGATCACCCACAGCGAGGCGTGGGTGGTGCGGCAGCCGAGCACCGCACCGATCTGGCAGAAGATGATCGCGGCGAGCGTCATCGTGGTGGCCCGGGCGTACAGTTCCCCCTCGGCCGCGAACGGGACCGCCGGCCAGCCGTTGACGACGTTGACCAGCAGATAGCCGACGAGTGCGAAGACGGCCTCCAGCAGGCCGTACCAGCCGAACGCCAGGCCGAGCACCCGCCGGTCCATCAGCCGCTGGGTCCGCGGTCGGGGCGGGCGGTCCATCACGTCGGACTCGGGTCGTTCGGTGCCCAGGCCGAGGGCCGGCAGCAGGTCGGTGCCGAGATCGATGGTGAGGATCTGCATCACCGTCAACGGCAGCGGGACGAGGCCACGCGACATCAGGAACACCGCCGACGGGGCCGCCTCCGCCATGTTGCTGGTCAGGATGTAGGTGAGGAACTTGCGGATGTTGTCGTAGACGCCCCTCCCTTCGTCGATCGCCTTCACGATCGACGCGAAATGGTCGTCGGTGAGGATCATGTCGGCGGCTTCCTTCGACACGTCCGTGCCGGTGCGGCCCATCGCGATCCCGATGTCGGCCTTCTTCAGGGCGGGCGCGTCGTTGACGCCGTCCCCGGTGACGGCGACGATCTCCCCCATCGACTGCAGGGTGGCGACGACCCGGTACTTCTGCTCGGGGGCGACCCGGGCGAAGATCAGCTCCCCGCGCAGCGCCGCGACCAGGTCCTCGTCGGACATCTCGGCCAGCTCGGTCCCCGAGACCACCCGCACCTCGTCGCCCCGGACGATGCCGATGCTGCGGGCAATCGACTCGGCGGTCAGGCCGTAGTCGCCGGTGATCATGATGATCCGGATGCGAGCCCGGTGACAGGTGGCCACCGCCTCGGCGATCCCCTCCCGGGGCGGGTCCTCCATCGCCACCAGACCGAGGAAGGTCAGTTCCCGTTCGACGTCGTCGATCGTGTACCCGGCGGGGTCGGCCGCGGCGTCGACCGTACGCACCGCGACGGCCAGCACCCGCAGTCCGAGCCGGGCGAAGCCGTCGTTGGCGGCGGTGATCTCGGCTCGGTCGGCCTCGGTCAGCTCCCGGCGGATCCCGTCGCGGACGATCCACGAGCACAGCGGTGGCACGCTCTGCGGCGCTCCCTTGACGTACGCCAGCCGGCGTCCGTCCACCTGGTGGATCGTCGTCATCCGCTTGCGTCGGGAGTCGAACGGCAGTTCCCGGACCCGCGGATGGTCATGGCGCAGGGCCGTCGGGTCCAGACCGGCCTTGGCGGCCACGACGAGCAGACACGCCTCGGTCGGGTCGCCATGGACGACCCATCGGGATTCGTCCGGGCCCGGTGGGCGCACCATGCTGTTGTTGCACAGGCCGGCCACCTCGAGGAGCGTACGCAGCGCGGGGTCGGTCGTGGCCGCGACAGCACCATCGGGGACAGCGTCTCCGTTGCTGGCACTGTCTCCGGTGCCGGTGTCGTCCCCGGTTCCGGGGGGCTCCGCCCGGCGGATCTCGCCCACCGGCGCATACCCGCGCCCGCCGACCGTGTACCAGACCCCCGGCACCCACAGCCGGGTGACGGTCATCTCGTTCTGCGTCAACGTGCCGGTCTTGTCCGAACAGATCACCGTGGTGCAGCCCAGGGTCTCCACCGACGACAGCTTCTTCACCAGGGCGTTGCGCCGGACCATCCGCTGGACCGCCATCGCCAGCGACAGGGTCACGGTCGGCAACAACCCCTCGGGGATGAACGCGACGACCATCCCCAGTCCGAACACGAACGCCTGCGCCCACGGCTCACCGACGAACAGCACCGCCACCACGACGAACAGCGCGCCCAGGCCGAGCGCCAACACCGACAACTGCCGGGTCAGCCGCCCCAGTTCCTTCTGCAGCGGGCTCGGCTCCTCCCGCACCGACTGGGTGAGGTCGGCGATCCGGCCGAACTCGGTGTCCATCCCGGTGGCGGTCACCACCGCCCGGCCGTCGCCGTTGATCACGCTCGTCCCGGCGAAGACCATGTTGTGCAGCTGGGCCGCCGGCAGATCCTCGGCGATCGGCCCGGCGTTCTTGTGCACGGGGCGGGATTCGCCGCTGAGGGTGGACTGGTCCACCTGCAGCTCACTGGCCTCGACCAACCGGGCGTCGGCCCCGATCCGGTCGCCCTCCGCGATGGCCAGCAGATCGCCGGGCACCAGGTCCTGAGTCGGCACCTCCTGCAGCTCGCCGTCGCGGACCACCGTGGCATGGGTGGACAGCATCTTCTTGAGTTCCTCGGTGGCCCGTTCCGCGCGGTACTCCTGCCAGAACCCGAAAACCCCGTTGACGACGTTCACCACGAAGATGGCGATCCCGAGCTCGACGATCCCGGCCACCAGCGCCACCAGTCCCCCGGCCCACAGCAGGAGGGCCATCGGGCTGGTGAACTCGGCGGCGAAGACGAGCACCATCGGCCGGCGCGCCTGTTCGCGGATCAGGTTGGGGCCGTGCCGGGCCAACAGTTCGGCGGCCTGCGACGACGTGAGTCCCTCCTCGCCGGGCCCGAACGTGCGCAGGGCGGCGTCCGCGGTGAGCCGGTGCACGCCCTCGACCGTGGACGTCCTGGACCGTGTGCTTGCGTCCATCGTCGCCACTCCTCGACCGGACGTACGACCCGTCTCCCGGGCGTACGCCCCCGCCTCCTCACTGTAGTCCCCGACCCGGGCCGGATCCTCCGGTCGGCACAGCAGACATCGTCGGGCACCGCGCGGCGCAGGACCGCCCGGGCCCGACCCCGACCGCCCCCGGAATCCACCCCCGGCAGTGACCGGTTCGACACCTCGCCGGGTCACCATGGACGCATGCAGACCAACCCGTACGGCACCGGCCCGTCCGCCACCCCGCCCTACTCCGCCCGCCCGTACGACCCCACCATCGGGCACTCCCCCACGATGACGACCGGCGAGGAGCGTACGGTCGCCACCCTGGCCCACCTGTCGGCGATCATCGCGATGATCGTCAGCGTCGGCTGGCTCAGCTTCGTCGGCCCACTCATCGTCTGGTTCGTCTACAAGGACCGCAGCGACTTCGTCCGCAACGCCGCCGCCGGAGCGTTCAACTTCAACGTCTGGGCCTGGGTGATGAACGTGGTCGCCTGGATCATGCTGTTCACCATCGTCCTCGCCCCGGTCGCGGTGGTGCTGTGGATCGTCGCCGGCATCATGACCCTGTGGTGCCACATCCGCGGCGCGATCCTCGCCAACCGCGGGGAGCTCTACCGCTACCCGGCCACCATCGGCCTGCTCCAGTGACGCCCCGGGCCGCCGCGCGGACGTCGCGAGGACGGCAGCCCACTCCGGGAGACACGCTCTAGGCTCGTGGCATGACTGAAACGCCGCTGGAGGAGCTGCACGCGGTGGTGCACGGCCATGTGCAGGGCGTCGGGTTCCGGTTCTGGACCGAGCGCCAGGCGGCCCGGCTCGGACTGGTCGGGTGGGTCGCCAACCGGCCGGACGGCACCGTCGAGATCCTGGCCCAGGGCACCCACGACCAGGTGGTCGCGCTGCTGCGCAGGCTCAAGTCGCCGATGACGCCCGGCGCCGTCGAGCACCTCGACCGGGAGATCCGCCCTCCCACGGCCCGTTACGACGGCTTCGTCATCAGCTACTGACGGGAGCTACTGACGGGCGACGACGCCTCGAGGATCGGCGGTGTGCCGGCCGGCGGCCACCGCCGGCCGCAGCGCCCCGCCGGACCGGATGCCGCAGCGTCGGCGACGGATGCGACGATGGAGCGTGTGAGTGGTCGTCAAGCGTGGTCGGTGTGGGTGATCGGGGTCGCCGTGTACGCGATCGCTGTGATGCAGCGGTCGACCCTGGGGGTGGCCGGTGTCGAGGCGTCCCACCACTTCGGCGCCGGAGCCGGGCTGGTGTCGGTGTTCGTGGTGCTCCAGCTGGCCGTGTACGCCGCGGCCCAGGTGCCGGTCGGACTGGCCCTCGACCGACTCGGCTCCCGCCGGGTCGTCGCCGTGGGCGCTGTCCTGATGGCCGTCGGACAGCTCCTGGTCGGAGTCACCGGCTCGGTCACCGTCGCGATCATCGGGCGCATCCTGGTCGGTCTCGGCGACGCAATGACGTTCAACTCGGTCATCCGTCTCGTCCCGGCATGGTTCGCACCCCACCAGGTGCCGATCCTCACCCAGCTCACCGGCATCGTCGGCCAGGTCGGCCAGATCCTGTCGGCGGTCCCCTTCCGCGCCATCCTCGAGAACGTGGGGTGGCAGGCAGCCTTCCTCAGCGCGGCCGGGGCGTCGGTGGTCGCCGCGGTGCTGATGGGGGTCTTCGGCCGCAACGCCCCACCGGGCCGGTGGCGGCCCGACACCTCCGGGTCGCCCGCCGCACTGCTGGGCAGCCTGCGGGCGGTCCTCACCACGCCGTCCACCATGGCGGGGTTCTGGGTCCACTTCGCGACCTGTTTCTCCACGATGGTGTTCCCGCTGATGTGGGGATTTCCCTACCTGACCGCCGGGCTGGGCTACTCCCCCGCCCTGGCGAGCACCCTGTTGTCCTTCTTCGTCCTGGTGGCGATCCCGGCCGGCCCGGTGGTGGGCCGGATCACCGCCCGGTATCCGCGTCGCCGCTCGGACGTGGCCCTGCTCCTGGTCTGGATCCAGGTGCTCAGCTGGGCCGTCACCCTCTGCTGGCCCGGCATCCCACCGGTGGGGCTACTGGTCGTGCTGATCATCGCCCTGGCACTGGGCGGGCCCGGCTCCAACATCGGTTTCGACTACATCCGCACCTCCCAGCCGCCCCAGCGGGTCGGAACCGGCACCGGCGTGGTGATCATGGGCGGTTTCATCGCCTGTCTGGTCAGCATTCTGGTGATCGGCATCACCCTGGATGCCGCGGCCGTCGCAGGCCACGATGCTCGGCACGCCTACACCCTGGCGCTGGCCACCCAGGCGCCGATCTACCTGATCGGCCTGGTCGGGATCCACCTGTCCCGCCGGCGGCTGCGGACGGCCGGGCGGGACTGACCCCGGGCGGCGCCGGCGGGTCAGGCCGTGTTTCCCGCGGCGGCACGATCCGCCCCCGGGCCGCTCCACCGCCTGAGATAGTGGGCCGGACCCAGCAGAACGGAGCAGTCCTGTGCCCACCCGATCCCCCATGGGGACCCTGCGGTTCCTCGCCGCCCCCACCGACGTCCTGTTCGACGGTGAGGACATCGTCAACGGAGGACGGATCCTGGAGTGGATCGACAAGGCCGCGTACGCCGTCGCCGCGAGCTGGAGCGGCCGCTACTGCGTCACCGCGTACGTCGGGCACGTCTCCTTCCGCCACGGCATCCCGTCGGGGCACCTGGTGGAGGTGGAGGCGCGGATCGTCTACACCGGACGCTCCTCGATGCACATCCAGTGCACCGTGCGCCACTCCGACCCGAAGACCCTGCGCTGGGCCGAGGCGACCAACTGTCTGGTGATCTTCGTCGCCACCGACGGCCAGGGGCACTCGGTGCCGGTCCCGGAGTTCGACCCGATCACCGCCAAGGAGCGGGCCCACGCGAAGGGCGCAGTCGGGCGGGCCGAGGTCCGCAAGGAGATCGAGGAGGAGATGGCCCGCCAGGCCTACACCGACGCCGGCACCGCCCCGAAGGTCGTCACCCGCTTCCTGGCCCAGCCGACCGACGTCAACTGGGGCGGCAAGGTCCACGGCGGCACCGCGATGGAATGGATCGACCAGGCGGCCTGGCTCTGCGCCAGCCAATGGTCCGGGATGACGCCGACCGTCGTCTACTCCGGTGGCGTCCGGTTCTACCGGCCGATCCAGATCGGCCACGTCGTCGAGCTGGAAGCCCGGCTGCTGCGGACCAACCGCAAGACGATGGACATCTCGGTGCACGTACGCTCCGGCGATCCCCGCACCGACCGGCGCGAGCTCACCACCCACTGCGCCATCACCTACGGGGTCCGCGACCACGACGGTCGGCTGGCCGACATCCCGCAGTGGTCGCCCGTCTCGGCGGAGGACGAGGCGCTGGCCGGGCATGCCCACGAACTGCGCAGGATCCGCGGGCGCCGGGTCCCCGGCCTGGCCACCGGTTAGCCGCGGACCAACCCCCTCCGATCGGCTCCGTGCCGGTCGACGGCGCCACAGCCGGCACGTGCCGATCGACGGTTCCCGATCGGCGGCTTCCCCGCGCTGTCCCCGTCCCGTCGCTAGGCTGACGCCTGGCAGCAGGCAGGGAAACAGGAGGGGATCACGATGTCCTCAGCAGTGCTCATTCCATCCGCGCAGCTCATGCAGGAGATGGCCGACGGCACGATCAAGCAGGTCAACCCGTTCAGCGGCACCGAGGTGTGGACCGTGCCGGGTCGAGGGCACCGACCGCTGGGCATCAGCCACCCCGACCCCCAGCCGCTGCGGACCGACGACCAGGGCCGGTGGTGCGCGTTCTGTGAACAGCGCTACCTCGAGACGCCGCCGGAGAAGTCCCGGCTGGTCCGCGAGGGCGACCACTGGCGGCAGCTCGACGGGGTGGGCGCCGACCATCTCCACGACACCGTCGCCGAGTTCCGCCGGATCCCGAACCTGTTCGAGATCGTGTCGTACGACTACTGGTCCCGCAACTACGGCTACCAGATGCCCGCCGACCTGCAGCGCCGGATGGACGACTACCTGGCCACCACGGTCGGCCGCGACCACGTCCTGCGGATCGTCCAGACCCGGATGCGGGCCGCCGGGCTCAACAACAGCGACTGGGCGGCACTCACCGAGGACGAGCGGCGGGCCCAGGCGGCAGGTTTCTTCGGCGGCGGCCACGACGTGATCGTCGCCCGGCGGCACTTCGCCGACGGGGCGTACGACGACACCGGCCTCGCCTCCTCGGGAACCCTCACCCCGGAGGAGCACTACCGGTACATGACCTTCACCGTCGACGCGATGAAGCGGCTCTACGCGGCGAACCGCTACGTGCGCTACGTGGCAGCCTTCCAGAACTGGCTCAAGCCAGCCGGTGCCTCCTTCGACCACCTGCACAAACAGCTGGTCGCGATCGACGAGCGCGGGGTCAACAACGAGCTGGAGATCGAGCGGATCCGGGCCAACCCGAACCTCTACAACGAGGCCGCGGTGAACTACGCCGGCTACCACAACCTCGTCGTCGCCGAGAACGACCACGCGGTCGCCTTCGCCGGGTTCGGACACCGCTATCCCACCCTGGAGGTCTACTCCAAGAGCGCCGCGGCGGTGCCGTGGAAGGCCACCGACGAGGAGGTCCGGGCGATGTCGGACCTGCTGCACGCCTGCCACGCCGCCACCGGTGTCGACGTGCCCAGCAACGAGGAGTGGTACCACCGCCCGATCGACGTACTGGAGCCGATGCCGTGGCGGATCATGCTCAAGTGGCGGGTGTCGAACCTGGCCGGTTTCGAGGGCGGGACGAAGATCTACCTCAACACCCTGTCCCCCACCACCGTCCGCGACCGGGTCGTTCCCCGGCTGTACGAGCTGCGTGACCGCGGCCGGATCGCCCCGATGCGGATCGCGACCGAGGCGAAGTGCGAGCCCAACTCGCTGCGCTACATCGAGCAGCTCCGGCACTGACCGGAGCGCCGCGACGGAGCAGCAGGAGGATCACAGGAACGGGGTCGGATCCCCCGCGCCGACCCTGTCGACGGTGACCTCGTCGCCGGTGAAGTTCACCACGGTGGTCGGCTCGACGCCGCAGTCGCCGGAGTCGATCACCGCATCCACCTGATGGTCGAGCTCCTCCTTGATCTGCCAGCCGTCGGTCAGCGGCTCGTCGAAGCCCGGCAGCAGCAGTGTGCTCGACACCAACGGCTCCCCCAGCGCATCGAGCAGGGCCAGTGCGGTCACGTGCCGGGGCACCCGGACGCCGACCGTACGCTTCTTCGGGTGCACCATCGCCTTCGGCACTTCCCGGGTCGCCGGCAGGATGAAGGTGTACGGGCCGGGGGTGGCGGCCTTCACCGCCCGGAAGACGGCATTGTCCATCTGGACGTACTGGCCCAACTGGGCGAAGTTCGAGCACACCAGGGTGAAGTGGTGCTTGTCGTCGAGCTTGCGGATCTGCCGGATCCGGTCGAGCCCTTCCTTGTTGCCCAGCCGGCACCCGAGCGCGTAGCAGGAGTCGGTCGGGTAGGCCACGAGTCCACCGGCACGCAGGATCTCGACCGCCTGCTGGATGGACCGGGACTGCGGGTTGACCGGGTGGACGTCGAAATACTTCGCCATGACCGCTCAGCCTACCGCCGCCGTCGCCGGCGCGGGTGCCGGCACACTAGTCTGCAGGCGTGACCTACGAGATCCTCACCGTCCCCCTGGCCGAGTTGCGGATGCGCACCTCGATGAAGTGGCGCCGCTACCCGCCGGACGTCCTGCCGCTGTGGGTCGCGGAGATGGACTGCCGGATCGCTCCGCCGGTGGCCGCTGCCCTGCACGCCGCGATCGATCGCGGCGACACCGGCTACCCGTCCGGCCCGGTCTACGAGCAGGCGGTCGCCCGGTTCGCCGCCGACCAGTGGGGACTGGAGCTCGACCCGGCCCGGATCGGCCTGATGCCCGACGTGATGGGCGGCATCCGCAATGCCCTCCAGGTCACCACCCACCCCGGCGACCACGTGGTGGTCGACCCGCCGGTCTATCCGCCGTTCTTCGCCGCCGTCACCGGAACTGACCGTCAACTCCTCGAGGTGCCGATGGCCGCCGACGGCAGCCTCGACCTGGCCGCTCTCGAGGCGGCGTTCTCCGGGCGTCTCGGCGTACGGCCGACCGCCTACCTGCTCGCCAGCCCGCACAATCCGACCAGCCGGGCCCACACGGCGGAGGACCTGGCGACGGTGGCACGCCTCGCCCACGAGTACCGGATCCGGGTGATCGTCGACGCGATCCACGCCCCGTTGACCGATCCGGGCGTCGACTACGTGCCGTACCTGTCGATGCCGGGCTCGGAGGACGCGCTGGTCCTGTTCAGCGCCTCGAAGGCGTGGAACCTCGCCGGGCTGAAGGCCGCGGTGATGGTCGCCGGTCCGGCCGCGACGAAGGACCTGGCCGCCGTCCCGTACGACGCCGCCCGTGGGGCGGCCAGCCACCTGGCAGTGCTCAGCCACACCGTCGCGCTCGACGAGGGCCGACCGTGGCTGGCCCAGCTGCGCAGCGAGATCGCCGCGAACCGGACGCTGGTGGACCGGCTGCTGGCCGAGAAGCTGCCGGCGGTGACCCAGCTGCCCGGCAACGCGACCTATCTGGCCTGGCTGGACTGCACCGCCCTCGGACTCCAGGACCCCTACCGGCACTTCCGGGATGCCGCCCGGGTCGCCCTCAATCCGGGCCCGGCCTTCGGCTCGGTCGGCCGGGGGCACGTACGCCTCAACCTGGCCACCTCCCCGGAGATCCTCACCGAGGCGGTCTCCCGGATGGCCGCCAGTCTGGACTGACCGTCCCGGCTCGGCGGCGACGCGCCCGGCCGCTCAGCGGGCCCCGACGTCAGCGGACCCGGACCAGATCCGCGGTGGCCGAGGCGCTGGCGTGGACGCTGCCGATGCCGATCGCCGAGAGGAACACCGTGGGCCGTTCGGCCTGGGTATCGACGCGGATCCGCAGGCCGGGCCGGACCGTCACTGTCCCGGTGACCTCCGGCTCGGCCGCCAGCACCGCGCGCGCCGCGGCGGTGGCTGCCTGCGGATCGGGGCTGCCCTCCAACGCCGATGCCGCTGCGGCATCGGAGGCGGCTCGGGCGGCCTGCTCGGCGACCGCGGTGGCCCGTCTCGTGGCGGTCACCTGCCGGCCGCCGTCGACCACCAGGCCGGCCATCAGCCCCAGCGCGGCGGTGACCACCAGCACCATCACCGACAGAGCGTGCCCCCGCTGGTCACGTCGCCGCACCGATCGAGCCGGTCCACTGCGCGCCACGTACGTCGTCATCGGCTCCCCCTGCTCTCCCCCGCCGCGGTGTCGCCCACGTACGGCCACGGGCATGATGACACGCCGGCGGTTCGCCAGGTGGCGGCCACGGCCACCCCGCCCCGTCGACCCCGGTGGAAGCGCTTTAGGCTTGTCGCGTCCAGTTCACGAACGAAAGGTATTCACATGCCGGGCAAGGTAGCTCTGCTGACGGCCGGTGGCTTCGCCCCCTGTCTGTCCTCCGCCATCGGCGGTCTCATCCAGCGCTACACGGAGATCGCCCCCGAGCGCGAGATCATCGCGTACAAGCACGGATACCAAGGTCTCCTGCAGGGTGACTACCTCACCGTGACGCCGGCCGTCCGCGAGAGCGCCGGTCTGCTCCACACCTACGGCGGGTCGCCGATCGGCAACTCGCGCGTCAAGCTCACCAACGAGAAGGACCTGCTCGAGCGCGGCCTGATCCAGCCCGGCGAGAACGCCCTCAAGGTCGCGGCCGACCGTCTGATCACGGACGGCGTCGAGATCCTGCACACCATCGGCGGGGACGACACCAACACGACCGCCGCCGACCTGGCCGCCTACCTGCGCGACCACGACTACGAGCTCACCGTCGTCGGCCTGCCGAAGACCATCGACAACGACATCGTCCCGATCCGCCAGTCGCTCGGTGCCCAGACGGCCGCCGAGATGGGCGCGATCTTCGCCCGCAACATCGTCGCCGAGCACAACTCCGTCGGCCGCGAA
Source organism: Raineyella sp. W15-4 (assembly GCF_033170155.1). Taxonomy (GTDB): domain Bacteria; phylum Actinomycetota; class Actinomycetes; order Propionibacteriales; family Propionibacteriaceae; genus Raineyella. The sequence continues at coordinate 1,685,124 of NZ_CP137079.1, read as the reverse complement.
CTCATCGTCCACGAGGTGATGGGGCGCCACTGCGGCTGGCTGACCGCCGCCACCGCCCGGGAATACCGCAACTGGCTGGACACCCGCGCCTGGCTGCCCGAGATCGGGCTCAGCCGGGAGGCCTGGGAGGTCCACGCGGTGTACGTCCCCGAGGACGAGTTCAGCATCGACGACGAAGCGACCCGGCTCAAGGAGATCATGGACCGGGTCGGCAACGTGACGATCTTCCTGTCCGAGGGCGCCGGTGTCGAGGGCATCGTGCAGGAGCTGGAGGAGGCCGGCGAGGAGGTGCCGCGGGACGCCTTCGGGCACGTCAAGCTCGACAAGATCAACCCGGGCACCTGGTTCGCCAGCCAGTTCGCCGAGCGGATCGGCGCGGAGAAGGTGCTGGTCCAGAAGTCCGGCTACTACTCCCGGTCCGCTGCACCGGTGGAGTGGGACGTCGACCTGATCTCCTCGATGTGCGACCTCGCGGTGGAGTCGGCGCTGGAGAAGGTGCCCGGTGTGATCGGCAACGACGAGGAGCGTGGCGACCAGCTGCGCGCCATCGAGTTCGAGCGGATCAAGGGCGGCAAGCCGTTCGACCTGACCGCCGAGTGGTTCACCGAGATGCTGCGCCAGATCGGCCAGCCGATGCCGAAGTCCACCAGGCCGCTCGAGGACTGATCCGGGCCCGGCTGAATTCCGCTCTTCCGCTCGTGGGGGCGGCCGCCTCGGCGGTCGTCCCTACGGCCGTCTCCGGGGACGCCCGAGTGGTGGGGTCCAGGCCCGTCGGCGCCCACCGGTCCGGTCGGCGCCCTGTCCGGTGCCCCGGGCGGCGCTCAGCGTCGACGCGCCCCGAGACGTGTCAGGGCGGCCAACAATGCCCCCAGTCCCATCCCGGCCGCCGCCCCGGTGAGCCACCCGGTGTGCAGTGCCATCCGGGCGTTCCGGACCGCCGTCCCGCGGCTGACCTGGGGGGTGCCGGCCGGCGGGGTGAGCGCCGCGGCGAACCGGTCCTCGTCGGCATCGGCCACCCGGGCGGCGGTGACCGTGCTGGCGGTGACCTCGGCCAGCGGGGCGTCGATGTCCTGGAGACGGAGCGGATTGGCCTGCTGGACGGCGGTCGCCATCCATGCCGCGACGTAGAGGATCAGCCGGGCGAACAGGTTGAGGAACAGCATCAGCACGATGACCGGGCCGAACAGTGCGGCGGCCGGGTTGCTGGTGAAGCTGCCGATGAGGAAGCTGGTCAGGTACTCCAGCAGGCCCAACCCGACCGAACCGACCAGCGCGGCCCGCCCCATCACTCCGAAGGCGAAGGTCTCCTCCGGGAACACGGTCAGCAGGTAGAGGAAGAGCACCCAGCCGGACGCGCCGGAGGCGACGATCCCGAGGAGTCGCAGCGCCACCCCGACGCCGGGGATCGCGTCCGCACCGAGGAGGTGCAGCAGCTGATCGGTCAGCGTGGTCGAGGCGTTTGCCAGCGCGACGGTGAGCGGGACGAGCACGAGCAGACCCAGCATCAGTCCGACATTGATCAGGGTCTCCAGGACGATGCCGCGTTTCCGCTCGGCCAGGTCGAACTGCGGGCGCGTCTGGGCACGGATGGCGCTCTTGAGGTTGCCGGCCCAGCCCGAGGCGGAGTAGATGCCGGACAGCAGGCCGACCAGGCCGATCGCCCCCCAGTTCAGCAGGAAGCTGCGGACGACCCCGGAGATCGTCTGCTGCAGCTCGGCTCCGATGCCGGACAGCTGGCGGGTGATCGCCTCCTCGACGAGGACCAGCAGATCGGGGCGTACGACGGTGAGGGTGAAGCCGATGCCGGCGAAGGTGATCATCAGCAGCGGCACGAGTGCCAGCACCGAGAAGTAGGTGATCGCGCCGGCGAACTGGTCGCCGAGTCGGGTGCCGTACCGGTCCTGCATCCGCAGCAGGTGGGCGATCCACGGGATCCGTTTCGCCCGGGCCAGCAGCTCCTGCAGCCTGGTCATCGCCGCGTTCTCCGGGCCCGAGGACGGTCGTCGGGGGGTCAGCTGGCCTGACGACGGCGGCGCCGGGCGGCGAGCTCGTCGCCGGGCACGACGGTCGGGGACTCCTCGGCGTTGCGCTCGGCGGGCAGCTCGGCGAGGGAGCCCTCGACGTCGCGCCACACCGACCCGATGGCGATGCCGAACATGCCCTGGCCGCCCTTGAGCAGGTCGATCACCTCGTCGTCGCGGGTGCACTCGTACACCGACGCGCCGTCACTGATCAGCGTCACCTCGGTGAGGTCCTCCACCCCGCGGTCACGCAGATAGTCGATCGCGGTACGGATCTGCTGCAGGGAGACGCCGGCGCTGAGCAGCCGCTTGATGACCTTCAGCAGCAGGATGTCGCGGAAGCTGTAGAGCCGGGCGCTGCCCGACCCGGTCGCGCCGCGTACGCCGGGGGTGACCAGACCGATGCGGGCCCAGTAGTCGAGCTGGCGGTAGGTGATGTCGGCTGCCTTGGCGGCGACCGGGCCGCGGAAACCCACGTCTTCCGGGACCGGGGCGAAATCGCCGTCGAAGAGCGTGCCCTGGGCCACCGGAGGCTCGTTCCGGGGAGTCGGGGTGCCCGTGCTGCTCATGATCTCCGCCTTCCGATGACCTGCTCGCCTGTCGAGCTGACGACGTTGACATTAGCCAGGAGGCCCGGGCGGGGACGGTCGCCGAGCGGCGACACGCTCATCCGGCACCTCAAGCTGAGGGAGGGGTCGAGGGTTCAGGACAGACTCTACGCCGGCCCGTCGTCGTCGGCATCCCCCGGCGAGTCCTCCTCCCCCGGCGGGGTGGCCTCCCCGCCGTTCCCCTCCTCATCGCTGAAGTCGTCGGCGCTGACGTGGTCGAGGAACTCGCGGAACTTCTCGACCTCTTCCTCGGCCTCTTCCTCCTCCTCGAAGCCCGCCGCTTCGAGGACGTCCTCGGCACAGTAGACCGGCGCCTGGCACCGTAGGGCGAGTGCGATGGCATCGGAGGGACGGGCGCTGATCTCCACGCCGTCGACCAGCAGGACGGCGTAGAAGGTGCCACCCTCGAGCTCGGTGATGTGCACTTCCTTGAGGGTGTGGCCCAGTCCGGCGAGAGTGTCGATCATCAGGTCGTGGGTCAGCGGACGCGGTGGCCGCAGCCCCTCGAGGGCCTCGGCGATGGCGTTCGCCTCGTTCCAACCGATCCAGATCGGGATCATCCGGTGACCACCGACCTCCCGCAACAACACGATGGGTTCGTTGTTCGGCATCTGGGCACGAACTCCGACCACGTCCATCTCGCGCATGGCCCCACACTACCCGCGGGTGTCACCCGCGCCAGCCCTCGGTCCGGACGGGTCGTCCGGTCGGATCGGGAACGGTCCGGCGCGGTCAGCCGAGCTCGCGCTGCACCCCGGAGCGCACCATCGCGAGGTGTGTCACGTTGATCAGCCGGGTGAGTTCCTCGATCGTCTGGCGGGAACTGCCCCGCCGGGTATGCGCGGCGGTGGCCTGGTTGATCAGCCCGACCTCCTTGTCGGCCGCGATCTTGATCTGGCGCAGGTGCCGCGGGTCGATGCCGAAACTCGCGAGTTGCTTGGCCGCCACCGCCACGGCGAAGGCGTCCTGGTCGTAGTAGTGGGTGCCGCGCCGTGGGGTGATCACCAGAAGGCGCTCCAGCTCTGCCAGCACCGGCTCCGCCAGGCCGGACTTCTCGATCAGCTCCGCGCGGCTGAGCCGGACCGGGCGCCGCTTGCGGGGCTCCTGCTGTCGGGCCGGCGGATCGCCGCCCCCGCGCGGGTCGACACCGCCGCGAGAGTCGACACCGCCGCGAGAGTCGCCCGCACCGCGCGGGTCGACGCCGTTCGCCGGGCGCCGGGACGGTGCGGCCACCGGTTCGGGGGGCGGGTCGGGGACACCAGGGCTGGGGGTATCGATCCTCGGCGGGGTGAGTCCCCGGTCGATCTGGTCGAGATGTTCGCGGATGACCTTCAGCGGCAGATAATGCGTCCGCTGCATGGTGAGGATGTAGTGCAGGCGCTTGACATCCCCCTCCGAGTACTTGCGGTACCCGGAGGGAGCTCTCTCGGGGCTCAGCAGTCCTTCGGTCTCCAGGTAACGGATCTTGGAGATCGACAGATCGGGGAACTCGGGCGTGAGTTCCTTGACCACCCACCCGATCGAGTGTCGGGCCTCCGTCATCAGCGGGAGCCGCGTCCGCCGGTGAAGTAGATCATCCGGAACTTGCCGATCTGCACCTCGTCCCCGTCCTTGAGGACGACGTCACCGTCGACCAGCGTCCGGTTGACGTAGGTCCCGTTGAGACTGCCGACGTCTCGCAGCACGATGCCCTCCGGACGGCGCAGGAAGGTCACGTGGTGCCGCGACACCGTGATGTCATCGAGGAAGATGTCGGACCGCGGGTGACGGCCGGCGGTGATCTCGTCGCGATCCAGCAGGAAGCGGGCGCCGGCGTTCGGTCCACGCCGCACGACGAGCAGTGAGGAGCCCGTCGGCAGCGCGGTGACCGCCGTCTTCTCGTCGGAGTTGAGCTCGTCGAGGTCGTTGTCCTCGGTGAATGCGGGGATGACCTTGGTGGTTTCGGACACCGTGACCAACGGCTCGCCGCATTGCGAGCAGAACTTGCTGCCTTCGGTGTTCAGGTGGCCGCAGGAGGGGCACAACATGTCAGTCAGTTCCTTGGTCTCGGGGGTGAGCTTTCAGGACTCGATCAGGTCGGCGTACGCATCGGCGTCGAGCAGGTCATCGACGTCGCCGTCGCTGAGGTCGACCTCGAACAGCCAGCCATCGCCGTACGGGTCGTCGTTCACCAGCTCGGTGTTCGCGTCGAGGTCGAGATTGATGTGGGTGACCACGCCGGCGACCGGACAGATGATGTCACCGTTGCTCTTCACCGATTCCACCTCGCCGACGACGTCACCGACGGCCACCTCGTCGTCCACGGTCGGCAGCTCGATGGAGACGACTTCCCGGAGCTGGTCGGCGGCGTACTCGGTGAAGCCGACCCGGACCGATCGCCCGTTTCCTGACCGGACCCACAGGTGTTCCTCGCTGTACTTGAGGTCCTCGGGGAGCTCCATCCGTCCTCCTGGGTCTGGGTGACCATCGTCGCTGAACACTGAACCTTAGCCTAATGCCGAGAGATGCGGGACGCCCGCCCGGCGATGAGGCGCCGGACACGCCGGCGGTCGGTCGATCAGTTGCCCTTGCCCGTCCCTGTCCCGGCGCTCTGGTCCGTACGGGCGAACTGTGGGGACCGCACGGTGTGCAGGGACGTGATCGACAGGTTGTCCGACTGGACGATGGTGACCTGTCCGCCGACCCGTGGATCGGTGATCTGGCTGACCAGGCCGCCCCGGAACCGGGCTGCCTCCTCCAGGGCGTGCGCGTCGCCGATGACCTCCAGGGTGATCGGCGTCGACACCGCCTGGCCGTCGACCACGATGCCCGAGGCGCCGCTGCCGACCCAGGTGCTGGCCACCACCCTGATCCGGCCGTTGATCTGCATCACCTCGCCGCCGGCATCGCGCATCTCCTCCAGGGCGTCGAGGATCATCGCCGGCTTCACCTTTCCTTGAGGGTCAGTGATGGTGATGGTGATCCCCGGCCCGTGGGCGGGGATGGTGCCGGCGAGGATGCCCAGTGCGGTCAACCGGTCCTCGGCCTGGGCGCGGGCCAGGGCCTCGTTGTCCTGGCCCGACTGGAGCTGGTCGCGGGCGGTCTGCAGGGATTCCAGCTCGCTCTGCAGCCGCTGGGACTCCTGGTTGAGCCCGTCGAGCATCCCGACCAGGTCCGACTGGCGCAGCGAACTGTACGAATCGACCTGACCACGGGTGCGGATCTGGGTGACGATGCCGAAGGCCACGACCGCCAGCACGATCGCCACGACCACCTGGGTGCGCTCCGGCCGCAGCCAGTCGCGCAGGGTCGGCCGCGGCGGCGTGGTGCCGGCCGGCTCGGGGACCGGCTCATCGGCCGGCTCAGGGACCGGTTCGGCGGCGGCCGGGCCGGAGACAGCAGCATCCGCCCCGTCCGCCGTGGGCGCCGTCTCCCGTTCCTCCGGGGACGGTGCCCCGGCGGGCTCCGGTCGCCCCGCGGCGTCGCCGTGGTCCGGGACGTCGTGGTGGTCCGCGGCGGGTTCGTCGGTGGCGGGTTCGTCGGTGGCGGGATCGTGGGAGGTCTCGAGGGACGCCTCGGCGGGCGATTCGGGGACGCCTTCCTCGGCCTCCTCGACCTGCGCCGGCTCGGCCGCGACCGGCCGGTGGTCCCGCGACCAGATGGACGGTGCCGGCCCGGCCGCCGGGAGCTCCTCGTCGTCCGCCGCTGCCGGCTCGTGGGTCTCCGGCTCGGCGGTCCCCGACGCGGCGTCGGGTTCCTCGACAGCCGGCGGCTCGACCGGACCAGAATCGGGGTCGTGCCCGGGTTCGGGGTCCTCCGGCTCGGTGTCCGTCGGGTCCGCCGGATCCTCGGGGGTGGGGTCGTCAGGAGTGTGGTCCGCGGGTGCGGAGTCCATGGCCGGATCTGCCGCACCGGTGTCGGTGTCCGTGGTGCCGTCGTTCTCGGACGGGCTTTCGGAGACCTCCGGGTCGTCGACCGCCTCGTCCGGCTCCGTGGCCGCGAGCGCGTCCTCGGCCGGTTCCTCGATCTCCTCGTCAGGCATGGAAGATGACCCGTCGGATGGCGGCGACATTGGTGAAGATGCGGATGCTCAGCACGACCACCACACCGGTCGAGAGCTGGGAACCGACGCCGATCTGATCGCCCACCCAGACGATCAGGGCGGCGATGAGCACGTTGGAGAAGAACGACACGACGAAGACCCGGTCACTGAACCGGCCCTCCAGCCACGCCCGGAACGCCCCGAACATGGCGTCCATCGCGGCGATGATCGCGATCGGGAGGTACGGCTGCAGGGCGGGCGGGACGTCGGGCTGGAAGATGATCCCGAGGACGATGCCGACGACGAGCCCGATGATGGGGATCACGGGGTGCCTCCCTTCGCTTGGCGGAGCGTGACCCTGGTGGCGGCCGGCAGCTGCACCTTCTGCTGCCGGGTGATGGTCATCCGGATACCGATGTTCTTCTCCAGGTAGTTCCACCAGACACCGCCGTCGGTGCTGATGAAGGTCTGCTGGAGGCTGTTGGGGTCGCCGATCACCGTGACGGTGTACGGCCGGGTGAGGGAACGATAGTCGACGGTGATGGCATCGCCGGCACCGCGGATCGCGGTGAGTGCGGTGAGCCGGTGCCCGTTGACGGCGATCCCCTCGGCACCCGCCTGCCACAGGCCGTTGACCAGCTGCTGCAGGTCGGTGTCGATCACCCGGGCGTCGGTCGCCCCGGACGGCGCGTCGTCGACCACGATGACCAGGCCGGGGCCGGTCACCGCGGAGGCCCCGGCCGGGATCGAGAGCTGCTCGACCTGAGCGGCGATCCGGGCGTTGCCGGCATCGCTGGCCAGGCCCTGCTGCTGCAGCCCGTACACCTCCGACCGGGTGGCCGCGATCTCCTGGCGCAGCTGATCCTGCTGCTTCTGGGCCGCCTGGATGGCGGTGACCATGGCGGCCCGGTCCTTCTCGATCTGCGGAGCCGACCGGGTCGTCATCACCGCGGACATCGCGAACAGCATCGTCGCGAGCGCGAACACCGGGAGCTGGGCCCATCGATGGGCGCGCCCGCCCTGGGCCCAGGCCCGCTCGCGGGTGTAGTCGGGGTCCACCGCCGCGGCCTGGATCTCGCGCAACAGGTCCATGCTGTCGGTACGCACCGACGTCGACCGCCGATCCGTCCGCGCCTCGTTCACACCGACAGCCTAGGCGATGCCGGAAGGCTCCCCCGGCCTCGACGCCGCCGGCTCCGGGCCAGCACCGCGCCCGCCAGCAGGCCGAGGACACCGATCCCGGCACCGGTGAGCTGGATCGCCACGCCGAACCGTACGGCCGGGGTGATGGTGGTCGACAGCGGGACGTCGACCACCATCGCCTCCGGGGTGTACCAGGGGACCTCCGCCAGCAGCCGGCCGTCCGGCCCGAACGCGGCGGTGTGACCGACGGTGGAGACCTGGACCAGGGACCGCCCCGTCTCGACCGCCCGCAGCCGGGCGAACGCGAGCTGCTGGTCGAGCTCGTCGGTGCGGCCGAAGTCGGCGTTGTTGGTCGGCGAGACCAGCCACTGCGCGCCCTCGCGGACCGATTCGCGGCCCAACGCATCGTCGATGATGTCGTAGCAGATCGCCACGCCGGCATCGGCCGCTCGCCCGTCGCGGGTGGTCAGCCCGAGGACCGCACGGCCGGTGCCCGGCAGGATCTCCCGCTCGATCAGGCCGACCAGGCCGGGCACGATCTTGTCGTACACCTCCCGGTCGGGCACGTACTCCCCGAACGGCACCGGATTGCGCTTGTCGTAGATCTGCCGACTGCCGCCGGCCGTCGGCCAGACGTACTCGGACTGGTAGGTCCGGCCGTCCCGCTCGGTCGCCGAGCCGAGCAACAGCGGGGCGCCGAGCCGGGCGGACAGAGCGTCGAACCGGCTCTGCAGCTGCGGCCACTGGGCCGGATCCCACTCGGCCGACCCTTCCGGCCAGACGACGACGTCTGGGTGGGTGTCGGCGGGCACCAGGGCGGACGCCCGCAGGTGCGCGTCGAGGACGTCACCGGGCTGACCGCCCATGAAGTAGCCGGCCCGTTCGTCGCCGCCCTGGATGCCGACGACCCGGATCGTCCCGGTCGTCACCGACGGGTAGCCGGGGATCGCGGCCAGGCCGACGATCAGCGCCAGCCAGCCGGTGACCGGCGCCAGTCGAGCGGAGGGGCGTACGCCACGGCGGACCAGACGCCGGGCGACCGGGATCGCCCACCCGGCGACCAGGGTCAGCACGAAGCCGGTGCCGGCCAGCCCCAGCCAGCCGACCAGCTCCAGCAGCGGGCTCCAGGCCAGTGCCTGGGCGAGCCGTCCCCAGGCAAAGCCCCGATAGGGCCAGGAGCTCGACAAGGCGTCCCGGGCGGTCCACAACCCGGCGGTGACCAGCGGGGTGAGGAGCCACCGGCCGACCGGCCCGGGCCAGGCGTCGCGCGCCCAGCGGTGGAGCCAGCAGATCGCGACATAGCCGAGGGTCCACCACAGCGCCATCACGGTGCCGAGGGCGGCCCACGGCAGCCAGCCGAGGAAGAGGGTGGCCCAGTGCACCAGCGGCAGGTAGAAGGCCAGACCGCTGAGGAAGCCGATCAGCACCGCCGTCCGGGGCCGGACCGGGATCGTCGCCGCGCCGAGCACCAGCGCCAGACCGGGCACCAGCAGCGGCCACCAGCCGGGTTGCGGGAAGGCGAGGCGCATCGCCAGCGCACCGGCGACGGCCATCGCGGCGCCGATCCACCACGGTGTCCGACGCTCCGTCGTCCCGGGGATGCGCACCGGCGCCGGCCCGGTGATCACGCTGATGTTCACCGGTCCTGGAGCACTTCCGCCTGGGCGTGTACGGTCGACAGCCGCTGGGCGACGGTGACGGTGCCCGCGACGGCGAGCAACACCACGGCGAGCTCCGCGGCCCACGGCACGCCCAGACCCGACAGCAGCAGACCGAGCAGGATCACCACCAGCCGGTCCGCACGGGCGGCGATGCCGACGTCCGCACGGAATCCCTCGGCCTCCGCCCGGGCCTTGACGTACGACGTGATCTGGCCCATCGCGAGGGCCCAGCCGGCCAGGCCGACCACCCAGGCGGAGTCGCCGGCCCGGACGAAGTGGACCATCGCCGCCGTCATCACCGCCGCGTCGCTCACCCGGTCCAGGGTGGCGTCGAGGAAGGCACCGTACCGGGACTCCTGACCGCTGAGCCGGGCCATCTGTCCGTCGATCGAGTCGGACATCACCAGCACGCCCATCGCCAGCGCGCCCTGCCACAGCCACCCGAACGGGATGGTCAGGAAGGCGACCAGCACCAGGCACAGTGTCCCCACCCAGGTGACCGTGTTGGGACGCACCCCCCAGGCCAGCAGCAGCCGGGCCGGAGGCGTCATCACCCGGCGCCACCCGTGGCGGAACCGCTCGAGCATCAGCCGGCCCGTCCCGCCGGGCCGGGCCAGGCCGTGGCCAGCAGCCGGCGGGTCTCGCCGAGCAGCTGCGGGATCGCCTTGGTCCGCGCCACGATCGGGAAGAAGTTCGCATCCCCGCGCCAGCGCGGCACGACGTGCTGGTGCAGGTGCGCGGCGATGCCGGCGCCGGCCACCTCGCCCTGGTTCATCCCCAGGTTGAATCCCTGCGGCTGGCTCACCGAGCGCAGCACCGTCATTGCCGTCCGGGTCAGCTCGGCGACCTCCAGCACCTCGGCCGTGGTGAGGTCGGTGTAGTCGGGCACGTGCCGGTAGGGGCACACCATCAGGTGGCCGGCGTTGTAGGGGTAGAGGTTGAGCAGGACGTACGCCACGGCACCGCGGTGCACGATCAGCCCGTCCTCGTCCGGGCCGAGCGGGGCGGTGCAGAACGGGCAGGCGTCACCGGCGTCCGTCCGCGGGTGCTTGTCCCCACTGACGTACGCCTGGCGATGCGCCACCCAGAGGCGATCGAACACGTCCGGATCGCCGGCCAACGTCGACGCATCGACCGTGACCGGCGGCCCGTCCTGCGCCCCGGGGCGCTCCCGCTGCACCGCCATCCGCTCAGACCTGGGCCTTACGGTCGATCGCGTCGACGATCTCCGCGACCGCCTCATCGATCGAGACGCCGTTCTTCTGCCGGCCGTCGCGGTAGCGGAACGAGACGGCTCCGGCCGCCCGGTCCTCCCCGCCGGCGATCAGCATGTAGGGCACCTTCTGCTTCTGGGCGTTGCGGATCTTCTTCTGCATCCGGTCGTCGGAGGCGTCCACCTCGACCCGTACGCCGCGGGCCCGCAGCCGCTCGGCGACCTCGTCGAGGTAGTCGGTGAACTCGCCGGCGACCGGGATCCCGACCACCTGGACCGGCGCCAGCCAGACCGGGAAGGCGCCGGCGTAGTGCTCCAGGAGCACCCCGAAGAACCGTTCGATCGACCCGAACAGGGCGCGGTGGATCATCACCGGCTGCTGGCGGGAGCCGTCGGCGGCGGTGTACTCCAGCTCGAACAGGCCGGGCTCGAAGAAGTCCAGCTGGATCGTCGACAGCTGCCAGGTGCGCCCGATCGCGTCCTTCGCCTGGACCGAGATCTTCGGCCCGTAGAAGGCGGCGCCACCGGGATCGTCGACGAGGTCCAGACCGGAGGCCTGGGCGACCTCGGCGAGCGTACGGGTCGCCTCCTCCCAGGTCGCGTCGTCACCGACCGACTTCTCCGGGTCGCGGGTGGACAGCTCCAGGTAGAAGTCGTCCAGGCCGTAGTCCTTGAGCAGGTCCAGGACGAAGGTGAGCAGACCGGTCAGCTCGTCCTTCATCTGGTCGCGGGTGCAGTAGATGTGCGCGTCGTCCTGGGTGAAGCCGCGGGCCCGGGTGAGGCCGTGCACGACGCCGGACTTCTCGTAGCGGTAGACCGACCCGAACTCGAACAGCCGCAGCGGCAGCTCCCGGTAGGACCGTCCGCGGGAGGAGAAGATCAGGTTGTGCATCGGGCAGTTCATCGGCTTGAGGTAGTAGTCGATGCCCGGCTTGACGACGTTGCCGTCCTCGTCGCGCTCCTCGTCGACCCGCATCGGCGGGTACATCCCGTCGGCGTACCAGTCCAGGTGCTTGGAGGTCTCGAACAGGTGGCCCTTGGTGATGTGCGGGGTGGAGACGAAGGAGTACCCGGCCTCGAGGTGGCGCTGCCGGGAGTAGTTCTCCATCTGCATCTTGATCAGCGCGCCCTTGGGGTGGAACACCGGCAGGCCGGAGCCGATCTCGTCGGGGAAGGAGAACAGGTCGAGCTCGCTGCCCAGCTTCCGGTGGTCGCGCTTGGCGGCCTCCTCCATCCGGGTCTGGTAGTCCTTCAGCTCCTCCCGGGACGGCCACGCGGTGCCGTAGAGGCGCTGCAGCTGCTGGTTCTTCTGGTCGCCCCGCCAGTAGGCGGCCGAGGACCGGGTCAGCGCGAACGCCGGGACGTAGCCGGTGTGCGGCACGTGCGGGCCGCGGCAGAGGTCCTCCCAGGCCCGCTCGCCGTTGCGCCGGACGTTCTCGTAGATGGTGAGCTCGCCGGCGCCGACCTCCGTCGCCGACCCGTCCTCGGTGCTGGCCGACCCCTTGTCGGTGATCAGCTCCAGCTTGAACGGCTCGTCGGCGAGCTCGGCGCGGGCCTCCTCGTCGGTGACCACCCGGCGGCGGAAGCTCTGCTTCTCCTTGATGATCCGCTGCATCTGCTTCTCGAGGGCCTTCAGGTCCTCGGGGGTGAACGGCTCGTCGACCATGAAGTCGTAGTAGAAACCGTCGGTGATCGGCGGGCCGATGCCCAGTTTCGCCTCCTCGTGCAGGTTCTGCACGGCCTGGGCGGCGATGTGGGCGGTTGAGTGGCGCAGGATGCTGAGCCCCTCCGGACTGCCGATCAGGACCGGTTCGACGGTGGCCCCGTCCGGGACCGGCAGGTGGAGATCCTTGATCTCCCCGTCGACGCGGCAGGCGACGATCGTACGATCCTCGCCGAACAGGTCCAGACCCGTGGTGCCGTCGTCGAGGACCTCGTGCGAGGTGTCGGACGACCGGACCAGGGAGACGGTGATGGACACGGCGGTTTCCTCTCTCCCCGCCCGGGTGTCGCACACATACCGGGCATGCGGCCGGGCGGGCTCGTGTTCAGGGACGCCGGTGGCGTCGGTCCACGAGCCTACCGTGCCGGACCGCCGGGTGATCCCGGCGGACATCCCGGTGACGGGTGGGTCCGGCGAGGGAGGGGAAGGCGAGGGGTCAGGCGGCGGCCGCCAGCCTGGCGTGGCGGACGAAGCCGCGGACCAGCTGGTCGGTCTGCCGGGCCAGTGCGGGCGCCTCGGTGGTCAACTCGCGCGAGTGCTCCGCCAGCAGCCGGCCGGCCTCCTCCCCCGGCCCGCCCGCGCGGCCGACGAATCCGCTGCGCCAGCTGTCGAGGGTCCGCGGCGTCACCTCGGGGTGGAACTGGACGCCCAGATGTGGCCCGTGCCGGAAGGCCTGGACGCAACTGGCGCTGGTGGCCAGCACCTGCGCATCGCACGGGGCGATGATCCGGTCGTGGTGGAAGGAGTACCACCGACCGCCCGGGATCTGCTCGGTGTCGGTGGAATCGACCGGGACCAGGCCGGTCTCGGGCCTCTCCGTAGGTACGACGCGACCGCCGAGGATCCGCGACAGCAGTTGGGCACCGAAACACACGCCCAGCACCGGGACACCCCGGCCGACGGCCTCGGCGACGTAGCGGGACTCGCGATCCAGCCAGGGCACGTCCCGGTCGAGGACCGAATCGAGTGACCCCATCACCACCAGCATCCGGATGCCGTGATCGAGCCGGGGCGGATGCTCGGCAGCGGTGAAGGAGGCGATCCGCACTCCGAGCCCACGCCGTTCGAAAGCGGGGCCCAGGGTACCCAGGTGGGCGGTTTCGTGACCGGTGGTGACACCGTGGACGAGGGCGAGCACCGAGTGCGTCATCGGGAGCCTCCTTTGACTGACCGACCGGTCTTTCCCCTCAGTCTCGCGGCCATCTGTGACACCCGCGTTACGGGCCGATGGGGCTTGTGTTGCAGCTCGCCGGGTCCGACCTTGGGGATGGTCCGGCCGGCCCCACCGAGGGACGCGACCGCTCGCGCTCAGCGCTGCAGGTAGGCCAGCACCGCCAGCACCCGGCGGTTGTCGTCGTCGGAGGAGACCAGGTCGAGCTTGGCGAAGATGTTCGCGATGTGCTTGCCGACCGCCCTCTCGGTGATCGACATGGCGTCCCCGATCGCGGCGTTCGAACGGCCCTGCGCCATGTGTTCCAACACCTCGCGTTCCCGTGGGGTGAGGGCGGCGAGCGGGGCGCCACGACGCCGCAGCAGCTGAGTGACCACCTCGGGATCCATCACGGTTCCACCGGCGGCGACCTGGCGTACGGAACTGACGAACTGCTGGACGTTCGCGACCCGGTCCTTGAGCAGGTAGCCGACGGCACCCTCCGCCGAGGCGAGCAGTTCCCGGGCGTACAGCTGTTCGACGTACTGGCTCAGCACCAGGATCGGCAGGCCCGGACGGCGGCGGCGGGCCTGCACGGCCGCCCGCAGGCCCTCGTCGGTCCCGGTCGGTGGCAGGCGTACGTCCAGGATGGCCACGTCGATGTCGGGACGCCCGAGCGCCCGGACCAGCGACGGTTCGTCCGCGACCGCCTCGACCACCTCGATGTCATGGACCTCGAGCAACTGGATCAGTCCGGCCCGGAGGAGCGCGTGATCTTCGGCGACTAGGGCACGCACGGCATCTCCATGGTCAGGACGGTGGGCCCACCCGGTGGGCTGGTCACCGCCAGTGTCCCATCGAAGGTGGCCAGCCGGCGGCGGATGCCGCCGAGTCCGCTGCCCCGGCTCTCGTCGGCGCCGCCTCGTCCGTCGTCACGCACCACCCCGCGCAGGGTGTCGGGCCCCAGCTCCAGCGCGATGTCGCCGCGATCGGCCCCGGAGTGTTTGACGACGTTGGCGAGCGCCTCGGAGATGACGAAGTAGGCGCAGGCCTCCACCGGAGCGGGCAGCCTGGCCGACTCGTCGGCACCGAATCCGCGGACCCGTACGTCGATGTCCAGCGGCAGGTCGAGCGCCAGCGCGCGGACCGCACCGACCAGACCGCGGTCCGCCAGCACCGGCGGATGGATCCCGTGGACCAGACGCCGCAGGTCCTGCAGCGTGGCGGTCACCGAGTCCTGGGCCTCCTCGAGCAGCCGACGGGCCCGCTCGGGGTGGGCGGCGATCAGCTCCTCCGCCAGGCCGACGGTCATCCCCAGACTGACCAGGCGGACCTGGACCCCGTCGTGCAGGTCCCGCTCGATCCGGCGGATCTCCTGGGCAGCGGAGTCGACGCTGTCGGCCCGGCTGGTGGTCAGGGCGGCGACCCGGCTGCTGAGGACGGCGGTCCGGGACGGTCCGAGGATGGCGTTGGTGATCGCGGCCCAGGCCCGGACCAATGGCGGTGTCGCGTACCACCATGCCGTCAGCAGACCCGCGGCGAGGAGCCAACCGACCAGGCCCTGCAGCCACCAGCTGGCCAGGGGGACCGCCCACGGCGTCAGCGCCACCAGGGGCAGCAGAACGGCGGCCGCCGCACCGGCGAGAAACAGCTGAGGAAGCAGCACCAGGGACAGCCCGGCGGTGGCGTTGACACCGATCCACAGCAGGTCGCGCCAGGTCGCCTCGTCGGTCAACAGCCCACGGACGACCACGAAGAACCCGCGGTGCTGCGGCCCCCCGGAGCGGTAGGGACGCGCCACTTCCCGGCCGAGCACGTAGCCCGCACCGCAGCGGTGGGCGTTGAGGAGCCGGCGACCGACCCAGACGGCACCGATCAGCAGCGGGATGCCCACCCACAACACGGTGAGCGGCAGGCTGACCAGGGCAACCACCCCGGGGATCAGGCAGACCACCGAGAGCAGCGCGGCGATCAGCGCCACCAGGGTCAGTTGCAGTCGCCGCTTCATTGCTCCATCATCTCGCGCCGTCCGCGACGGCCGGCCCCGCTCAGGGTGACAGGGGGGCCAGCACCCCTATCGATCCGGGTGCTGCCCCCAGTGCTCGCCGCGGCCGAGGAGCCGAGACTCGACGTATGACGACACACCTGGAAGCAACGGTCGGATCGGCAGCGGTCCCCGTCACGACTCCGGACGGGCTCCGGCAGAGCTCCTTCCGACCCCTGATCAAGCGGATCAAGGCCCGTGGCCTGATGGCCGGGACGACCCGCTACTACCTGGTCACCGGCGGCGCGCTGGTGGTGGCCATCGCCGCCGTCGTCGCCGGCCTGGTCCTGCTGGCGGGTAGCTGGTGGACGCTGCTGCTGGCCCCGCTGCTCGCGATCACCTGGGGACAGGTCAGCTTCGTCGCCCATGACGCGGGCCACCGGCAGCTGCCGGGCCCACGCTCCGTGAGCGACCGGGTCGGCCTGGTCGCGGCGAACCTTCTGCTCGGTGTCAGCTTCGGGTACTGGAACGACAAGCACGACCGCCATCACGCGAACCCGAACCACGAGGGTCTCGATCCCGACGTGGCCGAGGGCATCATCACCTGGTCGGAGCGCCAGCACGCGAAGAAGACCGGACTGGGCTTGTGGGTGTCGCGCCACCAGGCCGCCCTGTTCTTCCCCCTGCTCACCTTCCAGGGGTGGCTGCTGCAGGTCGAGGGCGTCGGCTGGCTGCGGCGCCGGCCCCGCGGAACCCGAGCGGTGGAGGGGGTGTTGCTGGCGCTGCACTGGTCGCTGTACCTGGGCCTGCTGGGATGGCTCCTCACGCCGTTGCAGGCACTCGCCTTCATCGTCGTCCACCAGGGCATCTGGGGCTTCCTGCTGGCGTCGGTCTTCGCACCGAACCACAAGGGAATGGAGATGCCGGAGGGGCAGCAGACCAGGCTCGACCACCTGCAGAAGCAGGTGCCGACATCCCGCAACATCATCGGCTCGCCTCTGGTCGACTTCTTCATGGGCGGCCTCAACTACCAGGTCGAGCATCACCTGTTCCCGTCGATGCCGCGGGCTCACCTGAAGGACGCCCAGCCGATCGTCGAGGAGTACTGCCACGAGATCGGCATGCCCTACGTCAAGGTAGGGATGATCGAGTCGTACGGCCAGATCCTGCGCTACCTGCACGCCGTCGGCAACGGTCGGCAGGCCGAACGGCTCGTCTGACCAGGTGCCGGCCGGCCGCCCGGATGACCTCGCGGGGGTAGTGTCGGCGATGTCAGTCCACATCGCGCCCCGATCGTTCTGAGCCGTCCGAGGAGAGGTCGTCAGCGGTGAACGTCGAACATCCTCAGTCCGCGACAGGTGTCTCCGACGGTCACGACCGGGTGTCCGGAGGGCTGGACCTACCCGGCGCAGCCGCCCTCTCCCCCGCCGGGACGCTGGCGGCCCTCGGCAGTGGGACCGACGGCCTGACCGCGGAGACGGCAGCCCGACGGCTGCGGGAGGGCGGCGGGAACGCGGTGCGCGAACGTCGGGTGAGCCCGTTGCGGGTGCTCGGCCGGCAACTCGCCAGCCCGCTGCTGATCCTGCTGGCGGGGACCGCGGTGCTGTCGTTCTTCCTCAGCGATCGGATCGACGCCGTCATCATCGGCAGTATCCTGATCGCCAGCGTCGGGCTGGGATTCGGCAACGAGTACCGGGCCGAACGGACCGCGGCCTCGCTGCACGACCGGATCCGGCACTCCGCGGTCGTGGTGCGCGGTGGTGCGCCGGCGGAGGTCGACGTGACGGACCTGGTGCCGGGCGACGTCGTACGACTCCAGATGGGGCAGGTGGTCCCCGCCGATGTCCGGCTGCTGTCGGTGCACGGCCTGGAGTGCGACGAGTCGATGATCACCGGAGAGTCGGCGGCGGTCGCCAAGAGCGTCGATCCGGTGACCGGCGCCCGGACGATCGACGACCTGCCGGACTGTGCGCTGATGGGCACCATCGTCACGGCGGGGACGGCCGAATCCGTCGTCGTGGCCACCGGCGCCGATGCCGAGTTCGGTCGGATCGCCCGCAGCCTCGGAGAACGGGCACCGCAGACCGACTTCCAGATCGGGCTGCGGCGGTTCTCGGTGTTCCTGATGCGGGTGGCGCTCGCGCTCACCGCCGCCATCCTGGTGACGAACCTGCTGCTCGGCCGCCCCCTCCTCGACGCGGCGCTCTTCGCCCTCGCGATCGCGGTCGGGATCACCCCGCAACTGCTGCCAGCCGTGGTGAGCACCAGCCTGGCCGCCGGATCGCGGGCGCTCGCCAGGGTGAAGGTGCTCGTCAAACGCCTGGTGTGCATCGAGGACCTCGGCGACATCGACGTCCTCGTCACCGACAAGACCGGTACCCTGACCGTCGGGCACATCACCTACGAGCGGGCCCTCGACGCCGATGGTCAGGACGATCCGCAGGTCCGGGACCTCGGGATGCTCGCGAGCAGCGTGGAGATCTCCCCGGCCGGCACGGCGGTCGGGGGCAATGACCTGGACAACGCGCTGTGGAACGCCCCGGGGGCCGACTTTACGGCCATCCGGGCGGCTCGACGGGTGGCCGAGCTGCCCTTCGACCACCACCGCCGGCTGAGCAGCGTGCTCGCGGAGACCGCCGACGGACGCCGACTCATCGTCAAAGGAGCGCCCGAAGCCGTCCTCGCCCGCTGTGACATCGCCCCGGAGGCGCCGGTGCACCGGCTGCTCGAGGACCTGTTCCGCGGCGGGGAGCGGGTCATCGCGGTCGGCTGGCGACCGGCCGGGGAGATGACCACGATCAGGCCGGAGGACGAGGCGGGACTCACCCTGTCCGGGTTCCTCACCTTCGCCGACCGGCCGAAACCGGATGCCGCCGCCGAACTGGCCGAACTCGCCGACCTGGGGATCACCGTCAAGGTCGCCACCGGAGACAACGCCCTGGTCGCCGAGAAGGTCGGTCGTGAGCTCGGCATGGACGTGCAGGGGGTGCTGACCGGGGTCCAGATCGACGCGATGGACGACACCCAGCTGGCCGGCGCCGCCCGCCGGACGACGATCTTCGCCCGGCTCACCCCGGACCACAAGGCCCGGTTGATCCGTGCGCTGCGCGGTTCCGGCTATGCGGTCGGCTTCCTCGGCGACGGGGTGAACGACGCGCTCGCCCTGCACGCGGCCGACGTCGGGATCTCGGTCGACACCGGTGCGGACGTGGCCAAGGACGCCGCCGACGTCATCCTGCTGGACAAGAACCTCGGCGTGCTCGCCGACGGCATCCGTGGCGGCCGGCGGATCTTCGCCAACACCATCAAGTACGTGATGATGGGAACCTCGTCCAACTTCGGGAACATGTTCTCGGCGGCCGGCGCCTCGGCGCTGCTGAGCTTCCTGCCGATGCTGCCCGGGCAGATCCTGCTCAACAACCTGCTCTACGACATCAGCCAGCTGGCCATCCCGACCGACCGGGTCGACGCCGCACAACTGCGCCGACCGTCGCACTGGGACATCGGCTTCATCCGGAAGTTCATGCTGGTCTTCGGCCCGATCTCGTCGATGTTCGACTTCCTCACCTTCGGGATGATGATCGGGCTGTTGCACGCCGCGCCGGAGGAGTTCCGCACCGGCTGGTTCGTCGAGTCCCTGGCGACCCAGACGCTGATCGTGTTCGCCATCCGTACGCAGCGGGTCCCGTTCTGGCGCAGTCGGCCGAGTCTCCCGCTGTTGTTCAGTGTGCTCGCGGTGGTAGCGGTCTCGATCATCCTGCCGTTGACACCGTTGGCGCCAGTGCTGGGCTTCACTCCGCTGCCGCCGCTCTTCTTCGCCGCCCTGGTGATCATGGTGGCCGTCTACCTGACGGCGATCGAGATCGCGAAGCATGCCTTCTACTCGCTGGGCCGTCGTCCCACTCCGCCGCCCGGGAGACACGAGTACGAACGCCGGGTGCGGCGCCGCAGCGCCCGGTTCGTCAATCAGCGGTGAGGTCGAGCCCGAACGCTGTAGCAGCCCCCCGGACGTCCGGGGGGCTGCTACCGCATGGTGGGCGGTACTGGGTTCGAACCAGCGACCTCTTCCGTGTCAGGGAAGCGCGCTACCGCTGCGCCAACCGCCCGAGGTGGAGACGGGATTTGAACCCGCGTGCACGGATTTGCAGTCCGTTGCCTCGCCTCTCGGCCACTCCACCATGGGACGACCCTCGCCCGGTGGAGGGCGTACAGTCCCGCCCTGGGGCGGGACCCGCTCCGAGCGGACGACGGGATTCGAACCCGCGACCCTCACCTTGGCAAGGTGATGCTCTACCAGCTGAGCCACGTCCGCATGCTGTGGCCCCTGTCGGGGCCGTCCTGCTCTCTCTCGACCCCGCGAGACATCCCGTGGGGCGTTGAAAAACTCTATCCGAGCCCCGGATCCCACGCAAATCGGCGCGTTGCCCCAGCGGAGGACCCGCTGTCCGGACCCGGCCGTACGCTGGACGCATGGCCGAGCTCACCGATCACCTCGCGTCCGTCCTCCGTACGATCAGCGACACCGCCCGCGCCGGCTCTCGACCCCGCCCCGACTGGGCCGTGGTGGACCTGCGAGGCGGCTACCCCGAACACACCTCGCTGAGCCTGCGCAGCCTGCTGGCCGGCACCGAGTCGTTCGAGGCCCTGCACACCAAGCTGGAGCGCCTGGGCGCCTCCGACCGGATCTCCCACGTGCTGGTGCGGGTCGGGACGCTCACCGTCGGCGCCGCCACCCTCGACGCGCTCGCCGACCTGCTGGCCGGGCTGGCCGCGCGCAAGCACGTGGTGGCGTCCCTGCCCACCATCAGCGCCGGCACCCTGCTGCTCACCCGCTCGGTGCAGGAGGTCACCGCCCCGCCGTCGGCCGGCGTGCTGTTGACCGGGCCGGCCACCGAGCGCAGCTATCTCGGCGGCTTCCTCGGCTCACACGGCATCGGGTTCGAGACCGAGCGGATCGGGCGCTACAAGTCGGCCGCCTCGACCTTCACCGACGAGTCGATGGATGATGCCGAGCGCGAGCAGCTGCAGGCCTATCTCGACACCTTCCGCGAGGAGTGGGCCGCCCGGGTGGCAGCGGGTCGCGGACTGCAGCCCGACCGGGTGGCCGGCTGGCTGAGTGCGGACCTGGTCAACGCCGAGCAGGCGGCCGCCGCCGGGGTGATCCACCGGGTGGCCTACGACGACGAGATCGTGCAGATCGATCCCGCGGCCCGGGTCGGTGCCCTGGAATACGTCCTGCCCAGGATCGACAGGGCGGCCAGCCGCTCCCGCGGGCTGATCCGTCGCGCGGCCGGCGCCGACCGGGTGGCCGTGGTGCGGGTCGAGGGCGCGATCGTCACCGGCCTGAGCCGGCCGGCGACCCCGTTCTCCCCGCCGGCGTGCGGGTCCGACACGGTGGTCGCCCAGCTGCGCGCAGCCAAGGCCGATCGGGCGACGAAGGCGATCGTGCTGTCGGTCAACTCCGGGGGCGGGTCGGCGCTGGCCTCCGACCTGATCAGCCGCGAGATCGCCACCGCAGAGGTGCCGGTGGTCGCCGCCATGGACGATGTCGCCGCCTCGGGCGGCTACTACGTGGCCGCCCGGGCGCGGGAGATCATCGCCAGCCCGTTCACGCTGACCGGTTCGATCGGGGTGATCGTGGCCCGGCCGGTGCTGCGTGAGCTGCTGCAGCGCCACGGCATCGTCATCGACCGGCTGGGCGATGACCGGGCACTGATGTTCTCCGCGGCGCGCGAACTGACCGATGCCGAGCGTACGTTCCTCCACGCCATGGTCGTCGACGTCTACACCCGGTTCGTCGACGAGGTGGCCGCCGGACGTCACCGCGACCACGCCGAGATCGACGCGATCGGGCAGGGACGCATCTGGAGTGGTGCCGATGCGCTGCGGGTCGGCCTGATCGACCGCTTCGGGGATCGTACGACCGCCGTCGAGCGCGCCCGGGAACTCGCCGGGCTGCCGGCCTCGGCTCCGGTGTGGCGCCCCTCGCCGCGTCCGCACCGCGGGCCGCTGGCGGCCGTGCCCGAGCTGGGCCGCGGCGTCGAGGGGCTGCTGGAGCCCTTCGGCCAGGAGAAGGTGCTGACGCTGCTGCGCCCGGGGCTGCGGGTGCGGTGGTAGGTCGGTAAGCGTCCGGAGCGGGAGACCGCAGGAGCCCGGACGACGTAGCAGCCCCCCGGACATCCGGGGGGCTGCTACCGCATGGTGGGCGGTACTGGGTTCGAACCAGCGACCTCTTCCGTGTCAGGGAAGCGCGCTACCGCTGCGCCAACCGCCCGAGGTGGAGACGGGATTTGAACCCGTGTACACGGATTTGCAGTCCGTTGCCTCGCCTCTCGGCCACTCCACCACCTGGAGGACTCCCACCCGGGTGACACATCACTCCGGGTGATCCCGGCACGATGCAGGTGTCGTCTCCTGCTGGGGGTTTCCCAAGGGCGAGACCCTCTCCGAGCGGACGACGGGATTCGAACCCGCGACCCTCACCTTGGCAAGGTGATGCTCTACCAGCTGAGCCACGTCCGCAGCAAATCAAGCGATCCGTCTCCGGATCACCCTCTTCACCCTGCGCCTCGGGACCGAGGCGCGATCAGGAACTCTAGCAGGCCCACTCCGAGGGGCCAAATCCGCTCATCGGCCGGATCATGCCCCCGTCGCCGGCCTGAGCTCCCGACGATGCCTCCCGTTTCCGGTCGGCGAGGAGATGTCTACCAGAGCGAGTTACACGGGTGCAACTTTCGGAGGACGGCACCACCCCGCGACATCCGACACCGCTCTGCGGCACGCACAGTCGATGCGGGTGTGAGCGGAGATCCGAACCGCCCCGCATGGGCGGTTTGGTGATTCCGCCGAGTCGTGGCTATTGTTGGCTCTCGCACGGGCGGTTGGCGCAGTGGTAGCGCACTTCGTTCACACCGAAGGGGTCGCTGGTTCGAATCCAGTACCGCCCACCAATGAAAGACGCTCCGACAAGGTGAAACACCCCTTTTCGGGGCGCACTCGAGAGCGTTGCCCGGCGGCGACACAGGCTGCCCGCCCGGCACGGTCCGCCACCGGGTGCCCGCGTCGGAGCCGATGATCCAGGGTCTGGCCCACCGACCCAGGACGTCCACATCTTGAACCAAGGTCCCAACTGGTGAGACGTCAACTTGCATTAGCCATTTCTCCCGGGTGAAAGTTCTCCTATCCACCTTTTGAGACGCCGTCCCAGGACGGCTCTCCTGACCAATACTCCCCGGCCACCCGTCCGGTGCATCCGGAGGCTCGGGGGGAAAGGAACCGGCAATGACGGCCCCGGCCCTCGTCCTGCTCGCCCATGGCCACAGCGATCCGCAGATCGCCGAGATCACCCATGCGATGCGGAACGAACTCATGGCCAGGTGCCCCGAACTGGTCGTACGGGCGGCCTATCTCGGCGGATCGGGCCCCTCACCGGTCCAGGTGGCCGGCAAGCTGGCCCGCCTCGGCACCGAGGAGATCGTCTTCGTTCCACTCGAGGTCGGCTGCGCCTACCGCGCCAGTGCCGTCGCCGGCGACGCGATCACCCGGGTCGCGGCCGCCTGTCCCGATCTGCGGGTGCTGCTGTCCCGGCCGATCGGCCCCGAGCCGATCCTGCTCACCATGCTGGACCGTACGCTGCGCCAGGCCCTCAGCGACCACCACGTGACCGAACTGGACGGTCTGGTGCTCTCCACGGCAGGTACTCAGGACGTGCGCAGCCGCGCGTTGCTGGCGCGCCGGACCCGACAGTGGGGGATGCACCACAAGCTGGCCTGTGTGACCGCGTATGTCGACGAGACCGGCCCCTCGGTCGAGGAGGCCGTCCAGACCCTGTGGAACCAGGGACGCCGGCACGTGGCTGTGGGGTCGTGGTTCCTCAGCACCTCGGACCTGTGGGCACACCAGGCGGAGGCCGCGCTGACTGCCGGCGCAATCGCGGTCAGTCGTCCGATGACGGCCGGCCCGGAGGTTGCCGAGCTGGCCATGCACCGGTACGTGGTCGGCGCAATGGACCTGATCGACTTCGGCAGCCTGGTGCCGCCGGCAGAGGCCGAGGAAGACCTCGACCTGGCCCCCGAACTGCACGCCATCGGCGCCTGAGCCGCAGGTCACCGTCGGGGCTGTACACCACCAGCGACCGGGCTCTGCACCACCAGCGCCTGACCCGCACACCACCGGGGTCCGGCGTACGTCGACAACGGGTCCGACGTACGCCGACCTCGTGGGTGACCGAGCAATAGGTGACCCGGATTACACTGGCGGACATGAAACCCACCCCCCACCAGGCACCCCAGGAACCGACCCTGAAGCTGTCGGACCAGGAGTGGCGCGCCCGGCTCACCCCGTCCGAGTACCACGTGCTGCGCCAGGCCGGCACCGAGCGGCCGTTCACCGGCGAGTACGAGACGACGACCACTGCCGGGGTGTATCGCTGCCGCGCCTGTGGCGCCGAGCTGTTCCGCAGCACGGAGAAATTTGACGCCCACTGCGGCTGGCCGGCGTTCTGGTCACCACTGGCCGAGGACCGGGTCGTTCACCTCGTCGACGACAGCCTGGGCATGCGACGCACCGAGGTGCGCTGCGCGCGCTGCGGCTCGCATCTGGGCCACGTCTTCGAGGGCGAGGGATTCGACACGCCCACCGACCTGCGCTACTGCATCAACAGCATCTCGCTGACGTTCGAAGAGGCGGAGCAGAGGTCGGACGGGTAGTCGTCGGCCATCCGACGGACGACCACCCCGCCGCCCCGGTTCGTTCAGAGGGCCGGGTCCCAGCGGTCGACGAGTTCGGACAGCTCGTAGCGGCGCCCGGTGTAGAACGGGATCTCCAGACGGGTGTGCCGACGGGCCTCGGCGCCGCGCAGGTGACGCATCAGGTCGACGATCCGGTGCAGTTCATCAGCCTCGAAGGCCAGGATCCACTCGTAATCGCCCAGCGCGAACGACGAGACGGTATTCGCCCGGACGTCGGGGTAGTCGCGGGCCATCATGCCGTGCTCGGCCAGCAGCCGCCGCCGCTCCTCGTCGGGCAGCAGGTACCACTCCAGTGAACGGACGAACGGGTACACGACAAGGTATGGATGGGCCTCCTCCTCGGCCATGAAGGCCGGGACGTGGCCCTTGTTGAACTCGGCGGGGCGGTGCAGCGCCACCTGCGACCAAACCGGCTCGAGCGTACGACCCAGCCGCGAGGCCCGCAGCGTGTTGTACGCGGCCTGCAGGGTCTCGATCCGGGGGGCGTGCCACCACACCATCACATCGGCGTCCGCCCGGAAACCCGATACGTCGTACCAGCCCCGGATCACCAGGTCGGCATCCTCGCTCTCGTACCCGGCCAGCGCGGTCAGCGCCTCCTGGGCCGCGGCGACCCCGATGCCGGGGTCGGTCCGCCGGAACACGGACCACATGGTGTAACGGATGGTGTCGTTGATCTCGCGCGCCTTCTTCACGGCGGTGCCTCTCTGGAGATGGACGGGTTCAGCGGGCCAGGGCCTCGGCCCGCAGGGCCGGGCCCTCCTGGTGCACGAAGGCCACCAGACGGGTCAGCACGTCGGGGTCGGTGCCGGCCGGCACCCCGTGGCCGAGGTTGAAGATATGGCCGGGCGCCTCGGCGCCGGCCCGGATGACGTCGCGGGTCCGCTCGGCGATGACCTCCCACGGCGCCGCCAGCAGGGCCGGGTCGAGGTTGCCCTGGACGGCGCGGCCCGGGCCGATCCGCCGGGTCGCCTCGTCGAGCGGCACCCGCCAGTCGACGCCCACGACATCGGCCCCGGCGGCACCCATCAGCCGCAGCAGCTCCCCGGTGCCGACCCCGAAGTGGATCCGTGGCACATCCGCCACCCGGGACAGCACCTGGGCCGAATGCGGCTCCACCCGCGTCGCATAGTCGTACGGTGCCAGGCTGCCGACCCAAGAGTCGAACAACTGGACGGCCTGGGCACCGGCGTCGATCTGCACCCGCAGGAAGGTGGCCGAGATCCGGGCCAGCTTGGCGCACAGCTCGTCCCACAGCATCGGTTCGGCGGCCATCAGGCCCTTGGTCCGCGCATAGTCCTTGCTGGGCCCGCCCTCGATCAGATAGGAGGCGAGGGTGAACGGCGCCCCGGCGAAGCCGATCAGCGCCTTGTGCGGCGGGAGTTCGGCGCGGATCGCCCGGATCGCCTCGGCGATGTCGGGGATCGACCCCGGATCCAGGTCCGGCAGCGCGCGGATCTGTTGCGCTGTGCGGATCGGCTCGGCGATCACCGGGCCCACCCCCGCCCTGATCTCCAGCTCCACCCCGGCGGCGGCCAGCGGCACCATGATGTCGGAGAAGAAGATCGCGGCGTCCACATCGTGACGCCGGACGGGCTGCAGGGTGATCTCGGTCACCAGCTCGGGACGCCGGCAGGACTCCAGCATCGGGATGCCCTCACGGACGGCCCGGTACTCCGGCAGGGACCGCCCGGCCTGACGCATGAACCACACGGGGAGGGCGTTCCCCTGCTCTCGGGCGGCGGCGGCCAGCAGGCTGGGGATGTCTGTCACCCGGCCATCCTCGCACGCCGCGCCGAGTGCCCGACCGGCGTCCGTCCGGCCGTGCCGCGCAGCGGTCACGGGTCCAGGACGTCCCGTTCCGCCCCGTGCCGGCCCCGGCCGGCGCCCCCGCTGGGTGCCCGACCGGGGCCCGATCTGCGGGCGGCGACGATGCCCCGGGGGATCCGGCGAGTCGCGTGAAGGTCGGGCGACCGGGCAGCATAGCCTACAGGGGTGGCAGTTCATCCCGACCCCACGGCAGCGCCGACCCCGTTCCAGCGGGTGGTTGCCGACCTGAGGGCGCATCGGTGGCGCCCCGGTGTGACGATCGAGGAGATCCCCTCGCCGCAGCGGGTCGCGCCGTACGCCGTCGCCGTCTCCGCGGACCTCACCCTGCGCGATCAGGAGCTCGGCACCGGGCGACTGGTAATCCTGCACGATCCCGAAGGGGTCGAGTCCTGGCAGGGGGCCTTCCGCGTGGTCGCGTACGCCAAGGGGGAGGTGGACCCGGAAATGGTGACCGACACGATGCTCGCCGAGGTCGGCTGGTCCTGGTTGCTGGAGGCACTCGGATCCCATGACGCGGCCTATGTCGCGCCGAGCGGGAACGTGGCCTGCACCTGGAGCCGCTCGTTCGGGGCGCTCGAGGAGCAGCCACCGCAGGCCGAGATGGAGATCCGGGCCTCCTGGACCCCCCTGCTCGACGGGGACGGCGGTGGCATCACGGCCCATCTGGACGCGTTCGCCGAACTGCTCTGCGACACCTGTGGCATCCCCCCACTGCCCGAGGGTGTCGTGATGATGACCCCGCTGCGGCAGCGCCGGCAGGAACGCTGACATGGACGATCCCGACAACGGACTCCCCACCCTGCTCACCCCGCGCGACGGCACTCCCCCGGTCACCGACACCGACGCCGGCTACGAGGCGATGGTCGAGGCCCTGGCCGAGGGGCAGGGCCCGATCGGCATCGACACCGAACGCGCGCACGGCTTCCGCTACTCCCCCAAGGCGTGGCTGATCCAGTTGCGGCGCGCCGGGGCGGGCACCTTCCTGCTCGACCCGGTCGCGCTCGCCCCCGAGGATGAGCTGGCCGACCTGTCCGGGCTGCGCGAGGCGGTCGCCGAGGCGGAGTGGGTGATCCACGCCGCGACCCAGGACCTGCCCTGTCTGGTAGAGGTCGGCCTGAAGCCCGATCGGTTGTTCGACACCGAACTCGCCGGCCGGCTGCTCGGCTATCCGAAGGTGTCACTGGGCGCGATGGCCGAGCAGTTCTGTGGGGTGCACCTGCTCAAGGAGCATTCCGCGGCCGACTGGTCCACCCGGCCGCTACCGGAGGACTGGCTGGTGTACGCCGCCCTCGACGTCGAGCTGCTCAGCGAGCTGCGCGACGCCATGGCCACCGAGCTGGTCGCCGCCGGCAAGGACGAGTGGGCCCGCCAGGAGTTCGCCTACCTCGTCGAGGACGCGGAGCGGCCCCGCCCGCCGCGCGAGGAGCCGTGGCGGCGGGTCTCCGGCATCCACGACGTCCACGGCCGCCGCCAACTCGCCCTGGTCCGCGAGCTGTGGGAAGCCCGCGAGGGGATCGCCGCCCGCCGGGACAAGGCACCCGGCCGGATCCTCAACGATCGGGTGATCATCGCCGCCGCCGTCCGGCCCGGGCTGACCGCCGGCAACCTGTCCGAGCTCTCCGGCTTCCGCAAGGGTGTCACCAAGCGCTATCTCACCGTGTGGTCCGACGCGGTGCGCCGGGTCGAGACGATGGCCCCGGAGGACTATCCGGCGGTCCGTCCCCCGCGGCGGGGCCACGGCGCCCCCCGCACCTGGCAGGGGCACAACCCCGAGGCGTACGCCCGCTTCACCGCGGCCCGGGAAGTGCTGCACCGGATCGCCGAACAGCACACCGTGCCACCGGAGAACCTGCTCGCCCCCGACACCTGGCACCAGCTGTGCTGGGAGCCGCCCCGCTCCGTCACCCCGGTCGCGGTGGACGAACGGCTCGCTGCCGCCGGCGCCCGCCGCTGGCAGCGGGAGCTGACCCGGGAGGGGCTGGCGGCGGCGCTGGCCGAGTGATGGCGGCGCCCGGCCGATTCACCCCGCTACCGGGAATCTGCCGTCGGCCCTACTGGGAGTCCTGCAGCCGGCTCGGATCGATCGGGGAATCCACCGACGGCCGGTCCAGCCGCAGCATGTGCTCGACCACCGACCGGGCGATGTCCTGGCCGGTCAGCCCGAGATCGGCCAGGATCTGTCCGCGTGACCCCTGCGCCAGGTAGCGATCGGGGATCCCGAAGGCCTGCACCGGCGTGGTGATCTCCCGGTCGGTCATCACCTGCTCGAGCCGGGCACCCACGCCCCCGACGACGCAGTTGTCCTCGATGGTGACCACCAGGTCATGGTCGGCGACCAGATCGAGGAGGTCGTCCCCCACCGGGAGCGCCCAGACCGGGTCGACGACGGTGGCCGGGATGCCCTGCTGGGTGAGGCGCCGGCCCACATCGAGACCCGTTCCGACCAGCTGGCCGTACGCCACGACGAGCACCCGCGGCCGCCCCGCGGAGGCGTAGAGCACATCGACCGCGCCGTGGTGGCTGATCGCGTCGATGTCGTCGGGCAGTTTGTCCTTGGAGAACCGGACCAGCGACGGGGCGTCGTCGATGTCGACCGCCGCGTTCAGGGCCTCCCGGAGCCGCTGGGCGTCCCGCGGTGCCGCCATGTGCATGCCCGGCACGATCTGGAACACCGACAGGTCCCACATGCCGTTGTGGCTGGCACCGTCGCTGCCGGTGATACCGGCCCGGTCGAGGACGAAGGTGACTCCGGCCCGGTGCAGACCGACGTCCATCAGCACCTGGTCGAAGGCCCGGTTGAGGAAGGTCGAGTAGACCGCGACCACCGGGTGCAGCCCCATCGCCGCCATCCCCGCGGCGGAGGTCACCGCGTGCTGCTCAGCGATGCCCACGTCGAACGTACGGTCCGGGAAGGTCGCCGCGAACCGGTTGAGGCCGGTCGGATGCAGCATCGCCGCGGTGATGGCCACCACGTCGTCGCGCCGGCCGCCGATCCGAACCAGTTCCTCGGCGAAGATGTCGGTCCAGGTCGCCGTGACGATGCTGGACAGCGGTTCGCCGGTGTGCGCATCGATCTGGCCGATGGCGTGGAACCGGTCCTCCTCGTTCTGCTCCGCCGCCCGGAAGCCGTGCCCCTTCTGGGTGAGACAGTGCACGATCACCGGCCCACCGAAGTCCTTCGCCTGGGCCAGGGCCCGCTCCACGGCGGGCTCGTCGTGGCCGTCGATCGGCCCGACGTACTTCAGGCCCAGGTCGGCGAAGAGACCCTGCGGCGCCAACACGTCCTTGAGTCCGGTCTTGAGCCCGTGCAGGAGCTCGTACGCCGGCCGGCCGACCAGCGGGGTCCGGCTGATGTTGCGCTTGATCATGTCGAGCAGGTCCTCGTAGCGGCGATCGGTGCGCATCACGGCGAGGTGCTGGGCCAGCCCGCCCACGGTCGGGGTGTAGGAGCGTCCGTTGTCGTTCACCACGATGACCAGGCGCAGGTCGTCCTGGACGGCAATGTTGTTGAGGGCCTCCCACGCCATGCCGCCGGTCAGCGCCCCGTCGCCGACGAAGGCGACGACCGTACGGTCCGTCTCCCCCTTGAGCTTGAGCGCCTTGGCCATCCCCTCGGCCCAGGACAGCGCGGCCGACGCGTGGGAGTTCTCCACCCAGTCGTGCACGGACTCCTCCCGGCTCGGGTAGCCCGACAGTCCGCCGAGCTGACGGAGCCGGTCGAAGCCGCCCTGGCGCCCGGTGAGGATCTTGTGCACGTAGCTCTGGTGCCCGGTGTCGAACACGATCGGGTCGTGCGGCGAGGTGAAGGTGCGGTGCACCGCCAGGGTCAGCTCGACCACACCGAGATTGGGTCCCAGGTGGCCGCCGGTGCGGCTCACGTGGGTGATGAGGAAGTCACGGATCTCCGCGGCCAGCTCGTCCATTTCGGTGCGGGTCAGGTCTCGCAGGTCCGCCGGACCCTGGATCCTCTCCAACAATGGCATGCAGATCAGTCTAGGGCGCCGCCCCCTCGATACTCGACTTTCGAGGCTTCACCGGCACACTCACAGCCTCCGCCACCGGGCACCACCACCAGGTATCATGTATCACAAGCTAACTGGTTGTCCGATACTCTCGGTGCTGTCCGACGAACGGCACCGGCAGACGGCTCGACGTACCCCGAAGGAAGGCTCCGATGCTGGAGATCTCGCACCTCACCCACCGCTTCGGCACCACGCTCGCGGTCGACGACCTGACCCTGAGTGTCCCCGACGGGCAGATCACCGGGTTCATCGGCCACAACGGCGCCGGCAAGTCGACCACCCTGCGGGCCGCGGCGGGCATCCTGCCGTTCACCACCGGCACCATCACCATCGGCGAGCACGACGTCCGCGCCGACCCGATCGCCGCCAAGCGGATCACCGCCTTCCTCCCGGACAACCCGGATCTCTACGACTTCATGACCGGGCTGGACTTCCTGGGCTTCATCGCCGACCTGCACCGGATCCCCCGGGCCGAGCGCCTGGACCGGATCGCCAGCTACGCCGAGGCGTACGACCTCACCGACGACCTCGGTGGGGTGATCGGCGGCTACAGCCACGGCATGAAGCAGAAGCTGGCGCTGATCAGCGCCTTCCTGCGCCGGCCGCGGCTGCTGCTGCTCGACGAGCCCTTCGTCGGCCTCGACCCGCTCGCCTCGCACACCCTCAAGGGGCAGCTGCGGGCGCTGTGCCACGACGGCGGCGCGGTCCTCTTCTCCACCCATGTCCTCGAGGTCGCCCAGAGCCTGTGCGACGACATCGCGATCATCCGCCGTGGCCGGCTGGTGATCAGCGGGCCGACCGCCCGGGTGGTCGGCGACGCCTCACTGGAGGACGTCTTCCTGGAGCTGCAGGGGGACCTCCGATGACCCCGGTCCTGGCGCTCACCCGGGTCCAGTTGTGGGGCCTGCTGGTCGGGATGGGCGGCCGGCGGACGACCCGGCGCCGCTGGTCGGTGGCCGTCCTGGTGACGATCGTGGCACTGGCCACGGCCGGTCTCAGCGCGCTCTACTCCGCCGGCCTGACGGCACTGCTCGAGCCGGCCGGCGCCGCCGACCTGGTGCTGGTGATCATGCCGGCGCTGACCGCGGTCGGCGCCGTCTCGGCGGGCACCTTCGGGGCCAGCCGATCGGTGCTGGGTGGCCGGGACGACACGCTGCTGCTCGCCCAACCGATCCGCCCTCGCACCATCGCGCTGGCGAAGCTGGCTGCGGTGGCCCTGCAGAACGTCCTCTTCCTGGTGGTCGCCGTGGTGCCGACCGGCATCGTGTGCGCCGCCCACGTCACGGTCCGGGCCTGGTACTGGCCCGCGCTCCTGGTCGGCGCGATCCTGCTCGCGCTGGCGGTGACCGCCGTGTCGGTGGCGCTCGCCCTGGCGGTCACCGTGGTCACGCCGCGGCGCCGCGGCCGAGCCGCCGTCAACGTCGCGATCCTGGTGGTCACGGTGGCGGCGACGCTGGGTCTGGTCCCGGCCGTCCGACAGGTCCAGGACCTGCTGCTCGCCGACCCCGCCGCGGTCCGTACCGTGCTGCGGACCTGGGCCTGGGGGTTCATGGCGCTGCGCGACCTGGCCCTCGACGGGTCACCGCGCGCTGCGGCCGTCCTCCTCGCGGTGGGGATCGGGCCGCTGCTGGCGGTCGGCTGGCTGCTCGCGGCCGCGTACGTCCCGCTGCTGGCCGGACGGCGGGACACCGCGCCGACCGCCCACCGTGCCGACCTTGCCGGGCTGGTCGTCCGTTCCCCGTTCCGTGCCCTGCTGCGACGGGAGGCGCACCGGTTCTTCACCAGCACCGTGTACCTGGTGAACAGCGGCTTCGGGGTCGTCATGCTCCTCGTCGGTGCCGGCTGGCTCGTCGTCGCCGGCGGGCTCCCGGCCGAGGTGCGGGCGATGGCAGGTGCTCTGCACCTCCCGCTGCCGGTCCTTGCCGCCGTCGCCCTCGCGGTCCCGCTCGCGCTGACCTGTACGACGGCCCCGAGCATCTCCCTGGAGGGCGACCGGCTGTGGATCCTGCGCGGAGCCCCGATCGATCCGCTGCTGGTGCTGGCGGCGAAGGCCGCGCTCAACGTACTGGTCGTGCTGCCGGCGATGGTCCCGGCCGGCGTGGTGCTGGCCGTGGTGACCGGGGCGGGTCCGCTCGACGCGGCGCTGATCCTGCTGACCGGCGCCCTGGTCACCCTGCTGGTCGCGGAGGCCGGACTGGTGGCCAACCTGGTCTGGCCGGTGCTGGACGCCCCCAGTGACGCCGTGGTGGTCAAGCAGAGCGTGAGCGTGCTGGTGGCGATGCTGGCGGGCTTCGTGGGAGCCGTGGTACTGACCACCGTCGGCCTGCTGACCGCACCGCTGCTCGGCGCCACCGGCGCGCTGCTGGTGCTGCTCGGGACGACCACGACCGCCGTCCTGGTGCTGTCCGTGGTCCTGCGCGGCTGGGGGGCGCGGGCCTTCACCCGCCTGGGCTGAGTCCGCGCCCGACCGGTGGGCCCGGTCAGCCCCAGCCGAGCAGCCGGGTCACCGCGGCAGCGACCGCGCCGAGGATCACCACGACCAGGAACGGGGCGCGCAGCGCCAACGCCACCGCCGCGACCAGCAGAGCGACCACCCGGGCGTCCAGCACCAGCGCGGTGCCGTGGGCGAAGGTGTTCATCACCACCAGGGCGGACAGCAGGCCGATGGTGAGCACCGTCGTCAGCCGGGTCATCGCCGGGTGCTCCAGCACCCGGTCGGGCACCAGGTAGCCCGACAGCTTCAGGCCGTACGCCGCCAGGCAGGCCAGCAGCACCCATCCCCAGGCACTCATCACCGCTCCTCCGCTGTCGTCCGCGGGTGGCCGGGGCCCCACAGCGCCCATAGCACCGCCACCACCGCGGCCGCGAGGATCGGGATCCCGGCCGGCACGAACGGCGTGGCCAGCGCGGTGACCAGGCCACACACCACGGCGATCGAGCCGGCCTCGCGGCGACGCAGCCGCGGCCAGAGCAGGCCGAGGAAGGCGGCCACGGCGGCCCCGTCCAGGCCCCAGACCCGGGGATCACCCAGCGCGGCGCCGATCAGCGCGCCGACCAGGGTGAACGCATTCCACAGCACGAAGACCCCGAGGCCGGCGGTCCAGAAGCCCCGGCGGATCTCGGTCGGCTCGACCTGGCTGGAGCCCACCGCGGTCGACTCGTCGATGGTCACCTGGGCGGCGACGAACCGGTGCCAGCCCCGCGGCCGGAGCAGGGCGTTCATCGACACGCCGTAGACGGCGTTGCGGACCCCCAGCAGTGTCGCGGCGAGCGTCGCCGTGGCGCCGGCCCCGCCGCCGGCGATCGTCCCGATGAAGGCGAACTGCGACCCGCCGGTGAACATCAGCAACGACAGCGCGCAGGCCTGCCAGACCGACAGGCCGGAGGCGACCGCGAGGGCGCCGAAGGAGACGCCGTACAGGCCGGTCGCCACTGCCACCGACAGCCCCAGCCGCACGGCGGGCGAGGTCAGCAGGGCGGGCACCCCGACAATGCTAGGCGAAGGCCGACCGCGCCCCGGCCAGCAGCCGACGGGTGAGCGCCACCAGGGCGTGGTCGCTGCCCATCGGGCCGACCAGGCTCAGCCCCGCGGGAAGCCGGCGGCGGGTCGCCAGCGGGATGGTCAACGCGGGGAGACTGCCGAGTGGCGCGATCGCCGAGAGCAGGGTCGTACGCTGCCGTCCGCGGCGGCCGGCCGCCCCGCCCAGATCGCGGGTCGGCGCGACGGTCGCGGTGGTGGGGACGACCAGCACACCGTTGCCGATCGCCTCGGCGACCGACGCCCGGGCGGCGGCCTGGGCGCGACGCACCCGGTCGGCCCCGTCGGCCGCCAGCGCGCGCCCGGATCGCAGCACCGCCTCCGGCTCCTGGCCCAGGTCGTCCGGATGGACCAGAGCCCAGTCGCCGTACTGTGCAGCGGCCTCGAGGTCACGGACGTCGCGGAAGGTGTCTCCCCAGCCGGCCACGGTGCTCCGGGGCAGATCGACCATCCGCAGCGGCAGCACCCCGTTGTCCCATCGGCCGGTGATCGCGTCGATGGCCCGGACCACATCGGGATCGGCGACCCGGAGCAGATCGGGGCAGAGCAGCACCTCGTCGGGTTCCCGGCGGCCGGCCTCGGGCAGCAGCGCCTCGGTGACGACGCCGAGAGTGTCCAGGTCCCGGGTGGCCCAGGCGATGGTGTCGAGCGACGGGGCGACGGTGGTGACCCCGTCGGTGGGTACCGATCCGTGGGTGGACCGCAGGCCGAAGAGGCCCTGGTACGAGGCGGGCACCAGCAGGGAGCCACCGCTGTCGGTGCCGAGGGCGATGTCGGCCTGGCCGTGGGCAACGGCGGTGGTCGCCCCGGACATCGCCCCACCCGGGATCCGGTCGACCGCCCGGGCGTTGACCGGCATTCCCGCCTGTCCCGCGCCGGTGCCGCCCAGGGCGAGTTCCTCCAGTTGGGCCAGGCCGACCAGCGACGCCCCGGCCCGCAGGGTGGTGGTGACCACGGAGGCGGAGGTGGCGGCGGGCGCCGAGACTTCGAGCACGGCGCTGTTGCCCAGACCGGTACGATGCCCGGCGACCCGGATGACGTCGGCAAGGGCCACCCCGAGTCCGTCGAGACGGCCCGAGCCCTGCGGTTCCAGCAGCGGGGTGCCGGCCTCGCGCCAGATCCGAGGATCGATCGCCAGGGTCGGCGTGTCGACCTGCGCGGAGGCGATCCGCCAGCCCTCCGGGGTGTCCTCCCACAGCAGCGTCATCACTCCGCGGCCCCCGCCGGGGGCGCGGTGGGTGAGGGTGATCAGGGTGCCCTCGGGCCCGATCTCACGCTGATGGGTCTGCACCAGCCCCTCGATCGCCGGCAGTGGATCAGCGCGGACCGCCTCCACCACCGAGCCGAAGCCCACCACCATGCCGCCGGCGCGACCGAGCAGGGTCTGCTCACCGGGCACGAAGAAGCGCTCGACCAGGCGCGGGTCGACGGCTTGCAGGGCGTCGACGAACGCACGGAAGGTGGGGGCCAGACCGGCGTCGTGGCTCGGGATGCGCGGCGTCACGGCTCCACGCTAGCGCCGCAACCGGCCGCTGTCCGGTGACGGCCCCGGAGGAACACCCCGCGGGAACGCACAGCCGGTCGACGACCACCGTGTGAGCACCCGCCGGACACCTGGCGGGGCCGGTCGGATGGTCTCCCACCCGACCGGCCCCAGCCTCGGTACGATCTGCTGCCCTCAGCCGACGCCGAGGATCAGGCTGCCCTCGTTCAGGCAGCGGCCTTCATGTGCCGCAGCACGTACTGCAGGATGCCGCCGTTGCGGTAGTAGTCGGCCTCACCGGGGGTGTCGATCCGCACCACGGCCTCGAACTCGACGACCGAGCCGTCGGGACGGGTGGCGGTCACCTGCACCGTCTTCGGGGTGACCCCGGTGTTGAGCTCCGCGACACCGGAGATGTCGAAGGTCTCCTCACCGGTCAGGCCGAGCGACTCGTGCGACTCGCCGGCCGGGAACTGCAGCGGAAGGACACCCATGCCGATCAGGTTCGAGCGGTGGATGCGCTCGTACGACTCGACGATGACGGCCTTGACGCCCAGCAGCATGGTGCCCTTGGCGGCCCAGTCACGGGACGAGCCCGAGCCGTACTCCTTGCCGCCCAGGACGACCAGCGGGGTGCCGGCGGCGCGGTAGGCCTCGGAGGCGT
This sequence comes from Raineyella sp. W15-4, assembly GCF_033170155.1. Lineage (GTDB taxonomy): Bacteria > Actinomycetota > Actinomycetes > Propionibacteriales > Propionibacteriaceae > Raineyella. The sequence goes on along the minus strand of NZ_CP137079.1, from coordinate 1,649,313 downwards.
CGAACACGGTGGTCACCGGACCCTCGGCCTGGGTGAAGTCGCGGGTGAAGCCACCCTCGGTGCCCGGGGCGATCTGGTTGCGGAGCCGGATGTTGGCGAAGGTGCCGCGGATCATCACCTCGTGGTTGCCGCGCCGGGAGCCGTACGAGTTGAAGTCCTTGCGCTCCACACCGTGGCCCGCGAGGTACGTGCCGGCCGGCGAGTCGGCCTTGATGTTGCCGGCCGGCGAGATGTGGTCGGTAGTCACCGAGTCGCCGAGCTTCAGCAGGACGCGGGCGCCGGTGATGTCGCCGACCGGCTCGGGGGTCTCCGGCATGCCGTCGAAGTACGGGGCCTTGCGGACGTAGGTGGAGGCCTGGTCCCAGGTGAAGGTCTTGCCCTCCGGGGTGGGCAGCGAACGCCAGCGCTCGTCGCCCTTGAAGACGTCGGCGTAGTCCTTGGTGAACATCTCCGGGGAGATGGAGGAGGCGACGACCTCGTCGATCTCGGCCTGGGTGGGCCAGATGTCACGCAGGTAGACGTCGCTGCAGTCCTTCGGGTCCCGGCCGATCGGCTCGTTGTTCAGGTCGATGTCCATCGTGCCGGCCAGGGCGTACGCGATGACCAGCATCGGCGAGGCGAGGTAGTTCATCTTCACGTCGGGGCTGATCCGGCCCTCGAAGTTGCGGTTGCCCGAGAGCACCGCGGTGACCGCCATGTCGTTGTCGTTGACGGCCGCCGAGACCTCGGGGATCAGCGGGCCGGTGTTGCCGATGCAGGTGGTGCAGCCGTAGCCGACGGTGTTGAACTTCAGGGTGTCGAGGTACTGCTGCAGCCCGGACTTCTCGTAGTAGTCGGTGACGACCTGCGAGCCGGGGGCGACCGAGGTCTTCACCCACGGCTTCGGCGTCAGGCCCTTCTCGACGGCCTTCTTGGCGACCAGGGCCGCGCCGAGCATCACCGACGGGTTGGAGGTGTTGGTGCAGGAGGTGATCGCGGCGACGGTCACCGCACCGTTCGGCAGATCGAACGAGGTGCCGTCGGCCAGGGTGACCGGCACGGTGGCCTTCGGGTCCTCGGTGTAGGAGGGCACCGTCTGCTCGAACTTGGCCTTGGCCTCCGACAGCAGGATGCGGTCCTGCGGGCGCTTCGGGCCGGAGATCGACGGGACCACCGTCGACAGGTCCAGCTCGAGGTACTCGGAGTACTTGGCCTCGTGCGTGGTGTCGAGCCACAGGCCCTGGGTCTTGGCGTACGCCTCGACCAGCGCGATCTGATCCTCGGAGCGGCCGGTGAGCCGGAGGTAGTCGATGGTGTGGTCGTCGATCGGGAACACCGCGATGGTGGAGCCGTACTCCGGCGACATGTTGCCGATGGTGGCGCGGTTGGCCAGCGGGATGGAGGCGAGGCCCTCGCCGTAGAACTCGACGAACTTGCCGACCACGCCGTGCTTGCGCAGCATCTCGGTGATGGTGAGGACCAGGTCGGTGGCGGTGACGCCCTCGTTGAGCGAGCCGGTGAGCTTGAAGCCGACGACGCGCGGGATCAGCATGGAGACCGGCTGGCCGAGCATCGCTGCCTCGGCCTCGATGCCACCGACGCCCCAGCCGACGACGCCGAGGCCGTTGACCATGGTGGTGTGCGAGTCGGTGCCGACGCAGGTGTCGGGGTAGGCCTGCAGGACACCGTTGACCTCACGGGGGAAGACCACCCGGGCGAGGTTCTCGATGTTGACCTGGTGCACGATGCCGGTGCCCGGGGGGACCACCTTGAAGTCGTCGAAGGCAGTCTGGCCCCAGCGGAGGAACTGGTAGCGCTCGCGGTTGCGCTGGTACTCGACGTCCACGTTCTGCGCGAAAGCCTCGGGGGTGCCGAAGTGCTCGACGATGACGGAGTGGTCGATCACCATCTCGGCCGGGGAGAGCGGGTTGACCTTGGCCGGGTCGCCACCGAGGTCGGTGATCGCCTCACGCATGGTCGCCAGGTCCACCACGCACGGCACGCCGGTGAAGTCCTGCATGATCACCCGGGCCGGGGTGAACTGGATCTCCTTGCTCGGCTGGGCGTCCGGATCCCAGGCCGCCAGAGCCTTGATGTCGTCGGCGGTGATGTTGGCGCCGTCCTCGGTGCGGAGCAGGTTCTCCAGCAGGACCTTCAGGGAGTACGGGAGGTGCTCGGAGCCCTCGACCGCGTCCAGACGAAAGATCTCGTAGTTCGTGCCGTTGACCTCCAGGCCGGCCTTGGCACCCAGGCTGTTGACGCTCATGAATACAGCTCCCTCGACAGTTTTCTCTTGACGTCAAGATATCACGGTTCCCGTGCAGGTTTGATCCAACCACGTCCCCGCGGCACGCGCAGCCGTCCCGGCGATCCCGCCACTCCGCCACCCCGCCCGTGCCGGTGCCCGGTCCGCCCGCGCCTCGGGGAGCGTCCCGTCGCCCCGGAGCGTACGCGGGGCCGGAACGTACGCGGGGCCGGGCCCCCATCGCGCCCGGCCCGCGATCACAGTCCCCAGGCCCGGGCGAGCAGCTCGAAGGATCGCAGCCGGTCGCGGTGGTCGTGCGTCATCGAGGTCACCACGAGCTCATCGGCGCCGGTGGCGGTACGGAGCGCCTCCAGCCGCTCGACCACCGTGGGACCGGTCCCGACGAACTGGGTGACCAGCCGGTCGGCGACGACCGCCTCCTCCGCCGCGGTCAGCGCGCGGGCCCGGGAAGGGTCCGGGTAGGGCCGGGCCCCCTCTCCGCAGCGGATCGAATAGGCCCAGTGCCCGTAGGTGGAGGCGAGCTCCCGGGCCCGGTCGTCCGAGTCGGCCACCACCACGTCGGCGGAGACGACGACGTACGGCTCCGCCAACACAGCGGACGGCCGGAAGGCGTCGCGATAGGCCGCGACAGCCTCCAGGGTGGACGACGGGCTGACGTGGTAGTTGGCCCCGAACGGCAAGCCCAGGCGGCCCGCCAACGCAGCCGACGGGCCGGCACTGCTGCCGAACACCCACAGCTCCGGGTGTTCGCCGGTGGCCGGGGTGGCCTCGAAGGCGACCCCCTCCCGGGTGCGGAACTCACCGCGGAAGAACGCCAGGATGTCGTCGACCTGGGTCTCGAAGTCCGGGCTCGCCGCCCCGGCCTGCTGGAGCACCCCGAAGGTAGCCGCCGTCCGGGGAGCAGCGAACAGCGCATCCAGCGGGACCGGCGGCGGCACGACCACCCCGTCCACGATCCGGGTCGCCCGGGGCACCGGGGGCTGCCGCCGCGCCGGGCTGTCCCCGGCGCGCGCCGCGGCGGCCTCGGCCTTGCGCTGTCCGGACCGGCCGATACCGAGATCGATCCGCCCCGGGTGGAGTGCCTCCAGGGTGCCGAAGGATTCGGCGATCGCGGCGGCGGTGGTGTAGCCGAGCTGGACAGCGGCCACGCCGACCCTGATCCGCGAGGTGGCCGCCGCGATGGCACCGGCCAGCACGGCCGGCGAGGAGGAGGCCACCGCAACGAAGTGGTGCTCGGCCACCCAGTAGCGGCGATACCCCCAGACCTCGGCCCGGCGGGCGAGGTCGAGGGTGTTGCGCAGCGCCTGGCGGGCGGTCGAGCCCTCGGCGATCGGGGCGAGGTCGAGCACGGACAGCGGCACGGTGCTCATCCGCGGACCCCCACCGGGCCGCGCCGGCCGGTCGACGATGCCGCGGGACCCGGATCCCCGGGACCCGATGCCGCAGACGGACCCGACGGGACAGCAGCGAACGACACCGCGGGGCGCGATCCGAGCAGATCGCGCAGGGTGGCGCCCTCATACGACGTACGGAACACGCCCCGGTCCTGGAGCCGGGGCACCACCCGGTCGATGACGTCGTCCAGACCGCCGGGGGTCAGGTGCGGAACCAGGATGAAGCCGTCGCAGGCGTCGGACTGCACGTACCGGTTCATCTCGTCGGCCACCTGGTCGGCGGTGCCGACGAACTGCTGGCGGTGGGTCTCGGCGATGACCAGGTCCCGGATGCTCAACCCCTCGGTCTCCGCCCGGGCTCGCCAGGCGGCGGCCACCGCGACCGGATCCCGGTCGTGACGCACCCGTCCGCGGGTGATCGTCGCGTGTGGCGAGGGATCGACGGCGGGCAGCGGACCGTCCGGGTCGTAGCCGCTGAGGTCGGTCCCCCACACCTGTTCCAGGAAGGCGATCGCCGTCTGCGGGCCGACCTGTTGGCGGGCGATCCGGCGGGCGTTGTCCTCGGCCTCCTGACGGGTGTCGCCGAGCACGACCGACACGCCGGGCAGGATCTTGAGGTCGTCGGCGTGCCGGCCGTACGCCGGCAGCCGCCGCTTGACGTCGGCATAGAACGCCTGGCCGTCGGCGAGGGTGCCGTGCCGGGAGAAGATCACCTCGGCGTGGCCGGCCGCGAACTCGCGGCCCGCCGACGAGTCCCCGGCCTGCAGCAGCACCGGCTGGCCCTGTGGTGACCGCGGCACTTCGAACCGGCCGGTGATGTCGACGTGGCCGTCATGGAGGTCCACCGGGGCCAGGTCCTCGTCGGCGGCGAAGACACCGGCGGCCCGGTCGATCCGCGGCGGGCGACCCCAGCTGTCCCACAGCCGGCGGGCGGCCGACACCACGGCGGCCGCCCGGTCGTAGCGCAGACCGTAGTCGAGGAAGCCGCCGCGGCGGAAGTTCTCACCGGTGAACGCATCGGGGGAGGTGACGATGTTCCACGCCGCCCGCCCCTCGGACAGATGGTCGAGGGTAGCGAACTGCTTGGCCAGCTCGTACGGCTCGTTGAACGTGGTGTTGATCGTGGCGGCCAGGCCGAGCCGGGTGGTCACCCCGGCGATCGCCTGCAGGACGGTGAAGGTGTCGGGTCGTCCGACGACGTCCAGATCGAAGATCCGGTTGCCCTGCTCGCGCAACCGCAGCCCCTCGGCCAGGAAGAAGAAGTCGAACAGGCCCTCCTCGGCCTTGCGGGCCAGATGCACGAAGGAGTCGATGTCGATCTGGCTGCGGGACCGTGGGTCGGTCCACACGGTCGTGTTGTTCACCCCGGGGAAGTGCGCGGCGAGGTGGATCTGCTTCGGGCGTGGTGTCATGGTCGGTGGTCTCCTCAGGCTGCGTAACGGTTCGCCGGGCGGCTCAGCCCGAGCAGCTCCCGCAGAGTGGTGTCGTCGCGGGCGAGCTCCGGCGGGCGGAGCGCCGGCAGGACGTGCTGGGTCAGGACAGTGACACCGCCGGCCAGTGCCAGCGGACGCAGCACCACCCCGTCCAGCGGGGGCCGGGCCCCGACGTCGGTGATCAGCCCGACCAGCGAAGCAGCGGAGCCGACCCGGAGCAGGGTCCGGCCGCGGTAGGGCTCCCCGGCCCATTCCTCCAACTGGGCGAGCTCACGGATCGCGGTCGCCTCGTCGGCGTCGACGTGGGCGTCGACGTCGAGCAGGATGCGCAGCTCCCGGTCACCCGCCTCCCGGCGGAGCTCACCGGCGAGGGCCTCCGCGGCGTCGACGTCGTCCGCGGCCACCCGGATGATGTCCGCGGTGCGCACCGCCACCGCCCGGGAGGCCTGATCGGTGACGGCGATGACGACGACCGGCCGGCCCTGCGGGGACCGGGGGGTGATGGAGGGGCCCTTCACCGAGAAGTGCCGGCCGACGAAGTCGATGTAGTGGAGCTTCTCCCGGTCGACGAAGCGGCCGGTCGCGACGTCGCGGATCTCGGCGTCGTCCTCCCACGAGTCCCACAGCCGGGAGGCCACCTCGATCACCTCCGCGGCCTCGTCCCACAGGTCAGCGGGATCCTGGACCTCCTTGCGGCCGAAGAGCCGGTAGCCGGCCGGGTCGGCAGAGACATCAACCTGCCACCCGGCGCGACCCCGGGTGGTGTGGTCCAAGCTCTGCACCGCCTTGGCCACGTGGAACGGTTCGGTGTGGGTGGTCGTCTGGGTCGGGACCAACCCGATCCGTCGCGTGGTCGTCGAGAGCCGGGCCGCGGTGCCGAGCGCCTCCAGCCGTCCGCGGACCGTGCCCGGGCCGCTCGCCACGCCGAACCGGTCCGGGAAGAAGGCGATGTCGGCCCCGGCCGCGTCGAGCCGGCCGGTGAGATCGGCCCAGTAGCGGGGGCCGAAGAGCTCCTCGGCGCGGGAGTCCTCCCGGCGCCAGGCCTGCGGATGGGCGCCGGCACCGGGCAGGTCGACGCCGACCAGCGGGTATGGCCGGGGCGAGGGCTGAGGTCGCCAGGAGGCGGGGTCAGGAGTGGACGGCATGGTCGAAGGCCTTTCCGGGGATGGCGTCCAGCAGGGCGCGGGTGTAGTCGTCGGTCGGATGGTCGAAGACCTCGGCGGCCGGGCCGTGCTCGACGACCACCCCGGCCCGCATCACCGCGACCCGGTCGGCGATCCGCCGGGCGACCGCCAGGTCGTGGGTGATGAAGAGGTAGCTCAGGCCGCGTTCCCGTTGCAGTCGTTCGAGCAGCTCGAGGATGCGGGCCTGGACGGACACGTCGAGGGCGGAGACCGGCTCGTCGAGAACGAGCAGGTCCGGGCCAGGGGCCAGGGCGCGGGCGATGGCGACGCGCTGTCGCTGCCCGCCGGAGAGTTCCGCCGGCCGGCGGTCCAGATGCTCGGGGTCCAGCGCCACCGAGGCCGCCAGGTCGTGGACGACGCGGGCGCGGGACGCCCGTTCGCCGAGCCCGAAGGCCCGCAGCGGTTCGGCGATGATGGCACCGATCGTCATCCGGGGGTCCAGCGAGGCGTACGGGTTCTGTTGGACGATCTGGATCCGCCGGCGCAGGGCACGCAGGGCGGTGCCGCGCAGCAGGGTGATCGGTCGCCCGTCGAACTCGACGCTGCCGCGATCCGGCTGTTCCAGGCGCATCGCGATCCGCGCGGTGGTCGACTTGCCCGAGCCGGATTCCCCGACCACCGCCAGCGTGCCGCCGCGGGGGACCTCGAGGTCGATCCCGCGGACCGCGGGCAGCCGGATCCCACGGCCCAGGTCGAAGGTCTTGTGGATCCCGGCCAGGCGGAGCACCGGCCCGCCGGCGGGCAGCGCCGGCCGGTGGACGGAGAGGTGACGGTGTGCGCCGATGCCCGGTGCGGCGGCGAGGAGCCGGCGGGTGTAGTCGTGGCGCGGGGAGGCGAGGATCTCCCGGGTCGGCCCCTGCTCCACCACGGCACCGCCCCGCATCACCACCACCCGATCCGCCCGATCGGACGCCACCGCCAGATCGTGGGTGATCAGCAGCACCGCGCTGCCGATCGCCCGGGTCATCTCCGCCAGATGGTCGAGGATCCGGCGCTGGACCGTGACGTCCAGGGCCGAGGTGGGCTCGTCGGCGACCACCAGCTGCGGTGAGCAGGCGGTGGCGATCCCGATCAGGACGCGTTGGCGCTGGCCGCCGGAGAGCTGGTGGGGGTACTGGCGGGCGCGCAGCGCAGGATCATCGATCCCGGCGCGCTCGAGGATCTCGACGGCCCGGACCCGGGCCGCTCGGCGATCCGCGAGCCGGTGGACCCGCAGCACCTCCGCGATCTGCTCGCCGACGGTGTGCACCGGGTTGAGCGACGTGCCCGGATCCTGCGGCACGAATCCGATCCGGCGGCCGCGGATGGCCGTCATCGCCCGCTCCCCCGCCCCGTCGAGCCGGTCACCGTCGAAGGTGACGCTGCCGCCGGCGGTGACGGCGCTCGTCGGCAGCAGGCCCAGCACCGCATGGGCGGTGGTCGACTTGCCGGAGCCGGACTCCCCGACGAGGGCCACCACCTCGCCGGGTCGGACGGTCAGGCTCACGCCGCGGACCGCCGGCACCGCCCCCCGTCCGTACGCCACCGACAGGTCGTCGATGGCCAGCAACGGCCGGGTCGAGGGCGCGGTCATCGGTGTTCCTCCGGAGCCAGGGCCCGGGCGAGGACGTTCGCCGCGAGGACGGTGGCGACGATCACCAGACCGGGCAAGGTGGAGAGCCACCAGGCGGTGGCGAGGTAGTTGCGGCCGTCGGCGATCAGCGACCCCCACTCGGGTGTCGGTGGCGCCGCACCGAAGCCGAGGAAGCTGAGGGCAGAGATGGCCAGTACGGCGCCGCCGAACTCCACCGCGGCCAGTGACAGCACCGGCAGCACCGAGTTCGGCAGGATGTGCCGCGCCAGGATGCCGGCCGGCCGCACTCCCGAGGCCCGGGCGGCCTCGATGTAGGGCGCGTGCTTCACGCGGAGGACCTCCGAGCGCATCACCCGGGCGAAGCTGGCGACCAGCGAGACGCCCACCGCGATCGCCACGTTGACGGTGCCGAAGCCCAGGGCGGTGACCAGGGCCAGCGACAACAGCAGCGACGGGACGGACAACAGGACGTCGACCGTACGCATCAGGACCGTGTCGACCGTCCCCCCGACGGCACCGGCCAGCAGGCCCAGGACGGACCCGACCCCCAGCGCGATCCCCACGGCCAGGGTGGTGGCGGTCAGCGATCGGCCGGCGCCGTACACGATCCGGGTGTAGAGGTCGCGGCCCAGCTGGTCGGTCCCGAACCAGTGCTGCGGTCCGGGTGGTCGCAGCCGGTGCGACGGGACGCTGAGCAACGGATCCCCCGGCGCCAGCAGGTGCGGCGTCACCGCCGCGGTGATCACCAGCAGCAGGACCGCACCGGCGAGGACCGTGCCGCCGTGCCGGACCAGCCAGGTCGGCAGCGCACCGCGCAGACCCCCGCTCTGGGACGGGCGGCGGGTCGGACCGGCGATCGGGACAGCCGGGGTGGCCGGGGTCGCCGATTGGCGGGCCTGCAGGACCGTCTCAGGCATGGACCAGCTCCTCGTCCCGAGGTGTCGTGGCGGGCGCAGCCACCGCGGCCGGGTCGGCGGGCCGGCCCGGACCCGACGCCGCCGGGCCGGATGCCGCGGAGATCCGCGGGTCCAGTAACGGGTAGGCCAGGTCGACGGCGAGGTTGATCACCACGAAGACTGTCGCGCAGAGCATCACCACCCCCTGGACCACCGGGATGTCCTGGGTGAGGACCGCCTGCTGGGTGAGCCGACCGACACCGTTGCGCGCGAAGACCGTCTCGACGACGACGGAGCCGGCCAGCAGGTTGCCGACGATGACCCCGGCCACCGTCAGGGCGTTCACCGCCGCGGGCCGGAAGGCGTGATGGCCGAGGATCCGGCGCCGGCTGACGCCCTTGGCCCGGGCGGTGGCGATGAAGGGTCGGTGCAGCGTCGACTCCAGCGCATCGCCGAGCACCTGGGCGATCACCGCCCCGGTCGGCAGGGCGAGGGTGAGGGCGGGCAGGATCACGTGCACCGGTGCGGAGTCGCCGAAGGCCGGCAGGAGCCGCAGTCCGAACGAGAAGATCTGGACCAACACCAGACCGACCCAGAAGGTCGGCAGCGCGGTGGAGACCGGCGGCAGCGCCCGCAGGAACGCCTTGAGGCGCCGCGACCGGGTCCAGGCCGTCGCGACGGCGAGCCCGGCCCCGGCCAGCAGGGCGAGGCCCAGCGCGGCGCCGGCCAGTGCGAGGGTGCTCGGCAGGGCCGTCCCGATCAGCCCGGTCACCGGCCGGCCGGTGGTGATCGACAGGCCGAGATCACCGCCGACCGCGCCCCGGAGGCTCTGCAGGTACTGCTGCCAGACCGGCAGGTCGAGGCCGTAGCGGGCCTTCAGCTGGGCGGTCGCCGCCGGGTCGAGCGTTCCGGCCTCCGCCACCCCGTCGACCATCATGCTGATCGGATCGGAGGGCAGCAGGTAGAGGATCAGGAACGAGAGGGTGAAGGCGGCCCACAGGACTCCGGCCGACTGCAGCAGCCGCCGCACCAGGTAACCGGCCATCGGTCAGGCCCCCAGCCAGGTGTCGTAGAAGGTGAGCCGGGAGGAGGCGTCGAAGGAGAGGTCCTTCACCTTGCCGGCGGCGCCGATCGCCTGGGACAGCTCGATGGTGGGGATCCACAGCCCCTCGTCGATCACCTGCTGCTGCGCGGTGGCCAGGTCGGCGTTGCGCTCGGTCGCATCGGTCGCGGTCTGCTGGTTGACCAGCGTCTCGTCCAGCTGCGTCGGCGCGGTGCGGTTGTTGAAGTTGCGCCCCTGGGTGACCCCGAAGGTCGTCCGGAGGATGTCACCGTCGGCCCGGGTGGAGTTGTAGTAGACGGCATCGAAGTCCTTGGCGTTCTGCGCCGCGGTGTTCTCCGCGGTCGTCTGCAGCTTCAGCTGCAGGTCGACCCCGACCGCCTTGAACTGCTGCTGGACGAGCTCCAGGATCGCCTGGTTGCCGGCGAAGACCGAGGTGAAGCTGACGCTGAACGTCAGCCGCTGGCCGTCCTTCACCCGGATGCCGTCCGCACCAGGGACCCAGCCGGCCTGGTCCAGGATCTTCCGGGACCTGTCCGGGTCGTACGTCACCGCGGCGACGGCGCGGTAGCCGGGGGTGCTGGAGGCCAGTGACGAGGTGGCGGGCTTGAAGTCGGCCCCGACGACGGTGTCGACGAGCTCCTGACGGTTCACGGCGCTGATCAGTGCCTGTCGTACGGCCGGGTCCTGCAGGGGGCCGCGCTGCACGTTCGGCTGGAACCCGAAGGGGACCCCCGGGTTGGACACGCTGAGGATCCGGCCGCCGGCGCCCTGGATGACCGGTGCGTCCTGGGTGAGCGCATCGGAGCCGGCGTCCAGCTGCCCGGACGCCACGCTGCCCGCGCGGACGCCCGATTCCGGTACGACGGTGAAGTCGATCCGGTCGAGGTAGGCCTCCCCGGTGTGGTGGACGGCCGACGAGGCCCAGTTGTAGCCGGCCCGGCGGACGACGCTGGCCGACTTCTCCTGGACGTACGAGTCGTAGACGAACGGACCGGAGCCGACCACCGTGGCGCACCGGTCCTCGGCGGACTTCGCGGTGTCGGCGGCGGAGACGATACCCAACTGTGAGGTGGAGGTGGCCTGGAGGAACTGCGCGTTGGGCCGGTCGAAGCGGATCTCCACGGTCTGCGCATCGACGGCGGTGCTGCCCTGGTAGCCGGCCAGGTAGCTCGACGCCAGCGGCGCCTTCGCCTTGAGGGTGCTGGTGATGGCGTCGAAATTGGCCTTCACCGCCTGCGCGTCGAGCGCGCTCCCGTCGCTGAAGGTCACCCCGGGGCGGAGCTTGAAGGTGAAGGTCTTCGCATCCGGGGAGACGGTCCAGGACTCGGCGAGCCACGGGACGATCTCGCCGGTCTTCGGATTCTGGTCGGTCAGTGAGTCGACCACCGTACGGGTCACGTAGATCGTCTGGTTGGTGCCCGACTGCGCCGGGTCGGCGCAGGTGGGGGCCTGGGACAGGCCGTAGCGGAGCGTGCCGCCGGCGACCGGGTGGGCGTCGGCGGCGGCGTCGGCGGTCGCGCCCGCGGTGCTGCAGGCGGTCAGCAGAGGGCCCGACAGCGCCAGCAGCGCCGCGGCAGTGCCGACACGGGTCGAGAGATGAACGGCCATGGATTCGCATCCTTCTGGTTCTGGGAGAGGTCGAGGCGACGCAGGGACCGGCGAAGGTGCTCGCTCCCGGACCGCCAGGCAGAAGGGAACCTAATGATGTACATAAGCCTTGTCAATACACTATTCCACCTGTAGGTTTTTCTGACAACCACCGTCCGAGGGTCCGGCCACCGCTGACCCCCGCATCCCAGGAGCACCATGGCCGACAGCGCTGCACGGACGACCCTGATCGCCGTGTCGACCGAGTTCACCGGGACTCTGGCCCTCCCGGTGGTCGCCGGGACCGAGGCATACCACCCCGGGCAGGCCCTCCACGAGTTGTTCTCCTGGGCCCTGGCCGGTTGCCGGAGCCACCACGACACCACCGACCCCGCCCCGGAGCCGTCGGCGTCGCCCGTTCCGCCCGCCACCCCCTCACCGACCGCCGGCGGCGGCCGTCCCCACGACCGAAAGGTGCCCGACCGTGCGCTTCCAGCTGCTCGACATCGTCTTCAACCCCGCCCACCCCGTCACCGGTGAACGCGTCCCGGCCGACGAGCGGCTCCGTCGGGTGGTCGAGACCGCCGTCCTCGCCGAGCGGCTCGGCATCGACTCCTTCGCGATCGGCGAGCGTCACGCCGGCGACGTGCTCTCCTCGGCCCCGACCGTCATCCTGGGTGCCCTCGCCGCCCGCACCGAGCGGATCCTGCTGAGCACCGGGGTGACCGTGCTCTCGCTGCTGGACCCGGTGCGGGTGGCCGAGGACCTGGCCACCGTCGACCAGCTCTCCCGAGGGCGCCTGGAAATCGTCATCGGCAAGGGCAACGAGGTGCTGCAGTACCCGATCCTGGGGCGCGACATCCGCTTGCAGTACGAGTACCTGGAGGAGAACTACCTCCTGCTGCGCCGTCTCCTGAGTGAGGAGGACGTCACCTGGACCGGTCGCCACCGCCCGCCACTGGAACACGCCACCACCCTGCCGCGCCCGTTCGACGGGCCGTTCCGGATCTGGCACGGGTCGGCCACCTCGACCTTCGCCGTCGACCTGGCCGCCCGGTGGGGGGACCCGATCTTCTCGGCCAACGCGCTGCAGCCGCGCGAGGCCTACCGGGAACTCATCGACCGCTACCGCGAGCACTACATCGCCCACGGCCACGACCCGGCCACAGCGTACGTCGGGGCGGGATCGGGCACCCTGTTCATCGCCGACACGACCGAACAGGCGATCGAGCAGTACCGGCCCCTCTACGAGGGACAGGTCCGCGCCGCGGACCGGCGCCGACACGATCCGGCGGCCCGCGGCAAGGTCACCTCGTTCCGCAGCATCGAGGAGGCGGTGGACCACGGCCCCGCCCTGGTCGGGTCACCCGAGCGGATCGCCGAGAAGATCCTGGACTACCACCGGGCGTACGGACACGACGTCCAGTCCTTCAGCCTCAACCACCACCTGGAGCCCGGTCACCAGGACGAGCAACTGGCCAGGTTCGCCGAGGAGGTCATCCCGCTGGTCCGACGGGAGACCCCGACGACCCTGTGGGGCCCCACCGACACCGGCCGGGCCAAGGGCTTCACCGCGGCCGGCGACACCGTCGGCCCGACCTCCGGCGATGCCGATCGGAGATGGCAGACCGTCGCTCACCACCGAGCGTGAGGCCGTCAACTACTATGCGGCTGTGAACCTCTCTGCGCGCACCGAGTACGCCGTCCGCGCGATGGTGCACCTGGCGACCGCCGACCCGGCCGAGCCGGTCACCCTCGATTCCGTCGCCCAACAGGAGGACCTGCCCCGCAAGTTCATGGAGGCGATCTTCGCCGACCTGCGACGGGCCGGCCTGATCACCAGCCTGCGCGGCTCCCGGGGCGGCTATTTCCTGTCCCGCGGCAGTGACGCCATCACCATCGGCGACATCATGCGGGCGGTGGACGGCCCGCTCTGGGAGGTCCGGGGCCTGCGCCCACAGGACACCGAATACCGCGGCGCCACCCACCACCTGCCGACCCTCTGGGTCGCGGTACGGGCCTCACTGCGGGCCGTACTGGACTCGACCACGCTCAGCGAGCTGGCGAGCGGGCACTTCAACGAGCGGGTAACGGCGCTGACCACCAGTGCGGACGCCTGGATGAACCACTGACGACGCGATCACCGGCGCGCTCCCCCTTTCCCATTCCGTCACCCGCCGGCTGCGCAGACTCTTGTTCCGCGACCCGGCACGCTCGATCCTCGGAAAGACGCCGATTTATCGCAATAATCCCTATTGATTTGCTAGTGTATTGACGCTGCTTATGGCCGGCATTAGCGTCGAGGTGTCGAAGCATCGCCCCTCCCCGCGTCCCGGAAAGGCCTCTCATGACCCACCTGCTCACCGTCTCCGGCAGCCCGTCCGCCACGTCGCGGGGCAACGCCCTGGCCCACCTCGTCGGCGCCCAGCTGGCCGCAGAGGGTCACCAGGTCGATCACCTGTCCGTCCGTGACCTGCCGGCCGAGGCTCTGCTGCACGCCGACTTCGGCAATGCGGAGATCCGGGCCAGTCAGGAAGCGGTGGACCGGGCGGACGGGGTGGTCATCGTCACTCCGGTCTACAAGGCGTCGTTCTCCGGCGCGCTCAAGGCCTGGCTCGATCTGCTGCCGCAGACCGCCCTGGAAGGCAAGACGGTGCTGCCGCTGGCCACCAGCGGCTCGCTGGCCCATGCCCTCGCCCTCGACTACGCCCTGCGGCCGGTCCTGCAGGCCCTCGGCGCCCGCCACGTGGTGCAGAGCCACCTGGTCACCGACACCCAGCTCACCGTCGGCCCGGACGGCAGCGTACGGCTGCACGAGTCCGCGGTGCACCGCCTCGACGCCACCCTGGACGCGTTCGTCGACGCCCTGCCGTACGCCCGGACCACTGTCTGATCCGACGAGCTGTCCCCTCCAGCGAGCTGTCGGATCCGACGACTGTCTGATCCGACCACTGTCTGATCCGAGCACCGAACACCCCGGTGGACGCACCCGCCACCGCTCCTGAACAGCACGAAAGGACTGACTCCGTCTTGTTGGACTTCCACTGGTTCCTGCCCACCTACGGCGATTCCCGCCAGATCATCGGCGGTGGCCACGGTCTACCGGCCTACACCGCGATCAAGGACCGGCCGGCTTCGGTCAAATACCTCACCCAGATCGCCACCGCCGCGGACGAACTGGGGTTCGAGGGCATGCTCATCCCGACCGGCGCCTGGTGCGAGGATGCCTGGATCACGGCGGCCCTGCTCGCCGGCCGCACCGAACGGGTCAAGTTCCTGGTCGCGCTGCGGCCCGGTGCCATCTCCCCCACCCTCGCCGCCCAGATGGCAGCCACTCTGCAGTGGCAGACCGACGGACGGCTGCTGCTCAACGTCGTCACCGGTGGCGAATCGCACGAGCAGCGCGCCTATGGCGACTACGAGGACAAGGCCGGCCGGTACGCCCGGTGCGATGAGTTCCTGCAGGTCTTCCGACGGCTGTGGGAGTCGACCGCGCCGGTGGACCACCACGGCCACTATTTCGATCTCGACGGCGCCACGCTGCACCGGAGGCCGCCGCGCCCGCCGCTCTACTTCGGTGGCTCCTCCGGCGCGGCCGGGCCGGTCTTCGCCGACAATTGCGACGTCTATCTGACCTGGGGCGAGCCGCCGGCCGCGGTGCGGCAGAAGATCGCCTGGATCCAGGGGCTCGTCGACGAGCGACACCGCCGGGTCGACTACGGCATCCGCCTGCACGTCATCACCCGCGACACCGCCGAGGAGGCGTGGGCCGCCGCCGGCCGGCTGCTGGACGGCATCGCGCCGGAACAGATCGAACGCGTGCAGGCCGGTCTGCGGCGCTCGGAATCGGAGGGCCAACGCCGGATGCTGGAGCTCAACCGCGGCACCAAGGACGATCTCGTCGTGTCGCCGAATCTCTGGGCCGGCGTCGGCCTGGTCCGCGGCGGCGCCGGGACCGCCCTGGTCGGATCCCACACCGAGGTCGCCGACCGGATCCAGGAGTACGCGGCGCTGGGGCTGACGAAGTTCGTGCTGAGTGGGTACCCGCACCTGGAAGAG
The DNA here is from genome assembly GCF_033170155.1 of Raineyella sp. W15-4. Taxonomy (GTDB): domain Bacteria; phylum Actinomycetota; class Actinomycetes; order Propionibacteriales; family Propionibacteriaceae; genus Raineyella. The sequence goes on along the minus strand of NZ_CP137079.1, from coordinate 1,633,879 downwards.
GCGTACTGGTTCGGGGAGGGCGTCCTCCCCATCCTGGAGGAGCGCGGCGTGTGGGCTCATCCGGCGCGCCGGGACGAGCCGGCCGTCAGTCACGTGCCCTTCGCCGCGGCGATCTGAGGGGCAGGCGGCGATGACCGACATTCTCCGTCACCCGCCCGCAGACCGGGAGACCGCCGCCGCCCAGCGCGTTCCCGTGCTCGACCCGGAGGAGGCCTTCGCCGCCGCCGAGCGGTTGGCCTCCACATTCGCCCGCGGAGCCGCCGAACGCGACGCCCGGCGCATCCTGCCCGCCGCGGAGGTCGAGGTCCTCAGCGCGAGCGGTCTGCTGGCGCTCAGCATCCCGCGGGAATCCGGTGGCGCCGGCGCCACGCCCTCGACGATCGCCCAGGTGATCCGGATCCTCGCCACCGCGGATCCGAACATCGCCCAGATCCCCCACTCGCACTTCGTGTATCTCAATCTCCTCCGCCTCGCCGCAGCTGAGCCGCTGCGTGAGGAGCTGTACGACGAGGTGCTGCACGGCGCCCGCCTGGGCAACGCGCAGTCGGAACTGAAGGGGCCGACCGCCCTGTCGATCAGCACCGTGCTGACCCCCGACGGCGACCGCGGCTACCGGCTGAACGGGCGCAAGGGGTACGCGACCGGCGCGCTCTTCGCCACCTGGATCCCGGTGCTGGCCGAGCTCGACGGCAGCGGTGAGAACGCGGTGGCCTTCGTCCGCCGCGACGCCGACGGGGTGACCGTCCTCGACGACTGGGACGGCATGGGCCAGCGCACCACCGCGAGCGGACAGGTGCATCTCGACGACGTCCGGGTCCCCGCCGCGCGGGTGGTACGGCGTGGCGACGCCGTCAGCGGACCGTACGGCTACGGCGCGTACGCCCAGCTGCTGCACGGCGCGATCGACACCGGCATCGCCGAGGGCGCCCTGGCCGAGGCCGCCGCCTTCGTCCGGACGACCTCGCGGCCCCATCACGAGGCCGGCGTGACCAAGGCGGTCGATGACCCGTTGACGATCCAACGGATCGGTGAGCTCGACGTCCGCGTCCGGGCTGCCCGGGCCCAGCTGCGGGTCGCGGGGGAAGCCGTCGACGCCGTCCACCGGCAGCCCGATGAGGACAACGCGACCGAGGCCACTCTCGCGGTCGCGGCGCTGAAGATCCTCGCCGCGGAGGCCGCTCTGGCCGTCACCGAGGGCGGTTTCGAGGTCTCCGGCACCCGAGCGGTGGCGCGGGCCGGCAATTTCGATCGTCACTGGCGCAATGCCCGCACCCACACGCTGCACGACCCGGTGCGCTGGAAGTACCAGCACCTCGGCCGTTTCCGTCTCACCGGGCAGCGGCCGCCGCGCACCGGCACTCTCTGACCCGACGAACCGAAAGCTCGATCATGACCGAGAACCGCCCCTCCGGCCGCGAGATCCTCTTCAACGCGTTCGACATGAACTGCGTCGCCCACCAGTCCCCCGGCCTGTGGCGCCACCCCGACGACCACGCCCGCGACTACGCCACCCTCTCCTACTGGACCGGCCTCGCCCGGACCCTCGAGCGGGGGCTCTTCGACGGGTTGTTCATCGCCGATGTCCTCGGAACGTACGACGTGTACGGCGCCACCAACGAGGCGCCGCTCCGGACCGGCGCCCAGGTGCCGGTGAACGACCCCATCCTGCTGGTCTCCGCGATGGCCGCGGTCACCGATCATCTCGGCTTCGGGGTGACGGCCGGCACGGCGTACGAACACCCGTATCCGTTCGCCCGCCGCTTGGCAACACTGGACCACCTGACGAACGGGCGGGTGGGCTGGAACGTCGTCACCGGCTATCTCCCGTCGGCCGCCCAGAACATGGGGCACCACGACCAGATGTCCCATGACGAGCGCTACGACCACGCCGACGAGTATCTGGAGGTGATCTACAAGCTGCTCGAAGGTTCGTGGGACGACGACGCAGTGCTGGACGATCCCGAGGCCGGATTCGTCGACCCGGCGAAGGTGCACGCGATCAACCACCACGGGCGGTACTTCGACGTCCCCGGCATCGCGCTCACCGCGCCCAGCCCGCAGCGGACCCCGGTCATCTACCAGGCCGGGACGTCCAGGCGCGGTGTCCGCTTCGCCGGCGAGAACGCAGAGGCCGTGTTCATCAGCACACCGACGGCGGAGCTCACGGCCGACAGTGTCCGCAAGCTGCGCGCCGCCGCCGAAGCCGCCGGCCGGGACCGTGAGGCGATCAAGGTCTTCGCCATGCAGACCGTCATCACCGGTGCGACGGACGAGGAGGCCGAGGCGAAGTTCGAGGAGTACCGCCGGTACGCCGATCCTGAGGGCGCACTCGTGCTGCTGTCCGGATGGACCGGTGTGGACCTGTCCCGGTTCGCTCTCGACGAGCCCGTCGGCAATGTGGAGTCCAACGCGATCCAGTCCACGGTGGAGACGATCCTCGGCGCCCGCCGGGGGGACGGCCGACCGTGGACCGTCCGTGACTTCAGCGAGTACATCGGTATCGGAGGATTCGGGCCGATCCTCGTCGGCTCCGGTGCGACGGTGGCCCGCAGGCTCGCCGAGCTGCAGGACCTGACCGACGTGGACGGGTTCAACCTCGCCTACGTGATCACCCCCGGCACGTTCGAGGACATCGTGACGTACGTCGTCCCCGAGCTGCAGAAGCTCGGACGCTACAAGACCGAGTACACCTCCGGGACGCTCCGCCACAAGCTGTTCGGCGCCGGCGATCGCCTGCCTGACGACCACCGCGGCAGCCGGTTCCGAGTGGGCGGCGACCTCTCCACCGCCTCCGACCGGCTGGAATCGATCAGCTCACAGCTCACTGCCGCCTCCGCCTGACCGCCACGCTGTCCATCAGAAACCGTGTCCATCAGGAACCGCGCGGCGGTGACGAAACACCCATCGCGGCTCCGCCACCCGATGATCCCAGGAGACCCCATGCCCACCGACATCCCCTCCGGCGCCGCACCTCAGCACCGGCTGGCCCGGACCGACCGCGACGTCCTCTCCCGGCCCCTCGGTCCCGAGCCACGCCCGGAGGTCCGGGCCGCGGGCGAACGCCTCTCCCCGGTGTTCGAGGAGATCGCCGCCGGCGCCGTCCACCGCGAGACGGACCACGTCATCGACCACGATGCCGTGACGGCACTGCGGGATGCCGGTTACACCCGGCTGCGGGTGCCGGTCGAGTACGGCGGCGACGGCCTGAGCCTCGCCGAGTTCTATCCGTTCGTCGTCGCCCTCGGCGCCGCCGACCCGAACCTCGTCCAGGCACTCCGTGCCCACCTGCTGTGGGTCGAGCAGGTGCTGCTCCGCCCGGCCGGCGATCCGCTCCGCGATCGCTGGCTCACCCGCATCGCGGCGGGTGCGATCGTCGGCAACGCCGTCACGGAGACCGACAATGCCGCCGGCCAGGTCACCACCAGGGTCACACGTGACGGCGAGAGATGGCGGCTCGACGGCACGAAGTTCTACAGCACCGGGAGCCTCTACGCCGACTGGATCAACGTCCATGCCGAGGGCCCGGAGGGCACCAGCGTCTGGGTCCGGGTCCGGGCCGACGCCCCCGGGATCACCATGACCGATGACTGGGACGGTTTCGGCCAGCAACTCACCGCGTCGGGCACGACAGTGTTCCGGGACGTCACCGTCGACCCGGACGAGCTGCTCTTCCAGCAGTACAGCAGCGAGGCCAGCCACGCCCAGGCGCTGGCCCAGTCGGTCCACCTGGCCAACCTCACCGGGATCGCCGAGGCGATCGTGCGCGACACGGTCGAGTACGTCCGTCACCGCAGGCGTACGTACAGCCACGCGAACACGACCCTGCCCGCCGACGACCCGCAGGTGCAGCAGATCATCGGCGAGTTGTCGGCGGTGGCGTACGCCGCCCGGGCCACCTTCGGGACCTTCGTCGACCAACTGGAGCACGTCCAGGCCCTGGTCGCCGCCGGGGCCGCGACCGAGGACGACTTCACGGCCATCGACATCAGCGCCTACCAGGCCCAACTCGCCATCGCTCCGCAGGTGCTGCGGGCGGCGACACAGCTGTTCGAGGTCGGCGGCGCCTCCCAGACGAGCCGCTCACGGGGGCTGGACCGGCACTGGCGCAATGCCCGGGTCCTCGCCCAGCACAACCCGTTGATCTACCGCGCCCGGCTCACCGGCGCGCACCTGCTCAACGGCGGCCACCGCGCCGTCCAGTACACGGTCGGCACCGCCGGCTGACCGGTGGCCACCCCGACCGTCCCCACACCCATCACCCGACCTGCCAGGGAGATCACATGACCACGACCGGCTCACCGACCACCGACCAGCTCCGGGCCCGCTTCGCTCCCCTGCTGGAGCGCATCCACGCGGGTGCCGTGGAGCGCGAACGCGACCGTCGCCTTCCCTTCGCCGAGATCAGGGAACTCGCCGAAGCCGGGATCGGACGCCTGCGGCTGCCGATCGAACAGGGCGGCTTCGGCGCCGGGTTCGACCAGCTCACCGAGGTCCTGATCGACGTCGCCGCCGCCGACAGCAACATCGTCCAGGCTCTGCGCGGCCACATCGGATTCGTCGAGGAGGTCCTCGTCTCCGAGGACGCCGAGTACCGGTCGTTCTGGCTCCGGGAGATCGCTTCCGGGGCCTTGGTCGGCAATGCGGAAACGGAGAAGACCGGCAACTACGGCAATCCGATCACCCGCATCGTCGAACGGGACGGGAAGCTCCTCCTCAACGGCCGGAAGTACTACACCACCGGGACCATTTTCGCCGACTGGACCCGGGTGACCGCCGAACTGGTCGGCGCCGACGGCGAGAGCTCGCTGGTCCACGTCGCGGTGAGCACCGCCCAGCCCGGGGTCACCACCGTCGATGACTGGGACGGCTTCGGTCAGCGCCTGACGGCGTCGGGAACGACGACCTTCGTCGACGTGCCGGTCGATCCTCGCTTCGTCATCCCGCTCGGCCGCGATCGCACCCTGATCTGGCCGATCTACCAGCTCAATCTGCTGTCCGCGCTGGTGGGGATCGCCGAGGCGGCGACCAGCGAGATCGTCCGATTCGTCCAGGCCAAGTCACGCAACGCCTGGAACCCACTGGTGGCCCCGTCCCACGACGAGGCGGCCCTGTTCACCGTCGGCACCGTACGGAGTCGCACCACGCTGGTCCGAGCAGGTGTGCTGGAGGGGTCACGCCGGGTGGGTGCCGCCCTCGAGCTGCACCGCGCGGGCATCATCACCGACCTCGACTTCGACAGTGCCGAGGCGTATGTGGCCCAGCTGTGGTCCGTCGTGATCGAGGACGTCCTCGGGATCACCTCGCGGATCTTCGAGGTCGGCGGCGCCTCGGCGACGGCCTCCTCCCGGCAGCTGGATCGGCTGTGGCGCAACGCGCGCACCATCTCCTCGAACAACCCGAGCTTCCACCAGGCCCGGACAGTGGGTGACCACGAGCTGAACGGTGTGCCGGTCGCCTCGTTCATCCACGCCGCACTGGCGCCCATCCCGCAGCCGGACGCGGTCACCGCCTGAGCCGACCGCAGCACGTGGCCGCCCCGCACCTCGCCGGGGGCGGCCACGGACCCCTCCTGACCCCGACCCGGACCGAGACCCACGGATGACCGACACGCCCCTCGCCTTCAACGCGTTCCTGATGAACACCCCCAGTCACATCCACCATGGCCAATGGCGCCACCCCGACGCCCACCAGGTCGATTTCAACGACCTGCAGTTCTGGGTCGGACTGGCCCGTACGCTCGAGGACGGCCTCTTCGACGCGATGTTCTTCGCCGACGTCACCGGACTGTACGGTCCGGCGGACGGCCGCTTCGACGCCAACGTCACCGAGGGCCTGCAGATCCCCTCCAACGACCCGGCGGTGCTGATCAGCGCACTGGCGCTGGCGACCGAGAACATCGGCCTGGCCTACACCTCGAACATCATGCAGAACCCGCCGTTCAACTTCGCACGCCAGATCTCCACCCTCGATCACCTGACCGCGGGACGGGTGGCCTGGAACATCGTCACCTCCACCCAGGAGAACGCCGCCCGCAACTTCAACCTGCCCGGGCTGGTCGACCACGACGCCCGCTACGACTGGGCCGACGAGTACGTCGACGTCCTGTACCAGCTCTGGGAGGGGTCCTGGGACGAGGGCGCGGTCCTGGTGGACCGGATCGGCAACCGGTACGCCGACCCGCGCCGGGTGCACAAGATCCACCATCGCAGCGACCACTACGCGGTCGAGGGACCGCACCTGGTGCAGCCGTCGCCCCAACGTACGCCACTGTTGTTCCAGGCCGGCGGGTCCCCGCGCGGCATCGCCTTCGCCGCCCGGCACGCCGAGGCCGTCTTCATCACCACGCCGAACCCGGAGGTGGCCCGGCGCCACATCGCCGACACCCGCCGGCTCGCCCGCTCGTCCGGACGGCGGCCGGAGGACATCCTGTTCTTCCAGGGACTGACCTTCGTCGTCGGGGAAACCGATGACGAGGTCCGCGCGAAGCTGGCCGACTACACCGCCTACAGTTCCGTGCTGGGTTACCAGCTGCACACCGCCCTCGGCGTCCTCCCGGACGGTTCGCAATTGCCTCCGGAGACCCCGCTGAAGGACATCCCGAACAACGGTGGCCGGGGCCACGTCGACTGGGTGAGCGCTGCGGTCGACGGCCGTGAGCCGACCCTCGGGGACCTGGTCGGCGACCGGATCCGGCGCGGGCTGGTGGCCGGCACACCGGACCGGATCGCCGACGTGCTGGCGGAGTACCGGGCCGCCGGGGTGGACGGGATCAACGTCATCAACTGGCGGCTGCCGGGCAGCTACGAGGAGTTCAACCGGCTGCTCCTGCCGACCCTGCAGCGGCGCGGACTCGCCAAGGAGGCCTACCGGCCGGGCACCCTGCGTCGGAAGCTCTTCGGCACCGATCGTCTCCCCGACCGGCACCCGGCGGCCCGTTACCGCGGCGCGTTCGCGACGGCGGCCGCAGTGCCGGATGAGGCGCCCTCAGTGCCGGATGGCCGGCACGCAGATGACCACGCACTCGACGTGGTGGGTGTTCGGGAACAGGTCGAAGGCCCGCAGTGAGGCCAGCTCGTAGCCCTGGCGCCGGAGCCGGCCGAGGTCACGGCCCAGGGCCGCGGGGTCACAGGCGACGTACGCGATGGCCCGGGGGTTGCGGTCGGCGACCGCATCGATGACGTCCTTGCCGGCACCGGTCCGGGGCGGGTCCAGCACCACCAGGTCGGTGGACCGGGGCATCCGGCGCAGCACCCGGTCGACCCGGCCGGCGGTGAACCGCGCCGCCGGGACGTTGCTCCGGGCCAGCTCGATCGCCCGGTTGTCGACCTCGACGCCCCACATCCGGACCCCGGCATCGGAGAGTGCCCCGGCGAAGAGCCCCACACCGCAGTAGAGGTCGAAGCCCCGTTCCCCGTCCTGGGCCGCCAGCGGCTCCAGGACGGCGCTCGCCAAGGTGTCGGCGGCGTCCGGGTGGACCTGCCAGAAGCCCTCGGCGTCGACCCGCCAGTCCCGGCTGGCGGCCCGTTCGACCAGCTCGTCGGGGCCATCGGTGACGACGCCGTCGACGAGGACGGTGGTCGTCCCGGTGGCCGCGGTGACCACCCGCAGCGCGTGATCGTCGTCATCGCCGAGGGCCGCGGCCAGTGTGTGCGGGTCGGGCTGGGTGGACACGGCCAGCGGACAGCCGCCGTCCGGGACGTCGATCAGCTCGTTGCTGCGGTGGAGCCGCATCGCCGCGCGGCCGTGCCGGGCGACGTACGCCATCCGGGTGCGCCAGCCGAAGCCGCCCCCGGGCAGCGGCTCGACCTCGACGTCGACGTCGAGGTCGGCCAGGTGGGCCAGTTGTTCGCGCAGCACGGCGGCCTTCAGTCCGCGCTGGGTCGCCGGATCGGCATGCTGGAAGTCACAGCCGCCGCACCTGCCCGGTCCGGCGATCGGACAGCGGGGCGCCACCCGGCCCGGCGCGGCCCGGAGGATCTCGACCGCGTCGCCGCGCCAGAACCGGTCGTGCGAGGTGTCGGTCAGCGCCACCCGGACCGACTCGCCGGGCAGGGCGTGCCGGACGAAGATGACCCGGCCGTCGAGCCGGGCCACGCAGTGGCCGCCGTGGGCGACCGGCCCGACGTCGACCGGCCCGACGATGCTACCGACCCCGACGATGCTACCGACCCCGACAGTGGTGACCGTGTCCTCGGCCATCTCAGCGTCCTCGGCCACGTCAGCCCTGGATCGCGCTCGACTGGCCGGTCGGATCGGGCAGCGTACGCCGCTGGCCCTCCGCCTCGGCCTGGGCCTCGGTCTCCGCCTGGGTGGCCGACCGGATCTGCTCGTCGAGCTCCGGCGGCAGGCTCAGGGCAATGATGCTCCCGGGCGGCATCGGCGACTCGCCGCGACGGACGATGGTGTCGCGGAGCACCTCACGCAGTTCGGCGGTGACCGCCTCGTCGGCGTAGTCGATCGCAGCCCGGCCGTACACGACGGCGCGCAGGGCCCAGCGCGGCCCCTCGATCATCAGCATCCGGGTCGGCTGCAGCCCCTGCTGTCCGTCCGGGGTGACCACCGGCATCATCCGGCGGACCTCGACCCCGAACGGCCCCTCGGCCAGTTCGGCCGTGCCGCCCTGCTGACGGGCCAGCTCGGCGACTTCCTGGCGGACTTCGGCCCACAGTCCGCCGCTGCGCGGCGCGGCGTAGACACTCAGCTCCATCGCGGACTCGTCGTGCAACAGCAGCACCGCGGTCGCGCGGGCGGAGGTCTGCTCCACCTGGAACCGCACCTCCATGCCGTCGATCGGCGTGATGACCAGGGCCCCGAGGTCCATCCGTCCCACCGGGTCGCCCTCGAGGTCGACCTCGTCGATGTCGAAAGGCCCGTCCTGGCGCCAGTCGCGGGCATCCACCGCGACCCACGGATCCTCCGGCTCGGCCCCGCGCCAGTCGACCGGCCGGTCGGCCTCCGTCGTCGCGTCCTCGGTGGACGCTGCCCCGCCGGAACCGGCCTCGTCCGCCGCGGCGGACGCCTCGGTGTCGGTGGTCTCCGTGGTGTCGGTGGTCTCCGTCGTGTCGGCGTCCGTCACCGTGTCCGGGCGCTCCTCCTCCGGGTCCGCGGCGTCGCGGCGGGCCTTGCGCTTGCGTCCGAAGATCATGCGTTCTCCTGTCCTGCGGACGACCGGGTGCCGGTCGAGCCGTGTCCATCGGTGCCCCGTTCCGAGGCCGGCAGTTCGGTGACCTCGGTGAACGCGGCGCGCAGCACCGGCTGGATCACCAGCTGCGCGATGCGGTCGCCGCGACGGATCCGGATCGTCCGGTGCCGGTCGGTGTTGATCAGGCACACCTTGACCTCACCACGATATCCGGCATCCACGGTACCCGGGCTGTTGACGATGCTGAGCCCCTCCCGCGCCGCCAGCCCGGAGCGTGGGTGGACGAAAGCAGCAGTGCCCGGCGGGATCGCCAGGGCGATGCCGGTACCGACCAGGCAGCGCTCCCCCGGCGCCAGGTCGACGTCCTCGGCGGCATGCAGGTCGGCGCCCGCGTCGAGCGCCCGCGCGTACGTCGGGAGCGGCAGGTCCGGATCCAGCCGGACGATCCGGACCGCGACCGTGCGCTCCTCGCCCTCGGTGCCGACCTCCCGCCGTGGCGACTCGGCCGGGCTCATCGGTGCGCCGCCCGGCGGATCGCGTCGGCGAGCTCCTCGGGGTGACGCGAGCTCACCAGCCAGTACGGGTGCGGGTCGGCCGGGTCGGCCAGAGTCACCTCGACCGCCCGGCGGACGTAGGGCCGGGTGACGAGGAAGGCACGGGGGTCCGCGCCGCGCCCCAGCCGGTCCCGCGACTCCTCCGCTGTCAGGGCACGGGCGTCGGCGACGTACGGCCACTCCACCAGGTTGCGACCCACCCGCAGGCCGACCGGCTCGAGCGCGATGCGGATGCTGCCCGCGGCCGCCGCCCCGGCGGCGAGGGCCACCAGGCCGAGGGTGACAGCCCCAGCGATCCGCGGCGGCTGGTAGACGAAGTAGACGACCGCCACAGAGAGGATCACCCCGGCGATCACCACGATCCACCACCAGGACAGCAGGAGTCGTTCCCGATATGCCACGGACCTACCTAACCATCTCCTTGCTCCAGGACGGCACCGCCGCCCTAGGATGGACCCATCGCTCGCTCGTGTGAAGGGATCCCGATGGCCATCGCCGACGCTCTCGTGTACAAGGTCTACACCGCGGTCGCGGGGGCCGCGGCCACCGTGGTGACGCACAAGCTGCTCACCGCCGGATGGCAGTACGTCACCGGGGAGGAGCCGCCGGAGCCGACCGATCCGGAGGCCGATGCCACCGCGGCGATCCTGTGGGCTCTGGCCAGCGCCGCCGGTCTGGCCGTCGCCCAGGTGGTGGCACAGCGGGTCGGCACCCGCTATCTGTTGTCCCGCGGCGGCAAGAAGCCGAAGCCGCACCGGATCGCAATGAAGATCTGATCCGAGCTCGACCCTCAGCCCGTCGACCCTCAGCCCTCAGCGGGACGCACGAAGGCCAACGGGACGCACGAAGGGCTCAGGTGTGGTCACCTGAGCCCCTTCGATGCCGCTCGGCCCGCGGCGTCGGCCGACCTCTGCCCACCGACCTGCGGCAGGCGGGAGATCAGCCGCGGACGCAGTCGGTGCAGTAGATGAGATCGCCGTCGATCTTGGCGATCTGGCTGCGCTTGCGCACCAGGAAGCAACTGGCGCAGGTGAACTCGTCCTGCTGCTTGGGCAGCACCTTGACGGTCAGTTCCTCGTGGGAGAGGTCGGCGCCGGGGAGTTCGAACGACTCGGCGGCCGCCACCTCGTCCTCGTCCACGTTGCCCGACTGTTGGTCGTTGCGACGGTTCTTGAGGGCTTCGAGCGAGTCCTCGCTCACATCCTCCTCGTTCTTACGAGGAGCGTCGTAATCAGTGGCCATTCCTGCCTTCCCCATCACGGCCCCTGCAGTCGCTGCGGGGCCACCTCGGTGGACCAATACAGGGGCATTCATACCATGGCTGTCAAGTCCCCGGACCGGACGGATTCGCACCACCGGCCGGCCACCACGACGTCCGGTAGGACACATCCGGTGCCTCGTGGCGGTCCGGGGCGGGCCGTCCGGTCAGCGCGTCACCGTCCCGGCGCGACGGTGCGGGCAGGGCGGTCTGGACGGGGGCAGCACCCGGTCGGACACCCGACCGGGTCGGCGGCGGTGGCGATCAGCCGGTCCACGAGTCCCGCGACGAACGCCGGGTGGGTGCCCGCGGTGGCGGCCCGGCACATCGCCAGGCCCAGCTCCCGCGCCGTGGCCGCCGCCTCCACGTCCAGGTCGTAGACGACCTCCATGTGGTCGCTGACGAACCCGATCGGCGCGACGACGACCGCCGGCACGCCCCGGGCAGCGAGCGACCGCAAGGCGTCCCTGACGTCGGGTTCCAGCCACGGCACCGCCGCCGGCCCCGAGCGGGAGCAGTACCCGATGCCGTGCGCCGGAACGCCGCCGGCGTCGGTCCGTAGCCCGGCGAGGATCCGCTCTGCCACGGTCTGCAGCGTGCCGACGTACGCCCCACCGGGATTCCCCTCCCGCTCCGGTGAGCCGGCCGGACCGGAGGTCCGGGCCATCGCCAGCGGGATGGAGTGGGTGACGAACAGGACGTACGGATCGGGGTGACCCTGGGCGACGAGCGCGGCCCGGGCGGCCCGGATCGCGTCGAGGTTGGCGGTGACGAACCCGTCGTCGAGGGCGTACGGCCGCACCGTGTCGACCCGTAACCCGGGCGGGCAGTGCCGGTCGACGTCCGCCAGGTACTGGCGACAGCCGGAGTAGGAGGGGTAGGCGCTGGTCGTGACGGCCAGCACCCGTCGGGCGCCGCGGGTCGCGAGGTCGGCGAGGACGTCCGCCACGTACGGTGCCCAGTTCCGGTTGCCCCACACCACGGGGATGTCGATCCTGCGGGCGGCCAACTCGCTCCGCAGCGCGGCCAGCAGGGCCCGGTTCTGGTCGTTGATCGGGCTGCGGCCGCCGAACCGGCGGTAGTGTTCACCGACGATCGCGAGCCGTGCCTCCGGGATGTCCTTGCCGCGGGTGACGTTGCGCAGGAACGGCACGACGTCCTGCTGATGCTCCGGCCCGCCGAAGGAGAGGAGCAGAACGGCGTCGTAGCGGGAGAGCGGGGAGGTCACCCCGTGAGTCTAGGTTGAGGGTTGCGCTGGGGCGCGCCCGTCCACCGGGGTATCTTGGCCGGCATGGACAGCTCTCTGACACTGCGCGAGATCCAGGACCGTCTGCGGTCCGGGTCGAGTGTCGAGGAGGTCGCCCTCGATGCGGGGGTCGAGCCCGCCGAACTCGCCGGGTACGCCGTCCCGATCCTGGCCGAACGTGAGCACATCGCCGACCTCGCCCGGGAGGCCAACGTCCGTCGCGCCGGTGATTCGCCGGCACATCGGGGGCTGGAGGCCGTCGTCACCGAGCAGCTCCGCGCCCTGGACCTCGATCCGCACACCGTGGAGTGGTCCGCGGCCCGGGTGGAGCGCCGCCGCTGGCAGGTGATCGCCGAGCTGCCCACCGACGACGGGGGCCGCCGGGCGGTGTTCAACTTCGACGTCGACGGACGCTACTCGGTGGCCGCCAACGAGGACGCCCGGTGGATGCTCGGCGAGTTGCCGCTGCCGCCGCTCGACCTGGACACCGAGCCGACCCTGGAGCTGACCGAGGAGGAGCGCCGCGCCCGGATGGCGCCGGAGGACGACCTCGACGAGGACTGGGACGACGAGGGTCCGACCGAGATGGACACGCTCTACGAGATGATGAGCACCTACGAGGACACCCTGTCCGGGTACGAGGACACGCTCAGCATGCTGCGTGGCGTCGACGGGGACCGCGAGGAGTACTCGGGTCCCCGCTTGGTGCCCGATCTCCCCGGGGACGAGGATGCCGAGCCGGGCGCCCCGGACGGGGACGAGGACGACGAGTCGCGACGTCCCTCGAACCGGGCGGCGTCCCGCGCCGCCGCGCAGCGGCGTCCCCAGCCCGGCGCCGACCAGCCGCCGTTGGTGGAGGGCGACGCCCCGCCGCCGCGCCGGCGGACTCCCCGGAAGCGGGCGCACGTGCCGAGCTGGGACGAGATCGTCTTCGGCAGCGGCTCCGATCAGGATTCCTGATCCTCCGACACCGCGAGAGTCTCCTGGTCGACAGTGAGCGGCTCCTGGTCGGGGGACGCCAGCGGTAGCGGCTCGGCCGCCGATCCGAGCGCGACCACCTTGCGGGTGGTGCCGGACCGATGGTGTTTGCGGCACAACACCTCGTACCCGACGACCCCGCCGTCACCGCTGCCGCCGGCGGTGACGTCGCCGATCAGCTTCTGGTCCCCCTCGGTGACGATCCAGCCGTCGACGGTGCGGGTGTTGGTGGTGGCCTTGGCACCGCACCAGCACAGCGGGGTCACCTGCAGCGTCTCCAGCCGATCGGCGAGCTCCACCAGGCGGCGGGAGCCGGGGAAGATCTCGGTCCGGAAATCGGTCAGCAACCCGAAGGCGTACACGTCCAGGCCCAGCTCGTCGACGATCCGCGCCAGCTGGTCGACGTGCACCGGCCGGTAGAACTGCGCCTCGTCGCAGATCAGGTACTCCAGCCGCTCCCCGTGGGTGAGTTCGCCGATGACGTGGTGCCAGAAGTCGAACCCGTCGGTCACCTCGACGGCCTCCCGGCTCAGCCCCAGCCGTGAGGTGACGACCTGCCGGCCGGCCCGGTCATCGCAGGTGAACACCCGGCCGCGTCGCCCGCCGGTGGTCATGGTGTGGTCCAGTTGCAGGGCCAGGGTCGACTTGCCGGACTCCATCACGCCGGTGAAGAAGACCAGTTCGGCCATTCAGTCCACCACCAGGGGGACGTACATCTCGGCGGCGGTCAGCGACCCGTGCATGCCGACCAGAGCGAGTTCGCCGGGCAGCGTACGGGTCATCACCGCCCAGTCCGCCAGCATCGCCACCACGACGTCGCCGTAGCGGGGCAGCACCTCGGGATCGACCTCCCCGTACCACCCCTCGGCGATCGCCTCGGCGCGGCTGCGGACCAGGGCGTACGGACCGAGTTCCCGGCGCCACCGGTCGGCGACCGCGTCGGCGCACCCCGGCGCGGTGTAGAGCTGGCGGAACCGCCCCTCGCCGGCGACCAGTTCGACGTCGCCCTGCAGGGCGGCGACGTCCTCGACGACGAGACGGTGTTCCTCGGGGATGTCGACCATTCCGTGGTCCCCGGTGATCACCATCCGGACGTCGTCGGGCAGCTCCTCGCGGACCCGTTCGAGCATCGCGTCGATGCGGCGCAACTGGTGGCGCCACTCGCCGGAGTCGACTCCGCGAGCGTGCCCGGTGTGGTCGAGTTCACGTTCGTATGCGTAGACGACACTGCGCGGACCGGCCGTGGCCGCGTCCAGGATCGCGGCGACCCGGCCGTCCTCGTCGCGCTCGTCGTGGATCGGGTGGAAGCGGGGGCCGTCGAGGGCGACCCGGGTCAGCCCGGAGCCCTCGAACCGGGCCGGGGCCACCATCCCGACCGCGATGCCGGCGTCGGCGAAGGCCTGCAGCCGGGTCGGGTGCGGCTGCAGGGAGACCGGATCGTCCTCCCCCTCCCAGGTGAGCATGTTGAGGAAGGCGCCGGTGCGCGGATGTCGGGCCGAGTAGCCGATGATCCCGTGCCGGCCGGGCACCAGGCCGGTGCCGAGGCTGGTCAGGCTCGTCACGGTGGTCGAGGGCAGCCCGCTGGTGAAGCCGTCGACCGGCGGATGGTTCCCCTCGCCGCGCAGCAGCGAGGCCAGGTACGGGGCGTGGTCGGCGTGGTCCGCGAGTTGCAGCTGACCCAGCCCGTCGACCAGGACCAGTACCCACCGGTCACCCGCCGGCAACCCGAGCGGGTCCGCTCCCCCGAGGCCCAGCCGGGCCCCGATCGCCGGCAGGACGTCGCACAGCGATCCGTGGTGGTATCGCGGCAGGGTCACCTGGTCGGCCGCGGGGTACACCGGGCCCGCCAGCGGTGTCATGAGATGTTCGTGGAGCGCTGCAGGGCCAGACCGAAACGGACCAGCTGGCCGACCCCCTCGGTGCCGTCGGCGTCGCTGCTCATCCGCAGCACCAGGTCGTCGCCGACCAGCTGACCGGTGAGACCGTGGTCGGCGTCGCAGTCGGGGTTGTCACAGGTGGCGGGTTCCAGGTCGATCCGGGAGGCGAAACCCCAGGCCACGGTGAGCAGCGCTTCCTGCACCGCCACCTGGTCCGGTCGGTAGCGGCTCGGCTCGTTGACGATCCGGCTCAGGCTCACCGAGGCGATCCGCCGCAGCCCGACCACCTCGCTGGTGGAGGCCGCCTGGGCCCCGAAGCCGGCGGTGGCGTCGGCGTCGTCGGTGTGGTTGATGATCAGCCTGGTCGGCGTCAGCACCGCCACGGTCACGTGTCGGTGGATGCCGTCGGGGGTGATGGTCGGTTCGTGCTGCACGACGTACGAGACCATCGCCTCCTCGCCCAGCGAGAGCATCACGCTGTCGAAGACGAGGGCCGGGAAGTACCCGCAGGCCTCGATCGCGGTGCGCAGCTCGTCCGTGCCCGTCAGCTGTTCCGGTCCACTCACCCGGCCATCTTCGCACACCCCGGCGGATCCGCCGGGTCCCTGGCGTGATCGAGCGGATTCACAGGCCCGCCGGACCGGCCACCGGGGGCATCGGTGGAAGGCCCCGGGACCATCGGCGGGACGACCCGCCGGGGGCCGCGGGACCGACCGGCGACTGCCGTGATCCGTCCCGGGGTGTGTAGTGTCGGGGCCATGTCGCGATCGTTCTTCGCTGCCCGCGTCGAGGAGGCGTTGAACCGGGCGATAGGCCGGGTGCTGCGCCGGCTCGGCTGGAAGGAGCGCGTCGTCGCCTACACCGGCTACGGCGATCCGACGTTCGTCCGGGTGATGGCCCGCCTCACCCTGGCGCCGGAACGGTCCGCCTCCGGGGTGATCGGCCGGGAGCTGCTCAAGCGCCGCGGCTGGCGCAACTTCCTCGCCCAGCCCGTGGTCCGCGGCACCATCGTGGTGCACACCTCCCGCGGCCCGATCGAGGTGCCCACCGACCGGTCCGGCTACATCGACGTACGACTGGAGAACGGCAGCCTGCCCGCCGGGTGGCAGCGGATCGAGTACTCCACCGTCGACGGCCGGACCACGTCCGGCGATGTCCAGATCATCGATCCCTCGATCGACTTCGGCATCATCTCCGACATCGACGACACGATCATCTCGACGATGCTGCCGCGGCTGATGCTCGCGGCCTGGAACTCCTTCGTCGTGCACGAGTCGGCCCGCCAGGCGGTGCCCGGCATGGCCCGGCTCTACCGGGACCTGCTCGCCGAGCACCCCGGTGCCCCGCTGGTCTTCGTCTCCACCGGCTCGTGGAACACCCAGCCGACGCTGACCCGGTTCCTGCACTCGCGGCGGTTCCCGCTCGGCGCCATGCTGCTCACCGACTGGGGCCCGACCTCCACCGGCTGGTTCCGCTCCGGCCGGGCGCACAAGGAGCGGGAGGTACGTCAGCTCGCCCGCGACTTCCCCGCCATCCGCTGGGTGTTGGTCGGCGACGACGGGCAGCACGACCCGGCGATCTACGGCCGGTTCAGCCACGAGTATCCCGATCACGTCCGGGCGGTCGCCATCCGCCAGCTGACCCCGGCGGAGCAGGTGCTGGCGCACGGTACGCTCGACAGTCTGGAGAGCGAGCAGATGGACCGTACGCACTCCGTCCCGTGGCTCACCGGCCAGGACGGCTGGGAGATCCACGTGAAGCTGGATGCGGCGCTGTCCGGGCAGGACCCGGAGACGCCCCGCGCCGACACGCCATAGCCCCGGTCGGCGGAGGACGGCTCCGCAGCAGCGACAATTCCGCTTGTCGACGCGGGTCCGTGGCTCGCCGGGGCAGAAGGGAAGGACCGCGATGGCTCGCAGGAGCAGCACCGTCGACGAGGAGGAGTTCGAGGAACACGTCATCGACGTCGACGTCTCCGACGAGATGCAGTCGTCGTTCCTCGAGTATGCCTACTCGGTGATCTACGCCCGGGCGCTCCCCGACGCCCGGGACGGCCTCAAGCCAGTGCAGCGGCGCATCCTCTACTCGATGAACGAGATGGGCCTGCGCCCGGACCGGGCCCACGTCAAGTGCGCCCGGGTGGTCGGCGAGGTGATGGGCAAGTACCACCCGCACGGCGACAGCGCCATCTACGACGCACTGGTCCGACTCGGCCAGCCGTGGGCGATGCGACTGCCGATGGTCGACTCCCACGGCAACTTCGGCTCCCTGGACGCCGGACCCGCCGCGATGCGGTACACGGAGTGCCGGATGGCGCCGGCCGCGCTGGCGATGACCGAGGGGCTCGACCTTGACACCGTCGACTTCCGGCCCAACTACGACGGTCACGAGACCGAGCCGGCGGTCCTGCCGGCCTCCTTCCCGAACCTGCTGGTGAACGGCTCCACCGGCATCGCGGTCGGCATGGCGACGAACATCCCGCCGCACAACCTGATCGAGGTGGTGCACGCGCTGCGGCACCTGCTCAGCCACCCCGACGCCGATCTCGACACCATCATGCGGTTCGTCCCGGGTCCCGACTTCGCCTCCGGCGGCACGATCGTCGGTCTGGAGGGCATCCGCGAGGCGTACGAGTCGGGCCGGGGCACCTTCCGGATCCGCGCCAACGCTCGGATCGAGCAGCTCACCGCGCGGCGTCAGGGGATCGTCGTCACCGAGCTGCCGCCGATGATCGGGCCGGAGAAGATCATCGAGCAGATCAAAGTGCTGGTGCAGGGCAAGAAGCTGCAGGGCGTCTCCGATGTCAAGGACCTCGCCGACCTGCAGCATCCCACCCGGCTGGTGATCGAGGTCAAGAACGGCTTCAACCCGGAGGCGCTGCTGGAGCAGCTCTACCGCCGGACGAAGCTGGAGGACTCGTTCGGGATCAACACCGTCGCGCTGGTCGACGGCCAGCCGCGGACGCTGGGCCTGATCGAGGCCCTGCAGGTCTACCTCGACCACCGTCTCGACGTCATCCTGCGCCGCTCGCTGTTCCAGCGGACCCGCGCCGAGGAGAGGCTGCACCTGGTCGAGGGCCTGCTGATCGCCATCCTCGACATCGACGACGTGATCGCCATCGTGCGGCAGTCGGAGGATGCCGCCGAGGCGAAGGCCCGACTGATCGAGGCTTTCGACCTCACCGAGGTGCAGGCGACGTACATCCTCGACATGCAGCTGCGCCGGTTGACCCGCTTCTCCCGGCTGGAGCTGGAGGGGGAACGCGACGAGCTGACCGCCCGGATCGCGGCACTGACCGAGATCATCGAGTCCGACGAGAAGCTGCGCGCCCTGGTCGGCGACGAGCTGACCGCGGTCGCCACCGCGTACGGGGACGCCCGCCGCACCGTGCTGCTCTCCTCCGCCGGGGTCTCTGCCACGGCGGCCGCCGGCCCGCTGGAGATCAGCGACGACCCGTGCTGGGTGGTGGCCTCGGCGACCGGGCTGCTGGCCCGCACCTCGACCGCGGATCCGCTGCCCGCCGAGGGGCCCCGCACCGGGCACGACGTCATCACGGCGGTGGTCCGGACCACCGCCCGCTCGGAGATCGGGGTGGTCACCTCGACCGGGCTGGTGCACAAGCTGTCCGCGCTGGACCTGCCGGTGCTGCCCCCCACCGCCGCCGCCCCGAACCTGCAGGGCGGTTCCCGGCTGTCGGAACTGCTGGCGCTGGAGCCCGGGGAGGAGTTCCGGGCCCTGGTGCCGCTCGACCCGGACTCCCCCGGGCTGGCCGTCGGCACCCGCCGTGGGGTGGTCAAGGTGGTGCGGCCGGAGATCCTCACCCGGTCCGAGTGGGAGGTGATCCGGCTCGAGGACGGTGACGAGGTCACCGGGGCGGCCTGGCTGGGCGGTCGCACCGACGCCGAGCTGTGCTTCGTCACCTCCGATGCTCAGCTGCTGCACTTCCCGCTGAGCGCCGTACGCTCCCAGGGACGGACCGGCGGCGGCGTCGCCGGTGTCAAGCTCAATCCTGGCGCCCGGGTGGTGTTCTTCGGCGTCGTGCCGGCTGATGGGTCGGTGGTGGTCACCCTCGCCGCGGCGTCGGGCGCGCTGCTGGGCGCGGAGGCCGGCAGCGTGAAGGTGGCCCGGTTCGAGGAGTTCCCGGGCAAGGGCCGGGCCACCCAGGGCGTCCGGTGCCATCGGTTCCTCAAGGGTGAGGACGAGCTGGCGTCGGCCTGGGCCGGACCGGCGCCGGCCATCGCCTGCGCCGCCTCGGGGGCGCCGATCGACCTGCCGCCCGCCGACGGGCGCCGCGACGGCTCGGGGCATCCGCTGGCCCAGCCGATCCTGGCGATCGGCAGCCGGACCTTCCCGGCCGCGGCGGCCGGTCCACGTCCCGCGGCCCCGGAGGGTGGTCCCGGTCTCCCGGAGTAGGGTCGAAGTCATGCACCCTGCGGACTTCGCCGACCTGCTCGAGAACAACGCCCACTACGCAGAGGCCTTCACCGACGGCGGGTTCGACGGCATCGCCAAGGCGGGTGTCCTGATGGTCACCTGCATGGACTCCCGGATCACCCCGCTGCAGATGATCGGGCTGCGGCTCGGCGACGCCAAGATCCTCCGTACGCCGGGTGGCCGGGTCACCCACGACGCCCTGATCGGCTGCATCCTCGGTGTCCACCTGCTCAATGTCGACCGGATCATGGTGGTGCCGCACAGCCGCTGCGCGGTCGGCTCCGGGGACGACAAGTTCCTGGCCGACAAGGTGCACCACGCCACCGGCGCAGACATCTCCGGGATGGTGCTGGGCAGCACACCGGACCAGGAGGCCGGCCTGCGCTTCGACGTGGCGCTGCTGCGTACGCATCCGCTGCTGGTCGGCCGCGACGTCCTGGTCGGTGGTTTCCACTACGACGTGGACTCCGGCCGGCTGACGCAGCGCTACTGAACGTCTCGGCAGCAGTGACGACGGGGTCCGGTCGGAGCGGAGTCTTCCTCTACGACCCCGACTGCGGGTTCTGCACCGCCTCGGTGGAGTTCCTGCGACGACACCTGCGCAGTTCCATCGACTACGCACCGTACGTAGGCCACGACCTGGCCGGTGTCGGGCTGACCGAGGACCAGTGCCGTCGACAGGCCTGGGTCGTCCTCGACGACGGCCGGACCGCGGGCGGCGCGATGGCCTTCGCCGAGGTGCTCTCCCACGGTGGCCCGGCGGCGATGCCGATCGGGCGGCTCCTCCGAGCGCCGGGAGCCCGCCAGGTGGCACAGGCGGTGTATCGGTTCGTGGCACGGCACCGCCATCGGCTGCCCGGCGGGACGGGCGGCTGTCGGACCGACCGGTGAGCTGCACGACGCCCTCGTCCACTGCCCTCCGCGATGCCGACCGTTCGCCGGGATGCCTCCGTCAGGGATCGAGGGTGGGGCCGACGAGGAAGTGCCAGCCGAGCCACCACCAGAAGCCGACGAGCAGGATCCTGGTGGCCCGCGAGGCGAAGACCGTGCTGAGCAGTCGGTGCAGCGGGGCGATGTGCTCGGGGTGCCGCCGGGAGTACGACGCGAGCAGCACCCCCAGCAGGACGATCACGACGTAGGCCCCGACCGTGACGACGCTGCTCATCCGCGGTCACCTCGAGAGTCGTCCTGCCGTCGGCCACCCTCCCCGACGCCGCCATCCGGCCGATCACTCCTCCGCTGCCCGCCACCCGAGGACCTGGTCCCCGACGAGTCAGCTCCATCCGGGCCCGGCCGGCCGGCCGGGGCTGGCCCGCGTGAGCCGCTCAGCCACGCCAGCCGGGTCAGCTCCCGGCCGACCAGCAGCCAGACCACGACCACGGCGGCGCGGGTCAGCGGCCCGTTCATCAGCGGGTCGACGAGGTCGCTCACCGCCGGCGGTGGGTCCGGGGTCCGGGTGAAGCCGAGCAGGAAGGCACCGAGTTCCCAGAGCCCGAGGGTGGCGGCCAGCGCGGCCCAGGCGAGTCCCGCCCGGCTGAGCGGCACTCGCTCGCCGTCGGGGACCACGTCCAGCGCCGCGGCGAGATCATCGCGTCGTCCCCACACCAGCGGCGCCGCAACGACACCCAGGGCGGCGACCACACCGAGGTCGACCGGGCCGGAGCGCGGGGCGATCACCAGGGCCAGCCCGGCCGCGATGAGCACGGCGGCCAGGATCGACTCCGCGATCACGATGCCCCGATGCGATTCCGGCAGCCGGATCCTCGGCAGCGGCAATGCCCCCAGAGCGCCGAGGAGAGTGATCGCGAAGAGGCCCGCGAAGATCGCTGCGTCCCGCGGTGACGGCCGGATCAGCTGCGAGACGACGATGAGCACGAGCACGACCAGGCAGACGATGTCGACGACGCGTCCCGGACGGGTGGCAGCCCCGGGTCGGCGAGAGTGACCGGACATCGCGACTCCCCTCCGGCGCGATGCCTCGGAAGTGAGAGCGAGCTCGCGCCCGCCTGCGATGGTAGCGGGTGCATGTCTCACCCCGGAGACTCATCGAGGGCGACGGCGGGCGGATCGGATCAGTCTGCCGCTACGGTCGGAGCGAATGTGACCTCCACCACATCAGGTGGCCTAGACTGAGGTGATGCCGCACACCGACATCGGACGGGCCGTCATCAAGGCCACCCCCGACGCGGTCTTCGCGGCCCTGCTGGACGCCGAGGCCAGAGCGGTCTGGCTCCCGCCGACCGGGATGACCGGCCGGTTCGAGTGGTTCGACGCCCGGCCCGGCGGCGGCTACCGGATGGTGCTCCGCTACGACGATCCCACCGTGCCCGGCAAGTCCGGAGCGAACACCGACGTCACCGAGGTCCGGTTCGTGGCGATCGAGGGCCCGACCCGGGTGGTCGAGGAGGCCGACTTCGTCGCCGACGACCCACGGTTCGCCGGGACGATGACCATGACGTGGACAGTGGCGCCGCACCCGTCGGGAAGTCTGGTCACCATCACCGCCACCGACGTGCCGGACGGGATCGACAGCGCCGACCACACGACGGCCTTCGCCTCGACCCTGGCGAATCTCGAGGCCTGGCTCCGTGCGCAGGAGCTTTGCCCGCGCAAAGTTGCCGAATGACACGCAGATCTGCACGGGTGAAACGTAGAGCTGTGGCCCTGTGTCCCCGACACGACCCATCGTGCGCCCCGTCATTGCAGGACTGACCCGGAAGGCAGCACTGACCCGGACGGCTCAGACGTCGATGTGCTCGTGGTCCAGCCGGTAGGCACCGTCGATGATGAACTCCTTGCGCGGCGCCACCTCGCTGCCCATCAGCATCTCGAACACCTCTTCGGCCCCCGCGGCGTCCTCCAGGGTCAGCCGGCGCAACGTACGGTGCCGCGGATCCATCGTGGTCTCCATCAGCTGATCGGCATCCATCTCCCCCAGGCCCTTGTAGCGCTGGGGTTCCTTGAACCGGGTGCCCTTCTTGGTCAGCTCGGCGCGCTTGCGCTCGTACTCGGCGTCCGAATAGGTGTAGAGGTACTTCTCCTGGCCCTTCTTCGGATTGGTCAGCTCGAACCGGTGCAGCGGCGGCACTGCACTGTAGACGTGACCGTGCTCGATCATCGGGCGCATGTAGCGGAAGAACAGCGTGGCCAGCAGGGTCCGGATGTGTGCCCCGTCGGAATCCGCGTCCGCCATGAAGATCACCTTGCCGTAGCGACTGGCGTCGATGTCGAACGTACGCCCCGACCCGGCCCCGACCACCTGGATGATCGAGGCGCACTCGGCGTTCTTCAGCATGTCGGTGATCGACGCCTTCTGGACGTTGAGGATCTTGCCGCGGATCGGCAGCAGCGCCTGGTACTCGGCGTTGCGGGCCCGCTGGGCGGTGCCGAGCGCCGAGTTACCCTCGACGATGAACAGCTCGCAGCGATCCACATCGTTACTGCGGCAGTCCTTGAGCTTGGCCGGCAGGGTGGACGACTCCAGTGCGTTCTTGCGCCGCTGGGCCTCCTTGTGGATCCGGGCCTGCACCCGGGTACGGGAGGCCGCGACCACCTTCTCCAGCACGGTCCGAGCCTGCTGCTTGTCATCGCGTCGGGTCGAGGAGAAGAACGTCCCCAGCTCGGACTCGACCACCCGTGCGACGATCCGGGTGACTGCCGGGGTGCCGAGCACCTCCTTGGTCTGTCCCTCGAACTGCGGCTCGGCGAGCCGTACGGTGACGACCGTGGTGAGCCCCTCCAGGACGTCGTCCTTGGCCACCTCGTCGCCGTTCTTCAGCAGCCGGGTGCCCTCCAGCGCCTTGCCGATGGCCCGGACCAGGCCCCGGTCGTAGCCCTGGACATGGGTGCCACCGGAGGGGGTGGCGATGATGTTGACGAAGGACTTGGTGATGGTGTCGTAGCCGGTGCCCCAGCGCAGTGCGATGTCCACCCCGAGATCGCGGGTGACGTCGGTGGGGGTCATGTGGCCGCGCTCGTCGAGCACCGGCACGGTCTCCTCGAAGGTGTCGTGCCCCTGCAACCGGATCACGTCGGTCAGCGGTGGGTCCTGGGCCAGGTAGTCGCAGAACTCCGAGATGCCGCCCTCGTGGTGGAACACCTCGACCTGCGGCTGCGGTCCCCGCGCGTCGGTCACCTCGATCCGCAGCCCGGGGACGAGGAAGCTGGTCTGCCGCGCCCGGGCGTGCAGGTCGGGCACCGACAACCTGGCGTCCTTGAGGAAGATGCTGTGGTCGGGCCAGTAGCGGATCGTGGTGCCGGTGGCGCCCTTGGGGGCCCGGCCCGCCCTGACCAGGCCGCCTCTGGGGGTAAAGGCGGCGGTCGGGCCCTCGCCGTCGAAGCCGCCGGGGGTGCCGTGCCGGAACGACGTGGTCCACCGGGCGCCGTCGCGGGCGACGGTGACGTCGAGCCGGCTGGACAGGGCGTTGACCACCGAGGCGCCCACACCGTGCAGACCACCGGAGGCTCCGTACGATCCGGAACCGAACTTGCCGCCGGCGTGCAGCTTGGTGAGCACCACCTCGACGCCGCTCAAGCCCGTTCGCGGCTCGGTGTCGACCGGGATACCGCGGGCGTGGTCGACTACGGTGATCGACCCGTCACCGCCCAGCGTCACCTCGATGGCGTCGCCGTACCCGGCCAGTGCCTCGTCCACGGCGTTGTCGATGATCTCCCACAGGCAGTGCATCAGGCCCTTGGTGTCGGTCGAGCCGATGTACATCGCCGGCCGCTTGCGGACGGCCTCCAGTCCCTCCAGCACGGTGAGGCTGTGGGCGTCGTACACACGGGGTTCGGAGACGTGGGAGACGGGGTCGTTGGCGGAGGTCGGCACGGACCGAGCCTACCGTTCGCCCGTGGAGGGGCCCCGGGACGACATGCTCCCCGACCGCGTCACCCCTCGCCGGAGCAGCCGTCACAGGATCGAGACACTCCCGTCATCGACGAGCACTTGTCTCCTTGGTCCCGGCGGTACTCTCAGAGGGAACAAGGACGTGTGGCTGGACGTTTCATCCACAGCACCCGACAGAACGACTCGACATCACGAGTCCGCTGCGCGACCGAGTTCTCCGCCCCCGGCGCACCGGCCATTCGGCCGGAGAAAGTGAGGCCCACCATGAGCACGACGACCACCACGGTCCAGGATCCCGCACTGACAGCCGCCGACCGCTGCGACCGCTGCGGCTCGAAGGCCTACCTCCGGGTAACCCTCGCGAGCGGCGGACAACTTCTCTTCTGTGCACACCACGCCAAGGAACACGCGGAAGCTCTGGCCAAGGTGGCCGCGCGGATCCAGGACGAGACGCATCTGCTGTCCTGATCCGAAAGGCCGACCCGTCCGGGTACTGATCTCCGGGCCCCGCCCCTCCGTCAGACCGAACCTCCGACCGTATGGACGCCGAATCCCCCGTCACCGCCACGGTGACGGGGGATTCTGTCGTTCCGCAGGCCCGGTCACTGCCCGCAGGCCCGGTCACTGCCCGGTGTCGGCATAGGTGCGGCATGTCCCGTCCGATACCGGGCCCGCGGCGACCTGGTGCGTGGACGCCGGATCGACGATCACCCGGCTGGTGCCGGTGATGGCAGCCATGCACGAGTCGGACACGGCGCGATCACTCCCCGCGCCGTCGACGTACACGTCCAGCCAGGTGGAGGCGTCGGCCGGGTAACCGCGATGACAGGCACCGTTCTGGGGTGCGCGCCCGTCTCCGCAGGTGTCCTCGACGATCAGGTAGCGCTCCAGCTTGGGCACGTAGAACCGGGTGCCGGCCGGCCAGTCGAGGACGTCGTTGCCGCCGGTGATGGAATGACCGACCGCGACGGTGATCGGGTCGGCGTAGCTGCCGGTGCCGCCGGCATGCGAGTGCACGATCGGGTCGGCCACCGTGGCTGATCCGGCGGGTGTGTTGTCCCAGTAGGAGTAACCGGTGAGGAAGGCGGTGATCGTACGTTCGGTGTCCGTACGTGCGGGCGCCGCGCTGCCGGTCGGGGTCGGTGTGGTGCTGGAGGCGTCCGCGGAGGGCGACGCGCTGGCGCTGGCCGAGGGGGATGCCGTTGCCGACGGGGACGGCGCGGAGGCAGTGGCCGTGGACCGATCCTGGGAGCGGCTGGTGCGATCACCCGCCCCCACTTCCATCGGGGCGGAGGCAACGGGAACGGAGATGACGGGTTCGCCGCCGGGGCGGACCAGAGCCACCGCCGTGACGCCGGCGGCCAGCGCCACGGCGGCGCCGGTCAGGACCAGGCCGCCGACCCGCCGCCCGGCTGTCCGACCCGGGACGGGCAGCCGGATGGACCCGAGGGGCTCAGTCCAGGTAGTCCCGCAGCACCTGCGACCGCGACGGATGCCGCAGCTTCGACATCGTCTTCGACTCGATCTGCCGGATCCGCTCCCGGGTCACGCCGTAGACCTTGCCGATCTCGTCCAGCGTCTTGGGCTGACCGTCGGTCAGCCCGAAGCGCATCGAGACCACGCCGGCCTCCCGCTCCGAGAGCGTGTCGAGTACGTCGTGGAGCTGCTCCTGCAGCAGGGTGAAGCTCACCGCGTCGGCGGGGACCACGGCCTCGGAGTCCTCGATCAGGTCACCGAACTCGGAATCGCCGTCCTCGCCCAGCGGGGTGTGCAGGGAGATCGGCTCACGGCCGTACTTCTGCACCTCGATGACCTTCTCCGGGGTCATGTCGAGTTCCTTGGCCAGCTCGTCCGGCGTGGGTTCGCGACCGAGGTCCTGCAGCATCTGCCGCTGCACCCGGGCCAGCTTGTTGATCACCTCGACCATGTGCACCGGGATGCGGATGGTCCGGGCCTGGTCGGCCATCGCGCGGGTGATCGCCTGCTTGATCCACCAGGTGGCGTACGTGGAGAACTTGTACCCCTTGGTGTAGTCGAACTTCTCGACCGCACGGATCAGGCCCAGGTTGCCCTCCTGGATCAGGTCCAGGAAGAGCATCCCGCGGCCGGTGTAGCGCTTGGCCAGCGACACCACCAGGCGGAGGTTGGCCTCCAGCAGATGGTTCTTGGCGTTGTGCCCGTCGTTGGCGATCCACTCGTAGTCGGCCAGATCGTTCGGTGCGAGCTTGCCGTCGTCCTCGGCGAGCTTCTCCTCGGCGAACAGGCCGGCCTCGATCCGCTTGGCGAGTTCGACCTCCTGGGCCGCGTTCAGCAGCGAGACCTTGCCGATCTGCTTCAGGTAGTCCTTCACCGGGTCGGCGGTGGCCCCGGCGACGGTCACCTGGACCTCGGGCTCGTCGGAGTCGTCGGACTCCGCCAGGCTGAAGCCTTCCTCCTCGTTGATCTTCTTCTCGTCGACCTCGGCCTCTTCGACCTTGAAGTCCTTGTCGTCGACCTCGTCGAGGTGGCGGCCCTTCTCGCCGCCGCCGATGGTGATCTCGACCTGGTCGCCCACCCGGGTCGCCTCGACCGCGGTGTCGGCGGTCTTCTTCGCGGGGGTCTTCTTGGCTGTCTTCTTCGCGGTGGTCTTCTTGGCAGCAGCCCGCTTGGCCGGGGTGCCCTGTCCGGCAGCCGCCTTCGTGGTGCCGCCGGTCCCGCTGGTCGTCTTCGCGGTGGTCCTGCGAGCCGTCGCCTTGCGTGCGGCGCCCTGCGGCCCCCCCACCGTCGGTTCGGAGGAGTTTTCCTCAGCAGCTGATGACACAGACAACCTCTCTGCTCGGTGTCTCGGAAACACACGGGCGCGCAGAACCAGACCGGTCGATGCGCAGACCTGCAGGCCATTGTGACACGACCGGGCAAACCCGTCCTAATGACTGTGGCAGGACCGGTGCTCGTCCGGACGGCTCGGCGGACGGGGAGACCGGGGTCAGGATCCGGCGGTCGCGGCGGACTCCGGCCAGCCGCATTTCACGGTCACAACCGGGCAGGGCGCCTCCAGCAGCACCCGTTCGGCGGTGTGCCCGAGGAGCAGTCGACCCTCGGCCGTACGCCGTCGCAGGCCGATGACGATGGCGGGGGCACCGCAGTCATCGTCCCCCTCTGCCGCGCACGCGGCGCGCAGCAGGTGGTCGGCGAAATCGTCACCGGGACCGCACTGCTCCCACTCCCAGGTCAGGCCGACCAGCAGGTCCCGGGCGTTCTCCGGCACCGCGGGCTCACGACTCACCACGTGCAGGACGGTCCGGTCGTGGCGCGCCCGCGCCACTGCGTGGGCGAGCGCCGCCCGCCCCTCCTCCGACGAAGAATGAGCCACCACGGTACACACGCTCGAACGGCCTTCCCTGCTCGTTACGCGACGCTCCCCGGACGCCGCCTCGAATCATCCGGACGACACTGGCCACTCGTGGACGGGGACGTTCGACCTCATCAGGCCGACGTACGAAGCGAGCATATCCCTCAGGGCCGCCCTGCGGTCCAGACCGTCCGCCTCCCGGGCCGCGACTTCGGCGACCTGCCAGCTGGCGCCGTTGCGGCCGAGGAGGCACCGGCGCTCCACGATGCCGAGCAGCCGGTCGATCTCCTCCCCCGCCACGCCGCGGTCGGCGAGCCCCTCCGCGGCCAGTGGCAGCAACGTACGGACCACCAGTTCGTGGCCCGGCACCTGTCCGACACCCGGCCAGTACTGCTGGGCGCGGATGCCGTCGCGCATGGCGGCGCGGAAGTTGTCCTCGGCCGCCCGGAACGACATCGCCGCCCAGACCGGCGCGTCCTGATGGGCCAGCGCGTGCACCAGCCCGGCGTAGAACGCGACGTTGGCGATGGTGTCGATGACCGTGGGCCCGCCGGGCAGCACCCGGTTCTCCACCCGGAGGTGGGGACGGCCGTCCGGGGCGGAGAAGATCGGCCGGTTCCAGCGGTAGATCGTCCCGTTGTGCAGGCAGAGTTCCGGCAGCTGTGGGACCCGCCCCGCCTCCAGCTCGGCCTCCGGGTCCTCTGGGCCGGTGATCGGCAGCAGCGCCGGGAAGTAGCGCCGGTTCTCCTCGAACAGGTCGAAGATCGAGTCCACCCACCGCTCGCCGAACCACACCCGGGGGCGGACGCCCTGCTCGACGAGCTCGGCACTGCGGGTGTCGATGCTCTGCTCGAACAGCGGCACCCGGGTCTCCGCCACCAGGTGGCGCCCGAACAGGAACGGCGAGTTCGCCCCGATGACCAACTGGGCCCCGGCGATCGCCTGGGCGGCGTTCCAGTGCGCCGCGAACTCCTCCGGACTCACCTGCAGATGCACCTGGGTGGAGGTGCAGGCGGCCTCCGGCATGATCGAGTCCGACTCGATCACCAGGTGCTCCGCGCCCCGGATGTCGATCAGCAGGTTCTCCTGCCGCGATTCCAGGATCTGGTCGTTGAGCAGCAGATAGCGGCCGCCCGCAGAGATGTTGGCGATGTCGAGGTGGCGCGGCTCGAGGGTCGGCAGGGTGCCGGTCATCACGATGGCCGGCGCACCGGCCAGTCCTGCGTCGTCCACCCGGTCCTGGGCCCGGGTGAGGGCGCCCGACACGGCCTGTTCGAAGGAGCTCAGCCCGCGCGGCCCCAGCGACCGGGGCTCGACGTTCAGCTCGATGGTGAACCGGCCGAGTTCGGTGGTGAAGTCCTCGTCGGCGATGGCGCGCAACGCCTGGGCGTTGACCATCGCCGGTCGCATCCCTTCGTCGACCAGGTTGAGCTCGACCTCGAGCCCGGCAAGTTTGGGCTCGGTGACGAACTCCACCTCCTCCAACAGGCGGCCCAGCGCTGCCACGTCCCGGCCCACCTTGCGGCGGTAGCGACTGCGATCACGACGATCGAAGGTCCGGATCTCGACTTCGGCTCCCATGGACTCCATGATTCTGGCGTCGGCGCCCCGACGCAAAGGGGTGCCGATCGGAGTGACGGCGCTGCACCCGGCGACCATCCGGTGCGTCGCCACTAGGGTGGAGCCGTGTTCGACTCCGCTGACACCCGCCCGAGCGGCGCCCCCCGTGCCGCGCGTCTCCCCCGGGAACGCACCCACCACGGTCACACCTTCCTCGACCCGTACGAGTGGCTGCGTGACGACGACCCGGCGGTGACGGCCTACCTGCGGGCGGAGAACGACTGGTTCGACGCGTGCACGGCCGATCAGGAGGAGCTGCGGCGCTCCCTCGTCGCCGACATCGCGGTCCGGACCCAGCAGACGGACCTCAGCGTGCCGGTCCGGGTGGTGCACGACACCGACCGCGGGCCCGTCGCATACTGGTATTACCGCCGGTTCGTGGCGGGCGACAGCTATCCGGTCCAGGTGCGGCTGCGGACCGACGCCGGTCCCGACGAACTGCCACCGCGGCCGGCGGACGCCCCGGACACGGAGGAGATCCTGCTCGATCTCAATGCCCGGGCCGAGGGCCACGACTTCTACCAGGTCGGCCTGCTCGACGTCTCCCCCGACGGCACCCTGCTGGCCTGGTCGGAGGACACCACCGGCGACGAGCGGTTCATCGTGCGGTTCCGCGACCTGGTCACCGGGGAGGAGCTGCCCGACACCCTGCTCGAGGCAGCCTGGGGCGGTGTCTGGGCCGGGAACGAGGCACTGGTCTTCACCCGGTGTGACGAGGCGTGGCGGCCGTTCCAGGTGGTGGTGCACGAGCTGGGCACCCCGGCCGGCGAGGACCGGGTGATACTGACCGAGACCGACGAGAAGTTCTGGCTCTCGGTGGACGCCTCCCGCGACCGTCGCTGGGTGGTCGTCGCCTCGGCTAGCAAGGACAGCACCGAGTGCGCCCTGCTGCCCGCGACGGACCCGTACGACACGCCGCGGGTGGTGCTGCCCCGCACCCCCGGCCTGGAGTACGACGTCGAGGTCGGCCCGGACCGGCTGTGGATCACCCACAACGCCACCTTGGGTGAGGAACGCGCGGTGGACTTCGCCGTCGCCACCGCCCCGTTCACCGCCGGCACCCTCGACGACTGGACCCCGGTGGTGCGGCCCTGCCCGGGGGTCCGCGTCCTCGGAGTCGACGCGTACGCCACCCATCAGGTCATCCACGTCCGCCACGACGGCGCCCTCGACGCGTACGTCGTCCCGGCCGGCGCCTGGCAACTGCCGGCCGCCGAGCCGGTGCGGGCGGACCTGCTGCCCGGTCGGTCCGTCGCCGCCGCGCTGGCCGGGGTCGGGACCGCGGGGCCCGCCACGGTGCAGGCGCTGCCACTGCCCGAGCTGCGCCCGCACCGGATCCGGGCCGTCTTCACCTCGCTGGTCGATCCGCAGACCGTGGTGGAGTGCGAGCTGTCGACCGCCGGGGCGCTGACCGACGAACCGGCCCACGTGCTGCGGCGGACGCCCGTCCTCGACCATCCCGAGCACGGTGCCTACCGCCCGGAGGACTATCTCCAGTCGCGGGTGTGGGCGACCGCCGACGACGGCACCCGGGTGCCGATCTCGGTGGTGCACCGCCGCGACGTCCCGCTCGACGGCACCGCCCCTGCCCTGCTCTACGGTTACGGGGCGTACGAGATCAGCATCGACCCGGAGTTCAGCATCCCACGGCTGTCCCTGCTCGACCGCGGCTTCGTGGTCGCCCTCGCCCATGTCCGGGGCGGCGGTGAGCTGGGGCGCACCTGGTACGAGGACGGCCGGCTGCTCCACAAGCGCAACACCTTCACCGACTTCGTCGCCTGCGCCCGGCAATTGGTCACGGCCGGCTACACCCGGCCGGAACGACTGGTCGCCGAGGGCGGCAGTGCCGGCGGCCTGCTGATGGGAGCGGTGGCCAATCTGGCGCCTGACGACTTCGCCGGCATCCTGGCCGAGGTCCCGTTCGTCGACCCGCTCACCACCATCCTCAAGCCCGAGCTGCCCCTCACCGTCACCGAGTGGGAAGAGTGGGGCGACCCGCTCACCGACCCGGCGGTATACGACTACCTGGCCGGCTACTCCCCGTACGAGAACGTGGCCGCCCAGCACTACCCGAAGATCCTCGTCACCAGTGGGCTGCACGACACCCGGGTGGCGTACGTCGAGCCGGCGAAGTGGGTGGCGGCGCTGCGGCACGCCGCGGCGAACGCGGACGCGGACATCCTGTTGCGGGTGGAGATGGAGGCCGGTCACGGCGGGGTCTCCGGCCGGTACGAGGGGTGGGCGGAACGTGCCCGGGAACTGGCCTGGGTGATCACCGTCGCGGGGGCCTGATCCTCCCGGATCGCCGGGCGATCCTTGGTCGCCCGGCATATCATTGACGGGTCAACCCTGACCGGTCACAGCACCATATCAGGGTCGGCTCAGGGTGACCTCGGGAATGAATTCCACGCTGAGGGACGTTCAATGTCCGTAGGCAACGGAAAGGGGCCCCCTGTGGCTACGACGCGCACACGCACCAGTGATGGCATCGACGGCAAGGACGCGGTCGGGCTGTACCTCGACGGCATCGCCAAGACCCCGCTCCTGAGCGCCGACGAGGAAGTCGCCCTCGCGAAGAAGATCGAGCTCGGACTCTACGCCGAGCACATCCTGTCCGGAGACGTCACCACGGCCGATCGTCGTGCCGCCGTCGCCGAGCGTGAGGGGCTGACCCTGCGCCGCCCGACCACCGAGGAGCTCGAGTTCCTCGTGGCCGAGGGGCACGACGCCATGCAGCGGTTCGTCCAGGCCAACCTACGCCTGGTCGTCTCGGTCGCCCGCAAGTACGGCCGCGGTCAGATGCCGCTGCTCGACCTCGTCCAGGAAGGCAACACCGGCCTGATCCGGGCGGTCGAGAAGTTCGATTACTCCAAGGGATTCAAGTTCTCGACGTACGCCACCTGGTGGGTGCGTCAGTCGATCTCCCGCGGGATCGCCCAGCAGGGCCGCATCGTCCGGCTGCCGGTGCATGTCGCCGAGCAGGTCAACCAGGTCGGTGCCGTCCGCCGCACCCTGGAGCGTGCCCTGGGGCGCGAGCCGGAGCTGGCGGAGATCGCCGCGGAGATGGGGCTGGAGGAGGACAAGGTCGTCGACCTGATCCGGTTCGGTCACGACCACGTCAGTCTCGACGCCCCGGTGGAGCAGGACGGTGACACCGCCCTCGGTGACCTGATCGCCCGGGAGCCGATGCCCGGCCCCGACGAGGTCGTCCTGGACGCCGAGGACCACGCGTTCCTCGAGGAGCTGCTGTCCACCCTGGACGATCGCTCCGCCGATGTCGTCCGCCGCCGCTACGGGCTGCTCGACGGCCGCCAGGCCAAGCTCGCCGACATCGGCGCGGTCTGGGGCATCACCGCCGAGCGGGTCCGGCAGATCGAGCGGCACGCGATCACCCAGCTGCGGGTGCGCAGCGAGGAGATGGCTGCCTGACAACCGACCTCGGGTCGGTCGCTACGAGAAGAGTCGGCCGGGGTGGCCGGTGTTCATCACACCGCCACCCCGGCCGATCCGCGTCTCCGCGCCCGATCCGTCTCCGCCCAGCGGCGGTCCGGGCCGGAGCCGGACCGCTACGCCTTGCGCACCAGCCCCTCCTGCGCCTGGGTCGAGACCAGCTCGCCGTGCTGGAACACCCGGCCGAGGGCCAACGCGACCGCCATCGATGCCGAGGGCGACACCTGCTCGAAGAGCATCCAGTCGTCCACTCGGAACGGGCGGTGGAACCAGGTGGAGTGGTCGAGCGACACCGCCATCAGCTCCGGGCTGAAGCTCAGCCCGTGGCTGACCAGGGTGGTCGACAACAGCGACACGTCGGACAGATAGGCCAGGATGCAGTCGTGCAGCCGCTGGTTGACCACCGGATCGGTGCCGACGTCGGGGATCCGACCGTTCGTCCGGTACCAGAACCGCTGGGCGGACGGGTGCGCGGCATGCTCCTTCGCCTCGCCCACCCACCGGATGTCGAGGACACCCCACTCCGCGTCGACGTCCAGGAACGGCAGCCCCATCCGCCGGTAGACGTTCTCCGTCTGCGGCCCGCCGTCGAGCCGGGGGCAGTCGTCCGGGCCGGGGATGTCCGGCGGCAGGGAGTCCTGGTGCTCCAGCCCCTGCTCGGGGACCTTGAACGACGCCGACAGCCGGAAGATCTGCTTGCCGTGCTGGCGGGCGGTCACCGACCGGGTGGTGAAGGTGCGACCGTCGCGCTCGGAGGAGACGTAGTAGATCAGCGGCGCGTCGTACTGCCCCTGCCGCAGGAAGTAGGCATGCAGGGAGTGCACCCGCCGCTCCAGCGGCACGGTGAAGTAGGCCGCGGCGAGGGCCTGGGCGAGCACCTGGCCACCGAAGACCCGCTGCAGGCCGGACTGTGGATTTCGGCCCCGATAGAGACCGAACTCGATCTCCTCCAGTCGCATCAGGTCGATGAGTTCGTTGATGCTCTTGGGCACCGATCATCCTTCCGGGGTGTCACCGTCCCCGGTGTCGCGGCGACGGTCGTGTTCGGCCAGAAATCGTTCGAACTCGGCGGCCAGTTCGTCCGCGCTCGGCAGATCCCCCACCAGGGTGCGGAACTCGTCGTAGTTCGACTCCAGGATGGAGACTACCGCCGGACCGTTCTCGGTGGCTGCGACCTGTTCATCGATGTCGGCACGGTTCGCCTGCGCCCGTTCCTCCAGCCGCCCGGGCAGCAGGTTCAGCCCGCAGGACGCCTGGATGGCCTCGAGGGCCGCCAGCGCCGACGCCACATGCTCCGATTTGCCCAAGTAGTAGGGCACGCACACGTCGATGCCCATCGTCCGTTCGCCCTTCTCGCCGAGTACCGCCTCCAGGTACGCCCCGAAGGTGGCCGGCACGGTGAGCGCGCCGCGGAACGCGTCCCACGGCCGCAGCACCAGCTCCGGATCCGGGGAGTGGGTGAACACCTGCGGGGGCCGGGTGTGCGGGACCCGCATCGGCAGCCCCGAGAGGTCGACCGTGAGGCGTACGCCGAGGCCGGCGCCGAGCTCCACGATCGCCGCGACCGCCCGTTCCCACAGCAGCATCGGCTCGGGCCCGACCAGGGCGAGGAAGGTCTCCCCGGCCGCGTCGGTCATCGCGTAGAGCACCAGCTCGGCTGACGGGGTGCGGGTGAAGTGCCCGTCCTCGAAGTCGAGCATCGGCCGCCGGTCGGCGTACTGGGTGAGCAGGTCGAGGTCGAAACGGACCAACGGTCGGTGGGGGCAGTGTTCGAGCAGGTGCTCGGCGACGAGCGGCTGCAGCTGGCCGGCGCTGCCCGCCCCGTCGAGCAGGAGCACCAGGACCGGACGCTTCCCGTCCAGGTCGGCCCACCCGTCGGGGTTCAGCCGGTAGAGCGGAGGGGAGGCGGACATGGTCCCCACAGTACCCGGACGGGCGGCGGGGACGACCACTGTGCGCGGCGCCGGCTCACGGGGAGGGTGGGGTGCCGGGTCACGGGGTGAGCGCGGCCGCCGACGCCGAGGCGCGCTCGATCGCCTTGCGGACGCGTTTGGCCGAGATCGTCATCCGGGTGCCGAGGGTCTGGGCGAACAGGCTGACCCGCAGCTCCTCCAGCATCCAGCCGATCTCCTCCACCGCCGCGGGCAGCCGCCCCGGGGGCTGGCGTGCACACAGCTCCGCGTACGCGTCCTCCAGGACGTTCACCGTCTCCATCGCCTGCCGGTCGCGGGCCGGGCCGCCGG
Source organism: Raineyella sp. W15-4 (assembly GCF_033170155.1). Classification (GTDB taxonomy): domain Bacteria; phylum Actinomycetota; class Actinomycetes; order Propionibacteriales; family Propionibacteriaceae; genus Raineyella. Next base: position 1,598,897 of record NZ_CP137079.1, on the reverse strand, counting down.
GCAGGGCCGCCAGCCGAGCCACGATCGCCCTGAGGTAGACCGGCAGCCGCTGGTAGTACGGGTCGTCGGTGGCGGCGATGAAGCCGGGGAACACCAGGTTGGCGCGCTGCTCGGCGATGTCGGCGCGGACCTCGGCATCGCCGACCGAGGCCAGGGCGAGGCTGACCTGCTGGTCGGCCCGGAGCACCTCTGCGGCGACGGCGACCACCCGGCGCATGTGGTCGGCATTGTCCTGGCGGACGGTGTCGCACAGCGCCGCGAACGCCCGCTCGTCGCGGATCTCGGCCGGGTCGACCGCCCCGGCGATCAGGTCGCCGACCGACTTCAGCCGGGCGTCGGCGAGCAGCGCCGGCACCGCATCGTACGGGCTGGAGCCGAGGGCGAACTTGTCCGGGTTCGGCAGGTGCGAGACCACCCAGCGGGTCGGGTCGGGGGTGTTGAGCAGCACCAGCCGGCGCAGGCCGGCCCACTGGCTGGTCGCGGCGTGCGCCGCGGTGTCCTGGACGACGCTGCCGACCGTGGAGCCCTCGTCGGCCAGCGCCGGATAGCCGGTGGCCCGGGTGCCGAGCCGATCCACCGTCTCGACGGTCACCTCGCGCGGCAACGTGCCGAACCGCCAGCTGACCGACCCGGTGTGCCCGGCCGCCCGGGAGGCCTGCGAGAGGGTCGCGGCGACGGTGCGGGTGTGCTCCTGCTGCAGCGCGGCGAGGTCCTTCCCGCGGGCCACCTCGACCTCGCCGGACGCCCCCCGGCCGGCCGCGCCCCCGCCGGGGCCGGCCTCGGACCGGACCACCACGAAGGTCACCCGGAGGTGGTCCGGGAGCTTGCCGGCGTCCCAGTCCCCGGGTGCCACCCGGAGCCCGACATCGGCGGCGAGCCGCCGACCGAGCGCCGTGGTCAGCGAGGTCACCGTCGGGTCGAGCTCGCCGGCCCGGAGGTCGTCGGCCAGCTCCGCAAGCAGCCGGCGGGCCCAGTCGGGGGCCGGGACCACCCGGGTGCGCTGGGCCTTGGGCAGAGCGCGGATCAGTTGGGTGACCAGGTCGAGGCGCAGCCCGGGCACCTGCCAGGTGAACGGCGCCGCCGGGAGTTCGCTGAGGATCGGCAGCGGGATCCGTACGCTCACGCCGTCGGCCCCGGCACCGGGATCGAACACGTACTCGACGTCGAGGGTGTGCTCGCCGACCTGCCAGGTGTCGGGGAAGTCCCCGGCCCGGCCGAGGTCGGCGGAGTCCTGGACCAGGTCCTCCAGGGTGAGGTCGAGGAAGCCGTCCTCCTCGTGGCGCTTCGTCCGCCACCAGGCGTCGAAACCCGCCACCGTGCACACGTCGGCCGGGATCCGGGCGTCGTAGAAGTCGTAGATCGCCTGGTCGTCGACGACGATGTCGCGGCGGCGGGTCCGCTCCTCGAGCTCGTCGGCGCGGCGGCGGGTCTCCTCGTTGCGGGACCAGAAGTGGTGCCGGGTGTGCCACTCCCCCTCGACCAGGGCGGAGCGGATGAAGATCTCCCGGGCGGCGACCGGATCGACGCGGGCGTACGACACCTGCCGGCGCCCGATCACCGGCACCCCGTAGAGGCTCGCGGTCTCGTACGCCACCGCCTGCCCGGCCCGCATCGACCAGTGCGGTTCGGCGTAGTGGCGCTTGAGCAGATGGCCGCCGACCTCCTCCACCCACTCGGGGCGGATCCCGGCCACGGTGTGCGCCCACAGCCGGGTGGTCTCGACCAGCTCGTTGGCCATCACCAGCTCGGGCGGGTGCTTGGCCAGTGCGGAGCCGGGGTTGATCGCGAACCGCGCCCCCCGGGCACCGAGATACTCCCGGGGGCCGCGGCGGGGGCGGCCGTGGCCGTCCCGGGGCCGGTTCCGCTTCTCGTCCCTGAGGTCGGCCAGGCCGACGTGGGAGAGCAGACCGGTGAGCACCGCGATGTGGACACGGTCGGCGTCGGCCGGCAGCTCGTTGCGGTGCATCCCGAGATCGCGGCAGATGTCCCGCAACTGGTTCTGCAAGTCCTGCCACTCACGGATCCGCAGGTAGTTGAGGAACTCGTCGCGACACATCCGCCGGAAGGCGTTGCCCGACATCTCCCGGCGGCGAGCCGTCAGGTAGTCCCACAGCCGGAGCAGGGCGACGAAGTCCGAGCCGTCCGGATCCGGGCTGGCCTCCCCCTCGGCGGCCATCGGCGCCCAGAAGCGGCGGTGCAGCTGGTCGGCCTTCTCCCGCTGCTCCCGAGGCCGTTCGCGGGGGTCCTGGATGGTGAGCCCGGCGACGAGCACGACCATCTCGCGCAGGCAGCCGTAGTGTTCCCCGGCCAGCAGCATCCGGCCCATCCGAGGATCGAGCGGGACCCGGGCGAGTCGGTGTCCCAGCCGGGTCAGCCGCGGCCGGGACCGGGTGGTCTGCTCGGCCAGCGCCCCCAGCTCGTCGAGCAGTCGCATGCCGTCGGTGATCTGGGCCGATTCCGGTGGCTCGACGAACGGGAAGCCCTCGATGTCCCCCAGCCGCGCCTCGGCCATCTGCAGGATCACCGCGGCAAGGTTGGTACGCAGGATCTCCGGCTCGGTGAACTCGGGGCGGGACCGGTAGTCCTCCTCCGAGTAGAGCCGGATGCAGATGCCCGGCGCGACCCGGCCGCAGCGGCCGGCGCGTTGGTCGGCGGAGGCCCGGGAGACCGGTTCGATCGGCAGCCGCTGCACCTTGGTACGGATCGAGTAACGGGAGATGCGCGCGGTGCCCGGGTCGACCACGTAGCGGATCCCCGGCACAGTCAGCGAGGTCTCGGCCACGTTGGTGGCCAGCACCACCCGGCGGCCGGTGTGCGGGGTGAACACCCGGTGCTGCTCGGCGGCGGAGAGTCGGGCGTACAGCGGCAGCACCTCGGTGCGCGGCAGCCGGAGGTCGGCGATCGCCTCGGCGGCGTCGCGGATCTCCCGTTCGCCGGAGAGGAAGACCAGGATGTCGCCGGTTCCCTCGGCGGACAGCTCCCGGATCGCGTCGCAGATGCCCTCGTTCTGGTCCTTCTCTACCGCCGCCCGGCCCTCCGCGTCGGCACCCCCGGCGGCGGCAGGCCCGTCCCCCTCGACACCGTCGACCAGCGGGCGGTAGCGCACCTCGACCGGGTACGTACGCCCCGACACCTCGATGATCGGGGCGTCGTCGAAATGCCGGCTGAACCGCTCGGTGTCGATCGTGGCCGAGGTGACGATGACCTTGAGGTCGGGCCGGCGGGGCAGCAGCTGCTTGAGGTAGCCGAGCAGGAAGTCGATGTTGAGAGACCGCTCGTGCGCCTCGTCGATGATGACGGTGTCCCAGGAGCGCAGGTCACGGTCGTGGGAGATCCCGGCCAGCAGGATGCCGTCGGTCATCACGGTGAGCGCGGTGTCCTGCTGGGCCCGGCGGGTGAACCGGACCTGGTAGCCGACCTCCTCGCCGAGCTCCACGCCCATCTCCTCGGCGATCCGCTCGGCGACGGTACGGGCGGCCAGCCGCCGCGGCTGGGTGTGCGCGATCCGCGTCCGACCCAGCCGCAGGCACAGCTTCGGCAGCTGCGTGGTCTTGCCGGAGCCCGTCTCCCCGGCCACGATGACCACCTGGGACTCGGACAGGGCAGCGGCAATGTCATCCACCCGGGCGCTGATCGGCAACTCCGGGGGGAAGGTGATGGTCGGGGTCAGGAGGGCTGGCCTCCCCGGATCTCTTCCTCGTCGAGCGGACCGGTGTCCTCGGCGCGGTCACGGACCAGCGCCAGCGGGCACTCGGCGTGTGCCATCACCCCACGGACCACCCCGCCGACGCCGAAGCCGGCGGTGGTGTGCACCCCCAGCCAGAGCAGGTCGAGTTCCTTGGACCGGGCGACCATCTCCTTGACCGGGTGGCCCTGGACGACGTGGGTGGTCACCTTCACCTCCGGATAGCGCTTCTGCAGCGGCTGCAGCAGGGCGTGGACACCGCCCTCGGCGGCCGCGCCGGCCACGTCGACGGCCTTCTCCCCGGTCCGGCGTACCGCTCCCGGCACGTCCCAGACGTGGATCACCTCCAGATCGACCTTGCGCCGGTCGGCCTCCGCAAACGCGGCGGCGAGGGCGGCGGCACCGTTGGCGGTCGCATCGACGCCGACACCGATCCGGTGCAGCCGACCGGTCGCAGCGGGCGAGGAGGCGGCGGAGATCATCACCACCGGGCAGTGCGCGGTCGCGGCCACGCCGACGCTGGTGGAGCCGACGAAGATCCGCTCCAGACCGGACAGCGACCGTCGACCGACGACCAGCAGATCGGCATCGCGGGAGAGCTTGGTGAGGGCTGCCGTGGCGTTGCCCATGATCACCTCGGTGCGGATCCGGTCGGCGGGGAAGCCTTCGCCCTGCACGGCCTCGGACGCCTCGGTGACGACCTGCATGCCGGCCTCGTGCAACACCGACGGGTCGTAGACGACCCCCCAGGCGCCCGCCAGGATGGCGTCGTCGACGATGTGGGCGATCAACAGGTCATCCTCACGCAATTCGGCCGCACCACGGGCGTACGACAGGGCTCGGTTGGCGTCCGGCGATCCGTCGACACCGACCAGCACGACACCCCGACGCGAAACTGGTTCAGTCATCACTGCCTCCTGCTGTCGAGTTCTGCTGTCGAGTCTGTCACTTCTCCTCGCGGTCCACCACGCGTCCGCTGATTTCCCGCACTGCCACTGTGACGAAGAGATCACGCTCGCCCTTCGCCCACGGCATCGGGCCGTCCGCCCGGAGTGCCTCGAGCCAGGCCGGGTCGGTCGGAGTGGCGGACACACCCTGCACCAGCACGCTCCACCCGTTGCCGGTCGACACATCGATGTCGTCCACCTGGAAGGACACCTCGCGCCCCTCGGCGAGCTCGGCGAGCACCGATGCGCGGGAGGTCCGGAAGACCACAAGATCGTCACGCACGACGTAGTTCACCGGCAGGACCAGCAGTCCCGCCGCCGGAGAGATCCAGGCCACCCGGCCGACCTCCTGGGTCCGCAACAGGACGCGACAGTCCTCGGGGTCGAGCGCCGCGAACATGCCTTCGTGCATGGTCCTCCTCCGTATTTCCTCGTTCGATGGTACTGGAGACGACCGGCCTCACTCGACCTCGAACGTCGTATGACCGCCCAGTTTGTGGGCGAGTTCCTCGTCGATCCCGTCGGCGATGTCGCTCATGATCCGCACCGCCTGATGGAGGTGGGCCGGGACGAACGGGTGGGTGAGCACCGACAGGCTGGCGAACACCTTGTCCCGGACCAGGTGGAACTTCACCATCCGGGCGTCGGCGTTCAGGTCGTTGAGCACCTCCGCGGCCCGGGAGCGTCCGGCCACGTCGTGCACGATCACCGAGAACAGGATCAGTTCCCGGCCGTCCTGGGAGACCCTCAGGAAGAGCATCGCCGACCCCACCCGCAGCGCGATGTCGCCCTCCTGGTCACGCAGCGGCGCGTGGCCGAACATGTCGGTGAGTTCGGTCTCGATCATCTCGTTGAGATGCCGGGTGTTCACCGGGATGGTGGCGATCACGTCCTCGGCGTCGAACTCCGTCGCGCCCGACAGCGGTTCCGGGTGCGGGGTGAGCACCTCGGCGAGGTGGTCGGGGGCCAGGAACACCGGGTGCTGCACCCCGAACACATCGCGCAGCGCGCCGACCGCGGCGGCGGCCAATCGGTCGGAGGCCTCTTGGTCCAGCTCGATCCAGAAGTTCGCGGTCGGCCGGGGCCCTTCGATGGTCGGGGCGGACCAGCCGAGGCGCTCCATCAGCGCGAGCTGCTCCGAACCGAGCTGGTAGTCCTCACCGAGCACCGCATTGCTGGAGGCCTCCGCCCGGATCGTCGTACGGTCCAGCGCGGTGAAGCTGACGTACGGGACCTGACTCTCGTCGACGGCCACGCATCCGATGGTGAAGTCGGCCGAGTCGTCGATCACCGAGATCACCTCGGCGAGGCGCAGCTCGAACTCGTCCCAGGCCTGGGCGATGCTGCGATCGAGGTCGAAGTCTCCGTACTGGGGCACGGCCCGAAACTAGCGCACCGACGGGGGCACGTCACGACAGCAGGGCAGCGATCCCGAAAATGCTCAGCACCGACAGCACGGTCGACACGAAGATCGCATCCCGGGCCATCACCACGCCCCGGCCGTACGTGGTCGCGACGACGAACACGTTCTGCGCCGTGGGCAGGCCGGCCATCACGGTGACCGCCAGCAGGTGCGCGCCGTCGAGATGCATCACGAAGCGGCCGAAGACCCATGCCACCAGGGGCATCGCGACCAGCTTGAGGAGCACCTGGAAACCCAGCATCGGTCCTGCGGCACGGTCCGGTCGGGGGCCCAGCCGCAGCGAGATGCCGAAGGCCATCAGGATCCCGGGCACCGCCATCGCACCCACCATGGTCAACGGTGCGGCGAGCAGCGGGGGGATGCTGGTCCCGGTCACCGACAGCAGCACGCCGATCAGGGTGGCGATGGTCAGCGGGTTGCGGAAGAACCGCCCGATGAACGCGCGGACGGTGAAGTGCGCCTCCGAGCCGGTGCTGAGATCGAGCAGTGCCAGCCCCAGCGGCTGCAGGAAGAGCAGCTGGGTGAGCATCACCGGCACCACCCGGGTCGGCGACCCGAGGACGTACGTCGCGATCGGCAGGCCCAGGTTGCCGGCGTTGACGTACGCCGAGGCGAAGGCGCCGGTGACCGTCTCGGCCATCGGCAGCCGCCAGACGAACCGGGCCGCGACCACCCACACCACGATGATCGCGGCGATCGACACCAGCGAGGCGACCAGGTCCACGGACAGCAGGGCGGTGACGTCCTCCCCCGCCAGCATCGTCACGAAGAGCACCGGCATGGCGACGTAGAAGGACAGGGTGCCGAGCATGTTCTGGGTCTGTTCGGTGAACACCCCCAGATGTGCCAGGAGGTAGCCGACGGCGACGACCACAGCGATCACGAAGAACCCCGACAACACACCCAGCACCTGCCACACTGTAGGACCCCGCCGCCCCGGCGCCGTCGCGCCCCCTGGTCGTCGACGGCAGCGGGCCCGACGGTCGGGATCGACCCGATCGACCCGATCGGCCGGTGAGGAATCGACCCGCGACGGTCGAGGGGTGGCACCGGTCGTTCCTGAGATACTGACGCCATGACCGCTCCCCAGCAGCCGTCGACCCCGCTCTCCGGGAGCACGGGATTGCCCCCCGCGGCCCCGTTCGGAGCTGACTCGGCGGCGGCCCCCGGGCCGGGCGAGGTGCCGGCGGACCGGCGGGGTGGGCCCGCCGACCGGCCGCCGACCCCGCCGGGGGCCGAGCAGACCCCACCGTGGTTCCGGCCGCCCGGCGCCCCTCGCCCGCCGGCGCCCGGGCCCACCCCACCCGCCGGCCCGCGCCGGGCGACGACCGCCCCGTCCCGGCGACGGCTGCCCATTGTGCTGGTCGGCGCGGTGGTGGCGCTGGTGCTGATCGGCGGCGCGGCGTTTTTCTCCTGGCGCTACCTCGAGGGGCAGCGGTACGACGCCCGGCTGGCCGCGGATCGAGCGGCTGCCCGCGAGGTCGCCGAGGCCTACCTGGGAGCACTCCGGGACGCGAAGGCGGCCGCGGCACTGGACACAGCGGCGGAACGCCCCGGCAACGCCTCCCTGCTGACCGACGAGACCCTGCGGGCCGCCCGCGACAAGGGCGGGGTGACCGGCATCCGGGTCGGCGAGGCCACCATCGCCCAGGACCGGGCCCGGCGCGTCATCGGCGACGCCGGCACCGTCGAGGTGCACTACCAGGTGGCCGGGCAGGCGGTCGACGTCGCGCTGCCGGTCTCCCGGGTGGGATCCCACTGGAAGTTGTCGGCCGTCACCTCCCGGGTCGACCTGGGGGCCGGGTCACCGCCACGGACCGTCTTCGGCACGGTGCCGGACACCACGATCGTCGACCTGTTCCCCGGCAGTTACCGGATCGCCACGACCTCCACCTTCGTCACCCTCGCCGAGCCCGACCTGATCGTCACCGCTCCCGATCCGCTGGGCGCCGCGGCCCAGCACTGGACCGGCGGGGAGCCAGGGCTGTCGACCCAGGCCCGCAGCGCGATCACCGATGCCGCGCACGATTCCCTGTCGGCCTGCCTCGGGCAGCGGTCCCTGACACCGGCCGGCTGCCCGATCGCCATCACCACCGGGTCCGCCATCACCGTCCGACCGGACACGATCAGGTACACGCTGCTGGACGATCCGTGGCCGGGCGCCGAGGTGACCTTCGACGCCGCGAGCGGCGGCGCCACCGGGAAGGTGACCCTGCACTACCGCCTCGAAGCGGCAGCCACCAGCGGGAACGTCGAGGGGGTGGTCCGCCAGGACTACAGCTACGACGCGCACTTCACCGCCGATCTGCAGGGCAGCACCCCGGTCATCACCTGGAAGTAGCCGGCGGGCCGCCCGGATCCGTGGGACGCTCACGCCGGCCGGGCTGTTCATGCCGGCCGGGATCGCGGTCCCGGCGACTCCGCTTGCGCCACCGTCGGCCCGATCCCGAGCCTGGACCGCCGGCCGGCTCGGGGTCGGCAGGGTCGTCGACCGGATGCCCGGCGGCCCACTGTTCGAACGCCGAGATGGCCGTCGGCAGGGTCGGGAAGACGTAGTCCCGGCCCACCGCGTCGATGATCCCGGCACGTTCCAACTGGGCCCGGGCCTCCTCGTTGAGCCGGGCGATGGCGAACCGGATCCCGTGCTCGTCGAGCATCCGGCGCAGTTGCTCCATCTCGTCGCCGGCGGTGAGGTCGACCTCGCCGTTGGCCTCGGCGTTGAGCAGGAACCATCGGGTCGGCGTGTCGGCGGTCAGCGCGGCCTGCAGGGCCCGGCGGCGGAAGTCCACCGAGTTGGCGAAGAACAGCGGCGCGTCGTACCGGTAGACAACCAGGCCCGGCACCGGCTGCGCCGCCGGGGTGTCGGCGGTGTCGTACATGCCGGGGGTGCCGGGGACCCGCCCCAGGACCGCCTCGGCCGGGGTGGTCAACCGCCGCAACAGGTCGAGGATGGACAGTCCCACCGCGATGGCGATCCCGATCAGGACGTCGAAGGCGAGCACCCCGGCGGTGGTGAGGATCGCCAGCACCAGCTCGCTGCGCCGGAACCGGGCCACCCGCCGCCATTCGCGCAGGTCGATCAGCTTCAGTGCCGCGAAGACCACGACCGACCCGAGGGCCGCCGACGGAAAGGAGGCGATCGCCGGCCCGAGGAAGAACAGCGTCGCCAGCACGCACACCAGCGAGACCAGCGAGGAGAGCTGGGTGTGGCTGCCCATCATCGCCCCGAGCGCCGTACGACTGCCGCTGCTGCTGACCGGAAAGCCACCGGTGAGGCCCGCGGCCGCGTTCGCCGCGCCGAGGGCGAAGAACTCCTGGTCCGGGTCGATCTCCCGGCCCTGCCGGGCGGCGAACGAGCGGCCGGTGAGGACGTTGTCGGTGTAGCCGACCAGCGCCACACCGACGGCGACCGGGACCATCTCCCGCCAGGGGATGCCGGTCAGGTCCGGCGGGCCGAACGGCGGCAGCCCGGCGGGCACCGCACCGATGACCCGGATGCCCTCGGCAGTGAGGTGGAACCCGGCCACCACCGCCGCCGAGGCGGCCATTGCGAGCAACGGCCCGGGCCACCGGGGCAGGAAGCGGTCGAGGATGAGCAGCACGACCAGCACGGCGAGGGCCAGCACCGCGGTCGGCCAATGCAGTTGTACAGAGTTCGTCACCAGGCTGCGGACCTCGAGGTAGGTGCTGCGCCCGTCGGTGGCGATCCGGGTGACCCGGCCGAGCTGACCGATGATCATCAGCGCCGCGATCCCCGTCATGTAGCCGAGCAGCACCGGTTTGGAGAAGAACTCCGACAGGAAGCCCAGACCGGTCGCCCAGCCCACGAAGCAGATCACCGCGACGGTCAGCGCGAGCACCGCCGCCAGTGTCGCCCGTTGCCCCGGGTCGGCGTCCGGGGCGAGGGTGGCGATGGCGGTCGCGGTCATCAGGGCGGTGGTCGACTCCGGCCCGACGGACAGTTGCCGGGAACTGCCGAGGATCGCGTAGACCACCAACGGGCCGACGATCGCCCACAGCCCGGTCACCGGCGGGAGTCCGGCGATGCCGGCGTACGCCATCACCTGCGGGACGAGATAGGCGGCGACGGTGAGACCGGCCACCAGGTCGCCCCGCCACCATCGGTGGTCGTAGTGGCGCAGGACGCCCACTCCCGGGAGCAGGCGGGCGCTGTCGAGGCGCCCTCGCTCAGCCCCGGTCGGCGGATCCCCCGACCCCGAGCCCGCAGCGGCTGTCATGGTGCCTATCGTACGGACGGAGGGTCGTACGATCCGGGGATCGACGGCCCGACGGACCCGCGTCCGCCGACCTGCCCTGCCCGTGGAACTCAGCTGCGGGCTTTCCGCTTCGCCAGCCGGTCCCGGGTCGTCTGGTCTCCTGTCCGGTTCTCGGCCACCCGCGCCTCGCCCGACCCGGCACGCTTGCGCTCGAGGGAGGCCCGCAGGGCGGCCATCAGGTCGATCACCTCGCCGCCCTCCTCCACCGCCGGCATCGGTGCCGGGCCGGCGGCGATCACTCCCTCCTCGGCGGCCAGCCGGGCCTCCACCAGTTCCTTGAGCTGCACCTGATAGTCGTCCACGTACGCCGTGGGGTCGAAGTCCTCGGAGAGCTGCGCGACCAGCAGGTTGGCCATCGCCTGCTCCGCGTCGGTCACCGGCGCCTCGGGGATCCGGCCGGCGAACTCCGGCTCCCGCACCTCGTCGGCCCACAGCAGCGACTGCAGCACCATCAGGTCGCCGCGCACCCGCAGCACCCCGAGCCTGGTCCGCTGTCGCAGGGCGTACTTCACCACCGCGGTGCGTTCGGTCTGTTGCAGGGTCGACCGCAGCAGCAGGTACGGCTTGGCCGCCCGGGCGTCCGGCTCCAGGTAGTAGGCGGAGCCGAGGGTGAGCGGATCGATCTGCTCACTCGGCACGAACTGCAACACCTGGATCTCGTGGGCCGCCTCGGCCGGCAGCCCCTCCAGCTCCTCCTCGGTGAGCACCACCCGTTTGCCGTCGGCCTCGTACGCCCTGTGGATGTGCTCGTACGGCACGATCTCGCCGCACGTCTCGCACCGGCGCTGGTACCGGATCCGTCCACCGTCGGCATCGTGGACCTGGTGCAGCGACAGGTCGTGCGACGACGCGGCGGCATAGAGCTTCACCGGCACGTTGACCAGTCCGAAGGCGATCGCGCCTGCCCACATCGACCTCATGACTCCATTGAACCCGACAGATGTGATCTGGGGAACATACAGTGAGAGCTGGCGGCGGACGCGGGAGGTGCGATGGAGGGCAGACCCCGGACGGTGGAGGTCGGTGGCCGGACGATCACGCTCAGCAATCCCGACAAGGTCCTCTACCCGTCGACCGGCACCCGCAAGGGAGACGTGCTCGACTACTACCTGGCGGTCGCCGAGCGGTTGGTCGACTGGGCCCGGGACCGGCCGGCGACCCGCAAGCGCTGGGTGCACGGCGTCGGAACGGCGGAGCAGCCGGGGCAGGCGTTCTTCACCAAGCAACTGGAGCGGGGCGCACCCTCGTGGGTGGCCCGCCGCGACATCCGGCATGTCGAACGCGTCATCAGCTATCCCTTGGTCAACGACGCCGCGACGCTGGCCTGGCTGGCCCAGGTGGACACCCTGGAGATCCACGTCCCGCAGTGGCGGTTCACCCCGGCGGCGGAACCCGGGCCGCCCGACCGGCTGGTGCTGGACCTCGACCCCGGGCCGGGGGTCGGGCTGCCGGAGTGCGTCCGGGTCGCCCGGGAGGCCCGCGCGGTCCTGGCGGACATGGGCCTGACCGCCTTCCCGGTCACCTCCGGCGCCAAGGGCCTCCACCTCTACGCCGGGTTGCCCGGCACCGCCTCGTCCGAGGAGGTGAGCGCCGTCGCCCGGGCGCTGGCGGAGGCACTGACCCACGAACTGCCCGATCTGGTCGTCTCGGAGATGCGCCGGTCGCTGCGGACCGGGCGGGTGTTGCTCGACTGGTCGCAGAACAACGCCCAGAAGACCACCATCTGTCCGTGGTCGCTGCGTGGTCAGCTGATCCCGACCGTCGCCGCACCGCGGGACTGGGACGAACTCGACGACCCGGGCCTGGCCCAGCTGACCATGGCGGAGGTGCTGGACCGGCTGCGGCACGGCGGCGGCCACCACCCCGTCGCCAGGTCCGGCCGGACACCCTCGGCGGGCACGGTCGGGGCGCCGCGCTCGGCGGGCACGGTCCATCCGCCGCTCCGGCCGGGCGGAACCGAGCCGACGTACGCGCCGATGCTCGCCACCCCCGGGACCCTGGGACTGATGTCCGGCGAAGGATGGGCCTACGAGATGAAGTGGGACGGCATCCGCGTCCTCGCGCGGACCACCGGGCACCGGGTGCAGCTGACCAGCCGGACCGGTAGGGACGTCACGGCGACCTACCCGGAGCTGGCCGAGCTGGGCGTGCTGGCCCGGGAGGACGTGGTCGTGGACGGTGAGGTGGTCGCCCTCGGGTCCGCGGGCCGCCCGGACTTCGGTCTGCTGCAGCAGCGGATGAACCTCGCCGGGGCCGCCGACCTGGCCCGGCTGGAGGCGGAGGTCCCGGTCGCCCTGATGGTCTTCGACCTGCTGGAGGCCGACGGGCGCGACCTCACCGGCGAGACGTACGACACCCGCCGGCGTCTGCTGGACGATCTGCTGACACCGGGCCACGCCGTCCTGGTCCCGCCGGCGCACCACGGATCGGCGAGCGCAGCGATGTCGGCCTCGGCGCGGCTCGGCCTGGAGGGGATCGTCGCCAAACGTCGGTCCTCCGCCTACCAGCCGGGCGTACGGTCCGCGGCGTGGCTGAAGGTCAAGCATCGGCGCAGCCAGGAGGTGGTGGTGATCGGCTGGCGTCCGATCGCCGGCGACGTGGATCTCGGGGCGGTGCTGACCGCGGTGCCGGACCCGGCCGGCCATCTCGTCTTCAGCGGCCGGGTCGGCTCGGGTTTCGGCGCGGAGACGCGCCGGGAGGCCCGCGTCCTGCTGGAGCCGCTGGCTCGGGACACGCCGCCGGTGGTCGTCCCGCCTGCCGAGCTGCCGGGCACTCACTGGGTGGAGCCTCGGCTGGTGGCCGAGGTCGATTACGGGGAGGTCACCGCCTCCGGACGGTTCCGGCACCCGATCTGGCGCGGGTGGCGGCCCGACCGGGTGCCAGCGGAGGTCCGTTGGGAGTGATCCTCGTGGCCGCGAGGATCAGTTCCTGGGAGGGGTCAGTTCTTCGGGGTGGTGCGGATGCCGAAGGGCAGATACGCGGGGCAGGTACGCACGGCGGCGGTCCCGATGAGCAGGACACCGACGACGGCCAGCACGATGCCGAGGACGGACCGGATGCCGAGGACGAAGGCCAGAACGATCAGGATCGGGCCGAGGACGAAGCGGACGAGACGGTCGGTGTTGCCGATGTTCTTGATCATGACACCCTTTCGATTAATACCCCTAGGGGTATGAAGAAATCGGCACCATGATAGCGCCCGACGGACGGTTCGTCGCCTCCACCTGGCACGGGAGCCGGGCACCCCCTTCGCCCGCGCCCACTCCTCGGCCGAGAACGCCCACCGCAGCGAGGCCCCCGGTCCGGACCATCCGGATCGGGGGCCTCACCCTGGTTGTCGCGCCGTGCGCCAGTCGGCCTAGCTGCAGCCGCTGGTCGAGCCGCAGCCCTCGCAGACGTAGCACGAGCCACTGGGACGCATCTTCGTGCCGCAGGTCAGGCAGAGCGGTGCGTCGACCGACGTCCCGGTCAGTTCCTCCATCAGCTCGGCGCTGGTGTGCACGTCGTGCGGGGCCGGTCGGTCACCGACCGTCGCCGCCTCGTGGCCGGCCTCCGGCGCCGTAGGGCGAGCGGCCGGCGCGGGCGCGACCGGAGCCGAGATGCCCGTGGTGGAGGTGGCGGACGAGCCGGTGGATCCCAGGGTGAGCGGTGCCACCAACAGCGCGGGCGCCGACGACGGCCGACTGGGCGGCAGCTCCGTCCCGGCGTCGGCCTCGTCCTGGTAGCTGCCGGTATCCAGGTAACGGGCCCGCTCCGCGGCGGTGTAGATGCCGAGTTCGGCCCGCTCGTCGAACGTCAGGTAGTCCAGAGCCAGTCGGCGGAAGATGTAGTCCATGATCGACTGGGCCATCCGAATGTCGGAGTCGTCGGTCATGCCCGCCGGCTCGAACTTCAGGTTGGTGAACTTCTGCACGAAGGTCGTCAGCGGCACGCCGTACTGGAGGCCGATCGAGACCGCGATGGAGAACGCGTCCATCACCCCGGACAGGGTCGATCCCTGCTTGCCCAGCTTCAGGAAGATCTCGCCCAGCCCGTCGTCGGGGTAGGAGCCGGTGGTCATGTACCCCTCGGCGCCGGCGACGGTGAACGAGGTGGTGAAGCTCGGGCGCTTCTTCGGCAGCCGCTTGCGGATCGGGCGGTATTCGATCTGCACCTCGGGCTCGACGACCTCCGCGGCCTTGTCCGCCTTCTTGCCGGTGGACAGCGGCTGGCCGACCTTGCAGTTGTCGCGATAGACCGCGAGAGCCTTGAGGCCGAGCTTCCAGCCCTGCAGGTAGACGTCGGCGATGTCCTCGACCGTGGCCGATTCCGGGAGGTTCACCGTCTTGGAGATGGCGCCGGACAGGAACGGCTGCACCGCGGCCATCATCCGTACGTGCCCCATCGGCTTGATCGCCCGCTGCCCCATCGCGCAGTCGAAGACCTCGTAGTGCTCCGGCTTGAGCCCGGGGGCGTCGACGACGTGACCGTGTTCGGAGATGTACGCGACAATCGCCTCGACCGTCTCCTCGGGGTAGCCCAGCTTCGCCAGCGCCCGCGGGATGGTGTGGTTGACGATCTGCATGGACCCGCCGCCGACCAGCTTCTTGAACTTGACCAGCGAGAAGTCCGGCTCGATACCGGTCGTGTCGCAGTCCATCATGAAGCCGATGGTGCCAGTCGGGGCCAGCAGCGAGGCCTGGGCGTTGCGGAAACCGTTCTGCGCGCCCAGCGAGACGACCTGTTCCCACTCCCGGGTGGCGGTGTCGTGCACGGCGGCATCCATCAGGTTGACCGGACGCAGCTCGTCGTTGGCGGCCTGGTGCTTGCGCATCACCCGCTGGTGGGCGTCCGCGTTGCGGGCGTAACCGTTGTAGGCCCCCTCGACGGCGGCCAGCTCGGCCGAGCGCCGGTAGGCGGTGGCGGTCATCAGCGAGGTGATCGCCGCGGCGAGGGCCCGCCCGCCGTCGGAGTCGTAGCCGTGGCCGGTCGCCATCAGCAGCGCACCGAGGTTGGCGTACCCGATGCCGAGCTGACGGTAGTTGCGGGTGGTCTCGGCGATGGCCTCGGTCGGGAAGTCGCCGAACGTCACCGAGATGTCCATCGCGGTGATGATCAGCTCGACCGCCTTGACGAAGCGCTCGATGTCGAAGGTGTCGTCGTCGGTCAGGAACTTGAGCAGGTTGAGGCTGGCCAGGTTGCACGACGAGTTGTCCAGGCTCATGTACTCCGAGCAGGGGTTGGATGCGGTGATCCGCCCGGTCTCGGGGTTGGTGTGCCAGTCGTTGATGGTGTCGTCGTACTGCAGCCCGGGATCGGCGCACTCCCATGCCGCCTGGGCGATCTTGCCGAACAGGTCACGAGCGTCGACGGTGTCGATCACGTCGCCGGTGAGCCGGGCCCGCAGGCCGAACTCGTCGCCGTCCTCGACGGCCCGCATGAACTCGTCGGTGACCCGCACGGAGTTGTTCGCGTTCTGGTACTGGACCGAGACGATGTCCTTGCCGTCCAGGTCCATGTCGAACCCGGCGTCCCGCAGGGCGCGGATCTTGTTCTCCTCGCGCGCCTTCGTCTCGACGAACTCCTCGATGTCGGGGTGGTCCACGTCGAGGACGACCATCTTCGCAGCCCGGCGGGTGGCGCCGCCCGACTTGATGGTGCCCGCCGAGGCGTCGGCACCACGCATGAACGAGACGGGTCCCGAGGCGGTGCCGCCGGAGCTCAGCAGTTCCTTCGACGAGCGGATCCGGGAGAGGTTCACCCCGGCACCGGAGCCACCCTTGAAGATGCGTCCCTCCTCGGCGTACCAGTTGAGGATCGAGTCCATCGAGTCGTCGACCGACAGGATGAAGCAGGCGCTGATCTGCTGGGGCGCCGCGGTGCCGACGTTGAACCAGACCGGCGAGTTGAAGCTGAAGTACTGGTGCAGCAGCATCCAGGTCAGCTCGTCGGCGAAGACACCGGCATCTTCCGGGGTGGCGAAGTAGCCCTCCTGCTCGCCGGTGGTGCGGTACTTGTTCACCACCCGGTCGATCAGGGTCTTCAGGCTGGCCTCGCGGGCGTCGGTCCCGACGGCGCCACGGAAGTACTTCGTGGTGACGATGGTGGAGGCGTTGATGCTCCAGAAATCGGGGAACTCGACGCCGCGCTGTTCGAAGACGCTCTCGCCGGTCTTCCAGTTCGTCTGGACGATGTCACGCTTCTCCCAGGTGACCTCGTCGTACGGGTGGACACCTTCGGAGCTGAAGACCCGCGCGATCGTCAGGCCCGTACCCTTGCTGGGCTTGGGACGGGCCGACCGCGACCGATTGGTCGACGGACGGGTGGTTTCGGACATGGGTGGCCCCTCTTCTCGTGGATGAAGGTTACGAATTGCTGGTGGCGACGGAGTTCGACCCCGCCCGCAGGGCGGCGATCTCGGCCTCGAAGTCCTCGGCGGACTGGAATTGGCGGTAGACGCTGGCGAACCGCAGGTACGCCACCTCGTCGAGTTCCCGGAGCGGACCGAGGATGGCCACCCCCACGGCGTGCGACGGGATGATCATCTGACCGCAGGCGCGGATGGCGTCCTCGACCTGTTGGCCGAGCCGGGCCAACTGGTCCTCGGTGACGGGCCGACCCTTGCAGGCCTTGCGGACGCCTTGGACGACCTTGTTGCGATCGAACGGTTCGACCACCCCCGACCGCTTGCTCACCGACAGCTGCATCTGCTCGATGGTGGTGAAGCGCCGACCACACTCCGGACACTGGCGACGGCGACGGATACTCTGGCCGTCCTCGGCAGCACGGGAGTCGAGAACGCGCGAGTCACCGTGGTGACAGAACGGACAGTTCACCTCTCCCCTTCCTTCGGTCGGCGCCCTGCTGATCAACAGATCGGGCCCATCCGCGGACGGAGCTGAGGGCAGGCCTGTTGATCACGTGTGGACAACGTGTGGGTAACTAGCACAATCTGTGGATGAACCACACGTCTGTAACTACTAGATGTTGTGATCATAGAACCCAGGAACCCATAGATCAACCCACCCACACCACCGTGTCGCCCGGTCCGGGCGGCACCCCCGCCACCGAATCACGACGGACTCAGGACGCCGTCACGAGATGTAACCCGCCATCACCCCGACCACGACCACGGCGACCACCACGGCCGAGACAGCCATCAACGCCAGCAGCGCCACGGCCGACACCGCATCGAAGACCGCCCCGCACCGCGCCCCCAAGGCCGCCAGGCCAGGGCCGATCCCGCCGCCCCGTCCGCGCCCGAACACGTACGACTCCGGGACACGCGACGGCCTGCGCCGCCCGACCCCCGCAATGATGCGCCGATCCTCGAGCCTCACCACGGAGCCTGCCGACCACGCTGTCCGCCCCGCTGCGGACCCGGCACGGCCCGACGGCAGGTCGTTCACCAGCGCGCACCGCCGCACCTCCGACGATCGACCCACGGGTGTCCGGCCCGGCCGGACCCGGCTCCGGCCGGTGACGACGGCCCCCTTCCGGAACACCTCCGGACGGTCCGCCTCCACGCCGGCCGACCTCACCCCGGCCCCCCTCGGTGCCCCGGCCATCATCGACCCGGCACCATTCACGCCGACCCCCACCCGGGCCTCTCGCACCACAGCAGTCATCGTCATCTCCCTGAGTCGAACCTACGTACGAAAACTCTAGCGAACGCCTGATCGAATCGCAACAGTCGGATCGCCGTCGAGGAACAGCACACACCAGGCCTCTGACATCGACTCCACCGAGCTGTCCGACCACCCGACACGGCCACCGCAGCCGACTCGCCCGACACCCTCGAACAGGTGTTTGATTGGTGGTTTCGTCAGCGATACGGTGAGCACATGGCCGATGGACCGGACGACACCACGCCCCCCCGACGGGGTCGACCCCGCACCAGCGCTGTCGAGGAGCAGGTCCGGGCGGCACGCCGGGCCCGGCAACAGGGGCTGACCGAGCGGCGCGATCACCGTCCGTCCGCGACGACCCCGCCGCGCAAGGAGCTGACTCCGCGCCAGCAGTTGATCCTCGACATCATCCGGGCCACTGTCGAGGACCGCGGCTATCCGCCGACGGTCCGGGAGTTGGGTGACGCCGCCGGTCTGTCCAGTCCGTCGAGCGTGTCCCACCAGCTGAAGGTGCTGGAGGAGAAGGGCTACATCCGCCGCGATCCGAACCGGCCCCGGGCGATGGAGGTGGTGGTCCCCGGCGAGGATGCGCCGGCACTGCCGTCGTTCCCCTCCCCCGAGGTGCCGCCGTTCGACCCCACCGGCCTGCGTGATGCGATGCCGTCGGCGATCAACGTGCCGGTGGTCGGCCGGATCGCCGCGGGTGTGCCGATCACCGCCGAGGAACAGATCGAGGACGTCTTCGCCCTGCCGAAGCAGCTGGTGGGTGAGGGAACCGTCTTCATGCTCGAGGTGCGCGGCGACTCGATGGTCGACGCGGCCATCTGTGACGGGGACTGGGTCGTGGTCCGCCAGCAGCCGGATGCGGTGAACGGTGACATCGTCGCCGCGCTGCTGGACGACGAGGCCACCGTGAAGACCTTCAAGCGGACCGCCGACAAGGTCTGGCTGCTGCCGCACAACAGTGCGTACGAGCCGATCGACGGCACCCACGCGACAGTCCTCGGCAAGGTCGTCGCGGTGCTCCGGCGGGTCTGATCCGGCCGCCCACGCGCCGGCCGGTCGCTGGTGGGGCCCGGGCCTTCCGGGCGATCGGAGTGTCAGGCCTTCCGGTCGTCCTTCTGCTCGGCACCACCCTGTTCGGCATCAGCCGCCAGCCGCTGCAGGGCCCGGACCGCCACGTCGGAGTCGGTCGTGGCCCACATCGGTGGCAGCGAGGCCTTCAGGAAGCTGCCGTAGCGTGCGGTGACGATCCGGGGATCGAGCAGCGCCACCATCCCCCGGTCGGTCGTCCGGCGGATCAACCGGCCGGCTCCCTGGGCCAGCAGCAGTGCCGCGTGGGTGGCGGCCACCGCCATGAATCCGTTGCCACCGTGCCGCTCGACCTCCTGCTGGCGGGCCTGCATCAGCGGCTCGTCGGGACGAGGGAACGGGATCTTGTCGATGATCACCAGTCGGCAGGTGTCCCCCGGCACGTCGACGCCCTGCCACAGGGACAGCGTCCCGAACAGGCTGGTCTCCGGCTCGGTGACGAACCGACGGGTGAGCTCGGCCAGATGGGCGTCGCCCTGCAGCAGGATCTCCATCGCGGGCAGTTCGAGGCGGACGTGCTCGGCGGCCGCCTGGGCCGCGCGCTGGGAGGAGAAGAGGCCCAGGGTGTGCCCACCGGCAGCCCAGACCAGCTGGGCGATCTCGGCCAGCACCGCCGGGTCCGTGCCGTCCCGCCCAGGTCTCGGCAGGTCACGGGCCAGGTAGAGGATCCCCTGCCTGCGGTAGTCGAAGGGCGAGCCGACGTCGAGCGCCCGCCAGGGCAGCACGCCCTCCATCGCCGCGGTGAAACCGGCCCCCATCACCTCGTCCGCCGACGGCCCCCGGTCGGCGTTCGGTTCGCTCCCGTCGACCAGTTCCGCGGCGCGCAGTCCGAAGGAGCCGGCCACCTTGGTGAAGCCCCCGCCGACCTTGAGGGTCGCGGAGGTGAACACCGCCGTCCGGTCGGACAGGATCGACCCACGCATCAGCCCGGCCACCGACAGCGGAGCCGCGCGCAACTCGCGGCCCGACCGTTCCCGGTCGATCACCCACACCACGTCCCCGTCGGAGGGGGTGGCCATCCGCTCGGCCACCTCGAACACCTCCTGGAGGGCCGCCTGGGCCTGACGTCGCTCGTTGCTGTCCGGATCCTTGCCGTC
Source organism: Raineyella sp. W15-4 (assembly GCF_033170155.1). Lineage (GTDB taxonomy): Bacteria > Actinomycetota > Actinomycetes > Propionibacteriales > Propionibacteriaceae > Raineyella. The sequence goes on along the minus strand of NZ_CP137079.1, from coordinate 1,578,769 downwards.
CTTGCCCTTGCCGAGCTGGGAGACGCCGTCGCGGGCCAGGTCCCGGACCTGCGCCAGCGCCGTCAGCAGCCCGGACTCGCCGGCCTCGACCCGGGCCAGGGGAGCCCCGTCGAGGGCTGTCCCCAGGGATTCGCCGGCATCCATCAGGTCGAGGGCGGTGTCGTCGTCCATCCAGGCCATCGCGCGCTTGGCGACCCGCTCGACGATCTGTGGGCTGAGCTCCGCCGAGGCCGCGCCGGTCACTCGGGAGACGAGTTCGTGGGCCTCGTCGATGACGACCGCCGAGTGTTCCGGGAGCACCGACCCCTCCTGCATGGCATCGATCGCCAGCATCGCGTGGTTGGTCACCACCAGGTCCGCGGCACGGGCCCGCTCCCGCGACTTCTCCACGAAGCACTCCGCCCCGAACGGGCACCGCTGCGCACCCAGGCACTCCCGCGAGGAGATCGACACCTGGGCCCAGCCGCGGGCGGTGTGGGTGGGGGCCTCGTCGCGGTCGGCGAGCCCGTCGCGATCGGCCTGCTCCTCGGCCCACTCGCGGAGCGCGAGGACCTCGGCGCCGAGCACCGAGACCTCGTCGGCCCCGGAATCGCGGATCTGGTCGGCGACGTCCGCGCCGCCGAAGAGCCCCTGTTGCTCCACCGTCCCGCTCTCCCGGATCCGCAGCAGGCAGGCGTAGTTCGTCCGGCCCTTCAGCACGGCCGACCGTACCCGCTTGCCGGCCACCTGCTCCATCGCGGCCAGTGCGTGCGGGATGTCACTGTCGGCCAGCTGGGCCTGCAGCGCCAGCGTGGCGGTCGCGATGACGACCCGGTCGTCCGGGTGGGCGGCGAGATGGGCCAGGACGGGCGCCAGATAGCCCAGGGACTTGCCGGTGCCAGTCCCCGCCTGGACCAGCAGGTGCTCCCGCCCGGCGAGGCACTCGGCGATCGCCCGCGCCATCGCCTGCTGCCCCGGGCGGGGGCTGCCGCCGATCACGCCGACGGAAGCCTCGAGGAGGTCGTCTGCGGTCACCGTGGGCAGCTTCTGGGAGGGCACCCGTCAACACTAGACGCTCCGCCCGCGCCGGCCGGGACCTCGATCGGACCGGTCACTGCTCCAGGTAGGCGCGGAACTCACCGGCCAGATCGGCGTTCACCAGGGCGACGATCCGGGTGCCCTCCGGAGTGAACTCCTGGGTGACGAACTCGCCGTGCTGGTGCACCTTGTCCAGCAGGTCCCCCCGGGAGTAGGGAACCAGGGCGCGCACCTCGACCTCGGGCCGGGGCAGCGCCGCCTCGACCGCCGCCCGGATCCGGTCCACGCCCGCACCGGTGCGGGCCGAGCAGAACAGCGCCGCCGGGTAGGCCGAGGCCAGTTCCAGCCGGGTGGTCGCGTCCACCAGGTCCATCTTGTTGAAGACCAGCAGCTCCGGCACGTCGGTCGCCTCGATCTCGCCGAGGACGTGGCGCACCGCGTCCACCTGTCCGGCCGGGTCCGGGTCGGCACCGTCGACGACGTGGACCAGCAGGTCGGCCTGGGCGGACTCCTCCAGGGTCGACCGGAAGGCCTCGATCAGCTCCGTCGGCAGGTGCCGGACGAAGCCGACGGTGTCGGTCAGGGTGTAGATCCGGCCGTCGGCGGCCTCGGCACGGCGGGTAGTGGGATCCAGGGTCGCGAACAGGGCGTCCTCGACGAGCACCCCGGCGCCGGTCAGCCGGTTCAGCAGGGACGACTTGCCGGCATTGGTGTAGCCGACGATCGCCACCGACGGGATCCGGTGGCGGTGCCGCTCGGACCGCTTGGTCTCCCGGGTGATGTCCATGTCGCGCAGCTTGCGCCGCAGGATCGCGATCCGGGTGTTGATCCGCCGCCGGTCGGTCTCGATCTTCGTCTCACCAGGACCACGACCACCGATGCCCGCACCACCGGCGGCCTGGCCACCGGCCTGCCGGGAGAGGCTGCCGCCCCAGCCACGCAGCCGTTGCTTGCGGTACTGGAGCTGGGCCAGCTCGACCTGGGCCTTGCCCTCGGCGCTGCGGGCGTGCTGGGCGAAGATGTCCAGGATGAGGATCGTCCGGTCGACGACCTTGACCTTGATCTCGTCCTCCAGGTTGCGCAGCTGCGAGGCGGACAGTTCACCGTCGCAGATCACCGTGTCGGCGCCGGTCGCCTGGACGACCTCGCGCACCTCGGCGACCTTGCCCCGGCCGATGTAGGTCGCCGGATCGGGCTGCTTGCGACGCTGGATCAGTCCCTCCAGCACCTCCGAGCCGGCAGTCTCGGCGAGCAGCTTGAGCTCGGCCATCGCGTTGTCGGCGTCGGCCTGGCTGCCGGTGGTCCAGACACTGACCAGCACCACCCGCTCCAGCCGGAGCTGTCGGTACTCGACCTCGGTGATGTCCTGCAGGTCGGTGCGGATGCCCGTCACCCGGCGCAGCGACAGACGCTCGGCGAGATCGAGCTGGTCCCCGTCGTACGCCTCCGGGTCCTCGCCCTCGACGCCGATGAAGTCGTCGGTCAGCAGCGTGGGCCCCGACTCCTCGGCCAGGTCATCGGCCAACTCGTCGGGCTCAGCATTCACCGGAGAGCCGCCGGGCTCCGTGTCCGCGGCGGGCCGGTCGTCGAGGACCTGCGGGTCGTCGGCCGGTGCAGAGGCCGGCGTCTCCCCGGGGTGCAACCGGCGGGCACGGATCAGCGCCGCCCGCTCGCGCGTGGGCCAGTACTCGTCCTGCGCGTCTGCCGGACCGGGTCCGGTCGGGGTGATGGCGATGGTGGTCCTCCCTCGGTGTTCGATTCCTCCAGTGTAGGAGCTCGGTCGAGGAGGACGAGCGGTTCAGCCGAGGTCGGGGATCACGATCGATCCGCGGTAGACCAGCTCCGCCGGTCCGGTCAGCGTCGCCAGCACCGGCGCGTCGGTCCCCGCCCGGCTGAGCCCGACGACCACCACGCCGCCGGGGACGTCCACCCGGATCCGGCGTTCCTCGGCGCCGATCACCAGCCCCAGCCGGGCCGCGCTGGCGGCAGCGACCGCGACCGTCCCGGTGCCGCACGACTCGGTCTCGCCGACCCCCCGCTCGTAGACCCGCATCCCCACGTGACCCTCGTCGAGGATCCGGACGAACTCCGCGTTGACGCCGAGCGGGAACTCCCCCACCGGCCAGGTCGGCTGCCGGGTGAGGTCGAGCGTGCCGATGTCGCCGTCGGTGAAGGACACCGCATGCGGGTTGCCGACGTCGACCGGCTGGGCCTGCCAGGTACGGGGACCGCCGCCGGCATCGGCGACCGTGATCGGGACAGTGGGCGCGAGCACTCCGTCGTACAGCCGGACCGGCCCCATCTCGACCCGCACCCGCTCGTCGGGCAGCAGCACCGCGTGGCGTTCACCGGCGCGGGTACCGATGGTCATCTCCCGGTCGTTGGCCAGCCCGGATTCGTAGAGGTAACGGACGAACACCCGCACCCCGTTGCCACACATCTCGGCCACCGACCCGTCGGCGTTGCGGTAGTCCATGAACCACAGGTCCGGATCGCCGTTCCACTCCGGGATGTGCTTGCCGCGGACGGCCCGCAGCAGCCCGTCCGCACCGACACCACCCCGCCGATCGCAGAGGAACCGGACCTCGACCGGATCGAGGTCCAGCATGCCCGCCTGGTCGGTGAAGACCACGAAGTCGTTGCGGGTGCCGTGGCCCTTGGCGAAGGTGATGTCGCGCATGGCGACCATCATGACACGGTGGATGTCACGCCACGGATGTCACGCCACCGGGGACAGTAGTCCGTGCAGCGGCCCGGCCAGCAGCGCCTCGGCCAGTTCGGCGGCCGGGCGGGTGGCGTCCACCCAGAGGATCCGGTCGTCGCGCCGGAACCAGCCGAGCTGCTTGCGGGCGAACCGCCGGGTCCGGGTGATGGTGGTCTCCTTCGCGGTCGCCTCGTCGATGGTTCCGGCCAGGTAGTCCAACACCTGCCGGTAGCCGAGGGCGCGGGAGGCCGTACGCCCCTCGCGCAGACCCCGCTCCGCCAGACCGCGCACCTCGTCGACGAAGCCATCGACCCACATCCGTTCCACCCGGGCGGCGATCCGGTCGTCGAGCACCTCACGCTCCAGCGACAGCCCGATCTGCACCACACCGGTCAGGGCGTAGCGGTGCTCGGGCAGGGTGGAGGTGTAGTGCCCGGTCAGCTCGATCACCTCCAGGGCCCGGACGACCCGACGCTCGTTGTTCGGCTCGATGCCCGCCGCGGCGGTCGGGTCGGCGGCCCGCAACCGGGCATAGAGCGCCCCGACGCCGAGCTGTGCCAGTTCCGCCTCCAGCCGGGACCGGACCTCCGGATCGGTGCCGGGGAACTCGAACTCGTCGACGATCGCCCGGATGTAGAGCGACGATCCGCCGACGAGCACCGGGACCACGCCGCGGCGGCGGCAGTCGGCGATGGCGGCGCGGGCGAGCCGCTGGAAGTCGGCCACCGTGGCCGTCCAGTCGATGTCCCAGATGTCGACGAGATGGTGGCGTACGGCCGCCCGCTCCTCGGCGGTCGGTTTCGCCGTGCCGATGTCCATGCCGCGGTAGACGAGCATCGAGTCGGCATTGACGATCTCGGCTGCCCGACCGGCCGCCCCCAGCCGACGGACGAGTTCGATCGCCAGGGCCGTCTTGCCGGAGGCGGTCGGTCCGATCACGGCGATCACCGGCAGGTCGGGACCAGCGGGGAGGTCGGGAACAGCGAGCACTCCCCCAGTGTGCCCGGTCCGGAAGCGCAGTGTGCCCGGTCCGGCGGGCGCCCGGGACCACACGCCCCGGCCCCGCCACGGCCGCCACGGCCGCCACGGCTGACACGGCGGCATGCAAGGATGGCGGCGTCAGCGGCGCGCGCTGCTGATCCGATACCCAAGGGAGACACGACATGAGCATGTTCGATCAGGCCCGGGATGCGGCCCAGAAGTTCGCCCAGGACAACCCCGACAAGGTCCGGGAAGCCGTCCAGCGGGTCGGCGAAGAAGTCGACCAGCGCACCGGCAACAAGTTCACCGATCAGATCGACCAGGCGGAGCAGACGATCGCCGACCGGCTCGCCGGCGACGCCCCGCAGCCCCAGGAGTCCGAGCAGGACCAGGCCTGAGCCTTTCGCCCTCGCGTCGGACCGGCGGGTCACCTCACGGGGCGGCCCGCCTTCCGTGGCCCCACGTCCTTCCGTGGCCCCACGCGGGGTCCCCACACGGGTTCGATGGTCAGGCCGTCGACCCCCCGATTACGGCACCGTGAAGATGCCGGCCCGGGCCGTTACGACACCGTGAAGTCCCTTCCATCCGGCCCCGTCGATGCGTCTACTGGAATCAGGCCCCGTGGGGCAGTCCCGGAAATTCCCGGACACAGGCCTGCGGAACTCGGTCGGACGCCATCCCGACGCCCGGTGCACGAAAGGACACTGCCATGGACCCCGTGAACATCATCGGCATCAGCCTGCTCGCCATCGTCGTCCTCGAACTGGTGGTCGACGCCGTGCGCACATGGTTCCAGAACCACATGCCGGCCGCCCGGCGCACTCAGGAACGTCTCACCGGCATCCCGAGCTGGACATTGGTCGGCCGCACCGATCCCTTCTGATCCGCCGGGAGCGCAATCGCCGGGTCGGGTGCCTGTCGTCGCGCCGCCCAGGCATCGCCGCCGCGGGTGCGCCGCAGTCCGCCGATGCCGGCATCGGCGGTCAGATGATGGGGGGCGGCGTACGTGATGACAGTTTCGGCGATGTCGCCCGGGCGCGGCCGCAGCGCCGGGTCGTCCGGGACAGCCACATGGACCAGCCGGTTGTCCCGGGCGCGGCCCGACATCCGCCGGGTGTCGCCGTCCTTCTTGCCCTCGCCGTCGGCGAACATCACCTCGACGGTCTGCCCGACGAGATGGCGGTTCTCCTCCCAGGCGATCTCGTCGACCAGCTCGACCAGCCGCCGGTAGCGCGCGTGCTTGATCTCGTCGGGCACCTGGTCGGGCATGGTGGCGGCCGGAGTGCCGGGGCGGATCGAGTACAGGAAGGTGAACGCGGCGCTGAACCGGGCCCGGCGGACCACCTCCAGCGTCTGCTCGAAGTCCTCCTCGGTCTCCCCCGGGAAGCCCACGATGATGTCGGTGGTGATCGCCGCGTGCGGCAGAGCCCCGCGCACCCGGTCGAGGATGCCGAGGAAACGCTCGGAGCGATAGGAGCGTCGCATCCGCCGCAACACGTCGTCGGAGCCGGACTGCAGCGGCATGTGCAGCTGGGGCATCACATTCGGGGTCTCGGCCATCGCCGCGATCACGTCGTCGGTGAAGTCCTTCGGGTGCGGGCTGGTGAACCGGACCCGCTCCAGCCCGTCGATCCGCCCGCAGGCCCGCAGCAGCGCAGCGAAGGCCTGCCTGCCGTACGGTTCAGGACCGGCGGTCTGGGTCTCGTACGCTCCGCGATCGGCGGCAGACCAGCCGGTGCCGTACGCGTTGACGTTCTGCCCCAGCAGGGTGACCTCCTGGACGCCCTGGTCGACCAGGGCGCGGATCTCCCCCAGGATGTCACCCGGCCGGCGGTCGTTCTCCTTGCCGCGCAGCGAGGGAACGATGCAGAAGGTGCAGGTGTTGTTGCAGCCGACGCTGATCGACACCCAGGCCGAGTAGGCGGAGTCGCGGTGGGTCGGCAGATCGGACGGGAAGGTCTCCAGGGCCTCGGTGATCTCCACCTGGGCCTCCTGGCGGATCCGGGCCCGTTCCAGCAGCGCCGGCAGCGACCCCAGATTGTTCGTCCCGAACACCACGTCGACCCAGGGCGCCCGCCGGACGATGACCTCGCGGTCCTTCTGGGCCATACATCCACCGACGGCCACCTGCATGCCCGGCCGGTCGGCCTTGACCGAGGCGATGTGGCCGAGGTTGCCGTAGAGCCGGTTGTCGGCGTTCTCCCGCACCGCGCAGGTGTTGAACACCACGACATCGGCCGGCGTGCCCGCCGCGGCGGGCAGGTAGCCGGCCCGGTCGAGCAGGCCGGCGATCCGCTCCGAGTCGTGCACGTTCATCTGGCAGCCGTACGTCCGCACCTCGTACGTACGCGGCGCGGTCGGGCCCTGGCCGACGGACCGGTCGGCGGTGGTGGGGGTGTCATTCATGGCGATCCCACCCTACAGGAGCACTCCGGGCGCCGGCCTCCGGCGACCGCGCGGGCGGACCGCAAGCCGGCGTGGACCGGGGACCCGGAGGCCACGCCCGGAGCGATCGTGTGACAGCCTGATGACGATCGGCCTGTGGAGGGGCCGGAATCACTGTGCAATCGGCCCCGTCGGCCCTATCGTGCGGTCATGACATCAATCCAGCCCGAGGCTGCCGGCCCGCTGGTCCACGAGACGGGTGAGCCGGTCGTCCTCCTGCAGAGTGTCAACAAACACTTCGGTGAGTTGCACGTCCTGCGGGACATCAGCCTGTCGGTGGCCAAGGGCGAGGTGGTGGTCGTCCTGGGCCCCTCGGGCTCGGGCAAGTCGACGCTGATCCGGACGATCAACCGGCTGGAGACGATCGATTCGGGCACGATCACCGTCGACGGTCACACACTGCCGTCCGAGGGCAAGCAGCTGGCCCAGCTCCGTGCCGAGGTGGGCATGGTGTTCCAGTCGTTCAACCTCTTCGCCCACCGGACGATCCTGGAGAACGTGACCCTCGGCCCGATCAAGGTCCGCAAGACCGCCCGGGCGACCGCCGAGTCCGAGGCGATGGCACTGCTCAAGCGGGTCGGGGTCGCCGACCAGGCGAAGAAGTACCCGGCCCAGCTCTCCGGCGGCCAGCAGCAACGCGTGGCGATCGCGCGGGCGCTGGCGATGAAACCCAAAGTGATGCTCTTCGACGAGCCGACCTCGGCCCTCGACCCGGAGATGGTCCAGGAGGTGCTCGACGTGATGATCAGGCTGGCCGCCCAGGGCATGACGATGATCGTCGTCACCCACGAGATGGGCTTCGCCCGCAAGGCGGCGAACCGGGTCGTCTTCATGTCCGACGGGCAGATCGTCGAGCAGGGCGACCCGAACGGCTTCTTCACCGCCCCTCGGACCGACCGGGCCCGGGACTTCCTGTCGAAGATCCTCCCGCACTGAGTCTTCGGACACCCACCCCGCGTACGCCCCGTACGCACCGCTATGGGCGGCCACGCCCGCCACAACCGAAAGGAACGCCCGATGCAGCATCGCAGGATCGGCCTCGCCGTCGGCGCCGCTGTGATGAGCCTCGCCCTGTCTGCCTGTGTGGCGGGCGGGTCGGGTGGCTCGTCCACCGGAGGCTCCGCCGGCACCATCACCATCGGCATCAAGTTCGACCAGCCCGGCCTCGGCCAGCAGGTCGGCAGCGACTACAAGGGATTCGACGTCGACGTCGCCCGCTACGTCGCCAAGGAACTGGGCTACCAGGAGAACCAGATCAAGTGGATGGAGGCGCCGTCGGCCCAGCGCGAGACCCTGATCCAGTCGGACCAGGTGAAGCTGGTCGTCGCCACCTACTCCATCACCGACGCCCGCAAGCAGAAGGTCGACTTCGCCGGCCCGTACTTCATCGCCGGCCAGGACATCCTGGTCCAGTCGAACCGTACGGACATCACCGGCCCGGCCGACCTCAAGGGCCACAAGCTCTGCTCCGTGGTCGGCTCGACCTCGGCCCAGAAGATCAAGGACCAGTACCCCGAGGTCCAGCTCCAGGAGGTGGACACCTACTCCAAGTGCGCCGAGGCCGTCGCGGCCGGTTCGATGGACGCACTGACCACCGACGACATCATCCTGGCCGGCTACGCCGCCCAGGACCAGTACAAGGGCAAGCTCAAGGTGGTCGGCAACCCGTTCACCCAGGAGCGCTACGGCGTCGGCCTGAAGAAGGGTGACACCGAACTGCAGCAGAAGGTCAACGACGCCCTGACCAAGATGATCAACGACGGGTCGTGGCAGAAGTACCTGGACGACAATGTCGGCGCCTCCGGGTACAAGCCCAACGCGCAGCTGAACCCGCCGAAGCCCGGTTCAGCCTAGGCCGACGGCCGCGGGTGGGGTGCAGCCGCGCACACCCCACCCGCTGTCCCGGGGCGGCCCGGTCCCGACGGCGGACCGGGCGGCACCGACCGTCGCGGACCCGGCCCGGCGCTCCCCGGGACCCCCGATCCCCGGAGGTGATCCACCGTGCAAGGCTTGATCGAGCTGCTCCAGCAGTACAACGTCCTGGCCGCGTTCTGGATGACGATCCGCCTGACGTTGCTCTCCGCGCTGGGCGCGCTGGTCATCGGCACGGTGATCGCCGTGATGCGTGTCTCTCCCGTCCCCTCACTGCAACGGTTCGGCGTGGCGTACGTCACCCTGATCCGCAACACCCCGCTGACGCTCATCGTGACGTTCTGCGTGCTCGGCCTGTATCTCTTCATGAACATGCGCCTGTTGCCGTCGACGGTCGATCCCAAGGCGCAGCTGTTCCTCTGGGCGGTCGTGGCGCTGTCCGGCTACCACGCGACGTTCGTCGCCGAGGGCATCCGGTCCGGCATCAACACGGTGCCCAGCGGTCAGGCCGAGGCGGCCCGCGCCATCGGCCTCACCTTCGGCCAGTCGTTGACCCAGGTGGTGCTGCCCCAGGCGATGCGCGGGGCGATCACGCCGCTGGGCAACACGTTCATCGCCCTCACCAAGAACACCACCGTGGTGGCGGCGGTGGGCGTGGCCGAAGCCTCGTACCTGATGAAGAACATGATCGAGTTCAGCCCCCAGCACCTCTACGCGATCTTCTTCCTGATGGCGCTCGGTTTCGTCATCCTCACCCTGCCCGTCGGCCTGCTCTTCTCCTGGGCCTCGACGAAGTGGCAGGTGCAGCGATGAGCGCCCGGGAACGGGAAGCAACCGTCCTCTTCGACGCGCCCGGGCCGCAGGGGATCCTGCGCAACCGGATCATCGGGATCGTCGGGATCGTCCTGATCGTCGCGCTGGTGGCCGGCCTGGTCTGGGGGCTGCGGGCCCAGCTGACCGGGGAGAAATGGTCTCCGTTCCTGCGCGGCGACACCTGGCTGGCCTACCTGCTGCCCGGGATCATCAACACCCTCCAGGCCGCGGCGATGTCCGTCGTCACCGCCTCACTGCTGGGTCTCGCCCTGGCTCTCGGACGGATGTCGTTCAGCCGGGCGGTGTCGTGGGTGTCCACCGTCATCATCGAGTTCTTCCGGGCCGTGCCGGTGCTGATGATGATGCTGTTCGTCTACTTCATGACGATCTTCGCACCCTTCATCGCCGACCTTTTCCCCGGCCCGATGGTCCAGATCAAGCCGCTGGTCGCGGTGGTGGCCGGTCTGACGTTCTACAACTCGGCCATCATCGCCGAGCTGCTGCGCTCCGGGGTCAACAGCCTGCCGCGCGGACAGACCGAGGCGGGCCTCGGCATCGGGCTCAACATCGGCCAGACCCGGTGGCTGATCCTGTTGCCGCAGGCCATCACCGCGATGCTCCCGGCGCTGGTCTCCCAGCTGGTCGTGATCGTCAAGGACTCCGCACTCGGCTACATCATCAGCTACCCCGAGCTGCTGCGGTCCTCGCAGACCCTGGCCAGCCGCTGGTCGAACTCCATCGCGGCCTTCCTGGTCGCCGCCGTGCTGTTCATCATCATCAACTACTCGCTGACCCGCCTGGCCGGCTACCTGGAGGGGCGTTCCCGGTCTCGGCAGGCCGGCCGGCCGCTGCAGCTGGAAGCGCTCAACATGGAGGACCACCTGCACAACCAGGAGGTGCCGCTCACGGAGTGAGCCGACCCCCGGCTGGGCTCAGCGGGCCACCTCGGTGGCGCGGGATTCCCGCACCACCGTCACCCGGATCTGGCCGGGGTAGGTGAGCTCCTCCTCCACCTGCTTGGCGATGTCACGGGCCAGCACCTGGGCCCCAATGTCGTCGACGGCGCCCGGCTCCACCATCACCCGGACCTCGCGGCCGGCCTGCATGGCGAAGACCTTGGTCACCCCCTCGTGGGCGGCGGCCAGGGTCTCCAGGCGTTCCAGCCGTTGAACGTACGACTCCAGCGACTCCCGCCGGGCGCCGGGGCGGCCACCGCTCATCGCATCGCAGGCCTGGGTGAGCACCGCCTCCACCGAATGCGGTTCGACGTCGTTGTGATGGGCCTCGATGGCGTGCACCACGTCGTCCGACTCCCCGTACTTGCGCGCCAGGTCGGCCCCGATCACCGCGTGCGGACCCTGGACCTCGTGGGTGAGGGCCTTGCCGATGTCGTGCAGGAACGCGCCGCGCTTGCAGCTGGCCACGTCCAGCTTGAGTTCCGCGGCCATCACCCCGGCGATGTTGGCGCACTCGACCAGGTGCTTGAGCACGTTCTGACCGTACGAGGTGCGGTAGCGCAACCGTCCCATCAGGGTGACCAGCTCCGGATGCAGGTCGTGGATGCCGACCGCCAGCAGCGCGTCCTCGGCCGCCTGTTGGCAGCGGTCGGCGATCCGCCGCTGGGAACGCTCGTAGACCTGCTCGATCCGAGCCGGGTGGATCCGGCCGTCGGCGATCAACTCCAGCAGGGTCAGCCGCGCCGTCTCCCGCCGCACCGGATCGAAACAGGACAGCAGCACGGTCTCGGGGGTGTCGTCGATCAGCACGTTCACCCCGGTGATCTGCTCGAAGGACCGGATGTTGCGTCCCTCGCGGCCGATGATCCTGCCCTTCATCTCGTCACTGGGCAGGTCGACGGTCGACACCACCGACTCCGCCGTCTGCTCCGGCGCCAGCCGCTGGATCGCCTCGACGATCACCGCCTGGGCCTTCACCTCGGCATGCCGGCGGGCCTCCGCCTCGATGTCCCGGGCGATGATCGCGGCCTGGCGTTTGGAGTCCTGCCGCGCCACGGCGAGGACCTCCTCGCGCGCCTGGTCGGCGCTGAGCCCGGCGATCCGCTCCAGAGCGGTCCGCTGCTCCGCTTCCGCCGCGGTCAGCGCCGCCACACGTTCCTGCAGCGCCTCGCCCTGTTCCTGTGCCTCGGCCCGCCGACGCTCCAGGTCCGATCCGTCGCGGTCCAGCCGTTCCTCGCGCTCGGTGAGCCGGTGCTCCCGACGCTCCTGGCTCAACCGGATCTCGCGGATCTCGTCGTGCTGGGACTGGGAGAACGACGCTGCCTCACCGCGCAGTCGCTCCCCCTCGAGCTGGGCCTCCTCGGCCTCACGCAGCGCCGCCTGGGCCTTCAGCCGCAGCTCGTCGGCGGCCGAGCGGATCGACTGGTCGTAGCTGTCCGCCTCGTCCCGGACGGCCCGCTGGTAGGTCTCTGCCTCGGCCCGCAGCCGGGTGGCCTGGGACCGGACCGCCTCGGCCTCGGCCTCGCCGTCCGCGCGCAGGTCACGGGCCTCCTCCAGGGCCCGGGCCCGGATCGCCTCGATCTCCTGCTGGGCCTCCGTCCGCAGCCGGGCGGTCTCCTCCAGCTGCGCCGGCGTCGGGTCGTGCGACCCGGCTGCGCGGGAACGGCGAAACAGGATCGCGGCGAGCACCCCGATGGCGATGAGGACGACCACCAGCAGGCCGACGACCAGGAACCCGACCGTCGAGTTCATATGGCATGCACTCCCTTTCAACACGCGTCCGTGCAGGTTGGGAGGGCGCTACAGCGTGGTGCACCGAATGGCCGGACATCTGCTGATGCCGGCCACCCCGGTAACCATCTCTATCGTGCGTGGGATCGTCCGACCCCGATATGCATCACGTACGTCGATGAAGGATCACGCGTCTGTGAAGGTCACTGCACTACCCTCAGCGGGCATTTTACTGAGGGTCGGCAAACCGTGCTGAACCTTGGCTTCCTCGGCGGCCGTGTCGGCCCTCACTGTTCCTCGCCGAACCAGGCTCCATCGCCTCCGTCGAGGTCGACGGCGGCCAGCACCCGGGAGCTCACCGAGGCGGAGAAGCCGCGGCGGGCCAGGGCCGCGACCAGTCTCCGCCGGCGGACCTCGGGGACCAGTCCGGCCATCGACCGGACCTTGCGCTCGGCCAGCGCCAGCGCGGCGTCGTACTCCCGGTCGGCATCGACCGCCCGCAGCACGTCGTCGATGATGTCCCGGTCGACGCCCTTCCTGACCAGTTCGTCCCGCAGGGCCCGTCCGGACAGGTGCTTGCGTTCCTGTCGGGAGGTGACCCAGGCCTCGGCGAAGGTCCGGTCGTCGACCAGTCCGACCTCCGTCAGCCGGTCGAGCACCGCCGTGGCCACGTCCGGATCCGTGTGCCGCTTCGCCAGGGCCTGCTCCAGCTCGCGCCGCGAATGGGACCGCTCGGTGAGCCGACGCAGCACGATCTCCCGCGCGACATCGTACGGGTCGGCCTCCGGGTCCGGGTTCTCCTCCGGCCCCGGAGCGCGACGTCCACGAGTGTTCAGAACTTCACCTCACCGGTCTCCGGGTCGATGTCCTCCTCGGCATCGGCACCCTCGGGGTCCGCTGCGACACCGATGCCCATCTTGGCCTTGATCTTGGTCTCCAGCTCGGTGGCCACCTCGGGGTGGGTCTTGAGGAAGTTGCGGGCGTTCTCCTTGCCCTGGCCGAGCTGGTCGCTGTCGTAGGTGAACCAGGCGCCGGCCTTGCGGACCAGACCGGTCTCCACCCCCATGTCGATCAGCGAACCCTCGCGGCTGATGCCCTCGCCGTAGATGATGTCGAACTCGGCCTGCTTGAACGGCGGGGCCACCTTGTTCTTGACCACCTTGACCCGGGTCCGGTTGCCGACCATCTCGGTGCCGTCCTTCAGCGTCTCGATCCGCCGCACATCGAGGCGTACCGAGGCGTAGAACTTCAGCGCCCGGCCACCGGTGGTGGTCTCCGGGTTGCCGAACATGACGCCGATCTTCTCGCGGAGTTGGTTGATGAAGATCGCCGTGGTGGCGGCGCTGCTGAGTGCACCGGTCATCTTGCGCAACGCCTGGCTCATCAGCCGGGCCTGCAGCCCGACGTGCGAGTCACCCATCTCACCCTCGATCTCAGCCCGCGGGGTCAGGGCCGCCACCGAGTCGATGACGAGGAGGGCCAGAGCCCCGGAGCGGACCAGCATGTCGGCGATCTCCAGGGCCTGCTCGCCGTTGTCCGGCTGGCTGACCAACAGTGCGTCCGTGTCGACCCCGAGCTTCTTGGCGTACTCGGGATCCAGCGCGTGCTCGGCGTCGATGAAGGCGCAGATGCCGCCCTGCTTCTGCGCCTGTGCGACTGCGTGCAGCGCCACGGTCGTCTTGCCCGAGGACTCCGGGCCGTAGATCTCGACGATCCGGCCGCGCGGCAGGCCACCGACGCCGAGCGCGATGTCCAGTGCCACCGACCCGGTGGGGATCACCTCGATGTTGGCGTGCGTCCTGTCCCCCAGACGCATCACCGAGCCCTTGCCGTACTGCTTCTCGATCTGGCCGAGCGCGGCGTTCAGCGCCTGCTCGCGGTTGTTGACTGCCATCGGCTCGCCCTTTCGTCTCCCCGTCGCCGGGACGTTCGTTCCCCGCTTGGCGGGGAGGTCGGGGGCCGCGCGTCTCGTGCCCGGGCCCCGTTGTCGTCGGTTGTCGTTGTCGCCGCTCTTCGCGGTCGCCGTTCTCGCTGTGGCCGCCCTCGGAGCGGCCGTCCTACCTGCGGCCGCCCTCGGAGCGGCCGTCCTACCTGCGGCCACCCTGGGGACGGCCGATCCGCCGGTGGCCGCCTTCCGCGCGGCCGGCCTGCGCGCTGTTGGTTGTCGTGTCGCCCGTCCTGGTGGTGTCGGTCCTGCTGTTGTCGATCCCGGTGCGCCCCCATCGCTTCGCTCGGGGCCGCCTTGTCCGTCGGTCTTCCTCGCCGTCGTCGTCATCGTCGACAACACTAGGCTCGACCACTGACACTGCCGCGAGCCTCTTGTCGGCTGGGGACGGATGACGTGGGTGGTACGTCGTCGGTGGACAACTTACCGAACAGGTGTTCGATCCTGTGCGAATCCATCGGCGTGTCGTACGCGTGTCGCTCGGCAGTCGGCGCGCCGCCGCTCCGGCCGCTGGGGACCGGACGGCCGCCGCGGGGGCGGACCCGGGTCAGCGCTCCGACGGCGGCAGTTCCAGAGCGGCCCAGCAGGCCCGCCAGACAGTCTTGGGGGGCACCCCGGCGGCAAGGGCTTCGACCACAGTGCGGCCCGCCAGGTCGGCCATCACGTGTTGCTCCGCCCACACCCTGGCGTATCCCGGCCCGAGATGGCGCTCGAGCCTGCGCCACAGCTCCGTCTCCCGCATCCGGACACAGTACCCGCAGCTGCCGGCACCACCCGAGCGGGCGTCCCGACGGGCCGGGCGCTCCGGTCGGACCGGATCAGGCAGCGGTTGCGGTCGCCTGCGGCGGCCGCAGTGGGAGCGGGGTGATGTTGCGTTCGGTGACTGCCATCCGCTCGGCGACGTCCCCGATCACATGGGACATCGGGACGTTGAGTGCGCCGCAGATCGCCGCGAGGAGCTCGCTGGAGGCCTCTTTCTGGCCCCGTTCGACCTCCGAGAGGTAGCCCAGGCTGACCCCGGCGCGACGCGACACGTCCCGGAGGGTCTTCCCCTGTGTCACGCGCTCGGAGCGCAGGGCGGCGCCGAGGTGCTCGCGCATCAGCGCGGGCCGGGTGATGTCGCTGACAGGGGTCATGGCGTCAGCTTACCCGCCGGGCGATCACCCGCCCACCCGGACTCGCGCGCCGAGTCAGCGGCTCCGGTAGGCCTCGGTCAGCTGGCGGAGGGCGGCCTCGACGGTCCGGGTGCGGATGGTGTGGCGGTCGCCGTCGAGACGGTACTGCCGCACCGCCGCCCCCGATCCGTCGGCCACTGCGATGAAGACCGTGCCCGCGGAATGGCCCTCCTGGGGGTCGGGTCCGGCCACGCCGGTGACGGCCACCCCCCAGTCGGCCGCGCAGACCTCCCTGGCCCCGGCCGCCATGGCCAGCGCGGTGGACGGGGCCACCGCCCCGTCCCGAGCCAGCTCGCCCGGGTCCACCCGGGCCAGGGTGTGCTTGAGGTCGGTGGCGTAGGTGATCAGGCCGCCGCGGAAGACCGCCGAGGCGCCGGGCACGGAGGTCAGCGTCGCGCCCAGCAGGCCACCGGTGAGCGACTCACAGGTCGCCAGGGTGGCCGATCCGCGTTCGAGGAGCCCCAACACCGCCGCCGCCAGGGCGTACGCCGCCTCGCTGGGCGCGGCCCCGCGGGAGACCGGCGCGTTGCTGGGCGACGCGGCCGCGACGACGTCGGCCGTCCGGATCGCGCCCCGCCCGGACGCCAGCTCCACCGGCGGAAGGTCCATGGCGAGCAGCAGGTCCACGGGCGGCCGGTCCGCCGGCCGGAGGTCCACCGACGGGTAGTCCCAGGGCGCCGGGTCGGCCGGCCAGTGGTCCGGGGGAAGGTCGGGGCGGATCATCGGGCGTCGGGGTGGGTGGCGAGGTAGCCGGCCCGCATCCGGGCGGCCTCCCGCAGGTAGTCCAGACCGGTGAGCACGGTGAGCAGGAAGGCCGCCGCCATCAGCACCCAGGACACCACCTCGACGATCCCGCCGAAGGACAGGCCGGCAGCGGGCAGCGGCAGCAGGTAGAGGACCAGGGCGGCCGACTGGGTCATCGTCTTCAGCTTCCCGCCGCGGTTGGCCGCCATCACGCCGTACTTGAGGATGAAGAAGCGCATCACGGTGATGCCCCACTCGCGCAGCAGGATGACGATCGTCACCCACCACCACAGCTCGCCGATGATGCTCAGTCCGATGAACGCCATCCCGGTGAGCGCCTTGTCGGCGATCGGGTCCATCAGCTTGCCGAAGCTGGTGATCAGGTTGTGCGAGCGGGCCAGTCGTCCGTCGACGAAGTCGGTCGCCATCGCCAGGACGAACACCCCGGTGGTGGCCCACCGCCAGCCGGCCGCCTCCGGGTGGGCGAGCAGCATCCAGCCGAACAACGGCACCAGCAGGATCCGCAGCACGGTGAGCGCGTTGGGAACGTTCCAGGGCGACGGCTCGGTGCCGGCCTCGGTGCTCGGCTCCTGGCTGCTCATCGTCGCTCCTCCAGCGGGCGGGCCACCAGGTCGATGCCCTCGGCGCCGGTCACCCGGGCCCGGACGAGGTCACCGACCGCGTACGGCCGGCCCGGAGTGCCGCCGCCCGGAGCATCCCCCGGACCGGACAGGTCGAGGACGGTCACCCCGTCGACCTCGGGCCCCTGGTGGGCGGCGCGGCCGACCCAGCGGGCGTCGTCCTCGTCGCGCTCCTCCAGCAGGACCGTCACCTCCTCGCCGATCCGGTCGGCGGCGCGCTCCTCCATCACCTCGAGGACCAGGTCGGCGAGCATCGCGCGGCGGTCCTCGATCTCGTCCTCGGACAGGTGTCCGTCGAGCCGTACGCCCTCGGTGCCCTCCTCGTCGGAGTAGCCGAAGACTCCGCACACGTCCAGCCGCGCGGCGCGCAGGAAGTCCGCCAGCAGCTCCACGTCCTGCTCGGTCTCGCCGGGGAAGCCGGCGATGACGTTGGCCCGGATGCCGGCCCGTGGGGCAGCGGAACGGACCCGGTCGATCAGGCCGAGGAAGGCGTCGGGATCGCCGAACCGCCGCATCCGGCGCAGCACCTCGGGGGCGGCGTGCTGGAAGGACAGGTCGAAGTAGTCCACCACGCTGTCCAGCCGGCCCATCGTCTCGACCAGTCCGGGCCGGATCTCGGCGGGCTGCAGGTAGCTGACCCGGAGCCAGGGCAGTTCCTCGATCCCGGACAGCGCCACCAGCAGGGTCTCCAGGTCCGCGCCGGGCCCGAGGTCCTTGCCGTAGGAGGAGGTGTTCTCGGAAACCAGGAAGGCCTCGCGGACGCCCTGGCTCGCCAGCCAGCGGGCCTCCGCGACGATGTCGTCCACCGGCCGGGACAGGTACGATCCGCGGAAGGAGGGGATGGCGCAGAAGGCGCACCGGCGGTCGCAGCCGGAGGCGATCTTCAGCGGTGCGGAGGGGGCGCCGGAGAGTCGCCGGTGGAACACCCGCGGGCCGCTGGCCGGGAGGTGGCCGGCACCGGCGTGGGTCACCCCGGGCACCACGACCCGGTCGACGGCCGCCTGGCGCTCGACCGGGGTGATCGGCAGCAGTTCGCGGCGGTCGCGGGGGACGTGCGGGGTCGGGCGCGCCCCGTGGAGGATGCCCTGCAGCCGGGCTGCGATGTCGTCGTAGTCGTCGAAACCCAGCACGTCGGCCTCCGGCAGTTCGGCGGCCAGGTCGGCGCCGTAGCGCTCGGCCAGACAGCCGACGGCGACGACGGCCCGGGTACGCCCCTCGGCCTTCAGCTCGGCAGCGTCGAGCAGCACGTCGACCGACTCCTGCTTGGCCTGGGTGATGAAGCCGCAGGTGTTCACCATCACCGCGTCGGCGCCCTCGGCGTCGTCGACGAGGCGGAAGCCTCCCTCGGCCAGCCGGGCCGCGAGTTCTCCGGAATCGACGTCGTTGCGCGCACAGCCCAGGGAGACCAGGTGCACCGACAGCAGGTCTGATGTTTCGCCACTCATGATGCCGTCCAGTATCCCCCACCCGCGCGCCCGCCGGCTCCTGTGCCGGGCCGGCGGGCGGCGACCGTCAGGCCTGCTGCAGGTTCTCCAGTACCTCGTCGAGGTCGTCCGGCTTCACCATCACGTCGCGCGGCTTGGAGCCCTCCGAGGGCCCGACGACACCGCGGGTCTCCAGGATGTCCATCAGTCGGCCGGCCTTGGCGAACCCGACCCGCAGCTTCCGCTGCAGCATCGAGGTCGACCCGAGCTGCAGGGTGACCACCAGCTGGGCGGCCTCCAGCACCAGCTCCATGTCGTCGCCGATGTCCTCGGCGACCTTCTTCGCGGCGGCGGGCGCGACGACGTCCTCGCGGTAGTGCGCCGGCAGCTGGTTCTTGACGATGTCGACGACGTCGCGGATCTCCTGTTCGGTGACCCACGACCCCTGCACCCGGACCGGCTTGGAGGCGCCCATCGGCAGGAACAGGCCGTCGCCCTGGCCGACCAGCTTCTCGGCGCCGGGCTGGTCGAGGATGACCCGGGAGTCGGTCATCGACGAGGTCGCGAAGGCGAGCCGGGACGGCACGTTGGCCTTGATCAGGCCGGTGACGACGTCGGTGGACGGGCGCTGGGTGGCCAGCACCAGGTGGATGCCGGCGGCGCGGGCGAGCTGGGTGATCCGGACGATCGAGTCCTCCACGTCCCGCGGCGCGACCATCATCAGGTCGGCCAGCTCGTCGACGATCACCAGCAGGTACGGGTAGGGGCGCAGGTCGCGCTCCGACCCGGCCGGCGGCTGCACCTGCCCGGCCCGGACCGCCTTGTTGAAGTCCTTGACGTGCTTGAACCCGAACTCGGCCAGGTCGTCGTAGCGCTGGTCCATCTCCCGGACCACCCACTGCAGCGCCTCGGCCGCCTTCTTCGGCGAGGTGATGATCGGGGTGACCAGGTGCGGGATGCCGTCGTACGCGGTGAGCTCGACCCGCTTCGGGTCGACCAGGATCATCCGGACCTCGTCGGGTGTCGACCGGATCAGGATCGAGGTGATCATCGAGTTCACGAACGAGGACTTGCCCGACCCGGTGGCGCCGGCGACGAGCAGGTGCGGCATCTTCGCCATGTTGGCCAGTACGTAGCCGCCCTCGACGTCCTTGCCGAGACCGACCGTCATCGGCTCGTGGTCGTTGCGTGCCTTGGTGGAGCGCAGCACGTCGCCGAGCGAGACGATCTCCTTGTCCTTGTTGGGGATCTCCACGCCGATCGCGGACTTGCCGGGGATCGGCGACAGGATCCGGACGTCGGCGCTGGCCACCGCGTAGGCGATGTTCTTGGAGACGTTCAGCACCTTCTCGACCTTGACGCCGGGGCCGAGCTCGACCTCGTAGCGGGTGACGGTCGGGCCACGGGTGTAGCCGGTGACCCGGGCGTCGATGTCGAACTCGTCGAACACCTCGGTCAGCCGGTGCACGATCTCGTCGTTGGCCGGCGTCCGGGGCTGCGGCGGGGTGCCGGCCTTGAGCACCGTCATCTCCGGCAGTCGGTACTCGACGTCGCCGACCTGTTCGACGCGCTGCGGCAACGGCGAGTCGTCCGGGGTCTCGGCCGGCGCGTTGACGGTGACCCGGACCGGCAGTCCGGCGGTGACCGGGCCGGTCTTCGCCGCCTCGACCGCGGTGGCCGGCGGGGCCGGGCGGGGCACCGGGGTGGCGTCGACGCCGGTGTCGAAGGCCATCGGGTCGATGTCGGTCAGGTCGGTCCGCTCCCTTGGCCGCGGGTCGGCCGGATCGGGCCGCTCCCGCGACCCGGGCGCCCGGGCGATCACCACACTGTCCTCGCGGGAGCGGCGTCGCTGACGCCCGGGGGCCGGCGTGGTCCGGGACTGCTCGTCGTCGCCGGCCCCGTCATCCTCGGGCTCGGCTCCACGGACCGGCCGGCTCCGGCGCCGCTCGCCGATGATCGGGGTGTCGTACGCCTGCTCGTCGAGGCCGTACTCCGGGCGTTCGGTGGCGCGGAGCCGGTGGTCGCGAGCCTCGTTGATCCGGGCCGGGATCTCGTGCAGCGGGATGCCGACGATCAGGATGACGCCGTAGAAGGTGAGCAGCACCATCAGCGGCACCGACACCCAGGCGGTCATCAGGTCGGTGAGCACACTCGACGACACGAAGCCGAGCACGCCGCCGGCCTCCCGCAGCGCCACCGGATCGGCGGGACGCGGCAGGCCGTGGGCGACGCTGACCAGGCCGAGCAGGCCCAGGCCGGCGGTCAACCAGCCGACCACCTGTCGCCCGGCCGGCCCGGTGGTGTCCGGGTGCCGGATGGTCCGCCAGGCCATCGTGCCGGTGAGCAGTGGTGAGGCGTACGCAGCCATCCCGATGACGGAGGTGACGGCGTACGTCAGCCAGCCGCCGACCGGGTCGGGCAGGCCCCACCAGAACTCGGCGGCCAGCACGATGGTGGCGCCGATCAGGGCCAGGCCGACGCCGTCCCGGCGCAGGTCCGGGGGGACGTCCCGGGCGGTGCTGCCGATCGAGCGGACGCCCGCGGCGACCAGCCCGGCCAGCCCGTCCCAGAGCACGACGAAGGGGTTGCGGGGCCGTGGTGGCGGCGTACGACGCCCGTTCGAGGAACGCTTCTGCGGCGCGCGGGACGAGGACGAGCCACCCCTGCCGCGGGTGCTCGTCGAAGATCCCTTGGAGCCCCCGGAGCGTGCTCCACCGGAGCGGGCCTGCGTCGAGGTCCGCCCGCCGGAGGAACGCGCAGGGGAAGTCGCGCGTGTCGCCATGGCACCGACCCTAGGCCATCGGGGCAACCGGCTCGGGGTGCACACGCCGGGGGGCCGGTCCCCGCCCGGCCGACCGGCCCTGCCCCGTCTGGGCGGCACCGGCACCAGCCCCGGCCCGACCGGCGTCGTACGCTCGGGCCGCGGGACTCAGCCCTCGGCGGTCCGCAGCCGCGGCCCGGGCGTCCAGCCCCCCTCGGCCAGCGCGTCGCGCAGGTGCCAGAGCGGATCGACCGGCCCGATCCCCCGGCCGAGGGCGTAGCCGGCCGGGATCGCCCCGATCATGAACCGCTTCGCCAGACCGACCGCCTCGGGAGCGGTGAGCCCCTGGCCGAGGCCGGCAGCGATCAGCGAGGCCATCGTGCAGCCGGTGCCGTGGGTGTGGGTGTTGTCGGCCCGCTGGGCGCGGAACACGTGCCGCTCACCGGTGTAGGAGACCAGCAGGTCGTCGGCGTCGCCCGCCTTGTGCCCGCCCTTGATCAGCACCCAGTCGGCCCCGAGCTCCAGCAGCGCCCCGGCCAGGATGGCCGGCGGCGTCGCCGCCGACAGTCCGGTCAGCAGGGCCGCCTCGGGCAGGTTCGGGGTGAGCACGGTGGCCAACGGCAGCAGCGCGGATCGCAGGGTGCTGACCGCGTCGGCGGCCAGCAGCGGGTCGCCGTGCTTCGACATCGCCACCGGGTCGACCACCAGCGGGACCCGGGACCCGTCGGTGCGGCGGGGCACGGTGTCGACCAGTTCGGCCACCGTCGCGACGATCTCCGCGGACGCGAGCATCCCGGTCTTGAGGGCGTCCACGCCGATGTCGTCGACCACACTGCGGAACTGCCCGCGGATCGCCTCCAGCGGCAGCGGCCAGGCGCCCTGGACACCGACCGAGTTCTGGGCGGTGACCGCGGTGACCACGCACATGCCGTGCGTCCCCAACGCCATCATCGCCTTCAGATCGGCCGGCACCCCCGCTCCCCCACCGGAGTCGGTGCCCGCGATCGTCAGCACCCGGGCGGTCGGCAGCGCCGCCGGGCGCGCCTCGGCGGCCCCGTCCGGGGAGCCGGCCCGTTCAGTGGAAGTGGTCATAGCCCTGCTTTCCTTCCCATGGCCTGCCGTCCACGGTGACGGACGGCCACCCTGCGGTGGGTACTTCCCCGACCGTACCGATCACCGTCCAGCCCTCGGGCACCACCCCCGGTGGGAACGTCGCGGCGAGCGCATGGTCCTCCCCGCCGGTCAGCAGGAAGACGTACGGGTCGACGCCGGTGGCCTGGCCGACCGACCGGATCGGCTCGGGCATCCCCAGGGCGGCGCGGTGCACGTCGATCGACACCTGGGACCGTTGGGCGACGTGGCCCAGATCCCCCAGCAGGCCGTCGGACACGTCGATCATCGCCGTGGCGCCCGCCCGGGCGGCCTCCTGCCCGGCCCCGTACGGGGGTTGCGGCACCTGCTGGGCCTCGACCACCGCCTTGGGGGTGCGGAAGCCCTTGCTCAGTGCCGCCAGTCCGGCCGCGGCCCAGCCGACCCGTCCCTTGAGGGCGACCAGGTCACCGGGCCGGGCACCGGAGCGGAGCACCGGCCCCTCCGGCCCGGTGTCGCCGAGGATGGTCACGGAGACGGTGATGTCGCGGGACTTGGTGATGTCGCCGCCGATCAACGACACCCCGGCCCGGTCGCACTCCTCCCGGACGCCCTGGACGAAGTACCGCACCCAGGTCAGGGACAGCTCGCCCGGCGCGGAGAAGCCCATCACGATGCCGATCGGGCGGGCCCCCATCGCCTCGATGTCCGCCACGTTGACCGCCACCGACTTGCGGCCGATGTCCCGCGCCGACGACCAGTCGCGGCGGAAGTGGACGCCCTCGACCAGCACGTCGACGCTGCACAGCGTCCGGCCGCCGCGGCTGTGGATGATCGCCGCGTCGTCACCGGGGCCCAGTTCGACCTGGTCGTTGCTGGGCAGTCCGCGGGTGATCAGGTCGATCAGCTCGAACTCGCCGATGTCGGCGATGGTCTGCTGGGCGGCGGGCTCCACCTCCCCGGGGCGGGGGCCGGGGTAGGGCCACGGGGTGCGCCCGGAGGTGGCGGTGTGGTTCATCGGGACTCCTGTCGGTGTCGGTGTCCTCGACACGGTAGCGTGAGGCCACCGGGGGCCGCCCCCCGGCGCGAGGAAAGGGGAAGCCATGGTCGGCACGGCGAAGGTCGAGGCGTACGTCCTGGTGCAGACGGAGGTGGGGCGCAGCGAGGAGGTGATCGCCGCGATCCGCAGCATCGGCGGGGTCACCGGCGCCGACGGGGTGACCGGGCCGTACGACGTGATCGTACGGGCACACGCCGCGGACATGCTGGCCCTGGGACGACTGATCCGGGCGGTCCAGGAGGTGGACGGGATCACCCGCACCGTCACCTGCCCGGTGATGGCCGAGTGAGGGACGCCCGGCCTGCCGCCCTCGGTGTCCGACCCGCCGCCCTCGGTGTCGCGACCGCCACGACGATCCTGCTGGCCGGCTGCAGCGCCCCGGTGCAGCTGCCGGATCCGCCGGTCGACGACGCGACCAGGGCCCTCTGTACGGCCCTGGTGGCCGACGCCCCGGCCACTCTGCTGGGGTCGCCGCGCCGCGCGACGACCGGCTCGCTGGCAGTGGCCTGGGGGGATCCGCCGATCACCCTGGCCTGCGGGCTGCCCCAGCCGGCCGGGCTGACCCCGACGAGCCAGTGCCTGGAGGTGAACGGCGTCGGCTGGTGGTCCCAGGACGGTGTCACCGGGACGGTGTTCACCACCGTCGGCCGGGCCGCGTACGTCCAGGTGGGGGTGCCGAACTCCTACGGCAACACCGGCGACGCGCTCGCCGAACTGGCCTCCGTGGTGGCCGACCACGACACCCTGCTGCGGCCCTGCGTCGGCTGACGGCACCCATCGACCGACGGACGGGGACCCGGCCGGCGGCGACCGGGGGCCGATCCCGGGCTCAGCGCAGGCCGACGGGGCGCGCCAGCGCCAGTTCGATCAGCCGGCCGATCAGCTCCGGGTAGGCCACCCCGGCCGCGGCCCAGACCTGCGGGAACATCGAGAACCGGGTGAACCCGGGCATGGTGTTGAGTTCGTTGACCAGCACCTGGTTGTCCTGGGTGAGGAAGCAGTCGACCCGGGCCAGGCCCTCGCAGTCGAACGCCTCGAAGACCCGGACCGAGACCTCGCGCACCGCCTCGGCGATCGCCGGGTCGAGGCTGGCCGGGACGTGCAGGCTGACCTGCTCCTCGGGCAGGTACTTGGCGTCGAAGTCGTAGAAGCCGGACGCGGTGTGCATCTCGATCTCGGCCACCACCGAGGTGCCGGGACGGCCGCCGGCGGGGTCCTGCAGCACCCCGCACTCCAGCTCGCGAGCGTCGCGGATGCCCTCCTCGACGATCACCCGCGGGTCCCAACGGTGCGCCTCGGCAATCGCCGCGGGCAGCCCGGACGGTTCCGCCACCTTGGTGATGCCGACACTGGAACCGCCGCGGGCGGGCTTGACGTAGACCGGGAACCGCAACGCCTCGGCCGCCGCCAGGCAGGCCTGCGGATCGGCCGCCCACTCGGCCGGGCGGATGGCGACCCACGGGCCGATCGGCAGCCCGCAGAGGGTCATCACCTGTTTCATCCGGATCTTGTCCATCGCCAGGGCGCTGGCCGTCACCCCGGAGCCGACGTAGCGCACGCCGTACATCTCGAAGAGGCCCTGGATCGTGCCGTCCTCGCCCATCGGGCCGTGCAGCAGCGAGAAGACCAGGTCGATGTCGTGGACGTCGACCAGCCGGTCACCGTCGACCGAGGCGATCCGGGCTCCATCCGCCGTCCGGGAGAGCACCGCGTCGGCCCGATCCTCGGGCACCTCGGGCAGCACACCGTCGACCGTGGTCAGCGCGACCACCTCGTCGACGCCCAGCTGGACCCAGCGGCCGGTCCGGGTGATGCCGACGGCCACCAGGTCGTAGCACTCACGGTCGATCGCCGACAGCACCCCCGCTGCGGTCAGGCAGGACACCCCGTGCTCGGAGCTGCCACCGCCGAAGACGACGGCGACGGTCGGGCGGGCGGACGTGGTCATCGGACCTCCTGGGACGGTAACGGGCACCACCCTACCGCCGCCCGAGTGGCCGACTTCCCCGCGAGCCGGCACCGGTCACAGCTCCGGTTTGGGCTCCCGTTCCATCAGCACGGGCACCATCGCCGCGGGCGTCGTCCGCCCCTCCAGCACCGCCACCACGCCCTCGACGATCGGCATCTCCACGCCGTACGCCCGGGCCAGGTCACGGACCGCGCGACTGGTCGCGACGCCCTCGGCGACCCCGGCACTCTCCCGGGACGCCTCCGCCACGTCGAGACCGCGCCCCAGCCGCTCGCCGAAGGTCCGGTTACGGGACAGCGGGGACATGCAGGTGGCCACCAGGTCGCCGAGTCCGGCCAGGCCGGCGAAGGTGGACCGCCGGCCGCCCAGGGCCTCGCCCAGCGCCGCCACCTGGTGCAGCCCGCGGGTGATCAGCGAGGCGAGGGCGTTGTGCCCGTAGCCCAGCCCCTCCCCCATCCCGACGGCCAACGCGATGACGTTCTTGGCCGCCCCGGCGAACTCCACCCCGACCACGTCGTCGACGGTGTAGGTGCGGAACGACGGGGTCAGGCACAGCTGCTGGATCCGCCGGGCGACCGCCGGGTCGTGTGCGGCGACGACCGACAGTGAGGGTTGCCGTTCGGCGATCTCCCGGGCCAGGTTGGGGCCGGACAGCACGGCGAGCCGCTCCGGGGCCACGCCGCCGGCCTGGGCGATCACCTCGCTCATCCGCATGTCGGTGCCGGTCTCGATCCCCTTGACCAGGCTGAGCACCGGCGCGGTCGAGTCGCGCCAGACCGGCAGCGTGGCCAGGTGGCGTACGTAGCCGCGCAGCTGCTGGGCCGGCAGGGCGAGGACGATCAGGTCGACGCCGGCCAGGCCCCGGACCGGGTCGGTGGTGGCATCCACCCGGTCGCCGAGGTCGATGTCGGACAGGTAGTCCGGGTTGTGGCGGTGCTGGTTGATCCCGTCGGCGACGGCGGGGCGGCGGGCCACGACGGTGACGTGGTGTCCGGCGTCGGCCAGCACCCGGGCGAAGGCCGTCGCCCAGTTGCCGGCTCCGAGGATGCAGCACTGTGCCATCCGGTCAGCTTATCGTTGCGGGTCGGTCCCCGGGCCCGTCGCCGCCCCGCTGGTCGCCGGGCCCGGCGGTGTGCCAGCATCCGAGGCATGACCGACCCCGGCGATTCCGTCCACTGGCTGCTGCCCCCCGACCCGGACCGGGCCCCGGCGTTCCGGCACTGGCCCGCACCGGCCCGGCACCGGCTCGCCCTGTGTGCACTGCTGGACCGGATCGACGAGCTGACCTCGGCCGGCGCCCGGGTCGGGGTGGTACTGGCCGACGCGACGGGGTCACCGTGGATCGGGCTCGCCGCACGGCTGCGGTGGTACGGCACGGCGGCGCAGGTCACCGGCGCCGTCGCCGGGCAGGTGCCGAAGCAGGTCGAAATGCCGGCCGATCCGGCCCGGGCCCGTGCGGGGCGGCACGGCGCGGCGATGCTGGGGCCGGTGGACGCGCCGGTGCGTCCTCTCGGGGTCACCGTGACGGGCACTCCGGGGGTCACGCCGTGGGGCGGCCCCTGGATCGTGCTGACCGACGAGGGTTGGCGGGCCGAGCTGTCCCCCGGGACGCTGCTGGACCCGGTACTCGGATTGCGCCCGGGACAGCGTCTGCAGGCGATGGTCACCATGGCCGACGGCGCCCGGGTGATCAGCGCCTGGCACTGATCCCTGAGACGTGACGGCTGCGGCAGCGCTGAGACCCCTTCAGCTCTCGTGCGGCCGATCCCGTGACGACCATCCGGCCTGGTGGAGCCGCTGGAAGGCCTCCAGCAGCAGGTCCAGCGTGAACGCGAACTCGAACTCCTCGTCACAGCCGGCACCCGCACCGGAGACCTGACCACCGGCCGATTCCAGGGCGATCGCGACGATGTGCGGATACGTCCGGGTCGCCTGCCGCACCATCGCCTCCCGCTCGGCGGGGTCGGTCGGGAGTGCCAGCGCCTCCGGGTCCTCGAACGCTTCCGGGCTGAAGCCCCAGATCCGGTGCCCGAGCGCGTGCATCGCGTGATGGGTCAGATCGACCGAGAGCCCGCCATCGATGAACATCCCGGCGAGGGAGTCCATGTAGGCGAGGACCTGCGGCGTACGGGTCCGCCGCGATTCGATCACCGGCCGCGCCCACGGATGCCGGAGCAGCACGCGGCGCGCCGACAGGATCCGGTGTCGTACCGCCCCCCGCCAGCCGTTCCCCGCCTCGGGCAGGTCGTACTCGGCGATGATCGTGTCGACCATCCCGCCGAGCAGGTCCTCCTTGCTGGCCACGTGCTTGTACAGCGCCATCGCAGTGACACCGAGCCGGGCGGCGAGGTTACGCATGCTGACCGCGTCGATCCCGTCACTGTCGGCCAGCGCCACGGCGGCACGGAGGGCACGTTCCCGGGTCAGCGCCGGGCGCACGGGGTCGGGGGGCTTGGCGCCCCTGGACTCAGGGGTAGTTGGCTCATCCGGGCCGAGCACCGGGGTCGACGAACGGGGCACGGGTCCTCCCTCGACACGGGTCTTTCGTCGGGACGGTTCCGTCCGCGTACCGACTTGGCTGGTATACCTTGACTGGTATACAGCGTACACCCACACTGGAGGTGTACGGCGTACACCAATCCCGCCGACGCCCGAGAGGAACCCCCACCATGTCCCACCCACGTCGCCTCGCCCTGACCGCCGGCCTGCTCTATCTCGTCACCGTCGTCACGTCGATCCCCGCGCTCGCGGTGAAGGCACCCATCCTGAAGGATCCCGCGACCCTCGCGAGCCCGGCGGTCCGGAACGCCCTGCTCGGCGCCACACTGCTCGAAGTGGTTCTCGCCAGCAGTTGCGTCGGCACCGCGGTGGTGCTCTATCCGATCGCCCGCCGACAGAGCGAGACTGCGGCACTGGGGTTCGTCATGTCACGGCTGGCGGAGGCCGGGCTCGTCCTGCTGGGCGTCGCTGCGATGGTCTCGCTGACGACCATCGTGCCGGGGACGACCATCGTGCCGGACGGTCCCACCGCGGCCCCCGCGACGGTTTCGTCCGCAACGTCGGCCCTGGTGGCGATCCACGACTGGGCGTTCCTGCTCGGTCCCGGCCTCATCCCGGCAGTGAACGCTCTACTCCTCGGCTCCGTGATGTACCGATCCGGCCTGGTGCCGCGGATCATCCCGGCCGTCGGATTCATCGGAGCTCCGCTACTGATGGCCTCGGCGATCGCCACGCTGTTCGGCCTGGTCGAGCAGGTTTCCGCGGTGGCCGGACTCGCCGCCCTCCCGGTCGCACTCTGGGAGATCTCGTTGGGTCTGTGGCTCACTGTGAAGGGCTTCCGCCCGGAGGCCGTCGCCCGGCTCATCCGCAGTGCGGCCGAGCCGGCGCGCGCCATCGAATGACCGACCCGGCGCCGCTGATCCTCCACAGCCGCGGCCGGTTCAGCCAGGGACCGCCGCATCAGCCAGACCCCGCCCGCCGGCGCGCGGGGTCTGGGCGGACACGCGGGGTCTGACTGAAGACGCCGCGGCTGCAGGGCGACAGGCCCAGCTCCGCGTACGGCCTGGTGTCAGTCCTGCGTACGCAGTGGGAGGGTGGTGACCTTCCAACTCGGCCGGCGGGCCTCGTACGCGGCGATCTCGTCCTCGTGGGTGAGGGTGACACCGATGTCGTCGAGGCCGTTCATCAGGCGGTAGCGGGTGTAGTCGTCCACCTCGAAGGGCGCGACCAGGTCACCGGCGGTGATCGTCTTCGTGTCCAGGTCGACGGTCACCGACAGCGCCGGATCGGCCTCGGTGGCGTCCCACAGCTGCTCGACGACGTCCTGCGGGACGACGGCGACCAGCAGTCCGGACTTGCCGGCGTTGTTGCGGAAGATGTCACCGAAGCGCGAGCCGATGACGACCCGGAAGCCGTAGTTCTGCAGCGCCCAGACAGCGTGCTCGCGCGACGAGCCGGTGCCGAAGTCGGGGCCGGGGACGAGGATGGTGGCGCCGGCCCGCTCCGGCTTGTTCAGGATGAACTCCGGATCCTGGCGCCAGGCGGCGAACAGGCCGTCCTCGAAGCCGGTCTTGGTGATCCGCTTGAGGTAGACCGCCGGGATGATCTGGTCGGTGTCGACGTTGCTGCGACGCAGCGGCAGCACCGTGCCGGTGTGGGCGATGAACTTCTCCATGGCGATACTCCTCAGGCGTTCTGCAGGACGGGCAGGTCGGCGGGGCCGGCCAGGTGACCGGCGACCGCGGTGGCGGCGGCCACAGCCGGCGAGACCAGGTGGGTCCGTCCGCCCTTGCCCTGGCGGCCCTCGAAGTTGCGGTTCGAGGTGGACGCGGATCGCTCCCCCGGCTTGAGCTGGTCGGGGTTCATGCCCAGGCACATCGAGCAGCCGGCGAACCGCCAGTCGGCGCCGGCGTCGGTGAAGACCGCGTCCAGACCCTCGTCCATCGCCTGTCGGCGGACCCGCTGGGAGCCGGGTACGACCAGCATCCGCACCCCGTCGGCGACCTTGCGGCCCCGGAGGATCGCAGCGGCCAGCCGCAGGTCCTCTATCCGGCCGTTGGTGCAGGAGCCGACGAAGACGGTGTCGACCGGGATCTCCTTCATCGGGGTGCCGGCGGTCAGCCCCATGTACTCCAGCGCCTTCTCGGCGGCCGTCCGGTCGACCGGATCGGCGATGTCCGCCGGGGAGGGGACGGCGTCCGCCAGCGGCACGCCCTGGCCCGGGTTGGTGCCCCAGGTCACGAACGGGCTCAGCTGTGTCGCGTCGATGTCGATCTCGACGTCGAAGACGGCGTCGTCATCGGTGCGCAGGGTCTGCCAGTAGGCCACCGCTGCGTCCCAGTCGGCGCCCTGCGGGGCGTACGGGCGGCCCTGCAGATAGGCGAGGGTCTTCTCGTCGGGCGCGACCAGGCCGGCCTTGGCGCCCCACTCGATGGACATGTTGCAGATCGTCATCCGGCCCTCCATCGACAAGTTCTCGATGGTGGAGCCGCGGTACTCGACGACGTGGCCCTGACCGCCGCCGGTGCCCACCCTGGCGATGATCGCCAGGATGACGTCCTTGGCGGTGACCCCGTCCGGCAGCTCGCCGTCGACGTTGACCGCCATCGTCTTCAGCCGGGCCTGCGGCAGGGTCTGGGTGGCCAGCACGTGCTCGACCTCAGAGGTACCGATGCCGAAGGCCAGTGCTCCGAAGGCGCCGTGGGTGGCAGTGTGCGAGTCGCCGCAGACGATGGTCATCCCGGGCTGGGTCAGGCCCAGCTGCGGGCCGATGATGTGCACCACACCCTGGTCGAGGTCGCCCAGCGAGTGGATCGGCAGGCCGAACTCCTTCGCATTGGCCCGGACGGTCTCGAGCTGGAGCTTGGAGACCGGGTCGGCGATCGGCGCGAAGATGTCGTCGGTCGGCGTGTTGTGGTCCTCGGTGAGCATTGTCAGCTCGGGCCGGCGCACCCCGCGCCCGGCCTGTCGCAGGCCGTCGAAGGCCTGCGGGCTGGTCACCTCGTGGGCGAGCTGCAGGTCGATGTAGAGCAGGTCGGGCTCTCCGTCCGCGGACCGGACCACATGGTCCTCCCAGACCTTCTCACTGAGGGTCTTACCCATCGAATGTCCTCCATCCGGATCAACCAGGACCGTACGCCGCCGGTGAGACACCGCCGGAGCCGCCGCACTGTGACGGCCCACCCGAAGCGTCTCACAATGAAAGACTGAGGTCCCATTTCTTGAGATCAGCGTAGCAAGACCGGGGGTGTTCCGGGTAGCGGTAGGGACTTGCGTTTCACATCCCGAGACTGCAATATCGAAATATGGATAACGGAAGCGGAGTCGGAGTCCTCGACAAGGCGGCCCTCGTGCTGAGTGCCCTGGAGACCGGTCCCACCACACTCGCGGGACTCGTCCAGAGTACCGGCCTGGCCCGCCCGACGGCCCACCGGCTGGCAGTCGCGCTGGAGCACCATCGCCTCGTCGCGCGCGACCTGCAGGGCCGGTTCGTGCTCGGCCCACGGCTCGCCGAGCTGGCCGCCGCCGCCGGTGAGGACCGGCTGGTCGCCACGGCCGGCCCGGTACTGGCCCGGCTGCGCGACATCACCGGCGAGTCGGCACAACTGTTCCGCCGCCAGGGCGACATCCGGATCTGCGTGGCCGCCGCCGAGCGGTCCTCGGGACTGCGGGACACCGTCCCGGTCGGCAGCCAGCTCACCATGTCCGCCGGCTCCGCCGCCCAGGTCCTGCTGGCCTGGGAGGACCCGGACCGGATGCAGCGGGGGCTGGAGTCGGCCGAGTTCACCGCCGTCGCCCTGACCGGGGTGCGGCGCCACGGCTTCGCCGAATCGGTCGGCGAGCGGGAGCCCGGGGTCGCCTCGGTGTCCGCCCCGGTCCGCTCCCCCTCCGGCAAGGTGATCGCGGCGGTCAGCGTCTCCGGGCCGATCGAACGCCTCACCCGCCAGCCGGGCCGGCTGCACGCCCCGGCCGTGATGGCCGCGGCGGATCGGCTCAGCGAGGTGCTGCGACGCTCCGGCGGCCAGGAGTCCTGACCCGGAGGCGGTAGGTCAGCCGGCGAACTTGCCGCGGGCCCGGCGCCGGCCGGCCTTCTCCCCGCGGGCCTCGGCCGCGGCCAGCTCTCCCGGGGCCGTGCCCAGCGGCTGATCCGCGAACGAGCGGGTGTTGACCTTCTCGGCGACGTCGCGCAGCATCATCCACCACTGCTGGCGGGGACGGCGGGTCTCGAAGTCGACCAGTTCCTCGAACTCCTTGAACGGGGTCATCGCGTACGCCTCGTCGCTCTCGGTGGCGAAGACGTAGTCGCTGGCGCCCTCCTCGAACTGCCGGTCGAGCTCCTCGATCCCGGCAGCCGCCAGCCGGGTCGCCACCAGCCGGTCGAACGGGGTGGGATTGCCGCCCTGCTGGACGTGGCCGAGGATGATCGGCCGGACGTCGAACAGGTCCCCGCCCTCGGCCTCGAACAGCCGGGCGAGGAAGTCCGCGGTGTAGTACTCGGCGGCGTCCTCGTTACGGACCGCGAGATAGAACCGCCGGCCCTGCTCGAAGGCCGCCCGCATCTGCCGGACGTCCTCCTCCAGCATCGAGATGGTGATGCCCTCCTCGTTGAGGTAGACCCGCTCGGCGCCGGCGGCCAGCCCGCTGGCCTGGGCCAGGAAGCCGCAGGTGCGCCCCATCGTCTCCACCACGAAGCAGCGACGGCTGGCGGCGGCCGACTGCTTGATCCGGTCGAGCGACTCCATCGCGACGTTCAGCGCGGAATCGGCGCCGACGGCCATCCGCCACTCCGGCAGGTTGTTGTCGATACTGGCCGGCAGCGCCACCACCGGTAGGTCGAAGGCCGGGTAGCGGCGCCGCTCGTCCATCATCAACTGGACGGCCTCGTACGCGTTGATCCCGCCGATCACCAGCAGGGCGTCCATCGCGTTCTCCTCGATGGTGCGGGCGATGCCGTAGAGCTCCTCCGCCCGCGGCACCTCCCGGCGGGTGCCGAGCTCGGCACCGCCCATCCCGGTCCAGCCCTCCACGTCGCCCCAGGCGAACTCGCTGACCCGGCCGCGCATGAAGCCGGGGAAGCCGCCCTGGATGCCGAGCATGGTGTGGCCGGCGTCGATGCCGAGCCGGACCGCCGCCCAGACCGCGGTGTTCATCCCGGGAGCCAGCCCGCCGGCGTGCAGGATCCCGATACGCTTGGCCCGGTGCCCGTGGGTGACCCGCGGCTCGGCCTCGGCGAGGGCGTTGAAGATCTCCACCATCCGCCGGAACCCGTCACCGCGGGCGTCGACGGCGGCGTCGAAGTCGTGGGCCCGGACCAGGTCACCGATCGCACGGGTGGCTCGGACCGCCTCGACCAGCGGGCTGCGGGTGACCCGGTTGCGGTGCACCCCGATGACCACCGGGACGCTGTTGCGGGTCGCGGCGAGGAGTTCCTCGGCGGCGGCGACGCCGACCATGGAGGACATCCACCGGTCGTACGCAGTGGGGGAACCGCCGCGCTGGACGTGACCGAGGATGGTCACCCGGGCGTCCTGGCCCAGGTTGTCCTGCAGCGCCTGGCGGACGTCGTCACACTTGATCGGGGTGCCGGACCGGTCCCGGGCCCCCTCGGCCACGATGATCAGGGAGTCGCGCCGGCCCGCCTCGCGGCCCCGCAGGATCAGCTCGCACATGTGCTGCTGCCAGCCCTCCGCGGGCGGCGCCTCCGGGATGAACATGTACGCCGCACCGCCGGCGACGGCACTGTTCAGCCCCAGGTAACCGCACTCGCGGCCCATCACCTCGACGATGAAGATCCGTTGGTGGCTGGCGGCGGTGGAGGCGATCGCGTCGACCGCCTCGATGATCCGGTGCAGGGCGGTGTCGGTGCCGATCGTCATGTCGGTGCCGACCATGTCGTTGTCGATCGAGCCGACCAGCCCGGCGATCATCAGGTCGGGGTAGGCCTCGGCCACCTCGCGCTCCAGCCGACCGGCCGCGACGAGTTCCTCGAGCAGCTCGGGCCACTCCTGGCGCAGCGTGTCCGCGCCGGTGAGGGAGCCGTCCCCGCCGACCACGGCGAGCCGGTCGATCCCGTGGCTAACCAGGTTGAGGGCCGCCGTCCGTCGGCCGTCCCGCTCCCGGAACGCCTGACACCGGGCGGTGCCGATCACCGTCCCGCCGCGCTGCATGATGCCCGACACGTCGTCCCATTCCATCGGGACGATGTCGTCACCGCCGTTGACGGCGCCCTGCCAGCCCTCGCGGATCGCGAAGACCTCGGCGCCGGCCTGGATCGCGGACCGGACGACCGCCCGGATCGCGGGGTTCATGCCGGGGGCGTCGCCACCGCTGGTGAGGACGCCGATGCGAACAGGTCCGGGGGTCTCGAACACGGCGGGCAACCTTCCGCTGGGACGATCAGGGCGCCCCAGCGTCCGCCGGGGTCGTGGAACGCGACCCAGTGTATGGACCACCGGAGGCGGGGTGGGAGTGGGGTGCGACAGTGGCGTGGTGCTGCCCGACCTGTCCCGTCACGCCCTCGACGTGGCGCCGCTGCTGGTCGGCTGCCGGCTGCAGGCGGGCCCGGTCACGGTCCGGCTGGTCGAGGTCGAGGCGTACGAGGGTGGCGCCGATCCGGCCTCGCACGCCTACCGCGGACGGACCGCGCGCAACGCGGTGATGTTCGGGCCCAGCGGACACCTGTACGTCTACCTGCTGCACGGGTCGGTCTGCTGCAACGTGGTGTGCGGCCCGGAGGGGGTCGCCACGGCGGTGTTGCTGCGAGCCGGCGAGGTCGAGGCCGGGCAGGACCTGGCCCGGGAGCGGCGGCTGGTCCGCCGGGCCTCGCCGCTCACCGACCGGGACCTCGCCCGGGGCCCGGGCAACCTCTGCCGGGCGTTGGGGATCACCTCCGCCGACAACGGTGCCGATCTGCTCGGGGGCGGTGGGCTGCAGCTGCTGCCGGCGGAGCGCCGCCCGGCCGCCGTGGGCAGCGGCCCCCGGGTGAACGTGTCGACCGCGGCGGACCGGCCCTGGCGGTTCTGGGACGCGGCGTCGCCGTCGGTGTCGCTGTTCAAGCGTCATCCGCGGGCCGTCACCGGCTGACGAGCGTCCGCTCAGCCCCGCCCGATCCCCCCTGCAGTGACATCGGGCTGCGCGTCCGGATCGCCGGGGTCGATCCCCGCGTCGATGCCGTACGCCGAGAGCCGGGCCCGGTCGGTGAGGTCGTTCGAGGCCTGCAGAGCGAGCAGTTCGGCGTAGATCCCGCCGGAGACGGCGAGCTCGGCCGGGGTGCCGATCTCGTCCACCGCCCCGTCGCGCAGCGTGACGATCCGGTCGACGGTGGAGATGGTGGACAGCCGGTGGGCGATGATCAGCGTCGTACGATCCGCCATCAGCTGCTCCAGCCCCTCCTGTACCAGCCGCTCCGACTTCGTGTCCAGCGAACTCGTCGCCTCGTCGAGGACCAGGACCGGCGCGTCCTTGAGCAGCGCCCGGGCCACCGCGACCCGCTGTTTCTGGCCGCCGGACAGCTTGACCCCGCGCTCGCCGATCAGCGCCGCGTAGCCCTCCGGGAAGCGCTCGACGAATCGGTCCGCATTGGCCCGCCGGGCCGCCTCGGTGACCTCCGCATCGGTGGCCTCCGCCCGGCCGTAGGCGATGTTCTCCCGGATCGTGCCGGAGAACAGCGACGGGTCCTGGAAGACCACCCCGACGTCGCGGCGCACCTCGTCGACGGGCATCGCGGTGATGTCGCGGCCGCCCAGGGTGACGAGTCCGGCATCGGGCGGATAGAGGCCGAGCAGCAGGTTGACCAGGGTGGACTTCCCGCCGCCGGACTCCCCCACCAGGGCGATCCGCTCCCCCGGGTCGGCATGGAAGGTGACGTCGCGGAGCACCGGCCGACCCGGCCGGTAACCGAAGTCGACGTGCCGGAAGGCGAAGGCGTGGAGGTCGAGCGGCGCCGTTGCCGGCCGGCCCGCCGGTAGCGTACGCCGCGCCTCCGGGACCTGGTCCAGCACCTCGAAGTACGACTGCGACCCGGCGACGGCCCGCTGCCCGGAGTCGACGATGAAGCTCATCATGGTCACCGGCGTGCGGGCCATCCCCATCAGCTGCAACAGCAGCACCATCACCCCGATGCTGAAGGCGCCGTGGGCGGTCTGCAGGAACAGCACCAGGTAGATGCCGAGGAAGGCGAGGTTGAGCACGGCCCGCCGGGCGGTGTCCATGCTGTGCCAGTGCCGGGCCTGGTCGCGGGTCAGGCCGATGGTGCCACCGTAGCGGTCGTCGAAGAGCGCCAGCTCGGAACGCTCCCGGACGAAGCTCTTCACCACCCGGATCTGACCGATCACCTCGGAGAACCGGCCGTTGGCGACGTCGACCAGATCGTTCTTCGCCCCCTCCAGCCGCTGCCAGGTCGTCGACGTCCGGGCGGTCAGCCACATGTACGCCGGGAACAGCACCGCCAGCATCACCGCCAACGGCCACGAGTAGAGACCGCTGATCACCAGCACCGCCACGGTCGTCACCAGCATGGTGAAGAAGGTGTTGGACATCGACTTGAGGAAGTTCGTCACCTCGGCGATCGAGCGCGACAGCCGGCCGATGATGGTGCCGCTCAGCTCGTCGTCGAAGTACCGCTGGGGCAGGCCGAGGAGCTTCGCGAAGTAGCGCACCGACAGGATCTGCCGCAGCCGGGCCGTCATCGTGTCACCGAGGTAGCCACCGATATTGGTGAGCACCGTGTTGAGCAGTTCGGCGACGAGCAGGCCCACGGCGAGCAGCACCAGCGTCCGGACGGTGCCGCCGTGGCCGCCGGCCAGCGCGACCACCTCGTCGGTGGCCCGCCCGATCAGGAACGGAGTCACCAGGGCGGTGACCGACATCAGCAGCGAGCTGGCCACGATCCCGAGGTAGTACGGCCACAGCTCCCTGGTGGTGGACAGGATCCGGAGCAGGGATCGCATCGGTTCAGCCCCGCGGGACGTCGCGTTCCAGCTCGGCCAGCCAGGTGCGGGCCGCGGCGTCCGAGGGCATCCGCCAGTCGCCGCGCGGCGACAGCGCCCCGCCGGCCATCACCTTCGGCCCGTTGGGCAGCGCCGAGCGCTTGAACTGGTTGCCGAAGAAGCGTTTCAGGAAGACCTCGAGCCAGTGTCGGATGGTGGCCAGGTCGTACGCCTCCCGTTCCTCGGTCGGGTAGCCGGGCGGCCAGCTGCCCCGCTCCGGGTCGTGCCAGGCGTGGTGGGCGAGGAAGGCGATCTTCGCCGGCCCGTAGCCCAGTCGGAGCAGGAGGTGCAGGGTGAAGTCGTGCAGGGCGTACGGCCCGATGGAGTCCTGGGTGGACTGCGGCTTCTGGCCCTCGGCGACCGGGATCAGCTCCGGGCTGATCTCGGTGGCGAGGATGGAGCGCAGGATCGTCGCGGTCTCCTCGCCGACCTGCCCCGAGGAGATCACCCAGCGGATCAGGTGCTGGATCAGGGTCTTCGGCACCCCGGCGTTGACGCCGTAGTGGGACATCTGGTCACCGACACCGTAGGTGCACCAGCCGAGCGCCAGCTCCGAGAGGTCGCCGGTGCCCACCACGATCCCGCCCCGCTGGTTGGCCAGCCGGAACAGGTAGTCGTAGCGCAGCCCGGCCTGGACGTTCTCGAAGGTGACGTCGTAGACCGGCTCCCCGTCGGCGTACGGGTGGCCCAGGTCGGCCAGCAGCTGGCGGGCTGCGGGACGGATGTCGAGCTGTTGGAAGGTCACCCCGAGCGCCCGGCACAGCTCCTCGGCGTTGCTGCGGGTGTGCTCGGTGGTGGCGAAGCCGGGCATGGTGAAGGCGAGCACGTCGCTGCGCGGCCGGCCGAGCAGGTCCATCGCCCGGGCCGCGACGATCAGCGCATGGGTGGAGTCCAGGCCGCCCGAGACGCCGATCACGGCCTTCGGGGTGCCGATGGCGGTGAGTCGCTGGGCCAGCCCCGCGACCTGGATGTTGTACGCCTCGTAGCAGTCCAGGGCGAGCCGCTCGGGATCGTCGGGAACGAACGGGAACCGGTCCACGTGGCGTTCCAGGCCGATGTCGTGGCGGGGTGGGTCGAGCCGAAACCGGACGGTCCGGAAGGCCTCCGCCCGCGCGGCGTGGGTGCGCCGGTTGTCGTCGAAGGTGCCCTGTCGGAACCGCTCGGCGGTGAGCCGTTGCAGGTCGATGTCAGCCACCGAGCAGCGCCAGCCGCGGGGGAACCGTTCGGTCTCGGCGAGCAGGTCCCCGTCCTCGTAAACGAAGGTCTGGCCGTCCCAGGACAGGTCGGTGGTGGACTCCCCCTCCCCGGCGGCCGCGTAGACGTACGCCGCCAGGCAGCGGGCCGAGGCGGCCCGGGCCAGCAGCTTGCGGTGCTCGGCCTTGGTCACCGTGATCGGTGAGCCGGACAGGTTCGCCAGCACGGTCGCCCCGGCCAGGGCGGCCTCCGCGCTCGGCGGCACCGGCACCCACATGTCCTCGCACACCTCGGCGTGGATCACCAACCCGGGAACGTCGTCGGCAGCGAACAGCAGATCGGGGCCGATCGGCACCCGGTGCCCGGCCAGCTCCACCTCGCCGCGGATGTCGTCGCCGGGGGCGAAGTGGCGGCGCTCGTAGAACTCCCGGTAGGTCGGGACGTACGCCTTGGGCACCACCCCGAGCAGTGCGCCCCGGTGGACCACGGCGACCGTGTTGAGCACCCGGAGGCGGTGCCGCACCGGCAGCCCCACCATCAACACCGGCAGCAGGTCCCGGCTTGCCTCGACCAGGGCGGCCAGTGCCTCCTCGGCGGCGTCCAGCAGCGGGCTCGCCAGCAGCAGGTCGTCCAGGGCGTAGCCGGTGAGGCACAGCTCAGGGAACACCGCCAGCCCCACCCCGTGCACCGAGAGCTCCTCGGCCGCCTCGAGGACGGCCCCGAGATTGCGGTCGGGCTGGGCGGCGACGACGGGAACGGTGACCGCGGCGACCCGGACGAAGCCCTGGTCGTAGGCCGATGCGAACTGCACTCCGGACTCCTCGATGCCGATGACTGCTGCG
This sequence comes from Raineyella sp. W15-4, assembly GCF_033170155.1. GTDB lineage: Bacteria > Actinomycetota > Actinomycetes > Propionibacteriales > Propionibacteriaceae > Raineyella. The sequence goes on along the minus strand of NZ_CP137079.1, from coordinate 1,539,920 downwards.
GGGCCCAGCCTAACGACCGGCGGCCCGTCCGTGCTGCCGCCTCCGGGCCGGCGGGTCTTCGGAAGCCGTCGCAGGCGGGCGGATCGCCTAGGATGCTGATCACCATCGACCAACCACGGGAGGACACGATGACCCCAGACGAGCGGGACCTGTCCGAGGCCGATCGGGCCGACACTGTCGAGACCGACCCGTACGATCCGGACGAGCGCGAGGCATTCACCGACGAGCGCGAGGAGCCGATGGACGAGGGCGACGACGAGGTGGACGACGAGGCCGACCTCCGGGGCGACGAGCCGCCGCATGTCGACTGACCCGACCCGTCGGACTCCGGCCCGGCCGCCGGCCACGCAGCCGGAGACCAGAGGGCCCGACACCTCCGGGCCCGACGACACCTCCGGGCCCGACACCACCACGATCGAGGTCACCCGGAAGCAGGCGCGGTCCGAACAGGCCGCGGTCGACCTGGCCCGGACCGTCTATCGGGCGATGACCGGACGCCCGGCACCGGCCGCCGTCGGCGTGGTCACCCGCACGGACCGATGGGACGTCACCTTCACCGAGTGACGACTCACAGTTCCATCTCGGCGCCCATCACTACGGTCCGGTCCGGCGGCAGGTGGAACACCTCCGTACGTGACGCGGCGTTGTTGGCCATCAGCACGTAGAGCCGCTTGCGCCACGAGGCCATCTTCGCGTCGCCGGTCGGCCGCAGGGTCAGCACGGACAGGAAGTAGCGCACCTGCTGCGGCTCGAAGTCCAGCTCGGGGCTCCGGCCGACCGCGAGGGCCAGGCCCCGGGGAACGTCCTGGGAATCGTTGAAGCCGACGTGCACGCTGATGTGCACGATCCCGTCGGACGGATCGCCCAGGTCGTGGACATGGACCCGCTCCCGGTGGCGGATGTGCGGCACGTTCTCATTGACGATCTCGACCAGGACGACGTGCTCGAACATCGCGTGGGTGAACATCACCAGGGTGCGCAGCGCCAGCGGTGCCGTGGTGCTGTTCGGATGCGGGAAAACGGCGATCCCCGGGATCCGGGGCAGCTCGGAGTTGTGCACGGCCTCGATGAACTCGTCCAGCGGGCCCTCCAGCTCCCGGCGGCGACGCGACACCAGGTCGAACCCCCGCCGCCAAGTGGTCATCACCAGGATGACCAGAGCGGCGATCAGCAGCGGCAACCAGCCACCGCTGACCACCTTCGCCAGGTTCGCGGCGAAGAAGAACACCTCGACGAGCAACACCGTGGCGGCGTACACCACCAGCTTCCAGGTCGGCTGCTGCCAAGCCATGTGGGCCAGGGCGAGGAACAGCAGGCTGGTGAGCAGCAGGGTGCCGGTGACCGCCAGGCCGTACGCCGAGGCGAGGTTGGCCGAGCTGCCGAAGATCGCGATCAGTGCCAGCACACCCAGGTAGAGCACCCAGTTGACCAGCGGGACGAAAATCTGGCCGCCCTCCTCCTTCGAGGTGTGCTTGACCAGGAGCCGGGGCAGCAGGCCCAGGCGGACGGCCTGTCGGGACACCGAGAACGCCCCGGAGATGACCGCCTGGGAGGCGATCACCGTCGCCAGAGTGGCCAGCACCACCAGCGGCAGCCGCGACCAGGACGGGGCCATCTGGAAGAACGGGTTGTTGATGGTGGCCGGGTCGTGGAGGATCATCGCACCCTGGCCCAGGTAGTTGAGGGCCAGGGCCGGGAACACGATGGCGAACCAGGAGATCTTGATCGGCAGCGGGCCGAAGTGGCCCATGTCGGCGTACAGGGCCTCGGCGCCGGTGATGGTCAGCACGACCGCGCCCATCGCGATGAACGCGGTGAACGGGTGCTCGACGACGAACGCGACGGCGTAGGTGGGAGACACCGCCCGCAGGATGCCGGGGTGCTGGACGATGTGCGGCACGCCGAGCAGGCCGACGACGACGAACCACACGGTCATCACCGGGCCGAAGGCCCGGCCGACCGCGGCCGTCCCCCACCGCTGGATGACGAACAGCACCGACAGGATCACCACCGACAGCGGCAGGACGAGGTCCTCGAAGCCCGGATTGACCACGGTGAGGCCCTCGATCGCCGACATCACCGAGATCGCGGGGGTGATCACCGAGTCACCGTAGAAGAGGGCCGCCCCCAGCATTCCCAGCGCCAGCACGACGGAGGTACGCCGGTGCTGCTGCACCCGGTCCACCAGCAGGTGGGTGAGGGCGAGGATGCCGCCCTCACCGTCGTTGTCGGCCCGCATCACCAGGACGACGTACTTGAAGGTGACGACCAGGGTGATCGACCACAGCACCATCGAGATGACGCCGTAGACGTCGACCGGGACCGGCTTGACGTTGTTGTGGTCGATGCTGAACACGGTTTGCATCGAGTAGAGCGGGCTGGTGCCGATGTCGCCGAAGACGACCCCCAGGGCCGTCAGGGCCAGGGCCGGAAGCTTCGACCGGCCGCGGAGCGGCGTGATCGTCGTGGTGTCGGGATCCTGACCGGGCCCCTTGTGGGATCCGGTTCTGTCCCCGCCCCTGAGTGGACGCATATGCCTCATCCTCGATCCATGAGCCTGAGCCTCGGCTGAAGGTCGACGACTCAGATCTCCATTTCGGCGCCCATCACCGCCGTACGATCCGGCGGCAGGTGGAACACATCGGTGCGTGACGCCGCATTGTTGGCCATCAGGACGAAGAACTGTTTGCGCCAGCGAGACATCCGCGAGCGTCCGGTCGGCTGCAGCGTCAGCACCGACAGGAAATAGTGCGCGTCCCCCGGGCGGATGTCCAGTTCGGGGGTACGGCCGACCGCCAGAGCCAGGCCTTTCGGAATGTCCTGGGAATCGCTGAACCCGACGTGGACGCTGATGTGGACGATGCCGTCGTCCTCGAATCCGAGATCGTGGACACTGACCCGGTCCACGTGCCGGATGTGCGGGACGTTCTCGTTCACGATCTCGATCAGGATGACGTGCTCGTGCACGACGTGATTGAAGTAGACGTTCGACCGCAGCGCCAGCGGGGTGGTCTCCCGATTGGGATGCGGGTAGACGGCGACCCCCGGGATACGGGGGATGTCGCTCGACCGCAGCGCCTCGACGAACTCGTCCAGTGGCCCCTCCAGCTCCCGGCGATGGGCGGCCACCAGGGCGTAGCCCTTGCGCCAGGTGGTCATCACCATCAGTACCAGGCCCGCGATCAGCAGCGGCAGCCAGCCGCCGCTGACCACCTTGGCGAGGTTGGCGCCGAAGAACGCCACCTCGACGCCCATCACCACGACGATGTAGACGGCGATCTTCCAGACCGGTTCCTTCCAGACCATGTGGGCCAGGGACAGGAACAGCAGGCTCTCCAGCAGCAGAGTGCCGGTGACCGCCAGGCCGTATGCCGAGGCGAGGTTGGTCGAGCTGCGGAAGACGGTGATCAGGGTGAGCACGCCGAGGAAGAGGATCCAGTTCACCGCCGGCAGGTAGATCTGGCCGCCGGCGAGCTTGGACGTGTGCCGCACCAGCAGGCGCGGGAACAGCCCGAGGCGTACGGACTGGCGGGCCACCGAGAAGGCACCGGAGATGACCGCCTGGGAGGCGATGACGGTGGCCAGGGTGGCCAGGACGACCAGCGGCAGGGTGGCCCAGGAGGGGGCGAGGTTGAAGAACGGGTTGTTCACCGTGGCGGGGTTCTCCAGGATCATCGCCCCCTGGCCGAAGTAGTTGAGGGCGAGGCACGGGAAGACCAGCAGGAACCAGGCCAGTCGGATCGGGCTCTTGCCGAAGTGGCCCATGTCGGCGTACAGGGCCTCGGCGCCGGTGATGGTGAGGACCACCGCCCCCATCGCGATGAACGCGATGAACGGGTGGGCGACGGCGAAACCGAGGGCGTGGTGCGGGGAGACCGCCCCGAGGATCTGCGGGTGGCGCACGATGTGCGGGACTCCGAGCAGGCCCACGGTGAGGAACCACAGCGCCATGATCGGGCCGAAGAACCGGCCGACCGCGGCGGTCCCCAGCTTCTGGACCAGGAACAGCACGGAGAGGATGACCACCGAGGCGGGCGCCACCCAGTGCTCCAGGCCGGGGTTGACCACGGTGAGGCCCTCCACCGCCGACATCACCGAGATCGCCGGGGTGATCACCGAGTCGCCGAAGAACAGGGCCGCTCCGGTCATCCCGAGGCCGGTGACGATGGCGACCCGGCGCCGGGCGGTGACGTTGTCACGCAGCAGCGCGGTGAGCGACAGGATGCCGCCCTCCCCCTCGTTGTCGGCCCGCATGACGAGTGAGATGTACTTGAACGACACGACGATGGTGATGGTCCACAGCACCATCGAGATGACGCCGAAGACATCCTCGGGGACCGGCCGCACATCGTTGTGGTGGGTCGCGAAGACTGTCTGCATCGAGTACAGCGGGCTGGTGCCGATGTCACCGAACACGACCCCCAGGGCGGCGAGCGCGAGCCCGGCCATCGGGCTCCGCGTCGGCTGGTGACCCTCCCGGACGGTGGGGATCATCGTCAGGGTGACATCCGCCGATCTGCCCGGGCGCCCCAGCGAGCGGGCACGGCGGCGGCCTTCGGTTTCGCGCATGCTGTCAGTCTCCACCTGAGCGGACCCTTGGTGCCAATGATCCGGAACGGCCTTGTCAGGGTCTGGAACGTCGGGGTCAGGATCTGAAACGTCGGGGTCGGAGTCCGGGACACGGGGTCCCGGATCCGGGGTGCCCCGGTCGATCGGAGCGCTCCGGCCGGGGCGGCCGCGATGGCGTCCCCCACAGCCACCGTCCACCGTCCACCGTCCACCGTCCACCGCAGACTCCCACGACGGACGCCCACGGCAGACGGAACGCCCGGTCGTCATCACGACGACCGGGCGTTCGACTCCGTAGCCCCGACGGGATTCGAACCCGCGCTACCGCCTTGAGAGGGCGGCGTGCTAGGCCGCTACACAACGGGGCCCCAGCTGTCCCCGGCGACCGGGAACCTGCGGAAGCTTAGCAGGTCGGCCACGGGCCGCTCAACTCGACCGGGCGAGGGTCGGGCTCCGTACCCGGCGGCGGCCGCCCAGGTCGGAGATGGTCAGAGGCCGGACAGAAAGGCCGAGACCGGCCGGGCGAGAAACACCGGCCGCAGACCGAAGAAATCCCCTCCGTCATTGACGGAGAGGATTTCTTTCCCAGTAGCCCCGACGGGATTCGAACCCGCGCTACCGCCTTGAGAGGGCGGCGTGCTAGGCCGCTACACAACGGGGCCCCAGCTGATTTCCGGTTCTGCGGAAATCTCGGAGAAACTACCGGAAATCATGCATATCCGACAGCCTCCGTGGCTGGGGTACAAGGACTCGAACCTTGACTAAGTGAACCAGAATCACTCGTGCTGCCAATTACACCATACCCCAAGAGTTTGCTGCCCCGGGGGGCAACGACGTGTAACTCTAGCGCACCGCTCCGGCGCAACACAAATCCACGGGCCGGATCCGTGGAGCCGAGAGACCGCCCCCGATCCCGGCCCGGAACGCCTCAATCCCGGCGGTCGCTCCGGGCACTGTGCTGGTTCCCCGCGGGCTCCGTGGGGGTCGGCCAGGGCACCGCGGCGGTCATCTCAGGCAGACCGCGGGGCGTCTCAGACAGGCCGAGGGCCCCGTCCGGACCGCCCGGCGGGAGCGACTTCGAGAGCCGTGGTGGTCCCGACCCGCATCACCCGCGCGACCCCCCAGGCCGCGAGCGCGTAGACGGCGTAGCCGCCCACCCCGACCAGGGACCCCAGCCAGGTGGTCTCGGTGATGTTGCGCGAGGCGGCGATCCCGACCGTCAGGCCGGCCCACAGGTACGCGAAGACATTGTTGACGACGTGACCGGCGATGCCGGCCTCCAGACCTCCGGTGAGCCAGACGAGCAGCGCGGCGACCAGGCCGAACGCCAGCCGGTTGAGGAACAGCGGCACGTTCTGCGAGCCGTGCATCGCGGCGAACACCAGGGCGGAGGTGATCACCCCGAACCAGGGGGTGGCGGTGAGCGAGCCGAGGGCCTGCATCAGGTAGCCGCGGAAGAAGTACTCCTCCCCCGTCGCCTGCACCCAGGTAGTGGCCAGGATCACCGCAAGGAATCCCCAGAAGCCCTGCTGCGGCGCCAGGTGCACCGCGGTGCCGGCGAGCAGCCAGGTGACCACCTGCATCGCGTTGAGCACCACCACGGCGAGGATCGCGCAGACCGCCAGGTAGCGCCAGCGGATCCGCGGGCCGACGGAGGCGAGCCACCGCGGCGCGGTCCGGTGGATGCTCGCCACCATCAGCCAGGACACCGGGATCAGGCTGCCGATGGCGAGGTTCATCGCCAACATTCCGGCCGGGTTCAGGTAGGCGGCGGCGTTGTCGGCGAACTCCGGGTAGGACTGTCCTCGCCCGGCCACCAGCCAGGCGAGCGCGATCACCATGCTGGGCAGCACCGACATCACGCTGAGGTAGAACACGAACCCGGCGACCACGCCGAAGACGGTTCGCCAGCCCTCCGTCCCCGGCCGGTGCAGCACCCTCGGGTACGCCACCCCGGGCGGCGGGTCCTGGTACCCCCCGATGAACGTCTCGAAGCGTCCGCGGCCTGCCGGCGCCGGAGTGCGCGCCACCTCAGCCCCTCGGGACGGTCGCCAGCGCCCGGTCGATCCGCGCCAGGCTCGACCCGCGGCCGAGCAGCTCCATCGACTCGAACAGTGGCGGGGACACCTTGCTGCCGGTCACGGCGGTCCGTACCGGGCCGAATGCCTTGCGCGGCTTGAGCCCCAGTCCGTCGACCAGGGCGGCCCGCAGGGCGGCCTCGATCGAGGCATGGTCCCAGGCGACGTCGGCGAGCGCCGTGCGGGAGGTCCGCAGCACCGGCCCCTCCTCGGCCTTCAGGGCCGCCCCCGGTTCGATTTCCAGCTCCTGGTCCGGGGTGAAGAGGAAGGACAGCTTGTCGACCGCCTCCGACAGGCAGGTGAGTCGCTCCTGGATGAGCGGGGCGGCGCCGATCAGCAGCTGCCGCTCGTCCGCGGTCGGCGGGGTCGCCACGAAGTGCGCCGCCTGGAGGAAGGGGGTGATCTGCGTCGCCAGGTCCTCGGCACTGAGCAGCCGGATGTGGGCGGCGTTGATCGCCTCGCACTTCTTGTGGTCGAAGCGCGCCGCGTTCGCGTTGACCCGGCGGATGTCGAACGCCTCGGCCATCTCCGCCATGCTGAACACGTCCCGGTCGTCGCTGATCGACCAGCCGAGCAGGGCGAGGTAGTTCATCAGGCCCTCGGGGAGGAACCCGCGCTCGCGGTACTCCTCCAGGCCCGATCCCTTGTCGCGCTTGGAAAGCCTCTTGTTGCCCTCCCCCATCACGATCGGCAGGTGCCCGAACCGGGGCGTGATCCCCGACCCGACACCGATCCGGGCGAGCGCCCGGTAGAGCACGATCTGCCGGGGGGTCGAGGAGAGCAGGTCCTCACCGCGCAGCACGTGGGTGATCCGCATCAGCGCGTCGTCGACCGGATTGACCAGGGTGTAGAGCGGTTCGCCGTTGGAGCGGACGATGGCGTAGTCCGGCACGTTGCGGGTGTCGAACGCCACGTGACCGCGCACCAGGTCGTCGAAGGCGACCTCGCCCTCGGGCATCCGCATCCGCAGCACGTGCGTACGCCCCTCCGCCTCGTACGCCGCGACCTGGTCGGCGGTGAGGTCACGGCAGTGGCCGTCGTACCCGATGGTGTCGCCGCCGCGCAGCTTCTCCCGCTCCTCCAGTTCCTCCCGGGTGCAGTAGCACGGGTAGGCGGCACCGGACTCCACCAGCTTGGCGATCACGTCCCGGTAGATCCCGGTGCGCTCGGACTGTCGGTAGGGGGCGTACGGGCCGCCGATGTCCGGGCCCTCGTCCCAGGTGATGCCGAGCCAGTTCAGCGAGTCGAGGACGTTGTCGTAGTACTCCTGGGTCGACCGGGCCAGATCGGTGTCCTCGATCCGCAGCACCAGGGTGCCGCCGTAGTGGCGTGCGAACGCGTAGTTGAAGAGCGCGGACCGGACGTTGCCGACGTGCAGGTTGCCGGTGGGCGACGGTGGGAAACGCACCCGGACGTCCTCCGGGGCGATGTCTCCCAGGACGTCCACATCGGTCCTGCCGTGCTGGTCGGTGCTGGTGTCACTCACTTGGCGTTGTCTCCGCTGGTCGAGGTGGTGGTGTCGGTGGTGTCCGCCACGGGGGTGGGGACGAGGGTGTTGGTCAGGGTGCCGATGCCGTCGATGGTGACCGAGACCTCCTGGCCCGGTTCGAGCCGGCCGACGCCTGCCGGGGTGCCGGTGAGGATGACGTCACCCGGCAACAGCGTGGTGAAGCTGGTGATGTAGGCGACCAGCTCGGCGATCGGCCGGATCATCAGGGCGGTCGAGCCGTGCTGACGCTGCTCACCGGCCACCACCGTGGTGATCGTCAGGTCGGAGGCCTCGGCGAGGGTGAGGTGGGTCGCGATCCACGGTCCGAGCGGGCAGGAGGTGTCGAACCCCTTGGCGCGCGACCACTGCTTGTCCGGCTCCTGCAGGTCGCGCAGGGTGACGTCGTTGCCGACGGTGTAGCCGAAGATGACCTCCTCGGCCCGGTCGACCGGCACGTCCTTGCAGATCCGGCCGATCACGACGGCGAGTTCACCCTCATAGCTGATGTAGGACGACGCCGTCGGGGGGACGACGATCTCGTCGGGACCGATCACAGCGGTGTTGGGCTTGAGGAAGCACAGCGGGGTGGTGGGCACTTCGTTGCCCAGCTCGGCCGCGTGCGCCGCGTAGTTGCGGCCGACACCGATGATCTTCGAGCGGGGGATGACCGGTGCCAGCAACCGTACGTCGGCCAGTCGGTGCCGGGCACCGGTGTACTGGACGGGGCCGGCCAGCGGATCACCGGTGAGCGTGCTGACGCTGTCGGGATGTGCACCGCCGTCCTCGGCCAGTTCGACCACCCCGAACGCAGGGTCCTGACCGGCAGCCGAGTAGCGCGCAATTCGCATTGCCTCACCCTATCGCGATCGCGGGAACGGCCGGTTTCGCAGCCGAGGTGCGGGCTGCGGCGACCGGTACGCGGACCCCACCACATCACCCCGTACGTCGCCTGCGGGCTTCGCCCGTACATTCGTGTCTGAGTACCGGCACAAACGTACGGGCGAAAGCTACCTGTTGAACAGGCCGTCCTGACCTACCGGTGGTCGCCAACCACGAGGCGTACGCCTGGACCTCGACGATGACACCATTCATGCCTACTCACAAGATTCATGCCTACTCACCAGCGCCAGCCCACTCGCCCTGGCGCCACGGCATAATCGGCCCCATGAGCCGACCCTTCGACCCGCAGCGCTTCGCCGTCGTCGACCTGATCCGGCGCAAACGGGACGGTGGCGGCTGGTCACCCGACGAGGCGCGGTGGATCATCGAGGCCTACACCGCGGGGTTCATCGCCGAGGAGCAGATGTCCGCGCTCGCGATGGCGGTGTTCTTCCGGGGGATGTCGGCCGAGGAGCTCGATCCGTGGACGCAGGCAATGATCGACGGCGGCGTACGCCTCGACTACTCCGACCTCGGCCGGCCGACCGTCGACAAGCACTCCACCGGCGGCGTCGGGGACAAGGTCACCCTGGTGCTGACGCCGTTGGTGGCTGCCTGCGGGGTGGCGGTGCCTCAGCTCTCGGGCCGCGGACTCGGCCACACCGGCGGCACCCTGGACAAGCTGGAGGCGATCCCCGGCTGGCGGGGCGATCTCACCTCCGCTCAGGTACGCCGCCAGCTCCGTGAGGTGGGCGGTGCGATCGTGGCGGCGGGGCCCGAGCTGGCGCCGGCGGACCGGAAGCTCTACGCCCTGCGCGATGTCACCGGCACCGTCGAGTCGATCCCGCTGATCGCCTCCTCGATCATGTCCAAGAAGATCGCGGAGGGCACCGGGGCGCTGGTGCTGGACGTCAAGGTCGGCTCCGGCGCCTTCATGAAGGATCTGGCCGAGGCCTGTGACCTGGCCCGTACCATGGTGCGGATCGGGACCGGCGCCGGCGTACGGACCGTCGCGCTGCTGTCGGGGATGTCCACCCCGCTGGGGCTGACCGCCGGCAACGCTCTCGAGGTCCGGGAGGCGGTGGAGGTATTGGCCGGCGGCGGCCCCGCCGATGTGGTGGAGCTGACCCTTGCCCTGGCCGGCGAGATGCTCGCCGCGGTGGGCGTCGACGCCGACCCGGCCGAGGTGCTCGCCTCCGGGCGGGCGATGGATCGCTGGCGGCGGATCATCCGCGCCCAAGGCGGCGATCCTGGTGCGCCGCTGCCCACCGCCCTGGAGACCGAAGTGGTGTCCGCATCGGCCGACGGGGTGCTGGAGCAGCTCGACGCGATGGCGGTCGGGCTGGCGGCCTGGCATCTCGGTGCCGGACGCGTACGCAAGGAGGACGACGTGCAGGCCGCCGCCGGCGTGGAGCTGCACGCCAAGCCCGGCGACCTCGTCCGCGCCGGGCAACCACTGCTGACCCTGCACACCGACACCCCCGAGCGGTTCGCCGCCGCACAGCAGGCCCTGGCCGACGGCATCGGGATCGCGCCGTCCGGCACCACGGTGACGCCGAGCCCGCTGGTCCTCGGTCGGGTGGCGTGACCTGGCGCTGGTCCCCCGCCCCCGCCCCCGCCGGTGCACCCGGCCATCACCGGTCCGGGTAGGGCTCGCCCCGCCACCCGGTCGGAGACCACTGTGGCCGCAGCACGGGGTGGTCGCGTGCCCACCCGTACGGACCGACCGGCCCGCCGTACAGTTCCCGCATGATCCGGGTCAGTCGCTGGCTGAGCGGCCACGGATCGGAGAGGTCCTCCGGAGACCATTCGACGACCACCCAGCCGCATCGGCGCAGGAACCGCCGTGGCCCCGCCACCCAGGAGTCACGATCGCCGGACCATCCGGACGGCACACCGTCCTCCGCCACCGGCCGGTCCAGGACGACACCGAGCACGTGCACATCGGGCCAGCTGAACGGCACCACGACGGTGGCCGCCGAGGACGTGAGCGATACCGAGCCGAACGGTGCCTCGGGTCCGATCCCGACCGGCTCCTGGGGCCCGGTGTCGTCCGCCGGGTCGGCCGGATCCCATCGGTAGGTGACGTCCAGCAGCGGGGTCGGGATCCCCATCTGCTGGAGCAGCGCCCGACTGACCGTCTCCGTGGGGCCGGCCGAGTGCGGGGTGGCCTCGCGCAGCACGCTCCTGGTCCGGGCCAGGCCGGTGCAGCCGCGGAGGTCCTGCAGCACGGTCTCGCAGTCCCTCCGCAGACCCTCCGGGTCCGCGGAGGCCCGCAACGCCGAGTCCGTCACCACCAGGCCGGTCAGGCTGCCCGGATCTTCCCTTCGGGTGACGTCGACCACGGTCCTGGCCAGGGTGCTGACCGGGAGCCCGTCGACCTCGCAGAGGTGCGACGCCGGCAGCCGGGTGGCGACCAGGTCGATGTCCGCGGTCGGCCCTCCGCCGCCCGGCCGCAGCACCGTGACGGTCGCCGACACTGCTCCCCGCCCGGTCGAGAGACCGTGGAGCAGGGCCGCCGAGACTCCTCCGACCGCTCCGGTGTGTCCGGGGCGGCCGAACACCGCCCGGACCAGCTGCCGGTGGCGCTCCACGTCCCCGTCGGGCCGGCTCCTGGCGTACACGCCGCGACACACCCGGACCGCCTCTCCCCGCCGCAGCGCGCGGTCGAGCAGCAGGCGGTCCCCGCTGTGGTGGAGGACATCGTCAGCGGTGAAGAACTCCGTGTCCGGCAGCCGGGGCGGCGCCGCAGGGCGAGCTGTGGTCATGGCCCCATCCCACGCCGCGCGGGCACCGGCCTCAAGAGCGGCAGCGGTCCGCACAACATCGGGACAACACCGGCACCGATCCGGACAACACCCGGTCAGGCCTCCAGTGCCCGCTGCCGCCGGCGCTGCCGGCGCCGGAGCAGCCACCGGTCGATGACGTTGGCCGGCCTGGCCACCAGGCTGCCGAGGGTGACGCTGCCGATCAACTCCAGCAGGGGCGCACCGGGGGCCGGTCGGTCGGGCACCCGGATGTGCACGCCGCCGAGGCCCTTGGAGATCCGATCGGCCCGGACCGCCCAGCCCGCCGGGAGGATCAGTCGGATGTCGCCGGCCCCGCCGGCGACCTCGATCCGGATCACCCGCGTCTCCGCCGTCGCCTCCAGGCAGACCAGGGTCGCGCCACCGAGCCCGGTCGACACCCGGATGTACGGCGGCAGCGACCACTCGCCCACCCGGCGGTCGTCGTCGAAGGGGGCGGAGATGACCAGTGGGTCGTCGGGACTCCACCCCGGCTGGCGGGACTCCCCGGGCAGCGCGACCTGGTCCAGCGGCCGGTTGAACGGGTGCAGGGCGGTGACGTCGTCGGCCATCGACGGGAGCACCGGCGTCAGGTCCGCCACCAGTGCGTCCAGGTCGGCGTACGTCCGGGCCGCGAGGGCCAGCTCCAGTCGCTCGCGCCCCTCCGGCATGGTCAGCCGGCCGTCGCCCACCGCATGCTGGAGCAGATCGACGACCTGGTCGCGCTCGGCGTCGCCGACGCGCATCGCGTTACGTTCGGTCACCCCACCGAGTCTACGGAGCCGCCGGCCCGGACCAGGTCCTCCCGACCCTCGGGACCGGGCGTCCCGGTCGCACCGTCCGCGGGCGCGCTGTCCGGGTCGTCCGCCCCGTCCCGCCGCCGGGCCTCCGCGGGCTCGACCCGGTTCTCGAACAGGTGGATCAGCCCGTACCGGTACGCATCACACAGCGCCTCCCAGGAGGCCTCGATGACGTTGGTGCCGACCCCGACAGTGGTCCAGGTGCGTTCCCCGTTGGTGGTGTCGATCAGCACCCGCACCGAGGCCTCGGTGCCCGAGGACCCGTCGAGGATGCGCACCCGGTAGTCCTGCAGGTCATAGCCCGCCACGGCGGGATACACCGGGATCAGCGCCCGACGCAGCGCCATGTCGAGGGAGTTGACCGGCCCGTTGCCCTCGCCGACGAAGTACTGCGTCCGGCCCCGGGCGACCAGCTTGACCACAGCCTCGCTGACCGGGTCGTTGTCCCCGTTGGCGAACGAGGTGGTGGTCCAGTGCGACACGGTGAAGACGTCCGGCAGCCGATCCAGCTCCTCGCGGAGCAGCAGCTCGAAGGACGCGTCGGCGGCGTCGTACGTGTAGCCCTGCAGCTCCTTGGCCTTCACCCGCTCGGTGACGGCGGCGGCCACCGCGCGGTCGGACAGGTCGAAGCCGAGCTGCTCGCCCTTGATCTGGATGTTCGCCCGGCCGGCCATGTCGGAGACCAGCATCCGCATGTCGTTGCCGACCCGGGCCGGGTCGACGTGCTGGTAGAGGTTCGGGTCGACCCTGATCGCCGAGGCGTGCAGCCCGGCCTTGTGGGCGAAGGCGGAGGTGCCGATGTAGGCCCGGCGCGGGCCGGCCGGCACATTGGTGATCTCGGCGACCGCCTGGGCCGTACGGGTCGCCTCCGCCAGACTGCCCATCGGCAGGACGTGCCAGCCGTACTTGAGCTCCAGGTTGGCGACCACACTGATGATGTCGGCGTTGCCGGTCCGCTCGCCGTACCCGTTGACGCAGCCCTGGACGTGCATCGCGCCCGCCTCGACCGCCGCCAGGGTGTTGGCCACCGCGCAGCCGGAGTCGTTGTGGCAGTGGATCCCGATCGGCGCCCCGACGCCGACCGCCGCCGAGACGATCTCGCCCATCCAGCTCGGCAGCATGCCGCCGTTGGTGTCGCAGAGGACGACCGCCTCGGCCCCCGCCTCGGCCGCGGTCCGGACGACCTCGAGGGCGTACGCCCGGTCCAGCCGGTAGCCGTCGAAGAAGTGCTCGGCGTCGATGAAGACCCGCATCCCCTCCGACCGCAGGTGGGTGACCGAGTCGCGGAGCATCTCGAGGTTCTCCGCGAGAGTGGTCCGCAGCGCCTCCCGGACGTGACCGACGTGGCTCTTCGCGACCAGGGTGGCGACGCCCGCGCCGGAGTCGCGCAGCGCACCGATCAACGGGTCGTCCGCCGCCCTGACCCCGACCCGGCGGGTCATCCCGAACGCCACCAGTTCGGCGTTGCGCAGCGCCAGCTCACCGGAGGTGGCCCGGCGGAAGAACTCGGAGTCCTTCGGGTTCGACCCCGGCCAGCCGCCCTCGATGAACCCGACCCCGAAGTCGTCCAGGTAGGAGGCGATCCGGAGCTTGTCCTTGACGGACAACTGCATGCCCTCCTGCTGCGAGCCGTCGCGCAGGGTGACGTCGTAGACGTGGAAGGTCGGGGGGGCGGTGGGAGTCATGGCGACCATGGGGCTCGGTCCTCTGTTCGGTGGGCGGTGCGCCCGTCGGGATGGAGGTGGCGGACGGAAAAGGGGTGGATGGGCAACAAAAAACCTCCTGTACGTGGACAGGAGGTGGAGCGCGTCGGGGCCGCAGGGCTCAGACGCGCTCGAAAATAATGAGCGTGCGATACGTCACGCTCCACATCCTGCCCGCAGCGCCCCGCCGGCGCCACCCCGTTCTCACGGAGTGAGACCCACCCGGAGGGGCGACGACCACCCGCGGACCCGACGACAGGCCACGACGCCATCGGACCAGTGGACATGTACGGGTGGACACGTACGAGGACGGACGCCGCACGGGGCGGGCCCCAGAACTGTGGGGCCCGCCCCGTGGCGGGAACAGCGTGTGCCGCGGCTCAGCAGACCTTGCGCATCCAGCCGTGGGTGTCGACGACCCGGCCGTACTGGATGTCCAGCAGGGTTCGGCGGACGTCCATCGTGACGGGGCCGGAGGTGCCGTCGCCCACCACGTACTCCTCGTCGCCGTCCTTGAACGCCCGGACCGGGGCGACCACGGCCGCGGTGCCGCAGGCGAACGCCTCGGCCACCTCGCCGCTGCGGACCCGGGCGAGCATGTCGTCGACCTCGATCTGCTCCTCGACCGGTTCCAGGCCGCGCTCGCGGGCCAGTTCGAGGATGGAGCGGCGGGTGACGCCCGGCAGGATGGTGCCGGTGAGCTGCGGGGTGTGCAGCCGGCCGTCCCGGGTCACCAGGAAGCAGTTCATCCCACCGAACTCCTCGACGTAGCGCAGCTGCGCCGCATCGAGGAACAGCACCTGCGGACAGCCATGGGCGTACGCCTCCTCCTGGCCGGCCAGGCTGGCAGCGTAGTTGCCACCGCACTTGGCGGACCCGGTGCCCCCCGGAGCAGCCCGGGTGAAGTGGCGGGAGACCCAGAAGTCGACCGGCTCGGCACCCCCGGCGAAATAGGGGCCGGACGGTGAGGCGATGCAGTAGTAGCGGACGGTCCGGGCCGGGCGCACCCCGAGGAAGTCCTCGTGGGCAACGGTGAACGGCCGGATGTAGAGGCTGTCCTCCCCACCGCCGGCCGGCACCCAGGCAGCGTCCTGACGGACCAGCGCCTCGATCGAGGCGACGAAGTCCTCCACCGGCAGGGTCGGCAGGGCGAGACGTGCGGCCGAGTCGACCATCCGCTGGGCGTTGGCCTCGGGCCGGAACAGCCAGATCGAGTCGTCGGCGTGGCGGTAGGCCTTGAGCCCCTCGAAGACCTCCTGGGCGTAGTGGAAGACCGCGGACGCCGGGTTGAAGGACTCGCCTCCGTACGGTACGAGCTTCGCGTCGCCCCAGCCGTCCTCAGCGGTCCACGTGGCGACGGCCATGTGGTCGGTGAAGTGACGGCCGAACCCGGGCGCAGCCAGTACGGCCGCGCGCTCCTCGGCGGTTGCCGGGGACGGATGAGGGTGCACGTCGAAGCTCAGACTCATGGGGGAGAATCTAGTCCTCTGCCATCCGTGCCGGGGCTCGGAGCAGTGGGTGAGACCGCCCGATCGGCCCCGATCCGCCCGATCGGACCATCTCTGATCGCCGGGAGGTTCGTGAGATCCGGCCCGGGCGGCGGGTCCCCGCGGATAGCCTGACGCCGTGTCTACTCAGAACTCTGCTGATCGCCCGTCCATCGCCGTGATCGCCGGCGACGGTATCGGTCCCGAGGTCGTCGCCGAGGGCCTCAAGGTCCTCGACGCCGTGGCCGGTCCGGACGCCTTCGACAAGGTCCACTACGACCTGGGCGCCGACCGCTGGCTGCGCACCGGCGAGGTGCTGCCCGAGACCGAGATGGAGTCCCTCGCCCAGCACGACGCCATCCTGCTGGGTGCCGTCGGCGCCGCCCCCGGGGATACCCGGATCCCGTCCGGGATCCTCGAGCGGGGGCTGCTGCTGAAGCTGCGCTTCGCCTTCGACCACTATGTCAACCTGCGTCCGTCGAAGCTCTACCCCGGGGTGCCCACCCCGCTGGCCCCGCACGTCACCGAGGGCAAGGAGATCGACTTCGTCGTCGTCCGGGAGGGCACCGAGGGCCTGTACGCGGGCAACGGCGGCCGGCTGCGCGCCGGCACCGTGCACGAGATCGCCACCGAGGTGTCGGTCAACACCGCCTACGGCGTGGAGCGGGTGGTGCGGTTCGCCTTCGAGCATGCGACCAAGCGGCGCAACAAGGTGACCCTGGTGCACAAGCACAACGTGCTGGTCCACGCCGGCGGCCTGTGGCGGCGGATCTTCGAGAGCGTCGCCACCGAGTACCCGCAGGTCGAGACCGACTACCTGCACATCGACGCCGCCACCATCTTCATGGCGACCGACCCCGCCCGCTTCGACGTGCTGGTCACCGACAACCTGTTCGGCGACATCATCACCGACCTGGCCGGCGCGGTGACCGGCGGAATCGGCCTGGCGGCCTCGGGCAACCTCAACCCGTCCGGCGCCTATCCGTCGATGTTCGAGCCGGTGCACGGGTCCGCCCCCGACATCGCCGGCCAGCAGAAGGCCGATCCGACCGCCGCCATCCTCTCCGTCGCAATGATGCTCGAGCACCTCGGGCGCACCGACGAGGCGGCCCAGATCGTCGCCGCCGTCAACGCCGACGTCGTCGGCCGGGGCAATGCGGTGCGGACCACCGCCGAGATCGGCGACGCGATCGTCGCCCGGCTGGCCTGATCCCACCCGAGCACGTCGTCCCGTGACCTCCCCGGCCTCCCCCTGGGACGTTCCCGACCTGGTCGGGAGCGCCCTGCGGGAGTCGTTGCGGATCGGCTATCTCGACTCGACGCGCTCCGAGACCGGCCGGCTGCTGGCTACCCTGGCGGCCTCCCGGACCGGCACGATCGCGGACCTGGGCACCGGCTGCGGGGTGGGCGCCGCCTGGCTGCGTACCGGCGCCTCCGCGGTCACCCGGGTCGTCACGGTCGAACGCGACCCGCGGCTGGCCCGCAGCGCCGCCCGGCTCTTCGCCGGCACCGGGATCGAGGTGCTGGCCGGTGACTGGCGCACGATGGACTGGGCCGGCCACGACGTCGCCGGTCTCTCCCTGGTCACCCTGGACATGGAGACCGCCCGTGACGCACGGGACCGACTGGTCGACCTGCTGGCGCCGGGGGCACTCCTCGTCCTCGATGATCCACACCCCTGGCAGGACCTCGGCACGCCCCGGGACGGCGTGGCCCTGCAGGGCTGGATGCACGACGGCCGGCTGCTGTGCTGCGAGGTCTCCGTCGCCCCGGACGCCGGGGTGCTGCTCTGCACCCGGATCTGACCGTACGTCTCGCCCGTGCGAATGTGCTCGTCATTCAGCAGATTCGCACGGGCGAAGCGATGAGCTCTACGTCCTGACCATGTCGCCCACGTTCTCATCGCCGCGGTCAGTGCGGACCACCGCGGGCCGGCACCACCGTTGTGCTGAACGACGCGCAGGCCGAACGATGCGCAGAGGGCCGGGGATTTGTCCCCGGCCCTCTGCGCATCGTCGAACTCGGCTCAGTGAACCCGGCCCTCGGGCTCGGGTCAGTGCGCCGAGCGCCACCGATCAGCGACCGGCCTGGCCCTCCACGTAGTCCTCGGTGCCCTTGGTCTCGACCCAGGCCATTAGACCGCGCAGCTCCTTGCCGACGGCCTCGATCGGGTGCTCCTCGCCCGCCTTGCGGAAGGCGGTGAACTTCGGCTTCCCGTTGCGCTGGTCGTTCATGAAGTCGTTGGCGAAGGCGCCGGACTGGATGTCGGCCAGCAGGCTCTTCATCGCCGCCCGGGACTCCGGACCGATCACCCGAGGTCCGGCGATGTAGTCGCCGTACTCCGCGGTGTCGGAGATGGACCACCGCATCTTGGCGATGCCACCCTCGTACATCAGGTCGACGAGCAGCTTCATCTCGTGCAGGCACTCGAAGTAGGCGATCTCGGGCTGGTACCCCGCCTCGACCAGGGTCTCCCAGCCGGCGGTGACCAGGTGCGACATGCCACCGCAGAGGACGGCCTGCTCACCGAACAGGTCGGTCTCGGTCTCCTCGGTGAAGGTGGTCTTGATGACGCCGGCGCGGGCGGCACCGATGCCGGCGGCCCAGGAGAGCGCCAGCGCCTCGCCGTTGCCCTGCGGGTCCTGCTCGACGGCGATCAGCGCCGGGACGCCACGGCCGTTCTCGAACTCACGACGGACCAGGTGGCCCGGGCCCTTGGGGGCGACCATCGCCACGGTGACACCGGCCGGGGGCTTGATGAAGCCGAAGCGGATGTTGAAGCCGTGGGCGAAGAACAGCGCGTCGCCATCCTTCAGGTTCGGGGCGATCTCGGCGGCGTAGAGATCCGCCTGCACCTGGTCGGGCGCCAGGATCATGATGACGTCGGCCTCGGCAGCGGCCTCCGCCGGGGTGAGGACGCGCAGGCCCTGCTCCTCGGCCCGGGCCCGCGACCCGCTGCCGGGCTGCAGGCCGATCCGGACGTCGACGCCCGAGTCGCGCAGGTTGAGCGAGTGGGCGTGCCCCTGCGAGCCGTAGCCGATGACGGCGACCTTGCGACCCTGGATGATCGAGAGATCCGCGTCCTTGTCGTAGAACATTTCAGCTGCCACTGAGCTAACTCCTTGTGTTGTGAGGTGGGTAGTCCGGCACCCGACCCCGTACCGGTCAGCCTAGACCGGAGGGGACGTACGGGGCCGGGCGGTTTCACCGTTGGGTCTGCTGGGCCCGCTCCCGGCGGGTCTTCTCGCTGATCGACTTGGCCCCGCGCCCGAGGGCGACCAGGCCGGACTGGGCGAGTTCGCGGATGCCGTACGGCTCCAGCATCGCCAGCAGTGAGTCGAGCTTGTCCGGGTTGCCGGTGACGACCATGGTGATCGAATCGGGGGTGACGTCGACCGTCTTGGCCTTGAACAGTTGGACGATGTCGAGGATCTCGCTGCGCGTGTTCGCATCGCAGCGCACCTTGACCACCTGGAGCTCGCGGCGGATCGCGTCCGGCTCCAATTCGACGATCTTGAGCACCTCGATCAGCTTGTTGAGCTGCTTGGTGATCTGCTCGAGGACGAGATCGTCGACGTCCACGACGATCGTCATCCGCGAGATGCCTTCGTTCTCGGTCGGGCCCACGGCCAGCGACTCGATGTTGTAGCCGCGACGGGAGAAGAGTGCGGCGACGCGGGTGAGGACACCCGGCTTGTCCGCGACGAGGACGCTCAGCGTACGGTGCCTGCTCACAGTTCTTCCTCTTCCCACGTGGGCGCCATGTCGCGCGCGATCTGGATGTCGTCGTTGCTGGTCCCGGCGGCCACCATCGGCCACACCATGGCGTCCTTGTGCACCACGAACTCGACCACGACGGGGCGGTCGTTGATCGCCATCGCCTGCTCGATCACCGCATCGACCTCCTCGGCGGTCTCGGCCCGCAGGCCGACGCAGCCCATCGCCTCGGCAAGCTTCGGGAAGTCCGGGATCCGGTAGGAGTGCAGGTCGGTGTTGGAGTAGCGCGCGTTGTAGAACAGCGTCTGCCACTGGCGCACCATCCCGAGCGACTCGTTGTTGATCACGGCGATCTTGATCGGGATGCCCTCCAGGGCGCAGGTGACCAGCTCCTGGTTGGTCATCTGGAAGCAGCCGTCGCCGTCGATGCCCCAGACCACCGCGTCGGGCCGGCCGACCTTGGCGCCCATCGCGGCCGGCACGCAGTAGCCCATGGTGCCGAGGCCGCCGGAGTTGAGCCAGTGTCCCGACTTCTCGAACGGCAGGAAGTGCGCCGACCACATCTGGTGCTGGCCGACGCCGGCGGCGTAGTAGGCGTCCGGCCCGGCAATCTCACCGATCCGCTGGATCACCCGCTGCGGGGAGAGCCGGTCCAGGCCCTCCTCCCAGCCGAGCGGATACTTCGCGGCCATCTCGGTGAGGTAGCGGGTCCAGGCGCTGTAGTCGGGGAGTTGCGCCTCGGCCCGCAGCGTCTGGTTGAGGTCGATCAGCACCTCCCGGACGTCACCGACGATCGGGACGTCGGCGACCCGGTTCTTGGAGATCTCGGCCGGGTCGATGTCGGCGTGGATGACCTTCGCCCCCGGGGCGAAGGAGTCCAGCCGGCCGGTGACCCGGTCGTCGAAGCGGGTGCCCAGGGCGATCAGCAGGTCGGCCTGCTGCAGCGCCCCCACCGCGGCGACGGTGCCGTGCATGCCAGGCATGCCGAAGTTCAGCGGATCCGAGTCGGGGAAGGCACCGCGGGCCATCAGTGTGGTCACCACCGGGACCCTGGTGAGCTCCGCCAGTTCGGCCAGCTCGGCGGCGGCGTGCGCCTTGACCACGCCGCCCCCGACATAGAGCACCGGGCGCCGGGCCTCGGCGATCAGCCGCGCGGCCTCCTTGACCTGCCGGTGGTGCGGCCGGGTGGTCGGGTGGTAGCCGGGCAGGTCCATCTCCTCGGGCCAGGCGAACGGGCTGCTGCCCTGCAGGGCGTCCTTGGTGATGTCGACCAGCACCGGACCCGGCCGACCGGAGGCGGCGATGTAGAAGGCCTCCTTGATCGCCAACGGGATGTCCTCGGCCTTCGTCACCAGGAAGCTGTGCTTGGTCACCGGCATCGTGATGCCCCGGATGTCGGCCTCCTGGAAGGCGTCGGTGCCGATCATCGAGGAGCCGACCTGGCCGGTGATCGCGACCATCGGGACCGAGTCCATCATGGCGTCGGCGATCGGGGTGACCAGGTTGGTGGCGCCCGGTCCGGAGGTCACCATACAGACGCCGACCCGGCCGGTCGTCATCGCGTAGCCCTCGGCCGCGTGACCAGCCCCCTGCTCGTGGCGGCAGAGGATGTGACGGATCTGCCCGGAGTCCAGCAGCGGGTCGTACGCCGGCAGGATGGCCCCGCCGGGAAGGCCGAACATGACGTCTACCCCGACATGCTCCAACGACCGGACCAGGGCCTGGGCGCCGGTCAGCATCGGTGTGGTGGACGTGGCGGTCTTGTCCTCCATGGCCTCTCTACTTCCTCTGGACGGATGGGGTCGTCGGTGATCCTGCAACAAAAAACCCCCGCCGCCACGTGGCGCGCGAGGGAGGCGTGTCCGATCGGGCCGGGCCCGAGGGACACGCTAGACAACTACGAGGATCATGCCGAGCACGGAAGAAACCCTCCCGCACAGATGACGATCATGTCAACCGGTCGACGAGGATTCCCAGCATGTGGATATGACGTTCACCACTGCCGTCCCGACGGCTCGTGCCGCCGCCCGGGGGCGGCCGAAACCTCCTAGGGTGGGCGGCATGTCGTTCACCGCCGCCCTGCGCGATAGGTACGCCGACCTGTTCGAGGCGTTCTGGGCCCATCCGTTCTTCCGCGGGCTGCTCGACGCGACGGCGTCGAAGGAGGCGGTGGTCCACTACGTCGGCCAGGACGTGCAGTACCTGCGGGCGTTCCTGCGGTGCTACGGGCTGGGGATGGCCAAGGCACCCGACACCGACTGGACGGCGTTCTTCCTCGACGGTGC
Source organism: Raineyella sp. W15-4 (assembly GCF_033170155.1). Classification (GTDB taxonomy): domain Bacteria; phylum Actinomycetota; class Actinomycetes; order Propionibacteriales; family Propionibacteriaceae; genus Raineyella. The sequence goes on along the minus strand of NZ_CP137079.1, from coordinate 1,518,127 downwards.
CCGGCTGATGCTCGAGGAGGAGCCGGACGCGCATCGGGCGCTGGTCGAGCACTTCGGCGTCGACTACGACGCCTGCCAGGCCTCCCGGCTGGCGCCGACGGCCCAGGCGTACGCCGATCACATGGAGCTGGCCGGCCACGACACCCTGGGAGTGTTGATGGCCGCGCTGCTCCCCTGCCAGTGGACCTACACCTGGGCGGCGCTGCGCGCCTACCGGGAGCAGGCGCCGGAGCCGGACCACCCGTTCCTGGCCTGGTTCGCCTTCTACGCCTCCGACGAGTGCCAGGCGCTGGTGACGGACTACCGGGACCGGATCGACGCCCTCGCTGCGGCGGCGGGACCGGAGGAACGTGCCCGGATGGAACGGGCCTTCGTCGACTCGATGTACCACGAGGTGGCGTTCTGGCAGATGGCCGCCTCCGGGGAGACCTGGGAGCGGCTGCCGGCGCGGGTGCTGCAGCCGCGCGACGCCGGCTAGCGGACCGCCGGCCCGGGGCCGCCCGGCTCGGCCGCAGCGCCGTGTTCCTGCCCGGCCGCCGCACGCTCGGCCTCCACCGCCTCGCCGCGCGGTCGGCGGAGCAGGTCGACGAACAGTCCGACGTACAACAGCAGGCCGACCAGCGGGGTGACGTTGGCCAGCAGGTTCTGCCCGAAGGTGTAGTGCGCCGAGGCGTCGAGAGCGTACGGCAGGACGGTCAGCGGCAACTGGATGCTGATCCAGACCCCCCAGGCGAGACCGACCCGCCGCGCCCAGATCGGCAGGCCGGAGTCGGTGATCACCGCGACGAGCAGCGGCAGCACCCAGACGAAGTGGTGGGTCCAGGCCAGCGGCGAGGCCAGGTTCGTCGCCAGTCCCACCAGGGCCACGGCGAACACCCGGTGACCGGTCAGCCACCAGTACCGGGCCACCAGGACCGCCAGCACGGCGACCAGCACCCCCAGCAGCACGCCGGTCGCCCGGCCGGGCAGGTCGAGGCCGAAGAACCGGGTGGCCAGGCCCGACATCGACTGGTTGCCGACGTACTGGGGTCCGGAGGTCCCCGCCGGGATGTCGCCGGTCCAGAACCGCAGGCTCTCCACCGGCAGGACGACGAACCCGAGCAGGGTGGCCACCCCGAAGGCGGCCGCGCTGGTCCAGGCGACCCGGGCGCGCCGGGCGAACAGCGCGAAGACACCGAACAGGGCCGGGGTGAGTTTGATCGCCGCGGCGATGCCGATACCGATGCCCCGCGGCCAGCGGCGGCGCCGGTCCGGCAGCAGATCGAGCACCACCAGGGCCATCAGGATGGTGTTCACCTGCCCGTAGCCGAGGGTGGTCCGCAACGGCTCGATCGCCACCAGGGCGGCGGCGCCGACCAGTCCGAGGGTCCATCCCCGCGGCACACCGCACCGCCGCAGCACCGACTGCTGTGCCCACACCAGCAGGGCGATCCACAACAGGCGCCACAGCCACACCGGCCCGACGGCCAGCGGCAGCATCACGATGGCGGCGAACGGCGGATAGATGTAGGCCAGGTGCCAGCCGGGGCTCAGCACGTCGTAGATGCCCTGACCGGTCACCAGCGCCTGGACCCCGACCCGATAGATGTCGAGGTCGATCATCGCCGGGTCCCACGGCCACAGCCGTCCACCGGTGATGACGAAGGGCACCAGGAGCACGGCCACCAGGAACGGCAGCCCGTACTCGACCAGGAAACCGGCGACCCGGCCCGCCGGACGGCCCACGAGCACCGGACGGCCCACGAGCACCGGACGGCCCACGAGCACCGGACGGCCCGTCGACACCGGCGGAGTGTCGGGCGCCACCCGGAGTCCGCCGGACGTGTCCGGACGTCCCGCCGCCATCACAGGGCGTTCCGCAACGGCTCGCCGGCGGCCCAGCGGCGTAGCTGGGCGCCGATCAGCGCATCGGCCCGCGGCCGGAAGGCGTCGGACCAGCCGCCGACGTGCGGGGTGATCGTCACCCCCGGCGTGGTCCACAGCGGGTGGTCGACCGGGAGCGGCTCCGGTTCGGTGACGTCCAGCGCGGCCCGCAGCCGACCGGACGCGCACTCGGCGAGCAGCGCGTCGGTGTTCACCACCCGGCCCCGCGCCACGTTGACGATCAGGGCGCCGTCCGGCAGCAGGGCCAGTGCCTCCGCGTCGAGCAGGTCCTCGGTCTGGCCGGTGAGTGGGGCGATGACGAACAGCACGTCGGTGCTCGGCAACAGCGCCGGCAGGTGGTCGAACGGGTGCACGTACGGCTCCCCGGTGGCGAGATCCCCGGTCCGCTCCCGGCGGGCGACCAGAGTGATCCCGGCTGTCTCGAAGCCCTCCAACCGGCGCCGGATGGCGTGCCCGATCCGCCCGTAGCCGAGGATCAGCGCCCGCCGATCGGCCAGCGACCGGCTGAACGCACGGTGCCAGCGCAGCGCCGGATCGGCGCCGTTGCGGGCGTACACGTCGATCGAGCGGAGGTTGGCCAGGGCCAGCCCGACGGCGAGCTCGGCGGTGGCGGTGTCGTGGATGCCGGCGCCGGTGCACAGTGTCACGCCCTCGGGGATCAGCGGGAGCAGGTGCTCGTAGCCGGCCATCAGCGACTGGACGACCCGCAGCCGCGGCATCTCGGCGGCCCGGGACAGGGCTCGGGCGCCCGACAGGTACGGCAGGACCAGGAACTCCACCTCGGCGAGCGTGGCGGGCCAGCGGATCTCCGCATCACCGAAGTCGTCCTCGCTGAAGAAGTCGAGGTCGACGCCGTCGGGGATCGGCCCGAGGTGTGCCTCGGCCTCCTCCCGATCCGCGTACGGCAACCATGCCAGCCCCATCTCATGCCCTCCTGACCGTGTGGCCCGCCGCGGCGAGCGCGTCCTTGACCTCACCGACGGTGAGGGTCCCGAAGTGGAAGACGCTGGCGGCGAGGACGGCGTCCGCCCCCGCATCGGCGGCCGCCACGAAGTGCTGCACCGTCCCGGCGCCACCCGAGGCGATCAGCGGGACGTCCACCACGCGGCGGACATCCGCCAGCATCTCCAGGTCGAACCCGCTGGTGGTGCCGTCCGCATCCATCGAGTTGAGCAGGATCTCCCCCGCCCCGAGCTCGACCCCGCGCCGGGCCCAGTCCAGCGCGTCGAGGCCGGCGGAGGTAGTGCCGCCGTGGGTGGTGACACCGTAGCCGGAGGGCATCCCCGGCTCGCGGCGGGCATCGACCGACAGCACCAGCACCTGATTGCCGAACCGCTCGGTGATCTCGCGGATCACCTCCGGGCGACGGATCGCCGCGGTGTTGATCGACACCTTGTCCGCGCCGGTCCGCAGCAGGGTGTCGACGTCGTCGGCGGAGGAGACACCGCCGCCGACCGTGAGCGGGATGAACACCGTCTCCGCGGTCCGCCGGACGACGTCCCGGGTGGTCTCCCGGCCCTCCCGGGAGGCGGAGATGTCGAGGAAGGTCACCTCGTCGGCGCCCTCGCGCCCGTACAGGGCGGCGAGTTCGACCGGGTCACCGGCGTCGCGCAGGTTGCGGAAGTTGACCCCCTTGACGACGCGTCCGTCGTGCACGTCCAGGCACGGGATGACGCGGATGGCAACACTCATGGGGGCCAGCCTAGTCGTCCTCGCCCTCGTCCTCGGGGGCCGAGACCGCCGCCGCGACGACGCCGCGCTGCATCCGATGACGCACCTCGTGGCAGGTCTCCCGCAACTCCCCGGGGCCGGCCCCGGTGGCCACCTGGTCGGCGAGGTCGACGACCAGCCGGGCCCAGCGGACGAAGTCCCCGGCGCTCATCTCCCCCCGCTCCAGCACCTCGGCCAGCGGCTGGCCGGCGCACCAGTCGAACGCCGGCCGGGCGAAGCCGGGCGGCAGCTCCAGGCTGGCCTCGAGCCGGGCATCGCGCTCTACCAGGGCGATCCGGCGGGCGATCCGACCGGCGTGCTCGAACGCCTCGTGGCTGCGCAGGTCGGGCAGCCGCTGGGAGCGGTGCTCGTCCCCCCGGCGGGGCTGGTAGGTGAACACCGACAGCACGGCGGCGAGCTGGGGAGCGGACAGGCCGTCGAACACATCGTCGCGGATGCACTCGGCGACCACCAGGTCGGCCTCGGAGTAGATCTGCGCGAGCGTACGCCCCTCGGCGGTCACCTCGAGGTCATCGGCGCCGGTGGCCCGGACGTAGCCGAGGGAGCCGAGGACGGTGCAGATCTTGTCGAACCGGTCGGCGATCGAGCGGGTACGGCGGGCCACCTGGTGTTCCAGCCCGCGGGCGTCCCGCTCGGCCCGCAGCGCCTTCTCCGCCCAGCGGGCGTGCACCTCGCGGTCCGGGCAGGGGTGGCACGGGTGGGCGGCGAGCTCCTCGCGCAGCCGGCCGATCCGGGCCCGTTCCTTCTCGTTCAGCGATCCCTCGGCCCGTACCGGCGCCGGCGTGGTGTCCAGTTCGTCCAGCCGCTGGCGCAGCGCCGCCCCGAGACTGTGCCGGTGGGACGCGTCGCGGGACTGGAAGTGCTTGGGGATCCGCACCTTGCCGGCCACCTGCGGCAGGGTCGGGAAGTCGGTGAGGGAGAGCCGACGCACCTGCCGGTCCGGGGTCATCACCGTCGGCCGCGGGCCCTGCTGGGGGTCCACGTGGGCGTTGTCGAGGACGACCACCCAGCCCTGGGTCCGGCCGCTCGGCACCCGGACGATGTCGCCGGGGCGCAGGCCGCCGAGGACGCGTTCGGTCTCCTCGCGGCGCAGCACCTTGTCCTGCTTGACCGCGGCGGTCTCGATCCGGTGGATCTCGTCGCGCAGCCGGGCGTACGCCATGAAGTCGCCGAGCTCGCACGCCGCCTGGGCGGCCAGGTCGTCGTAGTCCCCGGAGCTGCGGGCCAGCTTGCGGGCCAGGCCGACGACGGACCGGTCGGTCTGGAACTGGGCGAAGGACAGCTCGAGGACCGTCCGCACCTGGCTGCGCGGCATCCGGTTGAGCATGTTGACCGCCATGTTGTATGTCGGCCGGAAGGCGGAGCGCAGTGGGTAGGTCCGTTTGCTGGCCAGGCCGGCCACCGCCCGCGGGTCCATCCCGGGCTGCCAGACCACCACGGCGTGACCCTCGACGTCGATGCCGCGGCGGCCGGCCCGGCCGGTCAGCTGGGTGTACTCCCCCGGGGTGATCTCGACATGTGCCTCACCGTTGTACTTGACCAGCTTCTCGATCAGCACGGAGCGGGCCGGCATGTTGATGCCGAGCGCGAGCGTCTCGGTGGCGAAGACGACCTTGATCAGCCCCTGCTCGAAGCACTCCTCGACGCACTCCTTGAGCGCCGGCAGGACGCCCGCATGGTGCGCGGCGATGCCCCGCAGCAGGCCGTCGAGGAAGGATTCGTAGCCCAGCGCCTGCAGGTCCTCGGGGCTGAATCCCTCGACGTGGCGCCGGGCGATGGCGAGGATCGCCGCCTCCTCGTCGGGGCGGGTGAGGTGGACGTGCGCGGACTGCAGCTGGCGGACCGCGGCGTCGCAGCCCTGCCGGGAGAAGATGAAGACGATCGCCGGCAGCAGGTCGGCCCGGTCGAGGATCCGGACCACCTCGGCGCGGTGCGCCGGCCGGTAGCGGGATCGCTCCTGGTGCTCACGGGCCGCTCCGCCGCCGTAGCGGGTCGCCCCGGCCGGTGAACGCTTGCCCTTGCCGGACCGTCCCCGGGGGCGGCGGGAGTCGTCCCGGACCACCCGGGACTCCTCCTTGGCGATCCGGACCAGGGCCGGGTTCACGTCGTACGTCGCGGCCCGGTCCGCCAGGTCGGCGGTCGGCGCGACATCGGCGAAGAGGTCCATCAGTCGGTTGCCGACCAGGACGTGCTGGTAGAGCGGGACGGGGCGGCGTTCGGAGACCACCACCTCCATCTCGCCGCGGACCTCGGCCAGCCAGTTGCCGAACTCCTCGGCATTGGAGACCGTCGCGGACAGGCAGACCAGCTGGACCGATTCCGGCAGTCCGATGATGATCTCCTCCCACACCGGGCCGCGGAACCGGTCGGCGAGGTAGTGCACCTCGTCCATCACCACGAACCCCAGACCGCGCAGGGTCGGCGAGCCGGCGTACATCATGTTGCGGAGCACCTCGGTGGTCATCACCACCACCGGCGCCTCCCCGTTGACCGACGAGTCGCCGGTCAGCAGCCCGACCTTCTCCGCGCCGTACCGGTCGACGAGGTCGTTGTACTTCTGGTTGGACAGCGCCTTGAGCGGGGTGGTGTAGAACGCCTTGCGGCCCTGGGCGAGGGCGAGGTGCACGGCGAACTCGCCGACGATCGTCTTGCCCGCGCCGGTCGGGGCGGCGACCAACACCCCGGAGCCGCCCTCGACGGCCTGGCAGGCCTCGACCTGGTAGTCGTCGAAGTCGAAGCTGTAGTCGCGGGCGAAGTCCCGCAGCTCCGGAAAGGACTGCTGGTGTCGGAACCGCGCGTACGCTTCGGCCGGAGAGAGGTCCTCAGCTTCTGCCATGCCCCGAAGATAGCGCGGTGCCGGCGCGTCGGTCAGCGCGCCGACCGGCCGGTCAGTGCCCGGGGGGCGGCGGTGAAAACGGTGAGCGCATCGGGATCGGCGGTGACGGTCAGCGGCACCGGCCCCAGCTCGTCGCCGTCCGCCATGCCGTAGAGGCCGTCACCGTCGACGACGACCTCGCGGGCCCGCAGCTGTTCCACCGCAGGGTCCCGGACGAAGGCGCCGGTGAACAATGCCGGCAACAGCCGGATGAACGTGCCGCGGCTCACCGGGTGCACGATGGTCAGGTCGAGCAGCCCGTCGGAGACGTCCGCGTCAGGACAGATGGCCATCCCACCACCGACGTATCCGGCGTTGCCGACGGCGATCAGGATGGCCGGGATGTCGCGGCGCTCCCCGTCGATCACCAGCCGGTACGGCAGGGGCTCGAACTGGGCGAGCTGGACGGTGGCGGACCACGCGTACCGCAGCCGCCCCCGCGGGAAGGTCGTCCGATTCGCCCGGAGGTTGACCAGGGCGTCGAAACCGGTGGAAACGACGGAGAGCACCCGTTCGGTGCCGTGGTCCGGCAGACCGTGGTCGACCAGCTGGCCCGTCACCCGGGCCAGGTCGATCCGGCGGGTGGCACCGCGGACGACCAGGCGCGCGGCGGCCACCGGATTGGCCGGTGGCAGGCCGAGCCCGCGGCAGGAGTCGTTGCCGGTGCCGGCCGGGATCAGCCCCAGCGGCACTTCGGTGCCAGCGCACGCGTTCGCCCCCAGGTGCATCATCCCGTCGCCGCCCATCACCAGCAACGCGTCGGCCCGCCGGTCGTCCTCCGCCGGCCGGGCGGAGGCGACCGCCCGCCGGCAGTGCGCCGCGGCCTCCGGGAAACTCGCGGCGAGGTGGACCCGGACATCGACGCCCGGCAGGGAGGTGACCAGCTCGGTGACCACCCGCGGCAGCAGCGTGCGGGCACGCCCGAGGCCTGCACTGGGGTTGACCACCAGTGTCAGGGCAGCAGCGTCAGTCACTGACAGTCCCGGCTCGGGACGCCAGCTCGGCGGCCTCGGCGGCGGCGAGCCGGGTCCCCCGGCGTCGGTCGTTGACACGACAGATGACCTCGGCGACGACGTACAGCACCGTCATCGGCACCGCCAGGGCGAGCATCGAGATCGGGTCGGTCGACGGTGAGGCGACCGCCGCGAAGACGAAGATCCCGACGATGGCGTACGACCGCACCGCACCGAGCTGGGCGCCGGTCACCACGCCGGCGAGGTCCAGCGCCACGATGACCACCGGGAGCAGGAACGCCACCCCGAACACCAGCATGATCTGGATCATGAAGGTCAGGAACGGCACCATCTCGACCATGTTCGCGACCGGTGAATTCTGCGGGGTGAAGCCCAGCAGGACCACCAAGCCCTTGGGCAGCACCCAGTAGCCGAGTGCCACCCCGGTCAGGAACAGCGGGACACCGGCACCGATGAACGCCAAGGCCCAACGCCGCTCCTTGGCCAGCAGACCGGGCGCGATGAAGGCCCAGATCTGGTACAGCCAGAAGGGACTGCTGACCACCGTGCCGGCGATCGCAACGATCTTGATCGCCAGCGTCATCGGGGCCGCGACCCCGGCGTTGACGACCAACACCTCCTGGCCCGGCCGGCTCTGGTTGATCTCGTGCACGGCCCGCAGGTACGGGTCGAGCAGGAACTGATACAGATCGTTGTAGAAGAACGCGGTGACGGCCATCCCGAGGAGGATCAGGACGACGATCACGATCACCCGATAGCGCAGTTCCCGGAAGTGATCGAAGAGGGTCATCCGGCCGTCCTCGGACATCGCCGGCGGACGGAGCCAGGCCAAGCGCCGTTTCTTCGGCGCGGCCGCCTCCGGGGTCGCCCCGTCCGGCCCGGCGGCGGCTGCCGATGCGGACCGTGCGGGGTCGAGCGACTCGGCCACTGGGCTCAGCGGTCCTTCTTGTGCTCCGGGTCGACGATCTCGGCATCGTGGACCTCGGCGGTCCCCGACACCTCGTCGGCGGCAGGCTTCACCTCGGCGCTGCCGACGGACTTCGGCTCGGCGACACCCTTGGTCTCCTCCTTGAACTCACGGATGGCACGGCCGGTGCTCTTGCCGAGCCCGGCCAGCCGGGAGCCGCCGAACAGCAGCAGCACAATCGCCAGGATGATGAGCAGCTCGGGGCCGCCGAGCCCGGCCAGGGCGAGGGGAGACATAGGAACCTCTGTTTCGTTCAGTGACGGTGGCTGACGTGTCGCGGCGCGAATCCCCCGAAGTCCGGATCGAACTCCAGGTCCACCTGACCCGATGGTACGCGTTCCCCGCCGCCGTCCGGCGCCGCATCATGCTGTGCACCGGGCCCTTCGGCAGGAAACGGCGCGAGGTCGTCGACGAGGCTCAGGATCTCCTCAGCCTGGCGCCCCACCATCTCGACCTCGCTGAGCAGATCCTCGATCTTGTGCCACATCCAGATCGCGTATGCGACCAGACCGACGAGCCCGAGGACGGCGATGCCGACGACCACGAGGACCCAGATCATGGCGCCGAGCCTACCCGACCCGGGCGGCCGGCTCGTCCGCCGGACCGGGGCCGGAGTCGGTGCCGCGGTAGAGGGCGAGGGTGGCGCGGGCCCGGTCCAGGGCACCCTGCCGGGCCTCGCGGGGCTCCAGCAGGACCAGATCGGCGCCGCAGCGCAGCAGCAGCCCGGTGAGCCAGCTCGGGTCGAGCACCCCGAGGGTGACGACCAGGTCCCCGGCCGAGGGGGCACGACCCGCCCGGGCGGCGTCCTCGGCGGTCGCCGGCCGGATCCGGGTGGTCGGGTAGTACTCGACCAGCCAGGCGGCGGGCCGGCGCACCCAGAGGGTGATCTGGTCGGCCTGTTCGAGCCGCCGGGTCCAGCTCGGCACCCGCTCGACATCGCCGTGGTCGAGGGCCACACGGGTGAGCACGGCGGCGACGCGGATCCGGTCCATCCGGAACGACCGCCGGTCGGCCCGGTCGAGGTCCCACGCCTCCAGGTAGTGGTAGCCGTCGACCACCCGCGTGGTGAGCCCGTCGACCGTACGCTGCGTGGCACGGCCCTGCGCGTCCACGTAGTCGAGGGCCAGGCTGCGGTGCTCCGCCAGGGCCCGGGCCACCGCCTCGCGAACCTCGGGGCTGCCCGAAGCGACGGAGAGGTGGAACCGGTCGGCGACCGCCGCATGGTCGCCGGCCGCCGCGGCGATCTTCCTCCGGGCCGACTCGACCACTGCGGCGGTCTGCCCGGTCGAGGTCTCGGCGAGCACCCGCAGCCCCACCAGGAGCGTCACGGCCTCGTCGGGGCTGAACCGGGCCGGTCGGGTCGGCGCGTTGTCGAGCGAGGGCCGGATCACCCCCGCATCGAGGGCGTCGAAGTCCACGTCGAGGAGATAGAAGCCGACCTGGCCGGGGACCTCGCACATCGTCAGCAGCCGGACGTCCTCGCGGGCCTGGTCGATACTCACCCCGAACTCGCGGGCCACCTCGTCGACCGTCGTCTCGACCTGGCCGCGCAGCCAGGTGCTCAGCGCGAGCAGCCGCGGGACCTGTTCAGCGGCGGTGGTGGTCATCGTCGCCTCCTTCCGCCAGCAGCGCCGTGAGGTGCTCCACCAGCTGCGTACGCAGCGCGGGTGGGGAGAGCACCACGACATCGGGGCCGAGCATCGCCAGCTCGCCGATGAAGCCCTGCCGGTAGGCGTACGCCACCCGCCAGGCGCGGTAGCCGGGCGGCGCCGGCTCGTCCGCCTCGGCGAGCGGCCGGTGCAGGGCGGCCTCCCGGCCGGTCCGGACGGCGACGACGGCCTCGTCCGCCGCGCGCTGGGCGGACACCTCCTCGGTGAGCCGCCGCACCGCCGCGGGATCGGGCTCGGGGAAGGCGAGGTTGGCCGTGCCGGGCTTCACCGTGCTGCGGATCCGGGCCAGCTTGAACTTGCGGGTGCCGTGACGATCGAGATCGGCCCCGAACAGGTACCACTGGCCGTGCGCCATCGCCAGGCCCCAGGGCTCGACATGCCGGCGGGCGCCGCGGTCGGCGTAGTCGAAGCTGACCCGGCGACGGTTGGTGATCGCGTCGCGGAGCACCGCCAGGCCCTGGGTCGCGGCCGGGCGGGTGTCGGCGACGTCACTGGGCGTGAAGAGCGAGGCAAGTGCCTCGGTGTCCGGTTCGACGCCGATGGAGCGCAGCTTCATCAGCGCCCGCTGCGAGGAGGCGGCCATCCCGGCCTCCCGCCAGCTGCGCGCGGCCAGCGCGACCGCGGCGGCCTCCTCGGGGGTGAGGTCGACCGGCGCCAGGGCGAACTCCCCCAGCCGGATCCGGTAGCCCTCGTCCTCTCCCACCCCGCTGGTCTCGATCGGCAGGCCCATCTCGACCCGCAGCGCCCGCTTGTCGCGTTCGAAGGACTGGTTGAAGGCCGCCTCGGACAGCCCGGCGTAGCCCTCGACGAGTTCGCGGATCCGCGCCTTCGTCAACGGTTGCGGGGCACCGAGCAGGAGCATCGTCAGCACCACCCGCCGCTCGGCGTTGCTCGGCGCCATCCTCACTCCCCCGTCCCCGGTCTACCCTCGTCACTGCGAGACTAACAGCCAGCACGCGCCCCACCGGGAGGAGCCGCCCGTGACCACGCCGATGCCGTCCGGCGCCGGCCGGTTCGCGCCGAGCCCGACCTCGGACCTGCACGTCGGCAACCTGCGCACCGCGCTGCTGGCCTGGCTGTTCGCCCGGCACAGCGGTCGGCGGTTCCTGGTCCGGATCGAGGACCTGGACACCGCCCGGGTGGCGCACGACCCCGCGGTGGCGGACCGCCAGCTGGCGGATCTGCGGGCGCTGGGCCTGGACTGGGACGGTGAGGTCGTCCGGCAGTCCCGGCGATTGGCGGCGTACGCCGCGGCGGTCGCCCGGCTGACCGACAGCCCGGGCACGTATCCGTGCTTCTGCAGCCGGCGGGAGATCGCCGAGGCGGTCAGCGCACCCCATGCCCCGCCGGGTGCCTATCCGGGCACCTGCCGCCGGCTCACCGCCGCGGAACGGGCCGAGCGGGCGGCCCGCCGCCCGGCGGCGCTGCGGGTGCGGGGCGGGGACATCACCGTCGAAGTGGTCGACGCCCTGGCCGGCCGGTTCAGCGGGCCGGTCGACGACTTCGTGCTGCGGCGCAACGACGGGGCGTACGCCTACAACCTCGCCGTGGTCGTCGACGACCTCGCGCAAGGGGTCGACCAGGTCGTCCGGGGTGACGACCTGCTGGCGTCCTCGCCGCGCCAGGCCTGGCTCACCGAGCGGCTCGGCGGGCGGAGACCGACGTACGCGCATGTGCCGCTGGTGGTGAACCGCCAGGGGCAGCGACTGGCGAAGCGGGACGGGGCGGTGACGCTGACCGACCTGGCCGCCCGCGGGGTCGGCGCGGACGCGGTCCGGTCCCGGCTCGCCGCCTCCCTCGGGCTGGCCGAGGCCGGCGAACCGGTCACGACAGCCGACCTGCTGGCCCGGTTCGACCCGACCGCACTCCCCCGCACGCCGTGGGCGTGGGACGCCGGGGACGCCGGCTGACGGTCACCGGCCGGGCCGGCTACCCGGTTCCGGTGTGCACCGCCCGGACCGGTGTCACCCGGTCAGGAGACCTGGAGGATGTCCACCACGTAGACCAGGGTGGCGCCGGCGGGGATGCCCAGACCGGCGTCGCCGTCCGGATAGGCCTGCGACGGCGGGACCACGATCAGGATCCGGCTGCCGACCGTCTGGTCCTTCAGCGCGGTCTGCCAGCCGGTGATCAGGGTGGACAACTGCCCGGACTCGGGGGCCGCGGGCACCTGCTGGTCGTTCACCGTCTTCGCGGCGTACGTGTCGTCGACCTGCTTGCCGCCGTCCCACAGCCAGGCCCGGTAGTTGACCGTGACGGTGGAGTCCGCGGCCACCTTGTCGCCCTTGCCCTTGATCAGCGGCTGGACCAGGAGCTGGCTGGGCGCGGCGCCCGACGGGATGGAGATCTTCGGGTCGTTCACCGCGCCGCTGACCGTGGGCTGCCCGGAGGGCTGACTCACCTTGTCGCCCTGCGGACCGCTGAGCGGCACGCTGATGATGTCGACCACGAAGACCAGCGTGTCGCCGACCTGGATGCCCGCCTGGGCGATGCCGCCGCTGGAGTCGTAGCCGTCCTTGCCGGGGATGGCGAGCAGCACCCGCGAACCCTGCTTCTTGCCGACCAGGCCCTTCGAGAAGCCGGGGATCACGCCGCTGAGCTGGAACGAGGTCGGCTTGCCATTCGCGTACGACGCGTCGAAGACCTCGCCGGTGCGGCCGTTGAGCCCCTGGTAGTGGACGGTGACGGTCATGTCGGCGGTCACCGCCGGTCCGTCGCCCTCGATCAGGACCTTCGACTGGGTGTCGGCGACGGTGAACGGGGTGAACTTCACCGTCGGCGATTCGCCGTACTTCCCCTCGACGGAGACGCCGTCCAGGTTGTCGACCTGGGCGGGCTCCGGCGCCGCGGAGGCCGACGCACTGGCCGAGGCGGTCGGGGAGGTCGCGCCGGTCCCCTGCGCGCAGCCGGCCAGGCCGAGGCCCAGGGCCAGGACCGCGGCGAGCAGGGCCGTACGGGCGGGGCGGGGTCGGAGGAAGTCGATCACGTCGGGCAGCCTACCGCGACATACCACGGCCCCCGCCCCGAGCGCGTCACCACCGGCGTCACCACCGCGACTCGGTCAGCGAGGCGATCAGCGCGTCGACCCGGTCGTCGGTGTCGCGGAACGGGTCACGCAGGGTGAGCGCGCGGGTCTGGTTGCCGCGGTTGACCCGCAGGTGCATCCAGTCGGCCAGGTAGTCGACCTCAGCGGCCCGGGCGGCGTCGATGAAGGCGCCGCGCAGCCGGGCCCGGGTCGGCGGCGGGACGGTCAGTGCCCGCTCGATGGCGGCGCTGTCGACGACCCGGCTCACCTCACCGTGGGCGTCGAGCAGCCGGAACAGGCCGCGGCCCTCGGCGATGTCGTGGTAGGCGACGTCCAGTTGCGCCAGCCGGGGGCTGTCCGGGCCCAGCCCGTGGCGGTCGGCGTAGCGGGTGAGCAGCTTGTACTTGATCGCCCAGTCGATGTCCTGGGACAGGGTGTCCAGGTCGCCGGCCTCGACGGCGGCGAGGGTCCGCTGCCACAGCTCGAGGGCGTGCTCCAGCGCCGGTGCGAAGGGGCCCAGCCGGTCGCGGTGGTCGAGGACCGCCTGCAGGTAGGCCCGCTGCAGGTCGAGGGCGGTGACCGTGCGGCCTGAGGCGAGGTCGACCGGCGCCCGCCCGGTGAGGTCGCGGGAGATCTGGCGGATGGCGAGGTTGGGGTTGTCGAGGGTCAGGTCGGGCAGCGCCACCCGCGCCTCGACCAACCGCAGCACCAGCTCCGTCGCCCCCACCTTGAGCAGTGTCGTGGTCTGGGACATCGACGAGTCGCCGACGATGACGTGGAGCCGGCGGTAGAGCTCGGGATCGCCGTGCGGCTCGTCGCGGGTGTTGATCATCGGCCGGGACCGGGTGGTGGCCGAGGAGACGGTGTCCCACATCTGGTCGGCCCGCTGGCTGAGCTGGAAGGTCGTCGGGTGGTGTGCCCCCGGCACGTGGTCCGGACGCTCGTAGAGCTGGGTCCGGGACAGGTGTCCGGCGCCGGCGATCAGCTGCCGGCTGACCAGGAAGGGCAGGATGATCCGGTAGTAGCGGTTGATGTCCACGGCCCGGTCGACGAGGTAGTTCTCGTGGCAGCCGTACGAGTTGCCTGCGGAGTCGACGTTGTTCTTGAACAGGAAGATGTCGACCGGCGTGCCGTCCGCGGCGAGCTGGTCGGCGGCCAGCCGGCGCAGGTCCTCGACCAGCCGGTTGCCGACCGCGTCGTGGGCGATCAGGTCGTACAGGTCGTCGCACTCGGCGGTGGCGTACTCGGGGTGCGAGCCGACGTCGAGGTAGATCCGCGCCCCGTTGCCGAGGAACACGTTGCTGGACCGACCCCAGGCGATCATGCCGCGGAACATCTGCCGGGCGACCTCCTCCGGCCCGACCCGCCGGTCGCCGCGGGGCCGGCTGGTCAATCCATACTCGGTCTCCAGCCCGTAGATCCGCCGGGTCCGCGCCTGGCCCGGCTCCGCCGCCCTCGTCACACCGGTCTCCTCGTCACATCGGACCCCTGGTCACATCCCGACCAGGTCGAGCAGCTTGCCCAGCTCCTCGCGGGTGAGATCACGCATCTCGCCGGGCTGCAGCCGGCCGAGCCGCACCGGTCCGATCGCGATCCGGGTGAGTTTCTGCACCGGATGGCCGAACGCCTCCATCATCCGCCGGACCACCCGGTTGCGCCCCTCGTGCAAGGTGATCTGCAGCAGGGTCGCGTCCGGCTGGGTCTGCATCAGCTTGACCCTGTCGGGCCGTACGGGACCGTCGTCGAGGGTGATGCCCCGCTGGATCCGCTTCAGCGTGTGCGCCGACACCTGCCCGAGCACCTGGGCGACGTACGTCTTGGGCACCTCGTAGGAAGGGTGGGCCAGCCGGTGGGCGAACTCCCCGTCGTTGGTGAGGATGATCAGGCCCTCGGTCTCGGTGTCCAGCCGCCCGACATGGAAGAGCCGGACGTTGCGCCGGTCGACGTAGTCGCTGAGGGTCTCGCGTCCTTCCGGGTCGTCCATCGTCGAGACGACGCCACGTGGCTTGTTCAGCACGGTGTAGACGTGGCGACGGGCGGTGGGGATGCGGGACCCGTCGACCCGGATCTCGTCCTTCTCGGGGTCGACCCGCCGGCCCTGTTCGGTGACCACCTCGCCGTTCACCTCGACCCGGCCCTCCTCGATCAGCTGCTCGCTGGCCCGGCGGGACGCGATGCCCGCCTGGGCGAGGACCTTCTGCAGCCGGATGCCGCCCTGCTCGTCGTCGGTGTCGGTCTCGGTCATCGCTCTCCTCGGGTGGGGTTCGGGCTCGGTCGCCGCCGGCGGGTGGGCCGGCGGTGCGGTGGTGCCGGACGGGCACGGGTGGGCACCGCTCGGCGGGCGTTCAGGGACGGTCGGTGTCGGTCGGGTCCGACAGTGGGCGGGGGGTGGCGTCGGGGCCGGCCATCACCGCTCAGGACCCGAGGCGGGCCAACACCTCCCGCGCCAGGGACCGGTAGGCCTCGGCGCCGGGTGAGCTGGACGCGTACGTGGTGATCGGCTCCCCCGCGACGGTCGTCTCGGGGAACTTCACCGTACGACGGATGACGGTGTAGAAGACCTGTTCCCCGAACGCGTCGACGACGGTCTGCAGCACCTCGCGGGCGTGCAGGGTGCGGCCGTCGTACATCGTGCCGAGCAGGCCGAGCACGGTCAGCCGCGGATTGAGCCGGTCCTGGATCTTCGCGATGGTGTCGGTCAACAGCGCCACGCCGCGCAGCGCGAAGAACTCGCACTCCAGCGGGATCACCACGGTGTCCGCGGCGGTGAGGGCGTTGACGGTGAGCAGGCCCAGCGACGGGGCGCAGTCGACCAGGATCACGTCGTAGCGATCCCGCAGCGGCTCGAGGACCCGCGACAGGGTGGACTCGCGGGCCACCTCGGCGACGAGCTGGATCTCGGCGGCCGACAGGTCGATGTTGCTGGGCAGGATGTCCATCCCCTCCACCGGCGACTCGGCGATGACGTCGTCGGCGTCCACGCCGGAGCCGAGGAGGAGGTTGTAGATGCTCAGTTCGAGGGTGTGCGGGTTGATCCCCAGCCCGACCGACAGCGAGCCCTGCGGGTCGAGGTCCACCAGCAGCACCTTGCGGCCGGTCTCCACCAGGGCGGCCCCCAGGTTGATGGTCGTCGTGGTCTTGCCGACGCCACCCTTCTGGTTGCACAGGGCGATGATCGTGGCGTGCTTCGGGCCGGGCGCGGGCGGGGTCGGCGTCGGCAGGTCGGGCCAGGGGCGGCCGGTCGGGCCGTTGCCGGAGTCGTCGGTGTCGGGCGTTTCGACGTCGAACAGTGCCGCGTCGTCATCGCGCGCCTCACCGAACCGGTCCACGGAACCCCCTCGAGCTGTCGAAGCCAACACTACCCACCCCTGTCGGGCACTGGGGGTAAAGTCTAGCGTCACCGCGCCCGCGGATGGGCCTCCGCGTACACTTCGCGCAGGTGGTCGACGGTCACCAGGGTGTAGATCTGGGTCGTCGTCACCGACGCGTGCCCGAGCAGTTCCTGCACCACCCGGACGTCCGCGCCGCCGTCGAGCAGGTGTGTGGCGTACGAGTGGCGCAGGGTGTGCGGGGAGATCTCGACCTCCAGCCCGGCCGCGCCGGCGGCGCGGCGGATCGCCTCCCAGGCGCTCTGCCGGGACAGTCGCGCCCCGCGCGTGTTGAGCAGCAGCGCCGGATCGCCGCTGCCACGGGACGCCATCGCCGGGCGGCCGCGGACCAGCCAGGCCTCGACGGCGCGGGCGGCGTACGACCCCAACGGCACCAGCCGTTCCTTGGCGCCCTTGCCGAACAGTCGTAGCGCAGCCGGCCCGTCGGCCAGCGCTCGGAGCACCCGGGTGAGGTCGTCCACGTCGAGCCGGACGATCTCGGAGATCCGCGCACCGGTGCCGTACAGCAGTTCCAGCAGGGCCGCGTCGCGCAGCCCCACCGGGGTGTCCCGGTCGGGCGCGACGAGCAGCGCCTCGACCTGCTCGACGGTCAGCGCCTTCGGCAGGTGGCGGCCGGTCGACGGCGGGTGGATGTCGGCGGCGGGGTCGGCGGGGATCAGTCCCTCCCGGGCGGCGAAGCGGTGGAAGGAGCGGACCGCGACGACGGCCCGGGCGACCGAGGATGCCGCCAGCGGCGGGTGGTCCGGGTCGCCGGTCGACAGGTGCGTGGCGAATCCGCCGACGACGGCCTCGGTGATCGCGTCGGGATCGGTGATGCCCCGCCCGCGCAGGTAGTCGCGGTAGCGGTCCAGGTCGCGACGGTAGTTGCTCAGCGTGTTGTCGGACAGGCCTCGCTCGACGCCGAGGTGGGCCAGGAAGGCAGCGACCAGGTCACCGATCCGGTTGTTCCGGCCGGTGTCCTCGCCCCGCGCCGTGCCGGTCATCGGATTCCGCCTCGGGGCCGCCGAGGCCGGCCGGCGCGCCGGTCACCGATCATCACCACTGTGGCCCCGGTACTCAGGCGAACGGGGCGCGGGCCAGGAACTCGTCGCGCAGCCCGCGGGCGGGCCACGGGGCATCGGCGGGGCGGAGCCGGCCCCAACCGCCGGGTCGGGCCGCGGCGGCAGCCATCACCCCGGCGACGAGCACCGGGTTCTGCAGCCGGCCGTCGAGGATCGCCTCGACGACGTCGCCGAGGCCGGCCCGGACGATGTCCATCTGGGCCTCCTCGCCGTCGGCGACGAAGCCGTCGGGGCGGGGCTCGTCATGCAGGCCCCGGGCCAGGTAGATCCGGATGCTCTCCTGACTGGCGCCCGGGGAGGTGAACATGTCGACCAGCACCCGCCAGTCGTCGGCCCGCAGGCCGACCTCCTCGGCGAGTTCGCGTTGCGCGGCGGCGAGGTAGTCCTCCCCCTCGACGTCGAGCAGACCGGCCGGCGGTTCGACCAGCCGCAGCCCCGCCGGGTGGCGATACTGGCGGACCAGCACCACCCGGTCGGCGGCGTCGAGGGCGATCACGCCGACCGCGCCGGGGTGGCGGATCCACTCCCGACGCAGCTCGGCGCCGGTCGGGTCGACCACCTGGTCACGGACGAGATCGAAGATCGCCCCCTCGCCGACCAGCTGGCGGGAGCTGACCGGCCACGCCATCGGGACGTCGCGCAGCTCGGCGGGCGCGAGCGCGCCGGGGTCCGCGAGTATGTCAGCGGCACCGGGGACGTCGGCGGTGGGACCGTCGGTCACGTCAGGCCTCGTCCTCGACCGGCAGCCGGTCGCTGTCGCGGCGCTGCAGTGCGGCCCGGACCAGGCCGGCGAACAGCGGGTGCGGGCGGGTCGGGCGCGACTTGAACTCGGGGTGGGCCTGGGTCGCGACGAAGTACGGATGGATGTCCTCGGCGAGCTCGATGAACTCGACCAGGTTGCGGTCCGGGGAGGTGCCGCAGATCACCAGCCCGGCCTGTTCGAGCCGCTCCCGATAGGCATTGTTCACCTCGTAGCGGTGGCGGTGACGTTCGGAGACGTGCACCGTGCCGTAGAGGCGGGACACCTGGGAGTCGCGTTCCAGCGTCGCGTCGTACGCACCGAGGCGCATCGAGCCGCCCAGGTCACCCTCACCGGAGACGATCGCCTGCTGCTCGGCCATGGTGGCGATCACCGGGTCGGTGGTGTCGGGGTTGAACTCGGAGGAGTCGGCGCCCTCGATGCCGGCCAGGTGCCGGGCGACCTCGATCACCATCACCTGCAGGCCCAGGCACAGCCCGAGGATCGGGAGGCGGTGCTCGCGGGCGAAACGTACGGCGCCGATCTTGCCCTCGACGCCACGGATACCGAAGCCGCCGGGCACGCAGATCCCGTCGACATCGCCGAGCTGCTCGGCCGCCCCCTCCGGGGTCTCGCAGGTGTCGGAGGCGACCCACTTGACGGTGACCTTGGCCCAGTTCGCGAAGCCGCCGGCACGCAGCGCCTCGGTGACCGACAGGTAGGCGTCGGGCAGGTCGATGTACTTGCCGACCAGGGCGATGGTGACCTCTTCACGCGGCGCGTGGACCCGCTCCAGCAGGTCGTTCCACTTCGTCCAGTCGACGTCACGGAACGGCAGGTTGAGGCGGCGGACGACGAAGACGTCGAGGCCCTCGGTGTAGAGCACCTTGGGGATGTCGTAGATCGACGGGGCGTCGGGGCAGGAGATGACAGCCTCCTCCTCGACGTCACAGAACAGTGCGATCTTGTGCTTGATGCCGCCGGGGATCTCACGGTCGGAGCGGCAGACGATGGCGTCCGGCTGGATGCCGCCCTGGCGCAGCGCGGCGACGGAGTGCTGGGTCGGCTTGGTCTTCAGTTCACCGGACGGCCCGAGGTAGGGCACCAGGGAGACGTGCAGGAAGAACGAGTTGTCCCGGCCGACCTCCCGACGCACCTGTCGGGCCGCCTCGAGGAAGGGCAGCGACTCGATGTCACCGACGGTGCCGCCGATCTCGTGGATGACCACGTCGACCTCGTCGCCGCCCATCCGCAGCATCTCGTCCTTGATCTCGTTGGTGATATGCGGGATCACCTGGACAGTGTCACCGAGGTACTCGCCGCGGCGCTCCTTGGCGATCACCGAGGCGTACACCTTGCCGGTGGTGACGTTGGCGTCGGCGTTGAGGTTGCGATCGAGGAAACGCTCGTAGTGACCGATGTCGAGATCGGTCTCGGCGCCGTCCTCGGTGACGAAGACCTCGCCGTGCTGGAAGGGGTTCATCGTGCCGGGATCCACGTTGATGTACGGATCCAGCTTCTGCATCGTGACCCGGAGCCCGCGGGCGACCAGCAGGTTGCCGAGGCTCGAGGCGGTCAGTCCCTTGCCGAGCGACGAGGCGACTCCTCCGGTGACGAAGATGTGCTTGGTCTCGACGTGATGCTGGTTCAAATTCGCGTGGCCCACGGGCCTCCACCCTATCGCGCGGAGCGCTCCGGGACCAACGACCCGGCCGCCGCGTCGGCGGCGACCGCGAGCAGTTCCTCGGCATGAGCCAGCGCGGTGTCGGTGGCGTCGATGCCGGCCATCATCCGGGCGAGCTCGCCGGCCCGGTCGGCCTGGCCGACCTCGCGTACGCCGCTGGTGGTGATCCGGCCGTCGTCGGCCTTCACCACGACGAAGTGCCGGTCGGCGAAGGCCGCTACCTGGGCGAGGTGGGTGACGACGACGACCTGGGAGCGCTCGGCGAGCCGCTTCAGCCGCCGGCCGATCTCGACGGCGACGGCACCGCCGACGCCCGCGTCGACCTCGTCGAAGACCAGGGTCTGGCCCGGCGCGTCGGCGACGGTCACCTCAAGGGCGAGGCGGACCCGGGACAGCTCACCGCCGGAGGCGACCTTGCCCAGCGGTCCGGGCTCCGATCCGGGGTTGGCGGCGAACAGGAACTCGATCGTCTCGGCGCCCCACGGCCCGGGGTCGGCGGGCTGCAGCACCGCGGCCAGCCGGGCCCGCGGCATGGCCAGGGCGGCGAGCTCCTCGCGGACCGATCCCTCGAGTCGTCGGGCGGCCGTGGTGCGGGCGGCGGTGAGCTCCGCCGCCAGGTCTGCCAGGCGGGAGCCGAGCCGGCCGACCTCCGCAGCCAGTTCACCGATCCGGTCGTCGGTGCCGACCAGGTCGTCGAGGCGGGCCCGGGAGGAGTCCGCCCAGGCCAGGACCGCGTCGGTCGTCTCGCCGTACTTGCGGTGCAGGGCGGCCAGGGCGGCCCGCCGGCCGGTGATCTCCTCGAGCCGGGCAGGATCGGCTTCCAGCCCGGCGAGGTAACCGGCCAGGTCGGCGCCCAGGTCGTTGAGCTGGTAGACCAGTTCGCGGGTCCGGGCTGCCAGCGCCGAGGCGGCCGGGTCGGCGTCGGCGATCCCGTCCAGGGCGTGCCGCGCCACCCCGACCAGGGCGGCCGCTCCGGGGGAGGTGTCGAAGTCGACCTCGTCGCCGTTGAGCGCCAGGGCGGCCCGTCCCGCGGCGATCCGCAGGTCGTCGACCGCCTGCAGCCGGATGGTCTCCGCGGCCAGCTCCTGGTCCTCTCCCGGCTTCGGGTCGACGGTGGCGATCTCGTCGAGGGAGTGCCGGAGCATGTCGACCTCCCTGGCCCGTTCCCGGGCCTGGGCCCGCAGGGTGTCCAGCTCTGCGGCGGCGGCCCGCCAGTCCTGCCAGGTGGCCCGGTAGTCGGCCAGGATCGCCAGCAGCGCCTCGCCGCCGAACCGGTCGAGCATGTCGCGTTGGGTCTCGGGAAGGGCGAGCCGGATCTGGCCCGACTGCCCGTGGATGGTGATCAGGTCCTCGCTCACCGCGGACAGCGAGGCGACCGGCACCTGCGCGCCACCGACGTACGCCCGGGAGCGCCCGGCGGCGCCGACGGTCCGGGCGAGCACCAGCTCCGGATCGTCCGTCGGCTCGTCGAGGGCGCCGCCGAGGTCGGTCACCCGGGTCAGGACCGGCGCGGGCAGTCGGTCGAATCGGCCCTCCACCCGAGCCGTACGCTCGGTGCCCGCCGCATCGCGACGGACGATGCCCCGGGCCGCGCGTTGGCCGAGCAGCAGGCCGAGGCCGCTGACGATCATGGTCTTGCCCGCCCCGGTCTCGCCGGTGACCGCGGTGAATCCGGGGGCCAGGTCGAGGGTCGCCTCGGCGATGACCCCCAGGTCGCTGATCCGCAGCTCGGTGATCATGCCCCGTGCCGTTCCGGGGTCTCAAGCGGATCCCGGGCGCCGGCCCGGTCCCGGGCTCCCCCGTGGTCGCCGGCCTCGTGGTCGCCGGCCCGATCCTGGGCCTGCGCACCGCGCCGCTCGGCGGCGCCGCGCCAGCCCTGGATGTTCAGGCCGAATTTGCGGACCAGCCGGCCGGTGAAATCGTCCGGGGCGATCCGGGCCAACTGCAGCCGGTGGTCGCCGCGGGTCACGTCGAGGACGTTGCCCGGGGCCAGGTCGAAGGACCGGCGCCCGTCGAGCCAGACGACGGCATTGTTCTGCTCGGCCCGCACCACCTGGACGTGGACGTGCGCGTCGGCCGGCACGACGACCGGCCGATTGAACAGGGCGTGGGCGCTGAGCGGGACGATGAGCATCGCGTCGACGCCGGGCCAGGTCACCGGGCCGCCCGCGGAGAACGCGTACGCGGTGGACCCGGTCGGGGTGGAGACCAGGATGCCGTCGCAGCTCCACCGCGACAGCGGCTGGTCGTTGACGGCCACCACGGCCTCCAGCATCCGCTGCCGGGAAGCTTTCTCCAGGGAGGCCTCGTTCACCGCGAACGACTCCCACAGGACCTCCCCGCCGGGCCCGGACAGGACGCGGACCCGGGCGGTGAACCGGGACTCGGTGTGGTAGCTGCGGTGGCTGACAGCAGCGACCACCTGGTCGATCTGGGAGGATTCGGCCTCGGCGAGGAACCCGACATGACCGAGGTTGACCCCGAGGATCGGCAGATCCACGGACAGTGCCCATTCGACGCCGCGCAGGATCGTCCCGTCGCCACCGAAGACGACGGCAAGTTCGCAGCCGTTCGTGCCGGCCTCGTCGATCAAGTCGGTCTGCAGTCCGGCACCCGCCAGGAACGACGCCATCTCCTTCGCGTCTGCGCGGGGCAGCACACAGGTGATGCCCTGGGCGGCGACGCCGTGCATGAATTGCACCGCGGCCCGCACCGCTTCGGGACGATGGGTGTGGGTGATCACCGCGACGCGCCGGTCGCCGGCGCCCTTCGCCGGGTCGGTGGCGCGGACGAGGGGGCCGGGTTGCGGGGTGCTCACCGGGCCAGCCTAAACGCTGCGGGTGGGGTCGGGGCGCAGGCCCACCCAGGCAGCGACCATGGCCGCCGCCACGGCGAGGCCGCAGAAGGCGGACACCGCCGGCCACCCGCCGACGGCGAACAGGTAGCCGCCGGCCCAGCCCATCAGGGAGGACCCACCGTAGTAGAAGAAGTTGTAGAGGGCGGTCGCCTGGGCTCGTCCCTCGGTGGCCAGGATGCCGCCCAGCGCCGAGGCGATGGCATGTCCGGCGAAGAACCCGGCGGTCAGCACGACCAGCCCGAGGATGATGACGGCGATGCCGGGGACCCAGGTGAGGGCCAGGCCGGCCAGCATCAGGCCGCCGGCGCCCACCAGGACCGTACGCCGCCCCAGCCGCACCGCGGCCCGGGTCGCCCGCTGGGAGGACCAGGTGCCCGCCAGGTAGGACAGGAACAGCAGCGAGGTGATCGTCGGGGACAGCTCGAACGGCGGCCGCTCCAGGCGGAAGCCGAGGTAGTTGTACACGGTGACGAAGGCACCCATCAGGCAGAACCCCTGGGCGAAGACGGCCAGCATCCGCGGGCTGCGCAGGTGCGCCACCGCCCGCCGGGACACGTCGAGCAGGGACGTCCGCCGTGGGGTGAACCGCCGGGCCGGCGGCACCAGCACCGCGAACAGGACGGCGGCGACCGCGCTGAGGGCGATCACCGCGCCGACCCCGGCCCGCCAGGAGCCGGTCAGGTCGGTGACGGGGCCGGAGACGAGCCGCCCCGACAGGCCGCCCAGCGAGGTGCCGGAGATGTAGAGGCCGGTTGCGGCGGCCATCGAGGCGGCATGGGTCTCCTCGGTGATGTACGCGACCGCGACTCCCGCCACGCCGCCGAGACAGCCGCCCTCGAGGAACCGCAGGACGACCATCACTGGCAGTGACGAGGTGAAGGCGAAGGCCGCCCCGATCACGGTGGCGAGCACGATCGCGAGCGTCATCGTCCGGACCCGGCCCCGGCGGTCGGCCAGCCAGGACCACAGCAACACCGAGACGGCCAGGCCGCCGGTGGCGGCGGAGACCAGCAGGGCCGCCTCGGCCGGGACCACGCGCAGCCCAGTGCTGATCGCCGGCAGTACCGCCTGCGGGGCGTAAAGCTGGGCGAAGGTGGCGACCCCGGCGAAGAACATCGCCGCCAGCAGCCGGCTGAAGTCGCGGGTCCCACGCCGGTGCCCGGCCCACGGTGCCGGTCCGTTCTGTGATCCGTCCGCGAAATGCTCGCTCGTTCTGCTCACCTTCCGTTCCGCGTCAGGCGCAGGAAGTACTCGACGTTGCCGGCGGGGCCGGGCAGCCGACTGGGGGCACGCCCCGTCACGGTCCAGTCGAGGTCCTCGGCCGCGGTCGCCACGCCGTCGACCGCCGCGCGCCGGGCGTACTCGTCGCGCACGACGCCTCTGCCGTCCAGCCCCTCACGTCCGACCTCGAACTGGGGCTTGACCATGAGCAGAGCGTACGCCGCGGCGCTGCACACACCGGTGATCGCCCGGAGCAGCTGGGTGAGCGAGATGAAGGAGACGTCCGCGACGACCAGATCGACCGGCCGGTCGTCCAGGTCGGCGAGGGTCAGGCCCTTGGCGTTGAGCCCCTCACGGAGCCGGACCCTGGGGTCGCCACGCAGCACCGGGGCGAGCTGGCCGTGTCCGACGTCCACCGCGAACACCTCGTGGCAGCCGCGGTCGAGCAACACCTGGGTGAAGCCGCCGGTGGAGGCGCCGATGTCGAGGGCGCGGGCAGGGATCGGGACCGGGAGATCGTCGAGGGCGCCGAGCAGTTTGTGGGCGGCGCGGCCGACCCACTCCTCACCGTCGACGTCGAGGTCGGCGTCCGCGGAGACGGTGGTCGCCGGACGGGTCACGACCCGCCCCGCGATCCGGACCCGCCCGGAGCGGATCAGCTCCTGGGCATGGCTGCGGGAGCGGGCGAGGCCCAGCTCGGCGAGCGCGCGATCCAGTCTCCGGGACGCCGAGGTCACCGACCCAGCTCCGCGGCCACCGCCGCTTCGACGGCGGACGGATCGGCGGCGCGGCCCTCGTCGCGGGCCGCCCAGACCAGGGCGGCCGTCGCCCGGACCAAGTCGAGGGGGTCATCGGCCGCCACGATGGTCACGCTGCCGTCGACGAGCCGCACCCGCGCGTCGCCGCAGCAGGCCTCGTCACCGTTCCGGGTCACCGTCGCGGCCGGCGCGAGCAGGTCGCGCAGGTCCCGCCCGAGATGGGTCGGGCGGTGTGCCGGGTCCGCCGCGAACAGCTCCGGGGCCCGGTGGGTCCCGGAGAAGACGAGCATGGTGTCCATGCCGGCGTTGCGCCCGCCGGCGACGTCGGTGTCGAGCCGGTCGCCGACGAAGATCGGCCGCCCGGCGCCGAGCCGCGCCGCGGCCGCCTGCATCAGGGGCCTTTCCGGCTTGCCGGCGGCCTGCGGGTTGCCACCGACGACCATCCGGACGACGGCGATCTGGGCGCCGGCGCCCGGTTCCAGCCCGCGGTGGGTCGGCCGGGTGGGATCGGCGTTGGTGGCGAACCACCGGGCGCCGCGCTGGACGGCGAGGGCGGTCTCGGTCAGCGTCGACCATGGCAGGTCGGGCTCGTAGCCCTGGATCACCGCGTCGGGGGCATCGTCCGCCGAGGTGGTCACCACGAATCCCGCGGCGGTGACCTGGTCGGTGAGTGCCCGTGACCCGCACACCAGGACCTTCGCTCCCTGGGGAAGCTCCTCGGTCAGCATCCGGACCCCGGCCTGCCCAGAGGTGATCACCTCGTCGGGGGTGCACGGGATGCCGAGACCGACCAGCTGGTCGACGACCGCCTCGGGCGCCCGCGCCGCGTTATTCGTCACGAAGCAGACCGGCACCGACCGGTCACGGAGTGCGGCGATCCCCTCGGGAGCACCGGGGACAGCTTCCGGACCGAGGTAGACCACGCCGTCCAGATCGAACAGCGCTGCGTCGTACGCGGCGATCACCTCACTCATCAGCGGCTCCCTCATCGTTCTTCCGATCGTCCTCTGCCTCAGGCTCGGCCGCCGTGTCCGGCTCGGACTCGGACTCGGGCCGGACATCAGTCTCCGGCTCCGGTTCGGTCCGGAGATCGGTCTCGGTCTCCGCGTCCGCCGGAGGTACCGTCGCGTCCGGTTCCTCTGTAGCGTCCGGTTCTTCTGTTTCGTCTGCTTCGGTCGTCTCGTCCTCTTCGTCCTCGAAGTCGAACTCGAAGTCCACACCGTCGAGCAGCTCGATCTGGTCGGCGGCGTCCAGTTCGCGGGCCGTGTCGAGGTCGTCCGCACGGACGAACCACTCGCGCGCTTCCTCCGGCTCATCGTGGCGCAGCAGCATCGCCGCGTACGCGTACGCCAGACGGGCATGGGCCTCGTGCGGGATCTCCGGAGACACGTGGCTCAGGAATGACCTCAGCACCCGCAGTCCCTCCTTGGCCTGGCCGAGATCCTCACGCGCGCCGGCTTCGATGATCACCAGTTCCACCCGGCTGCGCTGGGTCATGTCGACCAGCTTGGCCTCCCGTACCAGGCGCAGCGCTTCCTCGGGCCGTCCCAGCGCCCGCTCGCAGTCCGCCATCACGGGCAGGTATGCGGAGTCGCCGGTGAGGCGCCGCAGAGCGCGGTACTCCGTGAGCGCCACTGCGAAGTCCTCCGCCGCGTACGCCGTCTCCGCCACGGCCTCACGGACCAGCGGCAGTCGGGCGCCGCGGCGCTTGGCAGCCTGGGCATGGCGCAGGGCCAGCGCGGGATCGTCATCGATCAGGTCACCGGCCGCCACCAGGTGGGCGCTCACGAACTCGGCGGCTTCAGCCGACAGGCTGCGCAGCTCCGCCCGGACCTGGCGCGGCAGGCGGGACAGATCGACCTCCTGCGGCACCGGCGGTTCGTCGGCCGCCCGCTCCAGACCCGGCGGCAGGGGCTCACGCTCGGGCCGCCCGCCCTGTCCTCGGTCGCGCTCCAGACCGCGTCCGCGCTCGGGGCCACCGCCACGTCCCGCCGGACCACGCTTGGCGAAGCCCGGCTTGTCGCGTCCACGATCGCGGTCGCCACCGCGGCGGTCCCGGGAGTCCTGCCAGGTACGGTTCCCCTGACCGCCTTCGCGGCCCCGCTCCGGACGCGAGCCCTGGCGCATCTGCTCGCCATGATCACCCTCGCCGCGCCGCATGTCCTCGGCACGTCGGGGACCACGGCCTCCTTGCGGCCCGCCACCGGATCGAGCCTGGTTCGGACGTCCACCACGTCCCTCCGCTGCTCCGCCACGCTCCGACCGGCCTCCCTCGGCCTTCCAGTCCTGCCGATCGCTGCGTCCGTCGCCGGGACGGCCGCTGCCGGACCGGGAGCCGCGGTACCCGCCGGACCGCTCGTCGCCAGCACGCTCACCCCGGTAACCACCGGAACGACCACCCTCAGGGCGCTCGCCCCGGTAACCACCCGAACGCTGGTCCCCGGACCGGGAGCCGCGGTACCCGCTGGACCGCTCGTCGCCAGCACGCTCACCCCGCTGACCACCGGAACGACCACCTTCAGGGCGCTCGCCCCGGTAACCACCCGAACGGTCGTCGCCTGAACGCTCACCCCGATAGCCGCCCGAACGGTCTCCCTGAGGTCGGTCGCCGCGGTACCCGCCGGAGCGTCCGCCCTCGGGACGCCGACCGTTTCGATCGCTACCGCGTCCGCGGTCGCCGCCTTCGCGGCCACGGTCGTCGCCGGAGCGCCCCCCTCGCCGGTCGCCACCGTAGCCGCCTCGCTCGCCACCGCCCGGGCGCCCGCCGCGACCACCGCCACCCTGCCCGCCGTGGGCGCCACCACTGTGACCACCGCGATCGGAACCGCCCTGGTGTCCCCTGTTCTCGTCGCCCATGGCGAGTCCTTTCAAAAAGTGTGTAACGCAGTTGAGGCCGGCACCTGTGGGGTGCCGGCCTGCAGCCGTTCCACCCCCTTGTGGAGGGGTGGTGTGTTGTCCGGCGATGTCCTAGTCTCCCACACACTCCCGTGTGCAGTACCATCGGCGCTGGAAGGCTTGACTTCCGGGTTCGGAATGTGGCCGGGTATTTCCCTTCCGCCATGATCACCGTAACACTGTCGAAACAGTACCACTATTCAACTGTCCCCCACCCGCCAACCCGGACAGGCTGGATCTACCAGCCTGGACAGGCCGGGGGTGGGGTGTCAGGAACGGTGTTTGTGTTCCGGGAACAACATAGTGGACGCGAACAATCTTCACAGGAAAGTCTTGTGTGTTTGGGGTAAGCCCTCGGCCTATTAGTATCGGTCAGCTCCACCCGTTACCAGGCTTCCACATCCGACCTATCAACCCAGTCGTCTACTGGGGGCCTTACCAAAAGTGGGAGTCCTCATCTTGAAGCGTGCTTCCCGCTTAGATGCTTTCAGCGGTTATCACTCCCCAACGTAGCCAACCAGCCATGCCCTGGGCAGGACAACTGGCACACCAGAGGTTGGTCCGTCCCGGTCCTCTCGTACTAAGGACAGCCCTTCTCAAGACTCCTACGCGCGCAGCGGATAGGGACCGAACTGTCTCACGACGTTCTGAACCCAGCTCGCGTGCCGCTTTAATGGGCGAACAGCCCAACCCTTGGGACCGACTCCAGCCCCAGGATGCGACGAGCCGACATCGAGGTGCCAAACCATGCCGTCGCTATGGACGCTCGGGCAAGATCAGCCTGTTATCCCCGGGGTACCTTTTATCCGTTGAGTGACGGCGCTTCCACACGCCACCGTCAGATCACTAGTCCCGACTTTCGTCCCTGCTCGACCCGTCGGTCTCACAGTCAAGCTCCCTTGTGCACTTACACTCGACACCTGATTGCCAACCAGGCTGAGGGAACCTTTGGGCGCCTCCGTTACTCTTTGGGAGGCGACCGCCCCAGTCAAACTACCCATCAGGCACTGTCCCTGAACCAGATCATGGTCCGAGGTTAGATAACCAGAACAACCAGAGTGGTATTTCAACAATGACTCCACAATCACTGGCGTGACCGCTTCAACGTCTCCCACCTATCCTACACAAGCTGTACCGATCACCAATACCAAACTATAGTAAAGGTCCCGGGGTCTTTCCGTCCTGCTGCGCGTAACGAGCATCTTTACTCGTAATGCAATTTCACCGAGTTCGTGGTTGAGACAGTGCCCGAGTCGTTACTCCATTCGTGCAGGTCGGAACTTACCCGACAAGGAATTTCGCTACCTTAGGATGGTTATAGTTACCACCGCCGTTTACTGGGGCTTAAGTTCAGTGCTTCACCGAAGTTGACACGTCCCCTTAACCTTCCAGCACCGGGCAGGAGTCAGTCCGTATACCTCGTCTTACGACTTCGCACGGACCTGTGTTTTTGATAAACAGTCGCTTGGGCCTGGTCTCTGCGGCCATCAACGCTCCCCCACGCCAGGCAGGGTCACGCCTCCGGCCCCCCTTATCCCGAAGTTACGGGGGTATTTTGCCGAGTTCCTTAACCACGATTCTCTCGATCGCCTTAGTATTCTCTACTCATCCACCTGTGTCGGTTTCGGGTACGGGCGGCTCATGACATCGCTCACGAAGCTTTTCTCGGCAGCCGAGGATCACCCACACCACCACACCAAGTGTGGCAGTGGCATCAGGTCTCAGACACCGCGGGGCACGGATTTACCTACACCCCGTCCTACACCTTTACCCTGGGACAACCACCGCCCAGGATGGGCTACCTTCCTGCGTCACTCCGTAGCTTGCCTACTACACGTCTGGGTCGCAGAGTCACCCCACCCACACCACCCGAAGGCAGCCATGGGCACGGCTTCCGTGCTCAGCATCGCGCGCCTCGGCAGGGGCGCCATTACACCGGTACGGGAATATCAACCCGTTGTCCATCGACTACGCCTGTCGGCCTCGCCTTAGGTCCCGACTTACCCAGGGCAGATTAGCTTGACCCTGGAACCCTTGGATATTCGGCGGACGGGTTTCTCACCCGTCATTCGCTACTCATGCCTGCATTCTCACTCGCACGCACTCCACACCCGGTCACCCGACTGCTTCACCACACGCACGACGCTCCCCTACCCATCCACAAAAATGTGAATGCCACAGCTTCGGCGGACTACTTAGCCCCGCTGAATTGTCGGCGCAGAATCACTTGACCAGTGAGCTATTACGCACTCTTTCAAGGATGGCTGCTTCCAAGCCAACCTCCTGGTTGTCACCGCAACTCCACATCCTTTTCCACTCAGTAGCCGCTTAGGGGCCTTAGCTGATGATCTGGGCTGTTTCCCTCTCGACAATGAAGCTTATCCCCCACTGTCTCACTGCCACGCTCTCACTTCACCGGCATTCGGAGTTTGGCTGATTTCGGTAAGCTTGTAGGCCCCCTAGACCATCCAGTGCTCTACCTCCGGGAAGAAACACGCGACGCTGCACCTAAATGCATTTCGGGGAGAACCAGCTATCACGTAGTTTGATTGGCCTTTCACCCCTATCCACAGCTCATCCCCCCAGTTTTCAACCTAGGTGGGTTCGGTCCTCCACGACGTCTTACCGACGCTTCAACCTGGCCATGGATAGATCACTACGCTTCGGGTCTAGAGCATGCGACTCAACGCCCTTATCGGACTCGCTTTCGCTACGACTCCCCCACACGGGTTAACCTCGCCACACACCACTAACTCGCAGGCTCATTTTTCAATAGGCACGCCGTCACCCCCCAAAGAAGGCTCCGACGGCTTGTAGGCGACCGGTTTCAGGTACTATTTCACTCCCCTCCCGGGGTACTTTTCACCATTCCCTCACGGTACTGATCCGCTATCGGTCACCAAGGAGTATTCAGGCTTAGCGGGTGGTCCCGCCAGATTCACACGAAATTCCAGGAGTCCCGTGCTACTTGGGAACCCGACAATGGAGTGCGCAGCTTACGTCTACAGGGGTCTTACCTACTCTGCCGGACCTTCCCAGAATCCTTCGACTTCACCACACATTTCTGACTCCACGACCCGTCAACAGCCGGATCAAGTCGAGCCCCACAACCCCACGCATGCAACACCTGTCAGCTATCACACACACGCAGTTTGGCCTCATCCGCGTTCGCTCGCCACTACTAACGGAATCACTATTGTTTTCTCTTCCTATGGGTACTGAGATGTTTCACTTCCCCACGTTCCCTCCCACTACCCTATACATTCAGGTAGAGGCTGCTCCACATGACTGGAGACATTCAAGGTTTCCCTATTCGGACACCCCCGGATCACCGCTCGTTTACCAACTCCCCGGGGCTTATCGCAGGTTACCGCGTCCTTCATCGGCTCTTGGTGCCAAGGCATCCACCGATCGCCCTTAGTAGCTTTCCCAACACAAATATCAAGAAAAATCTACAAAGATGCTCGCGTCCACTATGAAGTTCTCAAAACACAACCACCACCACAACCAACCATCCCTGATCAGCTGCGATCCCGGCACCAGAAACCCGCCACGCTACCCGAAAGCAACCAGCTACCCGAAAGCAACCAGCCGCCCGAAAGCAACCCGTGGCCGAGGTCTCAGGACCCAACAGTGCGCCCCACCCACCAGAAAACCCGGTGACCCCTGCACAATGACAGGAGCAGTCAATGTTCCACCCAGAAAACCCACCGGCACCGCCGGCCACCACCACGGCGACCGATCCGACCGGCAACCACAGCCACCCCCGCACCGCCCCGCACACGGGACGACCGAGCATGCTGCGTTGTCATGGGCTCCTTAGAAAGGAGGTGATCCAGCCGCACCTTCCGGTACGGCTACCTTGTTACGACTTAGTCCTAATTACCAGCCCCACCTTCGACGACTCCCTCCCACACAGGGTTGGGCCGCCGGCTTCGGGTGTTGCCGACTTTCATGACTTGACGGGCGGTGTGTACAAGGCCCGGGAACGTATTCACCGCAGCGTTGCTGATCTGCGATTACTAGCGACTCCGACTTCATGGGGTCGAGTTGCAGACCCCAATCCGAACTGAGACCGGCTTTTTGAGATTCGCTCACCCTCACAGGCTCGCAGCTCTTTGTACCGGCCATTGTAGCATGCGTGAAGCCCTGGACATAAGGGGCATGATGACTTGACGTCATCCCCACCTTCCTCCGAGTTGACCCCGGCAGTCTCCTATGAGTCCCCAACCGAATTGCTGGCAACATAGGACAAGGGTTGCGCTCGTTGCGGGACTTAACCCAACATCTCACGACACGAGCTGACGACAGCCATGCACCACCTGTCAACCGGCCCAAAGGGAAGCCACATCTCTGCGACCATCCGGCAGATGTCAAACCCAGGTAAGGTTCTTCGCGTTGCATCGAATTAATCCGCATGCTCCGCCGCTTGTGCGGGCCCCCGTCAATTCCTTTGAGTTTTAGCCTTGCGGCCGTACTCCCCAGGCGGGGCACTTAATGCGTTAGCTACGGCACGGATCACGTGGAATGTGACCCACACCTAGTGCCCACCGTTTACGGCGTGGACTACCAGGGTATCTAAGCCTGTTTGCTCCCCACGCTTTCGCTTCTCAGCGTCAGGAAAGGTCCAGAGAACCGCCTTCGCCACTGGTGTTCCTCCTGATATCTGCGCATTCCACCGCTCCACCAGGAATTCCATTCTCCCCTACCTTCCTCTAGTCAGCCCGTATCGAAAGCAAGCTCAGGATTAAGGCCCGAGTTTTCACTTTCGACGCGACAAACCGCCTACAAGCTCTTTACGCCCAATAATTCCGGACAACGCTCGCACCCTACGTATCACCGCGGCTGCTGGCACGTAGTTGGCCGGTGCTTCTTCTCCCACTACCGTCACAAAAGCTTCGTCATGAGTGAAAGCGGTTTACAACCCGAAGGCCGTCATCCCGCACGCGGCGTTGCTGCGTCAGGCTTCCGCCCATTGCGCAATATTCCCCACTGCTGCCTCCCGTAGGAGTCTGGGCCGTATCTCAGTCCCAATGTGGCCGGTCACCCTCTCAGGCCGGCTACCCGTCGACGCCTTGGTGAGCCACTACCTCACCAACAAGCTGATAGGCCGCGAGTCCATCCCCCACCGCAAAAACTTTCCACCCCCACCCATGCAGGCAGGAGTCATATCCGGTATTAGCCACCATTTCTGGAAGTTATCCCGAAGTGAGGGGCAGGTCACTCACGTGTTACTCACCCGTTCGCCACTCGTGTACCCCGAAGGGCCTTACCGTTCGACTTGCATGTGTTAAGCACGCCGCCAGCGTTCGTCCTGAGCCAGGATCAAACTCTCCATCGAAAAAATATCGCCACACCCCACCAAAGCAGGGCGAAAAGCGTCACACAGAGAGAGACCCGACATACCAGACATAAACTGGTCCATCAACATCTCAAAGAAATTCCGACCAACCCCCCGAAGAGAGCCAGCCGGGGACAACACAAACAAACATTCGTGATGTCAAACACCACCAAAAGTGATGTCATTTGGCATTGACTAAACAAAGCACACTGTTGAGTTCTCAAACATCGGACACACACCAAACCACCCCGGAACAATCCGGAGCCGCCCGGGGCGACCAGACCAACCCTACCCAGCAATCCTCACGAAGTCAAACCCGACTCCCTCAGACCACCAAGCCCCAACCACCATCCCTGGCCATCAGGATCACCATCCCGATTCCCCGTTCCGGCGACTCGAACCACTTTAGTGATTTCATCATCCGGAGTCAAATCCGGTGATTCCCTCACCGGTATTCCGAATACCCATTCCTGCCAGCCCGAAAAGGGTTGACCGGCGGAATCCGAAATACAAGAGTTGGTTATCCGGAAAGGCCCTCTCGAGCATTCCCTGCGAAAAGCAACTCCCCCACCATAGAGAGGAGGTCCGCCGGAGTCAAATCCGACTGACATCCCCGGCTGCTCCCCGGGCTCCGGCGGCAGACCGCTCGGGCTCAGATGAGCAGACCCCACCCTGACCCAAGGATCAGAGTGGAAGGTGAAGGCCCCGGTGACAAACCCTCTTGCGAGGGCCCGTTCCCAACAGGGCTCGATGAACACTACCCGTCCGGGACGGGATCGTCAAACCGGCGGTGAGTGACATGGGTCACCCACCGCCGGCCGGGAGGATCGTGGCTCAGCCGCGCTCGACCGCCACACCGCCGATGGTCTTCTTACCGCGGCGGGCGACGACGTACGTCCCGTGCAACAGATCGGCAGCGGTGAGCCGAGCCTCGGCGTCAGTCACCTTGACGTTGTTGATGTAGGCACCGCCCTCGTTGATCGCGCGCCGGGC
The DNA here is from genome assembly GCF_033170155.1 of Raineyella sp. W15-4. Taxonomy (GTDB): domain Bacteria; phylum Actinomycetota; class Actinomycetes; order Propionibacteriales; family Propionibacteriaceae; genus Raineyella. Next base: position 1,484,063 of record NZ_CP137079.1, on the reverse strand, counting down.
CGCAGACTTCGAGCCGACCACGCCGGCGGTCTCCAGGATGTCGACAACAGTGGGCAGGTCCGCCCCGGTGGGCAGCGGCGTCAAGGAGATATCACTGAGGACGGCCTTCAGGGTCCGGGCATCCAGGTCGGTGAGATCCGAGCGTCCGAACACGGCCTCCGCCGCGGCTCTCGCCTTGCGGGTCTCGTCCGCACCGTGCACCAACGTCGTGACATCGTCGGCGAGGGCGTGCTGCGCGGCCCGCTTCCAGGGCTCCTGGTGGAGACTCTCCTCCAGCTCGGCGATCTCCTCCGGGCTGCGGGCGGTGAACACCTTGACGTAGTCGATGACCTTCTCGTCCTCCGCGTTCAGGAAGAACTGGTGGAACGAGTAGGGGCTGAGCATGTCGGCGTCGAGCCAGATCGCGCCGCCCTCGGACTTGCCGAACTTCGAGCCGTCGGCCTTGGTGATCAGCGGCGTCGACATGGCGTGCACGTGCGCCCCGTCCGAGCGACGGATCAACTCCACCCCGGCGGTGAGGTTGCCCCACTGGTCGTTCCCGCCGGTCTGCAGCGTGATCCCGTACTCGCGGTGCAGGTGCCGGTAGTCCATCGACTGGAGCAGGACGTAGGAGAACTCCGTGTAGGAGATCCCCGAGTCCAGCCGCGACCGGACCACCTCGCGAGCCAGCATCCGGTTGACCGGGAAGTGCTTGCCGATGTCGCGGAGGAACTCGATAACGTTCATCGTCGAGGTCCAGTCGTAGTTGTTCACCACCCTCGCCGCATGCGGGCCGTCGAAGTCCAGGAACCGGCTGACCTGGGCGCGGATCTTCTCGGTCCACTCCCGTACGGTCTCCTCCGGGTTCATCACCCGCTCCCCCACCTGCCGGGGGTCACCGATCATGCCGGTGGCGCCGCCGACGAGGAGGAACGGGTTGTGGCCGGCCTCCTGCAGTCGCTTGGCCAGGATGATCTGGACGAGGTTGCCGATGTGGATCGAGGGCGCGCTCGGATCGAAGCCGACATAGAAGTTGACGGGCCCGGCCTCGAGGTGGTCCCGCAGGGCCTCCTCCTCGGTCGTCTGGGCCACCAGGCCCCGCCACTTCAGCTGATCCAGAACGTTGTTCACAGGGATCACCCTATCGAGCCAGGAACCCCCGGGCCGACGCCATCTCGCTCGCCAGCTCGTCCAGCTGGGTCCGGACGGCCGACTCCGCCGTGCCGCCCCGCGCCGAGCGGGAGCCGATCGCCCCCTCGACGTTCAGCATCTCCAGCACCCCTTCACCGAGCTCCGGCGCGATCTGCGGCAGGTCCTCCGGGGCCAGGTCCGGCAGGTCGATGCCGGCCTGCTCGCAGTACCGTACGGCCGCCCCGGCGATCTCGTGCGCCTGGGCGAAGGGGACACGCTGGCGCACCAGCCAGTCCGCGACGTCGGTCGCCAGGGAGAACCCGCGGGGGGCGAGCTCCTCCGTACGTTCCGGGTGGAAGGTGAGGGTGCCGACCATGCCGGCCATCGCCGGCACCAGCACCCGGAGCTGGTCGAGAGAGTCGAAGATCGGCTCCTTGTCCTCCTGCAGGTCCCGGTCGTAGGCCAGCGGCAGCCCCTTGAGGGTGGCCAGCAGGCCGGCGAGGTTGCCGATCAGCCGGCCGGCCTTGCCGCGGGCCAGTTCGGCGACATCGGGGTTCTTCTTCTGCGGCATGATGCTCGAGCCGGTGGACCAGGCGTCGTCCAGCGTCGCGAAGCCGAACTCCACCGTGCACCAGGTGATCACGTCCTCGCTGAGCCGGGACAGGTCGACGCCGACCTGGGCCAGGACGTACGCGCATTCGGCGACCTGGTCACGCGCCGCGGTGCCGTCGATGGAGTTGGCCACCGAGGAGGAGAAGCCCAGGTCGGCGGCGACCGCCTCCGGGTCCAGGCCGAGCGAGGTGCCGGCCAGGGCGGAGGAGCCGTACGGGCTGACGGCGAGCCGCTTGTCCAGGTCACGCAGCCGGTCGATGTCACGCACCAGCGGCCAGGCGTGGGCCAGCAGCTCGTGGGACAGCAGGATCGGCTGGGCGTGCTGCATGTGCGTACGCCCCGGCATCGCGACCCCGAGGTAGCGGGTGGCCTGGGAACGCAGCGCCTCGATCACGCCGAGCAGTTCCTCGGCGACCACCCGGATCTCGTCGCGCAGGTAGGCGCGGATCAGGGTGGCGATCTGGTCATTGCGGGACCGTCCGGCGCGCAGCCGGCCGCCGAGCTCCGGCCCGAGGATGTCCATCAGGCCGCGCTCGAGGGCGCCGTGGACGTCCTCGTCGGTGGGCGCGGGACCGAACTCGCCGGTGGTCACCCGCCGGTCCAACTCGTCGAGGCCGGCGAGCATGGCGGTGTGTTCGGCATCGGTGAGCAGCCCGGCGCGGTGCAGGGCGTTGGCATGGGCCTTCGACCCGGCGATGTCGTAGTGGGCGAGCCGCCAGTCGAACTGGGTGGACTTGCTCAGTGCGAACATCGCCTCGGCCGGGCCGCCGCTGAACCGGCCGCCCCACAGCATCCCCTCTCCGGCGTGGGCCGGGCCGGCGGACGGGGCGGCGTCACCGGCCACGGCGGCGGCCGCGCCGGACGGTACGGCGCCGGAGGCGGCGCCGGTGGGCTGGGTCATGGGTTTCCTCCCAGGGAGAGCAGGCGGGCGGCGATGTCAGCACCGCCGACGGGGTCACGGGTGATCACGGCGACGGTGTCGTCGCCGGCGATGGTGCCGAGGATCTCCGGCCAGGCCGCACGGTCCAGCACGGAAGCAAGGTACTGCGCCGCCCCGGGCGGCGTCCGTAGCACCACCAGGTTGGCCGAGGCCGCCGCCGAGACCAGCACGTCGGCGCACATCCGGGCCAGATGGTCGTCGACCTCCGCCGGCCGTGGGCGCAGGCCGGGCACCGGCCCCTCGTTGGGGACCCGATAGACCGTCTGGTCCCCCTCCCGGACCCGGACGGCTCCCAGTTCGACCAGGTCGCGGGACAGGGTCGACTGGGTGACCACCAGACCGTCGGCGCCGAGCAGGTCGGCCAGCTGGGTCTGCGAGGAGACCGGACGGGCGGTGAGCAGCTGGCGGATCCGGGACTGGCGTGCCGTCTTGGTCAGCGGCACCCGGGCGGGCTCGTTCATCGGGAGACCTCGGTCATCGGCACGGTCTCGGCTGCGGTGTCAGTGCCGGCCGGCCCGCCCGGCCGGCGCCGCGGACCCTGCCGACGCGGGGTCCGGCGATCCGGCGGTCGACACGGCGCCCGGCAGGCCGGCGGCTGCGGCGAGCAGGTCGAGCACGGCCTTCTGCGCATGGCGGCGGTTCTCCGCCTCGTCCCAGATCACCGACTGCGGCCCGTCGAGCACCTCGGCGGTGATCTCCTTGCCGCGATAGGCCGGCAGACAGTGCAGGACGATCGCGTCCTTGTCGGCCAGCGCCATCAGCTCCCGGTTGATCTGGTAGGGCCGGAACACCGTCTCCCGGCCCTCGCCGGACATCCCCATCGACACCCAGGTGTCGGTGACCATCACGTCGCTGCCCTCCGCCGCGGCGCGGGCATCGGTGGTGACGGTGATGCTGCCGCCGGTGGTGGCGGCGATCCGCTCGGCACGGGCGACGACCTCCGGGTCGGGCAGGTAGCCCTCCGGCCCGGCGAGCCGGACGTGCATCCCCGCCAGCGCCATCCCGAGGGCGTACGAGTTGCCCATGTTGTTCGCCGCGTCGCCGACGTAGCTGAAGGTGAGGCCGCGGGTGTCGCCCTTGTGTTCCCGGATCGTCTGCAGGTCGGCGAGGATCTGGCACGGGTGGTACTGGTCGGTGAGCGCGTTGACGACCGGGACACCGGCGTACGCCGCCATCTCCTCGATCCGTTCCTGGCCGGCCGTGCGCCACACGATCGCGGCGACGTGGCGGCCGATGATCCGGGCGGTGTCGGCGATCGACTCGCCGCGGCCCATCTGGGACGACGCGCCGTCGATGATCATCGGGTGACCGCCGAGCTCGGTGATGCCGACCTCGAAGGAGACCCGGGTGCGGGTGGAGGACTTGTCGAAGATCACCGCGACCGTACGTCCCTCGAAGGGGCGGCTGGCGGTCGGGTCGGCCTTGAGGGCGGCGGCGAGGTCGAGGACACCCGCCTGCTCCTCAGCGGTCAGGTCGTCGTCGGCGAGGAAGTGGCGCAGGGTCATGTCAGCAGCCTTCCAGGAGAGTCGGGAGGACGGCGACAAACGCGTCGATCTCCGCGGGGGTGATGATGAGTGGCGGGGCGATCCGCAGCCGGTTGGCGCGAGGCGCGTTGATCAGGAAGCCGGCCGCCAGGGCGCGGTCGGTCACTGCCGGGGCGATGTCGCGGGCCAGGACGATGCCACGCAGCAGGCCGGCACCGGTCACCTCGACGATGTCGGGATGGCCGAGGGCCAGCACGCCCGCAGCGAGGTGGTCGCCCATCGCCCGCACATGCGCCAGCAGCCCGTCACGCTCGATCACGTCGAGGACGGTCAGGCCGGCGCGCGAGGCGAGCGGGTTGCCGCCGAAGGTCGAGCCGTGCGAGCCGGGGCCGAGCAGGTCGGCGGCCGGGCCGGTGGCGATGCAGGCACCGATCGGGATGCCGGCCCCCAGGCCCTTGGCGAGGGTGACCACGTCGGGGGTGATCCCGGAGGGCAGGTAGGACAGCCACTCGCCGGTGCGGGCGATGCCGGTCTGCACCTCGTCGACCCACAGCAGGGCACTGTGCCGGTCGGTGATCCGGCGGGCGGCGCGGAGGAAGTCGTCGGGGGCGGCGATGATGCCGCTCTCGCCCTGGATGGTCTCCAGCACGACTGCCGCGGTCTCGTCGTCGACGGCCTCGGCCAGCGCGGCCTCGTCGCCGTACGGCACGAAGACGACGCCACCCGGCAGCGGCTCGAACGGCGCGCGGTAGGCGGCCTTCGAGGTCAGGCTGACCGCCCCGAGGGTCCGTCCGTGGAAGGAGCCCTCCATCGCGACAATCTTCGTCCGGCCGGTACGCCGGGTGAGCTTGAAACCGGTGTCGTTGGCCTCCGAGCCGGAGTTGCACAGGAACACCCGGGCCGGCGTGCCGGGGGCGTTCCCGGTGACCATGGTGTCGAGACGCTCAGCCAGCTCGACCTGCCAGGGGCTGGTGAAGAGGTTCGAGATGTGGGCGACGGTGGCGATCTGGTCGCTGACCGCCGCGACGATGTCGGGGTGGGCGTGGCCGAGCGAGTTGACCGCGATCCCGGCCAGCAGGTCGAGGTACTCGCGGCCGTCGGCGTCCCACACCCGGCAGCCCTCCCCCCGGACCAGTACCCGCGCCGGCGCGCCGAAGTTGTGCATGTAGGCGGTGTCGTAGCGGTCCAGCCACTCGGCCTGTCCGGTCGTCGCAGCCGTCCCGGTTGTCACAGCCGTCCCGGTCGTCGTTGTCATCTCAATCGGCTCAGTCATCGATGTTCTCCTTGTCCGCGACGACCATGGTGCCCATGCCGGCGTCGGTGAAGATCTCCAGCAGCAGCGCGTGCGGCACCCGGCCGTCGATCACCGTCGCCCGGTTCAGCCCGCCGCGGACGGCCCGCAGGCAGGCCTCCATCTTCGGGACCATCCCCGAGGCGAGCTCGGGCAGCATCGCCTCGAGTTCGGAGGCGGTGATCTCGGTGATGATCTCCTCACTGTTCGGCCAGTCGCGGTAGAGGCCCTCGACGTCGGTGAGCATCACCAGCTTGTCCGCCTTGAGCGCGACGGCCAGGGCCGAGGCGGCGGTGTCGGCGTTGACATTGAGCACCTGGCCGTTGTCGTCCGGCGCGACCGTGGCGACCACCGGGATGCGCCCCGCGTCGATCAGGTCCTGGATCGCCCGCGGCCGGACGTGCACCACGTCGCCGACCAGGCCGAGGTCGACCGGCTCGCCGTCGACGCTGGCGGTGCGCCGTTCGGCCCGGAACAGCCCGGCGTCCTCACCGGAGGAGCCGACCGCCAGCGGGCCGTGCTGGTTGACCAGCCCGATCAGCTCGCGGCCGACCTGGCCCATCAGCACCATCCGGACGACCTCCATCGTCTCCGGTGTCGTCACCCGGAACCCGCCGCGGAACTCCGAGGGGATCTCCAGTCGCTTGAGCATCGCCGAGATCTGCGGACCGCCACCGTGCACCACGACGGGGCGTACGCCGCAGCGGCGCAGGAAGACGATGTCCTCGGCGAAGGCCCGCTGGAGGTCCTCGTTGATCATCGCGTTGCCGCCGTACTTGATCACGATGGTCCGGCCGGTGTAGCGGTCGATCCACGGCAGCGCCTCGATCAGGATGGACGCCTTGTCGGTCAGGGTCAGGGCGTCGATCGCCTCGCTCATGAGGAGTACTCCGCGTTCTCCTTGACGTAGTCGTACGTCAGGTCGTTGGTCCAGACGGTGGCCTCGACGTCCCCGGCATGCAGGTCCACCAGCACATCCACCGCCCGCGGGTGCAGATCCACCAGCTCGCGCGGTTCGCCGATGGCACCGCCGCGGCAGACCATCACGCCGTTGAACGCCACGTCGACCTGGTCGGGCTGGTACGCCGCCGAGGTCGTGCCCAGCGCGGAGAGCACCCGGCCCCAGTTGGGGTCGTTGCCGAAGATCGCGCACTTGAAGAGGTTGGAGCCGGTGATCGAACGGGCCACCTGGACGGCGTCGGGCTCGGAGGCGGCGTGGACCACCCGGACGGCGATGTCGTGGCTGGCGCCCTCGGCGTCGCCGATCAGCTGCTGGCCCAGGTCGTGACAGACCTCGGTGAGCGCCTGCTGGAACGCGTCGGGATCGGGGGTGAGGCCGGACGCGCCGGAGGCGAGCGCCACCACGGTGTCGTTGGTGGACATGCAGCCGTCGGAGTCGAGCCGGTCGAAGGTCAGCCGGGTCGCCTCCCGCAGCGCCGGCTGCAGTTGCTCGGCCGGGACGACGGCGTCGGTAGTGATCACCACCAGCATGGTGGCCAGCCCGGGCGCCAGCATGCCGGCGCCCTTGGCCATCCCGCCGACGGTCCAGCCGTCGACCGCACGGACGGCCTGCTTGGGCCGGGTGTCAGTGGTCATGATCGCCTCCGCGGCGGCCAGGCCGCCGTCGGCGGTGAGTCCCGCCGCGGCGGTCCCGATCCCGGTGAGCAGCGGGTCCATCGGCAACCGGACCCCGATCAGGCCGGTCGAGCACACCACCACGTCGCCGGCGGAGATCCCGAGCTCCTCACCCACCTTCTCGGCGGTGCGGTGCGCGTCGGCGAAGCCCTCGGCGCCGGTGCAGGCGTTGGCGCCGCCGGAGTTGAGGACGACGGCGTCGATCCGCCCGTCGGTGACGGCCTGCCGCGACCAGATGACCGGGGCGGCGCAGATCCGGTTGGAGGTGAAGACGCCGGCGGCGTCGAAGCGGGGACCGGTGTTGCGGACCAGGGCGAGATCCTTGCGGCCGGAAACCTTGATCCCGGCGGCGATGCCGGTGGCGGTGAATCCTCGGGCGGCGGTGACACTCACGGGGCGACTCCGATCAGCGGGAGGCCGGTGGTCTCGGGCAGACCGCAGGCCAGGTTCATGGACTGGATGGCACCACCGGCGGTGCCCTTGGTGAGGTTGTCGATCGCCGACACGGCGACGAGCCGACCGGCGGCCTCGTCGACAGTGACGTTGACGTGGACCACATTGGACCCGACGATCGACGCGGTGGCGGGCCAGGTGTTCTTCGGCAGGACATGGACGAACGGCTCGTCGGCGTAGGCAGCGACGTACGCCTCGTATGCCTCGTCGGCGCTGACGCCCCGGATCGGCGCGGTGACCGTGGAGAGGATGCCGCGGGGCATCGGCACCAGCAGCGGGGTGAAGGACAGGCTGGGATGGGTCGCCCCGAGGCGCGCCATGTTCTGCAGGATCTCCGGGGTGTGGCGATGCACGCCGCCGACGCCGTACGCGCTGGTGGAGCCCATCACCTCCGAGCCGAGCAGATGCGGCTTGGGCGACTTGCCGGCCCCCGAGGTGCCCGAGGCCGACACCACGACGACGTCGTGGCCGTCGACCAGGCCGGCGGTCAGCGCCGGCAGCAGCGCCAGGGTGGCGCCGGTCGGATAGCAGCCGGGCACCGCGATCCGCTTGGTGGCGGCGAGCACCTCGCGCTGGCCGGGCAGCTCCGGCAGGCCGTACGGCCAGGTGCCGGCGTGCGGGCTGCCGTAGAACGTCTCCCAGGCCAGCGGGTCCTCGAGCCGGAAGTCGGCGCCGCAGTCGACCACCACGGTGCCGGGGTCGAGCCGGGCGGCCACCGCACCGGAGCTGCCGTGCGGCAGCGCGAGGAAGACGACGTCATGTCCGCGCAGCGCCTCGACAGTGGTGTCCTCGATCCGCCGGTCGGCGAGCGGGGTGAGGTGACGCTGGTGCTCCCCCAGCGTCGAGCCGGCCGACGAACCGGCCGTGAGGGTCCCGATCTCGACGTCGGGGTGGCCGAGCAGCAGGCGGAGGACCTCTCCGCCGGCGTACCCGGTGCACCCGGCGACAGCTACACGCAATGACATGCGCATAACTATGCCACAGTCCGAATGAATATGCAGGAGTCGGACCATTTTCCGAGCGGCCTGTCGATGCCCGCACCGGACCACCCAACGCCCGCACCGGACCACCCAACGCCCGCACCGGGCTACACGACGCCCTCGCCGGACGATGTCTGGCCGGTCCCTCACCGGCGTACTCGACCGCTTTCCCTCAGTACCGCGCAGCGTCGGCACGGCGACGGGCGACGTACGCCAACCAGCCCATCACCATCGCCAGGAAGGCGTTGAGCACCAGATAGACCACACCGAACACCGGAGACCGGCTGGTGACGTTGATCACCAGCGGGCCGATGGCGATCAGGGCCGCCGCGACGTACGCCCCGGTGACGCTGCGCGCCAGGAAGTACGCCACGACGCCGACCGCGGCACCCCAGAAGACCAGGGCCGCCCACAGGCTGAAGGAGAAGCTCCCGACGGCCAGCAGCAGGGCGTAGAGCCCGTAGACCAGCCAGGCGATCCTGATCGCGAGAGTCATCGGCCGAGCCTGGTCCTGAGGGTCATGACCGCAGCACCGCCCCCAGCTCGGTGGCGACGGCGGCCACGGCGGCGTCCCGGGCGGCGATCGCCTCCTTGTCCTTCAGGGTGCGATCCGCGGCGCGGAACCGCAGGGCGTACGCCAGCGACTTCTTGCCGGCCGGGATCTGCTCGCCCTCGTAGATGTCGAACAGCCGCACCGATTCGAGCAACTCCCCGGCACCGCGCACCAGGGCGGCCTCGACCGCCGCCGCGGGGACGGTGCTGTCGACGACCAGCGCGACGTCCTCCTTGGCCACCGGGTGGGTGGAGATCTCGGCGACCGAGCCACCGGTGGGGGCCAGGTCGATCAGCAGGTCGAGGTCCAGCTCGGCGGCGCAGGTGCGGGCCGGCAGGCCGAAAGCCTCACAGACCGCCGGGTGCAGCTCGCCGGCGTGCCCGACGACCCGTCCGTCCACCGACAGCTCGGCACAGCGACCCGGATGCCACGGGGCGAGAGCGGCGGCCGACCTGGCCAGCGTGAGCCCCAGCGCCGCGGCCGCGGTCTCGGCGAAGTGCACCGCGTGCACCCAGGTGACCGGCTCGGCAGGTCCGGCCCAGCCGGCCCGCCGCCAGTCACCGGCCAGGACACAGCCGAGGTGCCGCGGCTGGTCGGGCAGGGCGGCCCGCAGCTGCGCGATCTCCGCATCGCTGGGCCGATGGTCGACCGGGAGCCGGGGAGCAGCAGGACGCTCGGCGCCGCGGAACACCTCGCCCTGTTCGTACAGGGCCAGGTCGTCGAGGCCGCGGGAGGTGTTCCGCGCCACCGCACCGAACAGCCCGGGCAGCAGTGTGGACCGCATTGCCGGCTGGACGTCGGACAGCGGGTTGGCGAGCCGGACCAGGTCGCGGCGCGGATCACCGGCGGGCACGCCCAGCTTGTCCAGATCGACGTCGGCGACGAACGGGAAGCTCAGCACCTCGGTGTAGCCGGCCGCGGGCAGCACCACGTCGAGGGCGCGCCGGGCCCGCTGGGACGGTGTGAAGCCACGTCCGGACGGGGCCGGTGGCAGTGCCCCTTCGATGGTGTCCAGGCCGACCTTGCGGCCGACCTCCTCGACGTAGTCGTACGGGTCGACCAGATCCGGGCGCCAGGTCGGCGGGGTGAGGGTGAGCCGGTTGCCGTCCCGCTCGACGCCGGTGCCACCGCCGGTCAGGTAGCTGATCGTCGCCTCCTCGGACACGTCGGTGCCGAGGATCCGGGCCGGCAGGTCGAGGTCGACGGTCTGCACCGGCATCGCGGGCACGGCACCGACGATCGTCTCGGCGGGGTCCAGGGTGGCGCCGCCGTACTCGACCAGCAGGGCCGCGGCGCGGTGGGCGGCGGCGTACGCCGCGTTCGGGTCGACCCCCCGCTCGTTGCGGCGGGCGGCCTCGGAGGCGAGGCCGTGGCGGCGCGAGGTCCGGGCCATCGACAGCATGTCGAAGTTCGCCGATTCGAGGATGATCTCGTCGGTGGTGTCGCGCAGTTCGGTGTGTTCCCCGCCCATCACGCCGGCCAGGCCGATCGGCCCGGAGTCGTCGGTGATCAGCAGGTCACCCGGGTCGAGGGCCCGGACGACGCCGTCGAGGGTGGTCATCGTCTCCCCGGCCCGCGCCCGGCGCACCACGATGCCGCCGCGCAGCGTGGCGGCGTCGTACGCGTGCAGCGGTTGGCCGGTCTCGAGCATCACGTAGTTGGTGACGTCGACGCCGAGCGAGATGGGTCGCATGCCGGACAGGGTGAGCCGACGCTGCATCCACCGCGGGCTCGGGGCGGCCGGGTCGAAGCCGGTGAGGCGCAGCGCGACGAAGACCGGGCAGCCGTCGGGATCGGCCACGGTGACCGGGAAGCCTGCATCGCTCGGGGCGGGGACATCGCGGTCGATGACGTCGGTGAACGCCGAGCCGGTCGCCTCAGCGGACTCCCGGGCCAGGCCACGGATGGACAGGCAGTAGCCCATGTCGGGGGTGACGGCGATGTCGAGGACGTCCTCGCGCAGGTGCAGCAGCGGCTTGGCGTCCTGGCCGGGGACCAACGGATCGCCCTCGTCGTCGGTCGAGCCGAGCACGATGATCCCGTGGCCGCCGTCGTCGCCGAGACCGAGCTCGGCGGAGGAGCAGATCATCCCGTCGGAGAGGTGCCCGTACGTCTTGCGGGCGGAGATCGCGAAGTCACCGGGCAGCACCGCGCCGGGCAGCGCCACCACGACCAGATCACCGGCGACGAAGTTGTGCGCACCGCAGATGATGCCGCGGTTGCCGGTCTGCGGGTCGTTGTGCTCCCCGACGTCGACGTGGCACCAGTTGATCAGTTTGCCGTTCTTCTGCGGGTTCTTCTCCAGGTCCAGCACCCGGCCGACGACCACCGGGCCGGTGACGTCGGCACCGGCTTCTTCGATCTGCTCGACCTCGTGGCCGTACGTGACGAGTTCCTCGGCGAGCTCGCGGGCCTCGAGGGCCTCGGGCAGCGCGACGTACTCGCGCAGCCAGGACAGCGGGGCCTTCATCGGGCACCTCCCAGGAGAGAACGGCTGAAGCGGGCGTCGCCCTCGATCATGTCGCGCATGTCGGTGGCGTCGTTGCGGAACATCAGGGTCCGCTCGATGCCCATGCCGAAGGCGAAGCCGGAGTACACCTCCGGGTCGACCCCGGCGGCACGCAGCACCCGCGGGTTGACGACGCCGCAGCCGCCCCATTCGATCCAGCCCTCGGAGTTGCAGGTCCGGCAGGGACGGTCGGGGTTGCCGACGGACTCACCGTGGCAGACGAAACACTCCAGGTCGACCTCGGCGCTCGGCTCGGTGAACGGGAAGTAGTTCGGGCGCATCCGGGTCTTCACCTCGCCGAACATCGCCCGGGCGAAGTGCTCCAGGGTGCCGCGCAGGTGGGCGAAGGTGATGCCCTTGTCGACGCACAGGCCCTCGACCTGGTGGAAGACGGGCACGTGGGTCGCGTCCAGTTCGTCGGCCCGGTAGACCTTGCCCGGGCAGATCACGTAGATGGGGGGTTCGCGGTCGAGCATCGTCCGCACCTGCACCGGCGAGGTGTGGGTGCGCAGCAGGGTGTTGTTCTCCACCGGGGCCAGGTAGAGGGTGTCCTGCATCTGCCGGGCGGGATGGTCGGGGTGCAGGTTGAGGGCATCGAAGTTGACCCATTCGGCCTCCGCCTCGGGCCCCTCGGCGATCTCCCAGCCCATCGCCACGAAGACTTCGGCGACCCGGTCCATCAGGCCGGTGATCGGGTGCACGGCGCCGGTCGGCGCCAGCTCCACCGGGAGGGTGACGTCCACCCGTTCCTCGGTGAGGACGCGCTCCAGTTCGGCGGCGCGGACGATCTCCTCGCGGGCCTTGAGCGCCTTGTTGACCTCACCGCGGGCCTTGCCGATCCGCTGACCGGCCTCCTTGCGGGCCTGCGGCGGGAGGGCACCGATCTCGCGGTTGGCCAGGGCGAGCGGCGAACGGTCTCCGGTGTGGGCGATGCGCGCCGCCTTGAGATCGGCGACGGACACCGCCCCGGCGAACGCCGCCTTGGCCTCGGCAACCATCTGCTCGAGCGCCTCCGACTGCAGCGGCGTGGTCTCCACCGGGTCATAGTTCGTGTTCGGCCCTGACATGGGCTCCCCTCGCGTTCCGTACGGCCCCGGCACCCTGCCGACGCCCCGGCCAAGTCTAGAAGGCGGCGGCACAGGCGGCGAACCAGTGGGATCGGGGCGACCACGAAGGCGATCCGATCAGTGGACGCCGGCGGGACGGAACTGCACCGAGATGCGCGGGCCTACCGGCTGGCGGGTCTTCGGGATGCAGTGGTCCCAGGTGCGCTGGCAGCTGCCGCCCATCACCAGCAGGTCGCCGTGGCCGGCCGGAACGGCCCGGGACGGGCCACCGCCGTGCGGGCGCAGCAACAGCGGCCGGGGATCACCCAGCGCCAGGATCGCCACCATGGTGTCCTCGGTGGCGGAGCGCCCGGTCCGATCGCCGTGCCAGGCGACCGAGTCCCGTCCGTCCCGATAGAGACACAGCCCCACGGTGACGAAGTCCTCACCCAGTTCGCGGCGGTAGTGGGCACTGAGCGCCTGCCGGCAGACCGCCAGTGCCGGATGCGGGAGCTCATCCTCCGCGGCGTAGTACCGGGTGAGCCGCGGCACGTCCACCAGAGCGTCGTACATCCGGCGGCGTTCGGCGCGCCAGTCGACGTCGGTCAGCAGCGCCTCGAACAGCGATTCCGCCCCGGCCAGCCACCCCAGGCGCAGGTCGACCCAGGCTCCCTCCCCCAGCGACAGCCGACGGGAGCCCTGGCCCAGCGGGCCAGGAGTGGGCTCCTGGACGGAATCGAGCAACGTCGGCTGCAACACACTGCCAGTATATTCGTTCACCTGTTCGATGGAAAGGGGGGCGCGTCCACCACGGGCCGGCAGCCCGGGGTTTGTCTGCGCACCCGCCCGCCAGTACCGTCGAGGTGACCGTCCCACAGGAGGCGACATGGGTCAGGACGACCAGCCGACACAGGCCTTCGGCGAGCCTTATCGCTCCGCCGGCGCGCCCGCCGGCGACGACTCGGCACGACCCGTCGGTGGCGAGCAGCAGACGCATGTCTTCGGCGGCTCGGACCAGGCCACCCGCGCCTACGGTCCGGGCCCGACAGGCCAGGGCGTGCCAGGCCAGGTCGGGGCAGGCCAGGTCGGACCGGACCCGACCCGCGCCTATTCCGCTGCGGACGAGGCGGACACCGGCCGGCTTCCCAGTTACCACGAGGGCGTCGATGACCAGCCGTACCGGGAGGTGCGGCACAGCTTCTACGACGCGGACTACGTGGCCCGGCAACAGGCCCAGGCGTACGGCCCCCAGTCGTACGGCCCCCAGGCGTACGGCCCCCAGGCGTACGACTCCCAGCCCTACGGCCAACAGCCGTACTCCCCTCAGCCGGGGCAGCAGCCACCGGCACAGCCGCCGGAGACCCCACCCGCTCCCCGGAACGGGCGGCCGGGCCGAGGCCGAGCACGGCTGATGCTGGCCCTGGGCATCGTCATCGGGCTGGTGGTGATGGGCTTCGCTGCGGCCGTCCGGGACGCGACCCGTACGCCGGAACCGGGACCCACGGTGACAGCCACGGTCACCGCGACCACCACCACGACGGTGACCCGCACCCCGGTGATCAACGTGCCCACCCAGATCCCCACCCGGCTGCCGAGCGTCTCCGCGCCGATCCAGCTGCCGAGCAGTTTCCCGAGCTTCCGGCTGCCACAGATCCCCGGACTCAACGGCAACAACACCGACAACAACAACGGCTGACCGACGCACCGGCCGCCCGGTCCCGGGCCGGCACCGCAGAGACCTGCACCGCAGGGCACCGGGCTCAGGGTCCGGCGATTCGGGCACCCGCCGTCAGTCCCCGGCGCGCTGCGCCGACGCGGTGCTCCACAGGCAGACCGCCGCGGCGGTGGCGAGGTTGAGGCTCTCGGCCCGACCCCAGATCGGCACGCCCACCACGGTGTCGGCGAGCGCCGCATCCTCGGCGGGCAGGCCCCAGGCCTCGTTGCCCATCACCCAGGCGGTCGGGCGGGCGAGCCGGCCGTCAGCGGCATAGTCCTGCAGGTCAGCTCCCCCGCCATCGGCAGCGAGCACCTGCAGCCCGGCCTCCCGCAACCGTCCGGTGACCTCGCCGAGGCCGACGCCGGCGACGATCGGCAGGTGGAAGACCGATCCGACGCTGGCCCGGACGACCTTCGGGTTGGTCCAGTCGACCGAGCCCTTGGTGCAGACGACGGCCTCGGCACCGAACGCGTCGGCGACCCGGACCACGGCACCGAGATTGCCGGGATCGCGGATCTGCGCGCAGACCAGCACCAACCTGGGCGCCGCCGCCAGCACGTCGTCGAGGGTCGCGACGGGCGTGGTCACCTGGGCGACGATCCCCTGCGGGGTGACGGTGTCGCTCAGTGCAGCGACCAGGCGCGACCCCACCTCGTACACCGCCACGTCGTGCTCCCGGGCGAGGGTGAGCAGGTCGGCATGTCGGTCGGCCAGGTCGTGGTCGACCCAGACGGCGACCACCTCCCCGTACGCCACCGCCTCCCGCACCGCCTGGCGGCCTTCCGCGAGGAACTGGCCGTCCTCCTCGCGGTGCTTACGGGTGGTGAGACGACGGACCGACCGGACCCGGGCCCCGGAGGGCTCCTGCGGTCCGGCCGGTCGGTGCTCTGCCGGCGTCATCGGACGGCCGGGATGATCGCGGCCGGGGACATCAGGCGGCGACGGTCTCCGCGGTCGGCTCGGCGGCCGGCTGGTTGTCCTTGGCGACCTGGACCAGCTTGGCGAACGCCGGGGCGTCGCTGACGGCCAGCTCGGCGAGCATCTTGCGGTCCACCTCGATGCCAGCGTTCTTCAGGCCGGAGATGAAGCGGTTGTAGGTCATGCCCTCGGCGCGGGCGGCGGCGTTGATGCGCTGGATCCACAGCTTGCGGAAGTCGCCCTTCTTGGCGCGACGGTCGCGGAAGCTGTAGACGCCGGAGTGGAGCAGCTGCTCCTTCGCCTTGCGGTAGGAGCGCGAGCGCTGACCGCGGTAGCCGGACGCCCGGTCCAGGACCTCACGACGCTTCTTGTGGGCGTTCACCGAACGCTTGACGCGTGCCATGGTGGTATCTCCTTCAGTTCACAGAGTCAGGGTGGGGGAAGCTCACTTGCCGAGCAGCTTCTTGGCCTTCGCGGCGTCGCCCGTCGGCAGCACCGAGTCGCCGGTCAGCCGGCGGGTGCGCTTGGTGGGCTTGTGCTCGTTGAGGTGCATCTTCCCGGCCCGGCGGTGCATGACCTTGCCGGAACCCGTCAGCTTGAACCGCTTCTTGGCACCGGAGTGCGTCTTCATCTTCGGCATCGTTTGTGCTCCGTTTCTATCGCCCTGCGGCGATCACAGGTCGATATCGGGGTCCATGTTGTCGGCCGGACCCTTCTTCTTCTTTTTCTGGACCTCGTCGGCCCGCGCACGTGAGGCGGCCTGCTCCTCACGCTCGAGTTCTACGTCGGCCGCGCGCTCGGCGGCCTTCCGTTCCTTGTCCTTCTCGTGCTCGACGCGCGCCTGCGTCTTCTTGCGCGTCGGGGCCAGGATCATCAGCATGTTCCGTCCCTCCTGCTTGGGAGGGAACTCGATGGTGCCGAACTCCTCGACGTCGCCGGCCAGCCGGCGGAGCAGGTTGAACCCCAGCTCCGGTCGGCTCTGCTCACGACCCCGGAACATGATGGTGATCTTGACCTTGTCGCCACCCTTGAGAAAGCGGACCACGTGACCCTTCTTGGTCTCGTAGTCGTGGTCGTCGATCTTCGGCCGAAGCTTCATCTCCTTGACGAGGGCGTTCGACTGATTGCGACGGTTCTCGCGCTCCTTCTGAGCGTTCTCGTACTTGAACTTGCCGTAGTCCATGAGCTTGACCACGGGCGGCTTGGCCTGAGGGGCCACCTCGACGAGATCGAGCTCCGATTCGCGGGCCAATCGCATGGCATCTTCGATGCGTACGATGCCCACCTGTTCTCCGTTCGGGCCGACAAGTCGGACCTCAGGGACACGGATGCGCTCATTGATGCGCGGTTCAGTGCTGATGCTTCCTCCAAATTCGCGGTACTCGCAGGGTTTCGACCCGGGGATACGACGAAGGCCCCGCCATCGCGAGGCCCTGAAGGAACGCATGATACCGCGGGGCCTGCACCCGGAACGGTGGGTGATGGCTCCGCATCCATACGACCTACCCGACGACTGGTGCCCGGCCCGGAGGCCGGGGGCATCGTACGGGTGGGAGATCAGGTCCCCGCTTGTGGATCCGGCAGGCAGCCGGATCGGTCGGCGTCCAGTGTAGCGAAGGGGGCGAGGATTCCCTAATCGCGGTGCTCACCGCCCGACCGGTCCTGGCCCAGTTCCCCCTCGCCCGGCTCACCCTCATCACGGGTGGCCAGCCAGCCGAAGCCCTCCTCCAGCCGGACCAGCCGACGGCCACGGCCGAGGTTGGTGAGCAGTGGCTCCTCGAGCGCCATCGGGACCGGGCCCTGCAGGTCGATCAACAACGTGCCGGCGCCCGACATCACCGCGGCCTCGGCCACCCGGTCCAGGGTGGCGGGGATCGGGCGCGCGGCCGGGTTCCAGGCGGCCAGCGAGTCCACCCCGGTGAACGCCAGCATCGCCTTGGCGCCGTCCGCCTGCTGCAGCAGGACCGCGGACATCTCGGCGTGCCGATCAGGGTCGGGGCCCTCCGGCCGGAGGTTCTCCCCGCTGGAGACGATCGGGACGAGCAGCCGCGACAGGCACAGGTCGACGACCGCCTGCAGGTAGGCGTCCCGGTCACCGGTACCGGCGGCGGCCATCACGTCGCGCAGTCCCTCGGGTGCCGAGCCGTCGTCCTCGGCGAACTCGTGGTTCGTGTCGCCGAGCAGGTGGTCGTGGTGTGCGGTCATGGTGCCCCAGCGTAGAGGATCGGCGTCGTGAGGATCCGGCGCCGAGGTCGTTCCGTCCCGGGTCGTCCGTCCCGAGGTCATCCGGGATCCGTGCCGGCGAGGATCCTGTCGGTCGGCCCGCACCGGCGGACCATCGCTATTAGCCTGGACGGGTGACAGACGACCGCAGACCGCGCCGGCCCGGGTTCCTCCCCCCGGCCGCCCTGGAGGCTCTCGGTGGGCGGACCGATCCCATCGAGGCCCTGCATGCCGCACACGAGTCCGCCGCGGTGCTGTTGCATGCGGGGCGGGCGACGGACGACCCCGCGGTGACCGAACGGTTGGTGGCCCTGGTCGACCAGATCGGGTTGGACACCCTCGCCGATCTGTGGGCCCGACGCCCGGCACGTACGCTGCCCGGCGCCCTGTGGCGGCTGTACGTGCTGCACACCTGGGTGCTCACCGATCCGTACGGTGCGGCCCGGGAGTACGCGGCCGGCATCCGATTCACCGAGCCGAACCACGTGGTCGCCGGGGCCGGCGACCCGACCGGACCCGACGAGGTGCGCCGGGTGACCGACGAGATCCTGCGCGGGGTCTTTGACGGCGACTTCGCCATCGCCCTGGAGCGTGCCGCGGCCTTCTGCCATGTCGTGGCCGCGGGGCGCGCCGATGTGTCGTCGGGTGCGGAGGCCGCGATCCAGGCGGCCCGGATGCAGACGATGGCGGAGGATCTGGCCGCCTGCGCCCGGCTGTGGCGGTCTGACGACCTGCACTGATCCTGCAGCCCCGGACACCCCGACGCCCGACTGATCCGACCCGCCCGCTCCTCCGCGGGTCGGGTGGACCGACACTCGGGCAGGCCGGTGGCTGGGGTGGGCGTACGCCTACCGGGGTAGGCCGGACCGGTGTGGCCGGCCCCGGGATGGTGCCCGGTTTGGGATCCTCCACCGGTCCGACTTATCCTCGGACACGCGTCGGGCCGCGGTAGCCCCGGGCCTCAACTCCTGCCGCTGCGAGCGGCCACCCGCCGAGAGGCGCTCCCGGTCCGACGCACCACTCTCTTCCCGTTCGGAGGTTCAGCCCCGGGTCACCGGCACCTTGCGGCCACCGGGGGCCGGCGCCTCACCCACCGGCACCCGGACCTCCAGGACACCGTCGGTGTAGCTGGCGGTGACATCCGCCTCCGTGGCCCCCTCCGGCAGCGTGACGGTCCGGTTGAACGAGCCGTAGCGGAACTCCGACCGGTAGGAGTCCTTCTCCTTGCGTTCCGAACGCTCCTCGCGATGGGCACGGATGTGCAGCTTCCCGCCCTCCACCGAGATGGTGACGTCCTTGTCGGGGTCCAGCCCCGGGGCCTCGGCACGGATCACCAAGGTCTTGTCATCCACGTACTCCTCGACCCGCAGCAGCGACTCCTCCTCCGTCTCGAAGAACCGATCGACCAGATCCTGCAGATCGGGCCAGGCCGGCCGAGGACGTCGTACGAGTGCCATGATCAAGCTCCTTCCAGCGCCATCGCGGTGCAGCGCTTTTCGTCCGGGGCCTTCCTCATGGGCCCCGATTCCAGCCTCGGTCCGCCCCGGTCGACGGTCAAGCGGTTCCGGGAACGGATCGAGGTGACCCTGGGATCACCCGGAGCTGCGACCGCAGC
The DNA here is from genome assembly GCF_033170155.1 of Raineyella sp. W15-4. GTDB lineage: Bacteria > Actinomycetota > Actinomycetes > Propionibacteriales > Propionibacteriaceae > Raineyella. Next base: position 1,464,977 of record NZ_CP137079.1, on the reverse strand, counting down.
CCCCGCCGCGCGTCGTGGTGCGGTCACCCCCCACGGGTAGGCTGAGAGCATGAACCCCACCGACGTCCTGCTCGTCGCCACGCTGGCCCTGGTCCTGATCGGGCTGGTCTACGCGCTCATCAGCTGGAGAGCCGGCTACGGCGCCGGGCGCGTCCTGGAAGGCGTGGGGCTGATCGCCCTCAGCGCCGGACTCTTCCTGTCCGGGCTGATGAAACTGGCCTACGACCTCATCACCGCGCTGATCGGCTGGGGGACGTCACTGGTGTGGACAGCTCTGGTGGCGACCGGGGTCGGGGCGCTCGCCCTGGCGGTGGTGCTCTGGCTCGTGGCGGGTTCGCTGAACCGTCGGGGCGTCGGGGTGCGGACCAAGGAGGACATCCGGGCCCGGCGTGAGGAGCGGAAGGCGGCCCGGGCAGCAAAGACCGCGAAGGCCGGCCAGAGCCCCGCCCCGGCGCGCCCGGCGACCGGCACCGGCGCGGGTGCCGGTGGGACCCAGCCGACCCTCACCCGCTCCACCGCCGCGACGACGGGCACCAGGCCGGCCGCGGCCGCGAAGGGTTCCGGCGCCGCCGGGAATGGTGACGAGTTCGCCGAGATCGAAGACATCCTGCGCAAGCGCGGGATCAACTGATGGAGGACAGGCCCTTGATGGTTCCACGACTGGTGGCGTTCGACGTCGACGGGACGCTGCTCTCGTCTGATCGCGAGATCCTCGACAGCACCCGTGAGTCGATCGACCGGGTCCGGTCGGCCGGCGCGACGGTGATGATCGCCTCCGGCCGCCCGGTGGCGGGCCTGCGGTTCCAGGTCGACCGGCTCGGGCTGCCGACCGACGGCCTGATCCTGGCCGGCTGCAACGGCGCGGTGATCGAGGACGCGGCGACCGGCCGGGTGCTTGCCTCCTGGCCGGTGCCGGCCCACGTGTCGGCCCGGATGTACCGGGGTCTGCGCGGCCTGCCGGTGTCGACCATCGTGCCCGTCGGCCCGGACGTCTACATCGAGGACCCGGAGGGGTTCATGGTGCATATCGAGGCGATGGCGAACGGCACCCGCGAGGTCGTCGTGGAGGATCTGACCACGGCCGCGCCGACCCCGCCGAAGATCCTCGTCTCCGCGCCGTACGAGGTGCTGGTCGACCACCGCGACGCGATCGACGCCCTCGGTGGCAGTGACATCGAGACCTGTTTCTCGTCCACCTACTACTACGAGGTGAACGCGGCCGGGGTGAGCAAGGGTGCCGCGCTGGCCGCGTTCTGCGCCGCCGAGGGGATCCCGCTGGACCGGACCGTCGCCTTTGGGGACAACGAGAACGACATCACCATGATCCGCACCGCCGGGGTGGGCGTCGCGATGGGCAACGCGATCGACGCGCTCAAGGAGGTCGCCGACGTGGTGACGGCCAGCAACGACGACCATGGCATCGCGCAGGTGCTGATGGGGATGACCGTCCCGGCCTGAGTCGCCTTCCGACCCGGACACCCTCCGGCGGGACTCCGGCCGGCCAGGAACTGTCGGGCGACTCCCGTCGGCAGGTCAGGGACGGTGGGTGATCCACAGCTCCTGCAGCCGGGCGGCGTTCAGCCGGGCCCGGTCACCGTCCGGGGCCTGGATCGCCATCACCATCCGGCGCTCGGGATCGCCGTCACGGTCCCGACGGAAGGTGAAGACGTACGCCCAGGGGTCGCCCTCCTGGAACCGGATGTCGGAGATCTCGTGCCAGCCGTACCGGTGCCGGATCGGACCGGTACGGATCGTCACGCCCTCCTCCGTGGCGACGACCGTGGAGAGCCCCAGCCCCATCAGGAACACCACGATGGCGCCCAGGGTGAGCAGGATCATGGCGAGCTCCGGGACGGTCGCCTGGCGGCGGATCTCCACCGGCAGGGCGAACCAGGTCACCACCGGGCTGCCCAGCACCAGGGCCGAGACCGCGATCGCCGTGGACAGCAGGGCCCGGGACCGGACCCGGAGCAGCACCGCCATGTCTGCCTCGTCGGAGGGTCGCCGGCTCAGAGGCGGCAGGCCACCAGGTCGGTGACGAGGATGGCCCGGGCGCCCAGATCCCACAGTTCGTCCATCACGAGGTGGGCGTCGGCGGCCGGCACCATCGCCCGGACCGCGTACCAGCCCTTCCGGGCCAGCTCGGACACCGTCGGGGATTCGAAGCCGGGGGTCAGCGCCACGGCCGCGTCCAGCTTGTCCTCGGACACGTCGTAGTCCATCAGGACGTACGCCCGGGCCACCAGCACGCCCTCGATCCGCTGCACGAAGTGGTCGAGCCCCTCGGGGGTCTCGCCGGTGCGCTGGACCAGGATCCCCTCGGAGTGCAGGATCGGTTCGCCGAAGACCGCCAGGCCGGCGCGCTTGAGGGTCGAGCCGGTCTCCACCACGTCGGCGATGACGTCGGCGACACCGAGCCGGATGGAGTTCTCCACCGCGCCGTCGAGGTTGATCAGCCGGGCGGACATCGCCCGTTCGTCCAGCCAGGCCTTGACCAGGCCCGGGTAGGAGGTGGCGATCCGCTTACCGTCGAGCTCCTCGACGGTCAGCCGCTGCTCGGACGGGGCGGCGAAGCGGAACCGGGTGCCGCCGAAGCCGAGCGCCCGGATCTCGGTCGCCGCGGCGCCGGAGTCGAGCAGCATGTCCCGGCCGGTGAAGCCGATGTCGAGGGTGCCCTCACCGACATAGATGGCGATGTCGCGGGGGCGCAGGTAGTAGAACTCGACCCGATTGGCCTCGTCGACCACCATGAGTTCCTTGGACTCGGTGCGCTGCCGGTAGCCGGCCTCGCGCAGCATCTGCATCGATGCCTCCGACAGGGAGCCCTTGTTCGGGACGGCGACCTTGAGGAAGGGACGTTCAGCGTTCACGGCCCCACCCTAGTGGGGCGTCCGCACCGCCGACCAATCCGACCGCGCGGGCGGGACGGCGGCCTCAGAGCTTGCGGTAGACGTCCTCGAGGGTCAGCCCGGTGGCGATCATCATCACTTGGGCGTGGTAGAGAAGCTGCGAGATCTCCAGAGCGGTGGCGTCCTTGCCCTCGTACTCGGCCGCCATCCAGACTTCGCCGGCCTCCTCGACGATCTTCTTGCCGATCTGGTGCACGCCCGCGTCGAGCTCGGCAACGGTGCCGGAGCCGTCCGGACGGTTGACCGCCTTGTCCTGGAGCTCGGCGAACAGACTCTCGAAGGTCTTCACGCGGTCGAGACTATCCGACGTACGCTCCGAGCAGCCGCCGGCGTGGACGGCGACACCGAGCAGGGCGTCGGCGGCCCGGGCCAACAGACCGGGCGCGGTGGGGTCGGTCCCCTCGCCTGCCAGCGTCGCGGCGACCCAGGCATCGATCGCGGCCAGTGCGGCCGGCGCGTCGAGATCGTCGCGCAGTGCGGCCCGGACGGCGGCCACCGTCGCGGTGGCGTCCGGGCCGGCGGGGGCGGCGACGGCGCGGCACCAGGTGTCCAGCCTGGCGATCGCTGCGAGCAGGCCGGCATCGGTCCACGACCAGTCGTCGCGGTAGTGGTGGGCGAGGATCGCCAGCCGGATCGCCATCGGGTCGACGCCGGCGGCAGTCAGCCGGGAGACCAGCACCAGGTTGCCCCGTGACTTCGACATCTTCTCGCCGTCCAGGCCGACCATGCCGGCGTGCACGTACGCCTGGGCGTAGCGCTGACCGGTGGCGGCGCGGCCCTCGGCGGCGCTCATCTCGTGGTGCGGGAAGGCGAGGTCGGAGCCGCCGCCCTGGACGTCGAAGGTGGTGCCGAGGTAGTGCTGGGCGATCACCGAGCACTCGATGTGCCAGCCGGGCCGGCCAGGGCCGAGCCGGCTCTCCCAGGAGGGTTCGCCCTCGCGGGCCATCCGCCACACCAGGCAGTCGAACGGGTCCACCTTGCCGGGCAGATCCGGGTCACCGCCGCGCTCGGCGAAGATCACCCGCGCCTGCTCCTCGGAGAGGTGGGAGATGGCGCCGTAGTGCGGCACCTGACGGGAGCGGAAGTACCAGTCCGGCGCCTCGACGCCGGCCACCTCCGGATCGAGCCGGTAGACCAGGCCGCGTTCGCCGAGCGCCTCGACCGCGTCCACGACGAGCGGGATCGCCTCGACCGCCCCGACGTACTCCCGCGGCGGCAGCACCCGCAGCGCCTCCATGTCGGAGCGGAACAGGTCGGTCTGGGCCCGGGCCAGCTCGGTCCAGTCCACCCCGGTGGCCCGGGCCCGCTCCAGCAGCGGGTCGTCGATGTCGGTGACGTTCTGCACGTAGTGCACGTCCAGGCCGCGGTCGCGCCAGGTGCGGTTCAGCAGGTCGAACGCGACGTAGGTGGCGGCGTGGCCGAGGTGCGTCGCGTCGTACGGGGTGATGCCGCAGACGTACATCCGGGCTTCCCCCGACTCCGGGCCCACCGGCAGCAGCCTCCCGGAGGCGGTGTCATGGACCCGGACGGGAGCACTCCCGTCACCGGGGACCGTCTGCAAGGCGGGTGAGCTCCAGGCACGCATGCCCGGGACTTTACAGCGGCGGCCAAGGGATCGACGGCCAGGTGTCCTGCGGGGCGGGAAGAGCGCCGGCGGCCAGCATCGCGTCGGCCCGGGTCATCACCGCGGCGATCTCGGTCCGGGTGAGCAGACCGGCGAGCACCTCGGCGGCGACCGTACGGGTCCGCTCCAGCAGCGCTGCCTCGTCGGCGCGCAGGCAGGCGCCGGCCCAGCCCCACAGCACCGTCCGCAGCTTGGGTTCGACGTGGAAGCACAGGCCGTGGTCGCAGCCGAGCACGGTGCCGCGGCTGGGCAACAGGTGGACCCGCTTGCGGTCGGAGTTGTTGACCACCGCGTCGAACAGCGCCAGCCGGCGCAGTCGCGCGTCGTCGCGGTGCACCAGTGTGACGTCGCGTCCATAGGTGTCCGTCGCATCGAGGACACCGAACCAGCCGGGCGGAATCCGGTCGGTGGGCGCGAGACAGACCAGGTCGTCGAGGTCCTCGTCGGTCTCCACCCAGGTCTGCAGCGCCCCCTCCCCCGCCGACGACCGGACCAGCCGGGTGGTCGGGACGACGTCGAAGCCGGCCGCGGCGGACAGCTCGTACGCCGCCGCCTCTCGGGCGGCCAGGGTGCCGTCAGGGAAGTCCCACAGCGGCCGCTCCCCCGCGATCGGCTTCCAGACGCAGCGCACCGGGGCCTCTCCGGGGCAGTCGGCCTCGGCGAGGTAGGTGGCGTTGGAGGCGGTGCGGATCCGGCCGAGCACCCGCAGGGTCGGTCCCGGTCCGGCGAACAGGGGTGTGGTGAGGGCGGGGTGCATCAGCTCCGTCCCTCCGGTCCGGAGGTCCGCCCGTCCTCGACATGACGCCCCGCGGGCAGGCCGACCTGCCGGTCAACGCAGCGGATTGAGGTATCCGTTGGCGCGTGGACAGACATGGCCGTCGGGATCCATCGGTTGGCGGCAGAAGGGACACACCGGCCGGCCGGCGGCGATGACGGCCTGGGCCCGGGCGACGAACTGCCGGGCGTACGCGGGGGTGAGACCGATGATGCAGACGGTCCCCTCCTCGAGCTCGGCGGTGTCGATCTCGCTGAAGCCGGTGATGGTGTCCTCGACATCGTCGGAGAACAGTTCCAGCACCACCCTGTCGTGACGGCTGTCCCAGGCCAGGCTCATCGGCCCGATCCGGAAGTCCTCGGTGATCGGCGCATCCAGGGGACGAGTGTCCGCCACGCCCGCCACCGGTGGCGGGATGATGATGCTGCTGAGGGACCGGGCGGAGACCTCGTCCAGCAGGTGCGCGATCTGGTTGGCAAGCACCTCGACCTGTTGCTTCTCGCAGACCAGCGACGAGAGCCGGTCCTCCTCGCGGACCTGGAGGAAGAACGTACGGTCCCCGGGCTCGCCGACGGTCCCGGCGACGAAGCGGTCGGGGTTGTCGTAACGGAGGGTGAACGCGGTCACAACGCCAGCCTACGTCGAGGATCCGTCGTGGCCAGCCCCCGCCGCGGATCCCTCGCCGGCTCGTCGCGGGGATCCGTCACCACCGGAGCCCGACGCAGGTCCGTCACCAGCTGCCTCCGTCGCGGGCCCGGCACCACCGCCCACCGCGGCATCCTGGCCCGGCCGGGGACCGGTGGGCAGCAGGTCGCGGAGCGGGCCGGAGGTGCTGTTGAGGGTCAGCACGTACGGGCGGGCGGGCGTGTAGCGGATGACGCTCACCGACGCCGGGCTGACCACCAGGCGCTGGAACTGGTCCAGGTGGAGGCCGAGGGCGTCGGCGAGCACTGCCTTGATGATGTCGCCGTGGCTGACTGCGACCCAGACCGCCTCGGCGCCGCTCTCGTCGGCGATCCGGTCCTGCCGGGCCCGCACCGCGGCGACGGCGCGCTGGGCCATCGCCACCATCGACTCCCCGCCGGGGAAGCGGGCGGCCGACGGGTGGGCCTGCACGGTCCGCCACAGCTCCTCACGGGCCAGCTCCTTCAGTTCCCGGCCGCTCCATTCGCCGTAGTCGACCTCCGCGAACGCGTCGTCGACGACGATCTCCGGGGTGACCGGGTCGGGACCCGAAGCGACCGGATCAGGAGTCGCGGTGACCGGGCCGGGCGTCGGAGCGAGCGGATCCGCCGCACACTCGAGGCGCGCCTCGCAGAGGGCCCGGGCGGTCTCCAGGCACCGCTCCATCGGGGAGGACACCACGGCTGCCAGGGCCACCCCGGCCAGCCGCCGGCCGGCGGCCCGGGCCTGTTCCCGGCCGATCTCGTCGAGCCGGACCCCCGGCGTACGGCCGGCGAGGATGCCCGTGGCATTGGCGGTCGTCCGGCCGTGCCGCACCAGCAGGAGGATGGTCATGGGCCCCAGCGTACGGTCAGCTGTAGCGTCCGTACCGGTGTCCGAGCGCCTCGATGTCGTCGGCGAGTTCCAGGCTCTCGATCGTCGCCCGGACCAGCAAGCCCCAGCCCGCGTGGGGTGGCGCGGCATCGACGAGGCGTACGCCCAGCCAGGCCGCGGCGCCCTCCAGCCGGGGACCGTACGACGACCCGCCTCCGGGGCCGGTCCGGACATCGGTGCCGGTCCACACGCCGGTCCGGAACGGCCCTCCCGGCGACGGCGCCACCCTGGCGAACGCATCCGCGACCCGGCCCTGCCCCTGCGCCAGGACGTTCACCATCGCGGCGCCGGTGCTGCGGAAGAGGTCCCACCAATCGCAGTCCTCGTCGACCAGCGCCACCAGTTCGGCGGGCTGCCCCTCCCCGACCAGTACCGAAGAGATCGTCCAGCCGTCCCGGCGGCCGGCCGAGGCACTGGCCCACACCGTCACTGGCGCCGGCAGATGGCCGCGCAACCGGCGGACCGGGTCGCGCAACTCACGCGAGGTGGCGAACGGGTGCTCGTCGTGGATGCTCATGCACCCAGTCTTCCCCAGGCACGGCCGGTGCGACGTTCCGTTAAGGACCCTGGCTCCTGCCCCGGGCGGCCGAGCTCAGGCAGCCTGCCCCGCGGCCCCGGTTCCGCCACGGACCGGGCCGCGATCGCCGGCACGTAGCCCGATTAGAGTCGCGCGCATGGAACAGCGACGCGTCGGCTCCTCGGGACTGCAGGTCTCCCGGCTCGGCCTCGGCACGCTCACCTGGGGCCGCGACACCGCCCCGCAGGTGGCGTACGACCTGATGGCGACCTTCGTCGATGCGGGCGGCACGCTGATCGACACCGCCGCAGCATACGGCGCCGGCGACGCCGAGGAGATCCTCGGGGCGCTGATGGCCCGGGAGTTCGACCGGGAGGACCTCGTCATCGCCACCAAGGCAGGCTTCGGGGTGCGGGACGGGGAGCGGGTGGTGGACACCTCGGCGCGCACCATGCTGGCCGATCTGGACGCCTCGATGGAGCGACTCGGCACCGACTGGATCGACCTGTGGCAGGTGCATGCCTGGGGCCCGGCACCGATCGAGGAGACCCTCGCGGCGATGGACCACGCGGTGGCCTCGGGACGGGTGCGCTACATCGGCCTGTCGAACTTCGTCGGCTGGCAGACCGCCCAGGCCGCGTCGTGGCAGCGGGCGATCACCACCCGGACCCCGATCGCCGCGACCCAGGTGGAGTACTCGCTGATGACCCGGCGCGCCGAGGTGGAGATCCTGCCGGCCGTGCGGGCCATGGGACTGGGCTTCCTGGCCTGGTCACCGCTGGGCCGGGGGGTCCTCACCGGCAAGTACCGCCGCGGCATCCCGAAGGACTCGCGAGCGGCGGCCGAGCATTTCGCCTGGTTCGTCGACCCCTATCTGCAACCGCGATCGCGGGCGATCGTCGACGCGGTGGCCCGGGCGGCCGACGGGCTGGGAATGGCGCCGCTGGAGGTGGCGCTGCTGTGGGTCCGTGATGCGCCGGGGGTGACTGCGTCACTGCTCGGGGCGCGGACGCCCGAGCAGCTCGAGGAGTGCCTGGCGGTCGAGGAGATGTCCCTGCCTGCGGAGATCGCCGCCGCCCTGGACGACGTCTCCGGTGGACCGATGGCCTCCCGCGACGGGGCGGGCCGGCTGTCCGAGCCGCCGACGGGCGGCTGAGCTGCTGCGGCTTCAGTCCCGCGGCGGGTGGTGGCCTGGGGTGAGCCAGGCCGCGGCGACCGCGGTGACGAGGTAGACCACCTGCAGGAAGTGGAAGCCTCGGATGGAGACGATCTCCCCGACGATCCACATTCCCATCACCACGGCGGCCACGAGGCTGGTCAGTTCCCAGCCGACCACCCGTTTACCCGCCGCCAGGGCGGCGATCAGGGAGCTTCCCCCGACGACGGCCAGCAGGATCACCCCGGGGAAGTAGAGGTCAGGGAAGCCGGTGGCGGCCACCCACGAGGGGATGTCGATCAGGCCGACGATGAGGGCGATCCCCCCACCGATCGCGCTGAGGGCGTTGAACAGGTGCAGGCCCAGCACGATGCCGTGCCGATGCGGCACGCGTCGGGCCGGCGCCACGGTGTCCGGCGTCATGGCGCCACGTTATCGGGTGCCCGGCTCGTCCTTGCGGGCGCCTCGGCCCACGCCTTGTCCGTCCCGCGACGCCTGACGCCTTGTCCATGCCGGAACGCCGGCTTACTCGGGGAAGAACTCCCAGGTGGGGCGGACCCGGATGATCCGGCGCCGCACCCACACCTCGCGGCTGCCGTCGCGATAGCGCCGCAGCCGGTGGAGCTCCCAACCGCCGCGTTCGGCTTCCTCGGTGAGGAGCTGCCGCAGGGCGTTGCGGGACATCTCGCGGCCCACCGAGAAGCGACGTACGTCGTAGTCGCTCTCGGGACGCTGGCGGGGCTTGATCGGCACGCCCCCATTGTGCCGGGCGCGGCAATCGTGGTGGCACCGTGTCATGGCCACGGGCCGAGGGTGTCCCATCGAGGGGTTGAGAGCGGGCAGCGACCACATCACAGCGCCACCGCGCCACCGTGTCAGTGTGCGGCGGCACCGGGTCAGTACCTACATGGCCTCTCGGACGAGTCAACGCGGCAATTGGCGTTGACCCCGAGCCTTGGGTATAGTCCTACATCGCTGCCCAGCGCTGCTGGGCCAGCGAGCACACCTGTCCGGGTGGCGGAATTGGTAGACGCGCTAGCTTGAGGTGCTAGTGCCCGCTTTAGGGCATAGGGGTTCAAGTCCCCTCTCGGACACAACTGATGAGAAGGCCCGTCCACTTGTGGGACAGGCCTTCTCATGTCCAAGGGATGGTCGACCGTTCCCCACGAGCCGCGCCCGAGCGCGGCCGATTGCCCGCCCGGGGACCGACTGCGTGCCCCGTCCGCCGCCAACAGCATCGGCCCGCCGATGTCGCTGCCGGTCCGGGTGGCCTCGCGATCAGCTTGCGCATCCGCAGGTGGATCGCCACCATCGCGACCAGAACCGCAAGACACGGCACCGAACTCACTGTGACTCATGCCCAGGACAGTCACAGGTGGTCCGGCTTCGCACGTGGTCCGGCTCCGCACGCCACCGCGCCCATCTGCTGTCGTGTCTTGGCACACCGTGTCAGATGGTGCTAGGAGGATGCTGGACAGCAGGCCGGCCGGAGGGGAGACGATGTGACGGGTCGCGCAGATTGACATGAGTCGCCGAGCATCAGCCGAGCGGCCGGACGCCGCTTCGGGCCTCACGCAGAAGTGGCACCACTTCGTGGATCGGGATGGACAAGCCTCGGTCCGGACCGAGATCAACGACATCGTCATGAATGTGCCCACCCCCAACGGGCGGGCCCTGGCGTATGCAGGCGCGAACCGAGGCACGCTTCTACTTCAGTGAACCACCCGAGACGCCCGGCAAGATCATCGGCCTTCGTCTGCACATCAAGGACACGACCGGTTCAGACCAGGACGTGTCCTTCAAGCGGAACCGGAAGGACGGCTGGATGATGGTGGGCCCGATGGCTCCCAAGGATGCAGCCGTCATCGGTCCACTGAGGATCCCTCTCCAGCTGGGAGAAGCGACCTCTTCGTTCGTCATGAATCCCGACATGGCTGCGGCCAACGCCAAGGTCGAGTTCATTCAGGCGGCCTAGGTGGACATCAACGAGCTCATTGCCTCCGTTGAGCTGGAATCGGTGAGGTTCGTCGAGGCCAGCGGCCTGCTCGCGTCCCAACTGGATGTTCCCCTCCCCGAAGGTGACGTGACCTTCGAGCTGAAGACGCCGTCGTGGGACAGGCACATCGAGGTGTGGGTCCGAACCATCGTGCGGATCCTCGACGATGCGCTGATCCGTGTTGCCGTCAGCGTCACGTACGTCCGTGAGGACGAGACTCCCGTACCGGACGATGTGAAAGCAGCCTTCCTGGAACGCGTGGCCGTGATGGCCGCCTTCCCCTATCTCCGGGAGGGAGTCCAGTCGCTCGCCACGCGAGTAGGGGTCGCCGTCCCAACCCTCGGCCTTCTCAAACAGGCCCATGTGACGCTGATCCCTGCCGAAGCACTTCCGACTGAACCGTGACGTCGGCAGCACTCTGCCTGTTGGTAGCGCTCTGTTGGCAGCGACTCACCCGGGAGAGGAAGGACCAGAGCGCGGTCGGTTCCGGCGCGGACTGAGCGCCACCGAGCCGAACCCGCGCGGCAGCGGCCGCGCGCTGCTACCGTCAGGTCAGACGGATCTTCTGGCCGGTGCCGGAGTCGGGCGGGGGCGTAGCCCACCTGCGCAGGCTTCCCCGGCCGTGTCTCCTCAACTCGATGGGGGATTCATACGCGATGCCGGCCATGACGGAGCTTGAAGTCGAGCGGCTCATCAAGCGCTTGACCGATGAATCCCCCCAACTGTCGCCCGTGGTGGTCGACGCCACGGTCCGTGAGATCCGCGCCGGCCTGTCCGGCGCGGTCCCCGATTTTGTCCCCCTGCTGGTGGAACGTCAGAGCCGTACAGCCTTGGGCATCTCGTCCTCCGGCGCCTTGATGGGTTCACTGGCCGGCAGGGTCGGCGTTCCGCGTCTGGGCGCTACCGTGAGTGCCGATGGGGTCACCTTCTGCGTCTTCTCACGTGACGCCGCGTCCATCACGTTGGCGTTGTTCGACGACGCCGACGACGCGGTGCCGTCGCGGTCGATACGGCTCCATCCCCGGAAGAACCGCATTTATCACTACTGGAACGTGTTTGTCAAAGGACTACGCGCCGGACAGTTGTACGGCTACTACGCCGAAGGGCCCCACCGGCCCGAGGATGGCCTGTTCTTCGACTCGTCGAAGCTGCTGATCGATCCGTACGCGTCGGCGCTGGCGTTCCCCGCCGACTACTCACGTACGGCGGCCATGACTGAGGGGGACGACACCGCGGCAGCGGCCAAGTGCGTAGTGGTGGATCCGGACGCGTACGACTGGGAGAGCGACCGTCCGCTGCGGCGCGACTTCGATGCCAGCTTCATCTATGAGATGCACGTACGAGGGTTCACCGCGAACCCGAACTCCGGCGTCGCGCCGGAGATCCGTGGCACCTATGCCGGGATGATCGAGAAGATCCCCTTCCTGCAGGAGCTGGGGGTGACGACGGTCGAGGTGCTGCCGGTCCAGCAGTTCGACTGGCAGACGGCGCCGGCGGGACGGATCAACTATTGGGGTTACCAGCCGATGGCGCTCTTCGCCCCGCATGCCCCCTACAGTTCGCACCGGGACCGGCTGGGTCCGGTCGACGAGTTCAGGGATCTGGTCAAGGCACTGCACCGGGCCGGGATCGAGGTGATCCTGGACGTGGTGTTCAACCACACTGCCGAGGGCGGTTCGGATGGACCGGTGATGTCGTGGCGGGGACTGGACAATCTGACGTACTACATGGTGGATCGGAGCTCGGGGACGTCGGTCGATTTCACCGGCACCGGGAACACGATCAACACCAACGAGACGGTCGTCCGGCGGATGATCCTGGACTGTCTGCGCCACTGGGTCCAGGACATGCACGTGGACGGCTTCCGCTTCGACCTGGCCTCGGTGCTGTCGCGCGGTCAGGACGGCGCTCCCTTGCGGGACCCGCCGATCCTGTGGGACATCGAGACCGACCCGGTGCTCGCGGGCACCAAGATCATCGCGGAGGCCTGGGACGCGGCGGGACTGTACGAGGTGACCACGTTCGTGGGTGACCGCTGGGCGGTGTGGAACGGCGCCTACCGGGATGTGGTGCGCCGGTTCGTCAAGGGGGATGCCGGGATGGCCGGCGCGTTCGCCGACTGCCTGATGGGCAGCGCCGGGTTGTTCCAGCAACCGGATCGCGATCCGCTGCGGAGCATCAACTTCGTCACGGCTCACGACGGGTTCACCCTCAACGACCTGGTCAGCTACAACGCCAAGCACAACGAGGCCAACGGCGAGAGCAACCGCGACGGTGCCGACCAGAACGAGTCATGGAACTGCGGTGTGGAGGGCCCTACTGATGATCCGGCGGTGGAGCGGCTGCGGGGTCAGCAGGTCAGGAACTTCCTGGTGGCGCTGTTCGTGTCCCAGGGCCGGCCGATGATGCTGATGGGCGACGAGGTGCGCCGCAGTCAGCGGGGCAACAACAACGCCTACTGCCAGGACAACGAGATCGGCTGGTACGACTGGGATCTCACCACCCGTGAGGCCGACCTGCTGCGCTTCGTCCGCGAGCTGCTGCAGTACCGGAAGGGATCGGTGCTGTTCGCCGACCGCAACTTCTGGGGTGAGGCCGGCAGTTCCACGGTGACCTGGCACGGTATCGAACTCCACCAGGCCGACTTCGGGAGCGCGTCCCACACGATAGCGGTGGAGCTGACCCATCCGGGCAGCGACGAGCACCTGTTCATCATCTTCAACGCGTACTGGGAGCCACTGGACTTCGCGCTGCCCGTCCTGTCGACCGGGGAGCGCTGGCACCGGCTGATCGACACCGCCAAGCCGTCTCCTGATGACTTCTCCGACCCCTCGGCGCCCCTGGACCCGGGCCGAGAGCGGTACCGGGTCGCGGCACGCTCCTCTGTCGTGCTGACCGCGAAGCCCGACACGGACTGGCGCGAAGTCGAGGGGATCCTGGACCGGCTGACGGTGGCCTTCCCCGACGTGCCGCCCGACGTGATCGGGGCAACGATCCACGACGTGCACGCTCAACTGACCGGCCCGGTCCGGGACTTCATCCCGATCCTTGTGGAACAGCGCAGCCGCGACCACCTGCGCGCGGCAGCCCGTGGGCATCTCCCCGAGTGATCCCGCGGGTGAGGTGGTTGCGTGGGGCTGTGAGGCGGTTGAGTGGGTCTGGGGCAACCGGGTGCCCTGCGTACCGTATCGGGACGGGAGTGCCGTACGTACGCACCGGGACCGACCGCCGGAACCTCGGCACGACGAGCGCGGACGAGTTCGTCATCACCGGCGCGTCGACTAACCTCGTCCCATGACCTCTGTTCCGCAGCGTGACCGACTCGGCTCACCGGCGACGCCGGTGATGCTCGGAGGTGAAGCCGCGGGGCGCCGATGACATCGCATCAGGAGCCCTCGGAGGCAGCGCGGACCATGCCGGCTCCCGCCGGCTCCTTGGTCGGCGCCGCGCAGGACACCCACCGCCCTGCCGATCCCCGGGCCACCGTCCAGCGGTCCGCCGTCGTCCGGGCCACCGTCCAGCGGCCGGTGGTCGAGCGACTGCGCGCCGCACTCCTCGCCGGCCGCCCGGGTGGGCTCCGGCTGTCCGGTTGGGTACATCTCGTCGTCGGGCTGCAGCTCCTGCTGATGACGATCTACAGCAGCGGGTACGGCTACCAGCGCGACGAACTGTACTTCCGGATGCTGCCGCCGGCCTGGGGCTACGTGGACCAACCGCCGTTCACGCCGTTCCTGGTCCGGACGCTCTCCCAGCTCAGCGACCACACCTGGTCGATCCGCCTCGCCGCGACGCTGGCGACGTGTCTGGCGACGTACGTCCATGTGCTCATCACCCGGGAGTTCGGCGGCTCCCGGCGGGCCCAGGTGATCTCGGCCGTGGCGTACGCCTTCGCCCTGGTGCCGTTGGCCCTGGGCCACAACCTGCTCACCGCCACCGTCGACCTGCCGCTGTGGGGACTCACCGCGCTGTTCGTCTGCCGGGCGGTGCTCCGCGACGACACCCGCTGGTGGATCGCCGCCGGCGCGGTCATCGGACTCACCACGTACAACCGGTGGCTGATCATCGCCTTCGTGCTGGTGCTGCTGGCCGGCATCGTGCTGACCGGACCCCGCCACCAGCTGACCGACCGCAACACCTGGCTCGGCGGCGGGCTGGCGCTGCTGCTGGCGCTGCCGAACCTGTGGTGGCAGGCACAGCACGGCTGGCCCCAGCTGACCTTCGGGATGGCGCTGGCCGGGTCGAACAACGCCGATGTCCGCCGCGGCATGTGGACCCTGCTGCCGATCATCATGGGCCCCTTCCTGCTGCCGTTCTGGGGCGCCGGGATCGTCGCCCTGTTCCGCCGGCCGGCGTGGCGACGGGCCCGGTTCCTGGTCGTGGGGCTGGTGATCTTCCTGCTGATGATGGTTCCGGTGGCCGGGCAGGCCTACTATCCGGTGGGTCTCGTCTCGGTGCTGCTGGCGATCGGCTGCGTGCCGGTGGCCGAGTGGGCGACGACTGTGCGCCAGCGGCGTGCGGTGGCCGGGCTGCTGGCCGCCAACGCCCTCACCGGCATCGTCTTCGACCTGCCGGTGCTGCCGATCGAGAAGAGCCCCACCCGCTACTTCAACCCGCTGGCGCTGGATGCGAGCTTCTGGCCGACGTACGTGGATCAGGTCGCCGACGCCTACCGTACGTACGCCCCGCAGCGTCCGGGGACCACCGTGGTGCTGGCCGGCGACTACGGGGAGGCGGGCGCGATCGACCGGTTCGGGCCCGAGGCGGGCCTGCCCCCGGTCTACAGCGGCCACAATTCCCTGGGTTGGCTGGCGCCGCCGCCCGACAGCGCCACCGCGGTGGTCGCCGTCGGGATCCCGCTCAGCACCCTGTCGAGCCACTTCTTGTCGTGCATGCAGGTCGGTCGCCTCGACAACGGCTACGCGATCAAGATGTACCAGCAGGGTCAGCCGATCGTGGTGTGTGACGGGCGACGCGACCCATGGACGAAGATCTGGCCCGATCTGACCCACTGGGGCTGAAGCCCTGACTGGGCGGGCCCGGAGGCCGGCCGAAGCCACCCGCCGACAGGCCCGGCGACCGCCGACACGGACCCGGCGGGTCACCCGACGGCCAGGGCCCGGACGGCGTCCAATGTGTCCGCCTCGGCCGCGGTCTTGTCGCTGCGGTAGCGCAACACCCGGGCGAACCGGAGCGTGACACCGCCCGGGTAGCGCACCGACCGCTGCACCCCGTCGAAGGCCACCTCGACGACCTGCTCTGGTCGCAGCTCCACGACGTGGCCGTGCCGGCCGGTCTCCAGCTCCAGGAACCGCTCGGTCTGCCAGGCCAGCATCTCGTCGGTCATCCCCTTGAACGTCTTGCCGAGCATCACGAACTCTGATCCGTGGCGGGCGCCGAGGTGGATGTTGGACAGCAGCCCGGCCCGCCGTCCACTGCCCCACTCGACCGCCAGGACGACCAGGTCGAGGGTGTGCCGGGGCTTCACCTTCACCCAGGCCGCGCCGCGCCGGCCCGCCGCGTACGGGGCGGAGAGGTCCTTGATCACCACGCCCTCGTAGCCGCGGCGCAGCACCGCGCCGAAGTACTCCTGCACCGCGGCGGGATCGGTGACCACCGTCCGCGGCACGATCGCCTCCGCGGGCAACGCCGCGGTCAGCGCCGCGAACCGCTCGCCGGCGGGGGCGTCGACCAGATCCCGCCCGTCGAGGTGCAGCACGTCGAAGAAGAACGCGCTGAGCGGCAGGATCCTCGGAGCTCCGGCCGACCGTCGCACCGCGTCCTCCCCGGCCTCGGCGGTGCCGTCCACCTCTGTCGCACCGGCCTCGGCGGTGCTGTGTGTCATGGCCCGCGATCCGGTCTCCTGGAACGGCCGCGGGCGACCGTCCGGGCCGAGCAGCAGCGCCTCCCCGTCGAGCACCACCGCCCCCACCGGCAGGCCGCGGACGAGGGAGACGATCTCGGGCACCCGCTCGGTGATGTCGTCGAGCGACCGGGTGAAGACCGCGATCTCGTCGCCGGCCCGGTGCGCCTGGATCCGGATGCCGTCCAGTTTGGCGTCGACCGCCACCGGAGCACCGCCGAAGCCGTCGAGGGCGGCCGCCACGTCCGGGGCGGGCGAGGCGAGCATCGGGCGGACCGGGCGCAGCGGCTCCAGCCGGAACGCCGCGAGAGCCTCCGCCCCGCCGCTGAGCGCGGCCGCGGCCACCGGGCCGGAGAACGCGCTGAACATCGCTGCCCGGCGCACCGTTGTGACCGGCAGCCCGGCCGCCTCGGCGATCGCCTCCAGCAGCAGGGCGTCCTGGGCGCCCTGACGCAGTTCCCCGACCACCAGGCGCCGCAGATAGTCCTGTTCGGCGGCTGTTGCCCGTCCGAACAAGGAGGCGACGGCCAGCTCGCGGGCCCGCCCCGAACCGGGCCCGGACAACGCGGCCAGCGCCGCCAGCGCCTCGTCGACCTCGACCAGGGTCAGCGATGGCGTGACTGTCGGCTCGGGCAGGCCGAGCAGCGACCGCCAGCCCACCCCGGTCCGCCGCTGCCGCAGCCGCCCCGACAGGTAAGAGGCGACGATGTCCGCCTCGGTGGCATCGCCGGACTCGGCCAGCGTCGCGGCCAACAGGTGCCGCTTCTCGATCCGCGAGCGGGTCGCGGTGACCGCCGCGGAGGTCTGCACGAGCCGGGTGAGCAGCATGCCCCGATCATCCCTCCTGGCCCGGGTGGAGTCGACCTGTCACGGGTGGAGTCACCCCGGAACAATACTTGACTATTGAACTACTGGGGCCTTCGATGGATCCATGACCGACGACCCGGCACCCGCTGCCTTCGAACTGGGGCTCTTCACGTTCGGGGAACTCACCCGCGACCGCGCCACCGGGGACCTGCTGCCGGCCGCCCGCCGGCTGCGGGAGTTCGTCGACCTCGCCGTGCTGGCCGACCGGACCGGGCTGGACGTGTTCGGTGTCGGCGAGCACCACCGGCCGGACTTCGCCATCGCCTCCCCACCGGTGGTGCTGGCGGCGATCGCCCAGGCCACTGAGCGGATCCGGCTGACCAGCACCGTCACCGTGCTGTCGACGGCAGACCCAGTCAAGGTCTTCGAGGATTTCGCCACCGTCGACCTGCTGTCCGGCGGGCGCGCGGAGATCACCGCCGGGCGCGGGGCGTACGTCGAGTCGTTCCCGCTCTTCGGGTACCGGCTGGAGGACTACGACGACCTGTTCGAGGAGAAGCTCGACCTGTTGCTCGCACTCGACACATCGGCCGAGGTCAGCTGGCAGGGGCGGTTCCGGCCGACACTGGACCACATCGGGGTCTATCCCCGCCCGGCCCAGGACCGGCTGCCGGTCTGGATCGCCGTCGGCGGGACGCCGGCCAGTGTGCAGCGCGCGGGGCGCCTGGGCCTGCCGATGTACCTGGCGATCCTCGGCCAGCCGGACCGTTTCGTCCCGCTCGCGGACCTCTATCGGCGCACCGCCGCGTCGTACGGCCATGATCCGGCCGGGCTCACTCTCGGCGTCACCAGCCACGTCCACGTGGCCCGGACCTCGCAGCGGGCGCGGGACGAGTTCTACCCATACTACAGCCGCTACATCGGGGACAACATGCCCGGTGCGCACGGGGTCCCACTGGCGCGGGAGGCGTTCGAGGTGTGGGCCGGCCCCCGCGGGGCGCTGTTCGCGGGCAGCCCGCAGGAGGTGGTGGAGAAGATCCTGTGGGAGCACCAACTCCTCGGACATCGCCGGTTCCTGGCCCAGATCGGACTCGGTGGCCTGCCGTACGCCAGCACCGCCGAGGCGGTCGAACTGCTGGCCACCGAGGTGCTGCCGGTCGTCCGGCGCGAGATCGGCTGAGCTCTCTCGGCCGTTCGGCCGCTCGGCCGGGAGGGTCAGGGGGTCTCCGGTGGGGCATCGCCGTCGCCTGCGGGACCGCCCCGACCGCGGTCAGGCGTAGCCGAGCTCGTGGAGCCGAGCATCGTCGATCCCGAAGAAGTGCCCGATCTCGTGCACCACGGTGATCCGGACCTGCTCGCGCAGTTCCTCGGGGGTACGGCAGATCCGGATCAGGGGGTTGCGGAAGATCAGGATCCGATCCGGCAGTACCCCCGAGTAGTCGAGCCCTCGACGGTCCAGTGGGACACCCTGGTAGTAGCCGAGCACGTACGGCTCGTCCGCCGGTGGATCGTCCTCGATCACCAGGATGCAGTTCTCGACGAGATCGAGCAGTGCTGCCGGCACCGACTCGACAGCCGCGTCGACGTACGCCTCGAACTCCTCCGCGGAGATGTCGAGCATCATCGCCTCCTCACCCGGTCGTCGTCCCCCCAGACGGCACCGATCCGCCGATGGAACAGCCTCCGACGCCTATCCGGAAACCACCTGCCCCCACCGTACGGGACCGGTGGATGTCATTATCGTCACACCAGGGCACGGGGATGACACGCGATTGGTACGGCTTCCCGCGAGGTCGTAGCGTAGTTCCAGCACATCCTTTCGCATCGGGAGCCCCTCGCGGGCACAGCGCGGAGGGCTGCACGGTGTCGTGCACCTGACTGCCCATGTCGGCGGGCGGCCGGTGGACACCGCCCATGTTCGATAGGCATTCGTGAGGAGCAGTCGTGGCGTTCGGCAAGCACAAACCAGGCAGATGGCCCGTGGAGGCCGAGGAAGTCGACGTCGCACTCATCGGCGGTGGTGTGCTCAGCGCGACCTTCGGGCTGATGCTGCACATGCTGCAGCCGGACTGGACCATCATGGGCTTCGAACGCCTGCCGAAGGTGGCCAAGGAATCCTCCAATCCGTGGAACAACGCGGGCACCGGACACTCCGGGCTGTGCGAGCTGAACTACACCAAGGAGAAGTCCGACGGTTCGATGGACAACTCCAAGCCCATCGACATCAACGAGCAGTTCCAGGTGAGCCGCCAGTTGTGGGCGCACTTCGTCGAGGCCGGCGTGCTCGGCCACCCGGAGACCTTCATCAACGCCTGTCCGCACATGTCGATGGTGCACGGCGAGTCCGACATCGACTTCCTGCGCCGCCGCTGGGAATCGCTCAAGGAGAACCCGCTGTTCACGGGGATGGAGTTCTCCGACGACCAGGAGAAGATCAAGGAGTGGGCGCCGCTGCTGATCCAGGGGCGTGATTCCCAGGAGCGGATCGCGGTGACGTACGACGCCACCGGCACCGATGTGAACTTCGGCTCCATCACCCGCCAGATCTTCAACTACCTCGAGTACCACGGCGTGTTCGTGGAGACCTCGAAGGAGATCACCGACCTCAAGCAGAACTCCGACGGCTCGTGGACGCTGCGGGTGGCCGACCACCGCCGCCGCGACGAGGGCCGCGGGCCGGACAAGTTCGTCCGGGCGAAGTTCGTCTTCAACGGTGCCGGCGGCTGGGCGCTGAAGATGATGCAGAAGGCCGGGGTGCCCGAGGTCAACGGCTACGCCCTGTTCCCGGTCTCCGGCGCGTTCCTGTCGACCACCGATCCGCAGATCGTCGCCACCCACACCGTCAAGGTCTACGGCAAGGCGAAGGTCGGCGCCCCGCCGATGTCCAACCCGCACATGGACGCCCGGATCATCAACACCAACCGGTCGGTGCTCTTCGGGCCGTACGCCGGGGTGGATCCGCGCTTCCTGAAGTTCGGGTCCTGGCTGGACATGCCGAAGATGATCCGCACCGGCAACATCATGGCTGTGCTCAACGTGGCCAAGGACAACGTGGCGCTGATCCGGCTGCTGATCAGCATGATCTTCATGACCCCGGGCCAGAAGCTGCGGGAGTTGCGCGACTTCTCGCCGAGCGCCGACATGACCGACTGGCGGATGATCAAGGCCGGCCAGCGGGCCCAGATCATCAAGACCAACGCCGATGGGCGGGGCGGCCGGCTGGAGTTCGGCACCGAGGTGATCGCCAGCGAGGACGGCACCCTCGCCACCGTGCTGGGCGCCTCCCCGGGCGCCTCGACCGCCGTGCCGATCATGCTGGAGCTGCTCGAACGCTGCTTCCCCGACAAGGTCGAGGAGTGGACCCCGAAGATCAAGGAGGTCATCCCGACCTACGGCAAGCGGCTCTCCGACGATCCGCAGCTGGCCTACGACACGATGAAGCACACCGCGGACGTGTTGCACATCACGCCACCGGTCGAGCCCACCGCGAAGTGACAGCCGGGCGGCAAGCGACCGCCTGGCCCCGGATCACTGCCTGACTCCGGATCACTGCCTGACTCCGGATCACTGCCTGACTCCGGATCACTGCTTGGTACCCCGGATCACTCCTGGGCTCCGGATTCGTAACTGTCGGATGCTGTTGGCCGGCCCGATCATCGGGCCGGTCAACTGCGTCCCAGGGCACAACGGCATTCGGGCATCCGGGGTCCAGCATCGACGAGGTGGCGCACCGGCGGCGTCTCCTGACCGGCCCACCTGGCGCCGGGTACCTGGCCTGCCTGGCGCCGGGCATCGTTCCGGTGACGACGGCCACGGGCGGTCAGCTGCTGGCCGACCCCTGGGCCTCGTCCCAGCTGCCGGGGATCTCCTGCACCCGGGGCGGGTACAGGATAGACCGAGCCACATTGTGGAAGCCGTACTCGTCGAGCAGCGTGGCCGCCTGCTTGTCCGTCAGGTCGTACGCATGGGCCAGCATGCGGACGTGCTCGGTGTAGAAGGCGTGCAGCTTGTCGACGCCCTTCACGAACTCGATCTCGTTCGACATCCTCTGTCCTCTTCCTGGTCCACTTCCTTGGTCCACGTGACCGGCATCGGCCACGTCCCGGGTCCAATGGTGCCACCCTGCGGGTCGGTGCCGCCCTGCTGGGTCCCTCAGTCGGGCTGGTCGAAGCCGACCACCCGGATCTCGGCGGACCCCGATCTCCACCGAAGCACCAGCCGTACGCCTCGGTCGTCCGGCTCGTACGATGCGACGACGACCGGCCCGGCCACGACGGCCCGAGCAAGAGCGATCGTGTCCACGGTCAGCTGGCCGATCAGCAGCACGGTCGAGTCGGCGAACACCAGCCGCCCGACCGACGCACGGGCAGCCGGCCGGACGTCACGCAGGGGAACCGACCGGGCGATCAGCCGCTCGACCGTGGCACACAACGGCCCGGAGGGGACCGGTGCGTCCGCCTCGGCGTCGACCAGAGCGAACATCTCGTCGATCTCGCGTTCGTCGGCCTCGTCCAGCCGATCGTCCGGATCCCTCCGGGCCCCGGACCGCGACGCGACCACCGCGAGAACGATCACGATCACGGCCGCGACCAGCCACGGCCACCACCCGGGGAGGCCGGCCACCTCGGCCCCAACCATGTCCTCAGTCCCCGACCATGGTCGTCAGTAGTTGTCGGGACAGCTGACTGAACGGTGCCGCCTCGCCCTCGTCGTCGATCAGCCGCAGCAGCACCCGCAGTCGCTGCCGGACCTCCGGCCTGGCGGCATGGTCGGTGAGATGGGCGACCATCCGCTCGTCGGTGTCGAGCATCGCCGCGGCCTGACACAGATCACGGAAACTCCAGCTCATGGGGTCGGTCGACAACAACCGATCCCCGGGGTGCAGCCATCGGACGTCGCCCATGCCTGCAGGGTACCGCCCCGGTGCACACCGGTCCCGTGCAGCGACGTCCCCCTGGCCGGGTCAGCCGAGCGCTCGATCCAGGTCGGAGATCAGGTCATCGACATCCTCGATGCCCACCGACAGGCGCAACAGGTCGTCGTCCACCGCGGAGGCGGTGCCCTCCACCGAGGCGTGGGTCATCGCCGCCGGATGCTCCACCAGGGACTCCACGCCGCCCAGGGACTCGGCGAGCAGGAACACCGTGGTCGCGGCCGCCACCCGGAGCGATTCCTCCCGGCCGCCGGCGACGTTGAAGGACACCATCCCACCGAAGTCACGCATCTGTCGGGCGGCGATCGCGTGACCGGGATGTGAGTCGAAGCCGGGATAGTGCACCCGCGACACCCGTGGATGCTCGGCGAGGAAGGTGGCGACCGTCCTGGCGTTGGCGCAGTGCCGGTCCATCCGCACTGCGAGGGTCTTCATCCCCCGGATGAGCAGCCACGCGTCGAACGGCGAGGATACGTAGCCGGCAGCGTTCTGCAGGAATTTCAGCTGCTCGGCGAGTTCCTCGTCGTCGACGACGATCGCACCCCCGACCAGGTCCGAGTGACCGCCGAGGTACTTGGTGGTGGAGTGCACCACGATGTCGGCCCCCAGCGGCAGTGGGTTCTGCAGGTAGGGGGAGGCGAAGGTGTTGTCGACGCATACCCGGGCGTCGTACGCATGGGCCAGCGCAGACACCGCGGCGATGTCACAGATGTGCAGCAGTGGATTGGACGGGGTCTCGACCCAGACCAGCTGGCCGCCCGGCGCCGGATGGCGGAGCACTTCCTCGAGCGCGGCCGGCTCACACGGATCGGCGATGACCGTCTCGATCCCCCAGGAGTCCAGCACCTGGGTGAGCAGCCGGGTGGTGCCGCCGTACGCGTCCCGGCCGAGAACGACCCGGCCGCCCGGGCGCAGCGCCGTCCGCAGCACCAGGTCCGCCGCAGACATGCCCGAGCCGGTGATGTAGGCGTACGTCCCCTGTTCCAGCGCGGCGAGCTGGGTGGCGGCAGCGGTGCGGGTGGGATTGCCGGATCGTGAGTACTCGTACTCGCTGCGCATTCGCCCCACCCCGTCCTGCACGAACGTCGAGGTGAGGTAGAGCGGCGGCACGACGGCGCCGGTGACCGGATCGGGGGTCTGGCCGGCGCGGATGGCCCGAGTACTGAAGCCGTTGTCCATGGCCGCAACGGTACCCAACCCGACCCGGTGGACCACGCGTCTGGACGCCGACCGGGCCGTCACCAGCGCACTTGGAATGTGAGGGCGCCCTGACTACTCTTCCAGTGGAACGCTGCCGCCAGAGCCGACTCGCATACGTTTCCACACCCTTTCGAGCGACGGAGCAGTGATACATGTCGACTTTTGTTCACCAGGTTGAGGGCAACCGGTTCGAGGCCCGAATCGACGACCAGGTCGTCGGGACGCTCGACTACACCGTGTCCGGCAACAAGATGGTCATCGAGAGCACCGAGACCGTCCGGGACCTCAGGGGCCAGGGCATCGCCCGTCAGCTCACCCGCTTCGCCTTCGACAACGCCCGCACCCGTGGCATGGTCGTGGACCCCAAGTGTCCTTTCGCCAAGCGCTTCGTGGACCTGCACCCCGAGTACACCGACGTCCTCTGACGTCCTGAGCCCTTTCCCGGCCCTGAGCCCTTTCCCGACGGGCCGTCCGGTCACCGCCGGCCCCGTCCCTTCCCACCTCACCCCATCCTGACCCCCTCCCCCGGGTGTCCGTCCGGAACCCGGGGGCCGGCCTGCGCGCCGGCCCCGAGCGAACGGGCCCGGGAGGACCACAGGGTGTCCCGGCACGGAGGATCTCCTCCAGCACCTGCCTGTCCATCGCCTGGCGGCACGCGAGGCAGGTGCGGTGGAACTCCGTCCGGGCCACCGGCGCTCACCCCAGTGCCCCCGTCGCTCCTCTGCGGCGGGGGCACCGCTGTCGGCGGGCCCGTCAGCGACGTCGGTCCAGGTGCCGGTGGGTCAGCTGCCAGTTGCCGGCCTCCCGTTCCCGGACCAGACCCTTCGCGCCCAGTGACTCGAGCTCGGCCAGGCAGCGCGGCACCGGCAGCGCCGCCCGGACCGAGAGTTCGTCCAGACCCGTCGTTCCCCGCCCGGGCATCGCCTCGAGCACGATGAGTTCGGTCTCCCCGAGCAGGTCCACGGTCGTCGCCGGCTCCTGGTGACCGACCAGGGTGTCCTGCCCGACCGGGGACAGCAGGGCCTGGATGTCCTCGAGGCTGGAAACGAGCTCCGCCTCGTGATCGCGGATCAACCGATTGGGGGTAACGGACAGGCCGGAGGTGACCGGGCCGGGGACGGCCATCACCGGCCGGCCACAGGCCGACGCCCAGGTCACCGTGTTGCGGGCGCCCGAGCGGAAGGCCGCCTCCACGATGATCGTTCCCCGGGACAGGGCAGCGATGAGGCGATTGCGGCTCAGGAAGCGCAGCCGGGTCGGGTGTTCTCCCGGCGGCAGCTCGGACACCAGGACACCGCGCGCCGCGATCGCCTCGAACAGGGCGGCGTGACCGCTCGGATAGACCTGGTCGACCCCGCAGGCCAACACCGCGGCGGTCACCGCGTCGCCGGCGGCGTCCCGGACGGCGAGCGCACCGCGGTGCGCCGCCGCGTCGATGCCGTACGCCGCTCCGGAGATGATCGGGATCTCGGCCCTCACCAGGGCATGCGCCAGGTCCAGCGCGACGTGTTCTCCGTAGGTGGTGGCGGCGCGGGAACCGACCACCGCCACCGAGGCACGGGCGACGTCAGCCAGCCTCGCCGCCCCTCGCACCCACAGTCCGACCGGGACCCCCATCCGCTCCTGGACCGGTTCGCAGGTGGCCAGTGCCTCCAACTGCTCCGGCCACTCCGGGTCACCCGGGATCACGAACCGAGCTCCCGACCGTTCGGTCAGCCGGATCGCCGTCTCCGGGTCGAAGACCGCCGCCCGGTGCTTCCATCTGCTGTCGGATCCCAGTGACCTCAGCGCGGACCAGGCGCCTTCCACCCCGAGAGTCGCCACCGTACGCCACATCCCCGGGTCGCCCGGCTCCACGACGTGCGCCAGCGAGAATCGCGCCAGACGTTCGGCGGTCCAGCCCAGCACCGGCCCGCTCATGACACACCGCCCGGCAGCAAGTGGGTCTCACCGCGCCGCAGCGCCAGCGCTGTCCAGAGGTCCTCCTCGTCGGGGACGTCGTGTCCAGCCAGGTCGGCCATCGTCCAGGCGATCCGTAGCGTCCGCTCGACCCCCCGGTTGCTCAACCGTCCGTCCAGGATCGCGTCATCGAGGCGGTCGGTGGCCCGGGGCAGTGGCAGGTGATTGCGGAGATAAGCGCCCGACACCGCACCGTTGGTGGTCCAACCGGTTCCGGCCAGCCGCCGCTGCTGACGGTCCCGGGCCTCGGCGACCCTGGCCGCGATGGCCGCCGACGGCTCGGGCGCCGGCAGCCGGGACCCCAGGGCCAGATAGGCCGACGGTGGCGGGGACATCATCACAGTGATGTCGACACGATCACGCAACGGGCCGGAGACCCGGCCACGGTAGCGGCGGATCACGTGGGGCGAACACTCGCACAGCCGCCCCGGCACACCGGCATTTCCGCACGGGCACGGGTTCATCGCCATCACCAGCTGGAAGCGGGCCGGGTAACGCGCCTCGCCGTGGGACCTGGACAGTGACACCTCCCCCGCCTCCAGTGGAGTCCGCAGTGCATCCAACACCACCGGGGCGAACTCGGCGGCCTCGTCGAGGAACAGCACACCCGCATGCGCCCGCGACACCGCGCCCGGGCGGGCGATCTTGGAGCCGCCGCCGACCATCGCAGCCACCGAGCAGGCATGATGGGGAGCGGCGAACGGAGGCCGCCGCTGCAGCCCGGTGATGGGTTCACCGATCAGCGAGGTGACCGCGGCGACCTCCAGGGCCTCGGGCACCGACAGCAGCGGCAGGATGCCCGGGAGGCGTGACGCGATCAGCGTCTTGCCCACGCCCGGCGGCCCGCTCAGCATCAGATGGTGCCGGCCGGCCGCGGCGACCTCCGCGGCAAGGCGGGCCGGGCCCTGGCCGACGACGTCGGCGAAGTCCGGGGACACCCCGTCGGCGAGGGTCTTCCCGCCGGCGGGATCGGCGCCGTCGACGGACGACCTCGCACCGTCGAGGGCCGCGTCGGCACCCTCGACGGGCACAGTGGCGCCGTCAGCGCGCCGGCCCGACCCGGCCTCCCCACGCAGGAACGCCACCAGTTCCCGGAGGCTGGCGACGGTGTGCACCTCGACGCCCTCGACCAACGACGCCTCCGGGCCCTGTCCGGCAGGGACCACCACACACCGGTGTCCCCGAGCGTGAGCCGCCAGCACCGCGGGGAGCACACCCCGGACCCGGCGGACCCGGCCGTCCAGCCCGAGCTCGCCCAGCAGGACCGCCCGGCGGAGCCTGTCGCCGGGGACCAGACCGGCCGCAGCGAGGATCGCACCGACAATCGCCAGGTCGTGTTGGGATCCCGCCTTCGGGAGGCTGGCCGGGGTCAGGTTGATCGTCAACGAGGTGACCGGCCAGGCCAGGCCGGTGGCCGCGACCGCCGCCCGGCAGCGGTCCCTCGCCTCGTAGACCGCGGTGTCGGGAAGGCCGACGAGGGTCGTCCGGGGCAGGCCCGGGGCGATCATCGCCTCGACCTCGATCTCCTGCCCGTCCATCCCGATCAGGGCTATCGAACGGGCGGTGGCGGTGCGGGGCCGCGACGGCGCCCGCCCAGGGGGCAACCCGACCTCGGATCGCACCGCCTCGCGGACGACGGATGGCGCGAGAGCCGCCACCTCCCGGCGCGCGGTCACGCCACACCCGCCAGATGCGTGATCCGTGTCGGACGGTCCCCGGTGATCACAATGCCGATGGCGTCGAACCGCACCCGGGCGTACCGGGGCCCGTGCTGAGCCAGGAACGCCGTGGTGACGGCGCGCATCCGAGCCAGTTTCTGCGGCGTGATCGCCTCCAGCGGATCACCGAAGTCGATCCCGACCCGTGTCTTCACCTCACAGACGACGAGGACCGGGCCGTCGGCGGACTCGTCGACGGCGAACACGTCGACCTCCCCGGCCCGACACCGCCAGTTACGGGCGATGACCACCGACCCGGAGGCCTCGAGGGTCGCCACCGCCAGGTCCTCCCCCACGACCGCCAGAGCGCGACGCTCCTGCGTACGTTGCTGATCCATGTTCCACACCTCCGCCGGGAGGGTGGGGCGAAGACGGCTCTCAGCGGCCGCACCGATCACGGGTGTGGATATCGGCGGAGCCGCCGGCGGGCCCTGTGGACGAGGCCTCGCATCCTGGCGTATCCGGCGACGATTCGCCGCCGCCACGGCTCAGGGACGCGGCAGCACGGAGCTCAGGGACGCGGCACGCTCAGATCGGAGTGGTCGATCTCCTCGATCGACACGTCCCGGAAGGTCAGCACCTTGGCGCTCTTGACGAACCTGGCCGGCCGGTACATGTCCCACACCCACGCGTCGGCCATCGAGACCTCGTAGTAGACGTCACCGCCCTCGGTGCGCACCTTGAGGTCCACCGCGTTGCACAGGTAGAACCGCCTCTCGGTCTCCACGGCATAGGTGAAGATCTCGACGACTGCCTTGTACTCCTTGTACAACTGCAGCTCGAGATCGCTCTCGTACTGTTCCAGGTCCTCGGCGCTCATCGTGCAGCCAGCCTAGTCGCGCGGATCACGTTGTCATAACGCATCCGGTGCTGGGGGCAGGGCCCGAGCTCCTCGAGGGCCTCCTGGTGGGCCCGCGTCGTATACCCCTTGTGCTGGGCGAAACCGTAGCCCGGGTACTCCTCATCCATCGCCACCATGATCCGGTCCCGGGTGACCTTCGCCAGGACGGACGCCGCCGCGACGCACGCCGCGACCCGATCCCCCTTCCACAGCGCGAGCCCGGGGACGCCCAGACCGTCGACGGCGAACCCGTCGGTGAGGCAGTAGTGTGCCGGGACGTCCAACCGGAGCAGGGCGCGGCGCAGCGCCTCGAGATTCGACGGCTGGATCCCTCGCCTATCGCACTCCGCCGGCGGGATCTCCACGACGGCCCAGGCCACGGCCCGGGTACGGATCAGCTCGTAGGCGACGTCCCGCTGGTGCGGCGTCATGAGTTTGGAGTCGCGCAGTCCGGGGATCTCGGCCCCCGGCGCGTCGTCGAGCACCGCGGCCGCGGCCACCAACGGGCCGGCGCAGGCGCCCCGGCCGGCTTCGTCGGCCCCCGCCACCGGGCCCAGTCCGCCCGCGACCAGAGCCCGTTCGTACGCGTACAGGTCCGGGCCGTCGCGGTCCGTGGTGGCGGCCATCAGCAGGTGACGCCGGCCGGTTCGATCGAGGCCTGGTCCGGGGCGGGTGTCGTCGCCGCGGGGATCTGGGCCAGATCGGTCGCCTTCGGCAGGATGGTGGTGCGGTTGAACGGCGCGAAGATGGCCCACCCCACCCCTGCCACGTCGCTGAGCGGCACGAAGGCGTCGGCCCCGGTCGGCTCACCGGGCACCACATCCGCCAGGTGACAGCGCGAATCGGCGCTGGCGTTGCGGTGGTCACCCATCACGAAGATCCGCCCAGCGGGGACCACGACGCGGAATTGGATGTCGGACGGCATCACCTGCTCCCCGGTCTCGGAGCGGTAGAGGTAGGCCTTCTCGTCCACCGAGCGGCCGTTGACGGTGAGGTTGCCCACCGCGTCGCAACAGGCCACGGTGTCGCCGGGCAGCCCGATGACGCGCTTGATCAGGTAGTTCTGGGAGGTGTCGGGGAGCACCCCGATGAACTCCAACGCGTGGCCGACCGGCCCGCGTTTGACCAGCGGTTCGGGCCCCAGCCATCCAGCGGAGTCGCGGAAGACGACGACGTCGCCCCGGTGGACCGGCACGATCTTCTGGGCGATAACCCGGTCACCGATGTCGAGGGTGTGCTCCATCGATCCCGACGGGATGAGGAACATCTGCCCGACGAAGTGCTGCAGGACCGAGGACACCACCACCGCGCCCACCAGGATGATCAAAGCTTCCTTGACGGCTCGCCAGATCCGCTCACCGGTCGTGGGGGCGAATTCCCGGGTGTTGTCCACGGTCGTCTGTTCCTTTCCCGGGCGCCGACGAGAGGTCATCGCGATCGTACGCCCGGGAAACGACAACAGCGAAGAGGCGCGTCAGTGAGCGCGCTTCTCCTTGATCTTGGCGGCCTTGCCGCGACGGTCGCGCAGGTAGTAGAGCTTGGCCCGGCGCACGTCACCGCGGCGGTCGACCTCAATCTTGTCGATGATCGGGCTGTGCACGGGGAACGTACGCTCCACGCCCACACCGAAGCTCACCTTGCGGACGGTGAACGTCTCCCGCAGCCCGCCGCCGGCGCGGGCGATCACGACGCCGGCGAAGACCTGGACACGGGAGCGGTTGCCCTCGACGACCTTGACGTGCACCTTGACGGTGTCGCCGGGACGGAAGTCCGGGACGTCGTCGCGGAGGGATGCGGCGTCCACCGCAGCGATCAGCTTGCTCATGATGTTGTCCTCGCCGGTGCCACAGGCCACCTCGCAGTCGGGATGGAGACGCCCCCACGTCACGAACGATCCCCCTGTGGCAGGAGTCATGAGCGTACGGGCAACAGCTGAGTATTCTGCCACAGATCGGCGAGGCCGCTCAAATCCCTTCGGCCCCCGGCGGCCCGCCGTGGTCACCACGGCCCGCCCACGGCCGCCATGCCCCGTCCAGGGCCGCCACCGCCACCGCCACGGCGCCACGGCGCCACGGCCAATGCTCAGCTCAGGCCAGTCGGCGTACCGGCGGCAGCTCGGTGACCCGGTTGGCGAGGACCGGCAGGGCGGTGCGGGCGCGGAGCGCCTCGTCGGGGTCGAGGTCCAGGACGAGCAGGTCGGGTGCCGGGCCGAGCTCGGCCACCACCGTCCCGGTGGGATCGATCACCATCGAGTGTCCGACCCCGCGTGGGGCTCCGCCGCCGGTTCCCGGAGTGGCTCCTGCCGGCACTGCCTGCCCGCAGGCCAGCACCCAGCTGGTGGTGTCCGCCGCCCGGGCGCGGCAGGTGAGCTGCCACTGTTCCAGCTTGCCGGGGCCGTCCTGCCAGGAGGCGGGGACCACGTGGACGGTCGCTCCGGCCGCGGCGAGCGCGGTGAACAGGGCGGGGAAGCGGACGTCGTAGCAGATCGACAGGCCGATGAGGGCGCCCCCGCCGTCCCGGGCCGGCACGCTGACCAGGCACGGATCGGTCCCGGGGGCGACGGTGCGGGACTCACGGAACCCGAGGGCGTCGAACAGGTGCAGCTTGTCGTACCCGTCATGGATGCCGCGCCCGGTGACCAGCAGGGTGTTGCGGATCCGTGCGGGAGGCGCGGCTGCAGCCGGCCGGTCCGGCGCCTCGGGGCCGGGATCCCCCGGGGTGAACATGCCGGCCATCACCACCAGGTCGGACCGGTCCGCGTGCTCGGCCACCGCCCGCGCCCACGGGCCGTCGAGCGGCTCGGCGACGCCGCGCAGGGACTGCCCGAAGGCTTTCATCGTCGCTTCGGGGAACACCACGAGGTCGGCCCCGGCGGCGGCCGCCCGGGAGGTCCACTCGCCGACCAGCGCAAGATTGGCCCGGGGATCCGGGCCGGAGGACACCTGGGCGAGGGCGAT
This sequence comes from Raineyella sp. W15-4, assembly GCF_033170155.1. GTDB lineage: Bacteria > Actinomycetota > Actinomycetes > Propionibacteriales > Propionibacteriaceae > Raineyella. The sequence continues at coordinate 1,434,168 of NZ_CP137079.1, read as the reverse complement.
ACGCATGTGCCCACGGTAGACCGACGGGCCCCCGCCCCGCAGCCGCGGAACGAGGGCCCGTCCGGTGTGACCGGGTCGGCAGTGACCGAGTCAGGGATGACCGGGGTCGGCGATGACCGGTCAGCCCAGGTGCTTGCCGTCCACCGTCGACAGCGCGCCCCACAGGTCGCGGTTGAGACGGGAGATGAACTGCAGCGGGATGCCCTTCGGGCAGACGGCACTGCACTCACCGATGTTGGTGCAGTTGCCGAAGCCCTCGGCGTCGTGCTGGGCGACCATCCCGAGCGCACGCGCGCGGCGCTCCGGCTGGCCCTGCGGGAGGGAGCCCAGGTGGGTGATCTTGGCCGCGGTGAAGAGCATCGCCGAGCCGTTGGGGCAGGCGGCGACGCACGCACCGCAGCCGATGCAGGTGGCCGCATCGAAGGCGCGATCGGCGTCGGCCTTGGGCACCGGGGTGGAGTGGGCCTCCGGGGCGGTGCCGGTCGGCGCGGAGATGAAGCCGCCGGCCTGGATGATCCGGTCGAACGCGGTGCGGTCGACGACCAGGTCCTTGATCACCGGGAAGGCGTTGGCCCGCCACGGCTCGACGTCGATGACGTCGCCGTCCTTGAACTCCCGCATGTGGAGCTGGCAGGTCGTGGTCTGGTAAGTGGTCTGGCCACGGCCGTGCGGGATGCCGTTGATCACGACGCCGCACATGCCGCAGATGCCCTCACGACAGTCGGAGTCGAAGGCCACCGGCTCCTCGCCGTTCTCGGTGAGCTGCTCGTTGAGAACGTCGAGCATCTCGAGGAAGGACATGTGCTCGTCGATGTCCTGCAGCTTGTAGTCGACCATCTTGCCCTTGGAACGGGCGTCCTTCTGGCGCCATACGCGCAACGTGACGTTCACTTGTAGCTCCGTGTCTTCAGCTCGATGTTGTTGTAGACCAGCGGCTCACGGTGCAGGACCGGCTTGCCGTCCCGGCCGGCGGCCTCCCACGCGGAGACGTACAGGAACTGGTCGTCGTGGCGCAGCGCCTCGCCGTCCTCCGTGCGGGACTCCGCCCGGAAGTGGCCGCCACACGACTCCCGACGCTGCAGAGCGTCGATACACATCAGCTCACCGAGTTCGATGAAGTCGATCACGCGCAGAGCCCGCTCGAGCGCCTGGTTGAGACCGGTGCCCTCACCAGTGACCTTCACGTTCTGCCAGAAGTCCGCCTTCAGGTCGCGGATCAGGCCGATCGCCGTGATCAGGCCCTGCTCGGTGCGCTCCATGCCGCAGTATTCCCACATGATCCGGCCGAGCTCCTTGTGGATGCTGTCGACCGTGCGGGACCCCTGGATGGAGAGCAGCTTCTCGGTGCGCTCCTTGACCGTCGCGATGGCCTCCTGGGCCGCCGGGTGCGAGTCGTCGATCGCCTCGTACGGCGCCCCGGCGAGGTAGTTCGGGATGGTGGCCGGCAGCACGAAGTAGCCGTCCGCCAGACCCTGCATCAGCGCGGAGGCGCCGAGCCGGTTGGCGCCCTGGTCGGAGAAGTTCGCCTCGCCGGCGCAGAACAGACCCGGGATCGAGGTCTCGAGGTCGTAGTCCACCCACAGGCCGCCCATGGTGTAGTGGACGGCCGGGTAGATCCGCATCGGGGTCTCGTACGGGTTCTCGCCGGTGATCTGCGCGTACATGTCGAAGAGGTTGCCGTACTTGGCCTCGACAGCCTTGCGACCCATCCGCTGGATGGCCTCGCTGAAGTCGAGGTAGACACCGCGGCGGCGGGTGACCTTCTCGCCCGTCTGCTGGTCGACCTCCTCGATGGCGGGGCCGACACCGCGGCCCTCGTCACAGCGGTACTTGGCCTGACGGGACGCGATGTCACGCGGCACCAGGTTGCCGAACGAGGGGTAGATCCGCTCCAGGTAGTAGTCGCGGTCCTCCTCGGGGATCTGGCGCGGGTCCTTGTCGCAGTCCTCGGCCTTCTTGGGCACCCAGATCCGGCCGTCGTTACGCAGCGACTCCGACATCAGCGTCAGCTTCGACTGGTAGTCCCCGTGCTGGGGGATGCAGGTCGGGTGGATCTGCGTGTAGCAGGGGTTGCCGAAGTACGCGCCGCGCTTGTGTGCACGCCACGCCGCGGTCACGTTGGAGCCCATGGCGTTGGTCGACAGGAAGAAGACGTTGCCGTAGCCGCCGGTGGCCAGGATCACCACGTCGGCGTAGTACGTCTCGATCTCGCCGGTGATCATGTTGCGCACCACGATGCCGCGGGCGCGGCCGTCGGCGATGATGACGTCCTGCATCTCGTGCCGCGCGTACATCGTCACGCTACCGGCGGCGACCTGGCGCTCGAGCGCCTGGTAGGCGCCGATCAGCAGCTGCTGGCCGGTCTGGCCGCGGGCGTAGAACGTACGGGAGACCTGCACACCGCCGAAGGAGCGGTTGTCGAGCAGGCCGCCGTACTCACGGGCGAACGGGACGCCCTGCGCGACGCACTGGTCGATGATGTTGGCCGACACCTCGGCGAGGCGGTAGGAGTTCGTCTCACGGGCGCGGTAGTCGCCGCCCTTGACGGTGTCATAGAAGAGCCGATAGGTGGAGTCGCCGTCGTTGCGGTAGTTCTTCGCAGCGTTGATGCCACCCTGCGCGGCGATGGAGTGCGCCCGGCGCGGGCTGTCCTGGTAGCAGAAGTTCAGGACGTTGTAGCCCATCTCGCCCAGCGAGGCGGCGGCGGCGCCGCCGGCCAGCCCGGTGCCCACGATGATGATGTGCATCTTGCGCCGGTTGGACGGGTTGACCAGCTTGGCATTGAACTTCCGCTGGTCCCACATCTTGTCGATGGGGCTGTCCAGCGGCGCCTTGGTGTCGTGGATGTCGTTGCCCTCGAGCCAGAGGGACTCAGGAGTAGTGGTAGTCATGTCGTCCTCCTCAGACCGTCAGGTGCGGCTGCATGATCAGGATCCAGGTGACCGGGGCGAGGAAGCCCACCCACAGCACACCGGCGACGATCCAGGCGAGGGCGTTGAGGTTGCGGCGCGCGGACGGGCCGACGTGCAGACCGATGGTGGTGAAGGCGCTCCAGATGCCGTGGCGCAGGTGCAGGAGCACCGCGGTCAGGGCGATGAGATACGCCAGCCAGACCCACCACTGCTCGAAGGCAGTGACGACCCGCAGGTAAGCGGAGCGTTGCAGCTCCGGGTCGGTCTGCAACGCAGTCGCAGTGAACTGCAACAGGTGGGCCACCACGAACACGAAGATGATCACACCGCCCCAGCGCATGGTCCGGGAGGCGTAGGTGCGCTGCAGGCCGCTGCGGTTCTTGCCCGATTCATAGCGCTTGCCGGTGCCGACGGCCGCCCAGGACCGCCGGGTCACCACGATCGCGGAGATGATGTGCAGCGCGACACCGGCCAGCATCACGACCCGGACGATCCACAGGAAGCCGCGGTGGGCCAGGATCGGCTCGAGCATGGTGCGCAGGTGCTCTGCGTACGTGTCATAGGCTTGCTGGCCCGCGAAGAGCTTCAGGTTGCCGTACATGTGAAAGAGCAGGAAGCCCACCATGAGGAGGCCCGTGATTGCCATCACTGCCTTCCACACCACAGTGGAGCGCGCTGCTCGCTGCTTGGTTGTGAGAGTTGCTGTCGCCACGGCCAATACCATAGAGCACCCCACTGACCGGGGTGCGAGGCAGGGGCAAAACGTGACGGAGTTGGGCACTTACCCGCCACAACGTTCCATCGGGCAGTCCGCCGACGCCCGCGGCCGGGATCAGGCCGGCGAGGCAGCCTGGGGTGTCGCTGGTGGCTCAGTCTCGGGACCGGATCGTACGTCGGCCTGGGGTGCGGACCGTACGTCGGTCTCGGGAGCGGGCAGCAGATCGGGGCGGCGGCGCCGGGTCCGTTCCCGGGACTGTTCCCGCCGCCAGTCGTCCACCCGACCGTGGTCGCCGGACAGCAGCACCGGTGGCACGTCCAGCCCGCGCCAGCTGGCCGGCTTGGTGTAGACCGGGTACTCCAGCAGGCCGCCCTGCCCCTCGGCGTACGACTCCTCCACCAGGCTGTCAGGATTGCCGATCACCCCGGGGATCAACCGCACCACGGCCTCGATCATCGCCAGCACGGCGACCTCACCACCGTTGAGCACGTAGTCGCCGAGGCTGACCTCCCGTACCGGCATCACGGTGCGGGCGTAGTCCGTCACCCGGGCGTCGATGCCCTCGTAGCGCCCGCAGGCGAAGAGCAGGTGCGGCGCGCGGGACCACTCCTGCGCCAGTGCCTGGGTGAAGGGCAGGCCGGACGGGGTGGGGACCACCAGCAGTGGCGGGGACTGCGGATCCACCAGCGCATCGAAGGCCTCGCCCCAGGGCTCCGGCTTCATCACCATCCCCGCTCCCCCGCCGTACGGGGTGTCGTCGACGGTGCGGTGGCGGTCGTGGGTCCAGTCGCGCAGGTCGTGGACCGCCACCGCCAGTAGTCCGGAGGCCGCCGCCTTGCCGACCAGGGACAACTGTAGCGGGGTGAAGTAGTCCGGGAAGATCGAGACGATGTCGATCCGCTGGCTGGGTTCGTGCTGCACCGGAGGCTCATGCACGGGTCGGATCCTCCTCCCCGGTGTCCGGTGCGGGCCCGTCGGAGCCGGCCGTCCCCTCGGTGTCGAGATCCACCAGCAGTCCGGGGACGTCGGCCAGGGTCAGCGTCCCGGCGGCGAGATCGACCTGTGGGACCAGGGCGGTGACGAACGGGACCAGCCGAGTGCCCTCGGCGGTGGAGATCTCCAGCAGGTCCTGCGCCGGCAGGTGGACCACGAAATCGACCGTGCCGGCGTCCTGGCCGTCGGCGGTCAGCACCCGCAGGCCGATCAGCTGACGGTCGTAGTAGGTGTCCTCCTCCTCGGGCCGTTCGGCGGGGTCGACCTCGGCGGTCAGCATCCAGCCACGAGCCGCCTCGGCGGCGGTCCGATCGGAGAACTCCTCGAACCGCACCAACAGCCGACCCTGGTGCCAGTGGTGGGTGGCGACGATCACCGGACGTCCGGTGCCCTCGACGACCAGCCGTGCGCCCGGCGCGAACCGGCGTTCCGGCTCGTCGGTCCGCAGTTCCACGGTCACCTCGCCGCGGATGCCGTGGGGCTTGCCGATCCGGCCGACCACCACGCTGGTGCGCTCACTCATGGGTTCCTCTCCGACCTGTGGAAGGGTCGTGCCCCGCAGCCGGACGGACTGCGGGGCACGGAGATCGTCCCGGGGACGTGACCGCGGTCAACGAGCGGCGCGGCCGTTCCCGCGGGGGCGGTCGATGTCGGCGAAATCGACGCGGATGGACTCGCGGCCGGCGAGGGCGCCGATCACGGTCCGCAACGCGGTGGCGGTCCGACCTCGACGTCCGATCACCTTGCCGATGTCATCGGGGTGCACGTGCACCTCGAGCAGGCGTCCACGGCGAAGGTTCTTGTCCTTGACGTGGACGTCGTCGGGATGCGGCACGATCCCCCGGACCAGGTGCTCCAGGGCCTCGGCGAGCACGATCAGGCCTCGGCCTCGTCGGCGGCTTCGTCCGCGGCGGACTCCTCGGCCGGAGCCTCCTTGGCCTCGGTCTTCTTCGCCGCGAAGGCCTCCACCAGCGGCTCACCCTTGGCGTCGGCGAGCTGGGCGTTGAAGATCGCCGTCTTGTCCGGACGCTCCGGCTGCGGGTCCACGCCGGAGGGGACGGTGGTGTCCCCGGTGAACTGCTGCCAGTCGCCGGTGCGCTTCAGCAGGGCCACGACGGCCTCGGTCGGCTGGGCACCCACACCGAGCCAGTACTGGGCGCGCGCGGAGTCGATCTCGATGACCGAGGGGTCGTTCTTCGGGTGGTACTGCCCAATCTCCTCGATGGCGCGACCATCGCGCTTGGAACGCGCGTCCATGACGACGACGCGGTAGTGCGGGGTGCGGATCTTGCCGAGCCGCTTCAGTCGAATCTTGACAGCCACGTGTGTGGATACTCCTGTACGAATGTCCCGGAACGCCCCGGGGATGTCGGATGGGACGAGGATCGGCGTGGGGACACCGGCTCCGCGGCCCGGGTGGATCGGTGCGCCACGGCATGAGAGGGACCCGAGCACACAGATGCAACCGTCATTGTGCCACGGATCGCCGATGTCGGTGAAATCGGGATCTGCGACGGTGCGCAGGCGTCAGCCGGCCGACCGGGTCAGGCGTCCTGGTCTCCCGGGTACGCGCGGCCCCGCAGCACGACCAGCCGCGGATGGCGGACCGCGTCGGGATCACGGCGCGGATCCGTGTCGTACGCCACCACGTCGGCCGAGGCGCCCGGCTCGACCCCGGGAACCTCCAGCCAGGCCCGGCCCCGCCAGGACGCCGCGCCGAGCGCCCACTCCGGGCCGCCGACCTTGGCCAGCAGTTGGATCTCCTGGCCGATCAGGCCGTGCGGCAGGCTACCGCCGGCGTCGGTGCCGGCATAGATCGGCACCCCGGCCTCCTTCGCCCTGCCGATCGTCTCGAAGCGTCGGGCGTGCAGGTCCCGCATGTGGGCGGCGTACGTCGGGAACTTCGCCTCTCCCGCGGCGGCGATCGCCGGGAAGGTCTCCAGGTTGACCATGGTGGGCACCAGCGCCACCTGGCTCTCCGCCATCAGCTCGACGATCTCGTCGGTGATGCCGGTGCCGTGCTCGATGCCGTCGATGCCGCTCTCGACCAAGTCGATCACCGACTGCTCGGCGAAGCAGTGCGCGGTGACCCGGGCGCCCAGCTGGTGCGCCCGGGCGATCGCCTCCGCGGCCACCTGCTGCGGCCACAGCGGGGCCAGGTCGCCCGTCGTCCGGTCGATCCAGTCCCCGACCAGCTTCACCCAGCCGTCGCCGGCGGCCACCTGGCGCTCGACGGCCGCCACCAGATCCTCGGGGTCGATCTCCTCGGCGAAGTTGCGGATGTAGCGCCTGGGCCGGGCGATGTGTCGGCCGGCACGGATGATCCGCGGGAGGTCCTCCCGGTCGTCGATCCAGTGGGTGTCGGCCGGTGAGCCGGCGTCGCGGATCAGCAGGGTCCCGGCGTCCCGGTCGGTCAGCGCCTGGCGTCGGGAGGTCTCGTGGTCGACCGCACCATGGGCATCCAGCCCGACATGGCAGTGGGCGTCCACCAGACCGGGCAGGATCCACCCGCCCCGGGCAACGGTCTCCGCCTCCGGGAGAGGCCCCTCGACGAAACGTCCCCCGCTGATCCACAGGTCGACCGGCTCGTCGCCGGGCAGCAGCACCCCCTGCAGATGCAGGTCCGGGGCGGGCCCGGAGAGATCACCGGCGGGCACCCGACCGTGCAGGTGGCTGTGGATGTGCGGGATCCCGCCGTCGTGGGAATGGACGTGCGGCCGGGGTCCGTGCGGGTGGGCCTGGGGCGGCTGGGGCGCGGCGGCAGCGGGGTCGGTCATGGCACCTCCTGGGTCGACCCCCAGTCTGGCGGACCGGCCGGTCGCTGTCAGCCGCTCGGCCGGGCGGTGTCGATCAGGCGGTGAGTCCGGTCGGCGTGTCGGGTCGGGGCCGGCCGGGTGGTGTCAGGGCCGGCGCTGCTGCCGGTCGAGCATCTTCTGCAGTTCGGGCGACAACTGGAAGTCCTGCATCGCCCGGTCCAGGTCCGCACCGTCCGGCGCCCCGTCCCCGAACGGTGAGGCGGCGGGCGTCTCCGGACGCTCGGTGGCCGGTCCGGCAGCGCGCTTGGCCGGATTGCCGGAGACCTTGTTCCCCTTCTTCTTCTGCTTCTTGGCCTGCTGCCTGGCCGGCTTGGCCGCGCCGGGCATCCCCGGCATCCCGGGCATGCCGCCCATCGCGCCGCCCGCCATCGAGGCCATCATCTTGCGCGCGTCGACGAACCGGTTGACCAGGTTGTTGACGTCGCTGACCGTCACACCGGAACCCTTGGCGATGCGGGACCGGCGGGAGCCGTTGAGGATGCCGACATCGGACCGTTCGGCTGGGGTCATCGACAGGATGATCGCCTCGATCCGGTCGATCTCCTTCTCGTCGATGTTCTCGATCTGGTCCTTCAGCTGGCCCATCCCGGGCAGCATCCCGAACACCTTCGACAGCGGGCCCATCTTGCGGACGGCCTTCATCTGGTCGAGGAAGTCCTGCAGGCCGAACTCCTTGCCACCCTTCGAGGTGGTCAGCTTCGCGGCGGCCTTCGCGGACTGTTCGGCGTCGAACGTACGCTCCGCCTGCTCGATCAGGGTCAGCACGTCACCCATGCCGAGGATCCGCGAGGCCATCCGGTCGGGGTGGAAGACGTCGAAGTCCTCGAGCTTCTCGCCGTTGGAGGCGAACATGATCGGCTTGCCGGTGACCTTGCGGATCGACAGTGCCGCGCCGCCGCGGGCGTCGCCGTCGAGCTTGGTGAGCACGACACCGTCGAACCCGACGCCCTCGGCGAAGGCGTTGGCGGTGTTGACGGCGTCCTGGCCGATCATCGCGTCGACGACGAAGAGCACCTCGTCGGGCTGGACGGCGGCGCGGATGTCGGCGGCCTGCTGCATCATCTCGGCGTCGATGCCCAACCGGCCGGCGGTGTCCACCACGACGACGTCGTACAGCTTGTGCCGGGCCTCCTCCAGGGAGGTCCGGGCGACCTGCACCGGGTCACCGACACCGTTGCCGGGCTCCGGGGCGAAGACGTGCACCCCGGCGCGTTCGCCGACCACCTGCAACTGGGTGACCGCGTTGGGGCGCTGCAGATCGGCGGCGACGAGGAGCGGGGTGTGGCCCTCGCGCTTGAGCCACTTCGCCAGCTTGCCCGCCAGGGTGGTCTTGCCGGCGCCCTGGAGACCGGCGAGCATGATGACCGTCGGCGGCTGCTTGGCGAAGCGGACCGTACGGGTCTGCCCGCCGAGGATCTCGGTCAGTTCCTCGTCGACGATCTTGATGATCTGCTGCGACGGGTTCAGCGCTTGGGAGACCTCGGCGTTGCGCGCCCGGACCTTGACCGCGTTGACGAATTCCTTGACCACGGCGAGGTTGACGTCGGCTTCCAGCAGCGCGATCCGGATCTCGCGTGCGGTCGCGTCGATGTCGGCGTCGGTCAGCCGACCTTTGCCGCGCAGGTTCTTGAAGGTCGCGGCCAGGCGGTCCTGCAGGGTGTCGAACAAAATGGTCCTCGGGTTCACTCAGCGCGGTGGTCGGTGACCACGACGGTCGGTGGTCTCGGCGGTTTCGGCGGTCGGGCAGCGGGCGGTCCGGGCGTGCAACGTACGTCCGGACGCATCTGGCGTCCCAGGATACCCGCCCCCGGACATCGCCCCTCACTCGAGCCGTACGCCCGAGAACGTCCGGCGACTCAGGAACGCGCCGGTTCGAGCAGAGCGTCCACGAAGGCCTCGGCGTCGAACGGGGCGAGGTCGTCCACCCCTTCCCCCAGACCGATCAGCTTGACCGGGACGCCCAGCTCACGCTGCACCTGGATGACGATGCCGCCCTTGGCCGAACCGTCCAGCTTGGTCAGCACGATGCCAGTGATGCCGATCTCCTGGGCGAACACCCGGGCCTGGGTGAGGCCGTTCTGGCCGGTGGTCGCGTCGAGGACGAGCAGCACCTCGCTGACCGGGGCCCTCTTCTCGATCACCCGCTTGATCTTGCCGAGCTCGTCCATCAGGCCGGTCTTGGTGTGCAACCGCCCCGCGGTGTCGACCAACACCACGTCGACCTCCCGCTCGATGCCCGCGCTGACGGCATCGAAGGCGACCGACGCCGGATCGGCCCCCTCGGCCCCGCGTACGGTTGGCACACCGACGCGACCGCCCCAGGTCTCCAGCTGGTCGGCCGCCGCGGCCCGGAACGTGTCGGCGGCACCGAGCAGCACGTCCTTGTCCTCCGCGACGAGCACCCGGGCCAGTTTGCCGCAGGTGGTGGTCTTGCCGGTCCCGTTGACGCCGACCACCATCACGACGGCCGGGGTCTCCCCGGCGCGTTCCACCCGCAGGCCCCGGTCGAGGGTCGGGTCGACCAGTGCGATGAGCTCCTCACGCAGTGCCGAGGTGGCTTGCGCGGGCTCGGAGACGCCTTCGACCCGCAGCCGGGTACGCAGCTTCTCGACCAGTTCCGTGGTCGGGCCTACCCCCATGTCGGAGGTGAGCAGGGTGTCCTCGAAGTCCTCCCAGGTCTCCTCGTCGAGCCGGTCGCTGGACAGCAGCATCAGCAGTCCGCGGGCGAGCGCGTTGTTGGAGCCGGCCAGCCGGGCGCGGAGGCGGGCCATCCGGGTCCGCGGCGGCTCCGGCACCTCGAGCGGGATCTCGACCTCGGGGGTGATGACACCGGGCTCGACCACCGTCTCCTCGGCCGGCCCCGCCTCACCCATGGCCTCGACCGGTGCGGCCTCGGGCGCCGGCGTCCCGGGTGCCTCACCCGTCGGTGTCTCGGTGGTCGGCGCCTCGGGACCGGCTTCCGGCGGGCCCGCGGTGGGCCGTTCCTCGACGGCCACCCCGCCCTCGGTGGCCTGCTGTTCGGCGGACGGCGCCGGTCCCGGACCGACCTGCCGACGGTCGGCCCCCGGCGGAAGCCGCTTCTGGGAGACCGCGACGGCGACGACGCCGGCGATCAGGAGGATCGCGACGACGATGCTGACGATGATGGGCGTGACGAGCACGCTGGGGATCAGGGGCACCAACACGACCCCATCTTGTCACGAGCCGGCGGTCAGCCGCCGAAGTCCCCGGTCGACGGCAGGGAGCTGCGACGCGGCGCGGGACTCCGGTCGGGGCTGGTTCCGGCGCCGTCGGTGGTCGACTCACGGACTCCGGTGGAGCCCGGCGTCGTCGTGTCGGACCGGGCGTCCGGCTGCTGGCCGGCCGGCGTGGCACGGTCGGCGCGCCGACCGGTGGCAGCGCGGTCCGGGCCGACCGGTCGGGGCGAGGTCTCGGCCTCGCCGTTCAACTGTCGGGCGGCCCATTCGAATCCACCGGCGATGTCCGGGGCTTTCTCCGAGACCTCGGGCAGGCCTCCGCGCATCCCGACGACGACGATGCCGCCGATCACCACGGCCACGATCAGTGCGACGACCACCGAGATGACCACGACTCCCATGGCAGTGCCTCCCGTACGGTCAGGATCCGAGTGATCAGGATCCGGGCGGTGCTCCGCCGGGCGTCCCTGCCCGGCCGGAGATCAGCACTCTGACAAGCGCCGATACCTTCAGACTACCCGGCGGGGGTCATTCCCCGGAACCGTGCGGGCGTTCCCCGGCCCGGACGTTCTTCGTCCGGACGTTCTTCGCCCGGACGCCGGCGAACACCCACAGTTTGCTGAGCACGAAGTTGAACGGGGTGGCCACCAGGGTGCCGATCAGCGTCGCCCAGTAGAGCAGGGTCCGGAAGCCGTTCGAGTCGTCGAAGACCTCGCGCGGCAGCGCGACCGGCGAGGTGGGGTTGATCAACAGGGTCTGCACGATGACGTTCACCACGAACGCGGCCAGCCCGGCGGCGAGGAACGGGAAGAACCCACGCAGCCAGCCGCCGTGGTGCCGGGACCGGAAGGTCCACATCCGGTTCAGCTGGTAGTTCCAGGTGTTCGCGACGAGGAACGCCACGGTCGCGTACAGGTGATAGAGCCGGATGCTCCACGGGGTGCCGAACAGGTTGAACAGCGGCGTCTCGTAGTGCGGGTAAATCTTCTTGCAGATGATCACCACCAGCAGGTTCACCAGCACACCGGATCCTCCGACGACACCGAACTTGAAGAACTGCCGGATGGTGTAGCCGTACTTCGCCCAGAACGACTTCTGCGGGGCGCCGGTCGTGCGCGGGGCGGGCGGGGTGGTGGTCACGGTGGTGCAGGCCTATCGGTCGACGGTGTGGAGGATCCGCGGGCACAGGCCCGCGGGAGGCAGACTAGCGACGGTTCCTGGGCAGCCGCTGACAGCGTGGGCAGCGGAACGAGGAGCGGTTCATGAACGCCTCCCTGCGGATCGGGGTGCCGCACCGGGGGCAGGGCCTGTCCTCCTGTCCGTACGCGTTGAGGGAGCGGTCGAAGTAGCCGCTCTCCCCGTTGACGTCGACGTACAGGGTGTCGAAGGACGTTCCGCCCTGGTCGAGTGCATGTCCCATGATCCTACGCACCGCGTCGAGGAGTTCGCGAACCCGGGGGGCGGTCATCCCGTCGGTCGCCTGCGCGTAGTGCACCCGGGCGAGCCACAGGGACTCGTCGGCGTAGATGTTGCCGATGCCCGACACCACGGTCTGGTCGAGCAGGGCGCGCTTGATGCCGGTCCGGCGGCGACGGATCGCCCGGACCACCGCCTCGGGGTCGTACGCCTCCTCGAACGGGTCCGGGGCAATGTGCGCGATCTCGGGCGGGACCCCACCGTCGGCCTCGCTGACCAGCAGCCCGCCGAACATCCGCTGGTCACAGAACCGCACCTCCGAGCGCCCGTCGGTGAAGTGGAGGCGGATCCGGACGTGGGCCTGGTCGGGTGAGCCCGGGGCATCGACCCGGAACTGGCCGCTCATCCCCAGATGGGCGAGGATTGCCTCCCCCGAATCGAGCGGCAGCCACAGGTATTTGCCGCGTCGGGCGGGCTCGCGGAACGTACGCCCCACCAGCCGGGCCGCGAAATCGTCCGGGCCACCGAGGTGTCGCCGGACCGGGCGGGGGTGGAGGACATCCACCGCGGCGACCGTACGTCCGACGAGGTGCGGCGCGAGACCGCGCCGCACCACCTCGACCTCGGGCAGCTCAGGCATCGTCGGCGGTCGCGGCCCCTTCGGTGGGACCGGGAGCGGGAGCCGCGGAGTCGGAGGGTGCGCCGGGGGCCTCGGTGGCGATGCCGCCGCCACCGACCTGGGAGTCGGCGGACGCCCGGGCCTGCTCGCGTTCGGCATGCAGCGCCCGGTAGGCCGTTTCGGCGGCTTCCTGCTCGGCGTACTTCTTCGACCGGCCGGTGCCCGGGCCGAAGAGACGATCACCGACCCGGACATGCGCGGTGAACCGCTTGTCGTGGTCGGGACCGGCCGAGGTGACCTCGTACGCCGGGGACTCGGCGCCCAGATCTGCGGCGATCTCCTGCAAGGACGTCTTCCAGTCGAGACCGGCGCCCATCTTCGCCGCCTCAGCGATCAGGTCATCGAGGACGTGATGCACGAATGTCCGGGCACCGTCGATGCCGTACTGGACGTGGATCGCCCCGATGATCGCCTCCATCGCGTCGGCCAACAGCGAGTCCTTGTCCCGACCCCCGGTGGTCAGCTCACCCCGCCCCAGGCGAAGCAACTCACCCACGCCCAGCGTCCGGGCCACTCGGGCGAGAGCCTGGGTGGACACGACGGCGGCCCGGAGCTTGGCCAACCGCCCCTCGGCGAGATCGGGGTACGTGGCGAAGATGTGCTCGGTCACGACAACGCCCAGCACGGAATCCCCCAGGAATTCGAGCCGTTCGTTGGTCGGGATCCGGCCGTGCTCGTAGGCGTACGACCGATGGGTCAGGGCGAGCTCAAAAAGCTGGGGGTCGGGTGCGACCCCCAGCTCGTCGAGAAGCTGTTCGGCTGTGGAGGCGGGTGCTACACCGCCGGTCACGATCAGGCGTCCAGGACCTGACGGCGTTCACCGCGCGGGCCGTACTGGCCGCACTCGGGGCAGGCGGTGTGCGGCAGGTGCTTGGCACGGCAGGCCGGGTTGGCGCAGGTGACCAGGGTCGGCGCAGCGGCCTTCCACTGGGAACGACGGTTCCGCGTATTGGAGCGGGACATCTTCCGCTTGGGAACTGCCACGGGTCTCTCCTTCTGTCTTCGGGGGCCTGCACGGCATCGGTCGCGTGCAGACGCAAGCGTCAACTATAGGCTCCGGCAGGCGAAGCGTGCAACCGCCCGGCGTCCGGCTCAGTGTTCCTCGTGTTCCTCGGACCCATTGCCGGGCTTGGTCTCCTCCTCGACCGCAGCAGTGTCGACCGCCCCTGCCCAGTCGCTCAGCGCACCCCAGCGGGCGTCGGTCGACAGACCGTGGGTGTGGTCCGGCTCGTCGTTGAGGTTGACCCCGCAGTCCGGGCACAGACCGGCGCAGTCCTCACGGCACAGCGGCGTGAAGGGCAGATCGAGGACCACCGCATCGCGCAGGGTCGGCTCGAGGTCGAGCAGCTCGCCCTGCATCTGGGCGAGGTCCTCGTCGTCATCGGTCACGCTCTGGTCCTCGTAGACGAAGAGCTCCTGGAGATCGACGTCGAGCTCGTCCTCCAGCCGGGTCAGGCAGCGGGAGCACTCCCCCTCGAGGCGTACGGTCGCCAGACCGCTCACCAGCACGCCCTCGCTGACCGATTCCAGCCGCAGGTCCAGACCGATCGGGGACCCGGTGGGGATGCCGATGACGGCGTTCCCGATGCCTTCCGGGGCCGGGACGGACGCGTGCACCTCACGCAAAGCCCCGGCGCGGCGGCCCAGGTCGTGGGTGTCGAGGACGAGGGGGGATCGGGCGTCCAGCTGGCCGGCGGACGGGCGGTGGGTGGTCATGGTGCCGAGTGTATGTCGCCACCGCCCCGGCCGAGTCGCCTCGACGGCACCGGGGCCGACCGCCCGGAAGCTGCTCTGCCCACGGGCCGGATCGAAGCCCGCCTGCCCACGGGTCGGCCCGATGTCAGCGCCCTCTCCTAGGCTGGGTGCCGGACCGGGACGTGTGGGCCCGGCCGGGAGGGGCGACCGATGGCGGCGTTGGGTGGCTGGCGGTCCGAGGCGTACGCAGCGCTGGACCAACGGATCGGTCTGGTCGTCGGTGCCCAGGAGAAGGCGTTCAACGCCCTGGGCCTGCACACCGTCGGCGATCTGATGCACCATGTGCCACGCCGTTATGTGGTGGGAACGGAGTTGAGCGACCTGTCCGACCTGCAGGTCGGCACCCACGTCGCGCTGCTGGCCCGAGTCGCCGAGGTGCACCCGCATCCGGGTCCCCCCGGAAAGAAGGGCCGCGGCCGGCTCGAGGTGCAACTCACCGACGGCCACCACCACCTGCCCGCCACCTTCTTCGGTGCCAACCACCTGCTGGACTGGTGGCAACGGTCGCTGACCCCGGGCGCCCGCGGCATCTTCTCGGCGAAGGTCGGCGAGTTCCGCGGCCAGCCACAGCTGAGCCATCCGGACTACGTGATCGTGGACGAGCAGGGCTTCTTCGTCGCGGGTTCGGACCGGAACCGGTCGATGGCCAGCGTGTTCCGCGGCGGCCCGATCGGGATCTACCCGGCCAGCGCCAAGCTGCCCACCTGGGACATCGCCGAGGCGGCCGGCCTGGCCCTGCACGCCCTCGGCGACCTGCCCGACCCGTGGCCGGCCTGGGTCCGGGAGCGGGCGGACCTGCCGCCGCTCGACGAGGCGCTGCGAGCGGTGCACCGCCCCACCGAGCTGTCCGAGGTCGACGCCGGGCGGGCCCGGCTCGCCTTCGACGAGGCGCTCGAGGTCCAGCTCACCATGGCCTACCGCCGAGCCGACCGCACCCGGCTGGCCGCCGCGCCGCGCCGCGCCGCAGAGAGCGGCCTGCTCAGCGCCTTCGACGCCCGGCTGCCGTTCGAGCTCACCGACGGCCAGCAGCAGGTGAGCCGGGAGATCGAGGCGGACCTGGCCGGCGACGTGGCCATGCAGCGGCTGCTCCAGGGCGAGGTCGGCTCGGGCAAGACCGTGGTCGCGTTGCGGGCGATGCTCGCAGTGGTCGATGCCGGCGGGCAGGCCGCCCTGCTGGCCCCCACCGAGGTGCTGGCGGTGCAGCACTTCCACTCGATCACCACGATGCTGGGTGACCTGGCGGCCGGCGGGATGCTGGGCGGCACCCGGGTGGTGCTGCTGACCGGATCGATGACCGGCACGCAGAAGAAGCGCAGCCTGCTTGCGATCGCCTCCGGCGAGGCCGGGATCGTCATCGGTACCCATGCCCTGCTCTCGGAGGTGGTCCAGTTCGCCGACCTGGGCCTGGTCGTCGTCGACGAACAACACCGCTTCGGGGTGGAACAGCGCAACGCCCTCACCGCCAAGGCGGACCTGCACCCGCACGTGCTGGTGATGACCGCGACGCCGATCCCCCGATCGGTGGCACTGACGATCTACGGCGACCTGGAGGTGTCGACCCTCCGCGAAGTGCCCGCCGGCCGGGCGGATGTCACCACCACGGTGGTCGACGTCGCCGCCCACCCCCGGTGGGTCGACCGGGCCTGGGAGCGGGCCCGGGAGGAGGTGGCGAACGGCCGTCAGGTCTTCGTGGTCTGTCCGCGGATCTCACCGGAGGCCGACGCGTACGACCCGGTCAACGGGTGGTCGCTGGAGGAGGTCGTCGACCGGCTCGGCCGTACCCCGCTGGGCGAGGTCCGGATCGGCGTGCTGCACGGCCAGTTGCCGACCGAGGAGAAGGACCGGGTGATGGCGCAGTTCTCCGCCGGTGAGCTCGACGTCCTCGTCGCGACGACGGTGGTCGAGGTCGGCGTGGACGTGCCGAACGCATCGATGATGGTGGTCTGCGATGCCGGCCGGTTCGGCGTCTCCCAGTTGCACCAGCTGCGCGGACGGATCGGCCGGGGGCGGTTCCCCGGGCTCTGCCTGCTACTCGCCGCCACCCGGGAAGAGGACAGCATGGCTCGCCTCGACGGACTGGCGGCCACCCGGGACGGCTTCGCGCTGGCCGACCTCGACCTGGAGCAGCGCCGGGAGGGTAACGTGCTCGGCACCACCCAGGCCGGTTCCCACACCGGGATGCGGCTGCTGAACGTCACCCGCGACGCCGACCTCATCGGGTTCGCCCGCGAGATCGCCGAACAGGCCGTCCGCGACGACCCGGAGGTCGCCACCCCGGGGTTCCATGACGCCATCCGCCGGATGGAGCTGGTCAGTCTCGACGAATGATGCTCGGCACCCGCGATATCAGAGGTGCCACGCCTCCGGCTCGTCGCCGAACCGGAACCGGCGTCCCGAGAGGTAGTTGGGCCGGATCCTGACGTAGGTGGTCTTGATGGTGGGCACCCAGGGCCGCAGCGGGAGCTGTTCCACCGTCTCGATCTCCGCCGGATCCTCCAGCACCTCGGCGTCGCCGTGCACCACGATGCTCCAACCGCCCTCGTCCTCGTACGCGTCGACCTCGAAGGCGACCCGCGAGTTCACCGTCAGCTCGAAGAGCTTGCTGCCCTGCGCGGTGCGGAAGACGATGGTCCGCCCGTCCAGGACGTAGTTGATCGGGAACATCTCGATGTCGTCGCCGATGGTGGTCGCCAGCCGCCCGATGGGTTCCCGCGTCAGCAGGTCCCAGGCCTCCTCGTCGCTCATCACCGTGATCGCATCGTTCTCCACGTACGCCATGACCGCTTCCCTCCGTCGCCGCGGTGACTCGACGACCCTCTCCGCGGGCCGCACTGCACCGGTGACCCGGAGTCTAGTCAGCAGGTGGGGCACCTGGGCCGTCCTCGGTAGCCTGTCGGATGTGACACGCATCATCGCCGGGTCCCACGGCGGCCGTCGCCTCGCCACCCCGCCGGGGGCCCGGACCCGCCCCACCACGGACCGGGTCCGGGAGGCGGTGTTCTCCGCCCTGGAGTCCTGGTCGGGCGACGGACTGACCGGGCTGGCCTTCCTCGACCTGTACGCCGGGTCCGGGGCGATGGCCCTGGAGGCGGCCAGCCGCGGCGCCCGGCCGGTGACGGCAGCGGAGTCGGACCGGCGCACTGCGGAGGTGATCCGCCGCAACGCCCGCGACCTCGGCCTCACCGTCGACGTCCGCGCCCTGCCGGTGGAGGACTTGCTGGCCGGCGCCCCGCCCCGGGCGTACGACATCATCTGGGCCGACCCGCCGTATCCGGTCCCGACCGATGTGCTGGAGCGGGTGCTGGGTGAGGTCTGGGCCTCGGGCTGGCTGGCCACCGACGGCCTGCTGGTGGTCGAGCGATCGTCCCGCGACCCGGACCCGCGATGGCCGGACGGGGTCGACGGCTGGTCC
Organism: Raineyella sp. W15-4; assembly: GCF_033170155.1. Lineage (GTDB taxonomy): Bacteria > Actinomycetota > Actinomycetes > Propionibacteriales > Propionibacteriaceae > Raineyella. The sequence continues at coordinate 1,416,270 of NZ_CP137079.1, read as the reverse complement.
CGCCGCTATGGTGAGACCACGATCCACTATGCCCAGGAGGCCCGGTGAAGGTCATCTGCCCCGGCTCGTTCGACCCGGTGACGCACGGTCACCTCGACATCATCGAGCGCTCCGCCCGGTCCTTCGACGAGGTGGTGGTCGGTGTCGGCCGCAACACCTCGAAGAACGGCCTGTTCAGCCTGGCGGACCGGCTGGCGATGCTCACCCAGGCCTGTGCCCATCTGCCGAACGTGGAGGTCGACCCGATCGACGGCCTGCTCGCCGAATATTGCCGGACGCACGGCGTGGGCGCCATCGTCAAGGGACTGCGGTTCGCCTCCGACTTCGACTACGAACTGCAGATGGCCCAGATGAACAAACAGCTCACCGGGGTGGAGACGATCCTGCTGCCGACGGCGGCCCAGTGGTCCTTCGTCTCCTCCACGCTGGTGCGCGAGATCGCCCTGATGCACGGTGACGTATCGGCCTTCGTCCCGGACTTCGTCGTGACGGCACTGCGCGCCCAGGCCGAACGCCGGCAGCAGGCCGGAGAGGAGCACATCCACTGATGACCGACACACCGATGACCGACACACGTCCGACCGATGACTGGGGGCGCCTCGACGGACGCGCGGTGGCCTGGCTCGACCGGCTGCTCAGCCGCGACACCACCAGCCGGCTGTCCAACCTCCCGGTGGCCGAACTGATCGCCGAGGAATGCCGCACCCTCGGCATCGCCGTCCACCTGTGCCCCGACGCCACCGGCCGGAAGGCCAATCTCGTCGCCACCCTTCCCGCCGCCGACGGCACCACCAGTGGCGGGATCGCACTCAGCGGCCACATGGACACCGTCCCGGTGGACGGGCAGGACTGGTCCTCCGACCCCTTCCGTCCGGAGGTCCGGGACGGTCGTCTCCACGCGCGTGGCGCCGCGGACATGAAAGGCTTCCTGGCCCTGGTCACCGCGGCGCTGCCCCGATTCGCCGCGGCACGGCTCGCCGAACCGGTGCACCTGGTCTTCACCTTCGACGAGGAACTGGCCGGCCGGGGTGGCCGGCAGATGGTCGACGACCTGGCGGCGCTGGAGGTGCGGCCGCGCGCCTGCATCGTCGGGGAGCCCACCTCGATGCGGGTGATCACCGGGCACAAGTCGGTGACCATCGCCCGGGTCGACGTCCGGGGCCGGCACGCCCACTCCTCGCTGCCCGCCGCGGGCTGCAACGCCGTGGAGTACGCCGCCCGGATCTGCACCGCGTTCCGCGCGATCACCGACGGCTGGCGGGACGAGGGGCCGTACGACGAGGACTACGCCGTGCCCTGGTCCACCGGCGGGGTGATGACGATCGAGGGCGGCACGGCCCGCAACATCGTCCCCGAGCGGTGCACCGTGGTGCTGGAGTTCCGCACCGTTCCCGCCGTCGATCCCGGCGACGTGATCGCCCTGCTGCGCGAGCAGGCGGCCGAGCTGACCCGGCAGATGCAGGCCGAGCAGCCCGGCACCGGGATCGAGGTGGTGGTCGAGGACCTGGTCCCGACCCTGGCCACCGCGCAGGACTCCCCCGCCACCCGCGCCGCGATCGCGTACGGCGGCATCCCCAGCGACGAGCACGTGACCTACGGCACCGACGGCGGCGCCTTCCATGCCGCAGGGATCGAGACGGTGATCTGTGGGCCCGGCGACATCGCCCAGGCCCACGGGGTCGACGAGTACGTCGAGATCAGCCAGCTCGAGGCCTGCCAGGACTTCCTGGCGACGATGCTCGACCGGCTGTCCGTCCCCGACTGACCGCCTGCCCCCTCGCCGACTGACCGGCGATTTCCCAGATCCGGAGAAGGTCGGCTAGTCTGTACCGGTTGCTATCGTGCCGTGATCCGTACGACACGACGTGACCGACACGTTTCCAGAAGGAGAACCACCAATGGCTGCCGTATGTGACGTCTGCGCCAAGGGCCCGGGCTTTGGACACAACGTGCCTTGGTCGAAGAAGAAGACGAACCGTCGTTGGAACCCCAACATCCAGCGCGTCCGCGTGACGGTGAACGGGACGACCAAGCGTATGAACGTGTGCACCTCGTGCCTCAAGGCCGGCAAGGTCTCGCGCTGACCCTGCCCTGGTGACGGGATCCCTGATCGGACCCGTCACGGGTCGCTCCCCACGGGGCGGCCCGGCCCCGGCTCCACCCGGAGCACGATCCATCCAGTCGGCATCGAGCCGGCGACCTGTCCCCCTGCCGTTCGATCGGCCGCGGATCCCCAAGAGCTGTGACCACTCAGCGCCGCGCAACGGGAATGACGAAAGGAGTGCAGCCATGGATGCTGCCGAGAAGCAGAAGATCATCGACGACTACGCGACCCACCCCGGCGACACCGGCTCCCCGGACGTCCAGGTGGCCCTGCTCACCAAGCGGATCGCGCATCTGACCGAGCATCTCAAGGAGCACAAGGGTGACCACCACTCGCGTCGCGGCCTGATGCTGATGGTCGGCCAGCGCCGTCGTCTGCTCAACTACATCGCGAAGAACGACATCGAGCACTACCGCGCGCTGATCGCCCGTCTGGGTCTGCGTCGCTGACGCCCACGGCACCTGACGCCACCAGGCACAGAGGCGGTCCCTCCGGGGGCCGCCTCGTGTCGTTCCCGGACCGACCTTCGACGTGCCGATCCGCGGAGTTCCGACGGGCTGATCCGTGGGTCCGCCCGACCTGGCCCACGCGAGACAGTGCGCTCGGGCGGAAAGTCGCCTCGTGTTCACCGCGTCGGGTAGAGTAAGGCCGGTCTGTGATCCTTTCACGGACCACGTCCACAGCCAGCTCGCAGGGCCCGGTCGCTTCGGGAGTCCTCGGTCCTCGGTAGTGGTCTTCGGGAAGCGCCCGACGTCACCGACATCGGTGGCCGCCGAGCGGCGTACGCCCGCGGACCTCGATCGAAGACCGGTCTCCGTCACGGACCGGCCGTGTGCCCTGCGGCGTACACGAAAGGAGTCCCTGTGGAGGGACCCAACGTCCATTTCGCCGAGGCCGTCATCGACAACGGTGCGTTCGGCAAGCATGTCGTCCGCTTCGAAGCCGGTGCCCTCGCCCAGCAGGCCGACGGCTCCGCCGCCGTCTACCTCGACGGCGACACCATGCTGCTGTCGGCCACCAGCGCCGCCAAGCACCCGCGGGAGGGTTTCGACTTCTTCCCGCTGACCGTCGATGTCGAGGAGCGGATGTACGCCGCGGGCAAGATCCCCGGCTCGTTCTTCCGTAGGGAGGGCCGCCCCGGCACCTCCGCCATCCTCACCGCCCGGCTGATCGACCGCCCACTGCGCCCGTCCTTCGTCAAGGGCCTGCGCAACGAGGTCCAGGTGATCATCACCGTCCTGGCGCTGAACCCGAACGTCCGCTACGACGTCGTGGCGATCAACGCCGCCTCGATGTCCACCCAGATCTCCGGACTGCCGTTCTCCGGCCCGATCGGCGGCGTCCGCGTCGCGCTGATCGACGACCAGTGGGTCTGCTTCCCGACCGTGGAGCAGGACACCGAGTCGACCTTCGAGATGGTCGTCGCCGGCCGGGTGCTGCCCGACGGTGACGTGGCCGTGATGATGGTCGAGGCCGGTGGCGGTGAGCACATGGTCGACCTGATCAAGGCCGGCAAGAAGGCGCCGACCGAGCAGGTGGTCGCCGAGGGCCTCGAGGCCGCCAAGCCGTTCATCAAGGTCCTCTGCGATGCGCAGGCCCGACTGGCCGCCGAGATGCCGAAGGAGCCGCGCGAGTTCCCGGTGTTCGCCGACTACCGGGACGAGGTCTACGCGGCCGTCGAGAAGCTCGTCATCGACGAGATGCGCGAGGTGATGGCGATCCCGGCCAAGCTGGAGCGCCAGGACCGCGAGGACGCGCTCAAGGCCAAGGCGGTCGGCGAACTGATCGACACCTTCGCCGAAGCCGAGGCCGAGATCAAGGCCGCGTTCAAGGCGGTGCAGAAGAAGGTCGTCCGGCACCGTACGCTCACCGAGGGGGTCCGGATCGACGGTCGCGGCGTGCGGGACATCCGTGCCCTGTCGGCCGATGTGGAGATCATCCCGCGGGTGCACGGGTCGGCGCTGTTCCAGCGCGGCGAGACCCAGATCCTCGGCGTCACCACGCTGAACATGCTCGAGATGGAGCAGAAGATCGACACCCTGGCGCCGGAGGAATCCAAGCGCTACATGCACCACTACAACTTCCCGCCGTACTCCACCGGCGAGACCGGCCGGGTTGGCTCCCCGAAGCGGCGTGAGATCGGCCACGGTGCGCTCGCCGAGCGCGCGCTGGTACCGGTCCTCCCGAGCAAGGAGGAGTTCCCGTACGCCATCCGCCAGGTCTCCGAGGCGCTCGGCTCCAACGGCTCCACCTCGATGGGCTCGGTATGCGCTTCCACCCTGTCGCTGCTGAACGCCGGCGTGCCCCTGCGCGCCTCGGTGGCCGGCATCGCCATGGGCCTGATGAGCGAGGAGATCGACGGCGAGACGAAGTACATCGCGCTGACCGACATCCTCGGCGCCGAGGACGCCCTCGGTGACATGGACTTCAAGGTCGCCGGCACCCGGGACTTCGTCACCGCCCTGCAGCTGGACACCAAGCTCAACGGCATCCCGTCGGAGGAGCTCGCCAAGGCGCTGCTGCAGGCCCGCGAGGCGCGGCTGGTGCTGCTCGACGTGATGGGCGAGGCGATCGGCGAGCCCGACGAGATGAGCCCGTACGCCCCGCGGATCATCACCCTGCACGTGCCGGTCGACAAGATCGGTGAGGTCATCGGCCCGAAGGGCAAGGTGATCAACCAGATGCAGGAGGACTCCGGCGCAAATATCTCGATCGAGGACGACGGCACCATCTACATCGGGGCGACCACCGGGGAGGCCGCCGAGGCCGCCCGCTCGATGATCAACGCCATCGCCAATCCGACGATGCCGGAGGTCGGCGAGCGCTACCTCGGCACCGTCGTCAAGGTCGTCAACTTCGGCGCCTTCGTGTCCCTGCTCCCGGGCAAGGACGGCCTGCTGCACGTCACCAAGCTGCGCGAGCTCAACGGCGGCAAGCGCGTCGAGAACGTCGAGGACGTCGTCAAGGTCGGCCAGAAGATCCAGGTCGAGGTCACCGAGGTCGACGACCGCGGCAAGCTCTCCCTCGCCCCGGTGATCGAGAAGACCGAGGCGGCCAAGCCCGAGAACGCCACCGACGAGGATGCCCAGGACGCCGACGAGGTGACCGAGGGCTACGACGAGGGTGCCGAGGACAACGGGAACGGCGAGCAGCCGAAGTCGGACCGAGCCCCGCGGCGGCGTCGGCGGACGCACCGCAAGCCGGCCGAGGCCGGCGAGTCCGAGGACTCCGGCTCCGAGGACTGATCTGTCCGTTGCCCAGCGCGTCGCCCCTCCGTTCCGTACGTGAGGGGCGACGCCCGTTCCACCGTCATGGCAGGCCCGCGGCACCGCCGTCCCATCACGCCGTCCGTCACCTGCACGGGCCGTCGGGCCGCGCAGCCCGTCCCACTGTGACGTCGGTGCGTGACGATCGCTTCCCCGCCGCTCGTATCATCGGTGGAAGGTCCCCTTCACGGGGCCCGATTCGCTGTCCCGGAGGTTCACCATCAACCGGAGGTTCACCATCGAACGTCCCCTGCTGTCGGCCGATGACCTGGCCGGCGATCTGCGCCGTACGACCCTGCCGGGCGGCCTGCGCGTGGTCTCGGAGCGCCTGTCCCACACCGCCGCGTTCAACCTCGGCTTCTTCGTCGGCGTCGGGTCGCGGCGCGAATCCGTGGCCCTGCACGGCGCCTCGCACATGCTCGAACACGTGCTGTTCAAGGGCACTCCGCGGCTGAGCGCCGAAGAGATCTCCGCCTCCATCGAGGGGGTCGGCGGGGACCTCAACGCCTACACGGCCAAGGAGCACACCTGCTTCTACGCCCGGCTGCTGGCCGAGGACGCCGATCGCGCCGTCGGCGTGATGTCGGACATGCTTGCGCACTCGCTGATCGAGCCGGAGCACTTCTCCTCCGAACGCACCGTCGTGCTTGAGGAGATCGCGATGGGCAACGACGATCCGGGTGACGTCGCTCACGACCTGTCGGCCCGCCGACTGTACGGGCCCAGCGGCCTGGCCAAGCCCGTCATCGGGTCGGTGGAAAGCATCCGGGCGATGGACCGCGACGCGGTGGTCGAGTACTGGCTGGCCCAGTACCGTGCCGACGACATCGTGGTGAGCGCCTCGGGCGCGGTCGACCACGACCGGCTGTTGGAGCAGCTTGCCCCGCTCGACCGGGTGCTCGGCCAGCGGCACGCCCCCGGCTCCTCCCCGGAGGCCGACGCCGCCGCGGTCGCCGAACCGGGCATCGTCGTGCAGACCCGCGACTTCGAACAGCTCGAGGCGGTGATGTCCTGGCCGGGGCTGGCCCTGCTCGACCCGCGCCGGGCCGCCCTCGACGTGCTGGTCACGGTGCTGGGCGGCGGGATGTCAGCCCGGCTGTTCGTCGAGGTGCGGGAGCGGCGTGGCCTGACCTACAGCATCGACGCCAGCGAGATCGCCTACACCGACGCCGGCCAGGTCAGCATCGAGTGGGCCTGTGCCCCGGAGCGCTTGCAGCAGATCGTCGACGTGGTCCGCGAGGTGCTGGACGATCTGCTGGCCCACGGCCTCACCGCTGCCGAGTTGTCCCAGGCCAAGGGGCAGATCCGCGGCCAGACCCTGCTCGGCCTGGAATCCCCGTCGGCGCACATGTCCCGCAACGGTCGTACGGTGCTCCAGGACGACCCGCGGACCGTGGGTGAGATGCTGGCCGCCGTCGAGGCGGTCACTCTGGAGGACGTCCACGCCCTGGCGCGAGAGCTGTTCACCGCCAAGCCGACCCTGGCCGTGGTGGGCCCGTGGGACGAGGATCGTACGATCTCGGTGGGCTGAGATCTGGTCGACCGATCCTTGGGGATTCGGAATGCCTTATGAGGCCCGACTCCCAGAGCGGTCGTCCGTACGATCGGATGAGTTTCGAATGGAGTCGACCTTGTCCGCGATGTATTCCATGACCCACGAAGCCACGACCAGCAGCGCACCGAAAGTCAGACTCAACTGAGCGAGAATCGAGGTCACCGAGGCGAACCACATCGGCAGGATGATCGGATCCGACTCCTGGCCGACGCTTCTGATCCCCAGGGAATAGAAGACGACATAGAGAACGACGTACAGCACCACCAGGACAGCTCCGCAGATGAAGAACCGGCGTGGCGTCGAACGGTGTGGCATCAGCATCACGGAGATGACCGTCTCCGTACGTCTCCGATCGTCATGTCCGGTCATCACGGTACGTCCGTCCCCCTCTGCGACTGCCGCGACGTGAGCAGTCCCCACTGAATGAGCACGTCGATGAGCACGTCGCGGAAGGATGCAGATCGCTGATTGAGGCAGATTTTAGCCATCCGCCGATCACCACGGCAGGCCCATTGCGGCGTCGCACCTGACCTCGCGATACCGCAGCCGAGTGATCCTCATCCCCGTGAATCGGCCCTGACCCGCACGCCGCAGTGCTCAGGTCAGGTTCGCCCGGGCGTCCTCGACCATCCCGGAGAAGTTGCGCCGGTTGACCGGGTCGGCGATCAGTGCCGTGAGGATCACCACCGCCCAGCCGGCCGCGCGGTCCCAGATCGCGGCGTCGTACGTCCCCGCCTCCTCGGCGGCTCGCCGGAACACCTCGAAGCCCTCGGCATCGAAACTGAGTCGACCGGTGGCCAGATCGACCGCAGGATCGCCGGCGGACACGTCGCCGAAGTCGATCAGGCCGACCAGCCGCCCGTCGCGCTGGATGATGTTGCGGGCGTGGGTGTCGCCGTGGGTCCACAGCGGCAGTCGGGGCCAGACCGGGGCCTGCCGAGCCCGTTCCCAGTGGTCGCGCAGAGTGGCGGTGTCCGCCGCGCCCAGGTAGCGCAGCACCGCGGGCCAGCGATCGGCGACCGGAGCGGCGCGTTCGACCAGCGGCACACCACGGTAGGGGTTGTGCGGGGCCTCGCGCGGTGCCGGCCGGTGCAGGACCGCCAGGGCCCGGGCCAGCGGCCCGGCGATCTCGCGCCGGTCGGCCACCGGCACGGTGGACAGATCGGTGCCCCGGATCCACGGCACGATGGTCCACCGCATCGGGAATACTGCACTGGGCTCCCCGCAGAACACCGGGATCGGCACCGCCACCCCCAACTCGGCCAACGGCGCTGCGGCGGTCGCCACCCAGGCGATCTCGTGCTCGATCAGCCGGGCGGCGAGGCGGCTGGTCGGGAGGCGTACGACGTGGCTGTCCCCCAGCCCGAACATCACGTTGTCCCAGCCCTGGCCCAGCAGGACGACCCGCGCGCCGGCCAACTCGGCCAGCTCGGCGGGCAGCTGGGACGCCAGCAGTCTGCGGACCAGCGCCCGGTCGACGAGAGGGGTGTCCGGCACGGGTCAGATGCCCAACAGGTCCTCGATGCCCTCGGTCAGCCCGGGGCGGGTGCCGACGGCCCGGACCGCGGCCAGCACGCCGGTCATGTACGAGGTGCGGGCCATCGAGTCCTCACGGATCGTCAAGGTCTCGCCCGGGTTGCCGAGCAACACCTCCTGGTGGGCGAAGAGGCCGCGCTGGCGGACGCTATGGACGTGCACACCGTCCACCACCGCGCCGCGGGCCCCCTCGAGCCCGGTGACCGTCGCATCGGGGGACGGCGCCACCCCGGCGGCGGCCCGGGCGGCGGCGATCCGGCGGGCGGTGGTGACGGCCGTGCCGGAGGGTGCGTCGACCTTGTCCGGGTGGTGCAGCTCGATCACCTCGACGCTCTCGTAGAAGCGTGACGCCTCGGTGGCGAACTTCATCATCAGCAGCGCGCCGATGGAGAAGTTGGACGCGATGATCGCATTCGTCCCCGGCTGGGCCGCGAGCCAGCCGCGGACCGTGTCGAGCCGCTCCGGGGTGAAGCCGGTGGTGCCGACCACGCAGTGCACGCCGTGGGTGATGGCCCACTCCAGGTTGCCCATCACCACATCGGGGACGGTGAAGTCGACCACCACATCCGCCTCCGCCACCGGGCCCCGGTCGTCACCGTGGTCCACCGTGGCCCCCAGCACCAGGTCGGGGGCAGCCTCGACCGCTGCCACGACCTCCCGGCCCATCCTGCCGTTGGCCCCGAACACCGCCACCGTCGTCATCGTCGCTCCTTGTCGTCCCTCGTCGTCAATCATCAATCGTCAGTTCCCGGTATGAACCCGAGGGCTCGGGTCACGGTTCCAGGACCAGTCCGTAGTCAGCGCTCAGTCGGCGTTCAGCGCTCAGCCCTCGCCCGGTGATCAGTCGACGATCCGGACCCGCAGCCGCACCTGTTTGATGGTGAACGACCCGTCGTCGGAGGTGAACCGCTGGGTGGCGCCGTCCGGACGCCAGCCGGCGGACTCCAGGAAGGCGCGCAGCGGGTCGTTGGTGGTCCGGACCCACCAGGTGGCCGTACGGAACCCGTCGGAGCGCAGCGTGTCGATCAGCGCATTCATCAGCCGCGAGCCGTGGCCGTTGCCGCGAGCGGGGGGATCGACGGCGAACTCCGCGACCAATCCGTCGCCGGGCTCGGCGTCCTCGTCGTCGCTCGGCGCGGTGGCGGCGAACCCGACCACCCGTTCCCCCTCCAGCGCGACCAGCACCCGGCACCGCGCCTCGGGCGGACGCACGATGGCTCCGTGCCAGGCCTCCACCATCGACTGCAGATCGGTGTCCGCCAGCAGCACACCCTGCTCGGCGGTGCTCCACTCCTGCACCCAGGTCCGGCGCTGGAGCGGCGCGATCGCGGCGGCCTCGGCGGGCCAGGCGGTCCGAACGTGCAGCAGCGGCGCGGTGTCGTCAGTCACGCCCCAAGGCTAGTCGGTGGGCCGGCAGCATACGTCGCTTCCCCGAGCGACGGATCAGCATCATGCTGTCAAACCCTCTGATGATATGGTGCGTTCATGAGGACGACAGTCACCCTCGACCCCGACACCGAACAGGCGATCCGGGCACGGATGGCCCGCGAGGGGGTCTCGTTCAAGCAGGCCTTGAACGAGACGATCAGGGACGGCCTGCGACGATCCGGCGGTGAGGAACCCTTCGTGACTCCGGCCTTCCACCTGGGAGTGCCCCGCGTGGACCTCGACAGGGCCTTGGCCGTGTCGGCGGCACTGGAGGACGCCGAGATCGCCGGGAAGCTGAGCCGCGGCGCATGAAGGTGGTGGACGCGAACGTCCTGCTCTATGCCGTGAACGAGGACAGTCGACACCATCGCGCCGCTCGCCAGTGGTTGGACACCGCCCTGTCCGGCGGGGACGTGGTGGGCTTCGACTGGGTCGTTCTCCTCGCCTTCGTCCGGATCGCGACCCACCCGTCGATCTTCGCGAACCCACTGACCGTCGACTCCGCCTTCGAGATCGTGGATGCCTGGCTGGGATCGCCCGGTGCACAGTTGCTGTCGCCGACGCCACGCCACGCCGCACTCCTGCAGAGCCTGGTCGGCACGGTCGGCGTCGGCGGGAATCTCGTCAACGATGCCCATCTCGCCGCGCTGGCGGTGGAGCATCGCGCGGACGTCGTCTCCTTCGACAGGGACTTCGAGCGCTTCGGCGAGAACGGCGTTCGCCGCTACGAGCCCTGAGCGGACGCGGGCGTACGGACACTCGGCCGCCACACCAGCGGACGACCGGAGCGACAACGGCCGGTGGGCTACGCTGTTCTGGTGTCACCTTCCGGTTTGAAGACCCCGCCCGCCCTCGCTCCCGGCACCCTGCGTGTCGTACCCTTGGGCGGCTTGGGCGACATCGGGCGGAACATGACCAGCTTCGAGATCGACGGGCAGCTGCTGCTGGTCGACTGCGGGGTGCTGTTCCCGGAGGACGACCACCCGGGTGTTGACCTGCTGCTGCCGGCCTTCGAGATCATCCAGGACCGGCTCGCCGACGTCGTAGGGCTGGTGCTGACACACGGTCACGAGGATCACATCGGCGCGGTCCCCTACCTGCTGCGGCAGCGTCCCGATCTGCCGCTCTACGGTTCCAAGCTGACCCTGGCACTGGTCGAGGCGAAGCTGAAGGAACACCGGCTGGCCCGCGAGGCGGTGCTCAAGGTCGTCGGCGACGACACCCGGGTGGAGGTCGGCAACTTCGACCTGGAGTTCATGGCCGTCAACCACTCCATCCCGGACGGGCTCGCGGTGGCGATCCGGACCAAGGGCGGCACCGTGCTGCACACCGGCGACTTCAAGATGGACCAGCTGCCCCTGGACGGCCGGATCACCGACCTGCGCCGCTTCGCGAAGCTCGGCGAGGAGGGGGTCGACCTGTTCATGACCGACTCCACGAACGCCGAGACCCCCGGTTTCACCCCGCTGGAGAAGGACATCGCCCCGGCGATGGAGCGCGTCGTGGCCACCTCCGAGCAGATGATCATCGTCACCTGCTTCTCGTCCCACGTGCACCGGGTCCAGCAGGTCCTCGACGTCGCCCAGCTCTACGAGCGGAAGGTGGTCTTCGTCGGCCGCTCGATGGTGCGCAACATGACCGTCGCAGCCGACCTCGGCTACCTCACCGTCCCAGACGACACCCTGGTCGAGCTGAAGGACATCGACAGGGTGCCGCGGGAGGACCTCATCATCGTGTCGACCGGGTCGCAGGGCGAGCCGCTCTCGGCGCTGGCCCGGATCGCGAACCAGGAGCACCCCGTCATCCACCTGGAGCGCGGTGACACCGTGCTGCTGGCCTCCTCGCTGATCCCCGGCAACGAGAACGCGGTCTTCCGGGTGATCAACGGACTCGCCAAGCTCGGCGCCACGGTGGTGCACAAGGGCAACGCCATGGTGCACGTCTCCGGCCACGCCAGCTCCGGAGAGCTGCTCTACTGCTACAACATCGTCCGCCCGGCCAACGCGATGCCGGTGCACGGTGAGCCGCGCCACCTGATCGCCAACGCCGACCTGGCGGTGGCCACCGGAGTGCCGCGCGACCGGGCCCTGGTCTGCCAGGACGGCTCCGTGGTGGACCTGCGCAACCACCGGGCCCGGATCGTCGGGCAGGTCGACGCCCCCTACATCTTCGTCGACGGTACGACGGTCGGTGACATCTCGGAGAGCCAGCTGACCGACCGTAAGATCCTCGGCGAGGAGGGCTTCATCTCGGTCATCGCGGTCGTCAACACCCGCTCCAACCGGCTGCTGTCCGGGCCCGACATCCACGCCCGCGGCTTTGCCGAGGACGACGCGGTCTTCGACGAGGTGCGTACGGAGGTCGCCGACGCCCTGCGGTCGGCCCTGGAGCAGGACGTCGACGACGTGCACCGGCTCCAGCAGATCGTCCGCCGGGTGGTCGGGCGCTGGGTGAACAAGACCTACCGGCGTCGCCCGATGATCCTCCCGGTGGTCATCGAGGCCTGAGCCCGCCGGCCCGGCCGCGCCCCGGGCCCGCCGGCCCGGGCGGCGCGTCGGTCAGGAGCGTACGCCGAGGACCTCGCGGATCCGGGCTACATCGTCGTTCATCTGGGCGATCAGGGCCTCGATGCCGTTGAACTTGACCTGCCCGCGGACCCGCGAGACGAACTCGACCCGGATCCGCACCCCGTAGAGCTCCAGATCGGTGCGGTCGAGGACATACGACTCGACCCGCAGCTGGTGGCCGTCGAAGGTGGGATTGCGACCGACCGAGATCGCCGCCGGCAAGGTCGGTTCGTACGGCCGGTCGATCCGACTGAGCCAACCGGCGTACACCCCGTCGGCGGGCGCGGCTCGTAGGTCGGAGACGACCAGGTTGGCGGTCGGGAAGCCCAGCTCGCGCCCGCGCTGATCGCCGTGCACCACCGTGCCGGCGAAGCTGAACGGCCGCCCGAGCATCGCCTCCGCCGCTTCCAGGTCACCGTCGGCGAGGGCCGCCCGGATCCGGGTGGACGAGGTCCGCTCCGCGCCGTCGGTGGTGTGCAGCGGGCTGGTGACCATGTCGATCGCCGTCACCTCGAACCGACCGCGGGCGAGTTCCCGCAGGATGTCGACGTTGCCGGCGGCATGGTGGCCGAACCGGAAGTTCTGCCCCACCACCACCCGGGCCGGCGAGAGCGGCAGCAGGACGGAGGAGACGAAATCCTCCGGGGTCTGCTGGGAGAAGGCCTTGGTGAAGGCAACGACCTCGACCCGGTCGGCCCCGGCCGCGCGCAACAGCTCGACCCGCTCATCGAGGTCGCACAGCAGCTTGGGCTCGTGCCCGGGCCGGACGACGCTGAGTGGATGGGGCCAGAAGGTCATGGCGATGACGGGCAGTCCGGGCTCGAGCCCCCGGGCGTGCTCGAGAACCGCTCGATGGCCCAGATGGACACCGTCGAAATTGCCGATGACGACAACGCTCTGGCTCACATTCCTCCTCGTCCACCGGCGGTCGGGGTATTCCTGCCCGATCGTAACCGCACCGCCGTCGACGACACGATCGGTGACCGGGCTGCACGGGTCCGGCCGACTGCGTCTCGGCCTCACTGCGGCGCGAACACCGCCTCGGGGCGCGCATCGGGACCGTCCTGACGATACAACGCCAGGAACGTCCCGTCGGGCCCGAAGAGCGCGGAGAGGCACGCCGGCAGGGTGACCCCGCGCAGCGCGCGGCCGTATCCCACCTCGCGGGCGGCCGCCTCGTCGACAGCCAGCCACGGGAAGCAGGACCGCACCGCCCGGTCCATCGGCAGCACCACCAGCCCGGGGCGGTCAGTGTCGTCGGACGAGCCCGTCGGTGCGGCGGAAGCATCCCGGTCGGGCGCCGTGGAGGCACCCCGGTCGGGCGCCGTGGAGGCACCCCGGTCGGGCGCCGTGGCGTCCTGCGCCCGAACTGCAGCATCCCGTTCCGGGAGGGTCTGGGCGGTGTCCAGGCCGAAACCACCGACCCGGGTGCGGCGCAGCGCGGTGAGGTGCCCACCGGTGCCGAGCGCCTCACCCAGGTCCCGGGCCAGGGCCCGGACGTACGTCCCGGTGGAGCACTCGACCGTGACGTCGAGGTCGACCACCGCCACTTCGTCGGCATGGGCGTCGCGGCGGGCGAGGAGGTCGAAGCGCGACACGGTCACCGGCCGGGCGGGCAGCTCGACCTGTTCCCCGGCCCGGACCCGGGCGTAGGAGCGCTTCCCGTCGACCTTGATCGCCGAGACCGCCGAGGGCCGCTGGGCGATGGCGCCGGTGAAGGTGGCCATCGCGGCACGGATCGCGTCGTCGGTCAGGCCTACCGCTCCGGCGGAGGCGACGACCTCCCCCTCCGCGTCATCGGTGAGGGTGACCTGCCCGAGCCGGATCGTGGCGTCGTACGCCTTGTCGTGCAGGGCCAGGTGGCCGAGCAGCCGGGTGGCCCGGCCGACCCCGAGGATGAGCACGCCGGTGGCCATCGGGTCGAGGGTGCCGGCGTGGCCGACCTTGCGAGTGCCGAGGATCCGGCGGGCCCTGGCCACCACGTCGTGGGAGGTCAGGCCCGCCGGTTTGTCGATGACGAGGAGCCCGGAAGGCCCCTCGGGTCGCGCGTCGGCCACCGGATCAGGCTCGCCCCGGGTCGGTGGCACCGGCGGATCCGTCGGCCGGTCCGTCGGACTCACTGTCGGAGTCGTCGAGGTCGCCGTCCGGCTCGTCAAGGTCGCCGTCCGGCTCGCCGAGATCACTGTCCGGCTCGCCGAGATCACTGTCCGACGCGTCGGACTCGTCCTCCTCGTCCTTGCGCCGGTAGGGATCCGACTCGCCGGCGTACGTCGCGTTCTCGCGCTGCTCCGCGATCGCGGCATCACCGGCTTGGGCGCGGGCCAGCAGGTCCTCGATGCTCGCCACGGACTCCGGCAGAGCATCGAGGACGAAGGCGATCGACGGGGCGTAGCGCAGCCCCAGTCGCTTGCCGACGGTCGACCGGATCAGGCCGGTGGCGGACCTCAGCGCCGCGGCGCTGCCCGCCCGCGCCGCCTCATCGCCGTAGACGGTGTAGAAGACGGTCGCCTCGCGGGTGTCGCCGGTGAGACGTACGTCGGTGATGGTGACGAAGCCGAGCCGCGGGTCCTTGATCCGCTTCTCCAGCATCTGGGCGACGATCGACTTGATCTGGTCGGCCAGCTTCAGCACGCGCGGGTTCGGCATGCCGTGTCCTTTCCTTCGATCGGGACCACCTCGCGGGGCCGGGCCCGGGCAGGACCCGGCCAGCCTCGCCCCGTGGGGCCACAGGGAAGACCTGTGACCCCACGGTCGAGACCGAGCGAGACTGCGCGGGGAAGCCGCCCGGACGCCGCAGGGGCTGTCCGGGTTCCCACGAGTTCGCGGTCAGTCGCGCGGCTTCTCCCGCATCTCGTACGTCTCGATGATGTCGTCCACCCGGATGTCGGAGTACCCGGTGAGGGTGAGGCCCGCCTCGAAGCCCTCGCGGACCTCGGTGACGTCGTCCTTCTCGCGACGCAGGGTGTTGATCTCGGTGTCGGCCACGACGACGCCGTCGCGCAGCACCCGCGCCTTGGCGTGGCGTCGCATGATGCCGTCCTGGACCATGACACCGGCGATGATGCCCGCCTTGGAGGACTTGAAGATCTGGCGGATCTCCGCCTGACCGAGCACGACCTCCTCGAAGATGGGCTTGAGCATGCCCTTGAGCGCGGCCTCCACCTCGTCGATCGCCTGGTAGATGATCGAGTAGTAGCGGATGTCGACGTTCTCCTGGTCGGCGAGCTGGGTCGCCTTCCCCTGGGCACGCACGTTGTAGCCGATGATGACGGCACCGGAGGCCGACGCCAGGGTGACGTTGGTCTCGGTGATGGCGCCGACACCACGGTCGATGATCCGCACCGAGATGTCCTCGCCGACGTCGATCTTCAGCAGCGCGTCCTCCAGGGCCTCGACCGAACCGGCCGAATCGCCCTTGAGGATGAGGGCCAGCTCCTGCGTCTCGCCCTTCTCCATCTGCTCGAAGATCTGGTCGAGCGTCTTGCGACGCGCACCCATCGCCTGGGCTGCGGCACGGTTGCGCGCCTCCCGCTGCTCGGCGATCTGGCGAGCCATCCGGTCGTCCTCGACGGCCAGGAAGGTGTCACCCGCACCGGGCACGGCGGTCAGACCGAGCACCTGGACCGGCATCGACGGCGGCGCCTCGTCGACCTGGGCGCCACTGCTGTCGATCATGGCGCGGACCCGGCCGTGGGCCGGGCCGCACACCACCGAGTCGCCGACGTGCAGCGTGCCGCGCTGGATCAGCACCGAGATGACCGGGCCGCGGCCCTTGTCGAGGTGCGCCTCGATGGAGACACCCTGCGCCGGCATGTCCGGGTTGGCCCGCAGGTCGAGGGAGGCGTCCGCTGTCAGCACGATGGCCTCCAGCAGATCGTCCAGACCCTGGTGAGTCACCGCAGAGACGTCGACGAACATGGTGTCGCCGCCGTACTCCTCGGGGACCAGACCGTACTCGGTCAGCTGGCCACGGACCTTGGTCGGGTCGGCCGCCGGCTTGTCGATCTTGTTGACCGCCACCACGACGGGCACATCCGCCGCGAGGGCGTGGTTCAACGCCTCGATCGTCTGCGGCATCACGCCGTCGTCGGCAGCCACCACGAGCACCGCGATGTCGGTCGACTTGGCACCACGGGCACGCATGGCGGTGAACGCCTCGTGACCCGGGGTGTCGATGAAGGTGATCTTCCGCTCCCGACCGTCGACCTCGGTCGCCACCTGGTAGGCGCCGATGCTCTGGGTGATGCCGCCGGCCTCCTTGGCCACCACGTTGGAGTGGCGGTAGGCGTCCAGCAGCTTCGTCTTGCCGTGGTCGACGTGACCCATCACGGTGACGACCGGCGGGCGGGCCTCGAGGTCCTCCTCACCGCCCTCGTTCTCGCCGTACTCGATGTCGAAGGACTCCAGCAGCTCACGGTCCTCGTCCTCGGGCGAGACGACCTGGATGTTGTAGTCGAGCTCGGCACCGAGCAACTGCAGGGTCTCGTCGGCGACGGACTGGGTGGCGGTCACCATCTCGCCGAGCGAGAACAGCACCTGGACCAGGGCCGCCGGATCGACACCGATCTTCTCGGCGAGGTCGGACAGCGAGGCGCCACGGCGGAGCCGCACGTTGGCACCGTCACCCTTGCGGATGCGCACGCCACCGATCGTCGGTGCTTCCATCTCGTCGAATTCCTGGCGGCGCTGCTTCTTCGACTTGCGTCCACGCCGGGACGGACCGCCCGGGCGCCCGAAGGCACCCTGGGTGCCGCCACGGCCACGGCCACCGCCGCGCCCGCCCTGCGGGGCCCCGGTGCTCGGCCCCGTGCTCGGACCGCCGAAACCGCCGCCGGTACGGCCCCCGGGACCGCCGCCGGCGCGGCCGCGCCCGGCGCCACCACCGGTGCGGCGGCCGTTCTGACCAGCCGGAGCCAGCTGCGAGGAGTGGTGCTTCGGCATCATGGCCGGGTTCGGCCGCGGCATCCCCGCCGGAGAGGGGCCACCGGGACGTGCGCCGGCAGGGCGCGGACCACCCGGATGCTGGCCCGGACCCGGACGGCCGCCGCCCTCCGGGCGACCACCGTCGGGACGCGGGCGCCGCTGCTGGGTGCCCATGCCCTGCGCCGAGGCAAACGGGTTGTTGCCCGGGCGCGGACCACTGCGGCGCGGGCCGGGCGTCGGGGCACCACCGGGGCCGGGCTTCGGGGCCCCGGGACGGGGGCCCGGACGGGCACCGGGCTTCGGCGCACCGGACCCACCCGGACGGGCGGACGTACCGCCCGGACGCGGCGCGGCACCGGGGCGCGGGCCGGGAGCGGCAGGACGCGGGGAGGACGAGGGGCCGGCCGCAGGACGCGGAGCGCCCGGACGTGGCGCCGGACGCGCGGTGGACTCGCCACCGGCATGCGGGCGCGGACCGGGACGGGCGCCGCCCTGCGGGTGAGCGCCGCCCTGCGGGTGGGCCGAAGGAGCCTCCGGGCGGGCGGGACGCTGCGGATGGGCTGCAGGACCCTCGGGACGCTGCGCCGGGGGCTCGTGCGGGACCGGACGCGCGGTGTGCTCCGGTGCGGCAGCGGGAGCTGCCGGGCGGGGTGCCGCGGGACGCGGCGCGGCTGAACCGGACGCCGCAGGGCGCGGCGAAGCCGGACCGGACGCCGCGGGACGCGGCGAGACCGGGCCCGAGGCCGCAGGGCGCGGCACGGGCCGGGGGGTCGGCTTGGGTGCGGGGGCCGCAGGCGAACCGCCCATCTTCTCCTTCAGTCGTCGGACCACGGGCGCCTCGATGGTCGACGACGCCGACCGGACGAACTCACCCATGTCGTTCAGGGTCTTCAGGACTTCCTTGCTCTCGACTCCGAGCTCCTTGGCGAGCTCGTAGACTCGGACCTTTGCCACTGCTCTCCTCTGCGGTCCGGTCAGTCGAGCCGGACCAGCTAGTTGACGTGCTTGCTCATTGATGAGTACTCATCGAGTGGTCATGAGCGTTTGCCCACTTTCTGGTTCCGCCCGGCCGGTCGGCCGGGTGTCGTCACTCACACAGATCCGGGTGGCGCGTGTCGACCCTCGGATGCGAGGGTGGCCAGCAGGCTCGCCACCTGGTCGCCGTCCACATGGGTGATGCGCAGGGCTCGACCCACGGCGCGGCGCCGCATCGCCAGGTCACAACAGTGCGGGTCGGGGTGCACCCAGGCGCCTCGACCCGGAGCGGTCCCCTTGGGATCGAGGGCAACACAGGCTGCCGTACGGTCCCAGACGAGGCGCACCAGTCCGGACTTGGCGGCCCGCCCACGACATCCGACACACGTACGTTCGGGCACACGTGAGGACGGAGGACGGACCACCGTCAGAGTTTAGCGGACAATCCCCCGGTGTACGAATCCCGGGGCGGATCGGAACCACTCCCGTCGGAAGCACACTCCCCTCGGCATCCACCAGCCACGGGGTCATCGACCCCGCGGACCGTCGCCCACAGCCTCGGCTCCGGGGATTCCCAGCGCCGCCACAGCCCTGTCCCAGCACCTGCCCAGCCCGCACTGCCATGATCTACTGCGTTGAAGGGCGCCCCCGGAGAATTCCCCCCGATCCGCGGGCGCTCTTCACGTATGTCCCGGCGCGGAACGTATCTCCGACGCGGAACGCTTCCGGTCCCGTCTTCCGGCGAGGAAGACGGGACCGGAAGTCCGGGGTCCGGAGCTGCCGCTCCGGTCCGGGCTGATCGTCGAGCCGTCAGTGTCCGGCGGCCTCGTTATCCGGATGGATGTCGATCCGCCAGCCGGTGAGCCGGGCTGCCAGCCGGGCGTTCTGGCCCTCCCGACCGATCGCCAGCGACAGCTGGTAGTCGGGGACGACCACCCGGGCGGCCCGGGCGGCCGGATCGACCACGGTGACCGAGGCGACCTTGGCCGGCGACAGGGCGTTGCCGACGAAGACCGCCGGATCCTCCGACCAGTCGATGATGTCGATCTTCTCCTCGTTGAGCTCGTGCATCACCGCCCGCACCCGCTGGCCCATCGGACCGATGCAGGCGCCCTTGGCGGAGACGTCCGGCCGGTTGGAGTGGACGGCGAGCTTGGTCCGGTGGCCGGCCTCACGGGCGAGCGCCTTGATCTCCACGACGCCCTGCTCGATCTCCGGGACCTCCCGTTCGAAGAGCTTCTGCACCAGCTGGGGGTGGGTCCGCGACACCACGACCTGCGGGCCGTGGAGCTCCTTGCGCACCGCGACGACGTAGACCCGCAGCCGGGTGCCGTGGCGGTAGTCCTCCCCGGAGACCTGCTCGGCGGGCGGCATGATCGCCTCGATGTCGCCGAGGTCGACCCGGACCACCCGGTTGTCGCGGTCCTGCTGGACGGTGCCCATCACCACGTCGCCCTCGATCGCCGAGAACGTGCCGTACTTCTTCTCGTCCTCGGCGTCGCGGATCCGCTGGAAGATCACCTGGCGGGCGGTCGCCGCGGCGATCCGGCCGAACCCGGCCGGGGTGTCGTCGTACTCGCCGACGACGGTGCCCTCCTCGTCGCGCTCCGGGGCGAGCACGGCGACCTTGCCGGATTTCCGGTCCAGGACGACGCGGGCGCCGAGGACCGGGGCGTCGGTCTTGTGGTAGGCGGTGAGCAGTGCCTCCTCGAGAGCGGAGACCAGTACGTCCAGTGGGATCTCCTTGTCGTGCTCGATCGCCCGCAGTGCGGCCATGTCGACATCCATGATCAGTCCTCCTCCTTGTCCTGGCGCTTCAGCTCGACCTGGACACGTGCTTTGGTGATGTCGGCGTACGCACAGCGGCGCTCGACGGCGGAGCCCTTGCCGGGACGCGGATCCTCGGGCTCGATGAGCAGCTCGACCCCCTCCTCGTCGCTCGCCACGATCCGCGCCTGGAAGGTCTCCCCCGCCGTGGTGGTGATCCGCACCAGCCGACCGGCGTTGCGGCGCCAGTGCCGCGGCAGGGTGAGCGGGCGGTTCACGCCGCGGGAGGAGACCTCGAGGGTGTACGCACCGGAGCCGGTCGCGTCGGAGTCGTCGAGCGCGTCGGACAGCTCACGCGAGGCCTCGGCGATGTCGTCGATCAAGGGCCCGTGCCCCTCGGGACCGTCACCGTCCACGGTGACGCGCAGCAGCACGCGCTTCCCCGCCGGGATGATGTCGAGCGCGTCCAGCTCGAGCTCGTGGCGGGCGAGCACCGGTTCGATGACTGCGATGAGTTGCCGTTCGTCCATGGGTGCTCCTCGATCCGATTGTGGAATGCGGTTGTCGGCCGTGCCGCCGATGGTGCGGGCCGGCCGTGCCGGTCATCGGGGGTGCGCAGCGGGTGCCCGTCGGCGCTGTGCACCCGCACGATCCGTGCAGGCAAGCATACCCGTGCGCTAGCGTTCGGCCTGTGCTGACGCGTCGAGGACTGCTGGTGGCCGCCATCGGCGGTGTGCTGGTCGGTGCTGCCGGATGCTCCCGGCGGGACCCGACGGTCACCGGCCGGCCGAGCGCCGTCCCGTCGGTGACCACCGCCGCAGCTGTCGTCGATCCCGCCCCGTACGCCTCGCTGGCGGCCGGTCTCGCCGCGGCGGTGCGGGGGGGTGCCGCCGGT
Source organism: Raineyella sp. W15-4 (assembly GCF_033170155.1). Classification (GTDB taxonomy): domain Bacteria; phylum Actinomycetota; class Actinomycetes; order Propionibacteriales; family Propionibacteriaceae; genus Raineyella. Next base: position 1,395,254 of record NZ_CP137079.1, on the reverse strand, counting down.
GCCGACCGGCTGGGCAGCTTCCGCGACCGGGCCGCGACCGCCTTCGACAGTCAGGCGACCGTCCTCGCCGCCGGGGCCACCGGCTCCGCGCCCGGTGGGAGCCTGTCGGACGCGGCCGGCTCGGCGGCGGCCCGGTTCCTCGCCGCTCCGGCCCGTGGGGTGATCGCGGCCCGGCTGGCCTCCGCCGGTGCGTACGCCGCCGCGGTCGGTTCCCTCGCCGGCGCCACCGCCCCGCGGACCCCGGTCGACGCCGCCTCAGCCGACACCATCTCCGCGCTGGGCGACGCCGAGGCGATGACGGCCCTGCTGGAGCAACTGCACGCCGCCGTCTTCGCGACCGAGGCCGCCGTCGCCCAGTTGTCCGGCGAGGACGCGCAGTGGGCCAAGGCCCTGCTGACCGGCCACCTCGCCACCCGGGACGGACTCGCCGCCGAGCTGGGTCGTCGATCGGTCCGGGTGCCGGTGGCGGCGGTGGCGTACGACATCGGCCGACCGACCGACACCACCTCGGCGGTCGCGCTGCTGGCCCGGGTCGAGGCGGCGGTGCTGCCGGACGCCTGCCACCTGGTCCGCGCCGCGACCGGCGAGACTGTGCGGACGCTGGGCGCCTCGGCCCTGGAGGACGCGACGGTGGCGGTGGCCCGCGCGGGGGGTGCGCTGCCGGTGTGGCCCGGCTGGGCCTGAGCGGGCCGGTGGCACCCGGGGCTGAGCGACTCGGCGCACCTGCCTCTCAGCGGAACTGCATCACCAGGTCGTACGACAGCCGGACCACCAGGGCGGCGACCACGACGAGCAGCACCTTGCGGATGAAGGCGTTGCCGTGCCGCAGCGCCATCCGGGCACCGGTCACGCCACCGGTGACGTTGGCGGCGGCCATCATCAGCCCCAGCACCCAGTTGACGTGCGGGGCGAGGGTGACGATCGCGGCGAGGTTGGTGGCGACGTTGGCCAGCTTGGCCCGGGCGCTGGCCGCCAGGAAGCCGTGCCCGAGCACCCCGACGATGAGGATCATGAAAAAGGTGCCGGTGCCCGGCCCGAGGAAGCCGTCGTACACCCCGACGGCGAGGCCGATCGCCGCGGACCGGACGGCCAGTCCGGCCCCGGCGTGGCGCAGGTGTGACTCCAGCCCGAACTGCGGGCGCCGCCACAGGTAGCCGCCGACCACCACCAGCGCCACCAGCACGAACGGGGTGAACCACTGCTTCGGCAGCAGCGTCACCAGCCGCGCCCCGACCGCCGAGCCGATCGCCGCCCCGGCCATCAGCGGCACGGTGTCCCGCCAGCCGACGCGGATCCGACGCAGGTACGTCGCCGTGGCCGTGCTGGTCCCGGCGAAGGAGGAGAGCTTGTTGGTCCCGGAGATGGTCGCCACCGGGGTGTCGGCGGGCAGCCCGAGCAGCAGGGCGGGGAGCTGGATCAGCCCGCCGCCGCCCACGATCGCGTCGACCCAGCCCGCGACGAAGGCCACGCCGACGAGTCCGGCGACGATCCACGGGGAGATCCCGGCGAGGCCTTCGAGCACGTCGATCAGCCGCGGACCACCGCGACGACCCGATCCATCACCTCGGCGACCGGCACCTCCTCGACAGTCCCGGAGGCGCGGTCGCGCAGCTCCACCACCCCGTCCGCCAGGCCCCGGCCGACGACGACGGTGGTCGGCATGCCGAGGAGCTCGGCATCGGCGAACTTCACCCCGGGGGACGCCTTGCGGTCGTCGAGCAGCACCGCGATCCCGGCGGCATCCAGCGCGCCGGCGAGGTCGGCGGCGTACGTCGCGATCTCCGCGCCCTTGCCGGTGGCGACCACCTGGACGTCGTACGGTGCCAGCGCCCGCGGCCAGCACAGACCCTTGGCGTCGCAGGTGTGCTCGGCCACGGCGGCGACCGCGCGGGAGACCCCGACACCGTACGAGCCCATGGTCACGGTGACCTGCTTGCCGTTCTGGTCGAGGACCTTCAGCCCGAGCGCGTCGGCGTACTTGCGGCCGAGCTGGAAGATGTGGCCCATCTCGATGCCGCGGGCCAGCTGCAGCGGTCCGGAGCCGTCGGGGGCGGGATCCCCCGCGCGGATCTCGGCGACGTCGATCACGCCGTCGGAGGTGAAGTCGCGCCCGCAGACCAGGTCGAAGACGTGCTGCTGGTCGGCGTCCGCGCCGGTGATCCAGCGGGTGCCGGGGACGACCCGGGGGTCGGTGAGGTACTTCACGCCGGAGGCGTTCTGCTCCCCCAGCACGCCGGGGCCGATGTAGCCCTTGACCAGGCTCGGGTAGCGAGCGAAGTCCTCCTCGCCGAAGGGCACCGCGACGGCCGGCTCGACCTGGGCCTCGAGACGCTTCTCGTCGACCTCCCGGTCGCCCGGCAGGCCGATCGCCAGCGGCTCCCTGGTACCGTCGGGATACTCCAGCAGGAAAACGACGTTCTTCAGGGTGTCGCCGCCGTGCCACGGCCGATCGGCGCGCGGCTGCAGATCGTTGGCGACCTGCACCAGGGCGTCGATGGTGGTCGAGCGGGGAGTGTCCTCGACATGCGCGGCAGGCAGGCCGTCGTACGGCAGCGGGGCCGGAGCCCCGATCCGGACCGCCTCGACGTTCGCGGCGTAACCGCCCGGGGAGCGGACGAAGGTGTCCTCACCGTTCTCGGCGACGGCGAGGAACTCCTCGGAGGCCGAGCCGCCCATCGCTCCGGACATCGCCTGGACGATGGCGTAGTCGAGGCCGAGCCGGTCGAAGATCCGGATGTAGGCCTCGCGGTGCTTGTCGTACGCCACCTGCAGGCCGGCGTCGTCGACGTCGAAGGAGTAGGAGTCCTTCATCACGAACTCGCGGCCGCGCAGCAGCCCGGCGCGCGGCCGGGCCTCGTCGCGGTACTTGGTCTGGATCTGGTAGAGCACCAACGGCAGGTCCTTGTACGAGGAGTAGAGGTCCTTCACCAGCAGGGTGAACATCTCCTCGTGCGTCGGGCCGAGCAGCATGTCGTTGCCCTTGCGGTCCTTGAGCCGGAACAGGTTCGGGCCGTACTCGACCCACCGGTCCGTCAGCTCATACGGTTCGCGGGGCAGCAGCGCCGGGAAGTGCACCTCCTGGGCGCCGATGCCGTCCATCTCCTCGCGGACGATGTCCTCGACCTTGTGCAACACCCGCAGCCCGAGCGGCAGCCAGGTGTAGATGCCCGGAGCGGCACGACGGATGTATCCGGCGCGCACCAGCCAGCGGTGGCTCGGCACCTCGGCGTCCGCCGGGTCCTCGCGCAGAGTGCGGACGAACAGCTCGGACATCTTCGTGATCACAAGGGGCTCCCAGGGTCGACAGACAGGCAGACTCTACCGGCTCTTCGCAGAAGGGAGCGGAGTCGGTCGGAATCCGACGGATCGCCCGGCTACGTTGGCCACGTGCTCATCTTCGCGTCCTGTTGGAGACCCACGTACGGCGTCGACTCATCGGAGTTGTACTCGTGACCCGTCGCGTGCTGGCTGTCAGGCATGTCCAGTTCGAAGACCTCGGCCTGATCCGACCGGTGGTCGAGAGGCGCGGGTACACGGTCGCCTATCTCGATGCCGGCATCGAGTCGATCACGCCGGACACGCTGCTCGGACCGGACATCCTGGTCATCCTGGGAGGGCCGATCGGCGTCTACGAGACCACGGCGTATCCCTTCCTCGCAGCCGAACGAGCGGCTATCAGCGCGCGTCTGCACGCCGGAGGGCCAGTGCTCGGCGTGTGTCTGGGCGGGCAGTTGCTCGCAACAGCGCTCGGTGCCGAGGTGGCCCCGACCGGCCGCAAGGAGATCGGCTACCGGCCCCTGACCCTGACCGCCGAAGGACGCTCGTCGGTGCTCGCCCCCTTGGATGGGGTGCGGGTGTTGCATTGGCACGGAGACCAGTTCGAGGTGCCGGCCGGGGCAACCCGCCTGGCAGAGACTCCGGGCTTTCCCAACCAGGCGTTCGCCGTCGACGAGCGTGTGCTGGCGTTGCAGTTCCACCTTGAGGCCGATCACACCCAGATCGAACGCTGGCTGATCGGGCACGCCCACGAGCTCGCTGCGGCGAGGATCGACCCGGCCCGCATCCGCGCGGACGCCGCCACCCACGGGCCAGAACTCGCCAGGGCGGCCACCGAGGTCATCGACTTCTGGCTGGACCAGGCCGAGGCATGCTGGTGACCCACCATCCCGCCTCACACTCATCCGCACGACACCGACGTCAATGGTCCCGGTGCACCGAACGGCCAGCTCACGGCATCGGTTCCGACAGGAAGGAGGCCCGCGCTGGTGAGCGCCGGACGTGGGAGCTGTCGGGTTCGGTAGTGTTAGGCGGGCATGGCGAGGGGTTCAGGGGCGTGGGTGGGTCTTCCCGCCCGGTTCTCCGTGTTGTCCCCTCGGGTGGCTGCTCCTCTGTACGGGACAGGCCTGCCTGTTCGTGTCGTGGCTGCCTTCGGGCGCTTCGCTGGTGGCCTGCAACCGGTCAGAGAACGGTCGACCGGCTCCGCCGCCAGGGATGGTCGTGATGCGGGCAGGCAGGTTGGCAGCGAACGTCCGCATCACGGGAGCGTGGGAACGGAAATGGGGGACAGGATGAGGGAGTTCACGGCTGGGCTACTCACCCGGAGAGTCACCCTCGACCCGTGGGAGCGGGCGGTGACGCACCGTGACGGGGTGGTCGGCCGCGACCTCGGCCCGGGACGGTACCGGCTGCCGCGCCGGACCAGGGTGGTGATCCTCGACGTTCGTTCCCGTCAGCTGGTGGTGAACGCTCAGGAGATCCTGACCACCGACGCCGTCAGCGTGCGGGTCAGCGCGGTCGCGGAGGTGAGCGTGGCCGACGTACGTGCAGCGGTGACCGCTTCCCCGGACAGTGATGCCGTCGTGTACCAGGCGATCCAGATGGCGTTGCGGGAGGCGATCACCACTCGAACCTTGACCGAGGTCCTTGCCGATCGTGCCGCGATGTCGTCGGCACTGCTCACCCCGGTCCAGTCTGCCGCGACCCGCGTCGGACTGGACGTCTCCATGGTGGCGGTACGTGATCTGACCGTGACCCAGGACGCCCGCGCCGTGTTGGCCGAGGTGGCCCTGGAAGCGCAGCGGTCCAAGGCCGTCCTGGAACGGGCCCGCGCCGAGGTCGCCGCGACCCGGGCGATGGCCAACGCTGCCCGGATCCTGGCCGACAACCCCGCCCTGCTCCAGCTACGAATGGCCCAATCCCCTGGCGCCACCGTCGTCGTCAACACCGCGATCGCGCAGCCCGCGAGCACCGTGCAGGCCGGCTGACAGACGCATCGGGCGGCATGGCTGTCGAAGCGCCATCCGCCGTGCCGTGGCGGCCGCTCGCGGGCGCCAGATATCCGTGGATCCACGCTTTCGTCCAGATCGACGAGGGTCACGACGTCATGATTGACAGCCTGAGCGGCTCACCGCGTGCCGGCAGGGATCCTGAATCGCGCGTCATGCGACTGTCGATGGAGATATCACTGTGGGCTGGAGTCCCGCTCGACATCTCCTATCGGCGGGCCTACGAGCCGAATTGTTGGCCTTATGCCGAAGATGTTCCTCGAGATGACCGACATGGTCGCCCCACGGTCCCGAAATGGCTCCAGTACTGGGATCTTCCGCCGTCCGCAGCGCCTGATCCGGCCGATGCCGATACCAGCACCCAGCCGGGGAACGTCGGCTGTGGTGACCCCGAGTACGAGCATCTCCTTGCCACGTTCGGTCCGGAGGTCGCCGAACGCGACCGAAGACTCAGGGAACGCGCCCACCGACTGAACGAGCTGGCGAAGTCCCCGGTCCCGGGTCCCGGCAGTGGGGCGACGCAACAGACGCCAGCATCCGGTACACCCATCCAGGAGTCGAACCTCACGGTCCCGCCACACCAGTGCTGAGCAGTCGGCGGGTCAAGGACGCTTCTGCCGTGGATGCAGGCGGGGCGCCGTGGACGCCTGCCGCCCTGCTCTCAACCAGCAGGGTCAACGGAATCAAGCCGGCGTAAGGATGGGAGTCACTGTGGAGGTGTCATGGAGACGGACATCTCTTTTTGTCTCCAGGTCATAATACCCGCCATCATCTCGTTGCACTATCAGCTTCTCCACACTCCACCGACGCCCTTCCTTGAGCTCAAAGAGCTTACCCGACAAGTAGAGACTGAACAATTCTCTAACCTCGGACATGTTATCCGGATCCACCTTGTACAGATACAGACAGTACAGCGATCTGGACAGAGGGGACGAGGGAGAATATATCTCGAACTCAACAGACCCGAGGTCCGATAATTGAATTTCTATGTTATCCAGATCGAAATAGGTGGAGCCGCGTTCGAAGACCTCTTTCCATGGAACGCCGGCAGTAGTCGCATCCTTCTGCAGTTGTCTTAACAGGGTGGTCATGTAAGGCTCTACCATCTTCGGTCTACCGATATCTCGACTCGCACGCTTTGGACGATGGACTTTGCCATAAACTTCCCGGTCCCCGAGTGTGACGACTGCTCGGCGGCCGCCAAAGAGCGTCCTCTCGATCACATAGTCCCCAGACATCAGGGCGGCAACACCTTTCAGCAACTCTCCCTGACTGTAGCCCTCTGCAATATTGAAGTAGGAGAACCAAACGATACTGCTATCAACAATGGACACCTCCCCTGTGTTGTTGAGGGTGACCTCAACTCGGACATCCGGCCTGTCGTTCGACGAGAGCTCCAGCACTCGATTGACGAATTGGTTACCCCCCGACCCGGTCAGAGACGATTGCGTACGGCACGTCGATATATTCCGCCAGCAATTCCTCAATCGATTTCACGTAAGGAATCTCCCACATTTCCAGTCGAAGGACGACGTGCGGGGACCTCACCGCGTCCGCCCTCTTCGGGGTTGTGCCAGGTCTCCAGGTCGGCCCGCTGACGCTCCAGCTCCGGCACTTGACCGTACGCCGCCTCCAACACCGCCAGATTCTGCAGCGCAGCCTCACGTCCCGCCGGATCGATCCGCCCACTCAACCGCAGCAGCGTGAAGGCCGCCCCCACCACGATCGTCGCCACATCGATCGGCCCACCCGGCTCCGGCACCGCCGCCCCGCTGTCGGGCAGCCCGAGATCCTCCAGCACACCCTCGAACCCGCTCCCAGCCAACAGGTCGGCCACCGTCATGTCATCAGCGAGTTCGTCGACCCGCTCCGACCAGTCCGCCAACAGATCGGCACCCTCATCGGTCCCGAACGGCGCGAACTCACCGGCCGGATCCTCATAGATCGGATCGACGAAATGTGCCCGGAACGCCGGATGTGCCCACCCCACCGACTCCTCATCCGCACCATCAGGGAAGTCCCCGTCATCGTGGATCGCCTCGGGCGCCTCGCCCGTCATGCGCCCAGGCTCCACAGTCACGTCCAGCCCAACGGGCCGGGGTGGCAACTCCAGGTGTCCTGCAGCCCCTGCCGTGCGATAGGGATTCAACTGGCGCAACTCCACAGTGGTGCTTGGCATGGCCCAGTCACCAGTAAGGCCACGGGCGTAGACCACTCAGCCCACCGCGATGCCCTCGGCGCCCCGGGAGCGCACCGCCGCAAGAGTGCGGTCCCGGGCCCGTTCGAGAGTGGTCCGTTCCACCCCGGCGGGCACCGGAGCGGTGCCGTCCAGGGCAGCGGTCACGTGCACCAGCCGGATCGGCCGCCCGGCCGCGTAGCGGGTGACGTACGTCGGGATGGCCGTCGGGTCGGTGGCCTCGAACCTTCCAGGCGACACCTCGGTGAAGGTGAACCGGGCGGTGATGCCCTCGTAGGTGGTGGGCTGATCCGGGAGCTGCTGGGCGATCTGGTTGCCGAGTCCGTAGACGACCCAGGTGCCGTCCACCTTCTCCCACGGCTGGACGGTGTGGACATGGTGGCCGTACACCAGGTCGATCACGCCGGAGTCGGCGAGCGCCTTGGCGTTGCTGATCTGGGTGGGGGTGGGAGCGGTGGTGTATTCGGTGCCGTCATGCAGGGCGGCCAACACGATGTCCGCGCCGGCGGCGCGCGCGGCCCGGGCCTTCGCGATCATCGCCGAGGTGTCGATGAGGTCCACCGCCCACGCGTGGTCGGCGGACGGCCGCAGACCGTTCAGCCCGTACGCCGCCTCGATCACCGCAACCCGGACGCCGGACGCGGTCGTGCGGATGGCCGGGGTGCGGGAGTCCTCCTCGGTGGCGTACGCCCCGGTGGTGACGACCCCGGCGTCGCGGAAAGCGGCGACCGTACGGGTGATCCCGGCTGTGCCCGCGTCCAGGGAGTGGTTGCTGCCGAGGGTGCACAGGTCGTAGCCGGCCGCCGCGGCACCGGCCGCGACCTGGGGCGGTGCGGCGAAGGTCGGGTAGTTGCGATAGGGCCCGCCCGCCGGGCCGACCGGCACCTCCTCGTGGCACACCGCGAGGTCGGCGGCGCCGATCACCGGGGCCATCGAGCCGAACATCGGGCCGAAGTCGTACGTGTCGGCACCGGTCCTCCCCTCGGCGCGGGCATCCTCCTGGGCCGAGTACCAGGTGGTGTTGTGCCACAGCAGATCACCGGCGAGCACGACGGTCGCGGTGCGCGGCGCGGCCGATGTGGGCGTGACGCTCGCGGGGCTTTGCGCCGGGGCCGTCGCGGCGTCGGGGCGGGCGGGCGCGCAGCCCGCCAGCAGCGATCCGACCAGCAGGATCCCGACAACGATGGCGCGCCTCGGTCGACGACGACTGTGCATGGTGTCCCCTCCGGCGGGGTCTCCCGCGAGACCCCGGCGGCCCCATCGTCGCACTTCCGGCAGGGGCGCGCCCGCAGCGCGGGCCACTCGCCGCAGTACGGACACTCGGTGCAGACGCCCGGTGCGGGCGCTCAGTAGAGGATGGTGGCGAACTCCCCCACCTGCCGCATCCCGGCCCGCCGATAGGTCGCCAGGGCCGGGGTGTTGAAGTCGTTGACGTAGAGCGTCACCAGCGGCCAGCGGCGCCGGGCGTGCTGGATCACCGCGGCCATCGCCGGGGCAGCGATCCCCTGACCGCGTCGGTCCGGCGCGACCCAGACGCCCTGCACCTGGCAGACGCTGGAGGTGGCCGAGCCGATGTCGGCCTTGAAGATGATCCGGCCGTCCTCGACGATGGCGTACGAACGGCCCTGCTGGATCAGCGAGCGGATGTAGATCCGGTAGGAGACGTCGGAGCCGCCGACCGCCGGCGCCTGACCGACCTCCTCGGTGTACATCGCCACCGCGGCGTCCGCGTACGACTGCCACAGCTCCATGGGCACCTGCTGCACCCGGGGATCGGCAGGGATCGGCGGGTCGTCGTCGCTCAGCATCACCGGTTGGCGGCCCCGGATGTCGCGGGCATCGGCCCAGACCGCGCCCCACTGCCGCGACAGCTCGTGGTAGAGCGCCAGCGCCGCCGGAGCCGGCCCGATGATCGACGACGCGACCCGTTGGTGACCGGCGAATGCCGCGAACGCCGCACAGGCACGGGCGTCGGCGTGGACCGGCACCATGTTGGAGCCGGCGTGCAGCATCGCCCGCAGCTGGCCGCCCTCCTCGAAGCCCCAGACCGGGCAGCCCAGGGTCACCCGGTCCAGCCCGCCGGTCCTTATCCGCGAGCCGACGTAGACGTTGTCCACCGGGTCGCGGCGCAGCAGGGCCAGGGCCGCCGGCAGGTCGTCGACCCCCAGCGTCCGTACGCCGAAGGTGGTGGAGGGTCGTACCGGTGCCGACATGATGGCCGCCTGCGGTCAGCCGACGCTGACGACCGGAGATCCCGCCGACTGCTCGGCGCCGGGCGTGGCCTCGACCGACTCGGCGAGCCGGTTGGCCTCCTCGATCAGGGTCTCGACGATCCGGTCCTCGGGGACGGTCTTGACGACCTGGCCGTGCACGAAGATCTGGCCCTTGCCGTTGCCGGAGGCGACGCCGAGGTCGGCCTCCCGGGCCTCGCCGGGACCGTTCACGACGCAGCCCATCACCGCCACCCGCAGCGGGACGGTCATCCCCTCCAGGCCCTTGGTGACCTCGTCGGCGAGGGTGTAGACGTCCACCTGGGCCCGGCCGCAGGACGGGCAGGAGACGATCTCGAGATGCCGCGGCCGCATGCCGAGCGACTCGAGGATCTTCACCCCGACCTTGACCTCCTCGACCGGCGGGGCGGACAGCGACACCCGGATGGTGTCGCCGATGCCCTGGGAGAGCAGCGCGCCGAAGGCGACGGCCGACTTGATGGTGCCCTGGAAGGCCGGGCCGGCCTCCGTCACACCGAGGTGCAGCGGGTAGTCGCAGGCCTCGGCGAGCAGCTGATAGGCGCGGATCATCACCACCGGGTCGTGGTGCTTGACCGAGATCGCGAAGTCCCGGAAGCCGACGTCCTCGAACAGCCGGGCCTCCTGCATCGCCGACGCGACGAGCGCCTCGGGAGTGGCCGAGCCGTACTGTTCCATGATCCGCTTGTCCAGCGAGCCGGCATTGACGCCGATCCGCAGCGGCACCTGTGCGTCGGTGGCGGCCTTGGCGATCTCGGCGATCTTGTTGTCGAACTGCTTGATGTTGCCCGGGTTGACGCGCACCGCGGCACAGCCGGCCTCGATGGCCTGGAACACGTAGCGCGGCTGGAAGTGGATGTCGGCGACGACCGGGATCTTCGACTTCTTGGCGATGATGGGCAGCACGTCGGCATCGTCCTGGCTGGGGACCGCGACGCGGACGATGTCGCAACCGGCCGCGGTCAGCTCGGCGATCTGCTGGAGGGTCCCGTTGATGTCGGTGGTCTTCGTGGTGGTCATGGACTGCACCGAGACGGGGGCGTCGCCGCCGACCTCGACCGAGCCGACCCGCAGCGTGCGCGTGACGTGGCGCGGGGCGAGCTGGATCGGGGCGGGGGCGGGCATGCCGAGACTGATTGCCATGCGACAAGAGTAGGCCAACCTCACCGGCGTGACGCCCTGCAGATACGAGTGGCAGGCACGACGGCGGCGGGACTCAGCCCTTCGCGCCGTTCGCCTTCAGACCGACCACCAGCGGGTCGTGGTCGGAGGCGGCGTACGCGTCGGTGGTGTAGAAGTCGGTCGCGTTGTAGTTGCGACGCGAGTACTGCATCACGATCGACTCGTCGGCGTTGATGTCCCACACCCCGGCGCCGGTGACCATCTTCTGGGCCTTGGCGTTGGCGAAGGCGTGGTCCAGCGAGCCCATCCGCCCGGAGTACTGGTAGGTCGTGGCGGTCGGGTCCTTCACCTCGGCGAGGTTGGTGTAGCCGGCCTGCTCTATGACCCGGACCGGATCTTCCTGGGAGTAGGCGTTGAAGTCGCCCACCAGGAACACCGCCTCGCCGCCGAAGACCTGCGTGACCCAGCCGGTCAGGGCGTGGGCCTGGGCCACCCGCGACGGGTTGGACAGGCCCTGGCCGGTGCCGTCGTCGTCGCCGGAGCTCTTCGACTTGAAGTGGTTCGCGATCACCACGAAGGGCGACCCGGCCTTGCGCAGCTTGAACTTCTGGGCCAACGGCTGGCGGGCATTGGCGAAGGCGGGATCCAGCAGGATCTGCGAGGGGCCGTTGAGCTGGACCCGGTCGACGTTGTAGATGAACGCGGTGCGGATGACGTCCTGGTTGCTCGGGACGACCTTCGGCGAGGGAACGTACGCCCAGTGGCCGCCGGCCTTGTTCAGCGCGGCGACGAGGATCGCGAGCGACGTGTCGCGGTCTTGGCCCGGCAGGTAGCTGATCGCCGACGAGGTCTCGATCTCCTCCAGCGAGACGATGTCGGCGCCGAGCCGGTTGATCGCGGTGACGATCTTCGCCTGTTGGTCGTCGAACGCCTGCTGGGTGTACGCCCCGCGGACCTGGCAGTTGTTGGTGGCCACCGGGGTGCCGGCGCGATCGTTGTAGGCCGCGCAGCCGGCCTCGTCCTTGCCCAGGTCGGTGAAGTAGTTCAGCACGTTGAAGGTGGCGATCCTGACGTCACCGCCCACCGCCGGCGAGGTCGTCTCACGGTCGTTCTGCGGGGCCACCGGGTCCTGGTCGTCGGTCGCACCGACGATCTGACCGGTCGGCTGGTAGTTCCACTGGTAGCGGTAGTCCAGGATGACCGGCTTGTCGAACGTGAGGTGCGAGCCGGTGCGCATCGGCTCGTCCTGCGACAGGTACGGCAGCGGCGAGTTCTTCGCGGTCGCGTTGTTCAGGTAGTCCCAGCTGGAACCGTCATCGAGGGTGACGTACTTCTTCAGGTTCTCCGCCTCGTATGCGGTCGCCTTGTCGGGGGTGACCACGTCGGTGGCGGTCCGCAGCGGCTGGTCGCCGACGGCGAGGCCGAGCTGGCCGTACTGGTTCAGCTGGTAGTTGTTCGTGATCGTGTAGCTGCCGAGGGGCCTGACCAGCATGCCCTCGTACGCCTCCCTGTCGGCGTCGGTCACCGGCAGGGTGGCCAGGTCGGTCGCGGTGACCGGGGCGCAACCGTCGGCCGGGGTGACCGCGGGGCTGCCGAGCTCGGTCAGCCCGTTGTACTCGGAGACCTTGCCGGTGACGGTGTAGCACTGGCCGGCCTGGACGGTCTTCACCGCAGCGGAGCCGTAGACGAAGATGCCGTCGGACGCGTCGCCGGCCTTCTTCGGGGTGCTGCCGGTGCCGGGCGTCTGCAGGTAGAACCCGTCGAAACCACCGGTCGGGTAGGCCGCCGTCACGACGCCCCGGGTGGTCACCGTCGTGCCGACGAGCGGCGACGTGGCGCCGGTGCCCTGGATCTGGGCGATCGTGGTCAGGCTCGGGGTAGGCGTCGCGGTCGGTGTCGGCGTCGGGCTGGGGGTCGCGCCGCCGTCGGTGCTGTTCCGCGGGGTGGGGGCGCCGGCGGTGAAGTCGGCGGCATTGTTGTCGGTGTCGACGAAGTTCGTCCGGGAAGCGGAGGTGGTGTTGGACAGGGTGGGCGCAGGGCCGGTGCCCTCGTACGGCTTGGCGGTGGCGCCGTAGCCGACCAGGTCGACGGTCGCGCCGGCAGCGTCCGCCAGCGTCACGCGTCCGGCGGTGGCGCTCATCGTCGCATTGCACGCCGCGTCGGGAGCCGGCAGTGACTGGCTGCCACCGGTGCCCGCGGCCTGCTGGACCAGGAAGTGGGAGCCGGCCGCCACGGTGCCGGACAGGTTGCAGGTGGTCGGCGTGGTGCCGGCGGCCGAGTAGTAGTTCACCGTCCAACCGGCGAGGCTGATCGGGCCGGTGGTCGGGTTGTACAGCTCGACGAAGTCGTTCTTGAGGGTGGCACCGCTGTTGCCACCACCGCCGTACACCTCGTTGATCAGGACATGGTCGGCAGCGGCACGCGCGGGGACGGAGGCCAGCGGGGCGAGGACCGCCGCTCCGCCGAGCACCGCCACCAGGCCGACCGCGGCCAGACGGGGACGAGAGGACATGGAACACTCCTTGAGAGGATGGTGAGACCGCCGGCCAGGCTATGGCCGCCACCGGTCCTCTTCGGTGCTTCCGAGCGCTCCGGGGTGAGAATTCACCAGGGATTCCCCCGCCATTCGACCGACCGTGACCGTCCCGCCACCGGCCCCGCCGGTCCGCTCCCACGGGCCCGAAGAAGCCGCCGCGCTCCCCCGCTCGTAAGAAGGACTCGCCGCCCCCGCGAGCTCAGAAGAGCCGGACCGGCGCCACCAGGTCCGCGACGACCAGCACCAGCCCGGCGACCACCACGAAGGCGGTCACCGCCCAGGACAGCGGCAGCAGCTTCGTGGTGTCGAACGGCGGCGGGGTGGCCCGGCTGCGGAGCCGGGCGGCGACTCGGCGCAGCCCGTCCCAGAGCGCGCCGGCCACATGACCACCGTCCAGCGGCGGCAGCGGAACGATGTTGAACAGGGCGACGAAGAGATTGACCGACCCCAGCAGTTGCGCCACCACCGCCACCTTGTTGGCGGAGCTGAGCTGGTTGGTGGTGACCACCTCACCCGCCACCCGCGAGGCGCCGACGACGCTGACCGGCCCGTAGATGTCGCGCGGCTGCCCGGTGACCAGACCGACAGCGGTGTGCCAGACGTTCACCGGGAAGCTGACCAGGGCGTACGCCGACTGCTCGGTCATCGTCCACATGTCCTTCAGCACCGCGACCGGCCCGCCGCGCTGCACCTCGACCTTCGGCGAGACGCCCAGGAAGCCGGCCTCGACATTGTGCCCCGGGTCGACCCGGCTGGCGACACCGGTGGTGACGGTCGGAGCGGTCGGCAGGCTCAGCGTCTGTCCGCCGCGCTCGACGACGAGCGTGGCGGGAGCCGACAGGTTGTCCCGGATCATCGTGGAGAGCTGGTCCCAGTCGGCGGGGTGACGCCCGTTGAAGCTCACGATGACGTCACCGGCCTGCACGCCCATCGCGGCGGCCGGGGTGCGGGGATCGCCCGGCTGGCAGGTCTGGTCGGTGCGGCTGGCCGGGATGACACACTCCGACACCGACGCCACAGTGAGGGTCGGCCGGGCCACCCCGGCGATGGCGGTGACACCGAGGAACAGCAGGAACGCCAGCAGCAGGTTCATCGTCACCCCGCCGGCCATGATGATCAGCCGCTGCCACACCGGCTTCTGGTAGAAGAGGGTGCCGTCGTCCTCGGGAGTGATCTCCTCCCACTCGTACGCCCGGGCGTCCTCGGCGATCTGCTGGAAGAAGTTGCTGCCGCTCGCCTTCACCCGGGTCTCACCGGGCGCCGGCGGGTACATCCCGACGAGACGTACGTACCCGCCCAGCGGTAGTGCCTTGACGCCGTAGTCGGTGGAGCCGATCCGGCGCTTCCACAGCGTCTTGCCGAAGCCGACGAAGTACTCGGTCACCTTGACCTTGAAGAGCTTCGCCGGGATCAGGTGCCCGATCTCATGCAGCGCGATCGACAGCATGATGAGGGCGAAGAAGACCAGCGCCCCGAGTACGTACCACACCGTCTGCATCGTGCGTCCTGTCTCTGATCCTGCGTCGGCCGTTCCTCAGGCCCCGGTAGTGCGGGCGCCCGCAGCCCGCCGCGCCCAGGCATCGGCGCCAAGCACCGACTCCACGGTGATCTCCTCGTCGCCGAGGAATCCGCCCGACAGGTGGTCGTCCAGCACGTCCGCGATGGTGTCCACGATGTCGAGGAAGCCGATCCGTCCCTCGCAGAACGCGTCGACACACACCTCGTTCGCAGCGTTGAACACCGCCGGCGCCGTCCCCCCCAGTGTGCCCGCACGCCGCGCGAGTTCAACCGCGGGAAACGCCTCGGTGTCCAGTGGCTCGAACGTCCAGGCGGCCGCGGTGGTCCAGTCCACCGGGGCCGCGGCGCCCGGAACGCGGTCCGGCCAGGTGAGACCCAGGGCGATCGGCAGCTTCATGTCCGGCGGTGAACACTGCGCGATCAGCGCCCCGTCGACGTACTGCACCGCGGAATGCACGATCGACTGCGGGTGCACCACCACCTGGATCCGGTCCAGCGGCATGTCGTAGAGCAGCCCGGCCTCGATCAGCTCCAGGCCCTTGTTGACCAGGGTCGCCGAGTTGATGGTGATCACCCGGCCCATCTGCCAGGTCGGGTGGGCCATCGCCTGCTCCGGGGTGGCATCGGTGAGCTGGGCCCGGGTCCGGCCCCGGAACGGGCCGCCGGAGGCGGTCAGCACCAGCCGGTCGACCTCGTCGGCGCGTCCGGCGCGCAGGCACTGGGCGAAGGCGGAGTGCTCGGAGTCGACCGCGACGAGCTGTCCGGGCGCCGCGGCCTCGGTGACCAGCCGGCCGCCGATCACCAGCGACTCCTTGTTGGCCAGGGCCAGCGTGGTGCCGGCCCGCAGCGCCGCCAGGGTGGGCAGCAGGCCGACCGACCCGGTGATCCCGTTGAGCACGACGTCGGCGGGGTCGGCGGCCAGCTCGGTCGCCGCGTCGGGGCCGGCGATAATCCGTGGGAGGCGTACGTCGCCCCGGTTCCACCCCCGCTGCTGTGCCGCGGCGTAGAGGGCGAGCTGCAGGTCCTGGACCGCGGTCGGCCGGGCCAGGGCCACCGTCCGCGGGGCGAACTCGAGCACCTGCTCGGCCAACGTCGCGATGCTGCCGCCACCGGCGGCCAGTCCCACCACCCGGAACCGGTCACGGCGGGAGGAGATGACCTCCAGCGCCTGGGTGCCGATGGAGCCGGTGCTGCCCAGAATGATCACGTCACGCACCCGCTCAGTCTCCCACGGCCGGCGGTTCCGACGGTCCCTGACGCGGACCCCGAGGACCGCCGGGACCTGTGCCACCTTTCTGGGCGGCTCGTCCACATCTCTGGCCATCGGGTCCACATCGCGGACACTGTGGCGGACGGCGAGCGCGTGGTAATCTCAGCGATACGTGCTCCGGGGTCGGTGTAAGTCCGAACCGGCGGTGACAGTCCGCGACCCGGCCGCCCTCCACGGCGGTCGGTTGATCCGGTGGAATTCCGGGACCGACGGTGAAAGTCCGGATGGGAGGCGCACGCGTACGTGGCGACCACACGTCGGCTCTGCCGGCGGGTGTGCTGCGGTGGTGACCGCACCTCGGTGCGGAGCGTACCGCCGATCCGTCACGTGGCAGGAGTCTCCCCAAGAATCGCCCCGGGGTCCCGTCAGGACCTGAGGAGGGGCGATGAACCGGTCGGATGCCGTGGACGGCCCGGCGTCGTACGCCGTCGCGCCGGAAGCCACTGTGTCAGATGCCACTGTGTCAGATGCCACCGGGACCGACCTGCTCCGGCTGCGCCGGGCGATCGATCTGGCGCTCCGCTCTCCCCTCCCGGACCCCAACCCCCGGGTCGGCGCGGTGCTGGTCGCCCCCGACGGCACGGTCGTCGGCGAGGGCTGGCACCACGGCGCGGGCACCCCGCACGCCGAGATCGAGGCCCTGCGGGCAGCGGGTCCCGCCGCCCACGGCGCCACCGCGTACGTTTCCCTGGAACCCTGCAACCACACCGGCCGGACCGGCCCGTGCGCCGTCGCCCTGGCCGAGGCCGGCGTGGCACGGGTGGTGTTCGCCCAACCCGATCCGAATCCGACCGCCGCCGGCGGCGGTGACACCCTCCGCGCAGCGGGCATCGCGGTCAGCGGCGGCCTGCTGGCGACCGAGGCCGAGGCGGTGAACCGGGTCTGGACCCGGGCGGTGCGGCTCGGGCGCCCGTACGTCACCTGGAAGGTGGCCGCTACCCTGGACGGGCGCACCGCGGCCGCCGACGCCACCTCGCAGTGGATCACCTCCCCCGCCGCCCGCGCCGACGTGCACCGGCTCCGCGCCACCTGCGACGCAATCCTGGTCGGCACCGGCACCGCGCTGGCCGACGATCCGCGGCTGACCGTCCGCGACGCCGAGGGCCGGCCCACCGGGCGCCAGCCGCTCCGGGTGGTGCTCGGTGACCGGCCGCTGCCGGAGACGGCGCGGCTGCGGTCGCCGGAGGCGGAGACGCTGTTCGTGCCGGACCATCAGCCGGGCCGAGCCCTCGCCCAACTGCACCGGGCCGGCATCCGGCACGCCTGGCTCGAGGGCGGCGCCACCCTGGCGGCAGCCTTCCTGCGGGACCGCCTGGTCGACGAGGTCGTCGTCTATCTCGCCCCGACCCTGCTCGGCGCCGGCCGGCCGATGGTCGGCGACCTGGGCATCGGCACCCTCGCCGACGCCGTGCACCTGGACCTGGTCGACGTCACCCGCGTCGGCCCCGACCTGCGACTGACCCTGGCTCCGGCCGGGAGGGAGGAATGACCATGTTCACCGGCATTGTCGAGGAGATCGGCGAAGTCGTCGACGTACGACCCGGGCAGGACTCCGCGGTGCTGCGGATCCGCGGTCCCCGGGTGGTCTCCGACGCGGAGCACGGGGACTCGGTCTGCGTCAACGGCGTCTGTCTCACCGTCACCGAGGTCGACGCGGAGGGCTTCTCCGTCGACGTGATGGCCGAGACCCTGGCCCGGTCCGACCTCGGCACACTGCGGCCGGGCTCCCCGGTCAACCTGGAACGGGCGATGTCCCCGGGCGGCCGGCTGGGCGGGCACCTGGTGCAGGGCCACGTCGACGGCACCGGCGTCGTACGCTCCCGCACCCCCGGCGACGCCTGGGAGATCGTCGAGATCGGGCTGCCGGCCGAGCTGTCGCGGTATCTGGTGGAGAAGGGCTCGGTCACCGTGGCCGGGGTGTCCCTCACCGTGGTCGACGTACACCCCGACGCGTTCACCGTGTCGCTGATCCCGACCACCCTCACCGACACGACCCTCGGCCGGCTGCCGATCGGCGCGACGGTCAACCTCGAGGTCGACGTGATCGGCAAGTACGTGGCGACCTACCTGGACCGGACCGGTACCGGATGGGCGCATCAGAACGGAGGAGATCATGAGTGAGTCAGTCGTGAGCGGGCCGGCGGTCGGGTTCAGCCCCATCGAGCGGGCGCTCGAGGAGCTGCGGCGCGGCCGCCCCGTGCTCGTCCTGGACGACGAGGACCGGGAGAACGAGGGGGACGTCATCCTCTCCGCGCAGACCCTGACCGAGGAGTGGCTGGGCTGGACCATCCGGCACTCCTCGGGCTACCTGTGCGCCCCGATGTCGCGGGCCCGCGCCGACGCGCTCGAACTGCCGTTGATGGTCGCCCGCAACTCCGACCCGCTGCGGACCGCGTATACGGTCTCCTGCGACGCCGCCACCGGGGTCACCACCGGCATCTCCGCCCACGACCGGACCCGTACGCTGCACGTGCTCGCCGACCCGGAGTCCGGGCCGGACGCGCTGATCCGGCCCGGCCACATCCTCCCGCTGCGGGCCCGCGACGGCGGCGTCCTGGAGCGACGTGGCCACACCGAGGCCGCAGTGGACCTGTGCCGGCTCGCCGGGCTGGAGCCGGTCGGCGCGATCGGTGAACTGGTGCACGACGACGGCTCGATGATGCGGACGCCCGACGTCCTCGCCCTGGGCGCGGCGGAGGGCCTGGCGGTGATCACCATCGCCGAGCTGGCCAGCTGGCGGGAGACCCACGACCGGGTCCGGCGGGACGCGATGACCCGGCTCCCCACCCCGAACGGCGAGTTCACCGTGGTCGGCTACCTGGACCTGCAGACCGGCGCCGAGCACGTGGCGCTGATCAGCCCCCGGGGCCTGCGCGGCCGCAACGGCAGCGTGCCGGCGGTCCGGGTGCACTCGGAGTGCCTGACCGGGGACGTCTTCGGGTCGCTGCGCTGCGACTGCGGACCCCAGCTCGAACAGTCCCTCGCCACGGTGGCCGAGCGGGGCGGCGCGGTCGTCTACCTGCGCGGCCACGAGGGGCGTGGGGTGGGCCTGCTGGCCAAACTGCAGGCCTACCACCTGCAGGACGAGGGTCTGGACACCGTCGACGCGCAGACCCGGCTCGGGCTGCCGGTCGACGACCGCGAGTACGGCGCCGCGGCGGCGATCCTGTACGACCTCGGGGTGACCCGGCTGGAGCTGATGACGAACAACCCGGACAAGGTGCGCGCGCTGCGGACCGCCGGGATCGAGGTCACCGACGTCGCCCCGTCGTGGACCCAGCCGACCCCCGACAACGAGTTCTACCTGCGCACCAAGCGCGACCGCATGGGCCACCGCATCCTGCTGGACGGTGTGCCGCACTCCATCGCCACCCCCCAGGAGGTCTGACATGGCCGGCTTCGGCTCCCCGCACATCACCGCGAACGGCACCGGGCGGCGCGTCGCCGTGATCGGCGCACAGTGGTACCCCGAGGTCACCGACCAGATGGTGGCCCGCGCCGCCGCGGCGTTGACGGAGCACGGGGTCACCGAGGTCACCGTCGTCCGGGTCCCGGGCACCTTCGAACTGCCGGTCGTCTGCCGGCGTCTCGCCGACCGGTTCGACGCGCTGGTGGCCCTGGGGGTCGTCGTCCGGGGCGGTACGCCGCACTTCGACTATGTCTGTGAGGCGGCCACCATCGGGCTGACCCAGGTCGCCGTCGACACCGGGGTCCCGGTCGGTTTCGGAGTGCTCACCTGCGACGACGAGCAGCAGGCACTGGACCGGGCCGGGCTGCCCGATTCGAAGGAGGACAAGGGCTACGAGGCGGGCATCGCGGTGCTGGCCACGCTGGACGCCCTCGACGCGGTCCCGGCCGGCCGCGGCTGAAACCACCCGGTCGGCCCGGCCGTCAGGGCGCCGGCCTGGCTGGCCTGGCCGGTCCCGGCTCCGACAGCTGGCCCGGCCGTGACGTCGGTCGGGGTGGCCGGCGGGTCGGCGACGGCGGCCCGTGCCGTCGCCGACCGGCCGGTGGGGTCAGACGACGCCCTGGTCGAGCATCGCGTCGGCGACCTTGACGAAGCCGGCGGCGTTCGCGCCGAGCGCATAGTCGCCCGGGCAGCCGTACCGGTCGGCCGCCTCCAGGCAGCGGGTGTGCAGGTTGCTCATGATCGTCTCGAGCCGGGTCGCGGTCATCTCGAACGACCAGAACTCCCGGCTGGCATTCTGCTGCATCTCCAGCCCGGACGTCGCGACACCGCCGGCGTTGGCGGCCTTCGCCGGGCCGAACTTCACCCCCGCCTGCCGGAAGGTCTCGATGGCGTCCGGGGTGCTCGGCATGTTCGCCCCCTCCGCGACGAGCTTGACACCGTGCTTGACCAGCGTGACGGCGTGGTCGCCGTGGATCTCGTTCTGGGTGGCGCACGGCAGGGCGATCTCGACCGGGACGTCCCAGACGCTGCCGCCGCTGACGAACCGGGCCCCGGGGCGCAGCGCTGCGTAGTCGGAGACCCGGCCGCGTTCCTCCAGCTTGACCCGCTTGAGCAGCTCGAGGTCGATCCCGTCGGAGTCCACCACGTAGCCGGACGAGTCGGAGATGGTGATCGGCCGACCGCCCAGCTGCTGAGCCAGCTCGACCGCGAAGATCGCCACGTTGCCCGACCCGGAGACCGAGATCACCTTGCCGTCCAGGTCCTGGCCGTCCATCCGGAGCATCTCGGTGACGAAGTGGATCAGACCGTAGCCGGTCGCCTCGGTGCGGGCCAGGGAGCCGCCCCAGGTGAGGCCCTTGCCGGTCAGCACGCCGGCCTCGAACCGGTTCGTCAGCCGCTTGTACTGCCCGAAGAGGTAGCCGATCTCCCGGCCGCCGACGCCGATGTCGCCGGCCGGGACGTCGGTGTACTCACCGATGTGGCGGGAGAGCTCGATCATGAAGGACTGACAGAAACGCATCACTTCGTTGTCGGACTTGTCGTGCGGATCGAAGTCCGAGCCGCCCTTGCCGCCGCCCATCGCCAGACCGGTGAGAGAGTTCTTGAAGACCTGCTCGAAGCCGAGGAACTTGATGATGCCGGAGTAGACCGTGGGGTGGAACCGCAGACCACCCTTGTACGGGCCGAGCGCTGAGTTGGACTCGACGCGGTAGCCGCGGTTGACCCGGACCTTACCGGCGTCGTCGATCCACGGGACGCGGAACATCACCTGGCGTTCCGGCTCGACGATGCGGTCGAGGATCGCCGCCTCGATGTACTCGGGATGCTGGGCGAACACCGGGCCGAGGCTCTCGAGCACCTCGTGGACGGCCTGGTGGAACTCCGGTTCCCCCTGGTTGCGGCGGACGACCGTGTCGTAGACCACCTGCAGATTCCTGCGCAGCGCTTCAGGGCTCAACTCTTTCTCCTCCTCCAAGGATCACCGGGCGAATGCAGGTACGCGGACGCCTCTCCCGTTGCGTCGCGTACGACCGGACCTGGTGTCCGTTATCGCACCGTCGCGGCCAGCTGGCCGCAGGCTCCGTCGATCTCGCGGCCGCGGGTGTCCCGGATGGTCACCGGGACGCCGTGGGCCTCCAGTCGTCGGACGAACTCCTGCTCGTCGCGGCGGCGCGATGCCGTCCACTTCGACCCAGGCGTCGGATTCAGCGGGATCAGGTTCACGTGGAACCAGCCCCAGTCGCCCCGCTTCTTGAGCTCACGGGCGAGTCGATCGGCGCGCTCGGCCTGATCGTTGACGTCGCGGATCAGCGCGTACTCGATCGAGACACGACGTTTCGTCGCCCGGGCGTAACGCCAGGCGGCATCGACAGCCTCCGCGACCCGCCACCGATTGTTGATCGGGACGAGGTCGTTGCGCAATTCGTCGTCCGGGGCGTGCAGCGACAGAGCGAGGGTGACCGGCAGGCCCTCGTCGGCCAGCTTGTCGATCCCCGGGACCAGCCCGACGGTCGACACGGTGATCCCGCGGGCGCTCATCCCCAGCCCGTCGGGCTGGTCGGCGAGCAGCGTACGGATCGCCCGGATGACCGTGGCGTAGTTCGCGAGCGGCTCGCCCATGCCCATGAAGACGATGTTGCCGACCCGCCCGGTCGCGCCCGGGATCTGTCCCGCCGCCAGGCGTGCGTTCGCGTCGACGATCTGGGCGACGATCTCGGCAGCGCTGAGGTTGCGCTGCAGGCCACCCTGGCCGGTGGCGCAGAACGGGCAGGCCATCCCGCAGCCGGCCTGGGACGAGACGCACACGGTCGTCCGGGCCGCGGATCCCTCGGAGGCCGGGTAGTGCATCAGGACGGACTCGACCATCGACCCGTCGTGCAGCTTCCACAGTGTCTTGACGGTGGTGCCGGCGTCGGCGGTGAGCGAGCGGACCTCCTCGAGCAACGGCGGGAACAGGGCGTCCGCGATCTCCTGGCGCCGGTGCGCGGGGATGTCGGTCCAGTCGGCGGGATCGGCGGTGGAGTGGACGAACCAGTGCCGGGAGAGCTGCTGGGCGCGGAAGGCGGGCAGCCCGAGGGCGACGACGGCGGCCTTGCGCTCCTCGACGCCCAAGTCGGCCCAGTGCACCGGCGGCTTCCCTCGGCGGGGCGCGGCGAACACCAGCTGCGGGTGCGGACGCGGCCCGGCGGCAGGGGCCGTCGACTCGTCGGGCTCGGCCCCGGCTGCCGGGGTCGTCGCGGCGAGGTCGGGAGAGCGGGTGTCGTCGAGCGGCGGGATGGGTCGAGGGGTCACGGTCAGGCTCCGGGGATGAGGAAATGCATGAGGATCCAGGCGGTCGGGGCGGAGAGCAGCATCGCGTCGATCCGGTCGGTGACTCCGCCATGGCCGGGGAGGAAGTCACCCATGTCCTTGAGGCCCAGATCGCGCTTGATCAGCGACTCGACCAGGTCACCCAGGATGGCCGCCCCGACGAGTACGACGCCGATGAGCATCCCGACCCACCAGGGACTGCCGAGGATGAAGTGGCCGACCAGGGTGCCGAAGGCCGTGCCCAGGATGACCGAGCCGGCGAACCCCTCCCAGGTCTTCTTCGGGCTGATGGTGGGGGCCATCGGATGGCGGCCGAAGAGCACCCCGAACACGTACCCGCCGGTGTCGGAGCAGATCACCGTGCCCAGCCAGAGGAACACCCGGGCGGCGCCGCCGGCCTCCCCCACCAGCAGGCTGGCGAAAGCGCCCATCAGCGGCAGGTAGGCGATGATCAGCATGCTCGCCGCGGTGTCCTTGACGAAGCCCTCGGCCCCCCGGGGGAGGCGGACCAGGAAGGCCGCGAGCACGGTGGCACCGAGGCAGACCAGCAGGTAGGTGGCCGCGTGCCGGGTGGTCAGGGTGAGGGTCAGGTAGGAGCCGGCCATCATCGCGATCAGGCCGGTCTCGATGACCAGGATCGCCGACGTCATCCCCACCTTGCGCAGGGCCTGGTGCACTTCCACCGCGGCCATCCCGATCAGGGTCGTGGCCAGGATGACGAACCCCGGCAGCCACCACAGCAGACTGGCGATGAGGACCGCCGACAAGACGACCCCCACGGTGATGGCGGCCGGAAGATTCCGACCGGCTCGGCCCGTCCCGGGAACGGGCGTGCCGTTCGCCGGACCGGGCCGGGCGGAGCCGGTCGGTGACCCCGAATCCGACAAGGTCAGACCTCGAGCAATTCGGCCTCTTTGGCCTTCAGCAGCTCGTCGATCTGGTCGGTGTACTTCTTGGTGGTCTTGTCGAGCTCGGTCTCGGCGCGCTTGCCCTCGTCCTCACCGATCTCCTTGTCCTTGACCAGCTTGTCGATAGCCTCCTTGGCGGCGCGGCGGGCGTTGCGGACGGAGACCTTGGCGTCCTCGGCCTTGGACTTGGCGAGCTTGGTGTACTCCTTGCGGCGCTCGGCGGTGAGCTCGGGCAGCACGCAGCGGATCGAGATGCCGTCGTTCGACGGGTTGACGCCCAGGTCGGAGTCGCGGATCGCCTTCTCCACGGCGTTGATCGCGCTGCGGTCGTACGGCGTGATGAGGATCATCCGGGCCTCGGGGACGGTGAACGAGGCCAGCTGCTGCAGCGGGGTGGGGGTGCCGTAGTACTCGGCGGTCAACTTGTTGAACATCGCAGGATGGGCCCGCCCGGTCCGGATGGCGGCGAACTCCTCCTTGGCGAACTCGACTGCATGGTCCATCCTGGACTTCGCTTCGGTGGTGATGTCGCCGATCACGAGGGGGTTCCTTTCTCTGCTTGCGGCGGAGGCGCCGCGTCTCGGGGGCGGCCGGCCCGCGGGAACGGGGACGGCCGAGCCGCAGGAGCGTCGGGTGGTTGCGGCCGGACCAGTCTCTCAGACCGTCCGTCGCGATGGCGGACGCAGCGCGTCACTTGTGCACAACAGTACCGATCCGCTCGCCGTTCACCACGCGCATGATGTTGCCCTCGGTGTTGAGGTTGAAGAAGATCATCGGCAGGTCGTTGTCCCGCGCGAGGCTGACCGCCGCCGCGTCGGCGACCTTGAGGTCACGGGCGAGGTACTCGTCGTAGGTCAGCTGGTCGTACTTCTTGGCGTCGTCATTCGTCTTCGGATCGCAGTCGTACACCCCGTCGACGCCCATCTTGCCCATCAGCAGCGCGTCGACGTGCATCTCCAGCCCCCGCTGGGCCGCCACGGTGTCGGTGGAGAAGTACGGCATGCCGGATCCGGCGCCGAAGATCACCACCCGTCCCTTCTCCATGTGCCGATCGGCGCGGCGCGGGATGTAGGGCTCGGCGACCTGGCGCATCTCGATGGCGGTCTGCACCCGTGTCGGGACACCGGCCTGCTCGCAGAAGTCCTGCAGGGCCAGACAGTTCATCACCGTGCCGAGCATCCCCATGTAGTCGGCCCGCTCCCGCTCCATCCCGGCCTGCTGCAGCTCGACCCCGCGGAAGAAGTTGCCGCCCCCCACCACGATGCACACCTGCACCCCGGCCCGTACGACGTCGGCGATCTGGTGGGCGATGGAGTCGACGACCCGCGGGTCGACCCCGACCTTGCCACCTCCGAAGGCCTCACCGGACAGCTTCAGCAGGATGCGATGGTACGAACTCATGGATGGTCTCCCGTCGGGTGCGTCGGATGTGGTGTGCGGTAGCTGAGCCTAGGCGATCCGGGTGCCCCGGCTGAGATCCGGGCGCCGATGCGACAACGTGCGCCACGAGGGAGGTCCCTCGTGGCGCACGTCGCGGTCGGATCAGGCGCCGGCTTCGAAGCGGACGAAGCGGCTGACCGTCAGGCCGGCCTTCTCCAGCATCTTGCCGACGGTCTCCTTGGCATCGGAGACCTCGGAGATCTGCTCCAACAGGACGACGTCCTTGAAGAAGCCGTTGACGCGGCCCTCGACGATCCGCGGGATCGCCTTCTCGGGCTTGCCCTCCTCCTTGGCGATGCCCTCAGCGATGATGCGTTCCTTCTCCACATCGGCCGCCGGGACCTCGTCGCGGGTGAGGTACTTGGGGTTCATCACCGCGATCTGCATCGAGGTGCGGTGGGCGGCATCCTCGTTGTCGCCCTCGAACTCGAGCAGCACACCGACCTGCGGGGGCAGGTCGGAGGAACGGCGGTGCAGGTAGACGTTGGTCTTGCCGTCGAAGTAGGCGACGTTCTTCAGCTCCAACTTCTCGCCGATCCTGGCGGCCAGCTCCTGGATGGCCTCCTCGACGGTGCGGCCGTCGGCAAGCTTCGCGGCGTTGGCGGAGGCGACGTCGGTCGCCCGGGCCGCCTCGACGGCCTCGGCGATGGTGTCGGCGAGGGCGATGAACTCCTCGTTCTTGGCGACGAAGTCGGTCTCGGAACCCAGCTGGATGAGGGCGCCGCCCCTGTTGGCGACCAAGCCGTTGGAGGCCTCACGGTCGGCCCGCTTGGCGGTCTTGGCCTGGCCGGCGACCCGCAGGATCTCCACGGCCTTCTCGAAGTCGCCGTCGGCCTCGGTGAGGGCCTTCTTGGCGTCCATCATGCCGGCGCCGGTGGAGTCGCGGAGCTTCTTGACATCTGCTGCAGTGATTGCCATCTGTTCCTTGGTCCTTCTGCGGTTGTGCGGGTGGGATCACTCGTTGTCGGTGGCGGGCGCCTCGGTGACCGGGGCGGTCGGCGCCACGGGCGCGGCCGGCTTGGCCTCGACACCCGGCTTGGCCTCGATGCCCGGCTTCACCTCAGCTCCCGGCTTCACGTCGACCACGGGCGTGGCCTCGACAGCCGGCTCCACGTCGACCGCCGGCGCGGCCTCAGCGGCCGGCGCGGTCTCAGCCGGGGTGGCCTCAGCCGGGGTGGCCTGCTCGGTGGCGTTGAGCA
The DNA here is from genome assembly GCF_033170155.1 of Raineyella sp. W15-4. Lineage (GTDB taxonomy): Bacteria > Actinomycetota > Actinomycetes > Propionibacteriales > Propionibacteriaceae > Raineyella. Next base: position 1,368,809 of record NZ_CP137079.1, on the reverse strand, counting down.
GTTCCTTCTCCCACTCGGCCATCGGCTCGGCCGCCTCGGTGGTGGCAGTCTCACCGGAGGAGCGGGAGACCAGGCCGTCGGCCACGGCGTCGGCGATCACCCGGGTGAGCAGGGAGACGGACCGGATCGAGTCGTCGTTGCCCGGGATGGCGTAGTCGACCTCGTCGGGATCGCAGTTGGTGTCGAGGATCGCGACCACCGGGATGCGCAGCTTGCGGGCCTCGTCGACACCGAGGTGCTCCTTCTTGGTGTCGACGATCCACACCGCCTGCGGGGTGCGGGTCATGTCCCGGATGCCGCCGAGGTCCTTCGCCAGCTTGTCCTTCTCGCGGGACAGGCCGAGAAGTTCCTTCTTGGTGAGGCCGGAGCCCTGCACCTTCTCGAAGTCCATCGCCTCCAGCTCCTTCATCCGGGCGATCCGCTTGGAGATGGTCTGGAAGTTGGTCAGCATGCCACCCAGCCAGCGCTGGTTCACGTACGGCATGCCGACGCGGGTGGCCTGCTGGGCGATGGCCTCCTGGGCCTGCTTCTTGGTGCCGACGAAGAGCACCTGACCGCCTCGCGAGACGGTCTCCTTGACGAAGGCGTACGCCTTGTCGATGTACTTGAGCGACTGCTGCAGGTCGATGATGTAGATGCCGTTGCGCTCGTTGAAGATGAAGCGCTTCATCTTCGGGTTCCAACGACGGGTCTGGTGCCCGAAGTGGACACCGTTCTCGAGCAGCTCGCGGGCAGTCACGACGGCCATGGCCGTTTCCTCCTTGTGGCGCGACGAAGCGCCGACGGTTGTCCCGGTGCCGGCTTTCGGCACCGCCTGATGCAGTCACGTCCTCACCCACGAGGGACCGTACGGGACGCCCGGCTCACCACGCCGAGACGTGGCATCCACCGGTAGGACCGCATGCGAAGTCACCCCGAAAAGGTCCGAGGTGCTGGAAGTAGTGTAGAGCCGGCCCGGGCACGATGCCACTCGGGGCCGCAGCGACCGCCGCCGACCACCCACGCCGGCGTGCCCGCACGTCGGCCCACGCTGCTGTGATCGTGCTGGCGAACTGGCGCGAGCCGTCCACAGCCCGCGGCCATCCGCGCCGGTTGTCCACAGTTTCCCGGTCCCGGCCGGTCAGGCACCGCTCCGTCCCACCCTCCGCACGTGAGACGACTGTTTCCCCTGCGACCGCTGGTCCTCCTGCTGTGTTCCCTGCTCGCCGGGACCGGCCTGACCGTAGCCCTCGCCGGCGCCGCGACGGCTCTTCCACTGGCGTCCGGCCCGGAGGGCGTGCCGGCCGGGGCCCTGCCGGTGACCGGGCCCCTGGTACGACCCTTCGAGCCTCCCCCGGAGCCGTGGCTTGCCGGGCACCGGGGCGTCGACCTCGACGCCGAGGTCGGCAGTCCGGTGCTCGCGGCGGCAGCCGGGACGGTGACGTACGCCTCCACTCTCGCCGGTAGGGGCGTCGTGGTGGTCGATCACGGCGCCACCCGCACCACGTACGAACCTGTCCAGGCCACGGTGCGGGTCGGTCAGGTCGTCGCAATGGGCGATGTGCTGGGCACCTTGCAGACTGGGCACCCGGGTTGCGTCGCCGCGGCGTGCCTGCACTGGGGTCTGCGGAGAGGCTCGGAGTACCTCGACCCGATGCTGCTGCCCGCCCTGCCGACCGGCCCGCCGACCCGTCTCGTCGGGAGCGAGGAGGTGACCGCCGCCCGCCGGGAAGCCCAGGCCCGGGCGATCGCGGCAGCGGCCGCAGCCACCGGCGATGGAGCCGCACCACTGCGGGTCGGCAGCGGCCAAGGAGGCTGGCTGCCACCCGTGTCCGGGCCGATCACTTCACCGTTCGGGATGCGGGTGCACCCGGTCACCGGCGTCCGCAAGCTGCACGACGGGGTCGACTACGGGGCGGCCTGCGGCGTTCCGATCCGGGCGCCGCTCCCGGGCACGGTCACCGAGGTCGTCCGGCACCCGGCCTACGGCTGGCGGATCCTGGTCGATCACGGCGTGGTCGACGGACACCGTCTGGTCACGTCGATGAACCACGCCCAGGGCTTCTCGGTGAGTACCGGTGCGACGGTGCAGCGGGGGCAGGTGCTGGGAACGGTCGGGTCGACCGGCCTGTCCACCGGCTGCCATCTTCACCTGATGGCGTGGCAGGACGGGACCCTGATCGATCCCAGCCGGCTGAGCTGACGCCGAGCAGGCCGGAGACAGACCTGTCGGCGAACCACGGCCTGAGTCAGGCCCTCGGATGCGCCTGACGGAAGGCCTGCTGCAGCCGGTCGGCCGTCACGTGCGTGTAGATCTGGGTCGTCGCCAGCGAGGCGTGCCCGAGCATCTCCTGGACGCTGCGCAGGTCCGCCCCACCCTCGAGCAGGTGGGTGGCCATTGCGTGCCGCAGGCCGTGCGGGCCGAGATCAGGTGCCCCGGTCACCAGGCCGAGATGACGGTGCACGAGGCGACGGACGACGCGCGGGTCGATTCGTCCGCCTCGGGCGCCCAGGAAGAGCGCCCGGCCGCTCGTCGCCGTGGCGATCTCGGGGCGACGGATCAGCCATCGGTCCACCGCCTCCAGCGCCGGACCACCGGTGGGGACCATCCGGTCCTTGTCGCCCTTGCCGTGGACGAGGACGAGGCGCCGATCCCGGTCCAGAGACTCGGTGTCCAGGCCGCACAGCTCGGAGACCCGCAACCCCGACCCGTACAGCATCTCCAGGACGGCGACGTCTCGAGCACCGAGCGGGCCGGGCTGCTCGGCCGCGCACAACCGGGCTTCGTCCATCAACGCCGCCGCCTGGGCCTGGTCGAGGGTGGCCGGCAGCATCCGGGCGATCTTCGGTGAGGCCAGGCGCAGGCTCGGATCGGTCGCGATCAGCCCGTCGCGGCGTGCCCAGGCGAAGAAGCCCCGGACGGTCGAGGCCCGCCGGCCGAGAGTGCCGCGGGAGGCGCCACCCCGCTGCTGGGCCGCCAGCCAGCCGCGTAGGTCGGTGATCGTCACGTCGGCCGGCGAGGTAACCCCGCGGTGGCCCAGATGCTCGAACAGTTCGGTGAGATCGCCGACGTAGGCACGCACCGTGTTCGGCGAGACGTGCCGCTCCCCCGCCAGATGGCTGCGGTACCCGTCGAGGGCACGGCGGAGGTCCGCCGGCAGCTCGCCCTCACCGATCACCATGGCCCTACTGTCGGCCGGAGGGCGACCGGGAGCAAGCACGCCACGCCGCCGCCCGGCCATGACGGGCGGGCCCGGCTCACACTCGCAGGTCCCGTGCCACGGGCGTCGACCGGCCGCCTAGAGTGGGGTCCGCAGGCCCACGGCACCCCTCCGAGAGACAGGACGACGAGCAATGACGCGCCTCAGCGAGCTCACCACCGGCGGCACCCTCCGCCCCATCACCCGCTGGGGGACGCCCGTGATGCATGCCCCCACCCAGCCGGTGGTCGAGTTCGACGACGACCTGCGCACCCTGGTCCGCGACATGTTCGCCACCATGGAGGCCGCACGAGGTGTCGGGCTCGCCGCCACCCAGGTGGGCGTGAGCCTGGCGGTCTTCGTCTACGACTGCCCGGACGCCGACAACCACTCCCAGGTCGGTGTGGTCTGCAATCCCGTGGTCGAACTACCCGAGGGGCGCGACCGGGTGCTGGAGTCGGCCGACGAGGGGTGCCTGTCGCTCCCCGGCGGGTACGCCCCGCTGGCCCGTACCGATCACTCCATCTGCCGCGGCCAGGACACCGACGGCAACCCGATCGAGATCCACGGCACCGGCCTGCTCGCCCGGTGCCTGCAGCACGAGACCGATCACCTCAACGGGATGGTCTTCGGTGACCGGCTGTCGACCCGGGTCCGCAAGAAGCTCTACCAGTCCCACGAGGCGCTGGCCCACCTCTACCCCGAGGACTGGCCGGTCACACCCAAGCGCACCTCGGCCTGAGCCGTCGGGCGGACGACCTGAGCCGTCAGACAGGCACCTCAGCCGTCAGGCACGCAGTGGCCGCTCAGCCGAGACCGTCCGCGCGACCGGCACCCCCCGACCCCGCCGGCCCCAGGGCGTAGCACGCGACAGCCGACGCCGCAGCGACGTTCAGCGAGTCGATCCCGTGGGCCATCGGGATCCGTACGACCAGGTCGGCCTGCTCGATCCAGCGTCGGGACAGCCCGGCGCCCTCGGTGCCGAGCAGGATCGCCACCTTCCGGTCCGGGGCGAGGGCCCGCGCAACGTCGGGAAGGGACTGCGCGTCGTCGTTCAGGGCCATCGCCAGGGTCAGGAATCCCGCCTCCCGCAGCGTCGGGACGGCCTCGGCCCAGGAGTCGATCCGGGCCCACGGCAGTGAGAAGACCGCCCCCATCGACACCTTGATCGCCCGACGGTAGAGCGGGTCGGCGGCACGTGGGGCGAGCAGGCAGCCGTCCCATCCCATCCCGGCGGCGGAGCGCAGGATGGCACCGACGTTGGTGTGATCGACGATGTCCTCACAGACCACCAACCGCTGCAGGTCGAGCAGGTCGGCCATCGTACGGCCGGTCCGGCGCCGCATCGAGGCGAGTGCTCCGCGGTGCACGTGGAACCCGGTGATCTCCTCCGCCAGCGCCTCGGAGACGACGTAGATCGGCACTTCGGGATACGGTGCGAGCGCGTCGGCGAGCGATTCCAGCCAGCGCGGGGCCAGCAGGAACGACCGGGGCGGATACCCAGCCTCGAGCGCCCGCCGGATCACCTTCTCCCCTTCGGCGATGAACAGGCCGTGCTCGGCCTCCAGCGAGCGGCGCAGCGAGACGTCGCGCAGCCGGACGTAGTCGGCGACCCGGTCGTCGTGGGGGTCGGTGATCGTGATCAGGGTGAGCGCTGAGATAGACATCCCTCCCAGTCTGCCCCCGCCGGCTCAGGACCTCTGCGGCCGCAGCACCATCCAGAACGTCCACACCGCGAGGATCGCGACCACCGGCGGAAGCCACCAGGTCGCGGGGGCCACCGCAGCGACGACCGCGCCGATCGCGCATCCCGCCGCGCAGGCCAGACCGCGCCGGTCCCGTTGGAGGAGCTCGATCATCAGGGCGAGGACCACGCCGGTGATCCACAGCGCCCACATGTTCAGGAAGAACCAGTCCTGCAGGTGCATCGACATCTAGCGCGCCCTCGCGGTGAAGCGGCCCTGGCTCATGATCAGTCGCAGCGGCATGTCGAAGGTCTCGCTCATCAGCGGCTCGGTGAGCACCTCCCGCACCGGCCCTGCGGCGACGATCCGGCCCTTCTTGAGCAGCATCGCGTGGCTGATGCCCGGCGGTATCTCCTCCACATGGTGGGTCACCATCACGCTGGCCGGCGCCAGCGGGTCGTTGGCCAGGTGACCGAGCAGGCTCACCAGACGCTCCCGTCCGCCGAGGTCGAGGCCCGAGGCGGGTTCGTCGAGGAGCAGCAGTTCCGGGTCCACCATCAGGCCGCGGGCGATCTCGACCCGCTTGCGTTCGCCGGAACTGAGGGTGCCGAACGTACGATCCCGCAGCGCCAGCATCCCGAAGCGATCGAGCAGGGCGTCGGCCCGCTCGTGGTCGAAGCTGTCGTACTCCTCGCGCCAACGGCCGACCACCGCGTACGCCGCGGAAACGACCAGATCGTGGACCGTCTCCCCGCGCGGCACCCGCTCCTGGAAGGTCTGGGACACCAGGCCGATCCGCGGGCGCAGGTCGAAGATGTTCACTGCGCCGAGGACTTCGTCGAGGACCCCCGCCATGCCGCTGGTCGGGTAGAGGTCGCCGGTGAGCAGACGCAACAGGGTGGTCTTGCCGGCGCCGTTCGCACCGAGGACGACCCAGCGGTCCGACTCCCCGACTTGCCAGTTGATGCCCTCGAGCAACATCGTGTTGCCGCGCCTCACGCTCACATCGACCAGATCCACCACAGCGACCATGCCCCTGAACCTACATGCCCCGGAGGCACAGCGGGTGCCCGGCTCGCTGCTCGTACCGGACCCGCCGTCCGTGCCCGGCACGGTCCCCGAGCACCTGCCGCGAGGGGTTCGTCCGGCGCCGATCCGGGGCTGCTCCCGGACCGGTGACGTACGGTGGATTCCGTGACCCTGCTCGCCGCGATCCGCCTGGTGACGAACCTCAACGTGCTGCGCCACGGACCCGCCGCCGGCGCCGCCGGGTCGTCCGCGCCCAGCGCCGAGGTCGCTGCCCGGATGGTCCAGGACGGCGACGCGGCCCACCACGTCAGTGACCCCGACGCCCTGCTCGGGCTGTCCGGCGAGGGGTCGAATCCACTGGACGAGGCGATGCCGGCAGCGCTGCGGCGCACCACCGAGGACTGGATCCTGGCGCTGCCCCGTCCCGGGCGGCTGGGTCCGCTGCGGGGGCCGATGTCGTTGACCCGCGCAGCCCTCGGGGCCGGGGCCGCAGTGATCCCACGCACCGGTGGCGCCGCCTGGATCCCCGCCAGGGTCGGCCCGGCGATCCAGTGGCAGCTGGTGGCGGCCGACCGCCCCTTCCCCCCGGTGTCGTCGGCGGAGACCGAGCACGCGCTCACCGACGCGATCCGGGCGGCCACCGGCGAACTGGACCGGCTGGGGATGACGTCGGGGCGACGGCCCGAGAGCGACGGGCTGGAACTGCCGGCGGCCTACCCCACCCGGCAGCGCCACGCGGCCGCCCGGGCGTTGCGACTGGTCGAGGCCTGTGAGACCGGCCTGGCCGACGAGTCCGGACTACTGCACGCCCACGCCGCCGAGCTCCGGGCCCGGACCCTGCGGGGTCTGCTCAACGCGGCATTGGACAGCCTGGAGGCGTCCTGCGCCTGGCAACCCGCCTGATCCTCGACCGGCCCGACCGGCCCCGACGGGGCGGGCCGGGCCGGTAGGGCTATCGGCCCGAGGACCGGCGGGCCGAGGACCCGACGGTCAGGAGGCCGACCGCGCCGAGCTGCAGGACGAGCCGGGCCGAGGGTCAGGCGCCGGTCGCGTGCAGACCGCCGTCGACGTGGATGACCTCACCGGTGGTCATCGGGAACCAATCGGACAGCAGCGCGACCACGGCCTTCGCGGTCGCGGTGGCGTCGGTGGGATCCCAGCTGAGCGGCGCCCGGTCGGCCCAGACGTCGTTGAAGTCCGCCCCGCCGGGGATGGCCTTCTTGGCGAGGGTGTCGATCGGGCCGGCCGACACCATGTTCGTCCGGATCCCGTCCGGCCCTACGTAGCGGGCCAGGTAGCGGCTGGCGGCCTCCAGGGCAGCCTTGGCGACGCCCATCCAGTCGTACGTCGGCCAGGCGACGGACCCGTCGAAGGTCAGCCCGACGACGCTGGCCGGGCCGGTGATCAGCGGCCGGCAGGCCCGGACCAGGGAGACCAGCGAGTAGGAGGAGGTGTGCAGTGCGGTCGCGACGTCGTCCCACTCGGTGGTCATGAAACCGCCCCCGAGGGCGGTCTTCGGATTGGCGTACGCGATGGCGTGCACGATGCCGTCGATCCGCTCGACATGCTCGCCCAGCACGCCGGCCAGACCGGCCAGCTGGTCGGCGTCGGTGACGTTGAGCTCCAGCACCGGGGGCACCGGGTCCAGCTTCTGGACGACCCGGCGGGTGAGGCTCATCGCCCGGCCGAAGTTCGACACGATGACCGTGGCGCCCTCGGCCTGGGCGATCTCCGCCACCTTGTACGCGATCGAGGTGTTCATCGTCACGCCGGTGACGAGGATGTTCTTGCCGTCGAGGATTCCCATGCTGTGCTCCTGTCTGCTGTCAGTGGCCCATGCGGAGTATCAGTGCCCCATGCCGAGACCGCCGTCGACGGGCAGCACGGCACCGGAGATGTAGCCGGCGGCATCGGAGGCCAGGAAAGCGACGGCGGCGGCGATGTCATCGACCTCGCCGAGGTGGCCGACCGGGATCTGCGCGGCGTACTTCGCAACCAGGTCGTCGCCCAGCTCCGCCGTCATGTCGGTGCGGATGAACCCGGGGGTGACGACGTTCGCGGTGATCCCGCGCGAGCCCAGCTCGCGTGCCACCGAGCGCGCCAGGCCCACCAGGCCCGACTTCGAGGCCGCGTAGTTCACCTGGCCCGCGCCACCCATCAGGCCGACCACCGAGGAGATCAGGATGACCCGCCCGAAGCGGGCCTTCATCATCCCGCGGGCGGCGCGGCGGACGACGCGGAAGGTGCCGGTGAGGTTGGTGTCGATGACGGCGTCCCAGTCGTCGTCCTTCATCCGCATCAGCAGCGTGTCGCGGGTGATGCCGGCGTTGGCGACCAGCACCTCGACCGGGCCGAGCTCCTTCTCCACCGTGGTGAAGGCGGCCTCGACCTGGGCCTGGTCGGTGATGTCGCAGGGCACCCCGAGGACGCCCTCGGGCACCTCCCCACTGCGTGAGGTCGCGGCGACGCGGTAGCCTTCGGCGGTCAGGCGGGCGGCGATGGCACGCCCGATGCCACGATTTCCGCCCGTGACAAGGGCGACCCGGCCCGCGGCGGGGGCCTCAGATGCTGTGCTCACTGGCCACACGCTAGCAGGGCGTACGCCGCCGGCCGCCCCGCACGTTCGGCCGGAACGGGCCCGTGACCGGCACCGGCACCCCCGTTCGGCGGTGACGGCGGGCCGCGGATGTCCGGCCGCCGGGCGAACAGCGGGGGTACCGGTGCCGGCACGGACCCACGGGCGGGATCGCCGGTTTCCCGACGCTGCTCGGCAACCCCGACATGGTCAAGAAACCCGACGAAATTCTGTCGGTCCCACCGGAGCAGGCCAGGGGCCCGAGAAGCGTCGGGAGGGCGGAAACCGCCGCGCCGGACGGTAGCTCGGTGGCCTCCACCGGCGAGAGTCCCAGGCCGTCACCGTCGCGCTCGCGCTGGTGCCGACGTGTGACGCAAGCCTCGTCGGATGCCGTTCCGACTGCCTATAGTGACGGGGTGGCAAGGTCAGCGGGCCGACGGCGCCGGACGGGGCGGCACCATCCTGCGCTGATCACCAGCGCCCCGCGCAGTCCCGAGGAGGACCTCAACCGCCGCCAGATGGAATACCTGGCGATGATGTCGCTGCGGATCATCTGCTTCGTCGCCGCGGTGTTCCTGCACGGGGTGTGGCGCTGGGTGGCCGTCGCCGGGGCGGCCTTCCTCCCGGCGATCGCGGTCGTCATCGCCAATGCCGTCGACCTGCGCCTCAACAGGGGCCAGGATCTCCCGGACGTGCCGCCCGAGGAACCACAGCGTCCGGAGCTGGAGGGCCCCGACCGTGCGACCCCGCTGATCATCCCCGGAGAATCCGAACCGACCCGCGGAACCGGCACCTCCCCGAACGCTCCCGGTGACGAGGCTCCCGGGTCTGACGGGCCCGAGGACGGATCGCCCGGTCCGGACCGACCGGCCCGCTGATCCCGCCCCCGGCCGGCCCTCGTTCCCAGCCGGCTCTCGTTCCTGGCCGACTCCCGTCCCTGGCCAGCTTCCGTTCCCAGCCGGCGTCGGGCCCGGATCAGCCGCCGATCGCCGACATCGGCCGGTCCGGCTGCAGGAAGCTCGGATCGTTGATCCCGTGCCCGGGCAGCTTCCCGGCCACGGCGCGCGCCCACTGCTCTGCGATCTCCTCGTCGCCGGCACCCGACCGCAGCGCCGTCCGCAGGTCGTCCTCGGTGCGCGAGAACAAGCACGTGCGGACCTGCCCGTCGGCGGTCAGCCGGACCCGGTCACAGGCGCCGCAGAACGGCCGCGACACCGACGCGATGATGCCGACCAACTGCTCGCTGTCACCGACCCGGAACAACTCGGAGGGGGCACTCCCCCGGCTCCGGCCCTCGGCCGCGACCGGGTGCAGCCGGTGCCCGGCCAGCGAGGCGAGGACCTCCGTGGCAGTGACCATCCGGTCCCGGCGCCAGCCGTGTTGGGCGTCCAGCGGCATCTGCTCGATGAAACGCAGCTCGACGCCCTCTCGGCCGGCCCAGTCGACCAGCGCGGGAGCCTCGTCGTCGTTGAGGCCCCGCATCAGCACCGCGTTGATCTTCACCGGCGCCAGCCCGGCGGCCTTCGCCGCCCGGATGCCGTCGAGCACGTCGCCGTGCCGCCGGCGCCGGGTCAGGGCATGGAACCGGGCCGGGTCGAGCGTGTCAAGGGAGACGTTGATCCGGTCCAGGCCGGCGGACCGCAGGGTGGCGGCCCGCTGCGCCAGCCCGATGCCGTTGGTGGTCAGGGCGATGGTGGGGCGCGGCCTGAGATCCGCGATCGCGGCGATGATCTGTGCCAGGTCCGGACGCAGCAGCGGCTCCCCGCCGGTGAGCCGTACGGTGCCGATCCCGAGACGCTCCACGCCGATCCCCACCAGCCGGACCAGTTCGCCATGGGTGAGCAGGTCGTCGCCCGGCATCCAGTCCAGGCCCTCGGGGGGCATGCAGTACGTACACCGCAGGTTGCAGCGGTCGGTGAGGGAGACACGCAGATCGGTGGCGACCCGCCCGTGGGCGTCCGCCAACGGCAGCATCGTTCGTACGGTCCCGGGCCGAGGCATGAGTGGAGTGTAGGCCAGTGCACCCACTGGTCGGACAGCAGGACCCCGGTCGATTCCGGCCGGAACGCTCATGCCATGATCGGGGCACACCGACGCAGCTGGAGGAGAACGATGACGGAGGAGTGGGCGAGTCTCAAGGAGTGGATCAACATCCTGGCCCATCACATCGACACCGGTGACTTCGAGCTGAGCAAGGACGACATCCTGACCATCCTCGACCTGGCCCGCGACGCGTCGCACCAGGTGGAACGCGCCGCCTCCCCCCTCACCCTGTTCCTGGTCGGTGTAGCGGTCGGCCGCGGCGGAAGCCTCGGCAAGGTCGCCGCCCAGACGACCGCCCTGGTGCTCAGCCTCGACGATCGGACGACCGAGGCCGCGGAGGTGGCCGAGGACGATCCGGACGACGAGACCGACGCGGACATCCAGTAGCACACCGGTCCTCATCCCACGGGACACCGGACCGCGGAGCCGGCGGCGACGACTACTCTCGGGGAGTGGGCACGTACTGGAAGCGCTGGGTCGGACTGGTCATCTTCGCCGTCGTCCTGGTCACCGCCTTCATCCAGCTCGGCGACTGGCAGCTGCGTCGGCTGGCGGAGAAGCGGGCCCGCAATGCGACCATCGTGACCCAGCAGCAGGAACCGGTGGCGAGCTTCGACGAGGTCTTCGGCCCGCCGATCACGGCGGACAAGCAGTACCGGCGGGTGCGGGTCGAGGGCACCTTCGACCCGGCCCACCAGGTGCAGGTGCGCTACCGGAGCAACAACGGTGACACCGGCTACGAGGTCGTCGTGCCCCTGCAGACCACCGCGGGCCAGTGGGTGCTGGTGGATCGCGGATTCGCGGCGCGGCCGGACAACGGTCCGCTACCCGACGCTGCCGCGATCCCGGCCCCGCCCTCCGGCGTGGTGACGGTCGAGGGGTATGTGACGGCCGACGAGTCCGGTCCGCAGGATGCCGTCGTGCCGGCCGGCGGATCGACCCGGCTGGTGAACCCGCCGGCGATCGCGACCTGGTCGGGCCGGCCCCTCGTCGACGGGTACCTGAACGCCACTTCGATCACCCCGGCACAACAGGGCGGGCTCGTCACGGTCGCCCTGCCGGAACTCAGCGAAGGGCCGCACCTGTCGTACGCGATCCAGTGGTTCTGCTTCGCCGCCATCGGCATCGGCGGAACGTTCATCCTGATCGGCAAGGACGCCCGCGAGATCATCACCGGGCGGCGACGCCGCCGGGAACAGGCAGCTGGCGGTGCGGAGCCACCGACCGGAGACGCCTCCGCCGCCCGGCAGTCGGCCGGCGCAGCGCGCCCGGCACCGGTGGGTGAGCCGCCGCTGCCCGGCACCTCCCGCTGAGCCGCGTCATGCTGGCCGACGTCGTCGAACTGCTGCACTGTCCGCAGTGTCCCCGGGCGGATGCGGCCGGACTGGTCCTCGAGGGTCGTACGCTGCGCTGCCCGCGTGGCCACAGCTTCGACATCGCCCGACAGGGCTACGTCAATCTGCTCGCCGGGGGTGTGCCCCGGCACGCCGACACCGCGGCGATGGTCGCGGCCCGCGACCGGTTCCTGGGCACCGGGGCGTACGGCCCGGTCCGGGACGCCGTACGCTCCGCCGCCCGTCGAACGGGCGACACCGGCACGCCGCTCACCATCCTGGAGGCCGGCGCTGGCACCGGCTACTACCTGGCCGGCTGCCTGGCCGACGACGACCGCGGCCTGGCGCTGGACATCTCCCCCGCCGCAGTCCGACGGGCGGCCCGCGCCCATCCGCGGATCGGCGCGGTGGTGGCCGACACCTGGGCCGGGCTGCCCGTCCGCGGCGGTGTCGTCGATGTGCTGCTCGCGGTCTTCGCGCCCCGCAATCCCGCGGAGTTCGCCCGGGTCCTCGTCCCGCAGGGCCGGGCCCTGGTGGTCACCCCGCTGCCCGAGCACCTGGCGGGGCTGCGGTCCGCCCTGCACCTGCTCGACATCGAGCAGGACAAGGAGTCGCATCTGCTCGACCGGATGGCCGGCCACCTCGACCTCGTCGCCAGCACCGACCTCCGGTTCACGGTCCGACTGTCCGCCGACACGGTCGCGGACCTGGTCGGGATGGGGCCGAACGCCTTCCACAGCCGGCCTGACGCAGCCCGGCCCGAGACCGCGGAGAACGGTGCCACGCCGACCGACGAGCCACCCGGCGAGGTCGAGGTCGAGGTGGCCGTACGGCTCTGGGAGTTCGCCCGGGCCTGACCGGTCCAGGGCCCCTCAGCCGGTGGCGGCTCCGGCGCTGCGGTCCGGTTCGGCGAACTGTGTCCGGTAGAGCTCGGCGTACGCCCCACCTCGTGCGAGCAGCTCGGTGTGGGTGCCGCGCTCGACGATCCGGCCGTCCTCCACCACCAGGATCTCGTCGGCCCCGCGGATGGTGGACAGCCGGTGCGCCACGACCAGGCTCGTCCGATGCTCCATCGCCGCGTCCAGGGCGCGCTGCACGGCGGCCTCGGAATCGGAGTCGAGGTGGGCCGTCGCCTCGTCGAGGATGACGATCGGGGGCGCCTTGAGCAGCAGCCGGGCGATCGCCAGGCGCTGGCGTTCACCGCCGGAGAGCCGGTAGCCGCGTTCCCCCACCAGGGTGTCCAGGCCCTCGGGGAGCCGACGCACCAGGTCGGCGATGTGGGCCGCCTCGAGCACCTGCCACAGGTCGGCCTCGGTCGCCGAGGGCCGGGCGTAGCGCAGGTTCTCCCGGACCGTGTCGTGGAACATGTGGGCGTCCTGGGTGACGTAGCCCACCGCCCCCTGCAGGGCTGCGACCTGCAGGTCCCGGACGTCGATCCCGCCGACCCGGACGGCTCCGCCGGTGACGTCGTAGAGCCGGGCGACGAGGTGGGTCAGGGTGGTCTTCCCCGAGCCGGAGTGCCCCACGATCGCGGTGGTGCTGCCCGGGGCCACCCGGAAGCTGACCCCCCGCAGCACCGGCGCGCCGGGGATGTGCTCCGGCACGGCCACCGACTCCAGCGAGGCGAGCGAGACGTCCTCGGCCCGCGGGTAGGCGAACCGGACGTCCTCGAACTCGACCGACGCCTCGCCGCTGAGCGGGACGGCACCGGGCTTCTCGGCAATCGCCGGTCGCAGGTCGAGGATCTCGAACACCCGCTCGAACGAGACCAGGGCCCCCATCACGTCGATCCGCAGGTTGGTCAGCGCCGTCAACGGACCGTAGAGCTGGGTGAGCAGCCCGGCCAGCGCGGTCAGGGTGCCGACGGTGAGCGCCCCGTCGACCGCCATCACGCCACCCACCCCGTACACCAGGGCGGTGGCGAGCGCGGCGACCAGGGTCAGGGTGGTGATGAAGAACCGGCCGTTCATCGCTATCGCGACCGAGACGTCGCGGACGCTGCCGGCCCGGGCCGCGAACCGGTCGTGCTCCTCGGTGGGGCGGCCGAACAGCTTCACCAGCAGCGCGCCGGAGACGGAGAACCGCTCGGTCATCGTCGCCGACATCTCGGCGTTGTCGCTCATCTGGCGCCGGGTCAGCTCGGCCAACTTGCGGCCGACCACCCGGGCCGGGATGACGAAGACGGGCAGCAGCACCAGCGCGCCGAGCGTCAACTGCCAGCTGAGCGCCAGCATCGCGCCGAGGGTCAGGATCAGCCCGAAGATGTTGGACACCGCCCCGGACAGGGTGGTGGTGAAGGCCCGTTGGGCGCCGATCACGTCCGAGTTGAGCCGGGAGACGAGTTTGCCGGTCTGGGTCCGGGTGAAGAAGGCGACCGGCATCCCGGAGACATGGTCGAAGACCGCGGTGCGCAGGTCGTAGATCAGTCCCTCGCCGATCCTGGCCGAGCACCAGCGTTGCAGCAGCCCGAAGCCGGCGTTGACCACCGCGATGCCCGCGACGACCAACGCCGTGGTCACCACCACCGCCCGGTCGTGGCCGAGCACGCCCTTGTCGATGATCTCGCGGAACAGCAGCGGAGGGGCCACGCCCAGCCCGGCCTGCACGATCACCACGGCGACGAAGACGCCGATCAGGCCCCAGAACGGGCGCGCGTACGCCACGACGCGGCGGAAGGTGCCCTTGGACAGCTTCTGGTCACCGAGGGAATCGCCCTTCGTCATCTGCCGCATGACGTGGCCGGGGGAGAACATACTCACCGGTGGGACTTCTTCGGGTGCTTCTTCTTGCCGGACTTCTCCGCCGAGGCCTTCTTCCGACGGGAGGCGGAGCCGCCACCGGCGGCCTTCCCGTCGTCGGCCTCCGTCGACCGGCCCACCCGCTTGCGGTGCGCCTTGACCGTGGCCGCCGCCAGCTCCTTGGCCCGGCCCTTGTCCTTCTTCTTGACCAGGACCCCGAGCGGCGGTGTCGGCAGACCCCAGTCGGTCAGTGGCTCGGGTGACCGCTCGAGGTCGCGGAGCTGATCCTGAGCGGACGCCGGACCGTCGGGCTCGGGCGCCGGATCGGCGGGGCCGGACGCCGCCTGCGTCGCGCCGGCAACATGCGGACCGGCGAGGCCGTTCCCGCGGCGACGCAGCGCCACCCCGGCCTCCCGGAGCAGGCCCTCGACGAAGCCTTCGGCGCGCCCGGTGTCGGTGGCCAGGGACGGGATCGACTCCCCCGCGCGGTACCGCCGCACGTAGACGAGCATCAGACGCTCCCGCTCCTCGCCCGTGATTCGCGACCCGTTGCCGCCCGGTACCATGCCGCTGTCCGCCTCCCGCCTCGTCCGACTGGACGCCCATGCTAGCAGCGGGGTCCAGCGCCGGGTCGCTGCCGACTGCCCCGACACCGCCCGGCCGACGGTGCGTTGCCGGACCGCTGCCGATCGGCGGCGCAGCCGCCGCCCCGTCATCAGGCCAGCGAGATGAGCTCCGCGTACTCCGGGTTCCACAGGTCCTCGTCGCCGTCGGGCAGCAGCAGCACCCGGTCTGGCTCGAGGGCCTCGACGGCGCCCTCGTCGTGGGTGACCAGCACGATCGCCCCGGCGTACGTGTTGATCGCGTGGAGCACCTCGGCGCGCGACGCCGGGTCCAGGTTGTTGGTCGGCTCGTCGAGGAGCAGCACGTTCGCCGCGGAGACCACCAGCATCGCCAGCGCGAGCCGGGTCTTCTCCCCGCCGGACAGCACGCCGGCCCGCTTGTCCACGTCGTCGCCGGTGAACAGGAACGAGCCGAGGATCTTGCGCACCTCGGTGTTGTTGAGGTTCGGTGAGGCCGACACCATGTTGTCCAGCACCGTACGGGACACGTCGATGGTCTCGTGCTCCTGGGCGTAGTAGCCGATCTTCGCGCCGTGGCCGAGGATCACCTCGCCGGTGTCGGGCTCCTCCAGACCGGCCAGGATCCGCAGCAGGGTGGTCTTGCCGGCGCCGTTCAGCCCCAGGATGACGACCTGGGAACCCTTGTCGATGGCGAGGTCGACGCCGGTGAAGACCTCCAGCGAGCCGTACGACTTGGACAGGTTCTCCGCCCGGATCGGCGTCTTGCCGGAGGGGGCGGGCTCCGGGAAGCGGATCTTCGCCACCCGGTCGGCCTGCCGCTCCTCCTCCAGCCCGGCCAGCAGCTTCTCGGCCCGCCTGGCCATGTTCTGCGCGGCGACCGCCTTGGTCGCCTTGGCCCGCATCTTGTCGGCCTGGGCCATCAGCTGGTCCGCCTTGCGCTCGGCGTTCTGGCGCTCCCGCTTGCGGCGCGCCTCGTCGGCGGCCCGCTGGGTGAGGTAGCGCTTCCAGTCCATCGAGTAGATGTCGAGGACCGCCCGGTTGGCGTCGAGGTGGAAGACCTTGTTGACGGTCGCCTCGAGCAGGTCGGTGTCGTGGGAGATCATCAGCAGGGCGCCGGAGTAGCCCTGCAGAAACCCTCGCAGCCAGATGATGGAGTCCGCATCCAGGTGGTTGGTCGGCTCGTCGAGCAGCAGCGTGTCGGCGTCGGAGAAGAGGATCCGGGCCAGTTCGACGCGGCGTCGCTGGCCGCCGGAGAGGGTCTTCAGCTGCTGGGCCAGCACCCGGTCGGGCAGCGCCAGGTTCGCCGCGATCCGGTGCGCCTCCGATTCCGCCGCGTAGCCCCCGGCGGTGAGGAACTGGGTCTCGGTCTTCGCGTATGTGGCCATCGCCGCGTCGCGGACGTCGTCCTCGGTCGCCTCCGCCATCGCGGTCTCGGCGGCCTTCATCCGCCGCAGGATGTGGTCCAGTCCCCGGGCACCGAGGATGCGGTCGCGGACCAGTTCCTCGGGATCCCCCGAGCGGGGGTCCTGAGGCAGGTAGCCGATCTGGCCGGAACGCTGCACCTCACCCGCGGCGGGCAGCGACTCGCCGGCCAGGATCTTGGTCATGGTGGTCTTGCCGGCTCCGTTGCGACCGACCAGACCGACCTTGTCGCCCGGTCCGACCTGGAACGAGACGGGCTCGAGGAGGAGGCGGGCTCCGGCACGGACTTCGAGATCGCGGGCAATCAGCACCGCGCCATCCTATGCCCGCCGACAGTGGGTGCCCGCCGACCGCCGGGGCCGCCCGACCGCGGGGCCGCTAGACCGATCCGCCGCGACTCTCGGTCTCGTGCCGGTCGGCCCCGGGGTGGAGAAGTCCTCGGCGGGTGGCCGGCAGATCGGTCGCCAGCCGAACCGACCAGGCGCCGACCATGAACAGCAGCACGCCCAGCGTGGAGGCGGGGGCCTGGGGATGCAGCACCATCCCCTCGCGGCGGATGATCTCCAGCCCGACGAAGAGCAGGATCGCTCCGTAGAGGGCCAGCCGGCCCGACTGACGGGTGCCCACCGGCGGGATCAGGGCCTGTTCGACCCGGCTGATCAGCGGCACCAACAGGATCAGCAGCGGGATCGACAGCAGCCAGTACATCGGGGTGCTGAGCAGGAACGGGATCGGATGGCCCACCGCCATGCTGGGCAGCAGCAGGAGCCCGACGGCCGCCGCGATGATCGGGATGTGCCACAGGTAGATCGTCATCGCCAGCGCGTTCACCACCGCCAGCACCCGCTGGAGCCGGGCGGCCCGGCGCAGCCGGTCGCCGAAGTAGTGCTCGGCGAGCGCCAGCAGGGCGAACTCGGCCAGCGCCAGCAGCGCCATCGGCGTCGTGGGGGGCACCAGGTTGGAGGTGTCCTGGTCGCCCACGCCGACCGCGGCCGCCGGGTAGGGCACCAGCCGGAGCAGCGCCACGATCCCGGCCGCGGCGCCGGCGATGATCAGCAGGCTGCGGCGGATCGGCCCGCGACGCAGCCAGCCGCGGGCATAGCCGATGCCGAGCTGGTGGGCGAAGAGCCAGACGAACAGGTGGTTGAGCTCCCGGACCTCCGGTTCTCCGGTGAGGAACCCCGCCGCATCGACCAACAGGGCCAGAGCGAGCAGGACGATCGGGACCCGCAGGCCCCAGCGGTCGTGCGCCCGGACCATCGACGGGGCGAGGAGCACGATGACGAGGTAGGCGGAGATGAACCACAGCACCCGGGTCGCCATCAGGCTGAGGTACTCGGCGGTGCGCAGTTGCCCGACCCAGGCGAGAACGGTGGCGACGATCGTCACGAAGCCGACGTAGACGGTGAGTGGGCCGATCAGCCGTCGGGCCCGCTCGGCGAGGTAGAGGCCGTACGTCCGTCCCTCCCGGACCACCCGGTCGACGACCTGGACGTTGGCGAAGCCGCCCGCGACGAAGAACAGCGGCATCACCTGGAGGAACCAGCTGCCCACCCAGCCGGCGAGTCCGACCGTACGCATCGTCAGGGTCAGCTGCGGCTGCCGGTCGGGTCCCATCGTCATCGCCAGCTGGAAGTACGACAGGTGGAACCACACCACTACGAGGATCGCCAGCGCCCGGGCCAGGTCGACAGGAACGTTGCGCGGACGCCGGTCGGTCATCATCCTCCTCGTGTGGTCAGACGTTGAACCCCATCGCACGTAGCTGGTCGCGACCGTCGTCGGTGATCTTCGCCGCCGTCCACGGCGGCATCCACACCCAGTTGATGTGCAGGGCGTTGACCATCCCCTCGAGGGCGGCATCCGCCTGGTCCTCGATCATATCGGTCAACGGGCAGGCGGCACTCGTCAGCGTCATGTCGACGACGACGCTCGAGTCCTCCTCCACGTGCACACCGTAGATCAGCCCGAGGTCGACGACGTTGATCCCGAGTTCGGGGTCGACGACGTCCTTGAGTGCCTCGAGCACCTCGTCCTCGGACAGCCGGGACAGCGAGGACGCCCCGATCACGGCAGGTGCTTCCTCGACCTCGGGCACCGGGGAGGCGGTGATCCCCTCCGGGCCGGCGGTCGGGACGGCGGTGGACCCGGCCGGGGCGTCGCCCATGAGTTCACGGTCCCGCACCCGGTCCGCGGGAGCGTCGGCGTGGTTGGTCATACCCGGTCCTCCTTCATGGCGGGTTCCTTCCTGGCAGGCTCGTGTGCGGCGGATCGCGGCGCAGCAGTCCGTGCCGTCGCGGGGCCCGTGGCCGGTGTGTCGGCGGTCGCGCGGATCAGCGCGTCCCGCAGCGCGGACCAGCTCAGCAGCGCGCACTTGACCCGGGCCGGGAACTTCGACACGCCGGCGAAAGCGATGCCGTCCTCGAACTCGTCCTCGTCGGGTTCGATCCGGCCCTGCGACTCCATCATTTCCTTGAAGTGCTGGTAGAGCAGCTGGGAGCCCTCGATGCTGCGCCCGATCACCAGGTCGGTCATCACCGACGTGGAGGCCTGCGAGATCGAGCAGCCCTGCCCGTCGTACGACACGTCGGTGATGGTGTCGCCGTCGAGGGCTACCCGCAGGGTGATCTCGTCACCACAGCTCGGGTTGACGTGATACACCTCGGCGGCGTACGGATCGCGCAGGCCGCTGTGGTGCTTCTCCTTGTAGTGGTCCAGGATGATCTCCTGGTACATCTCCTCGACGTTCACTCCTGCTCCTCCACGAGGCGTGCCTGCGGCGCAACACGCGAGTCGCCGCGGCGCGTCCGGGCAGCGGCGCCCGCCTCCCGGTGGCGGGTCCGGGACGCGGAGCGCGGCCGGTCGAAGAAGTCCCGGGTGTGGTCGAGGGCCTCGGCGAGCGCCTCGATCTCCTGCTCGGTGGTGTAGAGGTAGAACGACGCCCGGGTGGACGACTGGATCCCGAACCGGTCGTGCAGCGGCCGGGCGCAGTGGTGGCCACCGCGGACCGCGACGCCGCGCGCGTCGAGCATGGTCATCACGTCGTGCGGGTGCACCCCCTCGAGGGTGAACGAGATCGCGCCACCCCGGTCGACCGCCTCGGTCGGGCCGAGGATCCGCAGGCCCTTGACGTCGGCCAGCCGCTTCAGGGCGTAACCGGTGATCCGCTGCTCGTGGGCGGCGATGTGGTCCATCCCGATGCCGTTCAGGTAGTCGATCGCCGCCGCCAGCATCACCGTCTCGGCGATCGGCGGGGTGCCGGCCTCGAACCGGTACGGCGGCGGGGCGTACGTCGACCCCTCCATCCGGACGACCTCGATCATCTCCCCGCCGCCGAGGAACGGCGGCAGCTGCTCCAACAGGTCGTAACGGCCCCACAGCACGCCGAGCCCGGTCGGGCCGAGCATCTTGTGGCCGGTGAAGGCGACCAGGTCGGCCTCCCAGGCCTGCACGTCGGTCGTCAGCTGCGGCACCGACTGGGACGCGTCGATCACCAGCACGGCGCCGACGGCGTGCGCCATCCGGGCGACGGTGGTGACCGGGTTGATGGTGCCCAGCACGTTCGACTGGCGGGTGATCGCCACCACCTTGGTGTGCTCGTTGACCAGACCCTCCGCCTCGGCCTTCGCCAGGTCGAGCCGTCCCTCCTCGGTCACGTCGAACCAGCGCAGCGTCGCCCCGGTGCGCTGGCAGACCAGCTGCCAGGGGACGAGGTTCGAGTGGTGCTCCATCACCGAGACGACGACCTCGTCGCCGGGACCCAGCCGGGAGCCGAGGGTGTTCGCGGCGAGGTTGAGCGCCTCGGAGGCGTTCTTGGTGTAGATCACCTCGCGCGAGTCGGCGGCGCCGATGAATCCGGCGATCTTCGCGCGGGCGCCTTCGTACGCCGCGGTGGCCTCCGCGCCGAGCAGATGCATGGCGCGGGCGACGTTGGCGTTGTGGTGGGCGTAGAAGTCGGTGATCGCCTCGATCACCTGGCGGGGCTTCTGCGAGGTGTTCGCCGAGTCCAGGTAGACCAGTGGGTAATCACCGACCGTACGCTCCAGCACCGGGAAGTCCTTGCGGACGGCCTCGATGTCGTAGCCGTCGGCCGCCGACCGGGCCGGCCCACCGGTGGAGGTCAGGGTGTCAGGCATCGATCCGGGCCGCCTTCACGTACTTGTCGTAGCCCTCCGCCTCGAGTTCCTCGGCCAGCTCGGGGCCGCCCTGGGCGATCATGTGACCATCGACGAAGACGTGCACGACGTCGGGCGTGATGTAGCGCAGGATCCGCGTGTAGTGGGTGATCAGCAGCACACCACGGTCGCCCTGGGCGATGAAGCGGTTGACCCCCTCGGAGACGACGCGCAGCGCGTCGATGTCGAGGCCGGAGTCGGTCTCGTCGAGGATCGCGACCTTCGGGTTGAGCAGCTCGAGCTGGGCGATCTCGTGGCGCTTCTTCTCGCCGCCGGAGAAGCCCTCGTTGACCGACCGCTGCGCGAAGCTGGCGTCCAGGTCCATCCGGGCCAGCGCCCCGGTGACCTGCTTGGTCCAGGTGCGGATCTTCGGCGCCTGGCCGTCGACGGCGGTCTTGGCGGTGCGCAGGAAGTTCGCCACCGACACGCCGGGCACCTCGACCGGGTACTGCATGGCCAGGAACAGGCCGGCGCGGGCCCGCTCGTCGGTGCTCATCGCCAGGATGTCGGCGCCGTCGAGGGTGACGGTGCCGCCGGTGACGGTGTACTTCGGATGCCCTGCCAGGGTGTACGCCAGGGTCGACTTGCCGGAGCCGTTCGGCCCCATGATCGCGTGGGTCTGGCCGGAGCGGATGGTGAGGTCGACGCCCTTGAGGATGGGCTTGGGGCCGTTGTCGGTCTCCACCTGGACGTGCAGGTCGTGGATCTCGAGGGTTGCCATGGGTGGTCTCCTGGGTTGGACGAAGTCGGGAAGGGTGCGGTCAGGCCTGGACCGGGGCGGCCGGCGCCGGGGCGCCGACGGTCGCCGAGAGCTCCTCGGTAACGGCCGCCAGCAGGCGCTGCTCGATGTCGGGAACGCCGATCTTGGTGATGATCTCGGTGAAGAAGCCGAACACCACCAGCCGGCGGGCCTCCGCCTCCGGGATGCCGCGACTCTGCAGGTAGAACAGCTGCTCGTCGTCGAACCGGCCGGTGGTGGCGGAGTGCCCCGCCCCGCCGATCTCGCCGGTCTCGATCTCCAGGTTCGGCACGGCATCGGCGCGACAGCCGTCGGTGAGGACCAGGTTGCGGTCCGTCTCGTAGGTGTCGATCCCCTCGGCGGTCTTGCGGATCAGCACGTCGCCGATCCACACGGTGTGCGCGCCCTCGCCCTGCAGCGCCCCGCGGTAGTCGACCCGGGAGACCGACTTCGGGGTGGCGTGGTCGACCAGCAGCCGGTGCTCGAGGTGCTGGCCGGCGTCGGCGAAGTAGACGCCGTACTGGTGCAGCTCGCCGCCCACGCCGGCGTAGTCGGTGGTCTGGGTGAGCCGGACCAGGTCGCCGCCGAGCGTGGCGGTCACCGCGGTCACCGACGCATCGCGCCCCACCCGGACCGAGGTCTGTCCGGTGTGCACCGCGTCGTCGTCCCACAGCTGCAGCTCGACCAGGTTGACGGTGGCCCCGTCGCCGACCAGGACCGAGACGTACGCGTCGTACGTCGCGGATCCGCGGTGCTCCAGGACGATGGTCGCGGTGGCGTGGTGACCGACGGTGATCACCAGGTGCTCGTGGACGACCGTCTCGGCGCCGGTGCCGGTGAGGGTGAGGATCACCGGCGTGGTCACCTCGGTCTCGGCCGGGATGTCCACCCGGACGGCGCCGTCCGCGTTCGCCGCGGCGAGGACGGCCAGCCGGTCCATCGGGGCCCGGCCGCCGAGGGCGCGGGCCTGCTCGCCGGAGATCCGGGTCAGCGTGACGCTCTCGGGCAGCGTGGTCTGCCACTGCAGCCGGTCACCGGTGGCCTCGGCCTCCAACAGCCCCCGCAGCCGCTTCAGCGGCGTGAACCGCCAGATCTCCTCGCGCCCCTTCGGCACCGGGAAGTCGGCGACGTCCCAGGACGGGGTGGCGTGCAGGTGGGAGGCGATCTTCGGCAGGCTGGGCACACGCGGAGCGGCCGCGCCGTCCGTGGACGGGCGGGTGGCGGGCTCGGCGGCGGTCGTGCCTTCGGTGGAGGCGGTATCGACGGACAACGGGGTCACTCTCTTCGATGCGTACGGGTGGTCGTCGTACGGGGCGTACGGGTGGGACGGACGGAGGCGGCGGATCAGCCGACGGCCCCTTCCATCTGCAGCTCGATCAGCCGGTTGAGCTCCAGGGCGTACTCCATCGGGAGCTCCTTGGCGATCGGCTCGATGAAGCCACGCACGATCATCGCCATCGCCTCGTCCTCGGCCATGCCGCGCGACATCAGGTAGAACAGCTGGTCCTCGGAGACCTTGGACACGGTGGCCTCGTGGGCCATCGACACGTCGTCCTCACGGATGTCGACGTACGGGTAGGTGTCGGAGCGGGAGATGGTGTCGACCAGCAGCGCGTCACAGCGCACCGAGGACTTCGCGTTGTGCGCCCCCTCCTCGACCTGCACCAGGCCGCGGTAGGAGGCCCGGCCGCCGCCGCGGGAGACGGACTTGGAGATGATCGAGCTGGACGTGTTCGGCGCCAGGTGGACCATCTTCGAGCCGGTGTCCTGGTGCTGCCCCTCGCCGGCGAAGGCGATCGACAGCGTCTCGCCGCGGGCGTGCTCGCCCATCAGGTAGACCGCGGGATACTTCATCGTGACCTTGGACCCGATGTTGCCGTCGATCCACTCCATCGTCGCGCCCTCCTCGCAGGTGGCGCGCTTGGTGACGAGGTTGTAGACGTTGTTCGACCAGTTCTGGATGGTCGTGTAGCGCACCCGGGCGTTCTTCTTGACGATGATCTCCACCACCGCGGAGTGCAGCGAGTCCGACTTGTAGATCGGCGCGGTGCAGCCCTCGACGTAGTGGACGTAGGAGCCCTCGTCGGCGATGATCAGCGTCCGCTCGAACTGGCCCATGTTCTCGGTGTTGATCCGGAAGTAGGCCTGCAGCGGGATCTCGACGTGGACCCCCTTCGGCACGTAGATGAACGAGCCGCCGGACCACACCGCGGTGTTCAGCGAGGCGAACTTGTTGTCCCCGGCCGGGATGACGGTGCCGAAGTACTCCTCGAAGATCTCCGGATGTTCCTTCAGGCCGGTGTCGGTGTCCAGGAAGATCACGCCCTGGCGCTCGAGCTCCTCGTTGATCTTGTGGTAGACCACCTCGGACTCGTACTGGGCGGCGACGCCGGCCACCAGCCGGGCCTTCTCCGCCTCGGGGATGCC
This sequence comes from Raineyella sp. W15-4, assembly GCF_033170155.1. Taxonomy (GTDB): domain Bacteria; phylum Actinomycetota; class Actinomycetes; order Propionibacteriales; family Propionibacteriaceae; genus Raineyella. The sequence goes on along the minus strand of NZ_CP137079.1, from coordinate 1,344,879 downwards.
CAGCTTGTCGTAGGTGTTCTTGATGTCCGCCGGCAGTTCCTCCCAGGAGGCGGCCTGCTTCTCGGTGGAGCGGACGAAGTACTTGATGTTGTCGAAGTCGATGTCGTCGAGCCCGGCACCCCAGGTCGGCATCGGCTTGCGCTCGAAGAGCTTCAGCGCCTTGAGCCGGCGCTGCAGCATCCACTCGGGCTCGTGCTTGAGCCCGGAGATGTTGCCGACGACGGCCGGGTTGAGCCCGCGCTGGGCGGCAGCACCCGCCTCGTCGCGGTCGTGCCAGCCGTACCCGTAGTGGCTGAGCGCATCGATCTGCTCGGCCTGGGTGAGCTGCGGCTCGTTGGTCACCTGCGTCATCGGTCAGCCCTCCTGGTGGGTGGCATCGGTAGTGGCACGCGCCGCGGCGGCGGGTGCGTCGGTCGGGGTCCTGGCCGGGGTACGCGTCGTGGTGGGCGCGTCGGCCGGATGGGGGTGGCGGCGGCCGGAGACGGCCGCCGGGTCGGGGATGTGGGTGGTGCACACGCCGTTGCCGTCGGCGATCGTCGCGAGGCGCTGCACATGGACGCCGAGCAGCCGGGAGAACACCTCGGTCTCGGCCGTGCACAGCTCGGGGAACTCCACCGCGACGTGGGACACCGGGCAGTGGTGCTGGCAGAGCTGCTCGCCGGTCCAGGCGGGCTGCATCGTCGCGACGTAGCCCTGGTCGTTCAGCGCGCGCGCCAGTGCCTCGGGGGCGGCGATCGCCTCCCCCTCGGCGGCGGCCTCTTCGAGGATCACCTGGTAGCGCCGGACCACGTCGGCGACCCGGTCCTCGGCGAACCGCTCGATCGCGGGGTCGCCGGCCAGCGCCTGCAGCTGCCGCAGCGCCTGGATCGCCAGCTCGTCGTACGAGGAGGGGAAGTGGGTGCGGCCGGCGTCGGTGAGCAGGAAGACCTTCGCGGGGCGCCCGCGGCCGCGGGTCCCGTAGACTCGTTGTTCCTCGCTGCGCAGGTCGCCCTCCTCCTCGAGGACGGCCAGATGGCGGCGGACGGCGGCGGGGGTCAGGTCGAGCCGCTCGGCGAGCTGACCCGCCGTCGACGGGCCGTGCTCGAGGATAGAGCGGGCCACCCGCTCCCGGGTCGTCCGCTCGGCGTCGGGCACGCTGGGCATGGGCAACACCGTCCGCTCCGTCGCGGTGGCCGGCTGACCATCGGACGGACGCGTCGTGTCCACCCGGGAAGATTTCACAACGCCATTGTTGCCTTAATCAGGACGAAGTCAAACCGCCGCCGTGCCGCTGCCGCATGATGGACGGTGTCAGGGTCCCGCGGCCGGGGCACTGATGCGTTTCGCCCGGGCCGGAACCCCCAGATACCTGGCCAGGCCCCAGACCGCCCCGACCACTGAGCCCGTCGGTCAGGCCGCGCCGTCGAGGAAGGACCCCACCAGCTGGGCGAACTCCCCCGCCTTCTCGATCTGGGTCCAGTGCCCGCAGCGGCCGAAGACGTGCAGCTGGCTGTCGTCGATCCAGTCGAGCAGCGTCAACGAGTTGGACAGCGGGATGACCTTGTCGTCGCGGCCGTGCACGATCAGGGTGCGGTGCCGCACCGTACGGACCTCGTCCTCGGTGTGCGCGAGCCCGTCGACACCGTGCTGACGCGGGACGGGGAACATGCTGGAGAACGCCTCCTGTGCGCCGGGGCGGACGCTCGCCCCGTAGCGCATCCGGACCAGATCATCGCTGATCAGCGCGGGATCGTACGCGAAGGTCTCGCGCATCAGCCGGCCCATGTTCTCGATCGAGGGCTGGTAGCCCCAGACCCGGTCCAGGCCGTCGGTCAGTTCGAAGGGCACTCCGGCGGCGCCCATCAGGATGACCTTGTCGACCCGCTCCGGGTGGTGGATGGCCAGCGCGAGGGCCATCGAGCCGCCGAAGGAGTTGCCGACGACGGAGGCCTTCTCCACCCCGAGGGCATCCATGAAGGCGATCATCTGGTCCAGCCAGACCTGCCGGCTGTAGGTGATGTCTCCGGGCACCTCGGTGTAGCCGAAGCCGGCGAAGTCGGGTGCCAGCAGCCGGTACTTCGGCGACAGTGCCCCGATCAGCAGCCGCCAGTTCGCCCAGGCGCTGACGCCGGGGCCGGAGCCGTGGAACAGCAGCACCGGCGCGCCCTCGCCGACGTCGTGGTAGTTCGTGACGATGTCGCCGGTCCGGACGGACCGGCCGATCTCGGGGTTCGACTCGCTCATGGTGGGTCCTTTCGGGGGCGCCTCGTTGCGGGCCCGGTGGTTCCTGGGCAATCGCCGTTCACGCTAGGCGCGGCGGCAGGTGGTGTCCACAGGATTGCCGCCCTGACGAACACGGCGGCAGCCCTCTGATCGATTCGCAAATGGGACCGGCTTGGCTCAGATCGGCAGCGCCAGCGCGGCGAGGGCCTCGTCGACGACGGCGGTCTGTTCCTCGGGTGAGGCCTGGGCCTGCTCGAGCCGGCCGATCTTCACCGAGCTGTTCACCACCAGCCGGCACCGCTTCTCCCGCCGGGCGGTGAAGGCGGCCAGGGCGCCGGGCACGTCGCCACCGGCCTGGGCGATCTCCTCGGCCAGGACGAGGGCGTCCTCGACGGCGATGCCGGCGCCGGAGGCCAGCTGCGGCGTGGTGGGATGCGCCGCGTCCCCGATCAACACGACACGTCCGACGTGCCACGGAGCGGGCAGGACGAAGGCTTCCAAGGGCCGGAAAATCACCTCGGTGTCGTCGGTGATCGCGTCGCGGATCCGGCCGGCGTGCCCCCCGTAGCCCTCAAGCAGGCTGCGGAGCTCGGCCGGCAGGGTCTCCGGATCGCGCCAGATCTTCTCCGTGCGCTGGTTCACGAAGAGATACATCTCAGTGTCGGACACCGGGGTGAAGCCGACTTTGTTCCTCCCGCCCAGGAAGAAGTGGCGCTGGTCGACCCCCTCGGGTCGCTCGGTGAAGATCCGCCAGACGCTCTGTCCGGTGTATTCAGGCTTCGGTGCCTCCGGGAAGATCTGCTCGCGGGTACGCGAGTTGATGCCGTCGGCACCGACGACCAGGTCGTACCGGCCACTGGTGCCGTCGCTGAAGGTCACCTTCACTCCGTCGGCGTCCTGCTCGAGCCGGTCGACCGACAGCCCGAGACGGACGTCGGTGCCGGCCTCTCGGACGTGCCTGGACAGGATGCTGTGCAGCACCGGTCGGGTGATGCCACCGCAGCCGGCCACGCCGGCCTCGGCCGGGATCGGGGTCGCGATCTCCCGGATGAACTCGCCGTCGACCGTGCAGACGCGAATGCCGTCGCCCACGTAGCCTTGCGCGGCGATCTCGTCGTAGACGCCGATGTCCTTGAGCGCACGCAGGGTCGCACCGGTAATGGTGATGCCGGCACCGGTGGGACGCCAGTTGGTGTCGATGTCGATCAGGTCGACGTCCGCACCGAGGCGGCCGACGGTGATGGCGCTGCACATGCCGCCGGTGCCGCCGCCGATGATCAGGACCTTAAAGGTGTCGGGGATGGTCATGGTGTCACTCCTGTGTGATGGGCCCGAAGTGGTGGGTGGCCGAGGTGATGGGTGAGCGAGGGTCAGGCGGCCCGGTCAGCCGGACGCCGCCAGACCAGGCGGGCGGTACGGGCCTCGGCGGTGCCGTCCTCGAGGCGGGCCTCCAGGGCGAGGGTGCCGTCCTCACGGAGAATGAAGCGGCGACGCTGGTCACCACCCTCCCAGTTGGGGAAGAGACTCAGGTCGACGTGGTGGACGACGGTGTCGCCCTCGATGTCGTACGTCCCGGCGTAGGCGAGCACGGACGAATAGGCGGCAGCCTTCTCCACATCGGCAGCGTTCCACTGTCCACCGGTGGTGAAGGGCGTACGGTCCGCCCGGGCGATCAGGCAGACCATGTCGCCGTCAGGGGTGTAGCGGATGAAGCCCTCCAGCTCCTCGCCCAGGGGATACACCTGCCGACCGTCGTCGAAGTCCTGCACCCAACTGACGATGTCCCAGCGCCCGGTGACGTCCGCCATCGGCTCGTTCCTTCCTGTGGTCCGGACGGGGTCGGCGCAGTGATCGTGCTCCATGAGGTGCTCGGACTCCGTCCCGTGACCGGTCGCGGTGCCCCGGACGGAGTCCACCCCGAGCAGGAACGCCGTGACGACGGCGTCGTGCTGCTCCGCGCTCTCGAACTGCGCCCAATGCCCGGTGTCGGCGGCGCAGTGGAATCGGCCGTCCCGGACCCGGTCGGCGAGATACCGGCCGTATGCCGGAGGGGTGCGGTTGTGGTCGCCCCAGTAGACGAGCGTCGGGCAGGCGATCTCCCCGGCCATTGGGTCGGACACCCGGTGACGACGGACCGCGTCACCGGTCTGGTACTCGGTGATGAACCGTTGCTGCACCGCCGCCAGCGCCGGCTGCCGGTACAGCGCCTGGCGGATCAGGATCGCCTCGTCGGTGATCCGTTCCGGGTCGGCGAGGATTCGGGTCATCCGGGTGCGGACGTTGTCGTAGGTCGGGTTCCGCAAGACGTCCAGGGAACCGGCGAGGTTCGACGCCCAGTTCGGCTCCACGAAGCCGGGGATGGCACCCTCCGCCGGGTCGAAACCCATCGTGGTGGTCAGCACCAACCGGCCCACCCGCTCCGGATGGCGCAGGGCCAGCTGCATGGCGACCCAGCCGCCGAGCGACTGCCCCTCGACCGCGGCCGTCTCGATGCCGAGCACATCCATCACATCGGTGACCTGGTCGACCAGGGGCGGGATCAGCTCCGGGTCGAAGTCCTCGGTCTGGGAGCGTCCGTGCCACAGGAAGTCCAGCGCGATCACGTGGAAGTGCCGGGACAGCCGGGGAATGTTGCGCACCCAGTTCTCCAGGTGGCCTCCGGTGCCGTGCAGCAGGACCAGCGCGGGCCCCTGCCCCGCCTCGAGGACGCGGGTCCGGTAGCGGCCCCGGAGGATCCTGACCTGGGTATCGAGCAGTTCGACCCACGTGGTGGTGGCCGGCCCCGCGTTCGTCGAGGCAATGATCTCCGGCGCTGCAGTCACCGTCCCGGGGGTGGTCATCCGACCACCATCGATTCCGGGTCGCGCGGGTCATTCGCGGCCGGCCGACTGCCGGAGATCGGTCCGCGCAGCGTGCCGTCCGACTTCTCCAGCCCGAAGGTCCACTGGGAGAATATGTGCGCCTCGGCCGCGAAATCCTGTGGCTCCCACTGCTCGGTAACCATGTCCTCGTCGGCGGCGTACTCCCACGAGCCGCCGAACGGGGTGAGAAAGTACCAGAAGCAGGCCGAGGAGACCAGGTGTCGGCCCGGGCCGGCGAAGGTCTGCCACCCCTTCGCGTCGAAGGCCTGGCCACCGAGGATCACCTCGTGCACATCCCGGACCTTCCAGGCCAGGTGGTTGAAGCGGGTCCCCGGCTGCTTGGCGTTCATGAAGAACACGTCGTGGTGGTTGCCCTCGGCGGAACAGCGGGCAAAGATCCCCCGGTTGGCGTACCGGTCGGAGACCCGGAAGCCCAGCCGGTCGAGGTAGAACTGGGCAGCCTGCCAGGCGTCATCGACGCCGATGGCCAGGTGGCTGAGCTGGAACGGCTCAGCGCGGTCGTAACGGGCGGCGCGGCTGTCGATCCGATCGGGCTGCTGCGGGGAGTTGTAGCGGGTCACGGCATAGTCGACCTTCTCCCGGCGGGTGATGCGGAACGCCAGCCGGAAGCCGAGGTCGTCGTGGCTGCGCAGCACCCCGTCCGGACCGATGACCGCCTCCCGATCGGTGGCCAGTTCCCGACGGAGAGCCTCCAGATCGTCGGCGGAGCGTACGCCCCAGGTGATCTCGGCCAGACCGCTGGCGTCCCCGACCGGGGTGGCCCGCGGGTCGGACAGGTCGGTACGGACGAATTCGACACGGGAACCGTCGATGGCACGGAACTCCGCGGAGTCGTCGAGGCGGGTCAGTCCCCAGTCCTCGGCGAAGCGGGTGGCGGCCGCCAGGTCCTCGACGGCGAAGCGCAGTTCCTCCAGGCCGGTGAGGCCGTAGTTCTTGGTGGTGGTCACAGGTCGCCTCCTCGGCGATGGGGGTGGGTCGAAAGCTGGTGCGCGGCGTCAGCGGGCCGGCGCGGTCAGGCCGCCGGTCGCGTCAGCGGGCCGGCGCGGTCAGGACCGCGCGGTTGAGCAGCCCCTGGTCGGCCACGACGGTCTGGCCGGTCATGATCGTGTTGTGACGCGATGCCAGGAAGGCGTAGACGGGTCCGTACTCCTCGGCGGTGGGCAACTCCCGGAGCAGCGACACGCGCCGGAAGGTGGACAGGAAGGCGTCCTTGGGGATGGCGTCCTGGGTGGCCCCGGCGAGCCCGAGGGTGCCCGGGCCGGCCAGCTTGCTGCCGGCGATCCCGGCGGGGGCCACCCCGTTCACCCGGATGTCGGGGGCGAACTCGAAGGCCAGCTGGCCGACCAGGCTACGGATCGCCCCCTTGGTTGCCGTGTAGACGGCCCCTCCCCCGTCAGCGGCGTACGCAGCGGTGGAAGAGGTGAGGACGAGGGCGCCCTGACGGGCGGCGAGTGCCTCGCGGAACACGCTGGCCACCAGCAGGTGGCCCAGCACGTTGACGTGGAACACCTCGTCGAACAGGGTCGCGAGTCGCCGGGGGGCGATGTCGGCGACCGGGACCTGTCCGTCGAAGATGCCCTGGCAGGCGATGACGGCGTCGATGTGGCCGTACGTCGCGAGGATCTCCTCCCGGGCCGACTCGACGTCGGCGAGCTCGGTCACGTCACCGCGGATGGTCAGGACGTCGGAACCGAACTCCTCACGCAGCTGCTCGACCTTCGCCGTCGAGACCTCGAGAACCGCGACCCGGGCCCCTTCGCCGAGACAGTGCCGTACGACCCCGAGGCCCAGCCCGGATCCTCCACCGATCACGAGGACTACGTCGTTCTCGAGCATCTGCATGGTGCGGACCTTTCGTGATCAGAGGAAGACGCCGAGGTTCGGCGTGTGCAAGATGGCGGTGGCCAGGACGGCGTGGCGACGGAACAGTTTGAGCCCGGTGTCAGTGATCCGCAGTCGGTCGGTCCGGCGGACAGGGATGATGTCGCCGAGTTCGTCGTGGCCGCGCTGGCGGTAGAGCAGGACGGCACTCTCGACGTTGATCACGTCCGGGAGCTCGCCCCGCTCGACGATGACACTGCCGACGACCCGGAGTGTCCGGGACGGGGCCACCTCGGCCCAGGCCTGGCCGGTGGCCAACCGCTTCACCCGTAGCGCGAGCAGGTACCTGTCGTCACGGATGCGGAAGGCGCCGGCGCTGGTCTCCTCGTCGTAGTCGAACTTCGCGGCGCGGATCGGCACCTCGTAGAGGACGTCGTCGTCGATCATCTCCAGCCACTGGTCATAGCGGCGCTCGTCGAGCAGTTTGGCCTCGCGAGCCAGGAAATCCTCGGCCAGGTGGCGCAGCTGCTCGGCGGTCAGGTCGACCTGTTCGCTGGTCATGCCAGGGCCCCCTGCTTCTTCTCGGTCTCGGCGATGGCGGCCAGCGCGGTTTCGGTGCTCGCCGTCGTCCCCACGGTCTCGGCCCCGCCGGCCGCGATCCCGGCGGCCCTGATCTCTGCTGGCTGGGTGGTCTTGTGCGAACGCATCTCCTTGACCCAGCGGCGGTAGAACTCCTCCTGGAGGTACTCACCGAGGATCGACTCGTAGTACCTGCCGGGACCCTGCCACTCGGGGTCGGGCCCGTTGCGCTTCTGCCTGAGGTGCAGGCGCATACCGGCCTCCCGGGCCCAGGAGCTCTTGCCCGCCTTGGCGATGCCCTCCCAGACGACGGTGTCGTCCTGCTCGAAGACACCTCCGGAGCCGAAGCCGTACTGGCCGGCGAGGTAGGCCTTGTCCTTGTACTCCTGAGGGGCGCAGGTGTATTCGAACTCCCAGGTCCACAGCTCCATCACGCCCGGCGCGACCGGCTGCCAGACGCGGATATTGGTGAACGGGATCGGCCACTCGTTCTCCTTGTACGGCTGGGGGAAGCGCAGGTAGCTGAGGTTCGGGAAGATCGTGCCGATGGTCGGCGGGCGGTTCTCGATCATCTCCCGCTGCACATCGTCGAGACGGTCGAACTGGAACTGGCTGCGCACCTCCTCCGGATAGCCCCACAAGGTGAACGGCGGCGCGATCAGCTCGTGGATCGAGTGACCGATGAAGCTGTTGCCGTTGCCGAAGTCGTAGCCGTGGGCCGCCACCGCGACGTTGTTCAAGCCGGGGATGAAGCCGTCCAGGGTGTTGGAGTAGTGGGTGGTACCGACGTGGTAAGCGTCGCCCGCGAAGTTCTCCGCACCGTTCTTCCAGTCCGCCTTGACGGTGAAGACCTCCGGCGGACCGAGCACCTCCACGCCGTCCTCGTGCAGGTTGAAGATCGCCTCGAAGGCCCACACCGCGTCGCCGAGCGCCTCGCGCAGCGGCGGAACGTCCTCGGACAGCGAGGCGAAGACGAACCCGAACAGGGTCTCCACCTTGGGCGCGCGCAGCAGGCCCCAGTCACGCGCGTCGAGCTTCTCGCCGTACGCGTCCTTCATCAGCGGGGCACCGGCCCAGTCACCGTCGTTCTTGTACGCCCAGCCGTGGTAAGGGCATTTGAAGACCGAGGTGTTGCCGCTGTCCTCGTGACAGATCTCCGTACCGCGGTGGCGGCAGTGGTTGTTCAGAACGCGGATCGTGCCTGTGCTGTCGCGGACCAGGATGACCCGGTCCACGCCGATCCGGCGCATCACGAAGTCCCCCTTGTTCGGGATCTCCGACTCGTGACCCATGAAGACCCAGTTCTTCGTGAAGATGCGCTGCATCTCGGCGGCGAAGATCCGGTCGTCGTTGAAGATGTCGACGGGCAGCAGGCTCTCGTCGAGCGAGGCCTCGACCCGGTCGACGACGGCGTCGATGTACGCGGCGTCGTCCGGGCTCGGGGATTGGTACCGGTGCATGGGTTCTCCTTCGAACCTTTGGCGGGTGGTGTGCGGTGGCCGGGAAACCGGCCCACGCGGGGTGTCGGGGCGGGGCGGGGCGGGTGCGTGATGGTGGGGAGGGTGACGGTGGACAGCGGTGCCGGTGCCGGCCCGGAGCAGTGGCCCTGTATACGGGTCCGGCGTACCGGTCGGTCCTGTCTCGATCGCAGCGGGCTCAGGCCCCGGCTCGTGCGGTGGTGATGCCCGCGTGGGCCAGCGCCTCGTCCCAGCCGGCTCCGCACTGCAGCAGCTTCCTGTAGCCACGCAGGACGCGTCCGCACCCACGCGAGACGACGGCATGGATCTTCCCGCCGGCGCCGAACATCACCAGGAACTCGTCGTCGGCGTACGACCCGACCGCGAGGACGGACTCGTCGCCGCCCCGGCGACGGCCGTAGTAGTGGTACTTGCGGCCGAACATGTCGGTCCAGAAGTACGGCACGGTCCGGAACGCGGTGTCGGTGCCCCGGGCGATGTTGAGGCCGACGACCCGGCCCTGTTCGACCGCGTTCGTCCAGTGGTGCACCCGGACGAGCTCGTCGTAGAGCGGGTGGAAGTAATAGGCCACGTCGCCGGCGGCCCACACCTCGGGGAGGTTCGTCCGTCCCGCCGCGTCGGTGACCACACCGCCGTCCAGGCACAGGCCCGAGTCCTCCAGCCATTCGATGTTCGGGGTGACGCCGATGCCGGCGATCACGCACCCGCTGGGGTGGGTGTGTTCGATGCCTTCGCGGTCGGTGTAGCGCAGGACGTACCCGCCGGCCTCGCCGCCGATCCCAGTGACGAAGGTCTCGGCGCGCAGATCGACACCGTGGCGGCGGTGCTCATCACGGATGATCCCGGCGACCTCCGGGCCGATGATGTGGTCCATCGGCAGCGGATGGGCGCCGAAGAGGGTGACCTCCTTGCCCCGCTCGCGCAGGCTCGCCGCGACCTCGAGACCGATGAATCCGGCGCCGACCACGGTAATCGCCTCACTCGCTGCGACGCGGTCACGGATCACGGCCAGGTCCTCGCTGGTCCGCATCGTCGGCAGTACCTCTCCCTCGTCGGTGGTGAGGGTGCGGTTGCGGACGCCGGTGGCGATCACCAGCACGTCGTACGGGAACTCCTCGCCGCCGTCCGCGACGACGACCCGGCGCTCGGGGTCGAGCCGGGCCGCGCTGACGCCGGTGCGCAGCCGAAGGTCCTTGTCCGCGAAGTGCTGGGGGCTACGCAACGCACGGACCTCGGGCTCGCCGGTCCCCGAGAGCAGGGCCTTCGAGAGGGTCGGCCGATCGTACCCGGCCTGCTTCTCCGCGGTGAGGAGGGTGATCAGGCCCTCGTGTCCGCCTTCCCGTAGACCGTCGGCCGCGGCCAGGCCGGCAGCGGAGCCTCCGACGACGAGGACGTTCTTCGGCTGACCCATGATCAGCCGATCGCGATGAGGGTGATGGCCTGCGCCGGGCAGCTGCGGACGGCTTCCTCGAGATCCTCCCGCTCGTCGTCCTCTGCGGCGTCGCGCAGCAGGACGGCGATGGACCGGCCGGCCGGGACATCGAAGTGGTCGGGGGCGATGCCCATGCACAGCCCGTAGGCCTGGCACTTGGAGGTATCGAGTGTGATGGAGATGCTCATGGCTTCCTTGCCTTCCTGCGCATCGTGGTGATGGTCGGTGGGAGCGCCGTGGGCGCTGGTCGATACCGAAAACCGTAGGACGTACGTCACATTTTGAAAAACGGTTGTTGATGATGATCCACATTGACTCCATCAATAGAGATGCACAGGTCAGGCCCGACCGTACGGGGGCGTACTGCGGTCAGATCGGCTGCAACAGGGCGGTGAACGACGCGTCCATCAGGTCAGCATGCTCGTGGCGATCCCCGCCGGTGATCTCGATCTCGCCCAGGCGACCGGAGTTGCGGACGACCATCGCACACCGGTCCCAGCGACGCCGTTCGAAAGCGGCCAGCGCATCCTCGACCTCACCCCCAGAGGACAGTTCCTCGGCCAGGACGATGGCGTCCTCGATCCCGATGCCGGCCCCCGACGCCAGGTGCGGCGTGGTGGCGTGCACGGCGTCACCGATCAGCACCACCCTGCCCGCATGCCAGGGCGTGGACACCAGCAGCCCCTCGAGGGGGCGGAAGGAGATGAGCGAGGTCCCGGAGAGGTGGTCGCGGGCGGACCGCACCCGCGGGTCGGTGAACCGCTCGAGCAGGGCTCCCAGCCGTGGCAGCAGCTCGTCGTCGGGCACCCGGCGGTGGACCGGGATGTTCTCGTTGACGAAGAGGTACATCTCACGGTCGGACACGGGGTTCAGCCCGACCTTGAGGTCGTCACCGACCCACAGAGTGGTGTGGTCGATGGCCGGATCGAGCGGCAGGACAGCCCGCCACACCCCCTGCCCGCTGTAGCGGGGGCCGGGGATATCGGGGAACAGTGTCCGGCGTGTCCGGGAGTACAGGCCGTCGGCGGCCACGACGACGTCGTAGCGGTCCCGGGACCCGTCGGTCAGGACGGCGGTGACGCCGTCGCCGTCGTCGATCAGGTCGGTCGCGGTGCTGCCCAGGTGAGCCCGGACGCCGGCGGCCACGGCGGCCTCCGACAGGATCCGCTGGAGCGTCGGTCGCATGATGGCACCGTTGCCCGGGACATCGTCCCCGGCCACTCGGGGGGTGGGCAGGGCGGCCAGCGGCCGTCCCTCAGCGGTGAGCACGTCCGTCCCGTCGAAGGCCGCTCCCTCGGCGAGGTACCGATCCAGGACGCCCAGGGTCCGCAGGGCCCGCAACGTGGGGCCGCCGATGCTGATCCCGGCACCGTACGACCCCCACTCGGCACTGATCTCGACAAGGTCGACACGTACGCCACGCTTCGCCAGCTCGAGGGCAGCAGAGGTCCCCGAGAAGCCTCCGCCGATGACGAGAGCGGATTCAGGCGTGGTCATGCCGAGTGCCCCTCTCGAAGCCGGGCTGGTCAGGGTGGACAGGGATCGGCAGGTCGACAACCGGGGTGGAGTCGACGGCCGGATGCAGCGGGTCGAAAAGGGCCTCGGGGTCAGGGTCATGCACCGTCACACCGGCCATCAGGACAACGGTGAGGACCGCGGCGGCGAAGGCCGCGATGGCAGCCACCAGGAGACCACGGGAGAACCCGTCACCCAGGGACTGCAGGGCGATGCCGGACGCCAGCGAGCCAGGGGCACCCTGTGGCAAGCCATTCACAGCCAGCGGGCCGGCGAGCTGGTTCACCTGCTGGGCCGCCTGCAGGTCCGCCGGTGACAGACCGGCGGTGCCGAGGTTCCGGTCGAAGGCGCGGGCGGCGTGGCCCAGCGCGATCGAGCCGACCAGCGCCGGACCGAGAGCGAAACCGAGGTCACGGATCATGTTGATGGTCGCACTGCCCATGCCGACCAGGTGCATCGGCACGTTGTTCAGCGCGACGGCCGTCATCGAGTTCAGAGCCAGGGCGAAACCGAAACCGACCAGTAGGCACGGCACGACCAACGGGGTGAAGGAGTGGTGCGTGACGTCCAGCCGGCTGAACACCAGGGTGCCGATCCCCATCAGCGCCCACCCGCCGGCGAGCAACCACATCGGACTGACGACCCGGAGCAGACGGGACAGCAGCGGCACGAGGACGAAGGTCGGGGCCTGGACGATCACGAAGGCCAGTGCAATCATGATCGGCGGCATGTGCTGGACCGGGCCGAGCCACATGCTGACGCCGTAGCCGAAGCCCAGAAAAGTGAACATGCCGAGCACCGCGACGAGCGCGGTGGACGCGAAGGCCCGATCCCGGAAGAGGCCGAGGTGCAGGATCGGCGAGGCGACCCGGTTCTCGATCAGCACGAACAGGCCCAACAGCACCGCCCCCAGGACGAAGGCGCCGATGATACGCGGACTGCCCCAGCCGTCCTCGGCCCCCTGGATGACGCCGTAGAGGACGAGCAGCAGACCGGCGGCGAAGGCAAGCTGGCCGGGGACGTCGAGCTTGCGACCCTCGGGCGCGGAGGACTCCACGGCGAGGAAGGCGGTCAACAGCAGAGCAACGACGGCAATGACGGCCAGGAACCAGTACGACAACCGCCAGTTGCCGCCGGACGACAGGATGCCGCCCGCCAATGGCCCGGCCGCACAGGCGAGGGAGAGGGCTCCGGCCCACATGGCGATCGCCTTGGCCCGCTGGTCGGCGGAGTGGGTGATGGCGGCTACCAGGGACAGGGACCCTGGGAACATCGCGCCGGCCCCGAGGCCGTTGATCGCCGCACCGACCCAGACCACCTCGACGGTGGGGGCGAGCGCGGAGACGGTGCTGCCGACGAGCGCCAGGGCGGCGCCTCCGAGGACGAGCTTCTTGCGGCCGTACATGTCGCCCAGCACACCGAAGGTGAACTCGAACACGACGACGGTGACCATGAAGGCCGCGGTGATCCAGGTGAGCTGGATGCCGGAGATCCCGAGGGAGGACTGGAACAGGCCGTTCAGTGAGGCGGGCAGAGCACTGATGGCCTGGGAGACGAAGACGGCGGAGCAAGCAGCGATCAGGGTTCCCGAGTATCCGGTGACGGGCGGTGGCGTGGCGCGCACCGGGGCATGCACGGACGAGGGGGTGGTCATGGGGACTCCTTGGTGGTCGGGCGACGTCGGCCGACGCGGAACGGGCGGATGACCACGAAACTAAAGACTCTCGAATGTGACGGGAAACACATTCTTCCGTTACCAGCTATTGATCCGATCACTGGGTGCCGGCAGCGGCCAGCGCGGCGGCATGCTCGGCGAACACCCTGCGCATCCACCGGTGCCCGGGGTCGGCATCGTTGATGTCGGTCCACAGCAGCGTCTCGGAGAGACCGCCGAGCAACACAGGGGGTTCCAACAGGCGCAGGTCGGGGAGGATCGACGGGTAACTGGCGAGCCGGCTTGGGATGATGGTCAGCAGGCGGGTCCCGCGCACCACGAAGGGGGCGATACCCATCGTGGTGACCAGCTCGATCCGGCGCTCGATGCCGAGCGAATCGAGCTGGATCTCGACCAGTGACGGGAGCGCCCCGGACCCCCAGGCGTGGTACGGCATCGTGGACAGCTGCTCGACGGAGAGGCTGCCCCCGACATCCGGGTTGTCCCGATCGACGACGCACACGTAGCGGTCCCGGAACAGCACCTGGTGCCTGAACTTCCGATAGCCCGGGAGGATCTCCCTGGGAACCACGACGGCGTCGACGCGGTTGCGGCGCAGGTCCTCCTCGAATCCCTCTCCCGGCGGAAGGACGGTGAACCTCACCGCGGGCGCTTCGCGAGACAGCCGGGCCAACAGCGGCTGCAGGAAGGTCATCACCACGAAATCACTGGCGAGGATGGTAAAGGTCCGCGCATCGGCTGCGGGGTCGAAACCTCCGGCGTCACTGAGCAGCCGCTCCGTGTCGGCCAGCAATCGCCGGACCGGAAGTTCGAGGGCGAGCGCCCGAGGCGTCGGCACCAGGGCACGGCCGTCCCGGACCAGAATGGGGTCACCGAGCAGCTTGCGCAGCCGGCCCAGCGTCGAGCTCATCGCCGACTGTCCCACATGAAGCCGTTCGGCGGCCCGCGTAACGCTGTGCTCGGCAAGCAGAGCATCGAGCGCCACCAGCAGGTTGAGGTCCACGCGGTTCAGTTCCATGGCCGCCAGTATCCGCAAAAACATTGATTCGGTCAATATATCCATTCAATATTGATTGTTGGTGGCGCAGGTCTCACGCGACCTAGCCTCGTCACATCGCCCCGACCGGCACGGCGTCCGCAAGCCCCACGAGCCCACCTCAAGGACGAGGAGTCCACCCATGATCGAACCGTTCCGCCCCGTCACCCGGGTCCGCCACCTCGACCTCGCTGTCCCCCGGTACCAGGAGGCCGTCGGTTTCTACCAGGACCTGTGGGGTCTGGAGCGGATCGCTGACGACTCCGGGATCTCCTTCTGGGGCACCCCGGCCGATCCCGAGCAGTATGTGGTCCGGCTGCGCGAGGACGACCGAAAAGGCATCGACCTGGTGGCGTACGCCGCGAAGACCACGGCCGATGTGGACGCGCTGGCTGAGCGCCTGCTCGCCGGCGGCGTACGCCTCAACCGTGAGCCCGGTGCACTCGACACCCCCGGCGGCGGGTACGGGGTGCGGTTCTTCGATCCGGACGGCGTGCTCGTCGAGGTCTCGGCCGATGTCATCCCCAAGCCCTTCCGGCAGCTCGAGGAGCGCGAGTCGATTCCCCAGGCGCTGAGCCACCTCGTGATCAACACCCCGAACCTGGACGCGATGAAGGCGTTCTACGAGCAGTACCTGGGCCTGCGGTTGACCGACTGGCTGGGCAATGTGTTGTGCTTCATGCGCGCCGGGACGCAGCACCACATCCTGGGGCTCGGCCGCGGCCGGCACACCGCCGTCAACCACGTGTCCTTCGAGATGCGCGGCATCGACGAGTACCTGCGCGGCTCGGGTCGGCTGCTGCGGGCGGGCAAGGAGGTCCTCTGGGGTCCTGGCCGACACACCGCCGGCGACAACACTTTCGCCTACTTCCTCGACCCGAACGGCAACGTGCACGAGTACACCACCTCCCTGGAGGTCATCGACGACGAGCACCACGTCCCGCGAATCTACGACCTGGCACCCGAGACGCAGGACCAGTGGGGCTTCGGCGGCCCGATCACCGAGCGGATGCTCCAGGCCCAGGCCAACGACCCGGACCAGAAGCTCTGGGCCTCCTCGCCGGTCTGATGCCCGTACCCGATCTCGGAGGAAGCCACCGCGCCATGTCCCACAGCACCGTCACTCCCGCCTCCGGCACGCCGATCTCCGGAACGCACGGGTCACCCGTGCCAGCCGCCGGCGGCCACGGCTCCGTCACCACCCCGGCCGGACAGTTGCGCCTGCTCGGCGCTGCCGACGTCGAACGACTCGCCGACTGGGGCGAGGCGATCGACGCGTTGCGGACGGCGTACCGTCGCCACCTCACCGCCGAGATGGCGCCGATGCGCTCCATGGCCCGCGACACCGGCGTCTGGCTGCGCGGGATGACCGCCATCTCGACCTCGGGCGACCACGTCGGGGCCAAGCTCATCACCGTCAACCGGCAGAACGTCAAGGCCAGCTACACCATCCTGCTGATCGACCGGCAGGTCGGCACGCTACGGGCCATCGTCGACGGCAACCACATCACCGGCCTGCGCACGGCCGCGACCTCGGCGGTCTTCGTGGACGCAGCGGCGCCGCGCCGCCCGCTCTCGGTCGCCGTGATCGGTTCCGGCTTCGAGGCCTACAACCACCTGCTGGCCGTGAGCACGATCCGCGCCATCGCCTCTGCCACGGTGTTCAGCCCCCGCGAGGCGTCCCGGCAGTCGTTCGCCGAACGCGCGAGGGCCGGGACCGGCGTGGAGGTCCGGACAGCGGTGAGTGCGGAGGAGGCGGCCCGCGGAGCGGACGTCATCCTCTGTGCGGCCCGGTCCCGGGACGAATCCCCCACCCTGCGCGGGGCCTGGGTCGAGCCCGGGACGACCGTCGTCTCGATCGGTTCCACCCTGCCCGAACAGCGCGAGGTCGGCACCGACCTGCTCGCCGGGGCGGCCCGGATCGTCGCCGACATGGTCGAGGAGGTGACCGAGGACACCGGCGACTTCCTAGCCGCCAGGGCCGAGGGCATCGACCTCGACGGGCGGGTCTTCTCGCTCGCCGACATCGTCAGCGGCCGCCGGGCCGCCCGGGAGAACGACGAGGAGATCGTCGTCTACAAGTCGGTCGGCTCCGGCCTGCAGGACCTCGTCATCGCCGAGCAGATCCTTATCAGGGCCGAGCATCTCGGCCTCGGCACCGTCGTCGACTCGCCGATCCAGCCGATCAACAAGTGACCCCGGCGATCCGGACACGTATGTCCCAGGGATCGGCGGCCCCGCTGAGCCGACCCGGCCCACATCCACCATCAGCGAGCAGAGGAGCTACAGCATGGACTACCAGAAGAACGAGGCCCGCGAGTGGGCCTGGGAGCACCTCACCGGCGTCTCCGGTGTCACCCAGCCGTCGTTCGCCCCCGACCTGAAGATGCTGAACGCCAACGGCATCGCCCACGACGTGGACCTGATCGCCCGACTGGGCTACGACTACACGCTGATCATGGCCGAGACGAACATCACCCCGGAGGAGAACGCCGAGTTCACCGCGATCGCCCGGGAGGCCTCGGCGGGGCGTACGAAGCTCTTCTTCCACGCCGCGTTCGCCAGCCTGGAGGAGAACATCCACGCCGCGAAGCTGGCCGAGGCGAACGGGGCCGACATCGCGCTGCTGTCCTACCCGGCGCAGTTCTGGCCAACCTCGGAGCAGGAGATCTACGACTACACCAAGGCCTTCTGCGACGCCGTCGACCTGGCCGTAATGCTGTTCGCGATACCGCTGTGGGGCTTCGAGCGGGTGCACCCGGCCGGGATGCAGGTCTCGCTGGTGCGCCGGATGATCGACACCATCCCCAACGTCGTGGCGATCAAGGCGGAGCAGGGCTACCCGCAGCCGATCGGCTCGATCGAGATGTACCACCACTTCCGCGACGAGATCATCATCTCGCACCCGATCGAGAACCAGTGCCTGCCGCTGATGGACCTGATGGACATCCAGTTCTCCGGCACCTCGAACACCCAGTGGATGGGCGACTACTACCCGACCGCGTTCCGGCAGGCCCGCAACGGCCAGTGGGAACAGGCCATGGAGAACTTCTGGGGCACCATGCCGGCCCGACTCGCGAACGACGCGGTCGGCGCCTCGTACATGCCCGGCACCTCGACCCTCAATCGGACGTCGTGGAAGTACCAGGACTGGCTGGCCGGCTTCAACGGGGGCGCGCTGCGCCACCCGATGACGCGGCTGCCCGACAAGCACATGAAGTCCCTGCGCGCCGGCCTGAAGGCCGCGGGTCTGCCCTGCACCGACGACCCTGACGAAGCCTTCCTGGCCGGCCGGGTCCGGGCCTGAGCCCGGGACCGAGAGGAACGAGACAGTGACCATGACCAGCACCCTGACCACCGGCACCCTCGGCACCGTGACCCCGGGATCGGCGTACGACCTAGCCCTGCAGGGCCGCCAGTACATCGGCGGTGAATGGCGCGCCGCGTCCGACGGCGCCAGCTTCCCGGTCGAGGACCCGGGCAGGGCCGAGACGATCGTCGAGGTCGCCGACGGCACCCTGGACGACTGCCTCGACGCCGTGACGGCGGCCGACGAGGCCGCCGCGGGCTGGGCCGCCACCCCGCCCCGGCAACGGGCCGAGATCCTGCGGCGTTCGTTCGACCTGATGATCGCCCAGAAGGCCGACATCGCCCGGTTGATCACGCTGGAGAGCGGCAAGGCGTACGGCGAGGCCCTCGGCGAGGTCGACTACGCCGCGGAGTTCCTACGCTGGTTCTCCGAGGAGGCCGTCCGGGCCCTCGGCAACGTCAGCACCGCGCCCAGCGGTGACTACCGGATCATCACGACCCTGCACCCGGTCGGGGTCTCGCTGTTCGTCACCCCGTGGAACTTCCCGGCCGCGATGGCCACCCGCAAGATCGGCCCCGCCCTGGCCGCCGGCTGCACGACCGTGCTGCGCCCGGCGAAGGAGACCCCGCTCACCGTGCTGGCGATGGCCCGGGTCTTCGAACAGGCCGGCGTCCCGGCCGGCGTGGTCAACGTCGTCACGCCGCGCAGCTCCTCGGCCAGCGTCGCCGCTATGATGGCCGACAAGCGGGTTCGCAAGATCTCCTTCACCGGCTCGACCGGCGTCGGCAAGATCCTGTTGGAGCAGGCCGCCCGGCGGGTGCTGCGTACGTCCATGGAGCTGGGCGGCAATGCGCCGTTCATCGTGTTGGAGGACGCCGATCTCGACGTCGCGGTGAACAGCGCCATGGTCGCCAAGCTGCGCAACGGCGGCCAGTCCTGCACCGCCGCCAACCGGTTCTACGTCCACGAGGCGGTCGAGGCCGAGTTCAGCAGCCGTTTCGCCGAGGCGATGTCGAGGGTCACCGTGGGCCATGGCCTGACGCCCGGCGTCGAGTTGGGTGCCATGGTGACCGGCCAGGAGCGCGACGGCATGCTCGCCCTGATCCAGGACGCCCACGACCGCGGCGCCACGGTCGCCCAGGGCGGCGATGCCGTGGACGCCCCCGGGCACTTCCTCCAGCCGACCCTGCTGCGCGGCGTCCCGCTGGACGCCCGGGCGATGGAGGAGGAGATCTTCGGCCCGGTGGCCCCGGTCGCGACCTTCACCGACATCGACGACGTCATCGCGCGGGCCAACAGCGTCGACGTCGGCCTGGTCTCCTTCGTCCAGACCCGCGACATCGGCAACGGCCTGGCGATCGCCGAGCGCCTCGAGTCCGGCATGGTCGGCATCAACCGCGGCAAGGTCTCCGACCCGGCGGCCCCGTTCGGCGGCTGGAAGGAGTCCGGCGTCGGCAAGGAGGGCGGCCACGAGGGCCTGCTGGAGTACCTGGAGAGCAAGTACACCGCGGTCTCCTGGTGAGGGCACGTACGTAAGGAGCAAGAGATGACCACGAACACCGTCGCCACCGCCGCGGATGCCGCGGGGGCGGAGGTCCCGGCTTTCATCGGCCAGGCCTTCGACCAGATCTGCTTCGTCGTCGAGGACCTCGACACGGCGATCGACCACTGGCGGAGGGTCAATGGCGTCGACCGCTGGTCCACGGCGTACGACCTGGCGAAGCACCAGGTCGACAAGGAGTACTGGGGCGAGCCGGAGGACTTCCAGTTCAGCTGTGCGTACAGCTTCGCCGGCGACACACTGATCGAACTGGCCGAGCACGACGGCGGCCGCAGCATCTATCGGGACTGGCTCGACGAGCACGGCACCGGCCCGCACCACATCGGCTTCCGGCTCCCCGACCCGGCCGAATTCGAGGCGGCCGAGGCGCACTACACCGCCCGCGGACTCGTCAAGGCGATGGCCGGCTGGTTCCGGGCCGACACCGGCAACTGCCGGTGGAGCTACTGGGACACCAGGGAGGCGATCGGCTGCTACACCGAGCTCTACTACGTCGACGGCGCCGCCCTCGAGGCGCTGGAGGGCTTCCGGGCCGGGACCACCGACGACTTCATCCCCGGCGCCCCGCACGTACGTCCCGCACCGAAGGAGGCCTGACGTGGCTGCCCACCTGCCCGACCTGGCCGTCCCCGAGTGGCCGCGGCTGGAGGCGTACGTGGCCGGGCCGGACGGCGCCCCCTGGGTGACCTTCGTGCCTGGCATCGGGAACGACGCCATGTTCTGGGAGCGCCAGGCAAGCGAGCTGTCGGCGACCCACCGGGTGCTGCGGTTCGAGCCCTGGGGGTGCGGGGCGAGCGAAGCGCCGCCGGCCGACCTACGGATCGAGGGTGTCGCCGAGGGGATCGTCGCGCTGTG
Organism: Raineyella sp. W15-4; assembly: GCF_033170155.1. GTDB lineage: Bacteria > Actinomycetota > Actinomycetes > Propionibacteriales > Propionibacteriaceae > Raineyella. The sequence continues at coordinate 1,324,533 of NZ_CP137079.1, read as the reverse complement.
GGACGCGCTCGCCATCGAACGGTCCAGCGTGGTCGGGCTGGGCTTCGGCGGCTCCACCGCCCTGACCCTCGCCCTCGATCACCCCGACCGGGTGGAGAAGGTGGTCGCCTGCTGCTGCCGGGCACGCCAGCCCGACGACCGGCGCGACTTCTGGCGCGATCGGCAGGCGATCGCCCGGCGCGACGGTCTAGAAGGGCTCGGGGAGGTCACCGTGGAGCGCTGGCTGGGGGACGACTTCCGGGCCGCCCACCCGGAGGTCGAGCAGCGACTCACGGCCGGGTTCCGGCGCAGCTCCGTCGACGGCTACGTCGCGTACGTCGGCGCCTTCGTCGCGATGGACCTCACCGCGCGGCTCGCATCCCTGTCCACCCCGACGCTGTTGGTGGCCGCCGAGCACGACCACGGTGGCGGGCCGGTCGCCTCGATGCGTCAGTTAGCGGCGGCGCTGCCCACGGCCCAGTTACGCGTCGTGGCCGGCAGCGGTCACATCGTCAACCACGAGGCACCCGATGAGGTCGCGGCGCTGTTGGCCGCGTTCCTCGGGTGAGGGGGCGCGGGCCGAGGTGGCGGGTCGGGGGCCGACGCTGCTGACAGCAAGGTTCCCGCGGACCTTGTGACACTCCCGCGGACGCAACGGGACCCCGACCCGGTTCCCGCGGACGCTGTGATGTTCCCGCTGCACCCTGCGTATCCGCGGGAACGCACAAAGGTCCGCGGGAACGCGCGACTGCCCCAGCCGGCCTCAAGCCGTCCTCCAGCCGGCCGCGCAAGGAGGCGCTGGGCCGATCACGTCCGCCGGTGCCGGTGTTATCCGCCGGCCGGGGGCGCGAGCAGGCGGCGGACACCGACACGGCACAGCATCAGGACCACAACGAGGCCGGTCACCGACCAGAAGCCACCCAGACTGACCCGTCCGTGGAAGACCAGGGCGATGAGTTCGAGGACCAGGAACTTGCTGCCGGCCAGGACCACCCACAGCAGCAGCGCGAAGGCCACGCGGATCAGGGGCCGCGTGGCCGACTTGAACCTGGCCTTCACCCGGTCCTTGACCAACAGGACCACCTCGAGCACGACTTTGAGCACGAAGGCAGCGAGCAGGGACATGGAGAAAGTCTCGGTGATCACCACCGGCACGAACTGTGCCGCGAGATTGAGTACCACGACGTAGACGAAGAGGTCGACGACGTGCACGGGGGCGATCGTTCTGCTCGACGGTCGTCCTTCCGCCGGACGGACCGGGGAGCTCATGGCCCGAGCCTACTGCGAGAGGTACCACTCCGGCGAGGCCGTACGGGCAGCACCGGCGAGGGCTCACCCGCCCGCAAACCGCGGATCCGGGACACGACAGCGGAGGTCGGGCCAAGCCCACGCGACACCCCTCACCGGATTCTCAGGCTCGCCGGTCCTAGACTCAACGAGTGCCCGACTCCCCCGCCGCCCTCGAGATCACCGACCTGGTCGTACGCCTCGGCGGGCGCACCATCATCGACCACCTCGCGCTGCGCGCGGAACCGGGCCGGGTCACCGCTCTGCTGGGCCCCAACGGAGCCGGCAAGACGACCCTGATCCGGTGCTGCACCGGGATCCTCACCCCGGACTCGGGCACGATCCGGATCATGGGCGAGGATGTCGCCACCGCGTGCGCCACCGGCCGGGTCGGGATGATGCCGCAGACCACCGGCGCCTGGTCCGGCGTACGACCGCTGGAGCTGCTCCGCTACCTCGCGTCGCTGCACGCCCACCCGTTGCCGGTCGAGCCGCTGGCGGAGCGGCTCGGGCTGCACGAGTTCGCCTCGACCCCTTATCGCCGGCTCTCCGGTGGCCAGCAGCAGGCGGTCAACCTGGCCGGGGCGCTGGTCGGCCGCCCGGAGCTGGTCTTCCTGGACGAGCCGACCGCCGGGATGGACCCGCACTCGCGCCGCTCGGTGTGGGCGCTCGTCGGGGACCTGCGCGATGCCGGTGTCTCGGTGCTGCTCACCACGCATCTGATGGACGAGGCCGCGGAACTGGCCAACCGGATCTGGATCATCGATCACGGCCGGATCGCCCTGGCCGGCACCGTGGCGGAGCTGACCGCCGACGGGAAATCGCTCGAGGACGTCTTCCTCGCGCACACCGACGCCCGGATGCACCCATGACCGGCCCGGACGCACCACTGGGTGACACCGCCGGCTCACCCACGGCAGGAGGTTCCGTGATATCCACGGCAGGAGGTCTCGTGACCGCGCTCGACTACTCCCCCGCCCCGGGAGCGGCACCCGCCGGGCGCCGGGTGTGGAGCCACGCCCTGATGGAGACCAGGCTGCTGGTCCGCAACGGCGAGCAGCTGCTGCTGGCCCTGGTCATCCCGATCGGCTTCCTGGTGGTCGGCAAATGGTTCGGCCCCGCGCTCGGCTACGGGTTCCGCGAGCTGGCCCCGTCGGTCTTCGCCCTGGCGGTCTGGTCCACCTGTTTCACCTCGCTGGCGATCAACATCGGGTTCGAGCGCCGCTACGGTGTGCTGGAGCGACTCTCCCCCACCCCGCTGGGCCGTGGCGGGCTGCTGCTCGGCAAGGCGATCTCGTTGGTGATCGTCTCGATCGGCCAGCTGGCCGTCCTCGCGGTGATCGCCCTGGCGCTCGGCTGGCGCCCGGTCGGCGGCCTGCTGCCCACCCTGGTGACGACGCTCACGACGATCCTCGGCGGACTCGCCTTCGCCGCGATCGGGATGCTGCTGGGCGGCACACTGCGCGCCGAGGTGACCCTCGGGCTGGCCAACCTCATCTACCTTGTGCTCTTGATGGGCGGCGCGGTGATGCTGCCGCTCGGCCGCTACCCGGAGGCCCTGCGTCCCGTGGTTGCCCTGCTGCCCACCGCCGCCGTCGGCGAGTCGCTCCGCGCCTGGTCCGACGGTACGGTGCTCTGGCAGCCCCTCCTCGTAGGGTTGGTCTGGTCGGTGCTGGGCGCGCTGGCCGCACGAAAGGCTTTCCGTTGGACCTCATGACCCGACTGTTCGGCACGACGCGCGCGCTGCGCGGCTGGTCGCTGGCGAACCTCATCGCCAACAGCGGCATCATCCTCACCGGCGGCATCGTCCGGGTCACCGGCTCGGGTCTGGGCTGCTCCCAGTGGCCCAAGTGCTCCCCGGACTCGTACGTCACCCTGCCGGCGAACGGCCTGCACGGGGCGATCGAGTTCGGCAACCGGCTGCTCACCTTCGTGCTGATCATTGTCGCGGTCGGTACCATCATCGCCGCCTGGCGGACCCGGGAGAACGGCACCCGGGTGCCGCGGGTCCGGATGCTCAGCCAGCTGGTGATGGTCGGTATCGTCCTGCAGGCGGTGGTCGGCGGCATCACCGTCTGGGTGCGGCTCAGCCCCTACCTCGTCGCCGTCCATCTGCTGCTGTCCGCGGCACTGGTCAGCATCTGCACCTGGAACCTCGCCCTGGCCCGGCGCCGGACCAGCACGGTGGCGGGCACCCTCCCGGTCACCCTCACCCGGGTGGCGTACGCGTTGACCTGGGTCGCCGTCTACCTCGGCACCCTGGTCACCGGCTCCGGCCCGCATGCCGGTG